>DATGID010000148.1:0-2073 GCA_035307385.1 Ktedonobacterales bacterium | reverse complement strand
GAGCGGCGCCTGGGGCGCCTCAGAGGGTCTGCGTGGAGGTGCCAGCGGTCCCGCTGGCACGTGGGAGGTGACGGCGGTTACACCGCCTCGCTGCCGCTCAGCCTGCCTGGCGCAGCGGCTCCCACAAGATCGCCGTGCCAGATGCCCAGCTGGGAGTCGAAGCGGGGACCGCTTCGACGTACCGGATGAGAGGGACCACGTTGCTCCTGGCACCAGGGACAGCCACGGCGATGTCGATGCCGTGAGCCAGGAGCGTGCGCCGGTGGCGATAGAAGCTCCTGGCCGACATGAGCGCTCGCACGTCAGCGCCGGAATGCCACAGCTGATAGACCTGCTGCACCGCGCGCGGCAATTCGACCAGGTGCTTCTGCTCAATCTTCACTTCGCCGTTGAGAGCCAGCTTGGAGAGGTGCTCTGAGTGTAGCACCGCAGGTGTGTCACTTTCCCAGTCCCGCACGTGGCGGAGACCGCGTTCTCTGAGGTAGCGAGCGTTCATCTGTAGCTCGATTCGTAGCTTGTCGTTGCACCACTCGGTGACCAGATCCCGGTGTGCCAGTTCGGCCGGGAGGTGGTGATTAGTTGCCTCGATCTCCTGCCCCTTGCAGTAGGCCTTGATCTGCCAATGCCTGGACTTCGCGCCCCACACCACGGTGGTGCCCTTCAGCATGCCGCGCCCGCGGTGCTGCAGGTAGCCATGCTGCTCAGCCGCGCGGATCCACGCCAAGGCGTTGGCACGACCGCCCGTGACAAAGCTGTAGTTCACGTCGACGCGCAGCAGCTGCACCTCCCCCTGGTCGACTCGCGATTGCTCGTCGGGGGTCAGTGCCACGCCGAGGCTGGTGCACGCCCGCGCTATGATTTCCCGAGCGAGCGCACGAAGGTCGTCACTGCCAAACGCGTTGTGACCTTGCAGGAATTTTGCGGGTGACCCGGATAGCTCGAGCTCGCCAGGCCTCGCTCGAGCCGCAAGCGTGCAGTCGTGCGAACCCCTGGCCTGAAGCCACTTCGGGGTCTGCCACTCTATCTCGCCATCAGCGGTGATGGAGACGATAGATCCTGGGCGGAGAGTGCCCGCTGCCTCGCAGACGACGCGCACCCACAGCCAGTCAATCACGCGTGGGTCGCTTCCGAAGTTTGCGCCCGGGGCGGATCTTGTCGAACGCCAGCGAGTGCTGAGCCGCCTGCACCATGCTCTGGTTGAGCACATCGCGCATCGCGTCTGACGCTGCCTGCGGCGACTTGCGCGCCAGCTCGAACGCGTGCGTCATGGACTCGATGAGGGGGATGCAGTCGTGCACGATCTGCGCGACAAACTGCGACGCCGCGAGACCTGAAACCTCGGAGAACTTCTCCAGGGCGGCACGACTCTCGCTAGTGAGTGTGATGTTTAGGCGGGGCTTCGAGGTCGCCACCAATGACTCCCAGCGCGAAGTCGCGCACTTCATGCGGTTGGAGAAGGCGCCACTCCGGCTGAACGCGACCAGCGTCGCCCCTCATCGCCTCAGAGATCCAGCGACGCTCACAACGCTTGAGGTGACGCAGCTGCCGACGGTTGACGACCGGGGGGACGCAGAGGCCTGTGAGGAGGTCACCGGGGGTGAGCATGCACGCCAGCAGCAGCGCATGGGTCCCACCCGGCAACCACTCCAGGAGGGCCAGCCAGGGACCCGACTGCTCCCAGGGAACGGATCCCCCGATGAGGGGGACACCCCCATCGAGGTACCGCTGGAGCACCGCTGGAACGAGGTAGTCGCGACCGGAAAGTGGAACGGAGTGATGCACTGAGTGCCAGTTTAGACCCCCTGTTTCAGGGGGTCAACGGCCGGGTACTGCCAAATTGGCACAAATGTCCGGTGTCACTGCACCCGGACACCCGGAGCGGACCCGGCGCCGGCGCGCTCCGTGCCTTGCCTACGGCCGGCACGGGAGCGCGAGCGGCGCCTGGGGCGCCTCAGAGGGTCTGCGTGGAGGTGCCAGCGGTCCCGCTGGCACGTGGGAGGTGACGGCGGTTACACCGCCTCGCTGCCGCTCAGCCTGCCTGGCGCAGCGGCTCCCACAAGATCGCCGTGCCAG
>DATGID010000147.1:0-4284 GCA_035307385.1 Ktedonobacterales bacterium | reverse complement strand
CTCGTATTGCGCCGAAGCTGGCTGAGGGCTGGGTACAATCCATGTTTGAGCAGTATCTACCGGCGGGGCGTGTCCAGGTGACAGAAGTACCGCCCGATGAGCCGCCTGCTGAGCCGCCCGCCGCTACCAGTAAAAAAAAATAGGTGAACCTGGCCGCCGACGTTCCAGGGCTGAGGTAGAGCGGATGGTTGCGCGGGCGCTGGCGACGGGTAGGCGTCCGGCAGAATGGAGTAGGCAGACGTGGTACTCTATCCGGCGCAAGCGCGGCATTGTGTAGGGAAGTTGGCAGGCATCAGGTCTTACGGCCTGGTGCCTGGTTCGTTGAAAAGGATAGGGGCCGATGGACAAGCAGACGCCAGTATATAAGCGCCTTTGGGCATTGGAGCGCCAGGCCAGCCAACAAGGCTATAATATGCGTGTGGATGACCTGGGTATTGTCCTGTGGTCACGGCGAGAACCAAAGCCAGGCACCCTGGGCGAGCTTCACAACTTCGCCTTTAACGATGAGGGCATTCAAGCAGCGTTTGATTGGCTGGAATGGATGAAGGACCGGCCAGAGGAGTAGAAACAGTTCGCCGCGCCCTGACTCACGATCAGGCGCGGCGGATTGCAGTCTTTTTGGCGGCCTGGGCTGCAACAGGGCTATAAACAATGCTTGCGAGCGGCAAGCGGGTTGTCCAACTTGGTGATATTGTAGCATACCCCGCAAGCATTTACTAGCCTAGCAGCCAGGTCGCCAGTAGAGGAAACGGCGGCATGTGCAATGGGCTTGTCTAACAGTTCATATCGGGCCGCGCCAGTCTACAAGCGGCGCAATTATGAGGTAGCCTGCTCTCCAGATGGGTCACTGCTCCAGGTGACACCCTCTGAGAAGCTGGCCCAATATTCCCAGCGCTTTGACCGGGGCAAACGCGGCAAGATACGAGGCTTCTCCAGGGCCTCACGGCGGCGGATGCTGCGGGCGATGGCATCTCTCAAGCGTGAGGAGGTCGCTCGCGCTAAGTTCGTTCACCTGACCTATCCTAGTGAGTATCCGACGCCGGCAAAGGCGAAAGACCACCTGCGAGCCTTTATCAAGCGCTTGCGCCGTCAGTTCGAGAAGGCGGCAGTCACTTGGAAGATTGAGCCACAGAAGCGCGGCGCTCCCCACTTTCACCTGCTCATCTTGGGGCCGATGCGGATTGATAAGCATTGGCTATCGCGGGCCTGGTACGAGGTGGTTGACTCTGGCGATGAAAAGCACCTGCGAGCAGGAACGAAAATCGAGGTTGTCCGCTCCTATCGGGGGGCTGTCTCCTACACCAGCAAGTATATGGCAAAGGTGCAGGAGATGGAGCCGGACGAGGCGGAAGCCTGGGGCCGGTGGTGGGGCCAGGAAGGCGATTTCATGGCCTACGAGGCAGCAGTGGTGCTGCTCGACCTGGACCGGCACGACATGGCGCGTCTGGCGCGGTGCCTGGATAAGCTGCGGCTGGGGCAGGCGCGGGCCTCCAAGGCGACGGAAAAACGACGGCGTGAGCTGCTAAGGCGGGCGAAACGGCGGCGGCCCTGGCTTACCCGATCCGCCTACTGGTTCGTGGATGGTCCGGCGCTGTGGGGTCGCTATGATGGCATGGTGGGGCAGCGCGGCATCGATGCCTACCTGGGCAGCCTGTACACTGATTATCTGGCTGACCAGGCGGAGCAAAGGGGGCAGGTATGGAACTAGCCTTCTTTGCCGTACTGTGGGTAGCAGGCTCCCTCTTGCGGGACAAGCGGATAGTTGTTGGCCTCTTGGATGGTTTTCCAGTCCCAGCCGTCCAGCGCTTCGCTGGCCCCACAGTTGGGGCACGCTCTGCCGCTTTGCGCCCAGTTGGCGGCGTGGTACACATGCTCGCAATGCAGACACCAGATGTACTGATATTGGCTAGGGGGCAGGTTCTCTGTGAGCCAGTCATCAAGCCAGTCCGGCCAATTTCCCTGGCTGGTCGTTTGCCGGTGGCGGCGCTTCTTCTTGGGCATGCGCTGGTACTCCTTTCTCCCCTTAGTATAGCGTGCGCGCGTGTGGCGGTGGGGTGGGCCAAGCAAGGAGCGAAAGGAGCGAAGTGCCTGGATGAAACGGAGCGACTTTCGCCCTTGCTTGGCGGGGCAATGCCTGGCCTATCTACTCAGACAATCAGTGAGACGGGGCGGGGGGCGGTGCGGAGTGAGGCACGAAGCCGAACGACGCACCGCCCCCCGCCCCGTCTCACTTCGAGCAAACGCCGATTTATAGCCCTGCGGAGGGGACCAGGGAGATTACAGGGAGGTTGCAGGGGGATTACATGGGGATATGCGGCGCGCAAAAAACCAGTTACCCCCCCGGACGCAGGCCAGCGGGGGGTAACTGGTTTTTCTAATCGCTTGCCTACGGACAAGCAGACGGCGGGCAGGTGGGAAGGCTTGGGAGGGTCCGTACCAGTTGCCCCGTCGATCAGCCCCCTATTTTCCTAGCGAGTTCTACCTTGCGCGCTGTGCTAGACTTGCGAAACCCGACCAGCCGCCCGCTGGCGCGGCGGGCAGTGCGGGTTAGGCTGGTCGGGTCGCAAGGCGTCAAAGCACAGCAGCGCAAGGTGGAGACGAGCTTGGAAAATAGGGGAGGTCTTTAGCTGAAAATGCTCGCCAGTCGCCGCTAAAAGAGCAAGAGGCTGCGGCACACACAAGAGGTATCTTCGCACTGATGCAGCCGATTATGGCCCTTCCTGTGCCCTACAGCGTTGATATGGCCCTGTGCGTAGATGAGGGCGGCTTGGCGATCTGTGGGTAACGGCCATTGCCGGGCCGTGTTGAAAGCAACGCCGTGCTTCTCCAGCCAGCGGGCCATGTCGGCGCGGCTGGCTGGCTCTCGTTCTTCGCTGCTGGGCCTGGCTCCTAGCGCAGCCTCTAGCGCGGCGATGCGGGCCTGCATTGCGGCTAGTGGGTCGGGCTGATCGGTCACAACGCGCCCATGTGCGGCGGCCAGGGCGTCAAGCTGCTCCTGGGTCAGATAGTGATATCGTTGGTCGTGCTTGGCGCGGGCGGCGTGGATGCCTGCTTTTCGCATCCAGGGAACCAGGGTATTCTTGCTGATACCTAGCAGGTGGGCTGCCTCATCTAGTGTATAGGTCTTCATGGCTGGCATTATACGCTGCGGCGTCAATTGTCCGCATGATACGCGCATTACACGGGTATAGTAAATCTGACGGGGTACAGGCGTCAGATTTAGGGCTGCCGCGAAAAATCTGACGGGGTACAGGCGTCAGATTTAGCAGGGGGCTTGACAACTATTGAATACTTCTGCTATCCTGTGAATGTTGCTAATGTTCTAGGGAGGTGATTGAATTGTACACGTTAGAGGAGGTTGCACAGATTCTTAGGATTTCGCTGAGTACCGTGCGTAGGTTGGTTGGTATGGGTGAGCTTAAGACTGTTCGTGTAGGGAGGCAGATACGAGTTCGCCAAGAGGATTTGGATGATTATGTCCGCAAGGCTCGTTCGTAATGCGTCAGATTTAGGCATGAAAAAGCGCTGCTCTAGGTCGGCAAACTTCGGCGCAGCGCTGGTGTGAAGTTGGTGCCTTCACGTCTCCGTCTCTATTATAGCAGATCGGGGGCGTGAAGGCGAGCATCCAAGAGGAGAAACCTGAAATGATGCGGGCTTTTACGCTTGCGATTGTGGCAATTATGGCCCTGGTGCTGCTGGTCTTCACAGCAAGCCGCACCTATGACCTCATCTCGCAGTTCTTGCCAGCGGGTCAAACAGTGTTCGCGTTCCTGGCCCTGGTCGCCTTCGATGGCGGCCTCCTGGGCTGGTCGTTCTTCTTCGCGCATGGAGCGCGGGGCCAGTGGCAGCGGGCAATCGCCCTGCTGATGGTGATTCTTAGCCTGCTCTCGGTGGGGGTCAGCAGCATTGCCGATATGTACCTCTCTTCCGCCGCTAAGGGGCTGGTGGCAACGCTGCCAGAAACAGCGCGGGTTGCGGTGCTGCTGTTCGTTGGCCTGGTGGTGTTTGCGAATGTGGCCGCCTTCTTCCTGGTCCACATCACGGAGCCGGGTCAAATGAAGTCGATGGCTCAGGAAGCGGCGCGGGACCAGATAGAAGCCCACACGCTGCGGGAGATTCAGAAGGCAGCACCAGGGGTTGCTGCTCGTATTGCGCCGAAGCTGGCTGAGGGCTGGGTACAATCCATGTTTGAGCAGTATCTACCGGCGGGGCGTGTCCAGGTGACAGAAGTACCGCCCGATGAGCCGCCTGCTGAGCCGCCCGCCGCTACCAGTAAAAAAAAAT
>DATGID010000146.1:0-1578 GCA_035307385.1 Ktedonobacterales bacterium | reverse complement strand
CGCTGGGGCTGGTGCCGCTGGCGCTGCTGGGCTATATGCTCTTTCTCAAGCTGCACAATGGCAACGCGCTGGCCTTTCTGGCAGGCGAAAGCGCCTGGCATCGGCATGTCACCTTGCCCTGGGACACCGTGGGCCTCTTTGGGCTGGCCTTTCAGCAGACCTGGCAGGCCGGTGACTACACCGCTCTGATCGGCAACCTGCTCGATCTGCTCTTAGTCATTCCGCTGCCCGCGTGGGTGCTCTACTGTGCCATCCGCCGCAAGCAGCTTTGGCTGGGCGCGGCGCTTTATCAACTCGCCCTCACCCTCATGCTCATCGCCGTGCCCACCATGCCTGGGCCAACCACCGGCGAAGAAGTGCTGCTGTCCACGCAGCGCTTCATGTTGCCCGCGTTTCCGCTGTTTCTGCTGGTGGGCCAGTTGGAAACGCGCCATCCCTGGCTTTATCGCGTCCTGCTGGTCGTCAGTTCAGTCTTTTTGCTCCTCAACACCTGGAACTTCCTCAATAATGTCTTCATCGCCTGACCAGCAGCGCCGGTCAGGTAACCATTGCTCCCGGGAACTCGTTCTTATCAGAGAACAGAAACAGTGCAATCACAGAGATATCGTGCATACATGACACAGACAACATCAACGCCAGAGATCGCGCCCGCGCCCGACACGGGCATCCTCAACCCGCCCGAACGCCGCCAGCCTGGTGCTTCCTGGCCTCAGCGCTTCGGTCAGTCGCGTGCAGGGGCGCTGCTGGGCAGTTTTCCCTCGCGCGTCTTTCTGCTGGCGCTTGCGTGCTATCTCGTGCTCACCTGGCTCTATGTGTGGGCCGAGGGCGCGCTGCTGCATCAGCCTGGCGCGCCCGGCATCCTCGATTTCGGCGGCTGGGCCAGAGCCAGCGCCGCCGCCTGGGCACGCTTCGACAGTTACTTCTTCTTGCACATCGCGCAGTTCAGCTATACCGATCAAGGGCTGGGCGCGTTCTTCCCGCTCTATCCGCTGCTCGCCCGCCTCTTCGCCTGGCCGCTCTTTGGACATTTCACCCTGGCTGCTCTGCTGGTCTCCTGGCTCTGCGCCTGGGGCAGCTTCCTCTGGTTCTATCGCCTGGCAGCACGCGAGTGCGGCGCACGGGTGGCCCGTTTCGCCCTGCTCTTGCTGGCGCTGTGTCCGGTCAGCTTCTTCGCTTTCGCTCCTTATAGCGAGTCGCTTTTTCTGCTGGTGAGCATCGGCACGGTGGAACGGGCGCGGGCCGGGCAGCTCTGGCAGGCGGGCGCGCTGGCCGCGTTGGGCATGCTCACCCGCCCCACCGGCATTCTGCTGCTCCTTCCGCTGGCCTGGGAGTGGGCACGGCGCAGCCCGACCATCCTGCGCCTGGTCACTCGCCTTAAACAACTGCTGGCGCGGCAGACATCACCAGACCCGGCGCTGGCTGGTGTGGAGAAGCCCTTGCCGCGCCTGGCCTGGCTCGCGCTGGGGCTGGTGCCGCTGGCGCTGCTGGGCTATATGCTCTTTCTCAAGCTGCACAATGGCAACGCGCTGGCCTTTCTGGCAGGCGAAAGCGCCTGGCATCGGCATGTCACCTTGCCCT
>DATGID010000145.1:0-41273 GCA_035307385.1 Ktedonobacterales bacterium | reverse complement strand
TCGTAGCGCCGCCTTCCAGGCGGCCCAACGGTGGCCCATCGAGACGGCAGGCAAGGAGGAGCAGCGTTCGCGCAAGCGCAGCGCTTGGCCGCCTGGAAGGCGGCGCTACCAATCTCCTCCCTGCACCCGTCCCCCTGACCCCTGATGGGCCTGACCTCACAATTCGGGATGACTCATGTTGGGGCGCGCTTCAGATCGTCCAGAGGCTGCCTTGCGCCGGATTATTGGGCATGGGCAGGCCCAGATGCTCGTAGGCCAGGCGCGTGGCGATGCGCCCGCGCGGCGTGCGCGCCAGAAAGCCAAGCTGCAAGAGATAGGGTTCGTACACGTCCTCGATGGTTTCGCTCTCCTCGCTGGTGCTGGCCGCCAGCGTTTCCAGACCCACCGGGCCGCCATCGAACTTCTGAATGATGGTCAGCAGCAGCGTGCGGTCGCTCTGGTCCAACCCTTTTTTATCGACTTCCAGGGCGGCCAGCGCCTCCTCAGAGACGGGACCGGTAATCTTGCCATCGGCCTTGACCTGGGCGTAATCGCGCACGCGCTTCAGCAGGCGGTTGGCAATGCGCGGGGTGCCGCGCGCCCGATGCGCAATCTCCTGCACGCCTGTCTCATCCATCGGCACGCGCAAGATGCCCGCCGAACGGCGCAGAATCTGCTGGAGGGCGTCGGGGTCGTAGAAGTCCAGGCGATAGATGGCCCCGAAGCGGTCACGCAGCGGCGCAGTCAGCGAGCCGACGCGCGTTGTCGCGCCAACCACGGTGAAGCGCGGCAGGCTCAGCCGCAGGCTGCGGGCGCTGGGGCCTTTACCGATCATCAGGTCGAGCGCGAAGTCCTCCATGGCTGAATAGAGGCGTTCTTCTACAACGCGGCTGAGGCGGTGAATCTCGTCGATGAAGAGCACGTCGCCGGGCTGCAAGGCGGTCAGAATCGAGGCCAGGTCTCCGGCATGCTCAATCGCCGGGCCGGAAGTGGTCTTCAGGTTGACACCCATCTCCGAGGCGATAATCATGCTCAGCGTCGTCTTGCCCAGCCCCGGCGGCCCATACAGCAGCACGTGATCGATGGTTTCGCCGCGCCCTTTGGCGGCATCGATCAGAATGCGCAGATTCGCCTTGACTTTTTCCTGGCCGATATATTCTTCCAGTCGGCGAGGGCGCAGACTGCTATCAAGGGCGGCTTCTTCCTCGCTTACCTCTGGCGAAAGGATGCGATCTGCCACAAGGCTGCTCCTTCTGAAACTGGTGTTCTAACTCCTATGCTCCCATTATATATCAGATTCTCATTATTGCACATCATATGCGGAATAAAGCGCGGGGCGATGGCGCGCTAATAGGGCAGGGGGCGCTTAAAATAAAAGAGCATCTGGTCACCTGGGAGGATAGTGACCAACTCCCACCCTTGGTCCCCTAGCTCAGCCAGTCTCAGCGTGGTATTGTCAGTCCTCTCGGCACTTTCGCCAGTAAGATGATAGTAAATCACCGAACCGACACCGGCATTCACCAGGATGAGCACGCAGTATTCCCATTTTTGCATTGCCTTCCTCCGCATGAAATGATGCCGCAGTATGCGCCTGCCATTTTTCCTACGCCGCTTGACAGGAACGGGTTCGCCTGCTATACTCTGTTTACTCAGTACGCATTTGGGTGTGCTGAGCCGTGTCGTGACGGCATGACGCGGCGGTGAAACAGTCACCGCCGCGCCATTCCCCCCAGACCTGGGAATACCAGGAATGGGGCTGGGGCATTCTATCACTGGAAAATCCGTCTAGTTGGTACGTGCTCTGCGGCCTCTTCCTGGTCAGCCTGGGGTGCCACTTGTCGGGGCGGCGGGAACCACCACGTTCTCGCTGCCGCTCCGGCAAGGTTGCGCCTGCTGGCGCTCAGGAGGGGGCCGTTTCGGCATCTGAATTGATGTTCAGCAGTCGAAAGGAGCCTATCCCATGACCCTCTTCCCGTCTCTGTCCACGTCCCCGACTCCGCCCTCTGGCCGCTACCTGCATACCAACCCGCTGCGCCGCGAAGCCGGTTTGCGCCTGCTGACCGCAAGCCTGCCCGAGCCGCTGCGCTGGAGCATCATCCGCGCCTGGCGGCGGCCCGCGCACTTCGACGGCAACCCGGCCATCCAGAACGCCCATCGCCAGCGACCCAACGAAGCCAGCCTGCTCAACCTACACGCGCATCTGCTCGGCTTTTTCACCCTCACCGAGTTAGAAGTCTCGCGCCGCGTGGTGGAAGCGCCGCTGGCGAGCATCAGCCGCGCCACCCGCGATAGCCTGCTGCGCGCGCAGGGGACGTATCTGCGCAGCTTGTATCTGGCGCTGGCCTGGCAGATTGGCGAGGCTGCCGCGCTGGCCGAGTTCGAGCGCCTGATTGCCAGCGTGGGCTAGGGAACGCTGCGCCAGGTGTTTGTGGGATGGCTGCGCTGCCAAGTACATTTCCGCTGTTTATGGCGCGCAGGCAGTCGCAGCCTGCGTTACACAGACGCAGGCTATAGCTGTACTGAGAGCATGTTTTGTAGGGCATGGGGCAAAGAGGCAAAGGGAAACCATCCTTTTCACCAGTCCGAGGCTGAATCCTTCTTCCCAGGTACAGCCGTTCACTGCACCGGAATAGCCAATACGTCCTATTTATGCAGTTTACCTGTACAGATTACCTGTCTATATGGTATACTCGTTTCTATGAATGATCAGGTGAGTCCTGCTCAATCCGAGCGCGCCTTTGCCCTTGCAGAAGGGCTTTGGGCCATCTATCGCCAACTCAAGCGGAAGCTGCGCGAACAGGGCGAGCAGCGCAATTTGCGGCCTTCGCACGTCCCCGTTCTGCTTCGTCTGCACAAAGACGGTCCTGCGACGGTATCGAGCTTAGCGCGCGCTGAGGGCATGCGTCCGCAGTCGATGAGCGCTATCATCACGGCGTTGCTGGAAGCCGGATTGGTGGAGGGCTCGCCGGACCCGACCGACCGACGGCAGACCTTGATGTCACTCTCTCCCAAATGCCAGAAGTTGCTCAGTGAGGGTCGCGCCGCAACGCAGGATTGGCTTACCACCCTCATCCTGAAGAAGCTCTCCTCCCAGGAACAGGAAACGCTTGCTTCTGCCATCGACTTGCTCGCGCGCCTCATTGAGGACTGAGGCCTGCGCGTACCACCACGCAACGCTTATACGGACTCAACCCACGACCTGCTTGATCTGCTAACGATGAGGAGCGCCTACCTATGACCTGGCTTTTTCTGGTGTCGTACTTCTTTGGAGGATTTTTCCTGACCAATGCCATTCCGCATGTGGTCAGCGGCCTGCTGGGACAGCCTTTTCAATCTCCCTTCGCAAAGCCGCCCGGCAAAGGGCTGTCCTCGTCTACCGTGAACGTGCTCTGGGGCTTCTTCAACGCCGTCGTCGGCTACCTGCTCGTGGTACAGGTTGGGACCTTTGATCTCAGATCGATCAGTGATGTCTGTGCTCTTGGGGCTGCCATCCTGCTGCGAAGCGTTCTGGCGGCGCGGCGGTACGGCCAGTTTCATGGAGGGAACGCCCCCACTCGTTCATGAAGCATCCGGCGGCGGGTGCTTTCCACGCTGTGAGAGGCGAGTTGGGCCACGGGCAAATAGGCGCAGCAAGCATGAGTAAAGGAGAAAAACGAAAGCCCAGATTGCCAGGGCGACGCTCATGCTTGCCGCGCAGACGTATCAGTGGGCCAACTCCCTGCCCCATGCCCTACAAAACACGCTCTGAGGAGTGGACGTATGCATTGGCAAGGAACCAGTTGACGGTATCACGGATGGTTTCCTCGAAAGGCCGGAATGTGACTCCCAGTTCGCGCATGGCTTTCGCTGCCAGGACTTCATGCTTGCGGTTGAGCGCCTTCAGCGCGTTAACGCTCATCGCGGGCGGCGCGCCTGTCACGCGCGAAACCAATTCACCAGCGTGCGCAAGGAGGTTCAGCACTCGGTAGGGAATGCGCCGCGTCGGGATGGGCACGCCAGCGACCTGACCTACCATCTGCGCCAGGCGTTCAAGGGTCACATAGCCGTTGCTGACGATATACCGTTCACCGCTCTGCCCGCGCTCGGCGGCGGTGATCATGGCCGTGGCAACATCGCGAGCATCAACCATCGAAACACCACCTGGGGGAAGGATTGGAAGCTTGCGTTCCAGCACCTGGATAATAGCTTGTCCGGTTGCACTTGGCCCTGAATCCTGTGGGCCAAACAGCGCGGAGGGAAGCACGAGTATGACACGCAAGCGGTGGGAGGTGAGAAAATCGGCGATGGCCTGCTCGGCCAGCAGTTTACTCCTGGTATAAGGGTCGCCCTGCACAAAGTTATCGGGGGGTGTCCGTTCATCGCCTGGAGTGCCGTCCGATCTGATGCCCAGGACGCCGGTGCTGCTGGTGTGAATAGCCGTTTTGACGCCGTGTGTTTCCGCCTGGGTGAGCAGTTCCAGTGTCCCCTGCACGTTGATCTTTTCCAGTTTGGGCCAGTGATTGCCCGGCCCAAAGACTTCGCGGACATAGGCAGCGGTATGGAACAGCACGTCGGACCCCGCCATGGACGGTGCAAACGCCGGGATGTTTTCCATATCCCCGACCACAATCTCAACGTGCGCCTGGGGGAGCAACCGCTCCGCTTTCTCGCGCGAACGGGCCAGCGCCTTGACCTCATGACCGGCGGCGACCAGCGCATTGACGAGGTTGCTACCGAGTAAGCCCGTGCTGCCGGTGACAAATGCCTTCATGCTCTTTACTCCTGCATGTATCTGTGCTATTGTAAAAAATCCGAGTGATCACTCACATTTGAAATTATATGAGCATTTACTCGGATTTTGCAAGAGGGAAACAAACCGATGTCCGAACCAAGCCGGATGCGCCGCCAACCCAAGCAGGCGCGGAGCCAGCAGCGAGTCGATCACCTGCTCAACGCAGCCGCGCAGGTCTTCGAGGAGGTTGGTTACGCGGCTGCCACGACCAACGCTATCGCTGCCCACGCGGGGGTGTCGATTGGCTCGCTGTACCAGTTTTTCCCCAACAAAGAAGCGATGATGGATGCCCTGGTCAAGCGCTACCTTGATGAGCTTCAGCAAGTAGTGTTCGTTCGAGAGGAGCGCCTGCCGATCACAAGCCGGGTGGGGCGGGTGATCGACCAACTGGCTCGCTTTCACGAGTCTCATGCTGGATTCCGCGCCTTGTTCCTTGATGCGAACGTCGAACACCGCATCCAGAGCGTGCTCATTCAATTGACCGAGAGCATCATCGAACAGTATTTCCCGACTCTGGATGCGAACCTGCGCCGACAGACGGCGACTATCTGGCTAGGAATTACCAGAGGCATCACGCAGCTTACCGAGCCGCCGCATAACTTGTCCGAGAGTTCGGCACGTGCCGAGACAAAGCTGGCTTTATTAGGGTATCTGCGAGCGGTACTGGTGCGAGCAGGGGTGCCGCTGCCGGAAGATATGGCACAGTGAAAGATACGTCATGCCCTTTGCTCGGTGGTTGTTACGGCGTGGGTGATCAGCCGTTGTACGTTCACGGAAGAGTTAAACAGGCTGATGTGTGTACAAGGGCAGGCAGCGCCAGCAGCACTAGAAAGACGGTGTATGGAGATTCAGCGCGTCTATCGGACGGATGCCGCGCAGGCGCGCGGCATCGTGCTTGTGATCGATGTTTTTCGCGCGTTCAGCGTGGCGGCCTATGCCTTCGCGGGCGGCGTGCAGCAACTCTGGCTGGTGCGCGCGGTGGAAGACGCCCTGGCGCTGCGCGAGCGTGAACCGAAGGCGCGGCTGGCGGGCGAAGTCGGCGGGCGGCTCATCCCCGGCTTCGACTTCAACAACTCGCCCGCGCGCATGGCCGCAGCCGATGTGCAGGGGCGTCTGCTCATCCAGTGCACCGGCGCGGGCACGCAGGGAGCCGTCGGCGCGGTCAACGCCAGCCATCTGCTGCTGTGCTCGCTGGTCAACGCCCGCGCCACGGCGGCCTATGCGCGGGAACTCGCGGCAACCACCGATGGACTCATCACGCTGATGCCCACCGAACCGATAGGCGCGACCGGCATCACCACAACGGAAGATGACATCTGCGCCGATTACCTGGAAGCACTGCTGACCGAGCGCGCCGATGCAGAGCAGGCGCGGGACAATGGCATCGCGTGGCTGCGCACCTCAGGACGCCTGGCGATCTTCGAGCAAGGCATCCCTGATTTCCCCTTCGAGGATATTGCCGCCGCGCTGGCTGTAGATCGCTTTCACTTTGCGATGGTCGGCACACGCGAGCACTGGAACCAGATAGCGTATATCCGCTGCAACGCAGAGATATACCTGAAGCACTAGCATCCTGAGCGCTTTTCAGGTAATATAGAAAGTACCACTTCTGCGTTGTTTGCTAAAGAGAAGCGCACCTGGCCTCGCTGACGATCACCAGGGACCAGGCGGCAGGAGGATTTTTGTGGCGCAGCACCCGCAAATTGAAGACCAGTTTGTGACCCTGAACGGACGAAAGTTGCATTACGCGGTAGCCGGACGGCAAGACTACCCGGCAGTCCTCCTGGTACATGGCGCTCATCCTTCGCTTACGTGGAAAGTTTGGGACCAGAACATCAGCGCGCTGGCCGAATCCTTGCAAGTGTTTGCCCTGGATATGCCTGGCTATGGGCAGTCGGGGCAGCACGAAGGCGTAACGCTGAACCCCTATCCTTTCGAGCATTTTGGCGTGACGCTGGCCGATTTCGTGGCCGAACTGCGCATTGGCCCGGCAACGCTGATCGGTTCTTCCGCCGGAGGTGGCTCGGCATTGGTGGCGGCGTCGCACCATCCGTCGCTGGTGCACAAGCTGGTGCTGGTAGACAGCAACGGAGCCAAAAACGAGTTTTTGCGCAAACACGCCAGTGAGGTGCGTTCGCCCACACTCTTGATCTGGCAGGATGGCGACGAGGTGCATCCGGTTGAGGATGGGCGAGCGCTGGCCGCGCTGATTCCCGGCAGCCGCTTCGAGGTCTTGTCTGGGATTGACCAACCCGCGCCCGACCAGCAGAACTATCACAACCACTGGCCGCATCGCCTGAACCCTGAGCGCTTCAATCGGCTGGTGCTGGACTTTGCGAAGACACTATGAACATCACGATTCGTTACTTCGCGCGCTTTCGCGAGGTCGCCGGGCGCTCCAGCGAGCCATTCGCGCTGGAGGATAGCGCCACCGTCGCCCAGGCAGCCCAGGCGCTGCTCGCCCGCTATCCCGACCTGGCAGAACTGTTGCCGCGCTCCATCTACGCCGTCAACCGGCAGTATGTGCCCGCCGAAACGCCGCTGCGCGAGGGCGACGAGTTGGTCTTTATCCCGCCCATGGCAGGGGGTGAGGCTCCTATGCTTCCGCTCATTAAAATTACGCGCGAGCCGCTGGACCGCGATGTCATCATCGCTGCTGTGGCGCACCCTGAGGCGGGCGGCATCGTCACCTTCGAGGGCGTGGTGCGCAACCACGCGCGCGGCAAGCGGATTCGCTATCTCGAATACGAAGCCTACGCTGAAATGGCGGAAGAACAGTTCGCGCGCATCGCCGAGGAAGTGCAGCAGCGCTGGTCGCCCGCGCGCATTGCCATCTGGCATCGCGTGGGGCATCTGGAGATTGGCGAGGCCAGCGTCATCATCGTGGTGGCGACGCCGCACCGCGCCCAGGCGTTCGAGGCGTGCAAGTACGCCATCGACACGCTGAAGACCACGGTGCCCATCTGGAAAAAAGAGGTCGCCGAAGATGGGGAAGAATGGGTGGAGGGTTAAACGCGCCTAGAGCAGCTTGCAGTCGAACCAGACGGTGCCAGTCTTGCGGTCAGTGGTCACGCGCAGCACCTCCAGGTTGATCTGGTCGCCCACCTGCTGCGGCACATCCTCCACATCATAGATGCGCGCGTGGCGCATCACTTCGGGGGCATCCAGTCGCGCAATGGTGGCCTGCACATAGGGGCGCTCGGTGCCCTGAAAGCTGGCGCGCAGCCCGGTTTCTTTTTCGACAATCGTTCCCTCAAGCGTCTGCATGTACTATCTCCTTAGCGCTTGTAGCGCCGCCGTCCCTGGCGGCCAAACGTTTGGCCGCCAGGGACGGCGGCGCTACAAGCAAGCGATAAACCATTATGCACTGCCTATCACCGAAAAGCCCCAGTTCAGCATTTGGCGGGCCTCCGTATAGCGAGCGTCATCGCTGGGCGCATCCAGCACCACCCCCACCAGTTGATGATCGTTGCGGGTAGCCGAAAAGACCAGGCACGCGCCCGCCTTGCCTGTCGTGCCGGTCTTCACGCCATCTGCGCCAGGATAGCCAGAATTGGGCCAGAGAAGCTGGTTCGTGTTGAGAAGATCATAGGCTTTATGCTGGCCGGTCGCGGGGATTTTATATTCATAGGTGGCAATCAATGAGACAAACGGCGGCAGCCGCAGCGCGAAGCGGGTCAGATTCACCAGATCGCTGGCCGTTGTATAGTGCCCAGGCGCGTCCAGGCCATTGGAGTTCACGTAGTGCGTATGGGTTAAGCCTAGAAACTGCGCCTGTTGATTCATCAGGTCGATGAAGTTTGCGCCGCGCTCTTTGCCAACCGCGTCGGCAATCGCAATTGCGGCGTCATCGCCCGATGGCAGCATCAGCCCATAGAGCAACTGGCGCATGGTCAGCACCTCGCCCACGCTCAGGCCCATGCGGCTGGCATCGGATGGTAGATCAAGCACATCGGAGCCAATCGTCACCGACTGATCGAGATGGCCGGTCTCCAGCGCCACCACGGCAGTCATAATCTTGGTGGTGCTTGCCATGGGCAATTCGGCGTCAACGTTCTGCCCCGTGAGCACTCTATGCGTGCTCACATCTTCCAGCATGCTAGCGGCGGCCTGGATGGTCGGCGGCGGTGGGGTTGGGACCGGTGAGGGGGTAGGCGTCGGAGTGGACGTTGCCGTTGGGGTGGGAGCAAGCGCGGTGGCACTGGAAGCGGGCAGCAGCATGATGCCGCGCGCCAGCAGCGCAATCTCCAGGAGCACCAACACCCCCAGCAGTATGAGCAGCCGCTGCTGGCGTCGTTTCCAGCGGCGGTAGTTTTCCGATGGCGCGCGTGGTGGTCCCTGCATCGTCTCTCAA
This sequence comes from Ktedonobacterales bacterium, assembly GCA_035307385.1. Classification (GTDB taxonomy): domain Bacteria; phylum Chloroflexota; class Ktedonobacteria; order Ktedonobacterales; family DATBGS01; genus DATBHW01. Next base: position 32,169 of record DATGID010000145.1, on the reverse strand, counting down.
CTCCTACATCCTCTTGCTGAGTTCTGACATCCCAATCATATACTACGATTGGTGAGAACAGATGTTAACAAGGTCACACCTTCCCTCAATAGCCTGCTCATCATCTCAGTCGTGCTGGCCCCGCAAGCGCTGCTGCTTCGTTGCTTGCAGTCGATAGTGCACGCGCAGCAAGCCGAAATAGACCAGCGCGCCAGGCAGGCCAAAAAGGGCGCATGTGCGGCCAAGCTGGCGTCCGGCTGGTGGGCGGCGCGCCGCATCGCGAAAGACGATCAGGCCCGGCAGCACCCAGAGCAGGAGAAGCAGCAGGATGATGGCAAGATCGACGAAATGCAATCCGAACATGGCGTGACCCTCCAGCAAAGAATGCTCCAGCAAATAGAAAAGGAAGGGATGTGCCCTTCCTTTTCCGAACGCATCTGCTTGCGAGACTGGCGTTTGAGCGCGCCAGGCCAGCAAAGGCTAATAGCGGCCCCGACCACCGCCGCCGCTGCCGCGACGCTCGCCACCACGGCCACCGCCATAGCCACCACCGCCGCGACGATCACCGTAGCCACCGCCGCCACCGCCGTAGCCACCACCACCGCGACGATCACCACCGCCGCCGCCGCGATAACTACCGCGTTCCTCGCGGGGGCGAGCCTCGTTGACGGTCATGGCGCGACCGCGCAGGTCTTGCCCATTGAGCATCGTCACCGCCTGGGCGGCCTCGGCATCAGAACTCATCTCCACAAAGCCATAGCCACGGCTTTGACCTGAAAACTTATCTGTGACCACATGCGCGGACGTGACCGTGCCAGCCTGCGAGAAAATCTCCGAAAGCTGAGCGTCGTCAACATCGTAGGGGAGATTGCCAACAAAAAGATTGTTGCCCATTGAACCTTCTTCAAAACCTTTCTTAACAGCCATCGCTGCGAAGCGACTCACGGGAGGTGGGGGCAAGAGGCGCAGCAACTTCCATGAGCCATGTGCAAAACAAGCAGCACGGAGCGGTCACGCGCGACTCTTCATGGCGCAGGAGCAAAAACAGGCGCCTGGACAATGGAGGGCAAGACAACTTGGTGCAACAAAGATAGTATACCCCCAGAAACGCGGCGTGTCCAGAAAGAGGCGCGGCCAGGCGCGTGCGCCTGCGGCGCGCAAACGGTTTGCAGCAGCGCTGGCTTTGCCGTATAATGAAGACTACATGGGGCGCCGAAGAAGCTGCTCCACTTCAGCTCTGCCTCACACGAGGCTGCGCCAGGTGGCCCGGTTGGGCGTCACACACGGCTTTTTTGCCGCCCCAGCGCGCCCTTTTGCGCACTCAGAGGGGAAAAGTCGATGGCCCTCAGTCAGCCTCGCCTGCTCACCAAGCATTTCCACACCTGGAAGCCTTTCGCAACCACGTCAGAAGACACCACCAGGCGCGGGCGCGTGGCATCCTTTCTGCGCACATCCAGGCAACATTTTCCCTCTCGTGCTGCGTGTTCTCTTTGCGGTTCCTCAGGCTCGCAAAGACCAATTTCAGTTTGTAGGTAAGGAGACAGATTCATGTACAGAGGTCAGTCGGGCATGTTTTCCTGGTTGTTCCACCGCATCAGCGGGCTGGGCATTTTGCTCTTCCTGCTGCTGCATATCGTGGACATCACGTTGCTTGGCTTTGGCCGCACGGTCTACAATGACGCGCTCACCATCTTCAGCACCTGGTATGTGCGTGTCGCCACGCTCTTCCTGATCGCTGCCGTCTTTTACCATGCCTATAACGGCGTGCGCATCATTCTGGTCGATTTCTGGCCCGTCCTCGGCACCAGATACCAGCGCGCGATGTTCTACGCCGTGCTGGTGGCATCGGTGGCTTCCTGGGTGCCTTTCACGATCTTTGTGATGATGCCCTGCTTGCAGGCGGGCGGCGCGTGCAGCAGCTAAATCTTCTGCGGAGTTGATGAGAGGAGCAAACGACGATGGCAAAATCAGCAACAGAAGGCGCGGAACGGGCAACGCGCAGCAGCGTCAGCACCAGACCGGCAACCTATGGCGCAACAGCCAGGCCACATGGCGGCTTTGAACTCTTTTCCTGGTATTTCTTCCGCATCTCCGGTGTCATTTTGATCTTCCTGGTGATTATTCATCTGACCCTCAATCATGTCACTACCGACGTTTCTCAGACGGTCTATGATTACGTTGCCGCGCGCTATCAGAACCCATTCTGGCGTGTTTATGATCTCGTCCTGGAGACACTGGCGCTGCTGCACGGACTGAACGGCCTGCGCATCTTGATTGATGACAACGTGCGCAGCCGTGGCTGGCGTCTGGCGGCGCAGTCCACCGTCTGGACGATTGCCCTGGTCTTCTGGCTGATGGGCACGATGACCATCATCACCTTCCAGCCAGGCACCGCAGGCATCACCAATCTCTTTGGGCTGCTCAAGTAAGCGCCTGCTAAGGGGAGAAACCTATGGCTTATCATAAATTCGATGTGGTGATCGTTGGCGCGGGCGGCGCGGGGCTGATGGCAGCCTGCCAGCTTGCAGGCAACACCAGCATTGCCGTTATCTCAAAGCTCTATCCCACGCGCTCGCATACCGGCGCGGCGCAGGGCGGCGTGGCCGCCGCGTTGGGCAACGTCGAGGAAGATCACTGGAAATGGCATATGTTCGACACCGTGAAAGGTGGCGACTATCTGGTCGACCAGGACGCCGCCGAGGTGCTGGCCCGCGAAGCCATCGACGCGGTGTATGATCTGGAGCATTGGGGCTTGCCGTTCAATCGCACGCCCGATGGCCGCCTGGACCAGCGCCGCTTTGGCGGGCACACGCGCAACTATGGCGAAGCACCCGTCAGGCGCACGTGCTATGCCGCTGACCGCACCGGCCACATGATCTTGCAGACCATGTTCCAGCAGTCCATCAAGAACCAGGTGCTCTTCTTTAATGAATATCTGGCTCTGGACCTGTTGATGGTTGATGACGCGGTGGCGGGCGTGGTGGCGATGGACCTGCGCGACGGCGAGATACATACTTTCCACGCCAAAGTGGTGCTGTTTGCCACAGGCGGCTATGGCCGCGCCTGGCGCATCACCAGCAACGCGCTGGCTTGCATGGGCGACGGCATGGCAATCACCTTCCGCCGAGGCATCCCGCTGGAAGACATGGAGATGTATCAGTTCCATCCCACCGGCTTGTATCGGGTCGGCGTGTTGCTCAGCGAGGCGGCGCGCGGCGAAGGCGGCATCCTGCGCAACAGCGAAGGCGAGCGCTTCATGGAGCGCTACACGCCCACGCTCAAAGACCTGGCCCCACGCGATATGGTTTCGCGCGCCATCGTGCAGGAGATCAAAGAGGGGCGCGGCGTCACGCCCACCAAAGATGCCGTCTATCTCGATCTGACGCATCTGGGCAAAGCGGTCATCGACGCGAAACTGCCCGACATCACCGACTTTGCTCGCACCTATCTGACTATCGAGCCGATCAATGAACCGGTGCCCATCCAGCCCACGGCGCATTACGCCATGGGTGGCATCCCCACCGACATCGAGGGCCGCGTGATTCGGGACGAGAACAAGACGGTTGTGCCGGGCTTTTACGCAGCGGGCGAGGCGGCCTGCGTTTCGGTGCACGGCGCGAACCGGCTGGGCACCAATTCGCTCGTCGATCTCATCGTCTTTGGCCGCCGCGCGGGCAAGCATATCGCCCGCTTCATCGACGAGTGGGACTTCCTGCCGCTGCCCAAGGAACCTGAAGATTTCGCCCGCAAGCTGGTGGAGGATATTCGCTCGCGCGACAAGGGCGAGGCGCAGGTCAACATCCGCAACGAACTGCGCGACGAGATGATGGATAACGTTGGCGTGGTGCGCAATGAAGAGCGCTTGCTGCACGCGCAGAAGAAGCTGATCGAACTGAAGGAACGTCTCCAGCAGGTCGCTATTCAGGACAAGGGGAAAACGTTCAATACCGAACTGATGGAAGTGATTGAACTGGGCTTCTTGCTCGACTGCGCCCAGGCCACTACTGAGGGAGCGCTGGCCCGCAAAGAGAGCCGGGGCGGCCATTACCGCGAGGATTATCCCAAGCGCGACGATGCCAACTTCTTGAAGCACACGCTTGCCTATCAGGAGCGCAACGAGATTGACCTGCGCTACAAGCCGGTGGCGCTGGGCACCTTTGAGCCGCAAGAGCGCAAGTATTAGGAGCAGCTATGCAACTTTCAGTTAAAATCAGGCGGTTCAATCCCGATGTGGATAAAAAGCCACACTGGGAAACCTACCAGATCGACGCCGACCCGATGGACCGCTTTGTCGATGTGCTGAACGAAATCAAATGGCGGCAGGATGGCACGCTCACCTTCCGTCGCTCTTGCGTACATGGCGTCTGCGGCTCGGATTCGATGCGCCTCAACGGGCGCAATATGCTGGCCTGCAAGACGCTGGTGCAAGACCTGGGGGACAAGATCACCGTGGAGCCGATGCTGGGCTATCCGGTGATTAAAGACCTGGTGGTCGATATGGACCCCTTCATGGCGAAGTATGAGAAGATCAAACCCTTCCTCATCAACGACGAGCCAGCGCCCCACACCGAGCGGCTGCAAACCCCGGAGGAGCGCGAGCGCTACGACGAGAGCACGAAGTGCATTCTCTGCGGCGCCTGCACGGGGTCGTGCCCATCGATCTGGTCTAACCCCGATTGGATTGGCCCGGCCTCCATCGTCAACGCCCATCGCTTCATCTTCGACAGCCGCGACCGTGGGGCCACCGAACGCCTGAACATCCTGAGTGATCGGATGGGCGTCTGGCGCTGCCGCACGATCTTCAACTGCACCGAAGCCTGCCCGCGCGGCATCCACGTGACCGACACCATCGAAGAAGTCAAGCGCGCGCTCATCTACGGCGATACAGACACCAAATAGGCGACACACAGCAGGGGGGAAGAAATCAGGCTGATTTCTTCCCCCCTGCTGTGTGTCGCCGGGCGATGTAAAAGTCCACGTCGGCATAGCGTCAGCCGCTGGTAGCGCCGCCTGGAAGGCGGCGCTACCAGTTTCCTCCTCTCGCCCGCGACTTTTGCATAGCCCTGTGTTTGCCGCCATGACTCTATGCAGCCAGCCGTATTTTTGTTATACTAAGCTCAGCAAAAAAGCCCAAAGCCCCTTGGGCAATCTGGGAGGAAAGCGTTGACGTTTGAATCAGAACCACTTGCGGCTCAGCCACAGAGTGATGAACCTGTCTTGCCAGAAAAACCGCATCCATGGGCACCACCGTTCAGGTTCCTCGTCGCGCTCGTCGCGCTGATCGGGCTAGCCGCGACGCTTTATAGCTTTGTAGGAAAACCTATAGGAAGTAATCCCTTCTATTCTTCACTGATAAGCTATGTTGCATCAGCCAATCAGGCGGCGCTAGTCCTCAACAGTGTTTTTGTTGTGGTTGGCGTGGCCGGGTTGTGGTTCACAAGAAGCGCGCTTCTGCGCACTGGACTCGTTTTACTAGCCATTTCGTCGCTCGGCGCTATCTTGCTGATATTGCCGGTGGCGCTGGTGGCATTTAGCTCATTCCAAACCTGGGGGCTCTCTTTCTATTCTTCGTTTGCCTTTCTCTATTCATCTCCATTTATGCCGCTTTTTGAACTCGCGTTAGGTCTACTGGGTTTTCTCAGCCGACTCTGCTTTTCCTATGGCTTAGCGCGTTGGCAGTCTTCAGACAAAGGGTATATCTGGTTCCAGGTAGTAGTTACGGTTGGGCTGGGTTCGATCATATTTCAAACGACATCTCTCCCTTCAGGCATTTCCTGGGCTTTCATTCTTGAATTAGCACGCGGCACTTATCTGGGCATCGCTGGATTAGCGTGTGTACTGCTGCGGCCAGCATGCTGGAAGGCCAGTCCACTGATTGTGCTGTGTATGACAGCCGGGGAAGTTGTCCTCTATCTCTTCGATGAAGTCATCCAACGTTTCATTCATGGGCCTGGCGCTGGAACGCAGGCATACCAAATAGCCTCAGCCATCAGCCTCGGCGGCGCAACCCTGGTTATCCTGGGCGTGCTGCTGCTCATCCAGAGGGCGCGCGGGCAAAAAGAGCAGAAACACGCCCTGGAGGGAGATTTGGCCCATTTGGGCACAAACGCTTGACTTTTTGTGCCTGCCTGGGTATACTCCTGGCAAGCGCTTCTCCTTTTGCACTGGAAGCGCGTTGCACCTTAACCGTCTGAAGGCTGGCGCGATTGGCGAAACTGTCGCCAACCGCGCCATCACCCCAAACCCTGCACCGGTCAGGACGTGGGGCTGGAGGGCATTCTATATCACGAAACCTCCGGCGGCCACCTTCTGAATTGCTGCCCGATCTGCGCCCAATAAAGCGCGGGTCTGGCAAGCGTTCGCAGGGTGGCCGCTTTGTGTGTCCGGCGCAGATGTGGGGTGGTCTGCGCCGAAGTGACACCGGAGGTTTCGTATGCTCTTCGACCCCTACGCCTATGATCTGACCATCTCTGCCGGACAGCCCGCGCTGGCCGATGACCCGCTGCTGGAAGTGCCCGACGCAGCGCGGGCGGACCTCTGGAAAGGCTTGACCGAAGCCGTCGAGGGCGCGCTCGATCTGTGGGACCTGCTGCCCGCAGGCGGCAGGAGCGCGCCGCCCTATACCATCCAGCACAGCGGCAAGCGGCGCTTCCAGCCGCAGGCGCTGCGCGAGCAGACGCTGGCAGGCTGGCATCGGCTGGTGGGCATTGAATTACGGCTGGCCGCGCAGGCGCTGGAAGGAATCATTCAGGAACAGGAGTCAGCCACGCATTACGCCACATTGGCCGAGCAGTGCGCTCGCGTGGGCCAGTTGTATACGGAAATGCAGCAGCGCGCCGGGGCATGGATGGCGCAGGCGCTGTTGCGCTGGGAACTGCGGATGCTGCGCTATCGCGCGTCTCCGGTGGTGAGCAGACTGGTATATGACTGAGCAGCCTTTCTGGGGGCAGCGGGGCTTTCAGCATCTTGACAGTTCCTGACTGGGCATGCTAGTATGCAGCCATGAGAAGACAACCGCCCTGGATGATTCACCGCAACCGGAATCGAAAAACAAGCCTCTTTGCCGCGTAAGCCTGGCACCTATGCTTACGCGGCAGAACGTGGTGCCAGACTTCCGCGCTGACATGCGGCTTTCGCGCTCCCGAAAGTCGTAGATGTTCGTCTCAGCGCTTCCCCTGGAACACGTTCTCCCTCTCTTCTTAGCAAACACCCATCCACATCTGTAGCCAGGCTATCGCCGTTTCCATGCTGGCAGCCTGGCTCTGGTTGGCGCACTCAAGAACCCTGCGCGCTGCGGCATGCGAGACGCCTGCATTTCCCCTTGTTCCTGGGACATCTATGTCCCTCTGTGTTTGAGGAAAGGAAGCACGCATGTCAGCAACGCCGGACCACGCAACACATGACCAGCAGCGGCTCTCGCTCGAGCCGCCGAAATCGCTCTGGCGCAATCGTGATTATCTGCTCTTATGGGGCGGGCAGGCACTTTCTGATATGGGAGGCGCGGTCTCTGAACTGGCCTTTCCCCTGCTGGTGCTCTCTGTCACGCATTCGCCCGCCCAGGCTGGCTTTGTTACAGCTTTGCGCGCGCTGCCCGCCACGCTGTTTAGTCTGCTTGCGGGGGTGTGGGTGGATCGCTGGGACCGCAAACGGGTCATGCTCGTGTGTGAGGTGGGGCGCGCGCTCTCCCTGGCAAGCATCCCGGTGGTGTATGCGCTGGGACATCTGACCATCTGGCAGTTAGCCCTGAACGCTTTTCTCGAAGGCACGCTGAGGATTCTCTTCTCGTTGGCAAAGACGGCGGCTGTGCCGCAGGTGGTCACGCCCACGCAACTCACGAGGGCCGTCGCGCAAGAGGAATTGGTTGAAGGCACCACGGCGCTCTTCGGCCCGTCGCTTTCCGGGGTGCTGTACACGCTGGGGGCGATGTTTCCGTTTCTCACTGACGCCTTTTCCTATCTCGTCTCGCTTGTGACCCTGCTCTTGATTCGCACGCCTTTTCAACAGGAACGCACGCCAACGCAGCGCAAAGTACGCGCAGAAATAGCAGAAGGGGTGCGTTGGGTGTGGCATCAACCCTTCATCCTCGCGATGACGTTTCTGATGGGAGCAGGCGCGTTCGCCTCTTCCGGCTACGCGCTCATCATTATTATCCTGGCACAGCAACATCGGGCTTCTCCAGTGGTCATTGGCGTGATCTTCGCCGTGGGTGGGATCGGTTCAATTCTGGGTTCGTTGCTCGCGCCCCACCTGAAAGATCACTTGACGGTTGGACACTCCGTTCTGCTGTGTCGCTGGTATTCTGTGCTGAGTTGGCCCCTGTATACGCTCTCTCCCCTTCCCTGGGTGCTCGGTGCGCTTGAATTTGGGGCCGGCTTCGTGGACCCGATTGAGGACGTGCCCTATTTCAGCCATCGCCTGAAGCTGATTCCTGACGAACTCAAGGGGAGGGTGTTGAGCGCGTGTCGCCTGGTACCAGGCACGATGCGTCCATTGGGACTGGCATTGACTGGCATCCTGATTCAGCAGGTCGGCATCTTTCCCACCATCTGGCTGGCATGGGCCTGGCTGCTGGTGAGTACAACGATTGTGACCCTGATTCCTCAGATACGCCGCGAACGGGCTTTCTAATCCATCGACAGGTTCACGCTGATCAGCTATAATAAAAGGACACTTTGTTGCTCAATGGGGAGGACGTGTATGCAACGGCCTGAAGGGGATAGCCTTTCATTCTGGCAAGATGAGGCGCAGCTTGCCCCACGTTACAGCGCCCTGGAGGGCCAGATGCACGCGGATGTCGCGGTGATTGGCGGCGGCATCACTGGCGCGGCGTGCGCGCTCTGGCTGGCGCGCGATGACCTGCGCGTGGTCCTGCTGGAGCGCCAGACGGTGGCGCACGGCGCGAGCGGGCGCAACGGCGGTTTTTTGCTCTGCGGGACCGTCGATACCTATGACCGCGCCATCGCCCTGTATGGGCACGAGCGGGCGCGCCATCTCTATGCCTTCAGCGTTGCCAACAACGTCATGGTGCGCGCGCTGATCGATGAGCTAGAGGCGCGGCGCTGGCCCACGGGCTATCGCCACACGGGCAGCCTGCGGCTGGCCGACACGCCAGAGGAACTGGTGGAGATACGCGCGGCGGCGCGGCTGCTGACAGAAGACGGCTGGCCCACTGAAGTCATCGATGAAACCCGCCTGCCCAGACGGCTGCGCGGGCACTATATGGGCGGCACTTTTCACCCCAGCGACGGCGAAATCCAGCCAGCCAAACTGGTTTCGGGGCTGGTGAAACTGGCGCAGGAGGCGGGCGCAATCATCCACGAGCAAACGCCCGCGCTCAGCCTTGAGGAACACAGCGATGGCGTGATCATCAAGACGCCAGCGGGCACGGTACATGCCGAGAAAGCCATTCTGGCAACAAACGCCTGGCTCGATGAGCTATTGCTGGCAGGTCCGGCAGAGGGCGACGAAGAAAAATCTGCGCCGAAGGCCGACGCCAAAAGCTGCCTGGTGATGCCCACGCGCGGCCAGATGTTGGCAACGACAGCCATCGACGAGCGGCTGTTCGATTGCCCGATCTACGCGCATTATGGCTATCAATACTGGCGGCAATTACCGGATGGTCGGCTGCTCGTCGGTGGCTGGCGCGATCAAGCGCCCGACAAAGACCAGCGCGACCCCACACAAGCGCCCACCGACCCGGTACAGCAGCAGCTTGACGGCTTTGTTTATAAGACGCTGGGGCTGCCCGCCAGTACGGAAATTACTCATCGCTGGGCTGGACTGATGGCGTTCACCCCGAACAGTCTGCCGCTGGTTGGGCGCGCGCTCGGCAAGCAGCGTATCTTCCTCAGCGGCGGCTATACCGGCCATGGCAACGCTATGGCGGTGCGCTGCGCCCGCGTGGTCGCAGACCTCGCCTGCGGCCAGTTCAACTCGGATGCCGATCTATTCGACCCTGGCGGGTAAAGCGGATACATCGGCACACTCACCCTCCTTTGATCTCCTTACTCCTCATCTGCCCTTATTGCAGACTGCATAACAGAGGTTATCTATGCTGACCCAGGACATCACGCCAGAAGCGCGGGCGGAAATGGCGGCCAGCGTCGCCGAGCGAGACCGCCATTTCCGCTGGAACTTTGCCACGATGGGCATCGACATCACCTTCTTCACGTTGGGGATGAATATTAGCTCGGCTTATGTGGTGCTGCCGCTTTTTGTCCATCACCTTTCCAGCGACAACATCGCCGCCGCGCTGGTGCCAGCCGTGCGCGCGCTGGGCATCTGGGGCACGCAGTTGATTCTGGCGGGCTATGTCGAAGGCTTGCGCCGCACCAAACCGATTCTGCTGATCGTCACGACGCTGGAGCGCCTGCCGTTTCTGATTCTGGCGGGCGCGGCGCTGCTGCTGGCGGGAACATATCCGGATGTGCTGCTGGTACTCTTCTTCCTGCTCATCCTCACCCAAACCCTGGGCAGCGGCCTATCGATGACGCCCTGGCTCGATCTGGTGGCGCGCGCCATCCCCGAAAACTGGCGTGGGCGTTTCTTTGGCCTCTTCACCGGCCTGGGCGGCTTGCTGGGCATTGGCGGCGCGGCGCTGGCAACGCTCATTCTTTCCTCGCCAGGCATCAGCTTCCCGGCTAACTTTGCCTTGTGCTTCCTGCTCACATTTGGCATGGTGGTCATCTCGTTTATCTGGCTTTCGCTCACGCGCGAGCCACGCCGCATCCCGCACCCGCCAGCCGAAAAGGCAGCGCGCCGGGCGGCTGGCGAAACCGGCCCGCGCGGGTGGGTGCGCATCCTGCGCCGCGATGTCGACTTCAGGCGGCTGCTGATTGCCAATGCGCTGCTTGGGGCAGCGGCCCTGGCGACGGGACTGTTCGCCATCGCCGCCAAGAACGAAGCCCACCTGACCGACGCCCAGGTCAGCATCCAGAACACGGTCCTGGTCGCCTCCTCGACGGCCAGCTACTTCATTCTGGGCATCCTGGGTGATCGCTTCGGCCATCGGCTGGTGCTGGAAATCGGCGCGCTGGCTGGCGCGCTGGCTGGCGCGTTGGCGCTGTTCGCGCACGACCCGCTGCTGTATGCGGGCGTCTTTTTGCTCACGGGCATCAGCGTCTCGGCCATGCTGCTGGCTTCGTTCGCGTTTGTCATCGAGTTTGGCCCGCCGGAAGCGCGCCCCACCTATATTGCCCTTTCGTCGCTGTGCTACGCGCCCTTCAGCACCTTTGCGCCCATCGTGGGCGGCTGGCTGGCAGACCGCCTGGGTTATGGCCCGCCCTTCATTCTGGCTGCTGTGTTGGGTCTGGCCGCCGCGCTGTACTTCCGGCTGCGCGTGCCCGACCCGCGCATGAAAGCGCGCCGGAGGCTCGCATTGGAAAGCGCTGATGCGAACATATCAGTATCCATGGACTCGGAATAACCGGCAGACCATGTTATAATTTGGGGAGAAACGATGGTGCAGCAGCCCGGAGGCAGACGCGAGCGCGCGCCAACGCCTGGCTACGATCAGGCGCTCAAGGAGTTGCTGCTGGAATCGCACGATGCGTTTCTGGCGCTGATTGCCCCAGGAGTCACCTGGAAAGAGACGCTCTCAGAGGAGCTTCCGGCTGGCGTGCGGCGGGCTGATCTGGTCTGGCTCGTTGAGGACGTAGAGGGGCAGCGCATCATCCTGCATATTGAATTGCAGGTGACCGCAGAGACCACCTTTGTGGTTGCGGAAAAGATCGCGCACGCGCCCGTGCCACGCCAGGAAAAAAGCCGACTGATGGGGCTGCTAGGCGTGTTGGTGGGCATGCGCCTGCCAAAAGTTGATCTGGTCAGGGCGCTGGAAAGGGACCATATGATTGAAGAGATTTGGAAAGAATCAAGCTTTGCAGAAGCGGTTACTGAGATAACCGCACGCCGGATGGCGCGCGCTGCCCTGGAGAAGCGCTTTGGCCCACTGAGCGATGATGTGCTGGCAGCTATCCAGGCTGCCGATGAGGCAACGCTAGAGGAAGTGGTTGGCTCCAACAGTCTGGAGGAAGCGCGCACACACCTGGGTCTGAGCTAACCGAAGGAGTAAGGAGAGATCAGCGACATGCCAGCCAACCTTGAGCAAGCGATAGTCTACGTCCGCCAGCATGGCAGCCCGCTGGAACTGGCCCGTCTGCATGCCGCGCTGGGCGAAAAAGCGGCGATTGAGGAGGCGCGCCAGCAGGTCGCCGCGCTGCAAAATCCTGATGGCGGCTGGCCCTATCGGCAGGAGGAAGGCCAGCCGAGCAGCCTGGCAGCCACACACCACGCGCTGACCTGGCTGGCCGAACTGGGTCTGCGCAGTGATGCCACGGCGCAGCGCGGGCTAGACTTTTTGCTCGCCACCCAGCAAGCCGATGGAAGCTGGCACGAAAGCCAGCAGATTCTGGCGCTCAAGCCGCCGGGCTGGATGTCGCCGGAAAACGAGATGGCAAACGCCTACCTCACCGCCGATTCCGCCTATCATCTGGCGGTGGGCCGCGACGCGCAGTTGGACGCCGTGACCAACGCCTGCAATTACCTCTATCAAGTTGAACTGGAAGACCAGTTTCCCCAGACCATCTGGATTATGGGCGCGCTCTTCACGACAGCCGAAGGTGAAGCCTCTGAAGTGGCCCAGGCCACGCGCGCCTATCTGGAAGCACGCCTGGACAACCAATGGGATGCCAGTGCACTTGCCTGGATGTTGAACACATACTTGAACGCGGGCGTCGCGCCATCCACGCCGTTGCTCGCGCGGGCGCGGGCGCTGTTGGAACAGGCCCAGCAGCCCAACGGCAGCTTTTCCAGCGATGACGGCGACCCGTTCATCCTGGATGCAACCATCCAGGCGGTGCGCGCTCTTCAGGCGGCTGGTGTCGTCTAGCAGGCACCATAGAGCGGTACTTTCGTTCACAGGCTCAGCCAGAAAGTACCAGTTTTCACCACTCATGTGCTCTGTATGGTAGACTTTCACCGCATTATGCCTGTATTGCTTGCAAGCGCTACAGCGGGCGGGTGTGCCCGCTGATAGGGGAAGCGCGTGTGGCTTTCGAGAGGAGCGCCCTTGTGTCAACAGCAGCTTTCATCATCACGCTGAGCATCATCAGCATTTGCGCCTGTCTGGTCAACGTTGGTCTGGGACTGCTGCATCGCAACCGAGCATGGGTCTTGCCGGTGCGCATGCTGGCCGGAGCCATCAGCCTGGCTCCGCTGCTGGCCTTCATCCTCTCGCAGACCTTTTCGCTGCACCTGCTGACCAAGCTGGGAATCAACAGCACCGCCTATGCGTTCATCGCCCTGGGCGTCTTCGTGGCGCTGGTACTGATGCTGCCCTCCTGGGTGGACCGCAGGCCCAAGGAAGCGGATGGAGAAAAAGGCCAGAAAGTGGGCGCGGGCAAAGGGCGCGTGCGCGTCATCAACGGCTCGGACGAGTGGGTGAACTAGTTTCCATCCCAAACGGGTCTTCATACAGTGCCCCTCGCAGCGCGCCAGCCCTGAAAAGGATACCAGCGAGTGCCAGAGAGGTCAAAAGGTTTCGCGACAAGGAGCGCTCTATGAGTGACCAGACGCCCGGCATCATCGTTGTCAAAGAGGGCGTTGCCATCGACGCCAAACAGGAGATTCCCTACTTTGTTGGCGTTTCCGCCCGCACCGCTGGCGCGAGCGGCATCTCGATGCAGCGCGTTGTCATTCCGCCGGGCGGCGCAGCCAGAGCGCATATCCACCTGAGCTACGAGACCGCTATCTATATCGTTCAGGGCCAGGTGGAAACGCGCTATGGCCCTGGACTGCGCGAGTCGGTCATCAATGGCCCTGGCGAGTTCATCTATATTCCCGCCGATGTGCCCCACCAGCCGCGCAACCTCAGCGACACCGAACCGGCCATCGCCATTGTCGCGCGCAACGACGCCGACGAGCAAGAGCATGTCATCCCCTATGACCCGGCCAGCGAGTGATCGGTTCTTGTCCTCATCTCACTTGGCTGGCCGCCACACCACATCAGAAATGCCGCTGGGCAGGGGCATGGGATTCGTTCCATCCGCCTGCGCGATATACCAGCGCGTGGTGAGTGGCTCCGTTGGAGTAGGCTGCGGCGTCGGGTCACTAGAATCTACTGCTCGGTTACTTCCAGTTGCTTGAAAATACAGCAACATACGCCCATCAGGCGACGGGCTGGGGACCAGTTGAACTGTAGCGTTCTGCTGGTTATCAAGCGCTGTCCCTGCTATCACCTGATGCGGGTTGGAGCCATCCACATTAATCTGCCAGATGCCATCATCATGCTCGTAATAAATACTTTGACCATCGCTTGCCCAGGCTGCTAACCCCAAGGTAATTAGATATTGCTGTGGGTTGACATATTGCTCCGGCTTAACGAGTGCACGCACATGGTTAGCAGAGAGGTCAGTAAGACCGAGCGTTCCGTCATTCCAGTAACCTAGAATCAGATTCCCCTTTGGCTGATACCCACCGTCAGAAGGATAAGGAAGGCTGGTAGTGCCCGTGTTCAAATCCACCAATGCTGCTCTGGCTTGACCGCAAACATAGGAGACTAAGATGCTGTGTTGATCTGGAGACCAGATAAAGGTGCTTCCTGAAGCATAATTCCAGCTAAGATGATGGACTACCCATATCTCCCCAGTCAATGGATCAAAAGGCCCAGCACCACCACAGCCACTCCCCCCTGCGTTGTACGTGAGGGTTTTCTGCGTTTTGCCAGTTTGAGCATCAAATATAAAGAGTTTTCCAATATGAGTACCATCAGGTAGCACATCAACAATATTTCCGCGAAAAGCCAGCATGGTACTGTCAGGCGACCAGGCAAAGGGGATAGCTCCATTCATACTTGCTGGCAAGGGCACATGAACAACAACCGTCCCATCTGGCTTTATGATGAGCATCGAAGGATTATTTGTATAAGCCTGCCGAAGAGCAGCCAGAAGAGTCCCATCTGGAGACCAGGTAAGCCCACTATAAGAGATTTGCCCAATGCTAGCATCGGTTGTAAGCTGTTCGGGCGTCCCCCCAGGCCAGGTCATCTCCCAGACATTACCATCACTGCCAATGTAAGCGATTTCAGACGGTGGCGACGGGGCAGCGGTAGCCGTCACCGTGTGCCCTGGTGTTGCCGTCGCCTGGCTGGGGGTGCCAACCTTTGGCTGCCGGACCAGAATCAGCCCCGCAGTCAGGCCGCCGATGACGACGACCAGCACGACGGCTGCGGCAATCGCCGTCAGGCGCGAGGCCAGCGACCAGCGGCGCGAGTGAGTCTCGTTTTGCAGTGGGGGCTGCCAGGTCGCGGGCTGACTCTGGCGAGGGCGAGACTGGCGCGAGCGCTGGCGCAGCGGCGCGGGAACATTCCCGCTTTCGGCCAGGCGCTGCCAGACCGCTTCCACCGATTGCTCGTCGGCCTGCTCGTTTTCATACGAACGACGCAGCCCCTGAATCAGTCGGGTCGTGGGCGAGGGCTGCCCTCCTGGCGGCAGCGCGCGCGGCCCCCGCGCGTGCCATTCGATTTGATCATCCAACCCTTCAAGGGTCAGTTCGTCGTCGTTGCGTTCCATAGGGATCGCCTCTTCTATCGCTAGACTTCTTCATAGAGGGCGCGTAAAAGCGTGAGCGTTCGCAACAGGGCCATACGGACGGCCCCTTCGCGCTTGCCAAGCTGGTCGGCAATCTGCGTGCAACGCAGGCCAAGGCCAAAGCGCAGGCGTAAGATTTCTTGCTGGAATGGTGGCATCTGCCGAATGGCCGCGCGCAGGCGGCGCTCTTCCTCGTGGCGCAGCGCCATCTGTTCGGGGTCGCGCGCCTCGTCGAACAGCGTCTCTTCGACTTCCTCCAGCGTGACCGTGCTCCGTCTGGTGGAGCGCCGGTAATAATCGATCAGCTTATTGCGCGCCACCTGCTGCAACCAGGCCGAGCGCTCTTGTTCGCTCAGGGCGCTCAGGCTGTCCCGTTCAAAGGCCGCCAGGAACACCTCCAGCATCGCATCTTCGGCATCCTCCCGCGAGGGCAACCGCCGCCGCAGATAGGTCAAGACCGTCCGCGCATAGCGCTCATACAGCCCAGCGGCTGGCGATTCATCCAGGCTGGCTGCCCCTGATCGTTGTTGCATTATCCTTCTCACACGTTTAAAGTAGCTACTTCACTCTGTTCATCGCAGCAGACAGAAAAACGTCACATGCCGCGCTGCCATCTCTCCGTATCATAATGATAACTCAGCAGTAAAGAGCTCGCTGGCTCTTCCTTCTGTTTTTTGTGGGAAGAGCCAGCTTCGCTACGCGACTTCTTGCCAGTTGTCCACGGTCAGGCGCTGCCAGGTGGCCTCCAGCGCGGCATTCAGCCCGGCGCAGGGCGGCGATGAGCGCCACTGCGCCAGCGCGCGGGCCAGTTGGCTGATGCGCGCCAGGCAAGTTGCCAGCGCCCATCGCGCCGCTTCCCAGCGCTCCCAGCCAGGCCGCGCCATCAGCACTGTGGGCGCTTCCAGCAGCCAGACCAGCCGCGCTAGCTCGGCCTCCAGCAGATAACCCAGCCAGGGCGTCGGCCAGCGGCGCAGTTCGCGCGGATCGAACAGTTCTAGCTTCAAGGCATCCTGCACATGGGCCGCCAGGCCATCGGGCAGATGCGGCGGGTGCAGCGTCCACGCCAGACGCTCGCGCCGGGTCAGCACGGCCACCAGCCAGGGATGCAGCGCCTGCTGCATGGCCCGCGCCTGAGCCAGCAGGCCAACCACGGCGGGCACCTGGCGCGGCGAAAGCGCGGCGCGCAGGCTGGCATCCATCGCCAGCCAGGTGATCAGAAATTGCAAACGATACTTCGAGACGAGACTCATCGGGCGTACTCCTCTTTTGTCCGACGCAGCGCCCTGGACCCAAAGCCACAGCTTCCCCCGCCGCGCCACACGCAAAGCGGCCACCCCCGGAGCGCCGCGCGACATTGGCTTGCATTGCTAGCCAGTGTCGTCACAGCATTTCCAAAAGGTGGCCGCTAAGAGAATCTGCCCCCGCAATGGTACAATTTCACCTTAGCTCCATCTCCTGGCTGGTCCAGGGTTGGGGTGATGGCGCGGCAGGTGTGTTCGCACCTGCCACGTCAGCCGTCCTCGCGTTGACCAACTTCAGCGCCCCACAGGCGGGGCACCGATCAGGCGGCTTGTCCTCAAGCGGGCCGCCTGATAGGACTATACTAGCCTATTGCTGATATACTTGTCAAGCATGTGGAGAAAAAGTCCTGCTGTTTTTACCAGGGGAGGGCATCCCTTACTACCCAACCAACTCTAAGAGCGTATCTTCAAACCAGCCCAGGAAATCAAATGGCTGGTATTGATCATTGATCTCGACGACACAGTCGGCGACAATACACCAGACGGTCCCGCGCATGTCGCCGTTGACGATCAGAAAAAGCGGATCGTAGCTGGGATAATGCCCCAACGGCAAACACCCTGGCGGCAAATCTTCTCCTTTCCACTGTTCCCATAGCTCGGGAAACAGTGGGTTAGCGCTTCTTCCCTCCGTCTGGAGCCGCGCTATCTGCTGCTCGAACCGTTCCCTGGAGAGCGGAAACGGCTCCTGAAGTTGGGTGTAATATGCTTTCCGCCTGCGGTCATCGAGCGACCACACCTCAAAGTCGCAATACGAGCCTGGCATCATGCCTCCGTTCCCGATTTCCAGCAAGAACAGCCGATACGCCTCTGGAAGCGCGACGCCGTTGGCAGCTTCCCAGGCCGCCAGATCAGGCTCTTTCAGACACGGTTCCGGCGTATAAGCAGGGCGCGGCTGCTTGTCCGGTTGGGGCTGGTCGGCTGTGCGCTCGGCATCCAGACGCGCTAGCAGCGCCTTGACGCGAGCCAGTGTCACCTGTGGCTGGTTTGGGGCTGGTGTTAGGCGCTCGGTATCCATGCATGCTCCTTACGCTTGCCCTGATTCGAGCAATGTATAGGTTTTCACGAAGATGGAGGTCTTGAGAACCCGCATCACACAGGCGCTCCCAACTTCTCCATTCCAGGTAATCACGCCCCCATCGGCCTGGCTTTCCCACACATCGCCATCGGGCCGCTTCAGTTTGAAAGGAACGTCCAGCGTGAGATACCAGATGGGCCTGGGGTCGCGCATGCGATATTCACGAAAGCCCTCGGCATCAGGTTCTTGGGCGAGATGTACTGGCTCTCTCTCGTTTTGTACGCTCCATAAGGAGCAGGTAAATAGTTCCCCCTCTACGCCTATACACAAACAGCGACCGACCTTTGCTTTGATAAGGCGGCCTTCAAGGTCTCGCGTGGGAGGAAAGGTTTGCTCATCCTCTTTGGTAAATGGACGAATACGCAGCGTGGCCGTTTTTATCGCCTGCTTAAATGTATCAGGCGGATACAGAGCGAGAACCTGCTCATAGGTCAATAGCTGGGCGTCATTCCCCATAACGGCTCCTACATAGGAAAGAAAGAGAGATATGCTGCGCTCAGGCAGAAATGGAGCCAGCCCACGTACCATCAACGCCTTTTGATGTAACTGAGTTCCCATTGCTGCATGTAATGGTTGGCGTGTCAGAGCTAAGCGTGCCGCTGATGCTGGTGGCGCTGGTAAAGCTGCCATCCAGTTCCTGATTGATGAATGGCGCGGCTACGGTACACGTGACACCATTGCTAAAGGCAAGTTTGTAATTGCTGAAAGTCTCTGTATAAGTGATTTTGCCGCTTTTGTACGTGCCGCTGCACGTGGGTACGTATGTCTCAGTGACTCTCAATCCGTTTGAGGTGCTTTTGTTGGTTTGCAGCTTGCCTGTATCTTGGGAGCTGCATACTTTGCCGCCCGCCGGGTCAGGCTGACCAGTGACCACCAGGCTATAGGGGTAACTGATGTTCTGGCCGCTATCTTTACTATGCGAGTGAACGGTCGCGTGAATGGTAAAAGAGGGCGTGTCGTCAGCGGGCGCGCCCTTGGGGCCAGGCGTGCCAGCTTCTCCCTGCGTCACAATCGCAACCGTCTTGCCCTGGAAGGTGGTGTTGCCGCTGGCGTCTTTGGCCGTCAGGCTGTGCTGGCCCAGCGGCCAGGCGCTGGTGACGGTCAGATTGCCCTGGACAGCGCCGCTGGCATCGCTCTGAAAGATTTCGTGCCCAGGCTCTGGCTGCCCATCGATGAGGAAGCTGACCGCTGAATGCGGCGCGAACTTCAAACCATTCACCTGCAAGGTCGTGCTGGCCGCGCCTGCTGGCGTGGTGCCTACGGTATATTTGCTGGTGACAGTGATGGTTGGCTTGGAGCCGAGGAAGAGATAGGCAGCGCCACCGCCAACCGCCGCCAGCAGCACGATGACAAGCAGCACGACGAGCGCTGTCTTCTTGCTGCGGCGCGGCGGCTCCGGCTGACTGTATTGCCCATACGGGTCGCCATAGCCTTGCTGGCCGCCAGGATAGGCGGCTGGCGCGGCGGCATACTGTTGCTGCTGCCAGGGTTGGCCGCCCGGCTGATACATGGGCGTGGAAGCGCCGCGAAACGCCTGGCTTCCGCTGTAGGGCGGCGTGGCATCGTTGTAAGCATCTGCCAGCGTTTCGGGCGCGTCAATTGCCCCATCCTGATAGGCAGCGTAGGCATCGCGGCCAGCGGGCGACGGGCGCTGATAGCCGGAGGGCATCCCTCTGCCGGAAGCGCTCTGCTGCGGGTCGGCAAAGGGACGCTCTGCGCCAGCAGGGCTACCCCAGCCGGGCGGCATACCCCGATAGCCGGAAGAGGGCTGCTGTCCGCCGCTTGAGCCAGCCCAGCCAGCCGATGGACTGCTCTGGCCGGGCTGCGGCCTCTGATAGCTCGTCGGCGCGCCAGTATCGACAATCCGCTCGCCCGCGCCAGCATAGCCACCAGGGCGCGGCTGAAACTGAGGACCAGACCGCCCAGGGGCAGCGCCCGCGTCATTCCTCCAGGGGCCAGAGCCGCCGGGCGCGTACTGGCCGTCGGGCCGGTACATGCCTGGCCCACTCGGTCCTGAGCCGCCAAAACGATCAGCGGGAGGCGGTGTTCCATAGCCTTCATAGTTGGTGGACTGCCAGGACGGCTGCGGTCCCGATCTATTGGCGCGCGGCGCGCTTGGGTCGGCCAGCGCAAGCCCGCAGTTGGGGCAGGTAAACACGCCCTGCGTATAGGGAAAACGGCAGCGCGGGCAACGCTGCTCGGGTTGATAGAAGGACATTGGCTCCCTCCATAACACTACTGCAACACGGCTTTTACATACATCTCTTCATTGAGTAAAACGAATCAGAACGCCAGGCAGAACAGGAACCTGGCAATGCTAGCCCGGCTGGCCCAGAAGCAGATTTGCTTCTCTGCCGAAACCTGAGCCATAATGAGGCGAAATGTCAGCACACTAGCGAGAACAGACGAGGCAGCCACGATGACCAGCTACCGCTTTTCCAACGCCCTGGCCTATACACAGGAGCAGCTTGCCGAGATGCATAACGTCAGCTTCACCGGCTATTTCTTTCCGGCGACGATCACTGCGGAAATGAGCGCAGGGTTCTGGCAGGTCTATCAGATCAACGCCGCGTATTGCGTGGTGATGCACGACGAGCATGGCGCGTTCGTGGGCCTGGCGCGCATGGGCGTGCGCGGCGCGCGTGGCTGGTGTGGTGGCTTTGGCATTGCGCCGGATTTTCGCGGCACAGGGGTCAGCAAGCTGCTGGCCGCGCAGATGATACAGGTGGCGCGCGAGCAGCATCTGACCACGCTGCAACTGGAGGTGCTGACGCAGAACGCCAAGGCGATCAAGGTCTATGAGGGGGCGGGCTTTGTCGCCACGCGGCGGCTGATTGGTGTGCAGGCGGATGTTGCCGCATTGCCAGAGGCCGCAGCCGACCTGCCTGCGGCAGCAGTCGACCCTGCCGTCTTCTTTCCCAGGCTATACGAAGGACAGCAGCCGGATTGGGAACGCGAACCGGCCAGCATTCTGGCGCTGCGCACCGAGGCCGTTGCCCTGCCTGGCAGCGACGGGGGGCAGAGTGGCTTGCTCTTCAGACGCGGCGGCGACAACATCCAGATTCTGGCTGCCTTCCTGGCACATGACCTGCCGGATGCCGCGCTTGCCACGCTTCTGCGAGCAGCAGCGGGCAACGCCACCAGCGCGCAGGTCTTCAACGAGCCGGAGGCCAGCCCGTTCCTGGCGCGCTGCCGCAATCTCGGCTTTACCGAGTTCTTCAGCCAGCACGAGATGTTTCTGACGCTGTAGGGCTTCCCACCAATGAGAACCAATCGCCGTCGCGCACGCGCTCGATTTCGGCCAGGCCAGCGGCGCGCAGCGCGTCTTCGGCCAGGGACAGGCGCTCGTCGATGATGCCGCTGGCAATCAGCAGCCCATCCGTTCCCAGCGCGCCCACCAGCGCGGGAGCCAGATCAGCAATCACGCGGGCGATGATGTTGGCGACGACCAGATCATAGCGCTCGCCCGACGCTTCCTCAATCGAACCAAGGCGCACGCTGATGCGCTCCTCCAGGCCGTTGGCGCGCACATTTGCCTGGGCCGCTTCGACGGCCACGCTGCTGACATCCAGCGCCAGCACGCTGGCCGCGCCAAGTTTGGCCGCCGCCAGCGCCAGAATCCCCGAACCCGTGCCCACATCAAGCACGCGCATGCCGGGCTGCACACGCTGTTCCAGCAGTGCCAGGCACATAGAGGTTGTGGGGTGCAGGCCGGTGCCAAAGGCCATGCCGGGGTCCAGTTCCAGCACCACCTCGTCCGGCCTGGGCGTGTAGTCGCGCCAGGACGGCTTGATGACGACTCTCGTCCCCAGGTGCAGGACGTGGTAATACTCTTTCCAGGCGTTGGCCCAGTCCTCTTCGGCCATCTGGCGCGTGGTCAGTTCGCCCACGAAGTCCGGGCCAATCTGCCCCAGATGCCACAGCCCTTGCTCTACCTGCTGGCGCTTTTCGCCTTCGGTGCCATCCATCGGCAGATAGGCGCGCACCAGCACCGCGCCTTCGGGCAAGACGCGATATTCCTGCCCATCATCCAGCAGGGCAATGGGTTCTTCGATAGCAACGCCGCCGGGCGCAACGCCGCTGAGCAGCTCGCTGATCGCCTCGACGGCTTCACGATGAGCCGAGACCGTCAATTCTAGCCAACGCATCGATTCCATGACCCGGCGCGCCTCTATTCGCCATCCGCCTGCTGCGCGGAAAAGGAGGGCAAGAGCCGCGCCACAACCTCCATCAGTTCACGCTGGCGAAACGGCTTCGCCAGATACTCGTCATACCCCGCTGCCACCACTGACGCTTTATCTTCGCTCAGCGCGTAGCCGGTGACGGCCACAATGGGTAATTCCTGGCAACCCGTTCGCTCGCGAATCAAATGCGCCGCCTGATAGCCATCCAACACCGGCATCATAAGATCGGTCAGCACCATATCCACCTGCACGCCCTTGTCCAGCAACTCCAGCGCCTCTTGCCCATTCATTGCCGACACCACGTTATACCCACCCAGACACAGCAATTGCTCCATTAAAATACGGTTGTTCCAGTCATTTTCAATTACCAGAATAGTGGCTTGCATCCTTGCCTGGCTCTCTGTTGAGGGGAGAGTACGCTGTGCCATCGTGTGCAGCCTCTTTTTCCTAGCGATGTGTGCTCCTGTTTGTTGCTCACCCCGGCATCTGCACTGCGCGCCTACATCATATCATAGCTGCGATTTCACCTGTTTTTCCCTTGCTGCTTGCCCATCTCTACGGTATACTTCATAGTGCTGGCTTCTCCAGCGCGTACCCGCTCGAAGGCGTTCAGGCCAGCCCTCAGACTTCGCCGCCGCTGGCATGTTCGCCTCATACTAGGCACATAATCTGCTCTCTTGGAGCATAAGTAGAACCTTCTCTCTGTTGAGTGATGCATCTGTTCTCTACTTGCTGAAGTGGCTCCTGGCCTGCCAAAAGCGCCAGGGCTGCATCAGCATTGTCCTTTTCTCACAAAAAATGAGCAATTCGACTGTCAATACTTGCCTGGTTCTCAGCGAAGGAGCGGCCCATGGGCGCGAATGAGTTTACCCATCTGCATGTCCACAGCGAATATTCATTGCTCGATGGCTTGTCGCGGGTCAAAGACCTGGTGTCGCAGGCCAAAAGCTATGGGATGCAGCACCTTGCCATCACCGACCACGGCGCGATGTACGGGGCGATTGACTTCTATAAAGCCTGCAAAGCCGCCGAGATCAATCCCATCATCGGGGTAGAAAGCTATCTGACGCCCAACGCCATCGAAGACCACAGCGGCAAATATGATTATTTCCATTTGCTTTTGCTGGCCCAGAACGCCACCGGCTACCAGAATCTGCTCAAGCTGACCACGCTGGCCCACACCAAGGGCTATCACCTGCGCCCGCGCATCGACAAAAAGACGCTGGCCGAACACGCCGAAGGGCTGATTGCCACCAGCACCTGTATTTCCGGCGAGATTCCTTCGCTACTACTCAAAGGCGACCTGAACGGCGCGCGCCAGGTCATCAACTGGTATCGCGAGGTCTTCGGCCCCGATCATTTCTTTCTGGAGCTTCAGGACCACCAGGCCGCAGAATCCGAGCAGGGCCGCGTCAATCAGATGCTCTATGACCTGCATAAAGAGACGGGCCTGCCGCTGGTTGCCACCAATGATTTGCATTATGTGCGCGCCGAAGACGCCCAGACGCAGGATGTTCTGCTCTGCGTGCAGACAGGCAAAAACATCGACGACCCCAAGCGCATGAAGTTCGACAGCCAGCACTATTACCTCAAGAGCGCCGACGAGATGGCCGCGCTTTTTGGTGACGTGCCCGACGCCCTCAAGAACACGATGCGCATTGCCGAAATGTGCCAGATCGACGTACAGTTCGGGCAGGCGCTGCTGCCCAACTTCCCTATCCCGATTGGCTATAAAAGCCCGGACGACTATCTCTATCAACTGTGCCTGAGCGGCGTCGAAGAGCGCTACGGCAAGATGACCGACGAGATCAAAGACCGGCTGAATTACGAGTTCGACATCATCAGCCAGAAGGGCTTCGTTTCGTACTTCCTCATCGTCTGGGACTTCTACAACGAGGCGCGCAAGCGCGGCATCCGCTGTTCGGCGCGCGGCTCGGCGGCGGGCAGCCTGATCGGCTATGTGCTGGGCATCACCAGCGTGGACCCGCTCCAGTATCGCTTGTTGTTCGAGCGCTTCCTGAACCCGGAACGCAAGAGCATGCCCGATATCGATACCGACTTCCCCGATGACCGGCGTGAAGAAATGGTGGTCTATGTTGCCGAAAAGTACGGCTGGGACAAAGTGGCGCAGATCGTGACCTTCAACACGATGGCCGCCAAAGCGGCGGTGCGCGACGTGGGGCGCGTGCTGAGCTTGCAGAACGAGGCCGACACCATTGCCCGGCTGATTCCCACCGGCCCCAAGGTGACGCTGCGCGGCTCGATGGAGACGATCAAAGACCTTCAGCAGCGCTACGACGGCAGCGAAACGACGCGCACCATCCTTGACAAAGCGCTGGCGCTGGAAGGGACGATTCGCAGCACCGGCATCCACGCGGCGGGCGTGGTCATCTCGCGCGAGCCGCTGGTGGATGTGCTGCCGCTGCAACTGCGTGACCCTAAAGACCTCAAAAGCTGGCTGGTCAGCCAGTACGAGCAAGGCTATCTGGAAGAGTTGGGATTGCTCAAGTTCGACTTCCTGGGCCTGTCCAACCTGACCATCTTGCAGAACAGCGTCAAGTTCATTAAAGAAACGCGCGGCATCGAACTGGACCTGGACCACATTCCCACCGACGACCAGAAAGCCTACGATCTGCTGAGCAGCGGCGAAACCACCGGCATCTTCCAGCTTGAATCGGGGGCCATGCGCCAGCACATCAAGGAACTCAAGCCGACCAGCATCGAAGACCTGACGGCTATGGTCGCGCTCTATCGCCCCGGCCCGATGGAAAGCATCCCTACCTTTATTAAGGCCAAGCATGGCGACATCCAGATCAAATACCTGCACCCTGACCTGGAACCGTTCCTGAAAGAGTCGTATGGTGTGCTGGTCTATCAAGACCAGGTGCTCTATATCGCCGTCAATCTGGCGGGCTTTACCTGGGGCGAAGTCGATACGTTCCGCAAGGCGATGGGCAAGAAGATTCCCGAAGAACTGCTGAAGTATCGCAGCAAGTTTATCGAGGGCTGCGTCAAGCATGGCATCGACAGGAAGATTGCCGACGAGATTTTCACGCTGATCGAGCCGTTTGGCGGCTACGGCTTCAATAAGGCGCATGCTTGCTCGTATGCCTGGGTGGCGTATATGACGGCCTACCTCAAGGCCAACTATACGCCGGAGTTCATGGCCGCGACGCTGACCACGGAGGCCAGTGACGCCAAGAAAGTGATGGCCGCCGTCGCCGAATGCCGCCGCATGGGCGTCGAAGTCTTGCCACCCAACATCAACAAGAGTGACATCGGCTTTACCGTCGAAGATGGCAAGATTCGCTTCGGCCTGCTGGCGATCAAAAACGTTGGCTCGCGCCCCATCGAAGAGATTCTGGCGAATCGCCAGCGCGAAGGCCGCTTTGTCTCGCTGGCCGACCTCTGCGCCCGCGTGGACAGCCGCGCCGTCACGCGCAGCGCGCTGGAGTGCCTCATCAAAGTGGGCGCGCTGGACGAACTTGGCCCGCGCCATCAACTGCTGGAATCGCTGGACCACGCCATCAGCATCGGCCAGCAGCAGCGCAAGATGGCGGAGATCGGCCAGGGCAGCCTCTTTGGCGGCATGGACGGGCACGACCCGGTGAAAGACTTCAAGCTGCGCGAGGCCGTGCCCATCCAGCATCAGCAGTTGCTCGCCTGGGAAAAAGAACTGCTCAGCATCTATCTGACCGCGCACCCGCTGGAGCGCATCAGTGAAAAGCTCAAAGCCGCTGGCGCGACGCCCACCAGCGCGCTCAACGAAGAGTGGGCGGGACAGAAGATCACCATCGGGGGCCGGTTGGTCGAGGCGCGACGCATCACCACCAAGAAAGGCGACCTGATGGCCGCCGCTATCGTCGAAGATATGTACGGCCAGATAGAAGTGACCGCCTTCCCGCGCACCTACGCGGACACCGCCGAACTCTGGCAGGATGACAACGTGCTGCTGATTACCGGCAAGGTGGACACGCGCAATGATCGGCTGAGCATCATTGTGGACAGCGCAGAACTGTTTGAAGTTTCCGAAGAGGAGATGAATCGCCCGAAATACCTGCTGCGCATCACCGTCTCGCGCACCGGCAATGATACGGTCGATACCATCCACGTGCAGGACGCTTACCGCGCCATCGAACGCTATTCCGGCGGCGACCAGTATGAAGTGATCGTGCGCAACGGCTCATGGTTGGCAAGGCTTGTGCCAGAAGATAATCATGTGGGCTATTGCGCGGAACTGCACCAGAAGCTGGAGGAAGCGCTGGGGCCTGGCTCCGTGCAGGTGTCGGCCCTGGTCGAACAAGAACCGGCGCTGGCTGGCGACTGAGGAGAATGGACTTCATGGCAAATCTCAAACAACTTGCCTATCTCTTGCTCTCGGTGATTTTTATTCAGGGCGGCTATCGGGCGTATACTAACCCGGGGCACCGCGTCGAGGAAGCGGCGGCGATTGGCGTCCCTGAGCCGGAACTGGCCGTCAAAGCCAACGGCCTGACGATGGTGATTGCTGGCGCGATGCTCGGGCTGGGCATTTTTCCCAAGCTGGCAGCGGCGGCGCTCTTTGCCTCGCTGATTCCAACGACCATCGCGGGCCATCCATTCTGGAAAGAAGAAGACGAGGCCAGGCGCAGCCAGCAGCAAACCCAGTTCGCCAAAAATCTTGGCTTGCTGGGCGGGCTGCTGCTCGTCATGGTTGATCGCAAGTCACGCTCGTGACGGACGAACAGACCTACCGGCGGCAACTCAGCGAACTGGCGCGGGCCACGCCCTGGTTCTGGGCGATTCTGGAGGCGGCGCGAGATTGCAACCCGCCAGATTGGCTGGTGGGCGCGGGCGCCATCCGCAATCTGGTCTGGGACCATCTGCACGGCCATCCATCGCCCACGCCACTGGCCGATGTAGATGCGATCTTTTTCGACCCGAACGATCTCAGCCGCGCACGCGACCAGGCGGTCGAGGAGCAGCTTTCTGCGCGCCTGCCGGGCGTGGCCTGGGAAGCGAAGAATCAAGCTGCGGTGCATCTCTGGTATGAAAAGAAGTTCGGCTTTGCGGTCCCGCCTCTGCAATCATGTGAAGAGGCCGTTGCCACCTGGCCGGAGACGGCCACCAGTGTTGCCGTTCGGCTGCTCCCCACCAATGAACTCTATATCGTTGCGCCCTGTGGTCTGGCTGATCTGTTTGGTTTGGTGCTGCGCCGAAATCCACGCCGCGTAACGCGCGAACGCTTTCAGCAGCGTTTGCGCGCCAAACGTATTACCGAAAAGTGGCCGCGCGTGCAGGTCATCGACGGCTAGTACCTTGTCATAAGAAATTTGACGTGTCGAGATGTTCTCTCACGCATCGTTTCCCATAACCGTAATATCCTCTAGCAAGAGGGGGCAAGGAACGTGGGTTGAAGCCCTCACGGCAGAAAACCGAACGGAAGAAAGAGGGCGAGCTATGGCAGAACTTGCTACACTCCTAATCAGGCTTTCCCAGGGAGCGCCCATGCTCCTCGTCCTGACAGACCAACCGGCCTTGGTTTTACAAGATACGCTGGAGCTTGATCAAGGAATGGAGCAGGCTGATGAAAAATTGGCAGAGGTGATGTCGAGCCATCCTCTCATAGGCCGACTGTTACGTTATCTGGTGATGCCCAAGATCGAGGAGGCGGAGCGCTTCATAGAGCGCCTGAAGGAGGGGGTACCGCTGAGTGAGGTGGAGCAGATCGAGTTGGACAGTTCCGGCTTCAGTATCCAGTGGAAAGGGCACGGGCATCCGACTATTCATCTGGAACCGAACGGCTTTGACCGGGTGGCAGCCAGCACGTTCACTCAGCAGGTAGAAGCTGCTCGCCATCAGGAAGGCCACTGGTAGCTTGTGGAGCGCTGCCCATGCCCTCATGGCGAGGTGGGCCAATCAGGGGATGAGGCAGCATCCCACTCCACGAAGCGGCGCAGTTCCTCGCGCAGCAGCGCCCGCGCCTGCATCGCCTTGTGGCGGCGCTTGAGTTCGGCATACAGTTGGGCCAGATGCTCCGACGCGCTGAGCGCCGCGCCCGTCCATTCCATCTGGCCCACCAGCCCCGGATGCTCCTGGGCAATGCGCAACAAGCGCTCTACCTCCATGCCCACTATCCCTAACAAGAGGTGCTCATCGAGTTGGCGCAGAATGGCGCGGGGATAGCTGGCCCAGGCTGCCGCTTCCCAGTCCGGGTCGGAGTCGTGCCCGAAGCGATAGGCGGTGGTAGCCGGGTTGGCAGCCAGCCGGGCGGCAATCGCCTCGCCCACCCAGCGCTGCACAAAGAACGGACGGACCCACTGGGGAGCGAGCGTGTTAGGCTTGCGGCCCTGAAGCGGTTGGGTGTCGGGGGTGAACCAGAGGCAGGCGGCGCGGAAGGGGGCCGACCAGGGAGTCAGCCAGAAGTTAATGAACTGCGCCATCACGACCAGCATACACGTCCTCTCCTTTTCGTCTGAGAGACGAAACGGCCATCCCCTGCTGTGGATGTGAAGGCTTGCCAGGCGAGGGGAGCGAGCGCAGGCTGTTCTGCCTTGCACTCGCTCCCACGCTGGGAAGCGGTTCGCCCCGCCGGAGGAGATGGCCGCTGGGAGAAGTGGCATGCCATCCCGTGATAGGATAGAATGCCCCCAGCCCCATTCCCTGCCTGTGCAGAGGTGGGGTGAGTGGCGCGGCCAGTTTTCGTCACTGGCCGCGCCACATGGTACCGTTTCGGTTGCTCAGGTGCCAGAACACGCGCTCAGATACGCGTGCCGCAACGTGTGGTTGCTGAGCAGAGTATAGAAGATATCGCGTGCGTTGTCAAGTGGCAGATGGAGGATGATTCCAGCAACGAGGCTTGCCATTTCTCTTTTCATCGCTTAGAATATATGTACAGACGGGGATACATCACGTGCCCGATAAAGCTGGTTCTCTCCACAGGAGGAAGCGTAAGGTTCGCAGGGGGTTCTGATGCATATCCTATGTCCTGAGTGTCGCAAACTACGCCCCTTTAACACTGCCCCCTGTCCTTCTTGTGGCGCACCGCTGCCACCCTGGCTGCACCCCGGCAAACCAGACGAGCGGCTATCCCAACAGGAACCGCCTCCTGTAAAGGGCGAAGAACGAATAGGCGAGTCACGGCTTACAGCAGAAGAATTAGTAAATACGCCATTGCCTGCCTGGCTGCGCGAGGACGAGCCTGAGAAACCACTAGCTCGTCTAGAGTCATCTTTTGCAGAAGCCAACAATCTGGTCAAAATACCTGATTGGCTACGCGAGGCGACGCGCGATGTTGAGATACCCTATTGGCTGCGCGAGGTCGAGCCAGATGAACCGTTAGCCCTACCTCCTCTTGCGGCTTTAACGCCTGCCCCCCAGCGCGCCAGGCCCAGGGTATTTGTCAGCCACAGTCATAAGAACGATGAGTTCACCGCCCGATTCGTGGCTGACTTGCGCGACGCGGGGGTCGAGGTTTGGGTTGATATGGTCAATATGCAGCATGGCGACTTTATGACACGTATCAGTGAAGCATTGAGCACTTGCGAATGGTTGGTACTGGTCCTCACCCCAGAGGCACTGGCCTCGCCCGCTGTGCAACATGAGGTGAATGCAGCCATCAATCGGTACTGGCACAAGCGTATGAAGGGGATTATCCCTCTCATGGCGCAGCCCTGCAATCCTGAAGAGATTCCAGCTATGTGGGATAACTTCCATCGCTACGACGCAACGAGTGACTACACGAGCGCGCTGGCCGGGCTGTTACGCGCTCTTGGGATAGAAAGGGCCTAAGAACACCTCGCACAACCTTCTTGGGGCGTCTGCTTGTAGCGCCGCCAGGGACGGCGGCGCTACAAGCCAATGCCGTACAGGCAAAGGTTGTACATTTCCGCAAGCAGATGTTACATCAGACGCGCAGCCTGGGAACCGAGGCCAGCGCCAGTTCATAGGCTGCATTGACGATGACCATCGCCACGTGGCTGCCTCCCCGGTCTGGATGCGCCACCTGCGCCTGTTTTCGGTAGGCCCGCTTGATGTCTTCTCTGGTGACTGGCGGCTCCAGGCCGAGGATTTCCAGGGCTTCCGCCAGGGTCGCCGGTTTCTGCATACGCTGATGGGCAGGCTTGCGCTGCTGGCGCTGGCTCCGGTATTCCCGCTGCTGGCGGCGGCGTTCGCCTTCCTGCCGCCGATCTCGTTCGGCGCGCGCCCGCGTGTCTGCCCGCCGCCAGGTATGCTCCCACTGGCCCCGGCCCATCGCGCGCTGCTCGCGGAGCACTGCCGCCAATCCTCTTCTGGCCGTCGCATTGCCAGGAGCCTGACGCAAGACCCACTCGTACAAGGCTGCCGCGCGATCAAGCGAGCCGGGGTCTTTTCTGGAGCGATAGGCCGCCGCCAGCGCGTTGCGGCTGCGGATGGCCTGAAGCGGCGTGGCGCTGAGGTCGACGGCGCGCCAGAGGTAGGCAATGGCTTCCCCCAGGCGTTCTTCGTCTTTCTGGGCAACCCCACGGCTGAGGGCTTCGGTGTAGCCGGCGATTGCCTGGGCTTGCCGGGCCAGTTCCCACTCTTCGGTGACGCGCTGCAAGCGGCGCTGGGCAGCGGCGCTCTCCGGCTGGAGGCGCAAGGCGTTCTGGCAGGCGGCAATGGCGGCGGCAAAGCTGCGCTGGGCCTGGTAGCCACGCGCCAGGCGCACGTAGGCTGCCGCGTTGCGCGGGTCAAGCTGGACAAGGCGCTGGTTCAGGGCGACAGCCTGGTCCGGGTAGCGCTCTGGCGAGAGTTGTTCAGCAGTCGCAATGAGTTGGGCTAGCTCGGGTGAGTCCATCGACACGCCTCCTGTCGCTGGCTGGTTGGCAGGCATTCCACATCCACGTTTGAGAGCAAGAAGGGGACAAAAACAGAGGCCGACTCGAAGAAACTATACCCCATAGGCAACGAAAATAAATCGGGTGTCCTCCCGATTTATTTTTCGTCAGGCTGTGATACAATGTATGCATAGAAAAGAG
Source organism: Ktedonobacterales bacterium (assembly GCA_035307385.1). Taxonomy (GTDB): domain Bacteria; phylum Chloroflexota; class Ktedonobacteria; order Ktedonobacterales; family DATBGS01; genus DATBHW01. The sequence goes on along the minus strand of DATGID010000145.1, from coordinate 1,068 downwards.
GGGTATGCCCTCTTCTTTTTTTGTCTGGTTGCTCATCGCGTTTCGCGTGACCGGCTATGCCTCGCCTTCGTTTTAGCACGGGGAAGTCTAGCGAAGGATGCATGGCTGGCCGCATGAAACAACTCATCACGGATACAGATGATCTGGCAGCAGTCGAACCTGCCATTCTGGAAAAGCACTCGGGCAAGCCAGGGGCCACGCGCTGGCTTCAGCGCTTTCGATCAGCGCGGGCAGGGGCGCTGCTGGGCAGTTTTCCCTCGCGCGTCTTTCTGCTGGCGCTGGCCTTTTACATCACGTTGACCTGCCTGCACATCTGGTTCTATGGCACTGCCAGCGCTGTGCCTGGCTCGTGGCCCCTGGCAGACTGGGGCGCGGCCTTCACCAGCGCCTGGCGACGCTTCGACAGTTACTTCTTCTTGCATGTTGCCCAACGCGGCTATACCAATCAAGGGCTGGGCGCGTTCTTCCCGCTCTATCCGCTGCTCGCCCGCCTCTTCGCCTGGCCGCTCGCTGGACATTTCACCCTGGCTGCTCTGCTGGTCTCCTGGCTCTGCGCCTGGGGCAGCTTCCTCTGGTTCTATCGCCTGGCAGCACGCGAGTGCGGCACACGGGTGGCCCGTTTCGCCCTGCTCTTGCTGGCGCTGTGTCCGGTCAGCTTCTTCGCTTTCGCTCCTTATAGCGAGTCGCTTTTTCTGCTGGTGAGCATCGGCGCGGTGGAACGGGCGCGGGCCGGGCGACTCTGGCAGGCGGGCGCGCTGGCGGCGCTGGGCATGCTCACCCGCCCGACCGGCATTCTGCTGCTCCTTCCGCTGGCCTGGGAGTGGGCACGGCGCAGCCCGACCATCCTGCGCCTGAGTACGCGCCTCAAAGAGCGGGTCACACGGCAGGCATCATCTGAGGTATCGCTCGCTGTTGCGGAGAACCCGCTGCCGCGCCTGGCCTGGCTCGCGCTGGGGCTGGTGCCGCTGGCGCTGCTGGGCTATATGCTCTTTCTCAAGCTGCACAATGGCAACGCGCTGGCCTTTCTGGCAGGCGAAAGCGCCTGGCATCGGCATGTCACCTTGCCCT
>DATGID010000144.1:0-125526 GCA_035307385.1 Ktedonobacterales bacterium | reverse complement strand
TATGCCGCCCTATCAAGGCAGGCCAGGCGATTGCTGGTAGCGCCGCCATCCCTGGCGGCCAAACGTTTGGCCGCCAGGGATGGCGGCGCTACCAGCAATCGCCTGGCCTGCCTTGATAGGGCGGCATACACATCGCCACATTGTGAGCAGTCAAAATGAGTAGATAGTCCTAAATAACCAGTATGGTCTTGACAAAAGCTGATGTTTTGTGTATATTCTCATGTAGTTGTACAGGATAAGGAGTCTACCCAATGCCAACCTTGCGAGACTTACGTGAGGATGTGCTCATGACCCAGGGCGAATTTGCTCAAGCATGTGGAGTAAGCCAGCAAACTGTGAGCGAATGGGAAAATGGGCGAACCACTCCATCTATGAAGCATCGGCGCAAGCTTGTAGAAGTGTTGGGAAAGACTCCCCAGGAGATACGAGAGGCCATACAGGCCACGGCAGAAGCGGCAAAAAAAGTCGCCGCCGCCTAGCGGATAACTAGGCAAGCGGCAAAAGCATCAGCCCGGAGAACCTTCACGAACCCACGCGCCGATACGGCTATTGTAGCCTATCCGCGTGGGCATGGCAAGTCATGAAAGGAGCCATGTTCATGTCATCTGCTACCACTCTGGATTTCACCCTGCGCTATCAGCGCACGCCCGGTGAGAAATATCACGTGCGGCCTTTAACGCTCTTGCAGCAAGACATCCTCTACCGCTGCGATGGCCGCGTCACCGTGGCCGACCTGTCCGACGCCACCAAATATAGCCATCCTGAGATACGCGCGGTGCTGGCCTTCCTCAATCAACACGGCCTCGTCAAAATCCTGCCGCCCGATCCCAGGCTCTTTGCAGCTCTGGCACATCACTCTGCCGCATTCTCTTCAGATTCCCCACAGGGCCACAGTCTGCGCGTGTTGCCTGCCCTGAAACGCACGCTGCGCGCCTGGAATGATCGTCTCTGGTATGGGCTGACGTGGGATGTGCATGGGCAATAGGGAATATATTAAACAATGAACAGAATGAACGAAATGAATGGCGGTAACCCTGGGGCTATTTTCCCATAGACTGGGAAAAACTCACGAAACTCACGGTACATAGCAAGAGCCGCCGCGAGCAGATGCTCGCGGCGGCTCTTGTCTCAGGCGAAGCTACCTAGCGCCCGATGTCTTTGCGCACAAAGCGCACCGACGCCAGCGCCAGCGCCACCACAGCCACCACCAACACGCCCAGGATATTCCCCAGCGACAGGCCATTCAGCACTGGCGTGCCATAGTAATAGAAGGCAGACAAATGCAGCACGCCATCCGGCCAGTTCAAGTCGGGACCAATGAAGGTGATAGTAAACCAGATCACCAGCAGGAAGCTCAAGAGGCCGGTGTCTATCGCTGTGCGCAGCCAGCCGGAGAACAGATAGCCCAACGCCGCCATTAGCAGGCCCATTGGAATGATGGAAAGCGAGGCGGCGGCCAGATTGCCCCCGTCCAGCGTCAGCCCACTGGATGCCGAAGCCAGCGCCGTCAGCGCCAGCGTCATCACGCCAATGATCACCGTCGCGGTGGTCAGCGCGCCAAAGCGTGCCAGGATAACCGTCAGGCGCGGCTGCGGCGTGGACAGCACCAGTTCATGCAGGCCGTCTTCTTCATCGGCGGCCCATCGGCTGGCCTGGGTGACGGCAAAGGCCATCAAGATCACCGGCAAGAAGATGAAGAAAAAGCTCAGCAGGGTGGCGTTCTCGTTGACGCCGCCGCCGCCAACCTTGCCAATCTCTTGTTGCAGCAATGTCGAGCTGTTGATGAGGCTCTGGAGCTTTTGCGCCACTTGCTCATCGATGATGACCATATACGCGGCAAACCCGGCGATGCCAACCGTCCACCAGAAGGTGGGAACGGCCAGCTTCGCCAGGCTGCGGGTATAGATCGAGCGCAGCGACCAGGCGTTCACCGGCAGCGCGCGCTCCAGCGACACCTCCCGCTCTGGCAGGCGCAGCCAGCGCGGCAGCGAAACGGTTGCGCCCACATCGCGCCGCGCAAACAGCCAGAGCGCCGCTCCGCTCAAGATCACGCTCAAGGCCAGCAAGACCAGGATCGCACCAGGATTCGTCCCATAGGCAGGGATGAGCGGTTTGCTCAGGTTATAGTAGTAGACCGGCGACAGGCGGCTGATCCATTCGGTGCCAGAGGTGACGCGATGCAACGTATCCAGTATGATAAAGAGCAGCAGCAAACCAGCGGTGATGCCTGCCGCCGTGCCGCGCTCGCGGGTGAACTGTGAGAGCAGCAGCGCGATGCTCCCGAAGACGCCGCTGATCAGCGCGAGATTCAGCCCAAAGAGCAAGGCATCGCCCAGGCCAAAGTCAGCGCTGACACTCTTGCCGCCCCCAAACGCCAGCAACCCGATGATCAGGCCCATCAGCAGCAGAGCCACCCACATGGCCGCCAGCTTTTCCAGGGCCACGCGCACGCGCCCACGCGGCTGCGTCAGCAGCACATCCATCGAGCCGCGCTGCTCTTCGCCGCGCAGCATGCGGGCACCCACCAGCAGCGGCCAGAGCGCCATGATCAGAAGGGTAAAGCCATATTTCCAGGTGGCGTAGCCGCCAGGCGTGCACAGCGCTATCGGCTCGGCGATCCACTCGAAGGAGGTAGCCAGGCTCAGGAGCGAGGCGCACCCCGCACCAGCCGCCCCCACCACTGAATTGATGGCGGCGATGACCGCGTACATGAGCAGACCTAAACCCACACCCCAGCCCAGAATGGCGATGCGGAAATCGCGCAGGGTCTTCAGAAAGATATTACGGAACAACATGGCTGGCCTCCTTGGCGACCTTGCCATCGCCCTCGTAGTAGCGCAGGAAGATGTCTTCCAGGCTGGGTTCGTGGCTGGTCAACGCCACAACGGAATACTGCGCCGCCGCCTTAACCACAGCATCCTGCCCGCCCGACACCGCCAGGCGCAGCGTGCGCCCATCTGGCAGCGCCTCGACGCTTTCCACGCCGTCCAGCGCCTTGAACGCCTCGGCTGGCACAGCATTGGCAAAGGTGATGATGACTTCGTGGCGCTTGATGTCTTTCAATTCAGCCACACCGCCCACGCGCACCAGTTGCCCTTCGCGGATGATGCCTACGCGGTTGCAGGTCTGTTCGACCTCGCTCAAGATATGCGAGGAGAGAAAGACCGTGCTGCCCGCCGCGCGCGCTTCCGTAATCATGTGGTCGAACTCCTGCTGGTTCAGCGGGTCCAGGCCGCTGGTCGGCTCGTCCAGAATCAGCAGGCGCGGGCGGTGCATAAACGCTTGAATCAGCACCACCTTGCGCTTGTTGCCGGTGGAATACTGGCGGAACTTGCGCGTGGGGTCCAGGTCGAGCCGCTTGATAAGTGCTTTAAGATAGGTTTGATCGACGCCGCCGCGCAAATGCCCAAAGTATTCAAAAATCTGCCCGCCGGTCAGGTTGGGGTCGAGCGCCGGTTCGCCAGGCACATAGCCGATCAGCTTCTTGATCTCCACCGACTTCTCCCAGACATCCAGCCCCGCGATGCGCGCTGTGCCCGCGTCGGCGCGCAAAAGCGCCATCAGCGTGCGAATGGTTGTCGTTTTGCCCGCGCCGTTGGGGCCAAGAAAACCAAAGACTTCGCCCTCTTCCACCTGGAAGGTCACGTCGGTAATGCCGCGCTTGCTACCGTAGCGCTTGGTCAGGCTGTCTACCTCGATAATTGCTGTCATGTTGTTCATGACCTCCGCTTACTGTTGTTGATTTTCGACTTCTTTGACTTTTTCCCACCACTCGGTTACGAATTGTTTGCCTACTGAGGTATCACTAGGAAGCTGCTCCGGCTCCAGCCAGCGGCGCAGCAGGTCGCTGATCGCGTCAGCAATCTGCTCCATTGAGGGCATCTGTTCCTGGCTAAAGAGAGTAGACGTGTTGATGACGCCAACTTTCAGAGCGCTGGTTAGAAACGAGATGACCGACACAGGAACATCGGCGCGCACCAGCCCGGCTTGTTGAAGCTGGACAATATACGCCTCGTAATCACCCGTAAGTTGACGGAGCATCCCGGGGTCAAACGCGCCTGCCAGCCCCTGGAAGATGTCTGCATCACCTTTCATGACGGCTGCCATCAGCGGATTGGTGAGGGCGCCCATCATGCCATGTATCCACAGGCGATGAAAGCGCCCGCCCTCTGGGTCAGCGGCAACCCGCCGCATCACCTCGACACCTGCCTGCTGCTGCGAGCGCAGGATGGCGGCAAGAAACAGGGCGTTTTTGTCCTTCCAGTGGAGATAGATGGTGCCTTTGCCCACGCCTGCTTCGCGGGCCACGTCATCAATCGTCGTCTTGCGATAGCCCCAGCGCACCAGCAGCGCGGCGGCGGCATCCAGAATACGCTCCTCTCTCTGCTGACGCTCGTCGGGCTGGGTCTGCTCTTCTGTCTGCTGGCCGGGCGGCCCGTCGCTCGTATATGTCTGCTGGCGGCTCTTGCTACTTGTTGCCATGTGTCCCTTCGTTCCTAGAGGTCAGCAATGACCAGATGACCAGATGACTAAATTCATCATTCTGGTCATATCGTAGGTCGAAACACAGCAAAAGTCAAGAGCAAGATTTCCACAGTGGCACTGTGGAAATCTTGCTCGCTTACTCGCTCAGCGCAGGCTCGCGCGCAGGCGGCACCGGCTCGCCGCGCTTTTTGGCCTGCTTCTCCGCCTCAACTGCGGGGTCGCGCCCCAGGAAGAGCGCCAACACCGTGCAGATGGCACAGCCGATCAGCGAAACCAGGAATGTGTCATTCAGGCCCATCGTGGCCGCGTGCTGCCCGATGCACGCCTGGAGCGCCTGGGTCTGCTGCCCGACCTGCGCCAGACAGGTCGCCGCGACCCCGCTGGGCGGAGTGGTCAACAGTCCCGCTGCCAGGTCTTTGGCGTGGCTGGTGGTCTGCTGCGTCAGATACGAGGTGAACACCGCGACACCCAACGCGCCAAAGACCGTCTTGGTCGAGTTCAGCAGCGAAGTCGCTTTTGCCATCTGTTGATTGCTCACCACCGCAACGGCCAGCGTTTGTAAGGGCTGGCCCACCAACCCCAGACCCAGGCCGCGCACAATCAGCCAGACCTGCACATCGGCTCCGCTCGTTGTGACCGTCAGGTTGGTAAAGCCCAGCATCGAAATGGCAACCAGCGCGCTGCCGATCACCGCCAGGATGCGCGGCCCCACCTGGTTATACAGCTTTCCGGCAATGGCAATGCCGACAGCCGTCGCCAACCCCTGCGTAATCAAAATCTCGCCGGTCGTCAGGGCCGACAAACCTTCCACCTGCTCAAAGAAAACGGGCACCAGAAACAGGCTGCTGAACAGCACGGCAACCGTCGCCCATTGAAGGATGTTTGCCATCGTGAAGGTATAGCTGCGGAAGAGGCGCACATCCATCACCGGATCGCTCACGCGCAGTTCGACGATCACAAAGGCCAGCAGCAGCGCGCCGCCGCCCGCCAGGAAGGCGATCACCAGCGGGTCGCCCCAGCCCCGTGTTCCAGCCTCGGTGATGCCATAGACGAAAGCGCTGAAGCCAGCCATCGACAGCACTAGCCCGAACAGATCAAAGCCTTTGGCTGCTGGCTCTTCGCCAGTGCCAGTCTCGCTGTCGTTGGCCTTGCCACGCAGCACCAGGACTGCCAGCGCGAAGGCCACCACCCCAATGGGCAGATTAATGGTAAAGATCGCGTTCCAGCTAAAGTTCGTCGCCAGATAACCGCCCAGCGTCGGGCCAAACGCTGGCCCCAGCAGCAGCGGAATCAGCAGCAGCGCGATAGCTCCCGCGCGCTCGTTGGGCGCAAACAGACGAAAGATCGTCGCCATTGCCACGGGCAAGAGCGCGCCGCCGCCTAATCCCTGAAAGACACGGAAGAGAATCAGCCAGGTCGCCGTGGGCGCGAACACGCACAGCGCGGAGCCACCCGTAAAGAGCACCAGCGCAAGCAGAAACATCACCTTGCTGCCCACGCGATCACTCAGATAGCCAACGATGGGAATGATTGCCGCCTGGGCCAGAAAATAGCCCGTGCCTACCCAGGTAATCGTCTGATACTCGGTATGGAACGCCGTCGCAATCTGAGGGAGCACCACGCTCACAATGGTGCTATCGAGAACTGCCATCAGCATGCCCAGCGCAATGACCAGTGTGACCTGCCAGCGATAGGAAATGCGCATGATTTTTCTCCTTCTCAATTTATTTTAAGCCATACCTCAATTTTAACGGGAAGATCGTTGCTTGTCAAGCCTCAGCAAAACTATTTTTTAGTCATAGCTTAAAACTTGGAAAAATTGGCAGCGGGCAACCTTTTTTTGCTACACTATCGGTGATGACGCGAGGCTTTTCAGCAGGCAACCGTTGGAAAGGATGGGATGCAGCCATGCGCGCACGTTGGCTCTTTTCGCTGCTCGGGACGCTGGCGCTGGTGTTCACACTCAACGGTTCGGCTCCTTCGCTGGCTGACCCGTTTTATCGGCAAACCATCTATAACTGCGATGATTCTGGCAGCAGCGCCGCCACTGGCGCGGCTGCCATCCAGCCCCATCTGCGCGCCACTCCCAGCTTCACAGCGGACGACGTGCGCCACTATCTCAAGCAACATGGCGTCTTAGGCGCTGATGGCCCTTTCACTATCCTGAAGATTCTGTTCATTACCAGCCGGGAAGCCTGCCAGCGCACGCAGGGCGAGGATATTGGCCTGGATGCGAACGCGCTGGTCTGTTTTGTGGAGTTGAAAGGAACGTTCTATCCTTTTCTGTATATAGATGGGTCGCAGCCCTCATCGCCCTACGCCGCCGAGGTCTTTGACGCGCAGACTGGCAATCTGCTGATGATTCGCGAGTAGAACTGTGGCGCGGCTCTGTGGGTAAGTATTATCAACGTGGAGAAAGATTGATATGAGCCAGCCCTTTTCGCCTGAAACGCGCCCCTGCCCCGAATGCGGCGGGCAGCGCGAGGCCATTCAGGACATCGGTCCAGAAATCGTCGCCTACAGCACCGAAGCAGCAAGATTCTGGAACGCGCGGCAAAAAATCGCCGACTATTTGCTGGGGCGCTGCACACAGTGTGGATATATGGCCTTTTTCCAGAAAGTGACCCCGAAGCACAAATAGTATGATGGAGCGCTGGTTGGGCTGGAGATGGCGGGCACAGTTTATGCAATAAGGATGGCCTGGGCGAAGCGAACCTCTTCCCCTCACTTACGCCGCAACCGGGCAACGCCTTTCGACCGCTGTGGAGGCATTGCCCGATTTTTGTCTCACAGCGCCGCTCTTGCCAGCTAGCCCAGGGCTTTCTTCACGGCGCCAAGAATCTGCTCCAGGTCATACGGTTTGCCAACAATTTCAATGATGGCCTCAGGGGTGTCTATTATCTCGCGCAGACGCCCGACATTGGTCGTCGTCAAGATGCATGGGCGGCTCCGCATCACGGGCAGGTTTCTGGCTTCCTGAAAATATCGCCAATTGACATCGTATGGGGGTGCAATATCCCACAGAATGACATGGGGAGCTTGTTCGGCCAGAAATTGTTCCAGGCTCTCCTGGCGCTCAAGTAACTGGTAACCGTGGGCAGGAATGGCGACATAACCCTCTTCTTCGAGGGCCATTGAAACCATTTTTAAGATGGCATCGCTGCTGTTTATGACAGCAACCCGTGGGGGAGTGGCTGGATACATGCTGCAATCTTTCCCTTCCTCCACAAATGTTGGCTTCCCTATCCGACTTCTTTGCAGAAAGAGCACCACGAACGCAGCCATTACCCGTTAATCTATCTCTCTTACGCAGCGGAAGCCCAGGGATGTTTGCGGAACTCCAGAACTTGAGAGCAGCACGCGATAGAAGCAAGATGCCTGATATTGCTTGCTATTGAAGGCTCCGCCACGGGGCACTCCATCTGATACCATGAGGAAGACGCAAGAAAAAAGGAGAAAAACGAGAGCAAATCCTAAGCAAGCCCATCTCAGAATGGCAGGCAATTGGTCTGCGCCAACAAACACAAAGAACGCTGTCAGTCCTGCTATAACAAAAACCAGATTAAGGGCCATCATAGGATAATTTGATGAAGAAAGGTACCCATCTGTCCTTTCCCAAACATTGCCGCTCATATCACTCACGCCAAACGGGCTGATGCCCTCCAGATACGTCCCTACCGGGGTGGTCTTCCCAATGCCTGATTCGCTCGTATTACATTTGGCTGTGTCAAACGCATCTCCCCAGGGATATTGCCGCCCCTCTGTTCCCGCTGCTGCCCATTCCCATTCCCACTCTGTTGGCAGGCGATATCTCTTCCCGGTCTGGGAACTGAGCCATTCACAATATGCGGTGGCCCCCTCCCATTCTATTTGGGTGACAGGATGTGTTGCTTCCTCCGGAGCGAAAATCCCCTCTTGCCAATGTTTGGGTTTCTGATATCCGGTTGCCTCGACAAAGCGGCTGTATTCGATGTTGGTCACCGGATATTTGCCGATCTCAAACGCTTTGAGCACCCGGCGCGGGATGACGATATGATGAAAGTGCCAGTAATCCACCTCTACGAGCCGGGCACGCAGCTTCTTGGCGGGCACGGGCCGGGGCCATGCTGTAAAACTCGTTGGCGGCGGCGGGATGCCAATCATCTGTGGTTCTGGTCCCGCAAAGCGGGGGTCTCCAATTTGCGCTAATGATTCTCGCGCGGCCACCGTAAGCTCAACCTCCTGGGGCGTCTCCACGATTTGAACCAGATCAGCCCGCACTTCCTCTATCTCAGGGTTGTCTGGCCTGGCCTGGCCCAGAACCCTGGCCGCGGCAATGCGCCTCGCAGAAACATCACTGCGCAATTGCTGCCGCACAAAGGCAATAATTTCGTTCCCACCCAGCGTAGACATGACCCTGCCCAACGCAGGAATGGACGCGCTCTCTGCCTGGGCAAAGCGTTCCTTGAGTTGATCCAGCACCGCCCGCTGCACATCCGTCTGAAGTCCCTTCAAAGGCTCTGTCAAGCAGTACCCTGCCAGAATCAGCCCATCCTCTTGCGCGTGGGCAAGGAGTTCCTTCAGAATGGGCGTCGCGTTATCTGTCAGCGCGGCATAGAGCAGCACCACTTCGCGCCAGGACGGCGTGAGCACATGCTGCCAGAGCAAAGGCCGATAGGTCGCATTCTTATTGATGGCCGAAGCTGCCAGATATTCCTGGAAGGTCAGATGTGAAAAACCCACCAGCGGTTCACCAGTCTGGTCAAAGCCTTTTTCAACCAGAATGCCGCTCTCGGTCTTGATCCCTTCCATCCACTCTTCCGCTTTGCGCCGATACATCTCCTGGCTCGCGCTTCCGGCGAGCGCTCCTTGAGCATTCAAATATTCAGGGAGCTTCGCGGCGATCAAGTCTCTCACCTGATTGTGTGGGATGAGGGCCTGGCTTCCCTCTTCTTGCCTCTGCTGCTGCAAGGTGAAAGCGATCTCCTCCAACAGCGCCACCTTCTGAGTGAGGGTCAGTTCGTCAGGCTTGTTGTTGCCAATGCCAGCTTCTTCGCGCTTGATCTGTCGCCAGCGCTCCGTCAGGATTTCAACGCAATCTCGATAGAGGAGCACCCGCTCTTTTGGTAGCTCTATGTTGAGATAATGGACCAGCACAATCAGCGAAAGCAGCAGGGGATTGGTAGCCAATTGCTGGAGACGCGGCGTGCTTTCGATGCGCTCGATGAGTCGATCAGGCCGTCGCATAAGCACTTGCCGCAGTTCTCTTGCCTCCAGTGGCATGCGTCCCGTCACCTCGGCTTCGATGGTTGCCTTATATCGCTGCTTCACTAACGCGCGCACCTGCCCAGCGTTCAAGTCCTGAACGGTGCGAACTGTAAAGCCAAAGCGATCTAGCTGCCCCTCATAGCCAACGATACGAGTCGTGACCACCATATGATTATCCAGCCGGGGATAGAGTTGCAGAAAACCTTCGATGCGATAAGCCATAGCGGTTCGCGCTTCAAGGCTGCCCAGTTCGTCAAAACCATCCAGTAAGATGAGGCAGTTGCCCTCATCAAGCCGCCGCTCGAAGAACCCTTTGGGGCAGCGCCTCCGCAGGTCAGGTTCCATCTCTTCGAGAAACACTGCCGAAAAGTCGCGCTCTTCGCTCCAACTGGCGACGCTGCCATGTCGGCGTAAGGTCACCAGCAGCGGGAATGGGTGCGTATCCCAGAGCAAGCGTTTTTTCACGAGTTTGGCTGAATCTCCCTCAGCCTGATGCCTGCGCAGACTGCGGGCGCAGGTGACGGCAAGATAGCTCAGCAGGGTGGACTTCCCCGAGCCTGGGTCTCCGCGAATGACGAGCCATTTATGGGTATCAATCGCCAACCCTAAATCGCCAGGCTGGTAAGACGGGGCATCGAAACTGACGCGCAAATTGCGCAGGAAGAGTCGCAGCAAAAGCAGAAACACGACTCTTATAAAGCGTGAGAACATGCCGGGCTGCTTTCGCCAACTGCCGTGGCCGGTTCCAGCGCCCTCATCTCCAATTTCCGCGCCGCCTGAGGCATTCACGGAGAGGCTCACATAGACATCTTCCAACGAGACAAACTGCTGCCGCTCGCCCCAGCGCCGAGTTACCACCTGTGCCGGCAGGATGCCAAGATAGCGATTTCGGCTAATCAGCCAGTTCAGATAGGTTTTTTCAAAGGCATGGTCGGCGCCCCGTCCATGGAGCTTGGCCCACAGCCAGGAGCTAAAGCGTTTGAGTCCTCCCCATATCTGGCGCAGAAAGAAACCCAGTACCCCGAAAAGAACAGCGCCAATCAAAGCGACAACTAATTGATTATTTCCCCAGTCTTTGAAGAATTGAACCACCTTATTCCACAGATCACCCATGCCGGCTTCCTCTCTCCCAACGCGGGAAGGTGTTGGTGATTTTTCTTGTCAAGACCGCGCGACAAGCATTTCACCCAAGCTATGAAGTTGTCTAGTGAGGTACTGGTACGATTGCACCACTTTTCATCGTGCTGGTTTTCAATCTCTAATTGCTCGACAAAGTATAACATGCCTCTCATACAGCAGTAAAGCAGCAAAATTCTCACGCGGCGGGCGTCCTTGGGCACAATGCAACACGCTGCATTGGCTGGGCGTCGATGACAGCAGCCAGGATATGCTGGCGCGGCGAAAGCAAAAAGCTGTGAGATTGCAACGAGCAGGAGCGTAGTATATGTAACAAATACGCGAGTTTCTTGCGCTTTTCTCGCCCGCTTGCCCATATCTCAGGAGGAGATGCCAATGAAGTCAGGGGAGCAGCCTCACTCTCTCTTCGATGACCCACTGCGCTTCAAGCCAAAGGATACGTCTCCTGCTCCTTCATCTTCCCTCTTCGATGACCCGCTGCGCTTCACGTCTCAAGCAAAGACCCCCTCTCTCTTCGATGACCCATTGCGCTCGCTTGAAGAGCGGATAGCAGCGCAGAGCGACCCGGAGGAAGAAATCAAAGGCCCATCCCTTTCACCGACACGGGCAGCGCTGCGGCGCTTCCGGCAGGAGAAGTTCGCCATGGGGTCGCTCGTTCTCCTTCTGGGGCTGTTCTTCTTCTCGCTCATCTTCCCTCCCATTTACGAACACATCGGCCAGCCGCTGCACGAACAGATTACACCTGGATATGTGGTCACCATCACATCTGAGCAATATCACGGCCCCGAATATCAGGACGCCACGCGCCTCAGCCAATTGCCCAGCGCGCTGCATTGGCTGGGCACCGATGACAACGGCCAGGATATTCTGGCACGCCTCTTAACGGGTTCGCAGGTTTCGATGCTGGCGGTGATAGCTATTGAGATACAAGATATCGTGTTTGGGGTCTTCTTTGGTGTGCTGGCTGGTTATTTTGGGGGCATTATTGATACGCTGCTCGCGCGCTTCACCGACCTCATGTTTGCGTTTCCGGGGGTGCTCTTTGCCATACTGATCGCCGCCATCTTTGGGCCACTCTTCGACGATACGACCATTTTGGGCTTCCAGTTTGGCCCCTATGGGCGTGTGGTGCTGAACTGCCTCGTGCTGGGACTCACCATCTGGCCTCAGATGGCTCGCTTTGCGCGCGCCCAGACCTTGCAGCTTAAGGAGCAAGAGTTTGTGATGGCTGCGCGCGCCAATGGGACCAGCACCTGGAAAATCATCAGGCGTCATATCGTGCCGAACATGACTAGCTTGATTATTGTGGCTGCTGTCCTCGACCTCACGGGCAATATTGGGGCAGAATCCGCGCTCAGCTTCCTGGGCCTTGGTGTGCAGCCGCCGGGGTCCGGCCTGGGCCTGATGATTTCGCAGTATGCCCAATATCTCCAGGCATTTCCCTTTGAAATCATCTGGCCGATAGCGAGCATCATTGTGCTGACCCTGGCCTGTTCCTACATCGGCAGCGGGCTAGAGGCAGCCTTCGACCCACGCGAACAGGATTATGGGTTCCTGGTCGTCACGGAAGAAGAGAAGTCAAAACTGCCTTAGCCGACTGCCCAGACACACGCGGTGCGATCAAAACTGCCCGAGGCGACGCGCCCGCCATCGGGCGACCACGCCAGCGCGTCCACAATCAGCGCGTGGCAGCGCGCGGTAAAGACTGTTTTGCCGCTGGCGGTGTCCAGCACCTGTGTCGCGCCAGCGGTGTCCCCGGCGCAGGCCAGGCGGTTGCCATCGGGCGACCACGCCACGGCGCGCACATCATCAGTCGTGCCGCGATAGGTCAACAATGTCTTGCCGCTGGCAGCGTCCCAGATTTGCGCGGTGCTGTCGCTCGCGCCAGAGGCAATGCGCGCGCCATCGGGCGACCACGCCACGCTGTAGACACCGCGAAAGACTTCCGGCCCCAGGTTCTTGTGCCCTTTATACACGAGCAACGGTTTGCCCGTCGTCGCGTCCCACACCTGCACGGTGTAATCGTTGCTGCTGGAAGCAATGTGTGTCCCTCTGGGCGACCACGCCACCGCCAGCGCCTCGCGCGTGTGCCCGCTGTACACCAGCGGGTGGCTGCCATCGGTGGCATCCCACACCTGCACCGTGTTATCATAGCTGGCCGAAGCGATACGCCTGCCATCGGGCGACCACGCCACACCACGCACAATGTTCTTGTGCCCGCGATAGGTGAACAGAGGTTTGCCCGTTGCCGCGTCCCAGACCTGCACCGTGCCATCCTGGCCCGCCGAAGCAATGCGTTTGCCATCGGGCGACCACGCCACGCCCCAGATGATCGGCGCGCTGCTCGTGGCCGCCGCATGGTGGGCTGGATACACCAGCCGCCGATGCCCGTTGTCGGCGTCCCAGACCTGGGCCGTGCCATCATAGCTGGCCGAAACGATACGCTGGTGATCGGGCGACCACGCCACCGCTGTCACGATCTCCGTATGGCCGCGATAGGTGACCAGGGCGTTTCCGGCTGGCCCGGCCACCACCGGGCGCTTAATCCACACAACCAGGCTTCCAACCATCGCCAGCCCAACTACGCTCAGGCCGCCTGCCAGAAAGGCACGGCGCGAGATGCGGCGTCCTGGCGGCTTTGGTAAGGGTTGATCTGGGCCAAGCGTGCGCTCATCCCCGGCTGGATGCCCCTGGACATCAACTGAGATCGGCTCTTCCACCAGCGCGCCGCAGGAAGCACAGGCGCTTGCATTGCGTTCAAGCGGCTCGCCACAGAGTGGACATAAGTATTGGAGCATAAGCGGTGTTATCCCTCTTCCCCTGAAGACGATTACCCGGACAATAGTGTTACGGCTGAGGTATTGACCGGTGTTGGTACTGCTCAGACAAGCCAGGTAAGCTGTTGTCGCGAGCTACAAGGCAACTGCAAGTCTTTTGCCAGCAAAAAGTCGAAGCGTTTTTGGTCAGTCCCATAGGTGTTACTGAGCCTGGGGCGCATCGTTGTATCTGGCAGCAGGGGAGAGCTTGCTATTGCTCCCTTTGTCCCTTCCGAGAAGGGTCTATTTTTATCAATGAAAGGAAGCAGGTTGTAACAGATGCGCAGTCCTATCGTGTTCTACATTGCCATCGCCATCGCGGTTATCGGACTGGCTGTTGGGGTCTACTACCTCATTCCCGGTATCCATCACACCATCCTCTTCACGCTCAGCAAGGCAGGGACGGTCGCCGCCTCCGACATCCGCCCGCTGCACGCGGTGGTTGGCTTCGTCGTCATGGTGGTGGGGTTGGTGCTTGCCTTCATGTCCCGCCCCAAGAAGGCCGTAGCCGCCTGAGTGAGATTATCAGGTTTGCAGGGCAAAAAAGCGCGCCAATGCTGGCGCGCTTTTTTGTTTGGCGCAGAGCTTTCTCGGCTGGTAGAATACTACAGAAGAGGGGGAAAGCGATGCAAACCAACAAACCAACCGAACGAGAAATTACGCTGCGTGCCGCAGCCGTCGAGGACGCGCCAACCATCCTGATGATTACCCGTGCCGCCTTCGAGGAGTTTCGCAATCGGCTGGACCCGCCCAGCGGCGCGCTCGACGAAACCCTGGAGGACTTGCGCGCCAGCGCCTTTCAGCCCGATCACGGCGCAGTGCTGGCTTTTGTGCAGGGCCAGCCAGCGGGCGTGCTGCGCTGGTCCACCCCGCCGGAACGTGGCTATCTCTATGTGGGGCGCGTGGCCGTCTTGCCTGCCTATCGCCGCCAGGGCATTGCCTCCGCGCTGATGCGCTGGATCGACGCGCATGCCGCCGCCGTGGGGCTGCCCGCCGTGCAGTTCGGCGTGCGCCTGCAATCCCCCGAAAACATCCGCTTTTACGAGCACCTGGGCTATCACATCAGCGAGTATGCTCACCACGCAGGCTACGACCTGCCAACCTTTGTCTGGATGCGCAAAGACCTGCAAGCTCCCGCCTGGCCTCTGGCAAACCAACATCATGGCAGCGATGCTGAGTGACCCGTTGACGCTGACCGTTCTGCTGCTGATCGCCGGGCACAGCCTGGTCTATCTGTTCGGCGGCATCAGCAGGCAGCGCCAGCAGCGCCGGGGCGCGCTCAACGCGAGCGTGCGCGCCGAAACGCGCCTGGAACTGGCTGCCTGGGGTGTTCTTCCCCTCGAACGGGACAACAAATCGCCCGTTGTGAGCGCGCTCCTGCTGCGCTGGCAGGGCAGCGCGGCCTGGAGCCGCATCGGCATGGGCGCGAGCATGCTGCTCATCGGCGGGGCTATCCTGCTGACGCTGGCGTCGCTCAGCGCCAACGCGCCGCTCATCTCGTCTATGCCGCCGACCATCCTGGCGGTGACGCTGCTGCTGCAAGGCTACGCCTTTGGCATGTGCGTCGGCGCGGTTCTGGGTTTGCTGATCGGCATGCCCGGCGTTGAAACGCCGCGCGGCCAGCCAGCGCACCCAGCCGCGCGGCTGAACGACTATCGCGATCTTCAGGTGGTGGCCCTGCCCGGCATCCTGCTCGCCATCGATGTCGCGTTGGTCGGCGGCCTCGATCTGCTGTACCTGCATCACTTCACTCAGCCTGCGCTCTGGAGCCTGGCAATTTTCCCCGGCCTGCTGGCGCTGGCCTGCGCGCTGGGCGAATGGTTCATGCGTCGGCTGGCCCGGCTGCCCCTGCGCCTGACCGATGACCCGGCGCTGGCCGAGCGCGCCGCAAATCTCTTTCGCGCGCGGATGGTGGGCTTGCTGCTGGAGCGCGAAGTCTTTGCCCTCTTCATTCTGGTCGCCTGCCAGTGGCTGCTCCAGACCTTTTCGCCGGGCAGCCCCAGCGATTTTCTCTACATCGCCGCGCTGCCCGTCTACGCCGTCGTGCTGCTCTCGATGCGCGGCCTGCTGGAGCGCGCCCAGCAAGACCTGAACAAAGAAAAAGCTTCTTGAGAGGATGCTATCTCGTTTATGGATATGAAAGCAATCGCCAGGGGCACCATCGCGGCGCTCGAAAGCGGCCAGTACACCGCCCCAGATGGCAGCACGGTCGATCTCACCGCGCTGCTGGATACGTGCCTGCGTGGCACGCGCGCCTATGACCCCGATACCCTGACGCATCTGCGCGATGAGGTGCTGGCCCAGCCGGGCAGCGAACAAGAGACTACATTCGAGGTTGTGAACGAGACCACCCTTCAGGGATGCGCCCGGCTTATCGCCAGCCAGCAGTATCAGAAGATTGGCGTCCTGAACTTTGCCTCGGCCAAGAACCCCGGCGGCGGCTTTTTGGGCGGCGCACGGGCACAGGAAGAGAGCCTGGCACGCAGTTCGGCGCTCTACTTCAGCCTACGCCAGTGTCCCGAACATTACGCCTTCCATCGCGCCCAGGACACCTGTCTCTACTCAGATCGGATGATTTATAGCCCCGCATGCCCGTTCTTCCGCGATGACGCCGGTCGGTGGTTGGCGCGGCCCTATGTCGTGGATGTCCTCACCAGCCCTGCGCCCAACGCGGGCATTGTCATGCGCAATGAGCCAGCGAATCGCAGCAAGATCGTGCCTGTGCTCACCGAACGGGCCAGCAAAATCCTCGCGCTTGCCGCCGCGCAGCAGTGCGATGCCCTGATTCTCGGCGCGTGGGGCTGCGGCGTCTTCCAAAACGACCCTGCCACCGTCGCCGCTATCTTCCATAACTATCTGCGCCCAGGGGGTCTCTATAGCCAGCGCTTCCGCCACGTCCTTTTTTCGGTCTATGACGCTGCGCGCCCGCCGAAGACTCACGAGTGCTTTGCCCGGCAGTTTGCCGATCTCATCTGAAGCGGCCTTCACACCTGGGCAACCGATTTCGCTAGCAGAATATCCGGCTTGCCCGGGCCATTGGCATCGGGCACGATGCCCACAATCGCAAAGCCCAGCTTTTGATAGAACTCGTAAGGATGATGGCCTGGATTCTGGATGTGTGCGATATGCTCCCAGACGTTGGGGTACAGGTTGACTCCCGCCAGCGTGGTCAGGCCAGCCTCATCATCGCTGCCCAGCGTAATGGTCAGCCCGCCGCGTGCCCGCACCTGGGCCTCAAAATCCGTCACCAGCGCGCGCCCGATGCCTTGTCCCTGGCGCGCAACATCCACCACCAGCGGATGCAGTTCCCAGACGCGCCCGCGATACTGGCTGATGCCACCAATCCAGCCCAGCGCCGCACCCTGCTCATCCAGCGCGACACGGCTGATGCGCCCGTCGCCAAACGATTCGCGCACTTCTTCCAGCGCCGTATCCAGCGTAGGCCAGGCGTCGGGCCAGTGGGCGGCAAATCCGGCCACCAGCAGCGCCGCCACCTGCTGAATCAATGATTCGTCATCAGGACGAAGGTCAAGAACCTGTATATTGGGAGCCTTCCTTCATCTGGTGGAGCGAGTTTGTTGGCGGCGCTGCCTGCGGAGACGTTTCACACCAACTGATGTTCCACGGCAAAACGAGTTGCGGCGGCGCGCGAGGACACGCCCAGCTTATTATAGATCGAGGTGAGATGCGTGCTGACCGTGCGCGGGCTGATTACCAGTTGCTCGGCGACCTGATTGTCGGTCAGCCCCTGCGCAATCAGCTTCAACACGTCCACTTCACGCGCCGTCAAGCCAGCGGGGAAGACAGGCCGCGCTGCGCTGGCAACTTTTGCGGGCTGGGGCGATTGGGCCAGCGGCGCGCGGCCTTCGGCCCCCAAAACCGCGTCAAGCGCCAGCGTTCGCCCCTCCGCCCAGGCGGCGGCAAACATGCTCTCGCCCAGCAGCGAGCGACCCAGCGCCAGGAATGGCTCGTAGAATGTTTGAATCAGCGCCGGGATGGAGCCGCCAATCGTCTCGCGTAGATGTTCTGCCGCGCCCCACAGCCGCGCCGACCAGAGCGGCTGCTCCTGGGTGGAAGCCAGAGCCAGCCCTTCCAACGTCAGCGCGATGAACCACTGCTGCCCCACCTCGCGCAGCAGCGTCAGCGTCTCTTCCCACTGGAGGCGCGCCTGGGCAGCGTCACCATGGCTCAGCGCGACCCACCCCAGGCCATACAGCCCCCAGGCCATGCCGCGCCGATCACCCACCTCCTGAAGCAGCGCCAATCCCTGCCCCAACTGCGCCGCTGCGTCGGCAAGTTCGCCGCGTACAATCGCCGTATATCCACCCATAATCAGCGCGTAGGCGCTGCCCCGGCGATCTCCGACGGCGTGCGAACGTGCCAGGCTCTCCGCAAACAAGGGCCGCGCGGCATCCGGGTCGCCCTGAAAGAGACGAGTCATGCCCAGCAGGCGCAGGCGCAGCCCGCTGCCCGCCGTGTCGCCAATCGCCCTGGAGATCATCAGGCTCTCTTCGGCCAGCGCGCGGGCGTGGGGATAGTCACCCTGGTTGAAGAACACATTGGCAAGGATTTCCAGCGCGTAGGCCAGACCCCAGGGATATTCTGCCGTGCGCGCCAGGGACACAGCCTCCTCGGCAAAGGCACGCGCCTGAGCGAATTGGCCTTGTTCGACCGTAGCATAGCCCAGTATCCACAAGGAATTGACGACGCCCTGCGCATCGCCCAGTTGCCGAAATAACGGCAGGGCCTCCTGACACAGCCGCTCGGCCTGCGCCACCTGACCTTGCAGGCTCGCCAGCGCGCCAGCCGCGTTGAGCGCCTTGGCACGCACTCCTACCGAAATCTCTGCGCCGCTCGCCAGCATGCGCTCCAGAAACGCGCGTCCGGCCCGGGCGTGCCCGCGCACCCACCAGAACCACCACAGCGCGCCGCTCAGCCGCAGCGCCTGTTCGCGCTCGCCTTGTTCTTCCAGCCAGCGCAGCGCGGCTCGCAGATTCTCGTGTTCACGTTCCAGACGCTCCAGCCACTCTTCCTGGCCCCCAACGCGCAGGTTCGGCTCGGCTTCTTCGGCCAGCGCCAGGTAATACGCCGCGTGCGCCTGCTGAAGCGCGGCGGCCTCACCGCTGGCGCGCAAACACTCCCAGCCATACTCTCGAATCGTCTCCAGCATCACCAGGCGCGGCTCATGCTCGGGCTGCTCGCGCTGTTGCAACAAGCTCTGGTCGATGAGCGAGGCCGCGCCATCCAGCACAGAGCGTTCCCCATTGCCCAGCGTGCCCATCACCGCTTCCGCTGCCTCCAGCGTGCAGCCAGCCACAAAGACCGAAAGCCGCCGAAAAAGGCGCTGCTCCTCGGCATCGAGCAGGTCATAGCTCCAACTCAGCGTGTCGCGCAGGGTTTGCTGGCGCGCGGGCGCATCCTGCGCGGCGCTGGTCAGCACATGCAGCCGATCTTCCAGCCGTGTCAGCAGCGCCTGCGGCGGCAGCAGTTTGATGCGCGCCGCCGCCAGCTCAATTGCCAGCGGCAAACCATCCAGGCGCTGGCAGATTTCCACGATAGCGC
The DNA here is from genome assembly GCA_035307385.1 of Ktedonobacterales bacterium. Taxonomy (GTDB): domain Bacteria; phylum Chloroflexota; class Ktedonobacteria; order Ktedonobacterales; family DATBGS01; genus DATBHW01. The sequence continues at coordinate 106,279 of DATGID010000144.1, read as the reverse complement.
GGGCGTTGGCAGGCGTGACCTGGAAATCGGGCTTGAGGGCCTGCGCCCGCTGCACAAACAGCGCCACCGCCGCCGACTGCGCCAGCGTCGCGCTGTCGGTCAGCCGCTCAGGGTCGGGCAGCGCCAGCGGCGCAACGGCGAACTCATACTCCCCGCGCAGATGCAGCACCGCGCGGCTCGTCACCAGCAGCTTTACCTGGGGGCATTGGGCAAGCAGTTCCAGCAAACGCGGCGCCGCCGCAGTCACTTGCTCGAAATTATCCAGCAGCAGCAATAGCCGCTTCTCGCGCAGCGCGATATACAGCCGCTCCAACAGCGGCCAATCGCCAGTTTCGCGCAGACCAAGCGCCTGCGCAATCGCAGGCATCACCTGTTCGGGGTCGCTGACGAGCGCCAGAGGCACAAAGAAGACGCCATCTGCAAAGGTGGCGCGCAGTTCACGCGCCGACTGAAGCGCCAGGCGCGTTTTGCCAATGCCGCCGGGGCCGGTCAGCGTCAGCAAGCGCACTTCCTGGCGCTGAAGCAGCGCGCAGACCGAGGCCACCGCTTCGTCACGGCCAAGCAGAGGCGTCAGTTGCGCGGGCAGCATGGAGGAAGGAGGGTATTCGAGTTGCTGCATGGTTTGCCCTCTTTGCGACCATCGCTGGTCGGGGCCACTGATGAGTCATCCTGTGCCCATCTTACCATGCTTGGTCGCAAGAAGCAATCTCACCCCTTGGCGCGTTTCCCCTGGTTCCTGGGCGGCTCCGTCTGCTTGGCCTGTCCTGCCCGCGCAGCCACCCGGCGCGCCGCCGCGCGCAGCCAGGCACGCTCCAACCACAAAAACGCAGCCCGCGCCACGATGCCCGAGACAAAGCCTACGCCCAACGCGGGCCAGAAGCCGATGGGATGCTCCAGCACCTCAAACACCAGCAGCGCCACAATCGTCGCGCTCATCAGCGCCACCAGCCGCAGCGTGCTCAGCATCGTCGTGGCACGCAGGCCCGGCCCCTGGCCTTGCGCCTGCTGAGGCGACGACGAAGCACCCGACCCACTGTTGGAGCTAGCCCGCTGTTTCTTGCTCGCCACGCCGTGCCTCCTCCTCGCGCCGGTCATCCAGGCCAGGCTGGCCGTCGTTCGCCTCATACTTGCTCATCAACTTTTCCACCAACCCGGCAATTTCGTACCAGATATAGCGCTGATAATCCAGCATTCTGGCCTGCTGCTCGTCAAAAGTGCGCGTCTTCTGGTCTTGCTCGCGGCGGGCGTTCTCCAGAAAGCGCTGCGCCAGCGTATAGGCGTTCTGCCCACGCTCGTGCAGATAGTTTGAGAGTTCGCCCAGATCGCGCAAGAGCGCCCCAAGCGTCTCGCCCTCGTGTCCCTCGTCAGCCATGCGTGCGCCTCCGCTCCACGGTAATTTTCAAGGCATCCGCGAAGCGATTCAAATCATTCATCAGCCCAATCACCGCCGCCAGTTCGATAATTTCACCATCATCAAACGATGCTTGCAACGCGCTCCAGACATCTTCAGTCACATCGCGCGCATCCGTCGTCATCAATTCGCAAAAACGCAGCGCGGCCAGTTCACGCGCCGAAAACTCGTGCGCGTGCTGGTCCAGATGATACATCGCGTCCAGCAACGACTCGCTCACACCCAGCCGCCCTGCCAGGGCGGTATGTGTGGCCCTTCAGTAGCCGCAGTCGTTGATCTGCGAGACACGCACCGCCAGCATTTCTTTCAACTGTGGTTCAACCGTGCCCGTCTCGAAGACAGCCGCCACGTGCGCCGCCAGCGTCGTCATCAGCGCCGGGCGATGCGCCATCGTCGCCATCAGCGTGGTCATCTCTTCTTGTTCTTCGCGCGCCGCTTCTAGCGCGGCCCGCGTCTGGGCGTCCATGTCCTCAGGGGGCACCGGCTCAATTCGCGCCATCGTTTTTGCTCTCGACCTTCCTGTTCAGTCTCGGCCATACTCAACCGGCCTCCTGGCGGGCGCGTGGGCGCGCTCTCCAGAAGGCCGGAAAAATCTGAAGTCAGCGAAAGCCTTTGCCCTCGCCGCAGCGGCCCTGCCGCCTAGTTCCTGCGCGCCTTGCGTCGCTCGGCGCGGATGCGCGCCTTCACGCGGGCATAGGCGTCATCATCTGGCCCGTCCACTGGCGCGGGCTTCACCTTCGTGGTGGGCGCGGCCTTGGCTTTGGGGTCAGCCTTCGCCGTCGCGGCTTGCGCGCGTGGCTGGCTCAGCGAGCGCGGCAAGACGTTAAACTTATACAATCCCCACAAGATCGCAATCAGCACCACCATCCACACCAGCAGATAGGTCGTCACCCCGCCCAGCAGCGGCAGCGTAAAGATGGCCTGCGTGCTGTACGAGGCTGGCAGGCGTTGAAAGATGAAGGTCAGCGCAAACTGCGCCGCCAGCGCCAGCACCATATAGAGCGACATGCCAAAGAAGAAGCGGCCCATCGAAGGCTTGCCCGCGTTGGCCGCCGTTCCTCCCGTTGTGGCACTGCGCCCACCTAGCGAAGAGAAAAATCCGAAGCGGGGTTTTGCCGCTGGCGCGCTGGGCGCTGCTTCTTTAATGGCCCGGTCCAGGGCGGCATCCTTCTTCTCAAGCTTTGTCGTGGTCCCGTTCTTCACCGTCGCGGGCGTGCCTGTCGTCTTTGGTTTTGGCCGCCTGGCCTCGACCTCTTTGGTGCTTTCGGCCATCGTTTCCTCACAGTCGTTGAATAGCTCAGCAATAATGCCATCTGCTCAATGAGATTCTTACTCAGTAAGTATACATGTTTTGCCTCGTTTACGCAAGCGAGCGGCAAAATCAAGCAGAGCTATCTCGCAGCCGCCAGAACGCTCGATATCGGCGCATCATCTTTCCCTCACTGTCTCCACGCCCGGTTCTATCGAGATAGACGCCGGGCGCGCTGGCGTTCTCACGCTCTTGCGCAATCATGCGCGTGATCTCGCGAGCCGCATAGAACGGCCAGAGCCAGCGCTCCAACTGGCGCAGGCGCAGGCCATGCGCCGCCAAGAGGCCGTTGCGGGTGAGGCCGCTCACCGCCTCCGGTGGCAAGTCCAGCGTCTGGCGGATGGCGCGCAGTTCCTCGCGCAGCAGCGTGCTGGCGGTCGGGCGGGACTGGTCGTCGGCCTCTTCCGGGCTGATGGGCCAGCGCCGCGCCTCGAAGGTCTCCGGTGGGGGCCAGCGGCGCGGGTCGGCGGGGGCTAGCAGCCAGGGCCGTAGCGCCTCGCGCACGACCGGCGAGAGCGGCGAGAGGATGGCCTCCACTTCCCAGGCGCGCCAGGCGTGGGAAGCACGAGCCGAACGACGGAGGGTAAGAGCATAGCAAACACCTCCAGGGCTGGGGTGCCGTAAGCTGCGGCAACCCAAACGAAGCGGCTCCCCCGAACCTGCGCCGCGAAGGCGAATAGTCTCAGGAGAGCCGCCGGAGGGTCTGATGGCGTACAATACCCTCTAGCCTCACTCCTGGCTGTGTCAGGATTGGGGTTATTTGGTACGGTCAGTGTTTAAGTCACTGGCCGTATCAGCCATCTTCAGTTGTCAATCAAAGAAAGTAGTTGAACTGTTTGCGCGGGCAAAGCTCCTGGTGCTGAGGATGAGACAAGTATAGCCTGCCTGCCGCCAATTGTCAAGACTTTTTGTCGCTTTTGGCAGCAAGCAGGACTTTTGGGGGAAAGGCAGGCGCGCTAGCTGAAAAGTCTGTCTTCTTATTTCACAACGCGGAACGAGAGATGCGTCGCGCCTGGCGACTCAACCGTGCGGAGGTGTTCCAGGTGAATCGGCTGATTGCCAAGGTGATCGAAGAGGCGCACGCCCTCACCCAGCAGCACATGCGCGATGCTCATATGGAACTCTTCGAGCAATCCCGCCTTCAGGGCTTGCTGCACCGCGCTGGCTCCGTGCAGCGCGACATTTTTCTCGCCTGCCAGTTCTTTTGCCTTCGCAATTGCGCTCTCAATGCCATCGGTGACAAAGTAGAACTGCGTGTGGGCCTGTTTCTCCGGTGCGCGTGGCTGCGATTGCATGACCACCACCGGCCAGGGGAGCGGCGTGCCATCCGGCATGACCCAGCCGTGTTCACTGTAAATCTGATCGAAGCTGCGATGCCCCATGACCACCGCGCCGCCCTCGTTCATGCCCTCGCCAACAACCTCATGGAAACGTTCCATGGCCTTTCCCATCCAGGCGAAAACCTCCGAGACATCATCGTTTTTATCGGCGATAAACCCATCCAGGGAGGCCGAAAGGCCAAACATCACTTTTCCCATTGCGCGCTCCTCTCTTGGTGGATGCTCTGTTACGCGGTATCTGTCAACTACAAACAGTATACTTTCCGGGAGGCGAAAAAGCTTCTCCGATCTTGCGCTTTCCTCCTATAATTGAGGGCGAATAAGCCGTCAGAAAAGCGCCAGGAGGCAGAGCGTGGAACCAACCACCCGACCACGAGTCAAAGTATGCTGCATCGCCAGCGTGGCCGAAGCGCGGCTGGCAATTGGCTATGGCGCGTCTGCCGTGGGCCTCGTCTCGGAGATGCCCAGCGGCCCTGGCCCCATCGCGGAAGAAGCAATTGCGCGCATCGCCGTCACCGTGCCGCCGCCCGTCGTTTCCGTGCTGCTCACCAGCAAGCAGGACACCACCGAGATCATCGCGCAGCAGCGGCGCTGCGGCGTCAGTGCCATCCAGATTGTTGACCGTCTCGTTACTGGCACCTATCGCGATCTGCGCGCCGCGCTGCCAGGCATCCGGCTCATTCAGGTCATTCATGTTGGCGGTCAGGAATCCTTCGCGGAAGCCGTTGCCGTCGCTCCGCAGGTCGACGCGCTTTTGTTGGATTCCGGCAATCAATCGCTGCCCATCAAGGAACTCGGTGGCACCGGGCGTGTCCACGATTGGCAGATCAGCCGGGCCATCCGCGAGGCGCTGGATGTGCCCATCTTCCTGGCCGGAGGGCTGAACGCCGACAACATTCTGGAAGCCATCAGTCTGGTTGGGCCGTTTGCCGTCGACGTGTGCAGCGGTCTGCGCACCAACGGCGCGCTGGACGAAGCCAAACTGGCGCGGTTCTTTGCGCGCCTCGACGAGTTGTAAGGGAAACAATCAATGGAACTTTGCCCGCAGTCCTCACAGATGCAGGACTATCTCTTCGAGCAGGACATCATCGACTATTCCCATCCTGCCGTTCAGGCCGCGCTCAGCCAGTTGTCCACAGCCGACGCACCGGAAACCGAGCGCGTCCAACGGGCCTACGAGTTTGTACGCGACCAGATTCACCATTCCGCAGACATCCACAGCCCGCAGGTGACGTGCAGCGCCTCGGAAGTGCTGCGCGCTGGCGAAGGGCTGTGCTACGCGAAAGCGCACCTGCTCGCCGCGCTGCTGCGCGCCCAGGGCATTCCAACCGGCTTCTGCTATCAACGCCTGGTCCTGGGCGACACGCCAGAGACGGGCTACGCGCTGCACGGCTTGAATGCTGTATATCTGGCAGAGTCGGGCAAATGGGTGCGGCTGGATGCGCGCGGCAACAAGCCAGGCGTGCGCGCCGAGTTTTCCATCGATGAGGAACAACTGGCCTACGTCGTTCAGCCAGCGCTGGGCGAAATCGATTATCCGACCATCTACGCACGCCCTCATCCCAACGTCGTGCAGGCGCTGCGCTCGCACGATAACTGTCTGGAACTCTGCGAGCATTTTCTGCCCGACAGCTTGTAGGCAGCGCTAGGCGTCTTTGTCAGCTTCAGGCTTAACGGCATGATTCTTTTTGCGCGGCTCCTCTTGCGCGTGGAAGGCGCGTAGTTCGGCCAGCGCTTGTTCGCTGCGCTGCTTGAGCGATTTGCGCCAGCCTTTCGCCAGCGGCTCCAACCGCTCCACAATCGCCTGGCTAATCACATAGTTGCGATACCATTTCTTATCTGCGGGAACGATATGCCAGGGCGCGTACGACGTGCTGCAACGTCCCAGCGCCTCTTCATATGCCTTGACGTAATCGTCCCAATGCTCGCGTTCCTTCCAATCGCCAACTGAAAGCTTCCAGGCTTTCTCGATATCCTGTTCGCGTTCGAGCAGGCGTCTTTCTTGCTCATCTTTGGAGATGTGCAGAAAGAACTTGAGCAGCACCGTGCCGCTTTCGGTCAGCAGTTGCTCGAATGCGTTGATCTGGTCATAGCGCCGCTTCCACACCTCGCGCGGGACCAGATTATGTACGCGCGCCACCAGCACATCCTCATAGTGCGAGCGGTTGAAAATGGCAATCGTCCCAAGCTCCGGCGTGTGGGCGTGCACGCGCCAGAGAAAATCGTGCTTCAGTTCTTCTTCGGTGGGGACTTTGAAACTCCAGACGTAGCAGCCAGTGGGGTTCACCCCTGACATCACATGCCTGATCGTGCCATCCTTGCCGGAGGTATCCATCCCTTGAAGAATGATGAGCACGCTGTGCTGGTGCGCGCCATACTGCAAATCTTGCAATTGCGAAAGGGTTTGCCGGAACTCCGGCAGCAGCTTGCTTTCCACTTCCTGCTTCTTCAGGCCGCCGGTATCATCAGGGTCATACGCGGCCAGCGAAACATCGCGCGGGGAGTCAATGATCGGATGGGGCATAGCTCACATGCTCTTTCTTTACAGCAAACGCCTGGGAGACTTACAGATCATAGGGAGTTCTGGCTCACTCTATTCGCTGCTTTGTATTCTACCATCATGCCCAGCATGCCCAGCAGAGCAGCGCTGCCCCGTCGCGTTAATCCTGCGCCAGCGCTTGCCCACAATGAAAGCAAAATCGGAAGTACAGCGGGTTGCGCGCGCCGCAGCGTTCGCACGTTTGCGCCTCCGCGCCCTCGGCCACCAGCGCGGCGGCCTCTTCGGGAATGGCTGCTGATGGCGCTGTTCCTGATTTTTCATCGAGTAACTCGATGGTTTTCTCGCGGGCGGCGCGCAGGTCCACGCCCAACTTTTCCAGGACTTGCGCGCCGACACCTTCGCCCTCGCGGATCAGCCCCAGCAGCAGATGCTCGGTGCCAATGAACTGATGGTCCAGACGGCGCGCCTCATCGACGGCTAGTTGAATGACTTTCTTGGCACGCGGCGTCAGGGGAACTTCTCCCATGACTACGTGGTCGCCATGTCCGATGATAAACTCCACCGCGCTGCGCACCTGCTCTAATTGGACGCCCATGCTTTTGAGCACCCGCGCCGCCAGGCCCTCATCTTCACGCACCAGCCCCAGCAGCAGATGCTCGGTACCGATATAGTTGTGATTGAGGCGCTGGGCCTCTTCCTGGGCAAATTGCAGCGCGCGCTGCGTCCGTTTGGTGAAGCGTCCAAAGGCGCTGCGCTCGCGGCCCTCCAAGACGGGCGTTCTGTCGCCAGCGAACATCTTGCGGACCAGCCCGGCCAGGGCATCGAGTGGATCGCCATGCCCCTCGTCCGCGCCAGGCACGCGCTGGCGCTTCAGATACTCCTCAAGGTCGCGCCGCATAAAGCGATATTCGCCGCCCACCCGGTAGGCGGACAACTCGCCGCGATTCACCAGCCGCCGGATGGTCACGACATCCACGCGCAGATAGGCCGCAACCTCATCTGAGGTCATCAAGGGTTCCATAGCATGCCTTTACCTTTCTAGGGATTACTAAACAGTATTTGAGAATACTATACATTACTTTATCCTGATATACAAGCCTTGGTCACACAATAAAGAGGGTTGCCTGATCGCTTTGACAAGTAAGCCACTGCTTATCTATAATGAGACAAAGCCTATGCGCAGATGTGCAGCAGGAACAGCTTCAGGGGAAAAGTCCATGTCCGCCAGCACCAAAACCGTTCAACACGCCGACGCTGACATCTTCACGGCCATTGCTCATCCGGTGCGGCGTCAGATTCTCGATCAGCTTGTGGGCGGCGATCAGTCGGTCACGCGCCTGGCCGAGCCGTTCGGCATGAGCCGCCCGGCCATCTCACAGCATCTGCGCGTGCTGCGCGACGTGGGGCTGGTGGCGGAGCAGCGGCGCGGGCGCGAGCGGCAGTATCGCTTGCAACCGGAGCGCCTCTATGAAGTGCGCGCCTGGATGCAGAAATACGAGCGCTTCTGGCGCAATCATCTGGCCGCGCTGGGTGACTATCTGGAGGGCGCTCATGGAGCGTGACAGCATCGTCTATGACATGCTTTATCCTCATCCCATCTGGACGGTCTGGCGGGCATTGACGACCTCAGAAGCGCTGGCGCAATGGCTGATGCCCAATGATTTTGTGGCCGAGGTTGGGCATCGCTTCACCTTTCACACCCAGCCACAAAGCGACTGGAATGGTATCGTGCATTGCCAGGTGGTGGAAGTGAGCGCGCCCCATCGTATCGCCTATACCTGGCAGGGCGGCCCGCTGCCGAATACACTCGTCACCTTCACGCTGGAAGCTGTGGGGCAGCACACGCGCCTGCACCTGGAGCATTCCGGCTTTGCCGCTGGTGGCCCGATGGGCCTGAGCGTGCGCGATCTTCTGGATTCCGGCTGGGGGTCCAACCTCTTGCGAGGCGCTTTGCCGAAACTGCTTGACCGCTGGGCGCAGGATGCTCAGCCCTCAGACCAGGGCTGATCTGCTGCGATCAGCCCAACCGCGCCAAGCAACCTTCAGCATGAACGATCATTTTTCAGGTATGGCTGACCCTTGACACGTAAGCTATCGGTTACATATAATAGTCATAGACCATTTGTTCTTAGCGTTCTCTCAAGGAGGCATCTCTATGATTGACGCGGTTGCGACCATCTGCATCTTCGTCACCGATCAAGACAAGGCGAAAGTGTTCTATCTCGATAAGCTCGGCTTCGAGCTGCGCCAGGATCAACCTATGGGGCCAGATTCACGCTGGGTGGCCGTCGCCCCGCCAGGAGCGCGCACCGAAATCATCCTCTACAAGCTCGACGAGAACTGGGAGCACTATCGCCCGGTGCATGGGAAATCGCAGGCCATCACCTTCAACGTCACCGACATGGCCGCGCTGCATGCCGATCTGAAAGCCAGAGGCGTGCGCATCACGCAGGAGCCAGATAGGCAGCCCTGGGGCACCTATATGACCATTCTCGACCAGGACGACAACGCCTTGCTGCTGGTCGAACTGCCGAAGTAGCCCCAGGCCGCTTAGAACGGGAGGCGCAGCAGGTGGGCGAGGAGAAACCATAGCCCCAGCAGCCCGAGCGCCGGGCCGACCAGCCTCTCGGCCCAGGCGCCCAGCTTATTCCCGGCGCGCTTCCCGACCCATTGCCCAGCCAGGCTCACCAGCAGCGCCTGAAGCGCGATGAGCACGAGCGCGGGCACGAGCGGAAAGCCCAGCACGCCAAAGGAGAAGCCTATCGCCAGTTCATCCAGGCTGACGCTCAGAGCCAGGCCCACCAGACCCCAGCCGACGGTTGTTGCCGCCTTCGCCAGCTTTTCGGCTTCTTCGTTCTCCTCGTCATCCTCTTTGTGCTCTTTGAACCAGAGCCACGCGCCAACGCCGATGAGCAAGGCTCCGGCCAGATAGTCGCTCCAGTCTCCGATAGCACTGCCCAGCGGCAAGCCAAGCAGCAGGCCAACAGCGGGCATCACCCCTTCGGCCAGCGCGAAGGTCAGCGCCAGGCGAACGCGCTTGCGGGCGGGCAGAGGCATCATGCCCAGGAGGGTCGAGAGCGCGAATGTGTCCAGCCCCAAGGGGAGAATAAAGAGAACCAGGCGAACGATTTCCCGACCAGTCACGACGCGCTCCTCTAACGGTGTGTTTCGGCGAAGGAGCCAATCTGGCCCCCTCGCCCTATCTCTGCCAGGCTAATCGCCAGTGGTGCCTCTGGCGGACTGCGCAGCGCCAGCCGTCACCGCTGCCTGCCCTTTGATAAGGTCAGCGGCCTTTTCAGCAATCATAATCGATGGGGCATTGGTGTGTCCACTGATGATGGTTGGCATCACCGAGGCATCCACCACGCGCAGCCCCTCCACACCGCGCACGCGCAAATCGGGGTCAACGACGGCCTGCGGGTCTTCGCCCATCTTGCACGTGCCCACGGGATGGTACAGCGTTTCGGAACGCTCGCGCAAATATTCGGTCAGTTCGGCGTCGCTTTGCACCGCCTCGCCCGGCAGAAACTCCGCGCCGCGATAGGCGTCCAACGCTTTGGCCTGGCCGATTTTGCGCGCCCAGCGCAGCCCGTCGATCATCACCTTCACATCGTTCTCGCTAGACAGATAGTTGGGCTGAATGACGGGCGGGTCCGTCGGATTGGTGGAGCGCAGCGTCAGGCTGCCCTTGCTTTCGGGGTGCAGCAGCACCACCCCAATGGTGAAGCCATGTCCCGGCGGGTTGCCAAAGCCATGGTCCACGAAGAACGCCGGAGCAAAGAGCAGTTCGATGTCGGGCACCATCAGATCGGGTTTGGTCTTGAGGAAGCCGACGCCTTCGGCCACATTGGAGGTCAGCGGCCCTTTCCGAAAAAGCAGGTAATTAGCGACGTTGCCTAGTTTTTCGGCGTTGGCGAGCGAAACCGGCTGCTTACTATGATATTGGATGCCTCCAGCAAGATGGTCTTGCAGATTCTGGCCCACGCCCGGCAGATCAGCGACGACCTCGATGCCCAGCGCTTTGAGATGGGCGGCGGGGCCAATGCCCGACAGCAGCAGCAGTTGGGGCGAGTTGACCGCGCCGCCGCACAGAATCACCTCGCGATTGACGCGCTCCTCCACCTGCGCGCCGCCGCGCACATAGCTGACGCCCACGGCGCGCTTGCCATCGGTCAGCACTTTGGCAACCTGGGCCTCCGTATGGACGGTCAAATTGGGGCGCTTCAGCGCAGGACGCAGATACGCGGTTGCCGTGCTGTAGCGCGCGCCATTCTTCTGCGTCAACACCGCCAGACCGACGCCCTCCTGGGTGCGCCCGTTGAAATCATCGGTGCGCGCCAGACCAGCTTCTACAGCCGCCTCCAGGCAGACTTTGGTGATCGGGTTGGGCGAACGCTGCTCAGCCACATTCAGCGGGCCAGCGCCACCCACGTAATCGGTGCCGCCGCGCTCGTAGTGCTCAGCCTTTTTGAAATAGGGCAAGACATCCGCAAACGCCCAGCCAGGATTGCCCGCTTCGCCCCATTCATCGTAATCGTGGCGGTTGCCGCGAACGTACATCATGGCGTTCATCGAGCTTGACCCGCCCAGCATCTTGCCGCGCGGCCAGTACATCTTGCGGTTCTTCATGGTTGGCAGAGCTTCGGTCTCGTAGTTCCAGTCGAGCGGTGTTTTGAAAAGCTTGGAGAACGCGGCGGGAATCTGGACCTCTTGCTTCTTATCTGACCCTCCAGCTTCTAGCAAGAGCACGGACACATTGGGGTCTTCGGTCAAGCGGCTGGCTAAGACACAGCCCGCGGACCCGGCGCCGACAATCACGTAATCGTACATGAGTTCCTCCTTGATGATGTCAACAGACTGACAGGAGACACGCAGCTTTGCGCTCTGGCGCGACAGGACATAAGACCGCGATGGAACGAGCAAACGGGCAGCGGGGATGGGGGTGATAACGCCTGTTTCTCTCTACAAGAGATTACCACGGCGGGTGACATCTGAACAGCCGTAAATGCACCAATTCTCCAAAGAGCCGCCTATCCGCACCTGCCTTCGCATTCCTGACCCTGGCCGATGTATACTTCAGGTGCAATCTATGCTGAGTTTCGCTCATAAGACCTTTTGGAAGAGGATTTATATGGCAGATCAGGTGCGTATCGGCATTCTTGGCGCGGCGCGCATCGCGCCCCAGGCCATCACAGGGCCAGCCAGGAAGGTGCCCCGGGCGGTGGTAACGGCCATCGCGGCGCGCAACCCTCAGCGCGCCAAAACCTTCGCCAGCAAGCATCATATTCCGCGCGTCTTTACCAGTTACGATGAACTGCTCGCCGACCCCGACCTGGATGCCGTCTATATCCCGCTGCCCAACGGCCTGCACTGCGCCTGGGCGCTCAAAGCATTGGAGGCGGGCAAGCACGTGCTCTGCGAAAAGCCGTTTGCATCGAACGCCGCCGAAGCCGAACAGATGGCCGAGGCCGCCGAACGCTCCGGCAAGGTGGTGATGGAAGCCTTTCATTATCGCTATCATCCGCTGGCGCGGCGCATGAAAGAGGTTGTGACCAGTGGGCAATTAGGCAAGATTCGCCACATCGAAACCTGGATATGCTTTCCGCTGCCTCTGTTCAACGACATCCGCTATCGCTATGATCTGGCGGGCGGCGCGCTGATGGATGCGGGCTGCTACGCAGTCAACATGCTGCGCTTGCTTGCCGGTTCCGAGCCGGAAGTCATGCGTGCCCAGGCGAAGCTGGCATCGCCGCAGGTGGACCGCGCCATGCGCGCTGATATGCGCTTTGCTGACGGCAGCACCGGACGCATCACATGCTCGATGTGGTCGAAGACCATCCTGCGCATTGCCGCGCGAGTCGTGGGCGACGAGGGCGAAATGACGGTCTTGAATCCGCTGATGCCCTCGCTGTATCATCACCTCAAAATCCGCACGCAAGCGGGCACGCGCACCGAGCGCTTCTCGCGCGAAGCCACCTATGTCTATCAACTGCGCGCCTTTATTGACAATATCCTGGATGGCACGCCGGTCCTGACCTCGCCAGCCGACGCGCTCGCCAATATGCGCGTGATCGACGCCATCTATGAAAAAGCCGGATTGTGGCTGCGAGGCCGCAAAGAGGCGGTACTCCCGACAGCTTGAACGCAGAGTAAGGAGATTTCTTCATGGCCGACATTGTCTCGTCTGCCAGATTTCCCATCGAAGCCATCGCCGTGACGCCCGGCCCCGGGCTGAAAGCGCCGCACGACTTTTCCTTCAACCAGGATGATCGCCAGGTGACCTATCTGCTGGCCGCAGGAGAGCAGGCCATCCAGCAGCTTTACGCCCTGGACACGGAAACCGGCCAGAGTTCCGTGCTGGTCGCGCCACCAGGCGGCGGCGTCAACGAAGAGAAGCTTTCGCCAGAAGAAGAACTGCGCCGCCAGCGCCAGCGCATGCTCGCCACCGGCATCACCCAATACAGCCGCGCCAAACATGCCGAGCGTCTGCTCATTCCGGTAAGCGGCAGTATCTACGTGAAAGGCCCCGAAGGCGATCTACGCCTGCTCGTCGATAATACCGGGAAAGAGCCTGCCATTACGCCCGCGCTTTCGTCCGATGGCGAATGGGTGGCCTATGTGCAGGACGCCGAAGTCTATATCGTTGCGGCGGCTGGTGGCACGCCCAGCCAGATCACCCATGGCGCGCGCGGCACGGGCAAGACGAATGGCCTGGCCGAGTTCATTGCGCAGGAAGAAATGGCGCGCAGCGAGGGCTTCTGGTGGTCGCGCGACGGCGCGCACATCGCCTATACCGAGGTGGACGAGACGCACATCCCGCTCTATCGCATTCAGCACCAGGGCAAGGACACAACAGGGCCAGGGGCCGAAGAAGCGCATCATTACCCCTTCGCGGGCGAGGCCAACGCCCTGGTGCGGCTGGCGGTGGTTTCGTCGCAGGGAGGCGAGCCGGTCTGGATGGACCTGGATTTTGGCGAAGAGATGTACCTGGCGCGCGTCTTCTGGTGGCAGGATGGCAGCCTGGGCGCGATTACCATGAACCGCGAACAGAGCAAGCTGCACCTTTCGCGCTTCGATATCGCCACCGGCAAGCGCTCGCTGGTGCTTGAGGAGGAGAGCGCCGTCTGGATTAACCTGGGCCGCAAGCGCTGCTTCCCGTTGGAGCGCGGTGGCTTCCTCTGGCTCTCCGAACGTTCCGGCTTCCGGCACATCTACCTCTACGACGCAAACGACGCGCTGGTACGCCAGATCACCGATGGCGAATGGGTGGTCGACGACATCGAAGCGGTGGACGAAGAGAACGAGCGCATCTATTTTACCGGCAACCGCGACCATCCCACCGAATGCCAGTTGTACTCTGTCGCCTATACGGGCGATCTGCTGCGCCGGATTACGCCCGAACCTGGCTTCCATGATGTCACCATCGATCACGCCAACCAGCGCTTCATCGATATCCACAGTGCGCTCGATCACTCACCGGTTGTCACACTGCGCTCGCTGGCCGATGGCATGGTGCTGCACACGCTGGAAACGCTACCCGACCCGCGCGTGGAGACGTTCGGGCTGGAGCCTCCAGAGATTGTCACGCTGCGCAACCGCGAAGGCGCGCTGCTGTATGGAGCAATCTATCGGCCACCGGCCAGCTTTGGGCCTGGGCCATATCCAACCATCATTCACGTCTACGGCGGACCCGGCCCGCAGATGGTGACTAATCAATGGAGGCTGACGGCAGCGCTGGATGTGCAATATCTGCGCAACCTGGGCTTTCTGGTCTTCAAGCTGGACAATCGCGGCAGCGCCAGGCGCGGGCTGACCTTCGAGAGCGCCATCAAGCACCACTTTGGCAGCGTCGAGGTGGACGATCAGGTGGATGGGGTACGCTGGCTGGTGGCGCAGGGGCTAACCGACCCGGAGCGCGTGGGCGTCACTGGCTGGAGCTATGGTGGCTATATGACGTTGATGTGCCTGGCGAAAGCGCCGGACATCTTCAAGGTGGGCGTGTCGGGCGCGCCGGTCAGCGACCAGGCTGCCTACGATACCTGCTATTCTGAGCGCTATATGGGCACACCGCAGTCCAACCCTGATGGCTACGCTGGAAGCAGTGTGCTGAACCATGTGGAAACGATTCAAGGCAAGCTGCTGCTGGTGCATGGTATGCTCGATGAAAACGTGCATTTTCGCCACACAGCCCGGCTGATCAACGCGCTGACGCGGGCACGCAAACAATACGATCTGCTGATCTTCCCCGATGAACGCCATATGCCGCGCCATCGCGCCGACCGCGTGTACCTGAACGAGCGCACCATCGGCTATTTCCAGCAGCATTTGTAGGCAACCATGCTTGCAGCGCAGCCATTCCAGGCTGCGCTGCAAGCATGATTTCAATCCTCCTCGACATACACATCCGTATAGAGGAGTTCTGGCGGCGTCCCAACGGTATAGATATAGACAATGGGGTCACGCGGCTCCCAATGCTCCAGAAACTCGAAGCCTAGCTTGTCGGTACAGAACACGCGCAGCGCCTCTTCTACCTGCTCGCCAAGCGCCGAGGCTTCCCAGAGGTTCCCGTTGTTATCCTCCAAAAACTCGGCGATGCGCTCAGGCGGGATGTCGAAAGGCGTCCAGAAGGGCAGGCTGAAATCATAGGAAAGCCGGTCTCCTTCGCGATTCGTAACGATGATGTTGGCTTCCTCATCGTAGCTGGAGTCGTTATACTGCGAGAGCACCGAGATGGTCACCTCGTGCGCCGCTGGTCCGTAGAGCGCGAACACGAAGTCGCGCACCTGCTCCCAGCGGTGCAAGTCTTCAAGCTGCTGCCCCAGGAAGATAATCTCTTCGGCGGAGAGCCGACGATAGCTCATGCGGACGTTCCTTTCTTTTCGACGGCGCTGACAGGCATCGCCCGCGCGCACATCCAGCGCTGAAGGGTAATGCCTTCCAGGCTGGCTTCCAGCGTGGGAATGGCGGGCATCTCGTTCAAAATATGCTGCTCAGCCAGCAGGTGCGTCGGAAGCTGCGCCTGGTCGGAGGCGCGCGTCAGCACCAGGCCAAATGCCTGCACCGCCAGCGAGACGCCCCAGCCGTTATGCAGCACGCGGCGATAACGCCCATCGGGCAGATAATCGCGCGGCCAATCCAGAAATTGATGCAGCGCCTGATAATCGGTCCACGCGCCGCCCCAGCGCTCGACGGACGCCCGGCACTGGTCATAGGCGCTCGGGTCGTGGTCGGGTGGTTCGGGTGGAAGCTGCGCCAGGCAGGCCGCCAGCGTCGGAATCTTGCCGAAATCCTGCACGATGTGATCTTCCAGCAGAGGTCGAATCGGCAAGGTCTTGCCATCGGAGGCGCGCTGAAACGTGACGCCATGCACGCGCTCGCCCAGGAAGATGCCCCAGGCGTTATGCAGGAAGAGCCGATGGCGGCAATCGGGCGTGTGGCTTTTGGTATAGTCCATCCAGTTTTCCAGGTCCAGATAGTCTTCGGGCACGCCGCCATAGCGACGGGCGGCCATGACGGCGTGATACCAGGGATGGGCCATCGGCTCCTCCTTTCAAACTCATCAAGACGCCAACCTTATGATACAATGAAGAAGCAAAGTTTGCTTGCGACACATGCTCTGGCAAGAGCAGGAAAGGAAACAATCATGCTGTGGCGTCAGGGAGACGTGCTGATTGCCGATATCCCCACCCTGCCCGATGGCGGCACGTTTCGCCAGGGCACGGTGCTGGTGACCGGCGAGGCCACCGGACACGCGCACCGCGTTGAGGACACGCACAAGGCCGAGGTGTGGGAGGTCAACGGGCAACTCTATCTCAACGTGCTGGACGCGACGCGCATCGTCCACGACGAGCACCTGCCTATCAGCCTGCCGCCGGGCATCTATCGCGTCTGGCAGCAGCGTGAATACAGCCCCAGAGACATTCGCACCATCCGCGACTGAGGAACAATCAAGACGGTGGTGATGAACGCAACGGCGGCCAGAAATGCTATCCTGAGCGGGCAAGCCCCCGATGGGCTGACCGTCCCAGGACACCTGTATTTTTGGAATCAGCCAGATTTGACGCGCCTGCCGGAATACTTGCAGGTCGATGAATTAGATGTTCGCTCGTGCAGCAACCTGCTCGCCTTGCCCAACGGGCTGAGTTGCCACGCGCTCACCATCATCAACGGCCCGATCACCGCTCTGCCAGCCGATATAGACGTGACTGGCAGCATCACGTTGAGCGCTTGCGAGCGACTGCGAGCGCTTCCGACCAGGCTATCCCTCCACACCCTGGAGATCATCGCCTGCCCAATGATCGAGACGCTTCCGGCAGACCTGCGCGTCAGTTCCAAGCTGGTGGTGAGCAACAGCAGCTCTATGAAGGTGCTGCCCCGCGTGGCCGCAAAGTGGCAGATCGTGCGAAACTGCCCAGACCTCGAAACGCTGCCCGAAGATATGCAGGCGCTCAGTCTGACCATAGATGGCTGCCCCAGCCTTACTGACTGGCCGCGTCAGGGGCCACCCATCATGCGGCGGCTGACCATCCGCAACTGCGAGGGGCTGCGCGCGCTGCCGCCCTGGCTCATCCAGGTCGATGAGCTTACCATCCGGGACTGCCCGAATCTGTTGGGGATGCCAGACCATCTGTACGTCAGGAGTTGGATGGAGATTGCGGGCACGCCGCTGCGGCGGTTGCCGCTGTCCAGCCGGGGCATCCGGCTGCGCTGGCGCGGCGTGCCCATCAGCGGCCAGGCGGTCTTCCATCCTGAAACGCTCAAGGCAGAGAGCATCCTGAAGGAACAGAACGCCGAAAAACGCCGCGTGCTGCTGGAGCGCATGGGCTATGAGCGCTTCGTGGCCGAGGCCCAGGCCACCACGCTGGACAGCGATCAGGACGTGGGCGGCGCGCGGCGGCTGCTGCACGTGCCGCTGGCGGATGACGAGCCGCTGGTCTGCCTGGCGGTGCTGGACCCTTCGACGGGTCGCCAGTATCTGATTCGCGTGCCGCCGAACGTGCAAACCTGCCACCAGGCCGCCGCGTGGATTGCAGGCTTCGACAATCCTGATGATTACCACCCCGTCGCTGAAACCTGAGACCACCCCTCCACGTCTATATGAACAATGACTCATCTCGATTTCATTCGACAGGGGGAGACCCTATGCGCATGTTTTCTTGGCTGCCGCTGCTCCTGCTCAGCCTGATCTTGCTGCTGGCGGGCTGCACGCAAAGCGGCCCAACCGGCAACGCCACGCCCACGCTGTCCCCGCTGCCCACGCTGGGCGCGCCCGTCGATATGACCGGCAGCCAGCACGTGACCATCAAGATTATCAACACCAGCACCAATGTCTCTGGCTACTGGTACGACCAGCCGAGCATCAAGATCAAGGTGGGCACGACGGTCACCTGGGTCAATACGTCCGACGCGGCGCATACCGTGACCAGCGGGCAGGCGGGCACACCCGATGGCAAGTTCGACTCTGGCATGACGAACCTGCTTCAGCCCAATGACCAGGGATCGGCCAGCGCGTTTGCCTTCACCTTCAAGACGCCCGGCACCTATCCCTATTACTGCGCGCTGCACCCAGCAATGATCGGGCAGGTGCAGGTGGTGGCCTGACGGCGCAGCGGGCGGGCGGCGCGGCCTCACATGCCCGCTGCCTTGCGCCTGGCGCGAATGTCCTGCGCGCGGGCCGCATACTCGCTGGCCTGCTTCAATTGCCCCATATCGCGCAAGAGGCTAGCTAGATTCTCCAGGCAGAGGGCAACGGTTGGATGGTCTGGCCCCAACGCTCGCTCCCAAATCGCCAGCGCTCGCTGATACAGCGGCAGCGCCTCTTCATACTGCCCCTGGGTCTTGTAGAGCATCGCCAGGTTGTTCAGGCCCTCTGCCACGCCAGGATGGGTCGACCCCAACGCCTGCTCTCGAATCGCCAGCGCTCGCTGCAAAAGTGGCAACGCCTCCTCATACTGTCTCTGGGAATAGTAGAATACTGCTAGGTTACTAAGGCCAGCCGCCACAAGGGGATGGGTTGGTCCCAGCGTCTGCTCCCAAATTGCCAGCGCTCGCTTCTTGAGAGGTAACGACTCCCCATGCTGCCCCTGGTCTTCGTAGAGAACCGCTAGGTTGTTCAGACTAACCGCTACATCAGGATGGGTTGGCCCCAGCACTTCCTCTCGAATCTCCAGCGCTCGCTGATGCAGCGGCAACGCCTCTGCATACTCTCTCTGGGCACGATAGAGTTCTGCCAGGTTGTTTAAGCCCTGTGCCACATCGGGATGGTTGGGACCATATGCCTGCTCGTCAATTGCCAGCGCCCGCTGATACAGCGGCAACGCCTTCGCGTAGAGCCCTTGGGTATCATAGATGTCCGCCAGGTTGTTCAGGACAGCTGACACACTGGGATGGGTTGGCCCCAGCGTCTGCTCGTCAATTGCCAGCGCCCGCTGATAGAGCAGCAACGCCTCGACATATTGTGCGCGCTCTCTGAGGTAGAATCCTGTTTGATTGAGTAGGCGTGCGGCTTCACTGAGGGTCAGATGCCACGCTTCGATGTGTTCGGCACATATCAGCGCGTGCGGCAAAAGCTGCTGGCAGCGCGGCCAGGTAACAAACTCTATGAAGGGGAAGGCTGCGCTGACCAGCCGCACGGCGTATTCTGCCCATTCGCGCCGCTCGTCGTCGGGCATGACGTCTTGCAGCACCGCCTGCACCAACCGGTGCAGCGCCAGTGTCTGCGTCTCCGGCTGGCGTTCGATCAGCGAGTAACGACGCAGAGCCTTCAGCGCCTCGTTCCACTGAAGAGGGTCGTTGACGGCCTCTTGCAAGGCGGGCGGCAATGCCTCCATGCCGTCACGGAAGAGGTCTTCGGGGATGGCGTCTGGATGGAGGAAGGCGCAGAGGCGCAGCAGGTCAGCGGCGGCAGGGCTGGCCTGCTCCACCTGCTCGAAGGCGACGGACCAGGTGACGGCCACCGGGTCGGGGTGGCCCTGCGCGTCCGTGCCCCGGCTGCCCAGCAGCGCCTTGCGCCGCGTCTGGAAGAGCGCCAGATAGTCCGCCAGAGCGCAGCCCGTCTCTTCGATGTAGCCTCCGGCCTGATCGAGCGCCAGCGTCAGGCCGCCCAGCGTCTGGGCAATGGCGCGCGCCTGAGTCTGCTGCTCGGGCGGGGTCGAGGTGAGCAGCGCGTCCGCTGCGAGCCGGTTGGCGCGGCGCAGCAGGAAGCGCGCGGCCTCGTCGGCTGGCAATGCTTGCAGCGGCGTCGCGCGGTCCAGCGCGCCCAGCGCCTGGGCGCGGGCCGTCAGCAGCACATGGCCCTGGCCTTGCGTGGGCAACGGCTCGCGCGCCAGGGCGGCATCCTCTACGTTATCCAGCACCAGCAGCCAGCCCGGCTGCGCCTCCAGCCAGCGCGTCACAGCGGCCACGATCACCTCTTGTTGCTGGGCCTCGCGCTCGGGAAGCTGGAGCAGCGCAGCAATCCTGGTCAGATCGCCGATCAGCAGTTCGCGCGTTTCCGCCTGCACCCAGAAGATGGCCTGATAGTCCTGCCGATAGCGATAGGCATATTCCACGGCGGTCTGCGTCTTGCCGATGCCGCCCAGGCCGGTCAGCGCCTGGGTGACAATGCCCGCCTTTGCCGCAAAGGCGGCGTGGACCTGCGCCAGCGTGTCATTGCGCCCGGTGAAGTAGGGGTTGCGCCGATGCGGCATCAGCCAGAGGGGCGGCTGCGTCGGCGGCTGGCTCATCCCAGGAAAGGCAGGCGGCGCTGCCAACGCCTGCGACATCATCCCAGGAAAGGCAGGCGCAACGGTTGGCTTGCCACGTTTGCCGCTCGCCCGTGACAGCAAGTGCTTGCGCGCCTCATCTTCGGTCAGCCCGACCAGATCGATATAGACAATGGCGGCCAGCAGTCCTTGCGGCTTGCACTCGCGCACGCGCACCGGCAGCAGCACCTGTTTGGCGCTTGTGGGGTCTTGCACCAGCGCGGCGGCCCATTCGGGCTGCGTATAGAGGGCAGCGAGATACTCAGGCGAGAAGACGGCAAGCGTGTGATGGGTCGTCTTGGCAGCCTGGTCCATCTCCAGAATAAAATTGCCGCCCGCGTGGAAATCCCAGGCTTGAATAATGGTGGTGTAGCCTGCTGCTTCAAGCTGCCAGGCAATCCACTCAGCCCACACACGATCAGCCCTGTTATAGCTGACGAAGAAATCTTTCAGCGCCGCCCCTGGGGTAGCCATCCGTTGCCTCCTCCGGCCAACACCCGGCCCACTCGACTTACACTCTTCAATCAAGTTCAGGATAGCAGAGCAGGCGGCGCTTTGCAAGGGGCTGGCGAATGCAACACAAAGAGCATGGCAAACGCCGCGCTTTCCTAACGAAGACTTAACAATCGCTTCATACAGTGGTAACGCAAAGCGAACATACAAAGAGAAGAGAAAGCGTTATCACAACAGGAAAAGAGCAAGGAAAAGAGCGATGAGCACTTCCGACGACGCGACAGGGGCAGCGGCTGCCTCTGTCGCGTCAGGCGCGGCGCAGGCAAAGCCGCCTCAGGCCAGCCACCCACTTGTGTGGGTGCTGATGAATTTTGCGATTCTGGTCCTCGTGGCGATCCCTGGCATCTGGGATTTTGTTCCTGGCTTGTATTTACGGCTGGTGGGCCACGAGGCCCAGGCCACCATCTACCGCATCGCAGACTGCGGAACTCAGGATGACAACGGCGATGAGGAGTATACGGCCACTTTGCTGTACAAGGATGCCCAGGGGCAGCTTCAGGAAAGCACTACCGGCGATTCCTGCTCCAGCGGCATTGTCGACGGCAGCACGGTTTCGATCTGGTATTTGCCCAACGTGCCCGGCAACACCGTCGATGACGTACTTGTGGGCTATATCATCCTGACAACGCTCTGGCTGGCTGGCATGTTGGTAGCCCTGGGATTCTTGCTGTACTGGGTCTGGAGGCTCGTCAGAGCCTGCGTGCAGGCGGAAACATTCACCCGCCTGCTGCTGGCGGTCCTGGGCTGCCTGGTCATTCTCGCGCCGCTGCTGCTGTTGTTACAGTACACTCCCCCGCCAGATTACGCGGGTGGCGATGGGCCGACCCACAATTTCCACCTGGGGCAAACCGTGACCGCCGAAAATCGCTGGGCGGTCACCATCCAGGGCGGGCAGGTGGGCCTCATCCACGCGCCCAAGACGGGCAACGTCTGCCTGGAACTGGACATCACCCTGCGCAACCTCACCCACCAGACGCTGCCTTTCCATCAAGACCAGTTCACACTCTTTGACACGCAGATCAAGCCGCGAGGTGTGCTGTGCCAGGCTGACACGCCCCCGCTGGGCAATGCCACGCTCGCGCCAGGCGCAGCGATACAGGCCACCAACTTCTATGAGGTTCCGGCCAGCATGCGCCAGTTCTATCTGGCCTTCAGGCCCAATCCGCAGGGCGAAAACAATGTGGGACGCTACATCTGGAACATCCAGGCGACAGAGCAAGGAGCCAGCTAAATCAGCGGCAGGGTCAGGGCATCTAAACCATACTTCCAGTACAGTGTGTTGGTTTCGATCATCTGCTCACCGGCATGGTATTGCTGCCAGTGCAGCATCGACCAGACCGGCTGCGTCAGGCCAACATACTTCAGCGCGGCCTCAAGCTGGGCCAGTTCTTCAGGCGCGAAGGGGCGAACGCTGGTATAGCCCTTGAAGAGAGCGCGATAGAGCGCGGGGTCAAAGACAGCCCAGAAGTCTGCATGTGCGTCCTGTTCGACAAAACAAAAGCCAATCACGGTGGAGGCGAAATCCAGCAGCGCCGCGCTGACGCCGATATCCTGCCAATCGACAAAGGCCACCAGCCGCTCACCTTCAAACAGGCAATTGTTGGTATCCAGATCGCCGTGAATGATGCTCTGCGGCAGGCGCGCGGGCTGAAAGGACTTCAGCGCGTCGAAAACTCGCAGCGTCCGGCGCAGAGGCTCTGCGCCGTGCAGCGCAACCGCCTGCTGGAGCGCTTCCGGCAGATAGCGGGCATCCAACCAGTGGCGCTTCTCCGGCAAGCCAGCACAGGGAATCAGATGCAGTTTCGCCAGATGCATGCCCACCTCTCGGCAGACCGCCGGAGAAAGTTCGGGCATGGCCCCCGGCAGTTTGCGCAAGGCCACCGCGTCGCAATCGGCGCTGTGATACGCAACGCCGCCATCAGGCGCGACAAGGTAATAGGCCGTTGCGCGAAACTGATGCTCCTCCAATCGCTGAAGAAACGGGAGGCCATCCAGCACGTCTTTGAGGGTGGTGTTGACGATGAGCTTGAAGAGATAAGCGCCCGTGGTCGTGGTTACCAGATAATTCTGGTTGGTGCCACGCAGCACCCACTCATATTCCAGCATCTCACCAAGATCAAAATACGCTGCGATAGCAGCCAGCTTTTCTTCCTGAGCGCGTTCAGCGGCGGCATCCATAGAACATCTCCCCTAAAAGTCCTGCTTGCTGCTACAAGCGACAAAAAGACTTGACAATTGGGCATCAGGCGGGCTATACTTGCTCCATCTCATCTATGAGGAGCCTTGCCCGCGCAAACAAATCGAACCCTTTTTTGATTGACAACTGAAGATGGCTGATACGGGCGGCGTTTAGACCACCGCCCGTACCAAATAACCCCAATCCTGCTAGAGGCCAGGAATGAGGCTAGAGGGTATTGTACGCCATCAGACCCTCCAGCGGCTCTCCTGTAACCACTCGCCTTTGCGGCGCAGGTTCGGGGGAGCCGCTTCGTTGTGGCCCATTTGGGGCCACTCCACAGGAGGTATCTGGTATGCTCTTACCCTTCCGTCGTTCGGCTCGTTCGGCTCAGGGATACACCCGCCGCGCCTGGGAAGTAGACGCGCTGTTGTCTCCGCTGTCGCCGGTCGTGCGCGATCTGCTGCGTCCCTGGCTGCTGGCTCCCACCGATCTGCGCCGCTGGCCGCCGCCCGACACGTTTGAGGCGCAACGCTGGCCCATCAGCCCGGAAGAGGCCGACGACCAGTCCCGCCCGACCGCCAGCACACTACTGCGCGAGGAACTGCGCGCCATTCGCCAGACGTTGGACCTGCCGTCCAATACCCTCAGCGGGCTGACGCGCAACGGCTTGCTGGCAGCGCATGGGGTGCGGTTGCGCCAGTTGGAGCGCTGGCTCTGGCCGTTCTACGCTGCCCGCGAGATCAAGCGCATGATTGCCTAGTGGCTCGGCGTCTTGTCATCTTCGGGCACGCCAGAGATGGGCAGAGCAGATGCGGATGGCTGCCGCTGCGGAAAGAAGACGCGGCGATTGACCGCCAGAACAATCAAATAGACGAGCGAAACGGCAAAGTTGAGATAGCCAATCAGCGACACCGTGAAGAAGAGCAGATCATTGGCCGGGAGGTCTTGCAAAAAAGCGCCCGTCAGATTATGCAGCAGATACCCGCCAAATTCGAGGAGCAGAAACGCCAGCAAGAGCCATCCGCCAACCGGTTTGCTTTGCAGCACCAGGACATAGCCTGCCAGAAACAGCGCGAGCGTCACCACCAGAAACCCCACCGCAAAAGGGGTGGGGGCCACCTGATGCACGGCGTAAAAATGGATGTAATAGGGAATCTGGGCCACATAATTGAGCACGGTAATAGCTAAGAGGAGGTGAAGCGAGAACCGCAAGCGGGGCGAAAGCGCGGGCGATTGGCTAGGAGCGGCCATAACATTCCTTTCAGGTGTGGAAACTTGCCTGAGCATTCTAACACGCGCGCAAGGCGCGAGCAAAGCGCGAGGCATACGCTCATAGGGACGTTTCCATGAGCGTATGCCTGCGTTTCTGATCGTTGGGATAGCTCTTACCTTCGCGTCAGCGATGCTGTATTGGCGCTGTTCAGCAGCGCGTCTTTCGCGCCGATGCCAGCCATCAGCCAGAGATAGCCATCCTCCATGCCCGGCGAAACGGGTATAGCGCGGTCTTCGGGGCGCGGGTCGCCCACAACGCGATACTCAATGCCGTTGGCGCGCGGCAGAATGGAAACCACCGTCAGATGGTCTGGGCGCGCGCCTGTGGTGCTGACCATCTGCCAGGCGCGCCCTTCGGCCAGCGCTGCCAGTTCTTCGGGCGCGCCGTCGAAGCGCACCTGGCCTTTGTGCAGCACGATCAGTCGGCGGCAGGTCTGGGCCACATCCTCGACAATATGGGTAGACAGGATGATGACGCGCGACCTTGCCAGCGCCAGTTCGCTGAGCATGGTGCGAATGCGGATGCGCTCTTCGGGGTCCAGACCTGCCGTTGGCTCATCGACGATGAGAAACTGCGGGTCGGTCAGCAGCGCCTGCGCCAGCCCCACGCGGCGCTTCATGCCGCCAGAAAAGCCCTTCAACCTGCGTTTGGCAACATCGGCCAGCCCCACTGTTTCCAGCAGGTCGTTGATGCGCTGCTTGCGCGCCGCGCCATCGTGCATGCCTTTCAGAATCGCCATGTAATCCAGAAACTCATAGGCGTTCAGGTTGGGATAGAGGCCAAGCTCCTGCGGCAGATAGCCCAGCAGGCGCTTGATCTGGCGACGGTCCGACGCCGAGCGCACATCATAGGGGCCGATATGCGCCGTGCCCTCGGTGGGCGTCAGCAAGGTCGCCAGGATGCGCATCAGCGTCGTTTTGCCCGCGCCGTTCGGCCCCAGCAGGCCGATCAGCCCTGGCTGGATGGTCAGGTCTACGCCGCGCACGGCCCGCACCTGGCCGGAATAGGTTTTCGTCAGATGGTCAAGGTGAATCTGCATGTTATTCTCCTCCAAGCAGCCATTCAGTACGGCTCATGCGCCAGAGGCAGGCGACAGCCAGCGCGGCGGCAATGCCGATCAAGATTTCACGATTCAAGAGCCAGTACGGCGCGCCCTTTTCCCACAGTGTCGCAAAGAGAAAGATGCGCTGGCTGGCGTCGAGCCAGCCGCCGTGCAGCACGATCTCATCCGTCAGCAGTTGATGCAGCACAATCTCCAGCAGCCAGATGCCCACAGCCACTGCCGCGCCCACTGTGGCCGAACGGCTCCAGAGCGAAGCCAGCAGCGACGCGAAGACCAGCACCAGCGCGGGCGAAAGCCAGACAAGCTGCTGCTCCAGCCAGCCGCCATCGCCAGGCAGCGGAATGCGCAGCACGGCCAGATAGGCGTCGAAAAGCAGCGCCATCGCCACCAGCAGCGCCAGCACAATGGCGATGCGCGAGGCCACAATCCGCCAGACAGGGCGCTCTGCCGTGCAGACCACCTCGCGGGCGGGGTCACCGGCAAAGGCCGCGCTTGCCAGCACAGCCACCGGCACCGGGAAGATCAGTTCCAGGATGCTGATGGTCATGTCGCCCTGGTTGAAGGTGTGATAGGTAAACCACGACAGGAACGCGCCCAGCGCCCAGACGATGCCAGTAATCAAGAGATAGTCATAGTTCAGCAGTTTCAGATGGTAACGCAAGGTTGTCATTGTTTTTGCTCCTGCCAGCACAGCACCACTGGAACCAGCGCCAGCGCCGCGATACTCAGCCCCACCACCAGGCCCATATTGAAGATGGCCCAGCCCACCGTTGCGGGCGGGCGCATATAGCTAGACCCCGTTGGGTCATTGAGAAAGAGGGCATAATGGGCATACTGGCCCGTCACGCTCAAAATGCTAAAGTTGATGGTCGGCAGGCGGTTTGGCGGCACGGCGGCTGCCCACATCCAGAAGCCCGCAAAGAGCACTTGATAGAGCCGCAGCGGCATAATCAGCGGAAAGACCAGCGACCAGGCGACCACAAAGAGCCACGAGGGCACCACCACCGCCAGCAGCACCACCGGCGCGGTCAGGAAGAGCGCGGGCTGCTGATAATACACCACCATAGCGACCAGTTCGCCCACCAGCAGGATGAACGGCGGCGTCAAGATCGCCAGCACCGAACCGGCATATTTGCCCAACACCAGCGGCCCTTTGAGCGCCAGGGAACTGTTAATCAGTTCCCCTGTTCCCAGCACGCGATCACGGCTGAAGCGGTCAGCCGCCAGGATGCCTGCCGCCACGGGCGCAAAGAGAGCGAACTCCTCGATCAGGCTGGTCGATAGCTTCCAGGGCTGGCTGGCGAGGACCAGCGCTTTCTGCCTGTCACCGAACAGCAGCAAGAAAAATACTCCCGTGGTCAGGACCAGGCTGATCCAGAGGCCAGGCCGACGAATTTGCATCAGATACTCATAGCGGAAGACCGCGAAAGTTTCAGGCATACCCAGACTCCTCTCTGCCACGCAGGCGGGCGGGCTATGCGGCCCGCCCCTCGCGCCAGCGCAGCACCAGCGGCATCAGCAGGAGGGCGACGAGCGTCAGGCCAAGGATAATCCCCATATTCACCAGCGCCCAGCCGGGCGTGGCAGGCGGGTGAAAATGGGCGTACATGTCCCCGGTATCGTGGAAAAACGCATGGTCGGCATAATCGCCCTGCACTTCCAGAATGGTCCAGTTGATGGTCGGCAGGCGAGTCGGGCCGACGGCAACTGCCCACATCCAGAAGCCCGCGAAGAGCACCTGATAGAGGCGCAAGGGCAGCACCAGCGAAAAGATCAACGACCAGGCAACAAAGAAGAGCCAGGCGGGCACAAGAGTTCCCAGGGCGACCAGCGGCGTCATCCAGAAGAGCGCGCCCATCTGCAAGCGCAACACCAGATAGACCAGCAGCGCCAGCATCAGCAGCATCGACGGCGTGAGCACCGCCAGCAGCGAGCCAAGGTACTTGCCCAGCACCAGTGGGCGCGACGACGGCAGCGAGACGTTCAGCACCTCGTTCACGCCCAGATGAAAATCACGCGGGAAGCGGTCTGCCACCAGGATTCCGGCGGCAATTGGCGCCAGAATGTTGAGCGGCGCAACCAGATCAATCGCCACCGGCCAGGGCTGCGTCGGCGGCTTTTGCAGGACAAAGAAGTAGATCAGCCCGCTCAGGACAATTGAACTGATCCAGAGGCCCCAACGGCGAATCTGCATCACATATTCATAGCGAAGCACACCAGACATTTCACGCATAACGCTGCTCCTGTCGGAAAACGCGCAAGAACGCCAGCGCCAGGCAGGCCAGCGCCAGCGCGATCAACACCGTTTGATTGGACCACAACGCGCTGGAGAAGTCCGAGAAGGCCAGCAGCGGGCTGTGGGCCTCGCCAAAGATATGGAAGCCCCAGACGCTGAAGGCCGCGATGATGGCTGCCTGGCTGTTCCAGATGACCGAAAGCGCCAGCGCCAGCGCGCTCAGGAAAAGCATGGGCGCGAGCCAGGAAAGAATCAGCGGCCAGAGCGCGACACCGCCCAGCAGCAGCCAGAGCAGCACGCTCGTCGCCAGCGCCAGCGCCAGATTGTAGCTGTAGACCAGCACCAGCCGAGCCAGCAAGATCAACGCGGGCGAGATGGGCGTGGCATATTCCATCTCCGCCGCCGGATCGTTTTCGGGGCCATACAGCAGCGCGATACCTGCCGCTGCCACCAGCGGCGCGGCCAGCGCCAGCATATCGATGCTGGGACCGCCCGCGCGAGGGAACAGATAGGTCAGGACCATGCCCATCAGCAGCACAATCAGCGACGCTGCCCAGATGCCCTGCCCGATCAACGGAAGCTGCCGCCGGAGGAGCAAGAGCAGCCCGCCCAGCGGATTGGCGCGCCAGCCATCGGCCAGGATAATCGGGCGCTGCGCCTGCTGCGCGCTCCGCGCTGGCAGCGCGTCGATGCGTGCCAGAGCGCGTTGCAGTGCCAGCGGCGAAGGGTCGGGCAGGCGCGCATTGCTGGCAATCATCGCCTGGCGCAACGCCTCCCACTCCGGCGCGTCATCGGGCTGATTTGATGGATACGTGCTCATAACGACGCTCCCTCTCGCCAGCCTCGCTCCACCAGCGCCCGCTGCATCAGGCGGCGCGCTTGATTCACGCGGCTCTTGACCGTGCCAACCGGCACAGCGGTAATCATGGCGACTTCTTCATACGAAAAGCCATGCGCCAGCACTAACTCCAGCGCCTCGCGATGGATGGGCGAAAGCTGCTCCAGCGCAAAGGCGATGTCTTCTTGCAAGGCCAGGGCGAAGGTCACACGCTCGGCGTGCTGGTCGTCGTCACTCAGTTCCGTATATTCCTCTGGAGAGACCAACGGGAGCGCCCGACGACGCGCCGACTGCGCGGCCTGATGATGCGCGATGCCAAAGACCCAGGTGCTGACCCGCGAGCGCCCGGCAAACTGGGCCGCGCCCTGCCAGATGGCGACGAGCACATCTTGCAAGACCTCTTCGGCCAGCCCTTCATCGCGCAGCAGGCGCAGCAGATAAACAAAGAGCGGGCGCTGATAGCGCTGATAGAGGGCTACCAACGCCTCCTGCTCGCCCCTGGCAATCCTGGCAAGCAGCGCGCGCTCAGCGTCATCACAAAGACTCTTCGGTTGTGGCGTAATCGCTTCGTCCACAGATGATTTCCTGCGCTGCAAACTTCTGTGCTGTATGTAGCGCGAAAAGGTGAAAAAGTTCACGAAGGCTACTTCCGCGTCTGGCGAAGAGAAAGAGAAGAACATAGCGTGGCTGCGCCTCGCTCGCGCGCAGCCAACGCGGCCCTTGACAGGGAAGCAGCAACTCAGCTATACTCGAAACGTTTATCAGGATATTCCTGGCTAGCATCCCAAAGGAGACCTGGATGTCGTTCTATTCAGCCGACCAGCGCTGTCCGCGCTGCCAATACCCCAACCCTCCAGGCACGCTGACCTGTGGCAATTGCGGTTTGGCCCTTTCCAGCGCCCCACAGACGTCTTACGGCTCCGACCCCTATAGCCCGCCGCCGCCTCCACCGGCTCCGCCAGGCTCAGCGAGCAGCCCCTATGGGCCACCCCCAGGCAGCGGCGCCTATGGCAGCAGCGGCAGCTACAGCGGCACTGGCGGTTACAGTGGTTCCCCGCGCTATGACTTCACGGCGCAGCCACCACCGCCTTATACGGGCAGTTCCAGCTATTATGCTGGCAGCCAGCCCCAGCCAGGCACCGCGCCTGCTTATGCGGGCAGCCAGCCACCCTTCCCGCCGCCAGGGTCGTCTCAGCCACCTACGCAGCAGTCGCGGGGCGGTGTCAGGGTGGGGCTGATTGTGCTGGTCGTCGTGATTATCGTCGCCCTGGCTGGCGGGGGCGTGGCTGTGTTTCTGCTGTCCAAGCCCAAACCGACCATCAACGTCACCAGTCAATATCAGGCGGGGGCCATTCCGGCGGGCGCAGCCTCCACGAAGCTTCAGGTAACAGGCCAGCACTTTTCTAGCAACTCGGCGATTACCTTCCTGCTGGATGAGCAGATCGCGCCCGACAGCCAGACCGCCCAGAGCGACGGCGGCGGCAACGTGACCGCGACCCTGACGGTGAGCGCGAAGTGGGCCGTTGGGCAGCATACACTGACCGCCAAAGATGGCAGCAACAACACCACGCAGACAGGCGCTCAGATTGACGTGGTGAACCCGGGCGAAGCTGGCACGCCCGGCCCGAACGGTGCGCCAACCGACGGCAGCGACTTGAATATCGTTGTGAAAGTGACGCGCCAGGACGCCACGACGGGTGAATCCCTGGGCACGTTTAATCTGACCCTGTCGGTTCACGGAACGGCTGCGGCCAACCAGCAGGTCTGCTGGGCGGCAAATGATGACGGCCAGCCACATACCTACACTGGCTCCGATAACATCGGAAACTACCAGGAGGTCTTCGTCTGGAAGTGTACTGGAAGCTATAAGGCTGGGAAGCTGAGCTATACCGAGACTACTACCAGCGATACGCTGACCTACACCAGTGGCCGAGTGTGTAAAGCCAATACGCCCTATGTCTACACGCAACTGGATGGCACCTTCAGCTCTGCCACCGCGATCAGCGGCACCTACAGCGCCGACACGATTCAGTATACCTGTAACAAGGACGGGAATCTACACACAAACGCGGAAAAAGGAACCTGGTCCGGCAGCACCTCTTAACCACATCAGACACCTAACCCGCTGCGCGCCAGCGGCAATGAGCACACCCCAGGCAGGTGGAACGTTCCACCTGCCTGGACTTTCCCTCCCGCCCAAAACTCCTAAAAAGATTGACACATCCGCCAGCAGCAAGTACGCTAGGTATATCAAAAGCGTGGCACTGGACGCGCGCTTTCCCTCTCCAAGAAATACGCCTGCTTGCTCTATAGCTTTCCTCTCGATTTGCCGTCGCTAAGACGCTTGAAAGCCCCCAAAGTAACATCCAGGCAGCAAAACGGGCGCTCATTTGGTACTTTGGTCCTAAAATAGCCCGGCTTTTCTGTACACGGTGAACCCCTCCATGCTACGCTTGCAATCGTACTGAGGAGATTAGGTAAAGAACCTGAGGTTCCGGTGAAGGAATCTCAACCGTGTCTCTTTACCCGTGCACAGAGAGGAGAACGCGCCATGCGTCTTTCGGAGACAGGGCTGTCTACGGTCAGGAGACCGCAGCGTCCAGACCTGGACGGGCTGGAGGAGAGGCCGCGGCGAAGAAGGTTTCTGACCAAAACCACCGTGTCGGTGGCGCTGCTGGTCCTGCTGGTGGGCACCGCCATTGGGGCCATCAGCTTTGGGCATCTGATGGTGACGCGCGCTGCCGACAACACCCCGAACCCGGACTGCACGCTGATTCTGCCACGCAATCCGCTGAGCGCAAGGGGTTTGTCAACGCCCTTTCAACTAGAAGCGACCGACCCCAACCAAGGCCCCTGCAATGAAAGCAACGCCGCGCAGGCAGCCTTTGCGCAGGGCGCGGTGCTGGACCCGGCCACCGGGAAGATTTCCATCTATAACCCGCTGGTCATCGACAAAGGGACACAACCAGCAGCCGCGCCAGTGGTTCCAACACTTCCGGCCAACGCCATTGTGGCCCTCTGGTTCGGCTCTGATGGCACGACGCTTCGCCTGAAAGGCGGGGCGAATGGCAACTGTGTCGATGGGCTGGGTAACTCGGTCTTCGGCCAGGTTTCTTATTGCAACGCGCCCATGTTCTTCCTGGTCGCCAACCGGCTGATTCGCCAGGGCAAGATTACCGTGCCCGCGCTTGGCACAGGTAATGATGGCCTGCCCTGCCCCAGCACCCGCGATTTCTCAGTGGTCGATCAAGACCCCAGCGATAACGTCACCACCACCTATTTGATTACTACCGATGGACAGGTGGCGCAAAATACCGCCGCAAATCAGGCGGCGCTGGCAAACACACAGACACAAACCAACGGGAGCGACGAGCGGTTGCTTTCCGTCGCCCTGGATGGCGCGCTGGGCTGCAAGCCCTGGACGGCCCCCGACCTGGCAGATGGCGGGAACCTGGTTCCCGCGCTGCCGCTGAACGAGTTGCAGGCAGCAGCCGATCAGCAGAACCCCGTCGCGCTCGTTCCGATGGGCGACCCGATGGTGCTGGTGAACGGCAACCAGAGCCTGCAAAAAACCAACCTCTATCGCGTGGGCGTCGATCAGGTGCCCGCCCGGTATCAAAGCCAGGCCAGTACCAAGACCTTCTGCCAGAATATGTTGCAGCTTGCGCCCGCGCGCCTGCAAACGGATATGCAATTTACCATCAACCGCCCGTCGCCCGACCCTGCTGCGGCCAACAACCTCTTTACGTTCCTGGCACAGCGCTTCAACGCTTCCTTTGGCCCCGACAACCTGAACTGCTCCGGACTGCTGAACATGCAAAGCCCCATCACCACACAGATGGATGGCAACGGCGTGACCATCAGCGCCACCATCAATCTCAATAACGGTCAGAACAATGGCGGCGGCAATAACGGTGGCGGCAACAATGGCGGTGGCAACAACGGCGGGAACGGCGGCAATAACGGTGGCGGCAACAACGGCGGCACAGGCGGGACCGGTGGCACGGGCGGCACGGGCAATACGCCCACCTGTGTCATCAACGGCGTCACCGTTACAAACTGCTCCGGCTCAACGACGATTACCGTCACGTGCCAGGTCACGTATGACGCCAACACCAACCAGATCATCATCAACTGTCCCGGAAAGTGAGGAAGCAACGTGTTTGCACACTATCCGCGACTCGCGGCCTGGGTGGTGCTGCTGGCGTTCATTGGCGTCGGAACCATTGGCGGGGTGCTGGGGCTGCGAGCATTGGAGCCAGCCGTTCCCGCCAATCTGGCGCACGTCCACGGAGTCGTCGTCGCAGTGAGGACCAATGGAACATTTGCCGTTCAGACGCCGGAGTATAACAGCCCACTCTGGTTCGCCATCGCGCCCGGCGCGCCCATTTCGCTCGACCATCTGCGCCGCCACCAGCGTGAGCACGCGGCCACCGATGTTTACTACCAACTTCATAATCGGCAGCGCGGAGCGTTCCTCGCATGGAAAGCTGATTGAACAGGAGGGCGCGCATGGAAAGAAAGCCGCAGTTTCAACACCTGAGCACGTTCAAGCTTCCGGCGTTGGAAGATCGAAGCCAGGCAGCCGCAGCAGCACGCGCCTCCGGCCCGTTGGCTCAGCACGCGCTGCGGGCGGGCTACGCTGATGTGCTGGTGGTCGGCAACGGCATTGCCGGGCTGGCGGCTTCGGTGGAAGCGCGCCGCTACGCGCCGGACGCCGATATTCTCATCGTCACCGAGCAAAATCATCCCACCATCAATACGCCTGCACTCAAGCAGTTTGGGGCCGGGCAGCTTGAACTTGACCAACTGCTGGCCTATCCAGCCGGAACCGAACGCCAGGCAGGCATCGGCATCGTGAATCTGCGCGCCGATAAGCTGGACACCACGACGCGGCAGGTGCAGCTTTCCGATGGGCAAAAGATCAAGTATGGGCGCTTGCTGTTGGCAACCGGCGCGCATCCGGCGGGCCTGCCCGCCTCGTGCCCTGGCCGCGATTTCGACGGCGTGCTGACCCTCCATCGCCTGGAGGATTATCTGGACCTGCGTCGTCGGCTGCTGGAAGTCTCGTCGGTGGTGGTCATCGGCGGCGGCTATCATGCCGCCGAAACGGCCATTTTGCTGCGTCACTGGAAGGTGCGCGTCACCTGGCTGATTCGCGGGGAAAGCTTCCTGTCGCAGATGATCGACGAGGTGGCTTCGCAGATGCTCCTGCGCCATATCCAGCGGTTGGGCGTGGATGTGCGCCTGGAAACCGAAGTGGCGGGCATCGTCGGGCGCATCGGCTCGGTGGCGGGCGTGGTCACGAAAAATGAGGAGTTTATCCCGTGCCAGATCGTTGCCGTCTGCACGGGCACCGCGCCTGCCACGGAACTGGCCGATGGGACCGGCGTTTCGCTTTCCACCAAACACGGGCTGAAAGTGAACGAGCGCCTGCAAACCGCCGTCAAAGATGTCTTTGCGGCGGGCGACGTGGCCTCCATCCTCGACCCCCAGACCGGGCGTTATGCCCCGCGCGCACAGTGGTATGCGGCGTTTCATCAGGGACGGCTGGCCGCAGCTTCTCTGACCGGCGCGCGCATCCCGGCAGCCGCAGAGGCTGGAGTGCTGGGCTGTTTCTGGCATGCCACCCAGATGGGCGAGATGGGCGTGCTGGCGGCGGGCGCACCCATGCTTTCGGAGCGCGATAACCGAGACAACGAAGTCATCTCCAGCGGCTCATCCCGGTTCTATCGGCGGCTGGTCGTACAGGATAACCGGCTCATCGGCTATCTGGCGTTGGGCGAACGCCAGCCCGGCGGCCTGGCGATTAAGCGGCTGATCGATGAGCAAATCAACATCAAAGAGATCAAGCGTCAGCTCTTGCTGGAGGGCTTTGATGTGCGCTCGTTCTTCACCAGAAGCCGACTCCACGCGCTGCAAAGCGGACACAGCGCCGCGCTGGCGACCCCTGCGCGTTCTGGCAGGAGCCGTGGCTTGCTAACCGCCATTGCCTAAGGAGTGGACATCATGCCTCGGCCTGCTTCCCAGGTGGCCGACGAATTGGCCGCCTGCATTCGTTGCAATGAGTGCCTGACCGCCTGCCCGGCGTTAGATAGGCCGATCACCATTGAAGCGCTCAACCGCCAGACGCTGGAGGGTTCCATCTCGTCGGCGGTAATGCGCTTTGCCCAAAGCTGCTATCAATGCGGCGCGTGCGTGCCCGTCTGCCCGGTGGGGCTGCACCGCGATTCCATGATGATGTGGCTCAAGATGCGTCTGCTCAACGGCCAGGCCGCCGACGAGCCTGAAGAAGACGCTTCGGAGGATTTCTATGGCCCGACATTCCAGAAACGCGGCTCCCGCAAGAAGGAACCGAGAGTATATGACTATCGTACCTGGGCCGCGCGAGGCTGGGAAGATGAGGACGACGAGCCATACTGAGCCGATGCGCTATCCCTTGCTGGCGGTGCGCCTTTCAGGGGCGCAGTGGGCCGCCGCCTGGATTTGCACCGCCGCGGGCATCGGCCTGGCCTATCTGTATACGATGTATCTGCGCACCAGGGATGTCGCGCCCGACAGCATGTATGGCTATGGCTTTGCCATCGCGGGCACTGCGCTGCTGCTCTGGGTGGCCGTGGGCTACGCGCTGCGTAAGCGCGTGGGACGGCGATGGCCGGGGCGGCTGCATACCTTCCTGGCCTGGCACATGGCCGGAGGGTTGCTCGGCCTGCTCTTGATCTTGATGCACTCTGCTGGCAACTTCAACCCACGCAGCGGCACGTACGCGCTCTATGGGCTGATCGGCATCGTGGTCAGCGGCATCATCGGGCGCGTGCTGGACCGCTTCAGCCCTCGGCTGGCCGCCAACGCCGCGCTGCACGCGCTCAGCGCTTCAGGTGAAGACCGCCTGGATGACCTGGAAGAAGAACTTGCCGCCATCGCCGATGACGAGCGCGCCCGTCGCCAGGCGCTGCAAGAGCAGGGCGCTCGCGGCACACCCTGGGACCTGGCCTATTATGATCTGGACCCCGAAGTGGACCAGATTCCCCACCTGCTGCGCCAGGGTGTGCGCGGCGAAAGCGGCCCCATCCTGAACCTGAAGCAGCTTTCCGGCCCGCTGGCCGTGCCGCGCGGGCCATATACTCCGGCCACGCGCCAGAGCACCGGAGCGCTGGCGCGCCAGGCGGCTGGCATTCAACGGGCGATGGGCCGCGAGCAGTTCTATCTGCAACTGGTGCGCGTCTGGCGGCGCATCCATCTGCTCATCAGTCTGGTGGCGCTGGGGCTGTTGATCTGGCACCTGGAATATGCCGCCACGCTGCTGCTCGGCGCGAAATGAGGGCCAGGTCGCCTCGCAGGCATCAAGGGTCTGGCTCACCCTCCTGGGGAGGATCGACGAGAGCGGCTGAAGAGCCAGCAGTCTGGAGCGCCGTGCACACGGATTCCAGCAAATCATCAATATCGAAAGGCTTCGGCACCAGGCCAATGCCCTTCATGCGTAAGAAGCCTTCGATTTCGCGGACCTCTCTGATCGCTGCGGTGCAGATAATCAACGGGATTTTCGCGGTCGCGCGGCGCATGCGCAGCTTCTGCACCATCTGCCAGCCGCTCTTCTCACCTCCCATGATGTAATCGACGATAATCAGATCAGGCTTGATACGTTCAATCTCCGACATATCCTGGATGGCCTGAGAATAGAGCACAACTTCGTAGCCTTCTCCGCTCAGGAGTTCATCGAACAATTCCAGGATTTCTTGTGTATCATTTATCACCATAATCCGCGTTGCCATCACGACCCTCCTCTCAGCCTGGATCACACCGCCCAGGAACATAAGAAGAGCTTATGCTGCTGCTGGGCAGTGCCGACCTCATCCCCTCCTGCGTTGCATGAACCCTGCCAGAGCGAAGCCAGCATGCTAGCCATTCCGGCGCATCTCCAGAAACGGGCGCTCGCCCTGCGGGCCGTGCTGGATGACCTCGCGCACCGGCTGAAAGCCTGCCCGCTCGTAGACACGAATGGCGCGCTGGTTGAACGTCATCACATAAAGGCCAAAGGTTGCTGGGGCAAACTGCTCTTTGCCAAACGCCAGGCCAGCGTTGACAAAATCCAGCCCCAACCCTTTGCCTGTCAGGTCAGGGCGCAGGCCCAGGCCAATCAGCACACGACGATCTTCTGTGTATATTCCCGGCTCGGCGCTGCCGCCGATGGAAGCGGATGTGCCGTAACAAAAGAAGCCGATCAACTCGCCACGCTCGTCGCGCACAGCGTAATACGGGCTGCGGCGGTCCAGCATTTCGGTGAAGCCATCATCACCGTCAGCGCCAGCGTTATACACCGCGTACTCGCCCTCATAGCGCCAGGACTGAATGGCCCTGGCGTCCGACTCATCCATCAGCCGAAACGTGAATGGCATACGTTGGTTCTCCTCATAGGAATAGCAAGCGGCCCCTTGACGCTTCAGACGAAATGGGCTACGCTCATAACAACATGACACAGCGATTTTCTGAGAATGTGCTCGCTTTTGAGTATTAGATGGCTCTGCTTTACAAGCAAGGAGAAAAGCTATGCGCAGACAGATGAGCACGCAATGGGCGGAACTGCTCAGCGGAGTGGCCGCGTGCCTTTCCGTGAGTGTGCAGCCGACGACCCCAGCGCCGCGCTAATCGTATCACAGAAGGTGGAGCATCGTCATGGCTGAAGAAGCGTGCGTTGTCGTGGGCCTGAACCACATCCAAATCGAAGCGCCTGCCGAATGCGAGCAGGCCGCGCGGGCGTTTTTTGGCGATCTGCTGGGGCTGCCAGAGATCACCAAGCCCGCCAATCTTCAAGGGCGCGGCGGCGTCTGGTTCGCCTGCGGCGCGCAGCAGATTCATATCGGCGTAGTCGCGAACTTCGAGCCGCGCCGCAAGGGGCATCCGGCGCTGGAGGTGCGCGGGCTGGACGGCTGGCGCGCCCGGCTGGCGGCAGCCAACGTGCCCATCAGCGAAGATGAGCCGCTGCCAGGCTGGAACCGCTTCTATATTGCTGACCCCTGGGGCAACCGCATCGAATTATTGGAGCATGCTGACCAGCAGGCGTAACACGCCCACTTCTACACGGAGGTGCTTGCCATGCAGGCAGGAGATCACTTTGTCAAGTTCACTGAGCGCGCCAGGAAGGTACTCAGCCGGGCGAATGAAGAGGCGGTCCGACTCAACCAGAGCCACATCGGCACCGGGCATATACTGCTGGGGCTGCTCCGCGAAAGCCAGGGTGGCGCGGCGGCGGTGCTGAAAGGGCTGGATGTGGACATGGACGTAGCGCGCCAGGCGGTCGAGACTGCGCTGCGCCAGGGTGATGAGGCCACTCCTGGCGAAATCGGCCTGACGGCGCACGCCAAGAAAGCTATTGAACTGACGGCTGATGAATCGCGGCGGCTGAACTATGGGCATGTTGGCACTGAACATCTGCTGCTGGGGCTGCTGCGTGAGAGCGAAGGCATTGCCGCTGGCGTGCTGACCAGCCTGGGCATCGATCAGGAACGGGCACGCGCGCAGACCATTCAGGTGATGGGCCTGGGCAGCACTGCCCACGCAGCCGTTCAAGAATCAACATCCACCGCAGCGCAGCCCAGATGGATTGGACGACCATTACACTTTGCTTATCAGCCCTACCATATCACCGGCGAAGCGCCCGACAAGACGCCCATTGGCAAGAGGGCGCTGGGGCAGGGCGGCGCAACCACGCTGCTGGGCTGGGTGACTGTCAACACAGGTGGCGCATTC
This sequence comes from Ktedonobacterales bacterium, assembly GCA_035307385.1. Lineage (GTDB taxonomy): Bacteria > Chloroflexota > Ktedonobacteria > Ktedonobacterales > DATBGS01 > DATBHW01. The sequence goes on along the minus strand of DATGID010000144.1, from coordinate 68,128 downwards.
ATTCTCACCCTCTATCAAGGTATGGCCGCCGACGCGCCCAAAATCGGCGTCATCAGCAATCCTGCCACCGGCGCGTACTTTCCTTTTCATTGTCTCATGGAGGATGGGCTGGCCTATACCCTCACCGGCACGCCCGGCAGCGTCACCATTTTGTATGCTGACATTCCAACGGCATCCGAGACGCCGCCGGTCTGACAAGAAGGCTTGCAGTGAATATGCGTGATCGATTTGATCGCTTCACCCCAGAGGCGCGCAAAGTGCTGAGTCTGGCGCAGGAAGAGGCCCAACACTTCCAGCATAACTATATCGGCCCGGAACGCTCTTCCATTTCCACTGCCTGGTTAAGCAAGGGCTAACCTATACGCTAGAAGGGACACCCGGCAGCGTGACCATCCTGTACAACGAGGTGCGCGAATAGGGCCGTTCAGCGTTTCAATTGCACCACCGTGACACCAACCAGCACCAGGGCCGCGCCCACCAACTGCCAGAGGTCCAGGCGCTGGCCCAGCAAGACCCAACTGAGCAGCGCCGCCGTCACCGGCTCAACCGTCGCCAGGATGGCCGCGCGCGTGGCATCCAGCCGATTGATGGCCGCCAGGAAGAGGCCAAAGGGCAGCAGTGTGCCGATGACGCCCACGGCCAGCACCAGCGGCAGCGCGGCGGGCGCGAGCGCGGCTGACTGAAACTGCCAGGGCGGCTGGATAATCAACCAGATCAAGGCTGCCTGCGCGAAGCCATAAAAGACGCTGGTCTGGGGATGCAAACGCTTGCCCAGGCGTTCGCCAACCAGAATATAAAAGGCCATGATGAACGCTGAAACGGCAGCGATCAGCACACCCAGCAGCGTGACGCCGCTGGCCGACGAGCCACCCAGCAGATCGGCCAGCCCGGCCAGCAAGGCAATGCCCACCAGCGTCAGGGCCAGCGCAAGCCAGATGCGCGGCGGCGGCATGCGGCGCTGCACCATGGCGCTGTAGAGCGCAATGAGCGTTGGCCCGGTATATTGAATCATGACGGCAATCGCCACCGGCAGATGCTGCACCGCCAGAAAATAGGAGTAGGTGACCACCGCCAGCGCCAGCCCAAAGAGCGCCAGCAGCGGCACATCCTGTCGCTTCACGCGCAGCCGGGACCGTCCCACGCACAGCAGCAAGCCACCCATGCCCACCGCCGTGATGATCGAACGCGCCTCCACCAGCGTCAGCGGCGTGATGCCCAGCTCAAAGAGAAAGCTGGAGATGACCCCATTCGTGCCCCACATCATCGCCGCGACAATCGCCATCGCTGCGCCGATGATCGCCGATGCGCCGCCGGTCTTGGGGCTGGTGGTGAGGGTTGTGGTGGGTTCGGGCGGACACGCATCGGAGGACGTGACGGATGGCTGCATGAAGCTGCTCCTTCGCGGGTAGGATACTTGTATTGTACCTTATTCCGGCTGCAAGGAGAAGCAGGCCGAACGCCAGCAGGTATGCTATACTGCGCGCGATGAGCAGACAGCGCATCCTTGAAGCATTGGCAGACCGCATCGCCGCGATGCAGCAACCTCATCCGGTCAGGGTCGCTATCGATGGGATTGATGCCGCGGGCAAAACGACGCTGGCCGACGCGCTGGCCGAGACCCTTGTGGCGCGAGGCAGGGTCGTCATTCGCGCTTCGATTGATGGCTTTCACCGGCCCCGCGCCGAGCGCTACCAACGCGGCGCAGATTCGCCATTGGGCTATTACGGGGATTCGTTTGATTACGCGGCACTGCGGGAAGCGCTGCTGTTGCCGCTGGGGCCTGGGGGCAGCAGGCGTTTTCGGCGCGCCATCTTCGACGCTCCCAGCGACTCGCCGCTTGCGGCACCAGCGGAAGAGGCGCCAGAGAACGCGCTGCTGCTCGTCGATGGCGTCTTTTTGCTGCGCCCGGAACTGGCCGACCTGTGGGACTATACGATATTCGTCAAGATAGATTTTGAGGTTGGCTTGCTGCGCGCCTTGCAGCGCGACGTGTCCTTGTTCGGTTCAGGCGAAGTTGTCCGGCAGCGCTACCTCCAGCGTTACTACCCCGGCCAACGCCTGTATCTGGAGGAAGCCAGGCCAGAGCAACACGCCAACGCCATTGTTGAAAACAACGACGCGCTGCATCCTAGTGTCATGTTTGCGACAGAGGAGAGGCGCTGATAGGCTCAGCCGTTGCACTACCCAGCGCTCCTATGCTATGATGGCGCCAGCACAGCAGGAAGGAGGCCCGCCATGCCAGAAATGCCCGATGACCCCTCGCCCATTGCCGAAGATGATCCGGTGGCCGAGCGGCTGCCCCTCACCGATCTGGAGAGCCGCAGCGCCAGCCCGCCCTCCCCACGCAAGCGCCTCGCGCAGATCGCGCTCTTCGTGCTCGCAATTGTTGTGGCTTCAGCCGTGCTGTGGAACAGCATCGGCCCAGGCAGGCATCCAACGCCCCAGCCGAGCGAGCCGTTGATTGCGATTTCAGCGCTGCTGGTGAGCAATGTCACCAACGCCACGGTGACGCTCAACGGCAAGAAGCTGACTGGACCGCTGCCACTGGTGGTCTCGGCCTATCTGCAACGCGACACGGTGACCATCAGCGCGCCGCTGTTCCGCCCGAAGACCTGCCAATTCCAGGGGTTGCTCACCAAAACCGATACCACCCACTGCCTGTTTACGATCACCAGCGCCCCCAATGGTCCACCTTATGTGATCGGCGCATTCTTCACGCCCGATGATCTGCTCCCAGCACAGCAAAACCAGATCATCGCACCGATCATGCAGCAGGTGGAACAAGCCCAGCAGTTGACGGCGCAGCCTGGGGACTATATTCCAACGTCGTTTACCATCTTTGGGGGATTCATCTCCAGTCAGCGCGCCGCCGCTCCGCTGCAAGCCAGCGCCACGTTTGTGCAGGGGGCAGCAATGGCTCCCTCAAGCTTCCCCTCCGTTTCTAGCTGTACGCAGCTCATCTGTCCGGTGGGCTTTGATCAAGGAAACCCGAAGCCAGCCCAGCCAGCCTGGGATATCATGCTCAACATCATGCTGCGCTGGCAGTTTGCCGACAGCACAGGCCGCGTTATCAGCAACGTGACCTACCCACAAAGCCGGACAAATGGTCTGGTATACTTCCTGCCAAGAATCCGGTTCGTTTACGATGCCACCGGCTGGCATCTGGCCGCAGGCATTGACCTGCATGCTGAAGTGCAAAGTGCCTTCTGCGAAACCGGCTTCGCCATTCTGCAACAGAACCTTCTCAACCCATCTATCGGTGTGATCAGCATGGAAATTTCCAGCAACAAGGGAGTGCAGGGGTGTCTGTTTACAGCGCAGAACTCGGCGGGAGAGCGCAGCACATTTCTCTGGCGTTTCGGCGTCTTGCTGGCAGCCGACGCGGGCGCGCACAATCTTTTGCCGGACCTGCCCATGGCCCCGCAAGACGAAAAGACCTCTCTGTAACAGGATATACAGACAAAGCGCCCAGGGTGATGCTACACTTTCGTGATAGCGGGCATTTGCGCCGATCTCCCGGAAGGCAGAGATATTCTATGAAAGCTGGGTCCAGCCTCCCCGTCCAGCGCAAGGCATCCCCTGTCATACAAGCAGTATTGCAGTGGTTTCAACTGAATACACGCTCGCCGGGGTGGATGCATGCATGCCTCCGGTATCCGCTCGTCGGGTATCTGCTGGTGGGGCCGCTGGTGGGGCTGGCGCTGCTGCTGGATGCCGGGCTGCTCCATCTCTTTCCCGATTTTGCCATCATCGACTTACCCATCACGCTCCTGGTGCTGGCGGTGGCCCTGCTCTGGGGAGCCGGACCGGCGCTCTTTACTACCGTGTTCGGCACGGTAATGCTCTATTATGTGCTCTACCCGCCCCACTTCGCGCTCCTTTGGAAAAACCTGATTGATATGATCGAAAGCGGCGGGGTTATGATCGGCGGGCTGTTCATTACGCTGGTCATAAGCAATCACGATGCCCAACGCCGAATGCTCCAGCAGCGCGCCCAGGAAGAGGCCGAACTGCGCCAGAAGATGGACGCCTTCTTGATTCTCACCAGTCACGAACTGCGCACCCCCCTGACGCTGCTGCAACTGCAACTGCAAATGATGCAGCGCTCGTTCCTGAGCAAGCAGACGAACGGCACCGATGACAGCACGCGGCTGGAGAACCTTTTGCAGCAGGGGAATAGGCAGGTTGGCACAGCCCTGGAATATTGGGGGCGCTTGAATCAGTTGGTCAATAATCTGCTGGAGTTGGCGCGGCTGCAAATGGAGCAGCAGACGATGTGTCGCCTGCAAGGGGTAGACCTGCGCGCTCTGCTCAAGAGCAGGGTAGAACAGCAGCGCCACAGCGCGCCCTACCCCACCATTGACCTGCTCTTACCTCCTGGCACACCACTACAGGCCACCGCAGACATCCACCAGATTGATGATGTCCTCAAGAACTACCTGGCAAACGCGATGAAGTTTTCCCCAGAAGGAACACCCATTACGGTGGGCGCATCCATCGAAGGGGAACACGTTCGCGTCTGGGTGCGCGACCACGGGCCGGGACTCCCCGAAACGGAACACACCCACATCTGGGACTGCTTCTATCGCGCGCCAGGCATCGAGGTGCAGCGTGGCTCCTCCATGGGCCTGGGCATCGGCCTGTATCTTTGCCAGCAAATCATCGCGGAGCACCACGGCGCAGTGGGAGTGGACAGCACGCCCGGGCTGGGGTCCACCTTCTGGTTCACCCTTCCGCTGAGTTCAGAACCACCAGGACCAGCACATAGACTGACCGCCTGAAGGTGATATAATGGCTCCCGTCGCTGTTGAGTTTGGCAGCACACTTGAGCGTCAGGTGAAGAAGGGAGCGTGTCAGCCCACATGGATGTTGCATCTATGCCACAGGCAGCTTCGCCCACAGACGCATCGAGCCGCCCGATTGTCTTGCGCACCGAGCGGCTCTCGAAGCGTTTTGGCAAGCTCACTGCCGTCCAGGACCTCAATTTAGAGGTGCGCCAGGGGGATGTCTTCGGCCTGCTGGGGCCAAACGGTTCCGGCAAGACGACCACGCTGCGCATGATCTTGGGACTCATCTGGCCCACCGATGGGCAGATCAGCCTCTTTGGCGACTATATGGTGGATGACGCGCTGCGCCGCGCTGCCCTGCAACGCATCGGCGCTATCGTCGAACAGCCAGCCTTTTATCCGTATCTGAATGGCCGCGAGAATCTGGAAGGCGTTGCCACGTTCGCCGGGCTGCCGCTGAATGAGGCCACCGAAATGCGCATCCACGAGGTGCTGACTCAGGTGGGGTTGGCTCCGCGCGCCCGCGATGCCTATAAACGCTATTCGCTGGGCATGAAGCAGCGCCTGGGCATTGCTGCCGCGCTGCTGACGCAGCCCGAACTGATTATCCTTGACGAACCGACCAATGGGCTGGACCCCGCCGGAATGGTCGAGGTGCGCGCGCTGATCGGTCAGCTTGCGCAGCGGGGCATTACCGTCGTACTTTCCAGCCACCTGCTGCACGAAGTTCAGCAAGTCTGCACGCGCGTTGCCATCCTCAACCGGGGGACGCTGGTCGCGCAGGGCGAGGTGCAGCAACTGCTGGCCGCGCAGGGCGGCATTCAGCTTGGCTTTGCGCAGCCGGAACTGCTGCAACAGGCGGCCAATGTCTTGCACGCGCTCACGGGAACAGCAGAAGCGCCCTGGCTGCGCGGCATCCGCTACATTCAGCCGGAACCGGGCGCGTGGACGCCGCCAGGAGGCTGGCTGCTGCTGGTGGACGCTCCTCCCGAACAGGCCGCAGCCATCAACGGCATCCTGGGCGCGCAGGGCGTGTATGCCGCCGAAGTGCGCCGACGCGAGGCCAGCCTGGAGCAATTCTTCCTGGCGCTCACGGCAGGGCAGAACGCGCCGCCCGCGCCAGCGTTTGCTGCGCCCGCAGGGTTTAGCTCACCAACCATTGCGCCCCAAGAGTAAGGAGAAAATTGCATGACGCCTGGCATCTCTCAAGAAAGCGCTTTCCCCGCGCCCAGCGTCACCGACGGCTGGCTCGGCCATACCTGGCGGCTGGTGCGCTGGAATCTGCGGCTGGCGCGCCGCAGGCTGATGAGCAAAATCCTGCTGGGCATCTTGCTGGCGGGCCTGCTGCTGGTGCTGGGGGTGCTGCTGCTGGTAGTTAACACGGTGAGCAGCATCAGTTCTGCTGAGTTTTCGGCAAACTGCCCTTCGCCCGTTGCCACCTCCTCCACCGGCGATGGCTCCGGCACGAATGCCCCTTGCACTCCGGCCAGCACGCAGAATGCGCAGCAGCAAGCGCAATCTGCAAAGAACTCTGATCTGCAACTCTTGAGCTTTCCCACCATCCTCGCGCCCGTAGGCGGCTATACTAGCTTTATGGGCACGATTCTGCTGTGCATTCTGGCGGGCACGGTGATTGGCAGCGAGTATGCCTATGGCACGCAGCGCCTGGCGCTTTCGCGCGGAGTCAGCCGCGCGCAGTTGCTGGCCGGGCAGGTGGGCACGCTTGCCATTCTGGCGCTGGCAGTGGCCGGTTTCATGCTCCTGCTTGGCGCGTTGATCGGGCTGGCGCTTGGCCCGGCGCTGGGCGCATCACTTCCCTCTCTTCCCGCCAGTGGCCTGCTGCAACTCGTGGCGTTCTGGCTGGTGCTTTCGCTGCACCTGTTCGCCTATGCGCTGATCGCGCTGCTGCTGGCAACGCTGAGCAGTTCTACCGCCGTGGGCATTGCCGGTTCTTTAGGATACCTGATCTTCGAGAGCATCGCGCTCCCCATCGTGGTCATCATCGCGAGCGCGCTGACCGGCTCAACCGTGAGTAATGTGTTCGAGCGCCTTCCAGCGTTCTTTCTGGGGCCAAACCTGGATGGGCTGCTCAACGGCGTCAACCAATCGCCGCTTGATCTGGGCGGCGGAAGCAGCAACAGCGCCGGGAGCGGCAGCGCCATCGTGCAGGGCGGCATCACGCCGCTTCAGGGCTTGCTGGTGGCGCTGCTCTATTGCATTGTGTTGGTGGGTGCCAGCTATTGGGTGCTGCGCAAACGCGACGTGACACACTGAATGTATCCGGGCTTCTAGCGCGGACCCTGCCCCTGGCCGCGCCGAATGTAATCCATCAGCGCGATAAAGACCAGCAGATTGGGCATCATACTTACTGCGGTAGCTGACCACCTGATGCGCCTGCCGTGCTGCCGGATGATCACCAGCCCATTGCTGATCTCGTACTTCTGGAACTGATACCAGGGGAGCAATACCTGGTCTTTGCTGATGCCTTGCTGGCTGATGATGAGTGAGCCAAAGGCAACCGGCGCGCCGCTGTTGTAGGCGGCAATGGCTTTGGGGGTCAGGCGCTGGGCGGTTGCGCGCCCAATTGTATTGCCCAGGCTCTGGACCTTGCACAGATTGTCACGAAAGATCAGCGTCTTCCCATCTGCCCGCTGTACGGTGTAGATGTGGGTGGTGACCCTGGCAACCGGGATGACAGCGTAGAAAGTGGTTGTCGTGGTAACGTTCTGCACAAACGACACCACCTGATCCCAACGCAGCACATCCGTCTGGTTGCCCTTGACCTGCGCCAGTCCTTCGGTGAAGACGTAGACCCGATGGTCCATGTTGAGCAGAAAGATGCACGGCCAGATCAGCGCGCAGCCAATCCAGAGGACACCGATGATCAGCAATGGCAGCACAATATCAGCGGTGCCAATGAAGGCGAGATAAAAGAAAAAGCACCCTGCAACGACGAGGAGGACGCTGGTCACAATCCCCGCTGGCCTGAGCCAGCGCCGATATTCCGCCGCTGGCGCGCCGAGTTGATAGTACGCCGCGAGTTGATAGACTTCTGGTGGGAGGGTCTGGGTTGCCACCTGCTGAGCCATAGAACGGTTCCTTTCCATCCACAGGGATGGATTACACAAGCATCGCGTATAATGCTCCCAACCACACGGCAAGCGATCTTTTGCCTGCACGAAGAAGGTAGCATAGTGACATTCGGCGCAGGGTTACGCCGAACGCTGCGCTGAGCAATCAGCAGAGGAACAATGCGACAGATGATGAACGCACAAATGCAGCAACCACTGGCGGGCGAGGTCGCCATTGTGACCGGCGCGAGTTCAGGCATCGGCGCGGCCACGGCCCGCGAACTGGCCCGGCAGGGCGCGCGAGTGGTGCTGGCAGCGCGGCGGGTTGACGAACTGGACGCGCAGGTGCAGGCCATCAAAGCGGCGGGCGGCGAGGCCGTTGCCATCCCCACCGATGTGGCCGACGCCGCGCAGCTTACGCGCCTGGTCGAGCAAACCATCGAGCGCTTTGGCCGCATTGACATTCTGGTCAACAATGCCGGGTTCGGCAGGAGTGAGATGCTGGCTGAGACGGAGCCAGCCATCATTACCCAGATGGTCAACGTCAATCTGCTCAGCGCCATGCTGCTTTCGCGCGCCGTGCTGCCGGACATGCTGGCGCGCCGCCACGGGGCCATCATCTCGGTTGCCTCCGTGGCGGGGCATATCGCTATCGCGCCGCTCTATTCCGGCACAAAGTTTGGGCTGCGCGGCTTCATGCTGGCGCTGCGGCGCGAACTGCTGGGCAGCGGCGTCTCGGTGTCGGTCATCTCGCCCGGCTTCATCCATAGCTCCCCGGACGATGGCCGCGAGGGTTTGCCAGGGCCAGAGGTGATTGCCCGCGCGATTGCCCGGCTGGCGCGGCATCCCCGCCGCGAGGTGGTCAAGCCCTACGTCTATTACGTGCCGCTCTTTTATCACCTGACCATCTGGCTGGAGCATCTGGTTCCCTGGCTGATCGATTTCGCTACAAAGCCCAGGGCCAGAAAACCAGACGCCCCTGCCGAGCAAAGCGGCTAACCTTAATCGTCGCGGGTGAGCTTGCCGAAGAGGCCATCTGCCTCATCGTTGATGCCAGCCGTGAAGTAGAGCGCGTGTGGGTCAGCGTGCAGAACATCATCGCCGAAGTTCAAGCCCCATAGCCCATCAATGCTAATCGGATGCCCAGTCTCGTCCTTGAGGTTACCCTGGAAATTGCCATTGAGGTCGAACGCATTGATGCTGGGATTCTTTCCGGTTTTGAAAGCGCCGAAGTTGCCCACGAGCAGATCACCACTGAACCGACCAAAATGATCGGGGGCCAACACCAGACCCCAGGGAGAATCCAGGGGCGACTGCGCCGGGCCATGAGCGATCAAGCGCCGGAGGAGCTTGCCCCTGGTGCTGAAGATATCCACGAAGCCATTGCCAGCCCCGTTTACGTCGTCATGATGTTTGCTATCTTGCAGCGCGAAGGTCACAAAGAGCTTGCCGCCAATGTTGCGAATGCCAAAGGGTGCGAAACATTGCTTGGGAGGACCGGCAATCGGGCAATCATTCGCCAACTGTGGATCAGTGAAGAAGCTGACCAGTTTGAACCGGGAGTTGAACACATCGACCCTGCCGAACCGGAAATTGGTGGCAAACAGGAAGTCGCCGGAACGGTTGCTGCCTTCGGCCAGCCCCTTGTACACCGGACCAGAAGTCGTGTTCGCGTTATCTACCTTCAGGATGGCATTGGTGGGGTCCACATTCGGATTCCAGCCGGAAATCGTGCCATCCTCGGTGGCGAAGAGAAAGCGGGCCGGGCCAGACTTTCCATTTTTCGAGACCACAACATCATCGGGGTCGGCAGTGTTCAGGACAATGCCAGTGGGTGCGGCGGTTGCGCCCTGAGGAGCGTTTGAGGGCGGCGGGATAGTCACAACCAGCGGCGTTTTCGGCGGGAAGGGGTTACCCCTGCCATCATACACGGTCGACAATCCCGTGCCATTGTCAGCAATCCAGAAGGGGCCATCGTTGGGCACAGCAACGATGCCCCAGGGGTTGACCAGATTGGGGTCGAAGACCCGCGCGAGACCTTTGATGTCTGAGACGAGATTCGTCTGCTCGAAGCGGTCCCGGTTCCCGTCGCGGGAGTGGGCGCTGGCCGTCAGGGGCAGCGCCAGCGTGAGAGATAAGCCGAGGGTGAGCGCCAGAGTTAGCAGCCGTAGTTTCCCTGAGAAGTGGTAGACAACCATGTCTTTCCTCCATTGGCTCAATCATGCTTTCAAGGTCGAGGGGCGACTATGCCATCCTTAGCCCACAAGCCACCATCCGTAGATAGCCAGCGCCGCATAATTGCATAATTCATGCCAGCAGGCGCTGAAAACCAATCAGAGGACCGCTCCCATATAGGCCCGGAACAAAGAAGCCAGTATAGCGAGAAGATGAACCCTCTTATTAGCCTCTTGCTCGTTGAGGTATAATATGCCTGATGAGTTATCGTGCATTCGCTCAGCCAATCAGTGTAATATTCGTGTTAGCACTCGTTCTGGGTCTGGTGAGTCTCGATAGACTCGGCGGAACAATAGCCCACGCCCAGCCAGCCGCTGGACCGAGCATTGGCGGCTGTCCGATCTTCCCCAGCAACAACATCTGGAATACGGATGTTTCGTCCCTGCCCGTCGCGGCCAACTCAGGAACGATTATCGCCAGCATCGGGGCGTCGGGCCATCTCCATCCTGATTTTGGGTCAGGCACCTATAACGGCGAGCCGATTGGCATCCCTTATGTCGTGGTGCCGTCCAGCCAGACAGGTGTTGCGGTCAGCTTTCAATATTCCGACGAAAGCGACCCTGGTCCCTATCCCATCCCGGCCAACGCGCCCATCGAGGGCGGCGCGAACAGCAGCGGGGACCGCCACGTGCTGGTAGTGCAGCAGGGCGTATGCAAGCTGTTCGAAACCTGGTCCAGCTATCCGCAGCCGAATGGAAGCTGGCAGGCGGGAAGCGGAGCCGTCTGGAACCTGAACTCTAACACGCTGCGCCCCAGCACCTGGACCTCAGCAGACGCGGCGGGGTTACCCATCCTGCCAGGGCTGGTGCGTTATGACGAAGTGGCTGGCGGCGTCATCGCCCACGCGCTGCGCTTCACCGTGCAGAGCACACGCAATACGTTTGTCTGGCCCGCGCGCCACCAGGCATCGAGCGCGTCCAGTGCCAGCCTGCCGCCAATGGGCCTGCGGCTGCGGCTGAAGGCCAACGTCAACATTTCCGGGTTTTCGGCCCAGAACCGCGTCATCCTGACTGCGCTCAAGCGCTACGGCATGATGGTCGCCGATAATGGCAGCAATTGGTATATCTCCGGCGCGCCCGACAGCCGCTGGAATAACGACGATCTGGCGAACCTGGCAAGCATTCCTGGCTCCGATTTCGAGGTCGTCGATACATCCTCGCTGATGGTCAGCGCCAACTCTGGCGCGGCCAAACAGCCCGCCGCCACCACGCCCACACCCACAGGGCAACCCTCCGCAACGGCCAGCCCCACGGCTGGCTCGCCAGGGGCGACACCCGATGCTGTCCAGAGCGGCGATACAAGCGGCAGCGAGGGCAGCAATCAGTCGAACAATTCCGGCGGCAATCTGAAGCTGATGCTTATCCTCATTCTGGGCGGCGTCGGCATCCTCCTGGGGATTGCGCTGGGGGTACGGCGGCGTTTGCAGGAAAGCAGGCGGCTGGCGGCCCAAGCCCAGCAGCAGGACCGCTCGCCGCCGCCATAACTGCGCGGGCACGTTACTCCTCTGGTAAGGCATCAGGGGCCAGCCGCGCCACGCCCTCCATGACCACCCGCGCGATAACCTCTGCCATCTCTTCCGACGATACCGCCGTTTCTTCCTGACTCCACTGAATCGCCGTCCCAAAGATCGCCCAGCTTACCACGCGGGCAATCGTTTCCAGCGGCTCGCGCTGCTGCCTGCCGCCCTTTGCCGCTTTGAGCCACACCAGCAGCAGCGCCGTCAATTCCTCATGCGCGGCGCGTTCAACCATCGAAGCCAGCACAAGCGATGGCTGCTGGCGGTGGTGATACTTCTCCTCCAGGCTGGTCAAGACCGCCTGGCTGAGCAGCCGCAAGGTTCGGCTGTCCCAGCGGGGTTCGGGCGGGAGGGCGCTGATAAGCTGCTGGTGAAAGCGCTCGCGGACGACGGTATCCGCCAGCATATATTTATCCGTAAAGTGGAGGTAAAACGTCCCGCGATTCACGTTGGCCCGCTCGGTGATCTCCTGGATACTCGTTCCTGCAAAGCTTTTTTCCACCTCTCGGAAGCTCCCATACATCTGACCCTTTTCGCGCACCACGTCCACGAATGCCTGCTGTAACGCCTGGCGCGTGCGCTGGATACGTCGATCTTCCTGTTTCTTTTGGGTCGCCATCCCCGCTGCTCCTGTCTCTGCGTGTTCAACAATCTCGTGTGTCTGTTCAATTTTCAACACCAGCGCGGTGATTGCTCATTGATAGGCGCGCCAGCGACCTTTAGTATGAGAGGCGAGAGTTGAAAAGGCAAATCAGCCAGCCTATTTGACACACCCTGCAAGGAGCATACGATGCAGCCATCCGTCTTCACCAACGACACGTTGAGCAAACACTACACCACCGCGATTGATGCCCTGTGCGAGATCGCCCGCGCGTCCTTCTTTCTCGGCAGGATGGAGGATGCCCTCCACATCCTGCGTACATCTCTGCACCTGATCGAAGCTGGCAAGGTCGCGCCAGAGGATCGCCTCAAGCTCTTGCTGCTCTACGGCAAGGTACTCACTGTCGATCATCTGCTTCGTCGGGACGACCCCGATCTCATGTTTGCGACCATCCGCCAGGCTCAGCAGCTTGCTGAATCGATGGCAGATCAGCAGGGCCGCGCGGACGCCTTGAGTTTGCTCGGCCAGGCTCACTGCAACGCGACCACGATAGCCCTTCTGAAGCGCGGCGCGCTGCCCTTCGGCTCGCAAGAGCAGGGCTACAAGGATGCCCTGGCCCTTCAGCAGCAAGCGCTCACTCTCCAGGAAACGCTGCATGATACGCGCGGCATCAGTGAATCGCTCTTTGGCATCGGCCTGGTACACCAGTTCTGGCAGCAGCATGAGGTGGCGCGCGAGCATTTTACGAAGGCGCTCCAGGTCGCTGAACAATCAGGACACATGCTCGAACAGGCAGAACCCCATCGCCACCTGACGATGGATGCCTTATTCCGAGGCGATCTGGATGTGGCGCTCTCCCACGCGCAGCAAGCGCTCTCCTTCCGCGAGGCAGGCGGTTTCAGACCCTATCAACCATTCGATCATCTGACGCTCAGGGACATCTACCTCAAAAAAGGGGACGCGGCCCAGGCGAAGTTTCATCTGGAACGGGCATCGGCCCTGGCGGAAGAGATGGGCCTGACAGCGCTGCTGTCTTCAGCCATCGACGCGACGAACCGGCTGGGAACGCAGCCAGAGGAAGCATAGGCGGGCGCTAGCGCCGGGCAGCGCTGGCACCCGCACAAAAGGGCAAGCGGTGAACGCTAGAGCCTGCCCAGCGCTTTTTTGGCGGCGGAGCGCACGGCGCGGTCGTCATCCTGAAGCGCGGCAGTGAGCGGCTCAATCGCGCGCGTGTCGCCAAGGTGGCCCAGCCGTTCGACGGCGGCGCGGCGCTGCGTGCCGGAGCCTTCTTGCAGCATGGTCAGCAGGAAGTCAAACGCCCGCGCATCGCCGACCCGACACAGCGCGTTGGCGGCGGCGCGGCGCACGGCAGAACTGCTGTCCTTCAGCGCGGCCAGCAGCGGCTCAGTCGCGCGAGCGTCGCCCAGTTCACCCAATGCTCTGGCGACGGCAGAGCGAACCGTCCAGGATGGTTCCGTAAGCACGGGACAGAGCAGATCGAAGGCGTCGGGGTCACCAAGCTGGACCAGCGCTTTGGCAACGGCGGCGCGCAGCGTGGCCTGCCGCGCGCTGAACTCCAGGCGCAGCGGCGCAATGGCGCGGGCATCGCCAAGCTGACCCAGCGCGGCGGCGGCCAGCGCGCGCAGCTTCGTTGATTTTTCTCCCAGCGCTTTGCAGAGAATATCGAAGGCGCGCGGGTCGCCAAGCTCGCCCAGCGCCAGGATGATCGCTTCGCGCTGCCATTGATTCACAGCAGGGTCAGTCATCAGGGCAATCAATGGCTCAGCAGCGCGCTTGTCGCCAAGCTGGCTCAGCGCCCAGATCACACCGTCGCGCCGGTCAGGCGGATTGCTCTGCAAGGCCGCCAGCAGCGGCGCGACCGAACGCGCCAGTTTCAGCTTGCCCACGGCGCGCGCCGCCTGATTACGCAAGATGGCGTCGCCGTGCTCCAGCGCGTCAAGCAACAGTTCGATGGCACGCTCGCCGCCCAACCGGCCCAACGCCTCCACGATCTGCCCCTGCGAACGCTGGTCGTGCTTCCGAAGCGCTGCGCCCAGCGGCTCAACTGCGCGCTGGTCACGCAGTTGCCCGAGGGCGGCGGCAGCCGATGCCTGCATGTATCCACTTTCAGCTTGCAGAACAGCGATCAGCGGCTCAACCGCGCGCGGGTCTTTTAACCGGCCCAGCACCTCCGCCGCAGAGTGGAGTGGATGCGATTGCTGATTGGGGAATTGCAGCGCCTGAATCAAAAGTTCAACGACACGATCACCATCAAACTGTCCTAACGCCTTCACCGCACACGCGCTGGTTTGGGAGTCTTTCTGCTGAAGGAGCAGAGCGCCCAGCGGCTCGATGGCGCGCCTGTCGCCCAGTTCGCCCAGGGCGTGGGCGGCGGCTCGCTGTACATGGCCGCTGGTGTCCTGTAAGGCGGCCAGCAGCGGCTCAAAAGTCCGCTCATCGGCGAATTGCTCCAGCGCGTAGGCTGCGGCAGCGCGCACGTTCTCGTGCTCATCCTGCAAGGCAGCCAGCAGCGGCTCAAAAGCCTGTATCTCCCGAAGATAGCCCAGCGTACGAGCCGCCGAAGCGCGCACTTGCTCATACTCGTCGTGCAAAGTGGCCAGCAGCGGTTCGATGGCGCGTTCATCGCGCACGAACCCCAACCCCTGCGCCGCGAGCGCCCGCACCCTCTCACTCACGTCCTCCAGGGCCACCAGCAGCGGCACCACCGCAATATCGCGCTGCCGCCACATTACCAACACGGCATTCCAGCGATGATTCGCGTCGGCATCATCCAGGGTTCGCAATAAATCAAGCACCTCGGGGTCATCGCCCAGACTGATCCATTTGGCGGCTGGCTCATTCAATTCTTTCTGCTTTTTGAAGAGGTGCAGGCTTATCGTGCTCATGCGCGTTTCTCCTGTTTCTGTTCTGCTCTGTATTTCTTTTTCGGCCTGCCCGCGCCGGTAATAGCTTGCGCCGCAGGCAAGGGCGCGCTCACATCTCTGATGAAAAGATCATCCAGCCGCGCCAGGGCTGTGTATCTCTCTCCAAAGAGATTACGAACGAAGAAACTTCTCATATCATCCATTCACCGCACACGCGTGTAGGAGCTTGTAGAGAGTGACCAATCGCGCAGGAGAGAAGCACATGAGGCTACGTCTTACCGAAACAGCCGCTTCAACGTCGCAGCCAGCGCGCAAACGCGGCGATTATCTGGCGAAGGGTGGCATCCTGGCGGCGGGATTGATCTGCCTGCTGCTGCTGGCCTGGGGGCATCTGGGGCTGGGCGCGTGGCTCGTTCCGCCCGCGCCCACCGTGGCCCAGCAAACGGCGCAGGCTGGCCCGTACAGCGTGGCGCTTCAGTTGTCATCCGGCCAACTGAAGGCGCGTGGGCCAAACACGCTGACGCTGCGCCTGCGCGATCAGGCGGGCCATCCCGTCAACGGCGCGAGCCTGCGCGTGACGCCCGAAATGACTACCATGCCGATGGCCGCGCCCGAGGCAACGGGGCAGGCGCAGGGCACAGGGCAATATCTCATCCATCCGCTGTTTGGCATGGCCGGAGATTGGCGGCTGGATGTGACCATCAGTGCGCCCGGCCAGCCCGACGCGCGAGTTTCTTTCCCGGTGGGCGTCCGCTGGAGCTAACCGCCAGCTTGAGATACAACGCCAGTCCTTATGTTGTCTTGTTTGGAACATAGGCCAGGGCCGCGCAAAGACCGGCCTCGGCCAGCAGCGCGGCACAGCCGCACAGAAAGGGTTTTCTTCCATGACGAACATCGCGAAATTGTACGCCCAGGTGCTCGGCATTGTCCTCACCGCCGTGGGGATTCTGGGCTTTATCCCCGCTCTGTCCTCCGATGGCAACCTGCTGGGCATCTTCGCCATTAACCCCGCGCATAACGTGGTCCATTTGCTCAGCGGCATCGTTGGCCTGGCGGCGGGCTTCTTCGGCAGCGGCCAGTATGCGCGCTGGTACGCTGGCGTCTTCGGTGTGGTCTATGGGCTGGTCACCGTCGTTGGCTTTATCCAGGCGACTACTGTCCTGGGCATCATCCCCGTCAACCTGCCTGACAACCTGCTGCACACAGCCATCGCTATTGTCTCGCTGGTCGTCTTCTTCATCTCCGCTCCGCGCAGCAAAGCGGCTGTTGCCTGATCGCGCAGGCATCGCTTCCCGCGCTGCACCTCGATTAAGTGAGATGCAGCGCGATTTTTTGCTCAGGCCCTGGTCGCATCATCCCAGCGGCGCGAAGACGACCACGCTGGCTGAAACCGTCTCCACCAGATGGGCATTCCCCGAACCATTGGGGGCAAAGTAGACATTCGTTGCCAGCGGGGCCTGCTGAGCATCTTCCTCGATGCGCTGGATGATTATCCCTGCTGGCTGGCTTATCCAGCCAAGCACCAGATCGCTGTGCGGGCCAGTTCCCGCTGGAAGCGCGGTGCTCCAGCCATTTCCTGAAGGAAGCGCCTGCTGGACCAGCGTATCGAGTGGGCCACCGGCAGCGCTGGCTCCGCCGCCAGTGATGAACCCAGCGGCGTCAGTGCCATCGGGCGAAATCCAGACGGGCGCGTTGATCTGAGTGGTAACATTCGCGCCAGCCTGATAGGAAGGGAAGATGGCCGTGATTCTTCCAGTCGCGTCTTGATAGATGGTCTTGCATTGCACACCAGCAGGACAATCGTGAAGCGCGCCAGCAAAGAAGTAGTAGACGATCTTCTTCCCATCTGCCGAAATGTCCCAACGCGCGGAAGAGATGCCCTCGGCAACAAGCGCGCCTTCGGAGACGGTGAAGGCGGTAGTAATCTGATTGCTGGCAAGATCAAAGCGCTTGATCGCGCCGGGCACAAAGCTGCCAGTGCCGGTGGAATCAACATAGGGGGTGAAATACAACTCGCCGCCGCGCACTTCCCATTCGGTGATCTTCTGGCTATCCAGACTGGTGGCAAGCGCGCGCTGCGCCTGGGTATCGTAGATGTGATATACCTGCGCGTGACTGCCAGCTTCGGCTACATCCGCATATACCAGGTAGCGGTCTTCAAGCCAGCCACAAGAGAACGCGCAGCCAGACGAAAGCGTGGCGAACGTGGAGACAGGTGTGATGCTCTCTCCAGGCAGGCTGATCATCCAGGCTCCGCCTTGGAATCCGCTGCTTGAGGTAGGATTGCTCTCGACGACAAGCAGCTTTGTCTGGTCGGCTGACCAGACGAGATACCACGCTAGCTGTTGGGTAGACAGGTTCAGATGCGTTACCTGCTGCGGTGGCGCTCCGCGCAGACTCACCCAGACATCGTTTGCCTGGACAAAGGCAAAGGAAAGCTGGCTGGCAATGGCGCTGTCGCTCACGGTCACGGTGCCCGGCGAGGGCGTGGCTGTCGGCGAGGGCGTAGACGCGGGGGCAGTTGTCGCGGTAGAAGTGGCCTTGGGAGCAGAAGCGGTGGAACTTTGGCACGCTGAAAGAAGCACGAAACTGAGAGCGAGCATAAGAAGAAATGATTGCTTGCGCATATGCCACCTCCCTGGTGCAGCGCTGCTATTTCTTTAAACTCCTTCAATGAATAAATTTCCGAAGCCTGGAACAGATGAGTTTCCAAGACAAGTAAACCATAAGATCAACCAGGGGGATGTGAACTGGCTCACACATTTGTTGTGAGCCAGATAACAAACATCCGAGGGGAACTTAGCCACCCAGCAGGCTGACGAACGCCAGCACACCAAACGCCAGAATGACGACACCCGAGACGCGATTGACCCACTGCATCTGGCGCGCGCCAAACTTCGCCCGAAAGATGCTGACCGCGCCGCTCAAGATGAACCACCAGAACGCCGAACCCAGGAAGACGCCCAGCACCAGCAGCCCAGCCGCCAGATAGCCGCCGCCCGCGCTGGCAACGCCCAGCCCGGCAAAGATGGCCGCGAACGAGAAAATGGTGGTGGGATTGGTCAGCGTCAGGAAGAGCGTGGAGGCATAGGCTCCGCCCAGGCTGGCGCTTTTAGCCGATGCCGCCTGCTCAGCCGGACGCGCCAGAAACGTTTTGATGCCCAGATAGCACAGAAACGCCCCGCCGATGAGGCGCAGCCAGACGCGCTGATCGATCAGCACGCCGGAAATGAACGTCAGCCCAAAGCCAGCCACCGCGCCATAGCAGGCGTCTGCCGTCGCCGCGCCCAGGCCGGAAACCAGCCCACTCGCGCGGCCATCGGCCAGCGTGCGCCGGATGCACAACACCCCGATTGGCCCCACCGGCGCGGCAATCGAAAAGCCAATCAGGAGACCTCTCAGCCAGAAAAGCACCATTACCTCTTCCTTCTGCCTGGCATGCCAGGCGCAGACAAAAAACGCCCGCCAGACCTCATTCGGTCTGGCGGGCG
The DNA here is from genome assembly GCA_035307385.1 of Ktedonobacterales bacterium. GTDB lineage: Bacteria > Chloroflexota > Ktedonobacteria > Ktedonobacterales > DATBGS01 > DATBHW01. Next base: position 49,542 of record DATGID010000144.1, on the reverse strand, counting down.
TTGGCAACGTTCTGAAGGACACGCGCAGCTATCCAGACCTCCAGTCTGGCTGCTGCTGGTTCAGAGAACCGATCTTAGAGAACGCTGCAATACATATCATCGGTAGAACCTTCTGTGCTGCTCGCATGTTTCTGCGTTGGCGCTACTATAGCATACAAGGGATGCACAATCAAGTCCGCGCTGCTCAATCATAGATGAGCAGGAGGCTTTTCGCACCCTTTCTTAGCTCCACAACACCACTTTGAAGGCCAGAATCAGAGTGATTTTGCTCCCCTCTTCAGCCTATCATCTCTCTAGGAAAGCATATATGAGGAGAGACCGCTCCTACCGCTCTGAACGGTTTGCCAGGTGACACACGAAGCCCATTCCCGGCAGGTTGAGCAGAGCAGCGAGAGCAACTCGCTTGGAAGCATGGTCTACCCTCTACGCTCGACCAGCATATCTTGCCGCCCATCGGGTCTATCGCAATGGCCCACATGCGAACAAGCATATGCCGTAGGGAAAGGAAGGGAGATATGTCCTCTCAAGAGCAAGAAGAATCGATGAAAGAGGAAGCGCAGCTATCCATACCACCAGGAGCGGCGGAGATCAGGGGGGCTTCCTGGGAACGTTGTCTCTGCTTTACAGCTCGTTGCCAACAGCGGTACTGGTATGTCCAGCGTGACACCGGGCAACGCGATCTCTGGAGGATTGGGCTGGCCCCTGGGGAAGTAGGGTGGCGCGTGGCCGCCAGAGCGCCGCTGTGCCCCTTGTGTGGTGCCATCCTCTTGACCTCGGCACCCGTCACACCAGCGGAAACGCAAAAATCGTCGTGACTTCACTGACAACACAACACTGTTCCCTGTTTAGACGAAAGGCGCTTCGACCAAGAGCAGGAAAGCAGCCTATGAAAACAGAAAAAAGGGATACGTGTAAGAACTGGAAATTAGTTGGCCCCGATGGGAAATTATACACGAGCGCGGTGCCGGGGACGCTGGGTGGTCACCGCCGCAGCCGCATCTATGGCCGTCTCAATTGCCCCTCCGCGCTGCGCGCCATTGCGCGAGGAGGCTATGTCACCCATCGCGTCTTCTTTCTCAACGCACAGACCGCGCGAGCCGCTGGCTATCGACCCTGTGCCGTTTGCCTGTCAGACGACTACTCACGCTGGCGGGACGAGCCTGGGGGCATGGTGAAGAGCAGGCTGGTGAGCCTGCGACTGCCAGAAACTGAGTTCAGTCATGAGCCACTACCTTTTGCATGCCAAAGCGATACAGGAATGGAGAGCAGTGACCCCAGCCCGTCAGCGGGGGTCTCCTTTGCGACTTTGAAAGCTCAAAACGGAGGGTAGCAAAGCAACACTTCCCTTCCAAATCCATTCATTATCGCTCGCTTGATACGGCACCAGATCAGAACACACTTTGAGAGCTGCACCTATGGCGCACTCCTCAATCGATTCCGCCGTCCTCGTCCACCAGGCGCATGGCTTCGCGATCCACCATCCAGATGACCTCGCCCTCTGCCGGGCGCACGCCCACGGCAGGCCGCTCTTCGATGGTGGCCTGGCCGCTGAGCACATCGCGCAGCGCCTCGGCCTTTTCCGCGCCCGCCGCCAGAAACATCACCTGGCGCGCATTGTTGATGAGCGGATAGGTGAAGGTCAGGCGCTCCATGTTTTGCTGGGGCACCCAGTTGGCGGCCACCAGTTTGCCCGTTTCGTGCAGCGCGGGCGTGCCGGGGAAGAGCGAAGCCGTATGTCCATCCGGCCCCATACCCAGCAAGATCAGATCGAAGCGCAGCAGCACATCGGGCGGCAGGCCAAAGACCTGGCGTAGCTCTGCCTCGTAATCGGCGGCAGCGGCATCGTAGTCGGTGCGCTCGCCGGGCATGCGGTGAATATTTTCGGCGGGCAGCGGAACAAGCTCCAGCAGCGTTTCGCGCGCCATGCGATAGTTGCTCTCCTTGTCATCGGGGGGCACACAGCGTTCGTCGCTCCAGAAGACCTGCACCCGTTCCCAGGGAATCAGTTCGCGGTAATGGGCTACCAGCGCTTGATGCAAGGCGCGCGGCGTGGACCCACCCGAAAGCGCCACCAAAAAGCGTCCACGCTGCGGGTCGGCAAGGGCGCGCTCCGCCGCCTCGTAAAAGCGCCGCGCCGCGCGCTGGGCCAGCGTCTCCAGACTATCAGCCGTTTCGATATGGCGGTCGTGCATGAAGCTTCTGCCTTTCTATCCTTCAGCGAGGAGTCTCGGGGCCAGGCGCAAATGGGCTGCCATGCCCAGGAACAATCGTGGTTGCCAGTTGCAGCACGCGCTCGCGGCTGGCCGCCAGGATGGCGGGGTCAGGCGCGTAGGGGTCTTTGGCCGGGCCGCCCGCGTGCCACCAGAGATGGGTAAAGGCGAAGACGCCCGCGCTCGTGCCCACCAGGGTAGTGATGTCCTGCGGCGTGTGGCCGGGCGTGTAAATCAAACGAATCGAGGGCGAAAGCAGATAGCCCTCGGCCTTGCGGCTCTGCCAGATGTCATTTTGATAGATCGCCTGGAAGTCGTGAAAGCGCGCGTTGGGAAAGAGCGCCGCGTTCAGCGTGTGATCGGGGTGATGATGCGAAAAAATCACGTCGGTGATCGATTCCGGCGTCACGCCCAGCGCCGCCAGCGGCTCCAGCAGGGCCGCGCGTGAAGGGGCCATGCCGGGGTCGATAATCACGCGCACGTCGCCCTCGCGCACAAACGCGATGGTCGAGGCGACACGCTCGCCAACGTAGCCTTCAAACAGAATATGCACTTCTGCCAGCGACGCCGATGGCAGTTCAGCTTCATTCGCCATAACGGTTTTCCGCCTCTTTCTTTCCAACGCGATCCAGCTACTCAACGCGGCGTGGACCATCCAGGCGCGCCGTGAGCCAGGTCCGCACATCTTCCAGATTGGATGGCGACACCTCGTGCCCCATCCGATACTCATGATAGGTCAGGGAGACTGGCAGGTCTTCCAGCGCCTGGCGGGCTTGCCGGGCATACCGAATGGGGATGACCACATCTTCCGTGCCATGCGTGACCAACAGCGGCAGCCCCTGCACCTGTTCTTTGGGCGCGAACCAGGGAACGACTTCCGGCATCAGCCGCCCGCTCATGATGCACGCCCCGGCCACCAGTTCGGGATGGGCCAGGGAAACAGCCAGGCTCATGCTCGCGCCCTGACTAAAGCCGATCAGATAGACGCGCTGCGGGTCGGCCTCATACGCTGCGGTGGCCGCGCCGATGAAGCGCACCAACTCCTCAAAACTGGAGCGCAACTGCTCAGCATTGATGATGTATCCCTGCTCCAAAAACTGCACTTCGAACCAGGCGAAGTTATCTGGCCCCACGACCTGTGGAGCGCGCACGCTGAGAACCAGGAAGCGCGGGTCCAGCAGCGGGGCAAAGGCAAAGAGATCACGCTCGTTACTGCCGATGCCATGCAGTTGAATGAGCAGCGGTGGCTTGCCTTCGCTGCGGGCGCTGGCTGGCTGCACCAGATGTGCCAGCGAAAGCTCAGGCGTGGAGGATGGTTGCGACATGACAGCGCCTCCCGGATTGGCCGCCGCGACCATCCCAACGCCGCGCGGCTCTCCCTGCAAAGTATATCTCATCCGGGCGTCAAGAGGCCAGCCAGCCTCTTCCAACGGCATTTATAATGGGGAGGCAAACTCTGCCACAGAGCAGCGAGCACGCTCCCCGGCAGAGCAGTCTGGTTGGAGGAAATGTGTCTATGATCGGGACGCTTATCAACTTTGCAGCGGTCATCGTGGGGGGCACGCTGGGGCTGCTGCTGGGCAGGCACTTCCCGGAGCGGATGAAAACCATTGTGATTTCCGGCATCGGTCTGATTACCATCTCGCTGGGTGTGGCCGCCGCGATCAAGACCGAAAACGCGCTCATCCCGCTGCTGGCGCTGGTGCTTGGCTCCATCATTGGAGAATTGATCGACATTGACCGGGGCATCAATCATCTGGGCGACTGGCTGAAGAAGCGCTTCGAGCGTCCCGGCAGCCAGGGCAACTTTACCCTGGCTTTTGTGCTTGCCAGCCTGCAATTCTGCGTGGGGCCGCTGACCATCCTGGGGTCCATCAACGATGGCCTGTCCGGCGATTTCAGCCTGCTCGCCATCAAGGCCGTGCTGGATGGCTTTTCCGCGATCATTTTCGCCAGCACCTTTGGCCTGGGCACCCTCTTTGCGGCGGGCACGCTGCTCATCATCCAGGGGAGCATTTCGCTGCTGGCGGGGTTGGTCAAGCCGCTGCTCGTCTCGAATCCAAATCTGAGCATCGCCGCGCAGCCGCGCGTGATCGAACTGGCCGCTGTGGGCGGCGTCATCCTGATCGGCCTGGCTTTCAATATCCTCGACCTCAAGCATATCAAGATTGCCAACATGCTGCCCGCGCTGATTATCGCGCCGCTGATCGTGGCGCTGCTGAATATCTTCGGCATCCCGCTGGACTTTGGCTTAGGGGGGAAATAATACCAACTCCCAAATCTCCGATGCAGTTAAAAGGAGAAGAACTCCGTGGCGAGGGAATTTCAGATTTATACAAACCTGACAGGTATCAGCGATGTAGGCGATGACGCGCTGCGGCTCATCGCTCAGCAGGCGTGGGAAGATGGGGAGCGTGTTACAACACATACGTTCGATATTGAAGGGGAATCGGATTACGGAGAAGCTGTGTTTCTGGGGCATGCAGGGCGGCTGGCTATCGCGTGGAATGAAGAGATCATATGGATAGAGAATGCTTCAACCCTCAAGACGGCGTAAGGATCTGGCTTGAGGAGGGTGGTACACTGAGTTAGCCACATGAAGGAAGAACCGAGGTGCCGAACTCATGACAAAGCAATCTTTTTATCAGGAGCGCATTATCGTTGACCCCAACATCCTGGCTGGCAAGCCGGTGGTGAAGGGGACACGCATTCCGGTTGAACTGGTGCTGAAGCGGCTGGCGCAAGACCTGGACATGCAAACGCTTTTTGAGGCATATCCTCGTCTGACGAAAGAGGATGTGCAGGCTTGTATTGCTTACGCCCAAGCGCTTGTTGAGGAGCGTCGCGTCGACGACCTTGGATGGTCCGAGAAGAAGGCAAGGCAGGTACGCGCCAGCCTTCAGTCTTTTGAGGAAGATTGGAATATTCCGGCGATGGATGCCTACGATGGGTTATAGAAGCAACGTGATGAGAGAGGCCACCAGCAGTGGTGGCCTCTCTCATCACATCTTAGCAGAAAGCTTGTCTTAATCTGCCGCCGTCGCTCCGACGCCGACCGGCGCGGCAACGCCAAGCGGCTCGATCTCGACGATGGCGTTGTAGTCAGGCACGCCGGAGTCCACAGCGCAGACGCGCCGCCGAACGAGCACGTTGCACTCGGGCCAGTATGCCTGCACGCTGCGCGGCTGAATGTTGGCGATGTGTACGTGGCATTGCATGTTCTGGCCGTTGTCGCTCTTGACCAGCACAGGCGCGCCCTCTTCCAGATGCAGCGCGGCGGCATCTTCCGCCGAAAGCAAAATCGCGTCGCGGCGCACCCCATTCGAGGTATCTTTCTTCGCGTAGATCAGGCTGTTGAACTGCTTGCCACGCCGCGTCGAAAGGATGAACTTGCCCGCTGGCAGATTCAGTTCGGGCGGCGTCAGCGCCGAGAAATGCCCCTTGCCATCCGGCGTTTTGAACTGCCCATCTTTATAGAGGAAACGCCCGCCATACTGCATCTGATCGCCCTGCTTGCGGAGGTTTTCGATGCCCGCGTAGGTCGGCACAGCCTTGGAGATTTCATCGCGGATGGCCTGCGCATCGGGGAAGATGATCTTGTCGCGCTTCTCCGGATGTACCCGCGCCGCGACCTCCTGGAAAATCTGCCACTCGCAGCGAGCTTCGCCCACGCGCGGGCCGGGCACTTCAGGCGAATAGATGATGCGCCGCTCGGTGGTGGTTTCGGTGCCGCCACCCGGGTTCTCATAGCGCGTCTGCGCGGGCAGCAGCACGACTGTATCCGCCGGGTCAAGCAGCATCTGCGTCGTCAGATAGATATCCTGATGCACGCGGAACGACAGCTTTTCCAATGCCTCGCGCACATAGTCCGGGTCGGGCAGCACCTCCAGGAAGTTGCCGCCGCTGCAATAGAGCACATCCAGGTCGCCATCATAGGCCGCGTCGATCATGCTCGCGGCGCGCATGCCGGGCATCTCCGGCGCATCGAAGCCCCAAAGCTGGCTGAAGCGCTCCACGCTTTCAGGGTTGCTGACCGCCGCGCCGCCGGGCAATTGATCGGGCACCGCGCCGACTTCCGCGCCGCCCTGCACGCCGCTGTGCCCGCGAATGGGCACGACGCCGCAGTGCTCCTTGCCCAGCCAGCCCTGCGACAGTGCCAGATTCACAATGGCCTTGACGTTCTGCACGCCAAAGGTATGCTGGGTGATGCCCATGCTCCAGACGAAAATGCCTGTCTTCGCCGCGCGCATGCTTTCGGCAAGGCGCTGCATCTCCGCGCGGCTGGAGCCGCTCGAGCGCTCCAATGTCTCCCAGTCCTGCTTTGCCAGCGCGGCCTTCACGTCGTCCCATCCGGTGGTGTGCTGGTCGATGAACTCCTGGTTCACCCAGCCTTGCTCAATCAGATATTTCAGCGTGCCGTTGAGGAAGGCGATGTCGCCGCCGGTATTGATCTGATAGAAATCATCCACCAGTTTGGTGCCCATCAGCGCGCTTTCTGGCACGGAGGGCACCCAATAGCGCACCATGCCCGGCTCTTTATAGGGGTTGATCATCGCCAGCCGTGTTCCGGCCTTCCTGGCGTAATAGAGGTATTTCGTCGTCACCGGCTCGTTGTTGGCAACGTTGCTGCCCACAAAGACCATCAGGTCGGAGCCAATCCAATCCTTGTACGAGACAGAGGACGCGCCGACGCCAACCGTCTGCTTGAGCGCCACCGAACTGGGCGAATGGCAAACACGCGCCGAGTTATCGACATGGTTCGTGCCCAGGAAGCGCGCCGCCTTCTGCGCCACGTAATAGGTCTCGTTGGTCAGGCCGCGCGAAGTCAGATAAAACGCCATACGCTCGGGTCTGGTTTCGCGCAGCTTATCGGAGATCACATCCAGCGCTACATCCCAGGAAACGCGCTTGAATCCGGCTTCGCCGCGCCGCCGCACCATCGGATAGGGCAGGCGGCCCAGCTTGCGTAGTTCGGCGCTGGACAGCTTTCTTAGCCCATCCAGATCGTGTTCCAGCCGTTCCCAGGGCAGCGCGCCCATGGTGTTGAGCGTCAGCAGGTTCAAACGGATGGTGCAGAGATGGACGCCGTCCATCGTCCAATCGTGCATGCCTGTCGTCCCCAGGGCGCAGCCATCGCAGCAGCCCCTGTTGAGGATGCGCCAGGCATAGAGCGGGTGATTTTTGTTCTGCCAGGCGGTCTTGAAGATTTCCCAGAAATGATGTGGCTTCTTTTGGCCCAGGCCAAAGGGTTTCCAATCGGCCCAGAGCGCGGGGGCAATGAACTTTGCCATCGGCGTTACCTCGTGCAACGGGCTGGCTCGCGGCGGTCATGGGCATTCATACGGATGATGAGGACAGGCGGCTGCGGGCTAGCCTTGCTATAGCCCCACCGTTGGGGCCAGAAACTGCTGGCAATACATGGGGAAAACCTATCGGAGAACGATATATGAGCCATTCAATCAGAGCATACCAGACAGCCAACAAGAAGTCAAGGCTTCTGGCCGCGCTATACAGGTGGCGTATAATGGCGCGGAAAGTCAGAGATGGAGTTGCTGTTGAACAATATGCGACAGGTGGGTCACGTTGAGCAGGCGGAGCAAAACCCTGGAGAGCGCAGAAGACACTCTGCCCGGCTTCGTCATCTGCTCTGGTTCGTTCGTACGGTTGCTTATAGCATCCTGCTGGCGCTGGGGCTGGCGCTGCTGGTGCAGCAGGTTCTTGAAGTCAGCAATGAATCGAGCGATTTCTGCCAGGAATACATCGCCGGGGAACGTCTGGCACAGGGGTCGCCGCTGTATGCTCCGCTTCAGGACTCGGCCAGTTTCAGCCATTGCCCACCGTCGCTGACCTATGACGCCCATCCCCCGCCCACCGCACTGCTCGCCTATCCACTCAGCTTCCTGCCGTATCACACCGCATCGTTGCTCTGGGGAGGCTGCACCCTCGCCGCCTATCTGGCGTGCGGGTTACTGCTCCTTCAGGCGCTGGGCTGGCGCACCCTTCCCGGCGTCGCGCTTTTTGTGATCGGCAGCGCTTACTGGCAGCCGTTAGCTGGCGCGGAGGGCGCGCAGAACCTCTGGCAGGTGCTCGCCCTCTTGATCGCGCTCGCCTGGGTGCTGGAGCGCAAGGGACATATTGGCTGGGCTGGCGGGTTGTTGGGATTGGCCGGATTGCTCAAAATCTGGCCCGCGCTGCTCCTGCTGGGCGGGCTGGCACGCCATCAGTGGCGGCTGGCGCTGATTGGCGGGGCAACCGCGCTGCTGGGAACGGCGCTCACGTGGGGCATCGTGGGAACGAGCGCCTACGCCGCGTATCTGGGGCCGGTGCAGCAAAGCGAGCGCGGCCTGGTGCCAACCACCGGCAATATCTCGCTGGTCGGCGCAATAGCGCGGCTCCTCAGGGGCGACCCTCCGCTGCTCGCGCCGCTCGTTTCCGGGGTCAGCCTCCAGACAGCCACGCTGCTTGGCGAAGGCGCAGGAGGGCTGCTGTTGCTCGGAACGCTCGCTCTGATTGCGTGGCATCGCTGGCGCGCGGCAAGCGAGGTCATCGATTTGCTCTGCCAGGGACTACTGGTCACGGTGACGCTGCTCGTCTTTCCCCTCATCTGGTACTTTGGCTTGATCGCGCTGCTGCTCCCCGGCGCGACAACCATCCTGGCGCTGCGTCAGCTTCCCAGACCGCCGCGCTGGTGGTTTATCGCGCTGTTGTGCAGCATCTTGCCGCTGCTCGCGCCCTATACGCTGTTCACGCTGGGCGGATGGCTGCTGGAACAACACGAGGCGGGCAGCGTCTGGATGAGCATGGGGCTGTTTGCCCTGCCAACGCTGGGTCTGCTGGGCTTTGCGGGCGCGCAGAGCTATCTGCTCAGACACGCGCATGCTTCACATGCGCTAACTGATAAGCCATTCCGTGCTCAAGCGAGCCTCTGACCCTATGCTGCCTGAACTTCTTCTAGGGGGCGGGCATGGCGCACATGTGGATTGATCGTTGTAGCTGCGGCTAGACCGATCAGGCACGCGCCAAAGATGAGTACGGTCGGCACGACATCGACCCATTGAAGCAGCACGCCCGTCAGCGCCTGGCCTATCGGGATGAAGCCAAACGCCAGCAGGCGAAAGACGCTGTTGACCCGCCCCTGCAATTCGTCGGGAATGAGCGCCAGCCGATAGCTGAACTGCACCACATTATAGACCGGGCCGCTGACAAAGAGCACTGCCGAGATCACGCCCAGCAGCAAGACATTGGGCTGAAACACATAGAACAGCCAGGCCACCGCCTGAATCCAGCAGGCGACAATAATCACCGTGCCAAAGCGAAAGCGCTTCTGAATAGCCGGACCAATCACGGAGCCAACCACGCCGCCAATCGCGCCGATAGTGAAGACCAGGCCAATCACCGGAGTAGGTGCGCCCTGGCGCTGCGCGATGACGATAATAAGCAGCGGCAAACCGGCGGTGAAGTTCAAGCCCCCTGTCAGAAACGCCATAAAGCGAATGAGCGGCTGGTTCCAGAGCCAGCGCAAGCCCTCGCCAATTTCATCGCGCAGTTTGCGCCGCTCCACGGTGCGCTCGCCCTGGAAGGTCGTCTTAATCAAGAGGAGCGAACCAACCGAAACGACATAGGAGATGGCATCGGCCAGAAACGGCAGCAGATGACTGAAAGCATAGAGCGCCCCACCCAGCGGCGAGCCGACCAGCACGGAGGAAATCTCTGATGCCTGATTCTGCCCCGTCGCGGCGGGCAATTGCTCTTTCGAGACGACGCGCGGCAGGCAGGCGACTTCGGCAATATTAAAGAGCACGTACAGCGTGCCCTCGATCAGCGCTGCCAGATACAACTGCGCAATCGAGACCGTGCCCAGGACGGCATAGACCACCGGAATGCTGCCCAGCGCGATGGCGCGCCCGGTATCGCAGAGAATCATCACGCGCTTGCGGTCCCAGCGGTCGATCAACGCGCCCACCGGCAGGCTCAGGAAGATATAGGGGACGGTGCGCGAAGCGCCGATCAAGCCAGCCTGCGCGGGCGAGCCGGTCAGGAAGAGAACGAGTAATGGGAAGGCAAACTGCGAAACATTTGTTCCCACGCTAGAGATGGCCTGGCCGCTCCAGAGCAGTAGATAATCGCGGTTGCGCCAGAGCGATTCCGGCCTGGCGGGCTGCCCAGCCGCGGGGACCAGCGCCTCGCGCGTGATTGGCTCCTCTTGGGCCGTCTCGTCACGTGTTCCGGACATCGTTCCCATCCCTCTATTGAATTGCGCATGAACATTCAGAACTTTTAGAACGATTCTACAGGATTTGAATGGGAAAGTCAAGGATTCAGGAGTACGCGGACACCGTCACGCTGCCCACATCTGTGCGCACGTTCAGCGCTCCCACCGGCTCAGCGCCCATATCCCCGGAGGCGTGCGCGCCCAAAAAAGAGCGCCTGACCATCACCGGCCAGCCAGAGACATCGATATGGCCGATATGTGTGCTGGCGTCCAGATGCGCGTAGGTTGCGGCAGGCAAACGCAGATCAGCGCTGCCCACGTGAATCTGCACAGACAGCGACGCGCCCGTCGTCAGCGCGCCGTCCAGGTCGACATGGCCGGTATGCACCAGCAGCCGCGACTCTTCGGCCAGCGTCACGCGGCGCAGTTCGGCCTGGCCGGTGGCGACCTGCGCCTGCACGCGGCCCATCAGCCCATAGGTGTGCAGGTTGCCCACCTTCACATCCGCGTGCAGATCGGCCCGCTCCGGCACGGTCACCAGCAGCTTGACGGAACGCTGCGACACCGACGGGAAGGGATAGCCCAGATCAACCTGAATCGTGATGGTGTTGCCGTTTTGTTCAGCGCGCACCGTGATCTCTTCCAGATCATGATAGGCTGCCTCTTCGGAGATGTTGCGCGCCTCTTTGATGGCCCGAACCGTCACCTGACCAACCTCACCGGCCACCACATTCACCGCGCCGACAGGATTCTCAATGACGATACTGGGGTTTTCCGTGACGGTAAAGCTTTGCGATTCGGTAGCTGTTGCTTTGAGCATGGTATGCGCCTTTCTGGGCGAGCGCCCGCTGTTTGACCGGCCAGCCTGTGCCGGCAGGGGTTGTTTTGCCTGTATTGAATATTCACGAACCTTTGCTTAATTTTATAACATAATATATTGAAAAAGTCAATATCTATCTGATTTTTGACAAAAATCAGTGGCGGATGTCTGGATTTTGTCTTTGCTGCGTTCTTATCTGTGTCAGCGCTGATGAAACACCACAGAGGAGGAGCGGGAGAGTGAAACGATTGCCTGAAGGAGAGGGTCATGGAGTACACCTGGGTCCTGCCCGTGCAGCAAGAACGCGGCATCGAGGAAGATGAGGCCGCGCTGATCGTGGCGGCCCAGGCGAACCTAGCCGACTTCGATCTCCTCTATCGGCGCTACGTGGCACCGGTCTATCGCTATCTGCGCACGCAAACGAGCAGCGCCGATGAAGCGGCTGACCTGACGCAGCAGGTCTTTCTGCAAGCGCTCCGAGCGCTGCCCAGATATCGCCCGCGCGGCGCGCCATTTGCTGCCTGGCTCTTTCAGATCGCCCACCACGTGGCAACCGACGCCTATCGCCGTCGCCGCCAGACGGTCTCCTGGGATGCCCTGCCGGAAGCCTTGCAGCCGCTGGCCGAGCAAGACCCCGAGGCTGCAGCCCTGCAACGCGAGACGCTGGCCCGGCTGGCGACCCTGCTGGCCCGACTTGATGCGTCGAAGCGCGAAGTGTTAGCCCTGCATTTTGCCGCCGGGCTGAGCGTGCCCAACATCGCCAAAGTGGTGGGCAAGAGTCCGGCGGCAGTGAGCAAGCAGTTGAGCCGCACCATTCAGAAGCTCAAGGAGTCCTATCGTGAACCCTGAAACAGACTTGTTTGAGCGCTACCCACATCTGCTGAACGAGCAGAGCGACCCCGAAACGGTGGCGCTCGTCGAGCAGCTTGATACGCTCTATAGATCGCCTGAACTCCCCGCGCGCCTGACGCTGGCCGCCGTGCTGGCCGAACGCGAACAGGAAGACGAGCCAAGGCATTGGTTCGCGCCGTCCTGGGCATTCCGGCCCATATTCTGGCTGCCGCGCCGCCTGGGGACCGTCGCCCTTGCCCTGACGCTGGCCGTCGTCCTGATGGCCGCCAGCGCCTATGCCTTCACCAGCTTTCTGCGCCCTGGCCTTCAGCCACCACCAGGTGACCAGGGCATCAGCCAGGTATTCAAGCTGCATCAGCTTGTGGAGGTGCATGCCGCGCCGCAAAGCATCAACGGCTTTACCATGAACGTACAAGCCGCCTATGCCGACGCCAACCGGGTTATCATCGGCTATACAATGACCAGGCCCTCAGGTCAGAGTTATGATGACCCTGTCCTGACCGACGCGCTCTTGACGACAGCCCAGGGCGACCAGCTACGCTGGGAAATGGAAAGCCCACTTTCAGGCGATGCCAATACCATCACTTTTACGCCGCTCACGTGGATTTCCAGCGCCGCGCAGGAAATCACTTTCCACCTGAGCATTCATCGGCTCGATGTGAACGCTGGCGCTCAACATCTCGTCCTCCAGGGTTCTATGTCCTTTACCTTCTCAGCGCCGTTTCATCCAGCGCGTATTGCCGCTCCAAACCAATCGGTCACAGCCAATGGAAAGACGCTCACGCTTGAGCGCGTGGTGGTCAGCCTGAGCACCACGCGGCTCTTCGTGCAAGGAACGAATACAGAGTCTACTTCACTGTACGCTGTTCTCGCTGTTGGTGATTGGCAATCCACACAGAACAAGAGCGGCCTGCTCTTTGAAATTGGTCCTGTCACCGCTAACGAAATCTTTATCAGTTACGACGATTCACTCTTCGATAAACAGGGCGAGTGGACGCTCACGCTGCAAGTCAATTCGTTTCAAGCGCCCCCAGCGCCGCAAGGGACTGGTGCTCCCTGGACCTTCCATTTTGTCGTGCCGTGATCGGCTGATGCCAGCCGTACCTATTCGCTGAAGCGCGCCAGGATGCGCGCCGTGTGCTGCGCGCCCTTGACGAAATCATCCAGCCGGAAGTTTTCGTCGGGGGCGTGGGCGCGCCCGCCAGGGTAGCCGATGCCCGCCGCGCCAATCGGCACGTTGAGCACATGCACAAACGGATACATCGGGCCAGACCCGCCGATCATCGGCGCGACCGTCGTCGCCTTGCCGTAGACTTCTGCCGCCGTCTCGGTGCAGATGGCAACAAAGGGGTCGTCGGGATTCACCCGTGCGGGGTTCGTGCCGCCGTGCTGGTGGATGTCGATGTCGCTGAAGCCCTGCGCGTCCAGGTGCTTGCGCAGCTTGTCAATGATGTCGGCGGGGGTCTGGTTGGGCACCAGGCGGAAATCGACCTTGGCCGAGGCTTCCGCCGGAAGCACCGTCTTGGAGCCTGGCCCTTGATAGCCGGTGGTGATGCCACAGATGGTGCAGGTGGGCACAAACACTGCCTCGCGCCGCAGTTCCGCGCCGGTCAGCCCTTTGAGGAATCCGTCGATGCCATAGGTCTGCTTCAGGTCCGCCTCTTCGTTGGGCAGGGCCGCCAGCATCGCCAGATCGCGCTCGCTGGGCGGCAGCACCGCGTCATAAAAGCCCGGAATGAGGATATGCTCCTCTTGATCTTTGAGGGTGTTCAGCGCCCAGACCAACCGCCAGGCGGCGTTCGGGAAGATGCTGCCCGCCAGGCCGGAGTGCGCGTCCTGTTTGGCCGTTTTCACGCGCAGTTCCACGTAGCAGATGCCGCGCATGCCCAGATACACTTCCGGGCGGTCTTCATAATCGACGCTGCCGAACTCCCAGAGGCAGGCGTCGCCGCCCAGGATGTCTTTGTTCTGTTCGATGAAGTCGGGCAAGTGGACGCTGCCAATCTCCTCTTCGCCCTCGATGATGAACCGGATATGGCAGGGATATTCGCCGGTCACGTCCTTGAACGCATCGAGCGCCGCCAGGCGACAGAGGATATGCCCCTTGTCGTCGCCCGCGCCGCGCGCAAAAAACTTGCCCTCGCGGATGTCTGGCTCGAAGGGTGGCGTTGTCCAGAGTTCCAGCGGCTCGGCGGGCTGGACATCATAGTGGTTATAGAGCAGCATCGTCTTGCTGCTGCGTCCGGGGGCATCGGCCACCACGACGGGCGAGCCGCCGCTGGGCAAGATTTGCACCGTAAAGCCGCGCTGGCGCAGCAGATCGCCCACCAGTTCGGCGCATTCGACAATGCCGTAATTTTGCGCCGCCACGCTGGGCTGATGACAAAGCAGGGAAAGATCGTGGAGCGTCTTGTCCAGATGCTGAACAATGTGCTGGTCGATCTCTTCTATGGTGGTCTGGTCTGGCATGAATCTCTCTCTCCTTCATCGTGAGAAACTGAGGTGGGCCGCTTCAGCCGCGCCACGACGCGCAACAGACAACATGGCTACAATCGGTGCTCCAGGCGACAGCGGCCAATGGCCCCATTGTATCACGGCAGGCACGATCAACCAGAAGTGCTCTGCTCTTGTAGAGTTTTGAACGCATGTGATATGATAAAAGCAGGGCAGCAGAAAAGGCAGCGAAGTATCGCTGCCTGGCTATTTTTTATTCGATGGGAGGGACCAATGAAGGTTCCTGGAAAAGTCCCGGAGCTGCTGCGTCGGCCCGAAAAGAGGGCGCCAGTAGCCGTTGACGGTCTGGAGCCGCTCGCCAGCGGCTCTGATGAAAGCTGGGGCGAGTGGGCGCGCTGGTATATGAGCCGCCACCGCAGCCCGCTCAATCGCATCGCGCATGTCGCGGGCTATACGCTCTTGATGTCTGCGCCGCTCGTCCTGCTGGGCAGGCGTTGGAAGCTCTCGCTGACGCTCAGCGGCGCGGGCCTGGCCTGCATTGCCGCCGGGCACGCGCTTGAAGGCAATTTGCCAACGATTATGGAAGAGCCAGAGCGCCTCTTAGGCAAGCCGCTGGGCGCTTTGAAAAATGGGCTGCGCCCCAAGACCGAAGCAGAGGCATAACACATCCAGGCGTAGGCGCTGCCTGGTAAGGGCCAGGCAGCGCCTACGCCATTTTTCCTATGCCGCTTGACAGATGCAAGCCAGCCTGCTATACTCTGCTTACTCAGTGCAACTATGTGGGTGCTGAGTTTGTGTCGAACGGCATGACGCGGCGGTGAAAACAACACCGCCGCGCCATTCCCCCCAGACCTGGACGCGCCAGGAATGGGGCTGGGGCATTCTATCACTGGAAAAATTGCCTAGTTGGTAGCGCGCTTCACGGCCCCTTCCTGGTCAGACTGGGACGCCACCCGTCAGCAGCGGCGAGAGTGATCGGCTCTCGCTCCGCTGCGGCAGGGTTCACCAGCCGCGCCAGGATGGGGCCATTTCGGTATCTGAAGTCGTCTTCAGTCGTCTTCAGTCGTCGAAAGGAGCGCTCTCTATGGCCCTCGTCACCGGAACTCCTCGATTCTCTTGCTTTCCCTCTGGCCGCTACGTCCACACCGACCCGCTGCGCCGCGAGTTTGGTCTGCGCCTGCTGACCGAACCCCTGCCCGAACCGCTGCGCACCAGCCTCATCCGCGCCTGGCGGCGTCCGGCGCGCTACGATGGCAATCAGGCCATCCAGAGCGTGCATCGCCAGCGCCCGGACGAAGCCGCCTTATCTTTGCTGAGCGTGCGCTTGCTCAGTGTGCTGTCCATGACCGAACTGGAAGCGTCGCGGCGCGTGGTGGAAACGCCGCGCACCCAGATCAGCCGCGAGACACGCAACACGCTGCTGAAGGCACAGGGCGCGTATCTGCGCTGTTTGTATACGGCGCTAGCAACCCGGATGGGTGAGGCTGTCGCGCTGGCCGAGTTCCAGCGCCTGCTGCTCCAGGTCGTCTAGTTAGCAATATAAGTCATCCCGAATGTGGCTGTTTCCCAGCCACGGAATGATCAGCCGGTGCAGAAGCCACTGGTAGCGCCGCCTTCCAGGCGGCCAGCGTTTGGCTAAGCCTGCCGTGCCCCCTTGTGGGGGGAAGGCGGCGCTACCAATAGACATCAGCCGCGAGTGACTTTTGCATAGCCCCACGAACCCGACACATGCTCCCCTTGACAAGCGGTTCTTTCATCAGGTATTATTACGTCAGATGATATATCGTCAAACATACTATCGGAAGAGGAACTGCTGGTGACCGAGAGACTGCCTGATCTGGGCCATTTCTCCGACCCATCGCTGCTGATTATGGCAAGCCTGGCCGCTGGCCCCCGGCATGGGTACGCCATAATGGAAGACATCGAAGCCTTCGCGCACATTCGCCTGGGACCAGGCACGCTGTATGGCGCGCTGGCGCGTCTGGAGCAGCGCGGTTGGATTGAGCCGCTGGACGCCGAAGAGCGCCGCCGTCCCTATCGACTGACGGCGGCTGGCGCGGCAGCGCTGCGCGAGCAGTTGACCAGTCTGGAGCAGGTGGCAACGCTGGGCCTGCGGAGGTTGGCCGCGCAATGAAACGCTGCAAACACTGGCTGCTCTATCTCTATCCGCGCGCCTGGCGGGAGCGCTATGCAGAGGAATATCTGGCGCTGCTGGAAGCCTGCCCGTTCTCGCTCTGGACCATTTGGGACGTATGCCTGGGGGCCATCGACGCGCATCTGCACCTTGATACACTGACCGGGAGGATGTTTCCACTTATGAACAAATTGCGCACTTCAGCGGTGATCGTTTTTTGCGCCTATATTGGCTTTGTCGTCGCGGGGCTGGGCTTTGGCAAGATGGTGGAATACGACGACTTCACCGAACTGCTCCACGACAATACTGGCGTTGCAATTTCCTATTACACGCTGTATACGGGCGCGTTCGTCGCGCTGGCGGCGGTGCTGGTGGGCGGCCTGCCCCTGGCTGTGGCAGCGGCGCGCAACGCCATTGCGCTGAAACGCTGGCGCTTGCTGGCGCTTTTTGCTGTTCCGCCTGTCTCGCTGGCACTCTGGATTGTTGATATACTCCTGGCCGTAGGGCGGAATCCTCATCCTACCTCGGTCCTATCGCGGCCACTCCAGGAACGAATCATAGAAGCATTGCATCTCGCTGGAGGGTTCGGGCTGGCAGCTTTTCTCAGCACGGCGGCAGTATGCATCGTGATCGTGCGCAGCGACATCAGCGAAAAGCTGTTCCGCTTTGCGCGCATCCCTGCCATCATTGCCACCGTGGCAATGGCAGTGATGTTTGTGTCAGTCGTCGCTTATGGGCTGGTGGTCAATGCGGCTGACCCAGAACTCCTCGCGGAGAATCAGGGCATCCTGGCAACCAATACTACCCTTACCCTGGCAGTGATTCTAGCGATGATGGGAATAGCCACCGTCGTTGCTGTCGCAGCGCTCATCCGGGGCCGCAGCCCAGGCACGCCCGTTTCCACCACGCCCACGATTGCTGGGCAGGCCGCAGGGTAAGCGCGGCTGGCTGGCAAATTGAGACACCCACAAGCGCGCCAGAGTCATCTATCCTGGCGCGCTTGTTTTATATATCTATCCCCATTCCTCCAGGCGCTCTCAGCCGCGCGGCACAGTTCTTGCCACCACTTCCGCACCGCAATGAGCATGTTCCCTGTGTGCAGCTTCCTGGCAAATAGCCGCCGGGCAATCACCTATGCATAAGCGCCTATAAAAACTCTCTTTGATCTGGAAATGAGCAAATGGTAATGGAGCTTCCTCGCACTACTCTTCAAACAATGGGCCAGGCAGCAACCTGGCGAGGCTCGTCCTGGTGGCTGGCCGTCCTCTTCACCAGCCTCATGCTGCTCCTCGGCGCCTGTGGGGGCCATGCCCCGCCTCAGACCAGACAAGTGAAACGCATCAAGCCCGAAATCCTGACCTCTCAGTTTTTGCAGGCCAGGACCAGCGCCCAGACACAGATACAACAGTTTCAGCAGTCGATCAGCCAGGCAGAACGGCATGGCCTGAACGTGGCTGCCTATCGGCTGCAACTGAACGAAGACCTTCAGGATTTCCAGAATGACCTGACCGCGAAGGCGTATAGCGACCTCAGCGCAGCGGTGCAGACACAGGCCATGGCCCTGGAGGTAGGGCTGACCAGACACGACCTGCAAGCGTTAGGGACGTTGATCGGCGAGACCAATATCAACAATGACTATGAGTATCGCGACGCCGTAGACGCCTATGGGGACCAGCAGGCGAACTTTCAGAACGCCCAGACACTGGGCGACTATCAGCAAGTCGATACGCAGGCGGAAACGCTGGTCACCAACCTGAACGCGCTGCTGGCAAATCTCAGCGACAAGACACCGCACGATCAGCCCCACACCACCGATCTGGAACTGATGCAAAACTATCAACTCCTGACCGGCAAGGTGATCGTGGTTTCGCTGACGGAACAAACCCTGCGCGAATATGACAACGGCCAGCTTGTTGGCTGGATGTATGTGGTGACCGGCCAGCGCGCTGCCCAAACACCGCCAGGGCTGTGGCATGTCATCATGAAGGGAACCAACCTCACCTTCAAGTCACCTGACCCTCCCGGCTCAGCGCTCTGGTATCCACCGACCCACATCAACTACGGGCTGCTGTATCATGATAACGGCTACTTCCTGCACGATGCCACATGGCGCTCGTACTTTGGGCCGGGCGCGAACCTGCCCCACAACGATTATACGTCAGGGCAGTATTCCGACACCGGCACGCATGGGTGCATCAACATGAACCTGGACGACACCATCAAACTGTATAATTGGACCCCGGTCGGCACTCCGGTGCTAGTCTATTAACTCCAGACACAACAAGAGGGGCAGCGTTGTGCCGCCCCTCTTTTTTGCGTCTCGAAAAAGAACGGGTTAAGCCGCGCCAGCTTATGCCTGCTTCTGCTCGACAATCTCGCCTTCGAGGGAAATCTGCACCTCGTCGCTGACGATGTACTTGCCATCGAGCATCATGCTGAAGGACATGCCAAAGTCCTTGCGGTTGATCAAGCCTTCGGCGCTGTAGCCAACGCGATGGCCCATCATCGGGTCGTTGAACTCCCCCAAAACGATGCCATCAAGCGTCACGGGCCTGGTAACGCCCTTGATCGTCAGGTCGCCGGTCAGCTTATAGCGGTTGTCGCCAAGCGATTCAACCTTCGTGCTCTTGAAGGTGATGGTTGGGTACGTCGCGACATCCAGAAAATTAGAAGCCCGCAAGTCATCATCGCGCTTGGGGTGGTTGGTCTTGATGCTGGCCGTCTGAACAGTAACATCAATATCCAGGGCTTCAGGATGATCGGGATGAATATGGCCGGTGACGCTGACATCATCGAAGTGGCCGCGCACCGTCATCATGCCCAGGTGCTTGGCGCTAAACGCGACTTGCGTGTGAAAGGGGTCGGCCTGCCAGGCCGTTTGGGTTTCGGCTTCCGTCTTGCCAGGGGTTGTCATACGTGTTGCCTCCATCGAATTTCATGAATACGCTGCGCCTGCCCAGGGAAGGATTGCAGCCAACCGTTCCCCGAGCGCTATTGCTTTCCATACGGAACTAAATATACACGAGATAGTTTCTCTTGTCAAGGATGTATTGATAGGCAAAGTGTGGTATACTGATAGCATGACAAGCCCACAGCATGCACCACCAACCGATCAAGAAGCAATCTGCGCGACCCAGCCGTTGGGTCGTGCCCTGCGGCTGCTCGGCGATACGTGGACCCTCATGATTATCTATACGCTGCTGGCGGGCACCAGACGCTTTGGCGAACTGCTGGAAGCGCTGGGCAGCATCAGCCCCAAGACGCTTTCGCACCGCCTGAAGATGCTGGAGGAGTTGGGCTTTGTGCAGCGCCATGCCTTCCTGGAGATTCCCCCGCGCGTGGAATACTGCTTGACCGAAAAGGGATTGGCGCTGGTGGACATCATGGAGGCGATCAAACAGTTTGGCGAGCGCTACCTCTCTGATGTCGACCCCGCGCCGCCCGATGCCTCGTCGGCCATCCCACCCTGCGAATAAGCCTCTTCTTCATCCTCATGTGCAGGACCAATGCCAACGGCTTCTACCACTTCAGCCAGCAAGGCAGCATCATACCACCAGGGCGCATGATCGCTGCCGCGCCCAAAGTGGATGAAGAACTCTGCGACGCCATGACGGGGACGCAGCGCCAGCTTTATCGCGCCCAGCGGCGTCAGACCTGCCGCCTCGCCTGCCTCCAACGCCTTGCGTAACGCGGCCACTAACAGCGCGGGATCATCTACCTGCCCACGGCGACGCGCCTCGGCGCTGTCCACCTCGAAGAGCGGCTTGAGCAGCGCCAGCACCTCACCCTCTGGAGCCAGTATCTTCGCGGCTATAGGAAGGGCTTTGGTAAGTGAGAGATAGGAGAGATCAAGCGTGATGAGGGCTGGTCGCGGGTCCAACGCCAGCAGCGCGGGCGAGCCCAGGTTGGTGCGCTCCAGGTTCTGTACGTTGGGGTGGGCGCGCAAACGGCCCAGCAATTGGCCGTGCCCAGCCTCGACGGCATAGACCAGCGCCGCGCCATGTTGCAACAAACAATCGGTGAAGCCACCGGTTGACGCGCCACTGTCCAGCGCCACGCGCCCGGCACCTGCGACGGCAAAGTGATCGAGCGCGGCTTCCAGCTTCAGGCCACCGCGACTGGCATAGCGGTGGCGTCCGCGCACGCGCAAGAGGGCATCGGCGGGTACGGGCATGCCAGGCTTGTCCATCGGCTGGCCGTTGACCAGCACCTGCCCGGCCATCACCCAGCGCCGCGCTTCTTCTTCGCTATCAAATATGCCACGCTCGACCAGCAGCGCGGCTAGTTGGACTCACCTGATTCACCTCAAGGGTTGTTTCCGCTTTCTAGCACTTTTCTGGGGCGATTGCGCGCTGCCATATCTGGCAATGCGCGTTCCTGGAGGGAGTATAGCATAATCGGTCAGCAACGATGCTATGAGCATACCTTTTCCCTCAACGATGCTATGAGCATACTTTCTCTCTTGTGGGCGGACGCCCGGCAACATATATTCAGTATATGAAACAAAACATACACGATGTCCCGCTTTTCTATGAATCCTATGGGACTGGGACACCCATCGTTTTGCTGCACGGGTCTGGCGGCGATCACCGCTCCATGATGGCCTGGATGGAACCTGTTTTTGCCCAGCAGCCAGGCTGGCAGCGCATCTATCTTGATCTGCCCGGCATGGGGCAAACGCCCGGCGCGGAGTTTATCAAGAGCAGCGATGACACGCTGGCGCTCATCGTCGATTTTATCGACGCGGTCGTTCATGGGCAGCCGTTTCTGCTGGTGGGCTTCTCCTACGGAGGCTATCTGAGCCAGGCAGTGCTCCACCGCAAGTTCGAGCAGGTGGCAGGGATGGCGCTGATTTGCCCAGGCGTGATCATGGACCCGGCACAACGCAACGTGCCGCCGCAGAGGGTGCTGGTCGAAAACCCGGCCCTGCTGGCCGGACTCGATCAGACCGATGCCGAAGAGTTTGCCGCGAGGGCCGTCGTGCAGAGCCAGGAGACCTGGGAGCGCTTTCGGGATGAGATGCTCAGCGGGGCCAGGCTTACCGATCAAGCCTTTCGCGCGCGGCTTCAGCATAGCTGCTCGTTCGATGTGGCCGCGCTGCCGCAGCCGTTCCCCAGGCCGGTCCTGCTGCTCACTGGAAGGCAAGATCACATCGCGGGCTACCGCAATCAGTGGAGCTTGCTGGAAAACTATCCGCGCGGAACGTTCGCGCTGCTGGACCGCGCCGGGCATCTTTTGCCAATCGAGCAGCCACAGCTTTTAAACGCCTTGATCGGCGAGTGGCTGGACCGCGTGCGGGAAAAGCTCTAGCGCACCGGCACATAGGTCAGCGGGGCGACCTGCTGCACCATGCCCTTTAGTTCCATCATCACCAGCGCGCTGGAGACTTCGGCGGTGGGCAGCGCCGAAGCGCGACAGAGTTCGTCGATATGCTGCGGCTCCGGCGCGGCGGCCAGCAGCGCCAGCAGCGCGCCCTCCACGCCTGTAGCGGGCAACAGTGCCCGCATTTCTTGCTGCTGCGGGGCTTGTTGCAGCTTCAACTCGTCCAGAATGTCTTCGACGCTCATCACCAGTTTCGCGCCCGCTTGAATCAGCGCGTTGGTGCCCTCGCTGGCCTTGCTGAAGATGTGGCCGGGCACAGCAAAGACCTGACGATTTTGCTCCAGAGCAAAGCGCGTGGTGATGAGCGCGCCGCTGTGCTTTGGGGCTTCCACGACGACCACCCCCAGCGATAGCCCGCTGATGACGCGGTTGCGAATGGGGAAGTTGGTTGGCTCTGGCTGCGTGCCCAGCGGAAACTCGGAGATCAGCGCGCCGTGCTCGCAGATATTGGCCGCCAGTTTGGCGTTTTCGGGTGGATAGATCATGTCCAGGCCGCAGCCCAGCACCGCAATAGTGCGTCCTCCGCCAACGGCCAGCGCCGTCTTGTGCGCCGCCGTGTCGATGCCCCGCGCCAGCCCGCTGATGACGGTGACGCTGCTGCTGGCAAGGCCGCGCGCCAACTGCTCCGTCACCTGATAGCCATACGCGGTGGCTTTCCTCGTGCCCACTATGGCAACCGCCCAGGCATCCTCAGGAACGAGCGCGCCGCGCACATAGAGCACGATGGGCGGCAGATAGATTTCGCGCAGCAGTTCGGGATAGTCCGGGTCGGCCTGCACGAGCGCCCGCACGCCATGACGCGCCAGCGTCTCCAGTTCGGCCTCTGGCGCGGGGGCTTTGGCCCGCTGCTCCAGCAGCGCTTCGGTGGTGCGCGCATCCAGCCCGGCGGCCAGCAGATCAGCGCGCCCGGCGCGCCAGGCCGTAACGGCATCGCCAAAGAAGCTGAGCAGCTTGCCGAAGCGCATCGGGCCGATGCCGCGCACGCGCGTAAAGGCCACCCAGCAGGCGCGTTCGTCGTCGCTCAGCCCCTCGGCAGAGGCTTCCAGGCCGCCCGCGGGAGTGGTCGCGGCCCCGCGGGCAGCTTCCACGCCCGGCAGGGTAAGCTGGCGCAGCGACGGCTCCGTTTCAGGCATCAGCGCGGCTCCTTTATTGTGAGGTCGAAGGTGTGGTGGGATAGATGGTCAGATGGCTGAAAACGATGTCTGCCGCCGGGTTGTTTTTGGCGTTGTTGGTGAACAGGCCAAGAAACGCATTATCCGGAAATGATTGGGTGATGGGCAGCACGGCAATAAAGTGCTTTTCCAGGAAGAGCACAAACTGATTTTGCTGCACCAGCACCTCAATATGATACGTCTGGTTAGGAGTCAGCGCCACGCGAGGGTCCGAAGACAGGTCAGAGAGCGTGTTTCGGCTGCTGTTCGTATACAGATAGGCGACACTATAGTATCCTTGCGTGCCTAGCACCAATGCCAGATATGGTTGATCTTCTCCTGAGGGGAAGATCAAGCCGTAACTGATCGCGGCCCCGCTGAAGGTGACCTGCACCTCGATGTCAGACAAAGAGACCGGCTGGTGTTGATTGGCCGCGATAAGCGTCTGACTATCAGCGAGTCTCCCCACCAGTTGATGGGTTGGCAGGTCCAAACCGACATTGGCAAAGCGCCCTGGTGGGGTCACCTCCCACTGCCCCCTCTTCGTCAAGGCGTCCTGGTAAATCGGGTTGTTCTGTTCAGCCGCCAACAACTGGCTTTCGTAGATTTGCGCCTGCGTCGGCGTGGCCGTGGCCGTTGGCGAGGACGCAGCGGTAGCAGTCGCCTGGCCGGTTGGCGGATTGGCATGGTGATTGAGCAAGCTCAGTCCGGCCAGTCCAACCACGCAGAGCATGATGACCACCACCCCCACAAAGAGCGCGGGCAGCCACCAGTTGCGGCGCGGCGGCGTGGCCGGGGGCATCTGCGGCGCGCCCACCGGTATCCAGCCAGCCGAAGGGCGCATCATCGTCGCCGCCTCCGTGGGGCGCTCGCCGCGCACATCGTCGGCTGCTGGATTATTTCCACTTAGATTAGTGTTGAATTGGAAGGTGGGACGCGGCGCAATGGGCTGCGTCGCGTAGCGCCGGGGCTGTCCGGCGAGCTTTGCCGTGGGCGCGCTCTTCAGGGCCGCTTCGAACGCTTCGGCCAGCGCGCTCACCGTGGGGAAGCGCTCTTCCGGCTGCTTCGCCAGCGCGCGCAGCACCACCGCATCCACAGCGTGCGGCAGGGTGGGCACGTGTTCGCTTGGCAGCGCGGGCGTGGCGCTGCTGTGCTGGATAATCAGCCCATAGTTATCGGCAGCATCGAAGGGCAGCACGCCCGTCAGCGCCTCGTAGAGCACCACGCCCGCGCTGTATTGATCGCTGGCCGGAACGGCGCGCCCATTGATCTGCTCAGGGGCCATATACGACAGGCTGCCCAGCACAATGCCGGTGCGCGTCAGATGGGCCGCCTCGCCCGATTCCGGGCCAGCGGCGACACGCGCAATGCCAAAATCCGCCAGGCAGAGCCGCCCATCTTCGTGAAAGAGCAGATTGCTGGGCTTCACGTCGCGGTGCACAATCGGCTGGGGGCGATGATGCCCGAAGTCCAACGCGGCGGCAACCTGATGCAGCCAGCTTGCCACCAGTGCCGGATCGGTAGGCTGCCTGGGGCGCAGCCGTTTGGCAAGCGTGCCCCCCGTCAACAGCGGCATCACCAGATAGGCCAGCGGACCATCGATATCGAAGTGCAGCACCGGCACAATATTGGGGTGGTCAAGCTGGGCCGCCACCCGCGCTTCGCGGAAGAAGCGCGCCCTCAGTTCCTGGGGCGCGTCGCCTGCCACGCCCGCGTTGGGCGCGAGCACCTTCACGGCCACGGAACGCTCCAGCGCCAGATCGGTGGCGCGATAGACCGCGCCCATGCCACCGCGCCCGATCAATGCCTCCACACGGAATCGCTGACTGATCAGCGCGCCCTTGAGCAGCGCACCGCACGTCAGACAATGCTGCACCGGCGTGGCAAAGACCGTCTGGCAGGCGGCATTGCTGCATTGGCCCCCTGACGCTTGAGTCGCGCCTGTCTGTTCTTGTTGATTCATACTGTGCTGAGCTTACCTCACGGCCCGGCCAGGCGTCAAGAGGAATCGTCCTCTGCTTCGCGTGCCGCTGGACCGCAGACCAAATGCGCCTTGCCTACAATGCAGACGGTCTGGACTTGCCTCGTCTATTGTAGCAATCCATACACCAACTCACAAGAAAACAGCAACAACCCTCACCCCTTTGGGGGGTGAACGACTCACCTCTTGACTTTTCCACCCGCTCTGCATTATACGAAGACCATATTAGGAACACATTAGAAGATGAGAAACCATATCAGCGTAGAGACGCGGCAGTGGCATCAAAAATATTAATGTATTGCTGATTTATCCATTGACTTTTTCAATTTATTCTGCTATAAAATCAATGAACACCCACCAGTTTAGCTGCGTTCAGGAAGCGAGGAAAGCAGAGCTATGGACCGCCGACACCCTTCGGGCCGCCTCTTACCGACCACCGGAGACCTGACACACGTCATGCCATCCCGCGCGGCGAGCAGCAGCCCGAACACCAGCGCCAACGTGCTGCTGCGTAATCGCTCGTTTCTCATCTTCTGGGGCGGCCAGACGCTGGCCTCGCTGGGCAATATGTTCGCGCTGATCGCCATGCCGCTGCTCGTCTTCCAGGCCACCGGCCAGGTCGTGCAGATGGGCCTGGTGACGGCAACCTTCACCGTCAGCCAGTTGGTCGCCGGGGTCTTTGCGGGACAACTGATCGACAACTTCAATCGCCGCGCCCTGATGATCTTTTGCGACGCCAGCCGGGCGCTGATCTTTGCCACCATCCCGCTTGCCTGGACGTTCGCCGGGCCACAGGTCTGGCTGATCTATGTCGTCACCGCGCTGAGCGGGACGCTGGGCATGGTCTTCCAGGTGGGCTTTATCACCACCGTCGCCAATCTGGTAGAGCGCGAGCAGATCATCACCGCCAATGGCTATATCAATGCCAGCATGGCGATCACCGCTATGATCGGGCCGCTGCTGGGCGGCATCGCCATCGAGCGCTTCAGCCCGGCGGTTGCCCTCAGCGCCCAGGCGCTGGCGTTCGCCGTTTCGGCGCTGTCGCTGCTATTTATCCGCCTGCGCCCGACGCACGCCGACGCGAGGGAGCACGCCGAAGACAAGGGCGTGCGAAGCTTGCTGGCAGGCGTACGCTTCCTCTTCGCCCAGCCGGTCATGCGCGCCGTGACCATCTTGCTGCTGCTGCTGGGGCTGGTGGCCGGGGCCGCGCTGGACCTCTTTATCTTCCATGTCAAAAACGATCTGCATCAGGGCGGCGCGGCGATTGGCTTTGTCTTCGCCGCCAGCAGCATTGGGGCCATTATCGGCTCGCTGGGCGCGCCGTGGCTGCGCAAGCGGCTGGGCTTTGGCCCAAGCTATCTGGGCGCAACGATTCTTTCCGGCATTCCGTTCATCCTGATGGGCCTGATTCTGAACCTCTACGCGGTGGTCGTGCTGACGGCCATCTTCCAGCTTGCCAGCATGGTGCAGGGCATCAATTCCATGTCGCTGCGCCAGGAGATCACGCCCGGCCCGCTGCTGGGCCGCGTCACTTCCGCCTTCTGGACGATCAGCGGCATCATGATGCCCGTGGGCGCGGCGGCTGGCACGGCGCTGGCGGCGCGCATCGGCGCGCCGGGCACGTTTCTCTGGATGGGCCTGCTGATTTGTGTGATTGGCGTGGCGGGCATCTTCTCAGCCGCCCGCGAGCGCCGCCCAGAAGGCTCGGCGCTGGGCGCGCAGCCCCACACACCCAAACCCACCACCAGCGGGCGGCTGGCAAAGGCGTTGTGAGGCACAACCGAGGCCAGGACTACTCGTAGTAGAGTACGCCAAACAATCATGCTTGACAACGCTGCACAAGATGGCTATACTCGCTCTCATGAGCGAGCAGCAGCCACGCCACGAACAAGGGCCATTACGCGCCGAAGCGAAGACGCCAAAGCTGCCCAACAGCCTTGAAGACAAAACCACCAGAGACCTGGAAGCCGTGTTCCAACGTCTGGTGGTGAACGCCGTCACGCTGGTGGGCGCGCGGGCCGGTTCGCTGGCGCTGGTTTCCCCCGCGAGCAAGAAGCCAGTGCCGCTGGCGAACTATTCCCCGGATGGCTCCTGGCCGTTCCCGCCTGAATACAGCAGCATTATCCGCTGGGTCACGACGCGGCGCATCTCGGCGCTCATCGACAAAACGTCTGCCGACCCACGCATGCGCCCGGCAGACACATCCCCGATAGGCTCACTGATGTGTGTGCCGCTGCTCGTCGGCCAGGATGTGTTGGGAACGCTGATGCTTTCCAACCCCAGGCCAGGGGCGTTCAACGCCCAACACGTGCGGCTGCTGGAGATGGTGGCAGACCTGGCCGCCGCCACGGTGCAGCAGGCGCGACAGCAAGAAGCCGCCGCCCAACAGGCATATCTGCTGGGAACCGTGGTGAAAGTAGGGCAAGCGCTCAGCAACACCAGAGATATGCGCCATGTGCTTAGCCTGACCACAGCAGGCATTCGGCGGCTGATCATCTGTGAAGAAGCGGTACTTTTTAGCTATGAGGAGGTCACTCAGGAACTGCGCGGGGTTGCTGGCCTGGGCACACAAAGCGCTCGCCTGGCCGAGCAGCGCATCTTCCTTCACGACGACCATTCGGTAACGGCCTGGGTCGCGCGCCAGCGCCGCCCGCTGCTGCATTCGTCCGGCTCGCGCGCCTTTGTCGGGCCGATAACCGATACACTGCTCACCAGGGCAGACCTGGCACTGCTGGCGGTGCCGCTGGTCGCGCAGCAGCAGCTTTGGGGAGTGATTACGCTGGCGCGCCCGGAACCGTTCGATACCAATGATCTGCGCACCATGCTCAACCTGAGCAGCTTTGTCGCACCAGCCCTGGCGCAAGCCACCAGCCCGGCAGGAACCATCCCTTACCCCGCAGGCCGTTGAAAAGGCGCTCAATAGGCGTACGGCGCGATTTCAGCTTATCGCTTTCTTCACCAGCGCGATAATCTGCTTCTCAACAGCCTCGGTCCACTCGGTGAGCGCGAAGGCGACCGGCCACAGCGCGCCGTCGTCGAGGTTCGCCTTGTCGCTGAAGCCCAGCGTCGCGTACCGCGTCTTGAACTTATCCGCGCTTTGGAAATGGCAGACGATAGTGCCGTCTTTGGTGGCATAGGCGGGCATCCCATACCAGGTCTTGGGCGAGAGTTCTGGCGCGCTGGCCGTGAGGAGCGCGTGCAGGCGCTCGGCCAGGGCGCGATCCGCTTCCGGCAGCGCGGCAATTGCCGCGAGCGCGGCGCTTTCCCCTTCCGCCTTGTTCTTGTTCGCCCGCGCTTCCGCTTTCAACTCCTGGGCGCGATTTCTCATCGCGGCTTTTTCCTCGTTCGTGAATCCCGCACGCGCCTTCGCGGGCTGCTTTGTCGCCTTCTGGTCGTCGACTGTCATAGAGGATTCTCCTTTACTGTATGAGACCGCTTGACATCTTCTCACTTCGTAAACGAGGTGAGGCTTCTCCTCTCCTGAGTCAGAGAACTATTCTTTTTGACCGTGGAAAAATGGGAAAGCCAGGTCTGGTCATGAGCCTTCCCTAGCCGTCCTCGGACACAGCGTCAGGTTTGCTATGCGCTTGCGACTCGTCCGGCCCCTTGAACGGATCGAAGAAGCCACCGAAGAACCCAAATCGTTTGGCCCCCAACAACTGCCAGGCGCGCACGATGCCCAGCCCATAGACACCAAGCAGCAGACCCATCAGCCCATACAGTGGCCCTTTGTCATCAGGCGTGATCAGCAGCAAAATCGCAAAATACATTTCATAGCCATAGATGATGAGGCCCGCCGCCACCAGCGGGCCTCTGCGCACCAGGCCGTTCAGGCCGGGCCAGGGCATCACCAGATGCCTGGTCAGCGTGAGCGTATTCAGCAGACCCAGCACGCTCATAAAGAGCGTGAAGATGCCGATATTGCTGGCAGGGATGAGCGCGCCCAGCGAGATAAAAAACGCATTGATGAGCGCGGTAAAGGCGCTGGCAGAGGTCGCCTGCCGTTCAATCGGCGCGCTGGTCTTCACCGTTTCGTGCGGGGCGATGGAAACGGCCACAAAGAGCAGGCCCACCAGCGCCGCCCCTGCCGAAGCGCTGGTGGCAAAGAACGTCATGAAGGCAGGAGGCACCATATAACGACCCCTTTCTCTATTCCAGTCCAGCACCCCTTGACAAATCGAGAGCAACCAGGTACACTATGGATGGTTTCACACTCCGGTTGGTTTGGTTTTCGTCTGGCAACGGCACGGCATCATTGGTGTAATCGCACCGATGATGCCATTCACCCCATCCCTGGATCACCAGGGGACGGGGCTGAGGGTCATTCTATCATGGCTTCATGATAGGAGACACTTCAGCGGCCATCTCCTGGATGGGTTGAAACGAGCGGAGACCTGGAGGGGGCGCAGGCTGCGGCACATCATCTGCCCTGGCCTGCTCCCTTCCGGCCCGCGCGTTGGCTGCGCGTGCAGATACTCTGCGCGCCTTCCGGGTGGATGATCGCTCTGCCTTTCTGCACACAAAGAAAGGGTGGTCTCCTCATGGCTTCTCCGCTTCCCGCTGCCCGCTCTGCCGTTCTCGCCGCTCCCGCTCGCTCAGCCCCGCGCCCCAAGAAGCGCCGCAAGCGCGCGCGTCCCCCTCAGCCGCAGACGCCCCGCGACTTCTTCGACGACGACGCGCACAAACTGCTGACCAGACTGCTCATCGACCGTGCCGCAAGCTGGCAGAACGATTGGCTGCGCCCGCTCCACTTCTACGGGCACAACTCCGAACCGCTGTGGGACGAGTACGCCCACAAGCGCCTCTCCGGCACCACCGTACGCATCGCGGGCAGGCGGGTGTTCATCGAGAGCCTCTCCCTCGACCTGGAGCGCGCGTTACGCCTGCTCACCCTGCCCTGGCACGAAGAGACACAGACCATCGACGGCCACGACCCCGAGGACTGGCGGGCCGGGCTGGCAGGCGCGCTCTGGCGCATCGGCCAACTCTATCGCGAGTGGGCGCGGCGCACGGGCGCGGAGCAGGCGCAGGCGCTGCTGGTGCAGATTATGGACTCCCTTTGGAAGTGATAGGCATGGCGCATTATGGCTGGCGGCTAAAGATCGCCTAAGAACGCCTCACAAAACCCTTGCTCGCCTGGCGAGACGCTCTTCGTAGCGCCGCCTGGAAGGCGGCTAGACGCTCGCTGCCGCACCGTTCGCCCCGAGCCACAACGCTCGCAGGGGCGGAGCGGTGGCCGCCTGGAAGGCGGCGCTACGAATGGCTGACCTTCCACGAATGCGGGTTTTGTGAGGCATTCTTAGGCCGAATCCTTCCCACCTGCTGAGGATGGCAGGCGGGAAGCGTTTGCTTCCCGCCTGCCAGAACGCATCGCGCCGCTCCAAAGGTTAGAGATGGACGATGCCTGACAACGAGGTCCGGTGGCGGGCTGCCGGGGCCATCCTGGCTTTGGCCGTATCGGTGAATTCCACCAGCGGGAAGGCGCGATGGCGGCGCGGCGGGCACAGGTAATTCTGACGGCGCGTAGCGGTGAGGAACCGCTCCAGCCCGTTATCGTCAGCATCAACCGTCCCGGTGGTGCTGCCGCCCTTGCCTTGCTCGAACGTCTGGAAGTTCAGCGCGGCCTGATTCGAACGCATCGTCCGGAAGAAATCCGCGCTGGGCACAAAGATGGTGAACTGCAATTTGGGCTGCGCTGTGCCGCCCGGCACATCGCCCGCGCTGAAGCCCGGACCATCCATGCGAATATGGATGGGCGTGCCATCGGCAGCCCGCGAAGACTGTTGCAGCGCGGGCAGATGCCCCATGCGCGGGTCACGAGTTCCTGTGCCCGGTTGGAGATCATTGACCGTGTTGGGGCTGGCCGCCGTTTGAATGGCTTCAGTCGTCCCCTCTGCCCGATACTTCAGGAAGATGGTGGCGTCGTTTGTCAGGAAGGCTGTGCCGCCGCCATTCGTGAACTGATCGCTGTTGCCCAGCGACGGGATGGGGTCGGAACGGAACATATATTGCACCCGTTCCGTAAACGGCTCATCAGGGTTCTTGTAGAACTGCGCCAGGTCTTCAATCACATGCGAAAGGTGCTGAAGGCTGCCATTGTCGAAGTAATCACCACTCTTCGCCGTCGTGAAGCGCGCCGAGCTATTGCCCAGGAACGTGGTGATCGCGGCAGGGCCAGAACCCGCGACCTGCTGGTCGGAAAAGCCCATCCACATCGGGGTCTGCGGATTGATCTCGCCAGCATAGGGGAGCGAATTCTGGTTTGCCACCTTGCGCGGCAGGCCAATCTGCGTAAACTCGGTCCGAATTGTGGTGTAGGTAAACAGCCCGTTGAACGCGAAGTTCGGCGAATCAACGAAGAACCCGCCGAGTTCGTCGCTGCCCAGCAGCCAGTTAATCACATCGTTAATGTTGTTCAGGCTGTCGCTGCGGAAGGTGAAGAGGACATCGTTCGATTCGATGGCAACCGGCACGTTGAAGGTTGCCTTGGTGATGTTCGGGTTTTGGGACGAAACATCGGTCGGGCTGGGCACAGCCTCTTCCAGCGCGTAGCGGGTATTATCCGAGAGCAGACGCGGCATATGGCCGCTGACGAGACTGCCCGCCAGCCCGCCAGGAAGCTTCCTGAAATACGGCAGGCCATACGAGACGAAGGTAAAGATGCCGCTGGGACTGAAGGGGTAAACCTCCTCGATTGTCGTCAGCGCATAGTTGAGGTCTTCCTGATCGCCTCTGCTGGGCGTCCAGTCCAGCTTCGCGGTGAGAAAGACCGAGTAGACGGGTCCAAAGCGGAAGGGGATGCCGTTGAAGTTCTGGGCGGGCGCGATGAAATTGCCAATATCGAACTGAATGTCGGGGAAGGAACTGCTGGCCGAAGCCGCCTGCGCGAGACGTTTGGGCATCCAGGCAACCGCATCAATGCCAGCGAGGCTGGCGGCGGCGGCCCCTGCCAGGCCAAGTTTGAGCAGGGAGCGACGGCTTACCGGGGTTTTGGGGAGGTGCTCGAAGTCTTCAGGTCGAAGCCGGTCTCTTGGTCGGGCTGGTTGCGAATCCATAATGAAATCCCTCTCTCCGTGAGCAAAACGCAACAAACAAGCGATCCGTGACGAGGGGTAAGACTTCCAGCGTGAGGAGGGCGCTTCGCGAAGAAGAGGAACGACAGTGTGTCCTCTTATGCCCAGTCATGGGACGACTGCTTCAAGGGAAGGGCAGCTCCTCAGCATAGGGGCGTGTGGTGGGCCACCTCCAATTCTCCCGCGCAGCGCGGGGAGAAGCTTAAGCAGAGCGGGCGAAACACGCGACCAGTCACGCGAGCGCGCCCTCGCTTCTAAGGTCAAGTATATGCAGAAAGAAAAATTTGTCAATGGAGAAGAAATTTTTTAGCCCAAAAGTCTCTATTTCTTTGTAAGAGGAGAAGTTTTGCTGAGGAAACGGGCTACTGCTGCCTTTGGGTGATAACCCGCACCAGCAGATGATCGGCGACGGCAGCGCCCAGGGGGAAGCGCGCATCGCCAACACGCAGGGTCAGCACATCGCCATAGGGCGTTCTGGCCTCCAGGCACATCTCCACCCCAGGCACCAGCCCAAGCTGCTCCAGATAGCGCAGCAGCGCGGGGTCTTGCGTCATGATACGCTGGAGCGCGACTAGTTGGCCCACCACTGCCGCCGGGAGCCTGATGGCAGGGGCGACCTGCACCCGTCCATGCTCGTCGGGAATGGGGTCGCCATGCGGGTCTTCGGTTGGATGGCCGAGCAGCGCGTCCATGCGCTCTTCCACCACTTCAGAAAGGACATGCTCCAGGCGCTCGGCCTCGGCATTCACCTGATCCAGCGACACCTTCAGCACCCGCGCCAGAAACAGCTTGAGCAGCCGATAATGCCGCACCAGTTCTGCCGAGGCAGCCTCGCCCGTCATCGTCAATTCGACCCCATAATAGGGGGTATAGGCGACGTAGCCGCGCGCCTGAAGCTGCTCGAAGGCGTGTGTGACCACGCTCCCGCTGAGTCGTCCGGTTGGCTCGCTGGCTTCCAGCAGTTCGCGCACCGCCTGAGCGGTCATCGGTTCCCCGCGTTCGCGCAAGAGATAGCATAGCTTCAGACAATCAGCCAGGCGGGCGGGTAGAGTATGGATTTCAGCGGTCATAGCCGGTATCTTCTCCATTTCGGGGAAGTGGGTAAAGGCGCGGAGGGAGAGCAATATAAGCGGCACAACAGTATTGCGCATCTCACTTAGGAACACGATATTCCTTCCAAAAAGAATACCAGAGATGCGGGGGAAAATACAAGCAGCAGGTCAAGCCGACGCTATTGCAGGCAGGCGTTTGCGCCTTGCAGATCATCGAAGCAGTTGCCCTGATCGTTCAAGATAACCACCTGCTTGATGTTCGAAAACTGCGTCAGGGTTTTCGTAATCATCGCCTTCATGCGCGCTCCGGAAAAATCGCCAGGGAGAGACACCTGGCGGCACAGCCTGACCGTTGCTGTCCCTGCCTCCGACTTTGTGCCGCGATGGTTCAGCGACAGCGTAAAGTCCTGCGACTGATCGCTGCAATTGTTCGTAGGGCCGATATTGCCCGTAAAATCCGAATAGTAGCCCTGCTCTTGTTCAGCGGCGGTTGGCCCCAGGAACAACTGCTCCAGAGCAAAGGTCGCCACGCCCAGATTGGGCGAGGTGCGGTGCACGGCAATAACCGCTGTCGGGTCGCTGTCGCTCTCCGGGTGATGCGAAAAGTAGACCAGCACCGGATAGACTTGAGGCGTATTGGTGGCCGTTGGCGTTGGGAGCGGCGCTGTGGGCTGGCTCGTCACCACCGTTGGGGCTGTTGTCTGCTGCGGCCTGGGGCCACCGCTTGATGTGTTATGCAGCCGACTCGCCAGCAGCGCCGCCGTGAGCAAGACAATCACCAGCACGGCAGCCAGCGCCGTCAACCCAGAAACCAGACGGCGCGGGCGGCGCGGCGGTGGGCGCTGCGGAAAGATGGGTGTCGTTTCAGCTTCTCGCGTAGCGGAGCGCAGCGGTCTTTCCCGCTGCGCCAGAGCAATAGGCGCAGACGCCTGGCTCTGGCGGTCCTCGTCGGCCCACAGGGCCAACAACTTCGGCGGCACACCCGCCAGCGGCGCGGGCGCGGGCAAGCGCTGCACTGCCGCATCCATGCGCGCATACGCGGCAGCAACCGCCGCGCAGGATGGGCAGGTGGCAAGATGCGCTGCAAGGGCGGCACGCTCGGCTGACTCCAGATCGTCTGGATGCGCGGCAGCCAGTTTCAGCCGCCACTGCTGGCACGGTTGGGGCAGGGGCGCTGTCATCGTGCTGACCGTCCTTTCATGGGATGGATTGCTTCGTCTTCCAGCCGTTGATAGGCGCGGCGAAACTCTTCGCGGCCCCGGCTGACATAAACGCTGATGCTCTTTTCGGTCAGATGCAGCAGGCGCGCGATCTCGCGCTGGCTAAAGCCGCCTTCCAACTGCAAGAGCAGACATATCCGATACTTGGGCGTCAACTGCGCCAGGGCGGCGGCCACCTGCTGGGTTTCGCCGACCTGGCCCTCCGGACCGGCAGCGGTCGGAAAGCTCTCTGTCTGGGGGCCAGTTGGTTCTGCCCAGGGGAGCCAGCGAACCACACGCGCCTGGCGCAGATAGGAATTAGCCTGATTAGTGGCAATGCGATAAAGCCAGGGGCCGAAGCGGCTGGCGTCGCGCAGGTCGGGTAAGGCGCGCCAGGCCGCAAAGAATGTCTCCTGAGCCAGATCACGCCCCACGTCGTCGTTGCCCACCACCCGCGCCAGATAGCGGCAGATGGGGGCGTTGTACTGGTGAAAAAGCGCGGTGAAGGCGGCGCGATCTCCAGCCCGCGCCTGCTCCACCATCGCCGTCACCGACGCATCCGGGTCAGGCGGCGGGTTGGGGGTAGCACTCAGCGCGAACGGAAACATCTGCTCACCCTCCATCCGGAATATCCCCTGGCTATTCTTTCTGACGCGAGCCAGCCGCAAAACCCTACAACAACTTGCGCTGCCGTGTGATACATGATGGATAAGAAGATGCGCCCATGCAGGAATGCTGGCGCTGCTGTATTGATGGTTTGCTCAGCCCGATTAGCTTTCCAGGAAGGCCAGCACGTCGCGGTTGTAGTCGTCGGCGCGCTCGATAACGGGGATGTGGCCTGTATCGGGGTAGAGGATGAGCCGCGCGCCGGGGATATGCGCCGCCAGATATTTGCCGTTTGCCACCGGCACCAGCGGGTCCACGTCGCCATGCACCACCAGCGTAGGCACGTGAATCTGCCCCAGCCGATCAGCAGCGTTGTGCCCCATGCACGCCTGCAACTGGCGCAGATACGCCTCGGCTGGCTGCGGGCGATAGCGGGCGTTGGCGACAATGCGCTCCATCTCTTCGGGGTGACGCTCGGCATAGCCAGGGGCCATAATCAGCGTATAGCTCTGGCGGCCCAGTTCGCCCGGCTCCGTGCCCCGGCGGTCACGCCCCAGCATGGCAAGCATCTCCGGGCCAGGCTGCACATGCGTTGGGCCACCGGCAGAGGTCGAGGTCAACACCAACTTTTCGACCAGTTCCGGATGGCGCAGCGCGAGTTCCAGCGAGATAAAGCCGCCCATCGAAATGCCCACCACGGCGGCGCGCTCGATGCCCAACGCTTGCAGCACCGCTGCGGCATCATCGGCCTGATCGGCAGTAGTATATGGCTCGGTTGCCAGATCGCTGTCGCCGGTATCGCGGTGGTCCAGCGCGATGGTGCGATAGGTCTGCCCGAACACCGGCAACTGCTTGTACCAGCCCAGGCGCTTGGCGGCAAGGCCCGTCAGCAGCAAGACCGCGCCTTGGGGGTCTGGCGGGCTGATTTCATCATAGGCCAGCGCGCGGCCATTGATAACCACTTTCGAGGGCGCTTGAACCTGCATAGAGACTCCTTTATCTTCTGTTCATTGGTTTAGCGCCCACCCCTGGGCGCGCGGGCGGGCAGCTTTGGCACGCGGAGCAGCCCCGAAACTTTGGGCGGTTCGGCATCGGCGGTCAGATGTTCCGCCTCTTCGGCGGCGCGCACGCTTTCATCGCCCGCCTGAATACATTGTTGGGCCAGTTCCAGCAGGCCATTGGCAATCTCTTCGGCGCGCGTGGCGGCCACACGCAGGCGGCGCGCCACGCGCTCGTTGGCCGACTCATCCAGCGGGCCGGTGGTCGAGCGCGCCGGAGGCATGCCTCCATTCGACGCGGAGGCTGCCGTCACGGCTGGCATCTTGGGGCGCGTATCGGTGACGCGCCCCGAAGCCAGGCGCTCCAGCATTTGCAACGCGCTCATCGGCTGGGCGCTGGCGCTCGCCTCGGCTGGCTGTGGGGCAGGCGGCTGAACCGCTTCCAGTTCTGGCTGGCTGGTTCCCTGAAGCTCGGGCAGCGCCGCCGTCTCTTGAATCGTGCGCGCCAAACGCTCGGCCACGCTCGCCGCCGTCTGGAGGGTGGCCGCCGCGCCATGCAGCCGCTCGGCCTGGGCGACAAACTGGCCCGCCAGGCGCTGGCCGCGCTGGCGCACACCGGCAAGCTGAGCGGATTCAACCCCTGGAGAAACCTCAGCACGTTCGGCCAGTTGCTGCTGGGCAGCTTTCAGCCGCTGCTCAGACTCCATGCGCTCGGTGACGAGGCGCTGTTCTGCCGCGTGCAGCATCGCTTCCATCTCGACGGCGCGCGTTTCGGCGGCCTGCGCCTGGGTCTGAAGGCGCTGGCGTTCGCGCTGCCATTGCTCTTCAGTGGCTTGCGCCACCTGGCGCTCGGAGTAGAGCTGGCCTTCCAGCGTCTGAGTCATCTCTTGCACGGCCTGACGCTGGCTGTGCGACTCATATTCCAATTCCTGGCGAGCGCGCTCCAACTCTTGCTGCGCCGCGAAATGGCCCTCTTCGTATTGCTGGACCGTCCCCTGCAAGCCAATCAGCCGGGCGCGCACCTGCACCACGCTCATCATCAGCCCATCCAGCGGTGAGCCAGCGGGCGCGGGGAGTTCCGGCAAGTCATGCAGTTCGCCCAGCGCCAGCCGCCCCAACGCATCGGTCAAGATGTACACCAGACGCGCCTCGCGGCCACGATCACGATCATTCAACTGGCGCTCCATGCCATCCAACAAGATGTTCAGGTGCTCACCCAGCGGCAGCAGTTCGCGCTCCAGCGCGCCCACCCGCGCCTGATAGTCTCCATAGCCAAAGCGCCGGATGGTATCCAGAGCATATTCCAGGCTCTCGCGGCGCGCGTGTGCCTGGGCAAGCTGGCTTGCCTGAAACTGCTCGATGCGCTCCTGGGCCAGCGCCACTTCGCGTTCCGCCTGCTGGCGCTGCTCGTTCATCTGGCGCATTTCCAGCAGGCCCACCAGATGCCGCACTCCCACCAGCGCCACCAGCAGACCGGCACAGATCAGCGCCACCAGCAGTTCGGTGAGTGTGTGGGCGTGCTGGAATGCGTGTATCACAATGCTTCCCGCGACCACCATCGTCACGGTGAAAGGGAGCGCGCGCCAGACGCTGGACCAGATGCCAGACGCGCCGGGCGCTTCCTGGGCGTCTGGCATCTGGCTCCCGTGATTCAGCCGCAGCAGCGCGCCCAGGCCCATCGCCAGATATCCGGCGTTCCAGAACGCCTGGAGGAGCGAGTTCGTGGGCGCGAGGCGATTTGGCGTCAGGACCATGCTGGCAAAATCAGCGCCCACCAGCAGCAGCATCGCCAGCCCCAGGATGCTCAGCCCGCGATAGAGCGCCCGGTCGCGCTGGCTCAGCGAGCGCAAGGCAAAGGTGAGGCCGCCCAGCAGCAGCAAATCGCCCACGCACATCAGCAGCGTCGTGACCTGCGCCGCCGTCATCGGGCCAATGGACAATTCCGCAAGCGGGACCAACACAAAGTAGATGACGGCCACCAGCGCCGCGCCCACCACCAGCACGCCATCGAAAAACTGCCCCAGCCGGGCCACGGTCGAGCCGCTACGAGCAGGCGGGGGAAACAAGAGAAACGCCAGAAAAAAGCCAAGGCTCTGGGCGATCAGCGCCACCGCCGCCAGCGAGGGATAGCTTTCCCCCTGGAGGGCCAGCAGGCTTTTGCCGGTGACAAGCGGGAAAATGCGTGTGATCTGCGCGATCAAGATGCCCAGGCACGCCAGCCCCATCAACAGCCACGCGCTGCGCTCGCGGCCTGGCAAGGCCACGCTCACCAGCAGGCAGCTTCCCAAGGCAAATAGACCACTCATCAACGGGACACCGATCTCGACCAGTTCCAGATGCGTGCCAGCAGAGAGCTTGAGGGACAGCAGCAGGATGGCTTCGGCCACCACAGCAAACAGCACACCACCGGCCAATGGGAGGCGACTGGTGGGGGGCGATGCAGCGGCAGCGTGCAGGTCGCCAGGCACGCCCCCAGGCCCGGCGCGCATGGCTGATTCATCAGGAAACGTGGACATGAGGCTGCCTCTCTGGCTGCGCGTTCTACTCTTCTATCTCTCGACCGGCAGTTGCGGCTATTCTATCTGGCTGACCAGAAGCCGTCAAGCATCTAGTACCAATCCACCGTTCGTGTGATAGAGCGGCGAGTTATGCCTGGCATGGGGTTCGCTGTCCAGAACCCTCTATTCGGGAAAATCACCGGGGCCGATTGGCTGCGTGAAGCGAATCTGGAACTGCGGCGGGTGATCGAAGAGCGGCTGGCAGGCCGATATGGTACACTGAGCGCGTGGGCAGAAAGATGTAGGGTTGCCGCACGTGTGCCAGTCCCAGCAGTCCGGCGATAGGAAGCAGGTGCAGCGGTGTTCAATCAAACGTCCATCAGTGCCATCAATGCCTCGACCTTTTCTCAACATTTCGTCAAGCCGCGCTACGACTCCTATTGCTTCGCCAACCTGCCCGCCGCCATCCAATGGCTGCTCACCGGCCAGGGCCAGCCAGCGCTGCCGCTCGATGTCTTCGGCAATCTGCCCACGCGCTACGATACGGTGATCTTCCTCTTCGTGGACGCTTTTGGCTGGCGCTTTTTCGAGCGCTACGCCGAGCAATACCCCATCCTCAAGACCTTTGCCGCCGATGGCGTCATTTCCAAGCTCACTTCGCAATTCCCCTCTACCACCGCCGCGCACGTCACCAGCATCCATACCGGCCTGAACGTCGGGCAAAGCGGCATCTATGAATGGTATTACTACGAGCCGCTGATCGACGACATCATCATGCCACTGCGCTTCTCCTATGGACGTGATCGCATGAC
The DNA here is from genome assembly GCA_035307385.1 of Ktedonobacterales bacterium. GTDB lineage: Bacteria > Chloroflexota > Ktedonobacteria > Ktedonobacterales > DATBGS01 > DATBHW01. Next base: position 10,108 of record DATGID010000144.1, on the reverse strand, counting down.
GCCCGAAACCCTCCAGCGCTCCGGCGTTCCGGCATCTGCCCTCTTTCCGCAGCAGACCTTCTATCAAGCGCTCCAGGCGCAGGGCGTCACCTCGCATGTCTTTCAATCGCATCTGTACGCCCACTCAACCTACAGCGAGGTCGTCAGCCAGGGCGCGCATATCCATGCCTATAACACCCTGCCAGACGCCTTCGCCAGCCTGGCCGAACTGCTCACAGCCCCATCCGCTGGCCCAACCTATTACTTCCTCTATTTTGACCGCATCGACAGCAAAGGGCATTTTTCCGGGCCGAACTCCCAACGTTTCCATGACGAAGTGAAGGGCTTTTTCACCGCGCTTGATGAAGGCTTGCATCAGCGAGTGCGCGGCAAAGCGGGCAAGGCGCTGCTGATGCTGAGCGCTGATCATGGGCAGGTGGACGTGGACCCGCAGACAACGTTCTACCTCAACGTGATGATGCCGGAGCTTGCGCGCGCCTTCAAAACGAACGCGCAGGGCGCGCCGCTCGTTCCGGCAGGCTCGGCCCGCGATATGTTCCTGTATGTGCAAGAGGAGCAGCTTGCCGAAACCCTGGCCCTCTTGCAACTGCGCCTGGCGGGCAAAGCCGAAGTGTATGCGGTGCAAGACTTGCTCAGCCAGGGCTTCTTCGGGCAGGGCGAGCCTGTGCCCGAACTGCTGCGCCGCCTGGGCAATCTGGTCATCTTGCCCCACGCGGGCGAAACAGTCTGGTGGCTGGAAGCGGGCGTGTATGATATGACCTTCTTTGGGCATCACGGCGGCCTGACCCCGCACGAGATGGAGATACCGCTGCTGCTCTTGCCGCTCTAAGTCCTTGCTGGACAACCGCTCTTTGCCGCGATATGATGTGACGGTATTATTGCCAACGGTGGACAAACCCGAAACACAAACCTGCTCTTCCCCTCTCTATCAAAGGTAGCAACACAAAATCTTGTACAATAGTAGAAGCCAGAAACCATCCCCCAGGAGAATCACATGAGCAATGCAACGCCGCCTGCTCCCGCGCTGAAGCGTACCCCTCTCTATGATCTGCATCTGGAAGCAGGTGGAAGGATGGTCGAGTTCGGCGGTTGGGAAATGCCCGTCCAATATCGCGGCATTCTGGAGGAACATCAGGCGGTACGCACCCGCGCCGGGCTATTCGATGTCAGCCACATGGGTGAGTTTCGCATCGAAGGGCCAGGCGCGCTGGATTTCTTGCAGTATCTCGTGCCCAACGACGTGGCAAAGCTGGAGATCAACCAGACGCTTTACACGCAGCTTTGCCTGTCCAGCGGCGGCACCATCGACGACTGCACGCTCTATCGCCTGGGCGAACAGCATTACATGCTGGTCGTCAACGCCTCCACCTGCGACAAAGATTGGGAGTGGGTCAATCAGCACGCCGGAAACTTCGACCTGACCAAACTGGAAAACGCAACCTATGAAATCGCCCTCTTCGCTTTTCAGGGGCCGCTGGCCGAAGCCATCTTGCAACCGCTGGCCGACAGCGACCTTGCCAGCATTCCATATTATCACTGCCGCCCTGGAACGATAGCAGGCATTCCCGCGCTGCTCTCGCGCACCGGATACACCGGCGAAGACGGCTTCGAGCTCTATCACGACGCCACCGACGCGCAAAAGCTCTGGCGCGCCATTCTGGAGGCCGGGCGCGCCCACGACGCACTGCCCATCGGCCTGGGCGCGCGCGACACGCTGCGGCTGGAGGCGGGCTTTTGCCTCTACGGCCACGAACTGACCGAAGACATCACCCCGCTGGAGGCCGCGCTGGGCTGGAGCGTGAAGCTGGACAAGGGCGTCGATTTCATCGGGCGCGAGGCGCTGGCGCGGCAAAAAGCCGAAGGGCTGAAACGTAAACGCATCGGCATCACGATGGCTGATCGCAGTGTGCCTCGCGCGGGCTACGCGCTGCTGGCGGCGGGGCAGCCGGTGGGCGAACTGACCAGTGGCACGCTTGGCCCCAGCCTGAACAAAACGATTGGCATGGGCTATGTGCCGCCCGACAACGCCAAACCCGGCACGCCATTGGAAGTTGAGATTCGCAGCAAGCGGGTCGGCGCAACCGTCGTCTCGCTGCCATTCTATAAACGCGCAAAATGACCAGGCATAAACAGACGCCTTTTTTGATGAGGGGCGAAAGGAGCAACCAGGACTATGGCAAAACTCAACCATCCCGATACCCTGCGCTACGCCGAGACGCACGAATGGGTGCGTGTCGAGGGTGACGAGGCGGTGATCGGCATCTCGGACTACGCCCAGGATTCGCTGGGCGATGTGGTCTATCTGGATTTGAAGAGCAAGGTCGGCCAACATGTCAAACAGGGCGGACACTTCGGCGACGTGGAGTCGGTGAAAGCCACCTCCGAACTGTTCGCGCCCGTCAGCGGCGAAGTGGTGCGCGTCAACGACAAGCTGACCGATGCGTCTGACCTGGTGAACAGCGACCCCTATGGCGAGGGCTGGATGCTGGCGATCAAAATGACTGAGCCTGCCGAAGTAGACAAGCTCATGACTGCCGAACAATATGAAGCGTTCCTGAAGAGCGGGCATTAGTCGGGCGGCGCAGCCCAGCGAAGGCCGCGTCTAAAACGCGCACCTAGAGGTCGCCAGCGACCACAAAGCCCGCCTACGCGGGCCAGAACGATGGCTGCGCCTATGGGGATGGGGGGAGCCGCTGTAGAGCGGCTTGGCGGCAAAGCCGCCTCAAGGTGCGTCTTCAGGTGCGAATCCATTCGCTAGCGCTCATGGAGCAATAATTATATGAACACATACGTTCCCAATACGGCGGCTGACCAGCAGGCCATGTTACGCAGCCTCGGCGCGGAGAGCATCGAAGACCTGCTGCAAAGCGTGCCCCAGAGCGTGCGGCTGAACCGCCCGCTGAACCTGCCACCCGGCGCGAGCGAACTGGAACTGCGCCGCATCCTGGGCAGGATGGCCGCCAAAAACAGCGACCTCGACCGCACGCCCGGCTTTCTGGGCGCTGGCATTTACGATCACTACATCCCGGCAGTCGTGCCCCATCTGGTCAAGCGCTCCGAGTTCTACACCTCCTACACGCCCTATCAGCCAGAAGTCAGCCAGGGCATTCTTCAAGCCATCTACGAATTCCAGACGTTGATGTGCCAACTGACCGGCCTGGACATCGCCAACGCCTCGCTCTACGATGGCTCAACCGCCGTGGCCGAAGCCGCCCAGCTTGCCATCGGCCCATCGGGACGCGGCACCGTCGTCATCTCGCGCGCCGTCGACCCGCAGTATCGCGCGCTGGCGCACACCTACGCGCACGCTCGCGGCTATGAGATCAAAGAGGTAGGCTTCGACACACAGACCGGCACCACCGATCTCAAAGCGCTGGATGCCGCCGTCGAAGCAGATACCGCCGCTGTCATCATTCAGCAGCCCAATTTCTTTGGCGCGCTGGAAGATGTGCATGCTATCGAAAAGATTACCCACAAGGGCAAGGCGCTCTTTGTCGTCGCCATCAGCGAGCCGTTCTCACTGGGCGTGCTCGAAGCGCCGGGCAAGTACAACGCTGATCTGGCGGTGGGCGAAGGCATGGCGCTGGGCAACCCCATCAGCTATGGCGGGCCAGGCGTGGGTTTCTTTGCCGCCAAAAACGAGTATATGCGCCGCATGCCGGGCCGCCTGGCGGGCAAGACCGTTGATGAGCGCGGCCAGACCGGCTACGTGCTCACCCTTCAGACGCGCGAGCAGCACATCCGCCGCGAGCGCGCCACCTCCAACATCTGCACGAATCAGGCGCTGGTGGCGCTGGCTGCGACGGTCTATCTGGCCTCGGTGGGCAAGCAGGGCTTCCAGGATGCCGCCCGGCAATCGCTTCAAAAGGCGCACTACGCCTATAACCGCTTCCGCGAGATTCCCGGCTTCGAACCGGCCTTCAGCAGCCCGTTCTTCGACGAGTTTGCCCTGCGCTGCCCGTTGCCCGTCCGCGAACTGAACCTGCGCCTGATCGAGCAGGGCTTCATTGGCGGCTATGGGCTGGACAACGCCTATCCTGAACTGCAAAACGTGGCCCTCTTCTGCGTGACGGAAACGCGCACCAGAGACGAGATCGACCAGTTTGCCGAAGCGCTGGCGAAGATCACCCAGACTGTTGGTGTGCGGGGTTGAGCGCAGAGGGAGAAAGAGATGAGCACCGAACCATTAATTTTCGAGATTGGCGCGCCAGGGCGGCGCGGCGCAACGCTGCCCGCGCTGGACGTGCCCGAACAGCCGCTAGATGATCTGATTCCGGCAAACCTTCAGCGCAGCGCGCCCGCGCCGCTGCCCGAAGTCAGCGAGATCGAACTGGTGCGCCATTACACGCACCTGTCGCAGCGCAACGTCGGCGTGGATTCGATCTTCTATCCGCTTGGCTCCTGCACTATGAAATATAATCCCAAGATCAATGAGGAGATGCAGGCGCTGCCGGGCTTCGCGCATATTCACCCCTTGCAAGACCCATCCACCACGCAGGGCGCGATTCAACTGCTCTACGAACTGGAGCAATATCTGTGTGAGATTGCGGGCATGGCGCGCTTCACGCTTCAGCCCGCCGCTGGCGCGCACGGCGAAATCACCGGCCTGATGGTCATCAAAGCCTATCACGAAAGCCGGGGCGACACGAAGCGCAGCATCATACTGATTCCCGACAACGCGCATGGCACCAATCCTGCCAGCGCCACGCTGGCCGACTATCAGATTATCGAAGTGGCCTCTGATCGACGCGGCAACATGGATATCAGCGCGCTCAAAGCCGTGCTGGCCGAGCGCGGCGCTGAGGTCGCGGGCATCATGATGACCAATCCTAATACGCTGGGCGTCTTCGATGAAAACATCGAGGCGATTGCCAGCCTGGTGCACGAGGCGGGCGGTCAGTTATATTATGACGGCGCGAACGCCAACGCCATCCTGGGCATCACGCGGCCTGGAGACATGGGCTTCGATGTCGTGCATCTGAACCTGCACAAAACGTGCAGCGTGCCGCACGGCGGCGGCGGCCCTGGCGCGGGGCCAATCGGCGTGAAAGCTCATCTCGTGCCGTTCCTGCCTGGCCCACTGCCCGCCAGGGATGAGCAAGGCTATCACTGGGAAGAGAGCGGCCCGCAGTCGATTGGCCGCGTGCGCGCCAACTATGGCAACTTCCTGGCCCTTGTGCGGGCGTATACCTACATTCGTTTCCATGGTCCGGATGGCATGCGACACATCAGCAACAGCGCCGTCCTCAACGCCAACTACATCATGGCGGCTCTCAAGGATGTCTACGAACTGCCGTATGACCGCGCCTGCATGCACGAATGCGTCTTCTCGTCCCGCCGCCAGCGCGAAGAATATGATGTCCACGCGACGGACATTGCCAAGCGGCTCATTGATTTCGACATTCACCCGCCGACGATCTACTTCCCGCTGATCGTGCCCGAGGCCCTGATGATCGAGCCGACCGAGACAGAAACCAGAGAAACGCTGGACAATTTCATTGCCGTCATGCGCCAGATTGCCGAAGAGGCACAGGCCAACCCAGCCATCTTGCACGAAGCGCCGCACAACACGCCGGTTGGACGCCTGGACCAGACCCAGGCGGCGCGCAAGCCTGATCTCTGCTGGATAGGCGCGTAGCCGCTGGCTCCTGACTACACGAAAAGCGCGGCCCGGAATTATCCCTGGCTGCGCTTCGAGTTGGCGGTAAAAGCGTACTGCTGTGCTATACAAGGTCCATAGGAAAGCATATACTGAAGAAAACAGGAGTAAAATAGACCAGGCTCGGCACGAAAATTGCTGTCGAGTTGCCAGGAACAGACCTTCAAGCCCTCGCCTGAGAGTCTGCTAGAGGGTTCCCGACATAGAGCCAGGATGGGAAGCCCTCTGAGGGGGACATGAACATACCGCGCCAATCCGAATCGCCCCACTCGCCACCCAAGATGCTGGCTTCGGGCAAATCGGCCCGGCGCTTCTGGCAAGCGCCGTGGCATTGGTTTCGGGTGAACACCTTTGCTCCGGCCTGGTTGGGGAAGCAGTGGGCACATCCGTTCATAGGCATCGGAGCAGCGATTCTTTCACAATTGCTCGTCGTGGGCATCCGGGAAGCGCTCCTCCAGCTTTTTCCTCAGGGCACTTTTTACAGCGCGCTTTCTTTGCTGAGTGTGGCAGTCATCGCGCTTTCGTGGGGTGCCGGGTCAAGTATCATCTCCACGTTGCTGGGCGCTTGCCTGCTGGGTATCGTCGTCTTGCCTTCGCAGGACGAGCCTGTCACCCCAGATAGCATCTTGAGCAGCGTCTTTATTTTTCTGGTGGCCGGGTTCTTCATCAGTGGTCTGGCGAGCCAGACCGAGCGGGCACGGCGCAGCGCGCAGTCCCTGGCTGGCTCGCTGGAACAAGAGCGTGCCCGGCTAGAGAGCATTCTGGACACGATCCCTGACGCGGTCTTCCTCTATGATGCCGAGGGCCATACCCGACAAACGAACCATACCGCGCGGGCCTTCCTGAAGCGATTTGCTGCCGATGATGACACCTCGCGGCCAATGGAGCAGCGCGCCGCGGTTGAAGCACGCGATGAGTATGGGGAGGTGTTATCGCCAGAGCAATTTCCGTCGGCGCGCGTCATGCGCGGCGAAGTGCTGAACGGGGCCAACAGCGTGGATATCGTGCTGCCCACGGTGGACGGCGGCAGCCTGCACCTCGATCTGAGCGGCGCGCCCATCAGAGACGCCCGAGGAGCGCAATCGGGCGCGGTCATCGTGGCACGCGATGTCACCGAGCGAAGGCGGCTGGAACGGCGCGCCCAGGAAGCGCTGGAAGCGCTGCTGCTGATGGCCGAGACGTTAGTGCAGGTGCCGCCCACGCCCGAGGAAGCGGCTGGCAGCGGCGCGCCAAACGAGGCAGCCCAACGGCTGGTGGAATTAACCCGCCGTGTCCTGGGCTGCCAGCGCGTGAGCATTGTGGCGATTGAGGCAGAAACCGAACTGCAACGCCCGATAGCGACGGTGGGCCTGAATGCCGAGGAAGAAGCGTTCTGGTGGAACGAGCAGCCCAAAATACGCCTGGGCGCTGGCCCTGACCCAACCTTCGCGCCGCGCCTGCGCGCCGGGGAGATTGTCATTGTCAACCTCAGGGAGCCTCCCTATCTGGAACACCCCAATCCTTACAATGTCAAGATGTTGCTCGCTGCGCCCATTCGCCTGGGCGAGCGATTGGTTGGCATCCTGGGGCTGGATTACGGCCAGGCCAACCATATCTTTACCCGCGAAGAGATCGCCCTATCAAGCGCGGCCAGCCAGTTGGGCGCGCTGGTGCTGGAGCGCGAGCGTTTGCTGCTCGAACGCGCAGAGGCACAGGCCAAGATGCTCGCCTTGCAAGAAACCACCGCGCGTATGGACGAGTTCCTCAGCATCATCAGCCACGAACTGCGCACACCGGTTACCTCGATCAAAACCGGTGTACAATTGATGCACAGACGCATTGCCGCCAGAGCTTCTGACAATCCAGAGGCGCTTGTCAAACTCCTGCAAGACCAGGAGCGCAGCCTTCAGCGCGCCAATTTGCAAATCCAGCGGCTCACGCATCTGCTCGATGACCTCATCGACATCTCGCGGATTCGGACCGGCAGGATCGACTTGCAACTCTCCGTCTGCGATCTCGGCGCGCTGGTGCGCGAGGTCGTCGAAGAGGTACGGCTCACGCATCCGGACCGCGTTATCTCTCTGGAGATAGCCTCGGATACACTCATCCAGGTGCGGGCTGACTCGGACCGCATCGGGCAAGTGCTGACGAACTACCTGACCAACGCCCTCAAATATTCTCTCTTTGATCGCCCCGTTCAGGTTGGCGTACACGTAGAGGGGCCACAGGCGCGGGTCTGGGTGCGCGACCAGGGGCCAGGCATTCCTCCCGAAGAGCAGCCGCGCATCTGGGAATTATTTCACCGCGTCCCTGGCATCGAGGTCAAAACGGGGTCAGGCGTGGGGTTGGGGCTGGGTCTGCATATCAGCAAGACGATGATCGAGCGGCATCATGGCACAGTGGGTGTGGAGAGCATTCCAGGGCAAGGGTCCACCTTCTGGTTCACACTGCCCCTGGCGGACACGGAAGCCACCGATGCATAGCTGCGCGCAGGGGGCAGCTTAGTTCGCCGTCTCCTCCAGGCGTCGGGCCGCCTGAGCTACCGTCTGAAGCAGCGCCTCCAGTTCAAATGGCTTGCGCACCAGCGAAACAAAGAGGGTCTTAGGGTCAACACCTGCGGGCGTCGAGACCCGCGAGCGCGCCGTCAACAAGATAAACACGTGGCGGCTGGCGAGCTGCGGCTCAGCGCGGAGCGTGCGCAAGACGCCCATGCCATCCAAATTGGGCATCAATTGATCTAACAGGACCACCATGCCCTCCTGGCTGGCACGTAGGGCAGCCAGGCAGGCAATCCCATCTGCCGACTCATCTACCACATAGCCTTCTTCTTCCAATGCCTCGCGCAGCACCTCGCGGATGGCGCTGTCATCATCTACGATCAAAACGCGGGTCATGGGGACCACCTCAATACATTGTCCGGATGAAGGCTGCGTCAACAGCCGTGAATATGATAGACGATCACCACCGGATCACCGGCATTGTTGGAAATGGTGATGGTCCCATCGGTATTGCCGGTAGTGGCCTTCACGGTAACGGTTACGGCATCTGTGCCGCTGTTTTGCGGCCCGAAGAGGACGCCAGAAGCAGGCGTGAGCGTGACTGGCGCTGACGCGCCAGGCTCTGTATTCACCGTAGCCGACCAGTTCAGCCGCCGACCGCCGGTATTCCTGAGCACAAAGCCATTGGTGCCCTTGCCGGGGCAGGGAATAATCAGCGGATTGCCGGTCACCTGCAACTGAGGAGCAGCAGAACTGAGCGTTGGCGTGGGCTGGGGCGTGGTCGTTGGAATGTTGATCGAGAAGGTAGGCACAGCCGAAGGCACAATGCCGTTGCTGGCCTGCGGGCCATTATTCAACCCGAGATAAATGACGCCCACACCCATCAGCGCCAGAATGATAAACACCGTGACGAAACTCACCAGGACCCGGGGCCGGGCTGGCTCGATATCAGCGCCAACGTGGGCCGGAGTGCTGCCGCTGAATCCCAGGCCATCTGCAAAGCGGTCCGGGTTGTTCTGGCGTCTGGCCTGGGGCACAAGGGGCCGCTCAGCGAGCGCACGCCCACGATTCGGCGGCGGCGCGGGCGTCTCCTGCCTGGAGGGAGGCAGGCCCATCTCATCAAAAAAGTCGTCTCGTGAGGCGGCAGCTTCCCGGCGCGGAGGAGACGGCGCGGCGGGCGGAGCGTCAGGATGGCTGATTTGCTGCTGCGGGCCAGCATCTCTTCTCGGTGGGGGCGGAGCAACCGGGGCAGCCGCAGGGTGGCTGACTACCTGTTGTGGGCCAGCTTCCCTTCTCGGTGGAAGCGGAGCGGCGGGCGGCGGCACAGGATGGCTGGCCCGCTGCGGTGGGCCAACCTCTTCTCTTCTTGGCGCAGGGGGCGCAACCGGAGTCGTCGCGGGCCGACGTGTTGGCTGGGGCGGGGCCATGTCCTGCCATTGGCGACGAATATCGGCAAGCGCGCCATGCAGCCGAAAGAGGCCAGCAACCGGACTATCTGGAGGCGGTTGAACAGGGGGCGGCGCTCCACCCAGAAGCGCTTCGGCCAGCGACTCAATCTGCCCAACATAATCGCCATTGCTCAGCAGGTGGGTAAAGAAACGGTCCAGAACCTCAGCACGCGGCCCCTCCTCGCGGTTAAACTCAGCCTCCAACCCCGTCAGGTCCGACCAGACGACGCTGCGCAGGCTATCCACCTCATCCTGCCCTGCCGGATCGATGGCCTTGACCTTATCCAGAGTGCGCAGCGCCTCGGTGACTGCCACCTGGACTCGCCGCGAAAGCTGCTGGACCGAAACGCCCGCTGCCTTCTCTGGCTGATTTGATGCCATCACCCAAATCCTTTCCGCATCCTATGTCTTCAGCCACAACTCATGCCTCTCCTGAAGAATGCTGCACTATTTTACAACGACTGAACAAGACGGGCAAGTATGCCTCACACAGCCCTTGAAACTTCATTCCCTCCGCTTCTAGC
>DATGID010000143.1:0-2126 GCA_035307385.1 Ktedonobacterales bacterium | reverse complement strand
TCCCAAAAGGGCGCGTATCGGCTACTGGACAATGCAGCAGTGAGTCATGAAGGGTTGAGCGCGCCGCACTGGGCAGCCACACGACAGCGGGCAGGGCAGTCGGGAAGAGTAGTGCTTATGGTGCAGGACATCACGCACCTGGACTATACAGCGCATGAAGGCACACAGGGCCCGGGGCCAATCGGGAATCACCCAGGACAAGGGTCGCCAACAGTTGGCGAAAAGGTAGAACCAGGCTATACTATCCTCACTATTGTAACCAATATCGTGGCCTGAAGATTCGCTTTTAGGCATGGCTTATTCAGCGGGTAGTTCAACACAGACGCTGACGACAACAGTGCGCTTGCCAGAGAGCGTGCAAGCGGACAGTTTGCGGCTGCTGGCTGTCACGCAACAGATAGTCAATGACATTCTGGTCAGGCTGTGGCCTGCCCTGGCTGAATTTGGACAAGAGGCGGGGCCAGCCTGGAAGCAGGTGGCAGCGGCGGTAGACAAACCGGAGGGCTTACCAGACCGGGTGTGGCGCTGCTGTGCGGAAAGCGCTGGTCGTATCCTGCGCAGCCAGGCGGCGCGGGCCAGGGCGTTTGAGCGGTTGCTGCCCATCCTGTCAGAGTCGCTGATGGTGCCTGCCCAGGACAACCGGAAGGCGCGAAAACACCGGTCGGCGCTGAACAAGCAAGTGGCGGCGCTGGGCCCGGACGTGAACGGCTTGCTGCTGCTCAACATCGCCGAGCAGGCGTGTAACTTCTACCTGGAGCATGACTATTTTCCTGAGACTTATGACGCGCTGCAGCCTATCCCGGTGTTGAGCGTCGGGCTGCTGACGCTGGCTGGCGACGATGGGCCGGTCAAGGGTCAGGCGTACCGGCTGGCCTGGCAGGCTGAGCAACTTGTGTTATCGCTGAAGATGCCGGGGGTAAAGGACGGTCAATGGACCTGGCAGCGCGATATTCGGTTGGAGTTGCCAGAAGCGGCACGGGAGCTGCTGGCCCGTGGCGTGCTGCTGGCCCCACAGCTGCGCGTGGTGGAGAAAGCCGACGGCGAGCAGAGGGTTGTGCTGGACCTGCCTGTGGCTGTTGCCTTGCCGGAAGTGGTTGACCTGGACAGCTGTGAGCGGATACTGGCTTTCGATTGGGGCGTGCGCAAGCTGTTAAGCCTGGTCGTGCTGGACACAAGCGGTCAGCAGCTGTCGCGGCCCATGTTCCTGGACGTGGGCGGACTGGACGGCAAACAGAGCCGGCTGCGTTCAGAGATTGACCATCTGAAGACCTTGCGTGACGCCTGTGCGCAGGACAGCCCTGAGTGGGCAGCCTGGCAGGAACGCATCGACGCCTGCTGGTTGGCCTTTGGCCGACGCAACCAGGCCCTGGCCCATTTAGCCTCTAATTTGCTGATTGCGGTGGGCCTGGCCTATGGCTGCCAGCTCATCGCGGGGGAAAATCTGGCTTCACTGAAGACCCATGGCCAGGGCTATGGCAAGGCAGGCCGGACCCGCAACTGGCGCAATACCACCACGCTGCGCAGTGCTATCACCGACAAGCTGCGTTACAAAACAGCCCTGCTGGGTATCCGCCTGCGTTTTGAACAGCCCCGCCAAACCAGCCACACCTGTCCTCACTGTGGTCAGCCAGCTCACACCTATAAGGCCTCTGACAGCCGCCTGGCTGTCGACTATGGCGCCTGGCTGCGCTGTGAGCAGTGCGGCTGGAATGGCTCACGGGATTATGCCGGCGCCCTCAACGTAGGTCGCCTGGCGATTGCTTATCTATGTCAGCGCCGCGCCTTCAGCATGAAGTCGCTCGGCGTACAGCACCCGGTTTCGTATAGCGTAACCGGCGCGGCAACACCGTCTCTGCCGCAGGCGCTTCGATGGTCTCGCTTCAGTCTGGCCTTGACCAGGTCCTCGGTATCGGGCTGGCTGAACAGTATGTCTTTTCAGCCTGCCCTGCAACTGTGTTCCAATAGTTGCCTAAGTGCCGATAGTGTTCCCTAGTAGAGACGGTAAGGCCATGTCAAGGTATATTGACCAGATTGCAACTCAAGTTGCGGGCTGGGAGGGCGTTTCTTCTGCGCCGCACCGCTTCGGCGGCACTGAATTTTTGCTTGAAGGGCGCGAGATCGGCCAC
>DATGID010000142.1:0-1170 GCA_035307385.1 Ktedonobacterales bacterium | reverse complement strand
CAAGGCAATCGCATCAAAAGCGCGTGGGAATTGTTGGCGTAGGGGTTGACCCAGTCAAGGGGTGCCCGAAAGATGCCTCTGGAGAACGGAACCCGAACCCGGAGGTGACGGATGCCAGACACCAATCCCTTGGTACAATTTGCCAAGCACTTTGCAAATCTTACCGATCCACGGATGGAACGGACGCGCCGGCATGTCCTGGAGGACATCCTCGTCTTGGCTCTGTGCGGCATGATTGCCAATGCCAATACCTGGGTGGATATCGAACGCTTCGGCAAAGCCAAGCTCCCCTTCCTGCGGCGCTTTCTGGAATTGCCCAACGGCATTCCTTCCCACGATACCATGGGCCGGGTCTTTGCCAAGCTCGATCCGGCAGCCTTGCTCGTGTGTCTGCAGAGTTGGTTGGCCGACTTGCGTGCTGCCTTGGGTGGCGAGCATGTGGCCCTCGATGGCAAGACGCTGCGTGGCTCGCACGATGGCGACCAACGTCCCAACGCGCTGCATTTGGTCAGTGCCTGGGCCAGCGAAGCACGCCTGTTTCTGGGCCAACTGGCGGTGAGCGAGAAGTCCAATGAGATCACCGCGTTGCCGTTGCTGATCGAACTGCTCGACCTCGAAGGCGATGTCGTCACCATCGACGCCATGGGCTGTCAAAAGGAGATTGCCCAGGCCATCGTCGACAAGAAGGCGGATTACGTCCTGGCGGTCAAGGACAACCAACCGACCCTGCACGAAGCGTTGCGGGAGACCTTCATCCGCTTTGCGGACGCCGATTATACCGAGCCCTCATTGCGGCGTTGGCGCACCGTGGACGAGGATCATGGTCGTAGGGAAACCCGCGACTACTTCATCGCTGCGGTGCCCAAGGATTTGCCGGGCGCCGAACACTGGGCGGGGCTGCAGAGCATCGGCATGGTGCTGCGTACGCGGGAGGAAGGGGGCCATATCTCGGAAGAGTTCGCCTATTACATCGGCAGCATCCCAGCGCAGGTCAAGCAGTTTGCCCGCGTGGTGCGTGGTCATTGGGGCATTGAGAATCGCCAGTCAGACTACTGCTCAAGCGACACCTTGTGCGTCACCGGACTCGCCCCCTACTATAGCCGCAGAGGCCCTACTGGCGCTGGCCGCATGGTGCGATCAGCGTCGTGGCCAAGGAGGCAAGTCATGCCA
>DATGID010000141.1:0-141545 GCA_035307385.1 Ktedonobacterales bacterium | reverse complement strand
GGCCGAACAATGCGCCCGCGTGGGCCAACTCTACGCCGAGATGGAGCGGCGAGCAGGCGGGTGGGTGGCGTGGGCGCTCTTGCACTGGGAACTGCGCCTGCTGCGCTATCGCGCCTCCTCGGTGCTGGCCCCGCTCATTTACGATTGAGTATAGAAACGCATCTGCTGCTGGAAGTTGGCGAAGGTCGTATAGACTTCGGCGTGCAGCCCGGCGGCTCTGGCCGTCTGCACATTGGCCGGGCTGTCGTCCCAAAAGAGCACATCGCTGGCCTGGACGCCAGGCAGGGCGCGCAAGACCGTCTGGAAAAAGCGCGGGTCGTCTTTCGTGTAGCCAAGCTGGCTGGAAGCAAAGCAGCCATCGAACTGCTGCGCCAGGCGCGTCTGCGTCAGCAGATAGTCGGTTCGATAGCGCTCCTGATTCGTGGCGAGGTAACAGCGCACGCCTTCCTGCCGCAACTGCTGCGCCGTTGCCAGCAGCGCTTCATCCACCTGCTGGCCGGTGGTGAACCAGAAGCGCAGAAACTCCTCAACCGTGCCGCGCCAGCCCCACTGTGGCAGGTGGCTGGCTATTTCCGCCTTGAGATCAGCCTTGCCGATCAGACAGCGCTCGAACGGGCCACGAAAAAACGTGGCGGTCATCTCGGTGGTGATGCCGTATTCACGGGCCAGCGTCACGCTGAACAGTTCGCCCACAATCAGCACGCCATCCACGTCAAATAACATCGCAGCAATCATAGCAGACCTCTCAGGGATGCCAGTTTCAGCCTGAGTGTGCCACAGATGAGCCGCCCTGGCAAGTGCTTCATCAGCGGATAGGCTAAGAGGGTGGGGACTTGATTTTGGTAGAGCGTTTCGCTACAATAGCAAAGCAAGACATAATCCGTCTCTTGGCACTGCTCTATTCAGGAGTTTTTCCTATGATGAAAATCCGTTCTATCACGCCGGGGAAGCCAATTGCCAGCGTGGCGGTGACATTAGCCTGGATTCTGGGGTTTGTGGCGATTCCATCAACCGACTGGCATATTCCCCCCGATGCGGTCAATTATGCCATCTCTTTTGATCTGCGCTGGATTTGGATTGTCGGCTTTGGCGTCATCTGGCTGATGTTCCAACTCTTCTGGCGGGCCTCGTCCGAGACGACCAAGCTCTCGCTGGGCGTTTCGTATACGCTGGTCTGGCTGGCGCTGGCGTTCTTCTTCCCATTCAAAGACCCCAACATCGAAAGCCAGGCGGGCGCGGTAGCCTTCTTCACGCTGGCCGGTGGGCTGGGCGTGGTGCTCATCTGGACGCGCTTCCTTGCCGACGAACTCTAAACAGAGGTAAGAAGGCTGCTCCAGAGAAAAAGAAACGAAAGGCCGGGCAAGTTGCCCGGCCTTTTTGTGTGCTGGCTATCAGGCGTGCGCTGCGATAATCTCGCCCCAGGCGCTGGCAACAAAATCCTTGATGGCGGCGGAGCCGCGCAGCCGTACCCAGATGTAGCCCTCGTTTGGCTCGAAAGCCAGTTCAAATGTGAAAAACGGGCAACAGCGGCGCTCTTCCAGCGTAAAATCCAGCAGTCTGGCGGCCATTGCGTCGCTGCCAGAAAAACGAAACGTATAACCGTCGTCTAACTCGCGCACCTGCTCGACCTCATCGAAGAGGTTGCTCACCTCGTCGCCGCGCTCGGCCAGTTCCGCCCCGGTTAAATTGCAGGCGATGGGCGTCTCCTCGGCTGCATGGTCTTGCTCAAGCATGCTTTCCTCGTCCTTTCTTCTGAAGCACGTGTTTGTTGTGTGTTTGCCAACGCTGCATGCGTCCGCTATAGTTGACTATACTTATTAAAGGAAGCTTTAAGTCAAGGGGGAAAAATGATCTGATGGAAGAACTGACGATTAGCGAGGTAGCGCGCCGCGCCGGGATTCGGCCCTCGGCCATTCGCTACTACGAAAGCAGCGGCGTCTTGCCCACGCCGCGCCGCGCCAGCGGACGCCGCCGCTATGATGCCAGCATTGTGCAGCGGTTGGCCGTCGTTCAGCTTGCCCAGGAGGCTGGCTTTACCATCGCAGAGATCAAAAGCCTGTTTTCTAACTTTGCGCCAGAGACGCCTGCCTGGGAGCGCTGGCAGCCGCTGGCAACGCGGAAACTGACCGAGGTGGAGGCGCTCATAATCCGGGCGCAGAAGATGAAGCGCCTGCTGGAAGTATGCTTGCTGGAGTGCCGCTGCCTGACGATGGAAGAGTGCGCCCGTGTGATAAGCCAGCGCCAAAACGCTGAGCCGGATTCCCGTTGAGGAGGTGATCGGCGGGTGGGATGCCAGCCACCCGCCGACCGAGGAGGGAGAAGAGGGAAGAGGGAAAAACTTCTTACACGCAGAATATACGCCCCATCTGTTAACGTTTGATGAATACGTTGTTAAACCTGCCGACAATTCTCCTTAAACTGGCGCAAACGGTTTCGCCATCATTTCTTATCCGCCACATACCCACAGAGTAATACGTTGCTGACCGTGTGATTTTGCGCACAGAACGTCGCGCTGGCGCGCCTGAGCCGTGACCTTCTGGTCCAGAACATGCAAAAAATCCAGAGGGCGGAGATAGAACTCTTCCTTACTTGCGCGAAATAACACAAGGTCGTAATATGCCGTGGGTTTTTGGGCTGACGAAATGGAAAGGCAAGCATCTGTGACGAGTTTTTCTGAGCGAAACCTTGAGGAGACTGGATTTCTAGGCGTCTGGGAAGAAACCTGGTGCGCGCGTGCCCGTCTGGCTGGGCAGGCGGAGCGCTATCGTGTCTGGCTGCGCGAGCAAGGCTGTTCGCGCGATCAGGCTGCGGCAATGACGGTTCATTTACTGCTGGCGCGCGAGCCTGACGCGCCCGCGCAGCCCAATTCCTCCAACGTGTCTGTTATCCACTAGGAGTCAGCGGCTTCCTCAGCCGGAGGGCAGGGTGCCTGGTCCGGCATCCATCCCTGTCGCCGCGCGCAGCAGCGTTTCCCGCTGGTCTGGCTGTGCTTTGGGCAGGCGTTCGGTCAGGTTCATGAAGACGCCAAGATGTTCGCTTTGGGCCAGCGCCTCGCGCTCAACATCGGTGATGGCTCGACCCAGCCACGCGGGGAGAAGCTCTAAGAGCTTTGCCAGAGCCATCTGAAACCGCTCTTCTGTCCACTTCTCCATCTCGCGCAATTCTTGCTCAATGGCTGCTGTTGAAGGCACCTCTGTCAAGCCACGATCCACCATTTCAAGCATCATCAACGATCCACTGTTCCAGATACGGCGCTGCTCGCGGGCCGTGAGATCACGTCCCAGCCGCTTCTGGACCCTTTCAACCGTTCCTGCGCAACAGCGGGCATAGGCTTCTGCGTATGATTCCGCCATGATGCTCTGCGCCTCGTCTTTCTAAGCAATCAGCGCCCGATCAGTTTCAGAATCAACCAGGTGCCAACAGCGCCCAGAAACAAGAAGGGCGAAACGATCAGCAAGGCCACGAAGGTTTCCAGGTTGTGCAGCCCTGGCCCTCCCCGCACAGCCTGAGCCAGCGGAAAGCCGATGGCGATGGTCAGGATGGTCACCAGCAGCGCCAGCCAGGGTAGGCGTCCGCTGCGCCCGCGCGGCGAAGCGATGCCCACCAGCAGGCCGATACCCCAGAGCAGCAATCCGAACACGAGCGCGCTGAAGATTCTATCTTCGATGTTGGCTTGCGGCAGATTGATGTTCACCACATAGAGCGCGGCAGTGCCCGCGATGCCCATCAGCAGGCCCGCGATCAACTCTATTTCTGCCCCGAAAAGCCCCCTCGCGTGCCCGGCAGTTCTGAGCGGCGTGGCAGGCGCGGGCGGCCTGGGCGCCGGGCGTACCTGAATGGCAGGCGGCAGCCCAGGCTGCGGAGGCGCGGCCATTGGCACTGGCTGGGCTTGCAGTTGAGGGGCTGGCGCGGCCACTGGTGGCAGCATCCCCGATGGATTTCGCGCTTGCTCTGGCGAGGCTGGCACTGGCATGGGAAACGCGCCCTGGCCCTGGGCCACCGGCGTGGGTAGCACCTGTTCGGCCTGTGGGGGCTGCGGCGCGGGGTTGGGCATCAGTTGCGGCGGTGGCCTGAGCGCTGGCTGAATCGGCTGCGCCTGCGCGATGGGTGCTTGCATCGGCTGTGGTTGCGGAGGCTGCACCTGCGCGATGGGCGCAGGCTGCGGTTGTGGCGGCGCAAATGGCTGTGGCGGCACAGGCGCGGGCTGTCCCTGGGGCCTGGGCTGTGGGCGCGCCGCCTGGGCTTGCTGCTGGGCGGCACGCACGGGCGGAATCATGCTGGTCATGATGCTGGGGAAGATGGCCGAATCGTCTGGTGCGGGATACACGTGGGCTGGACGGCGTTCGGCGATGGCCTTGAGTTCTTCGGCGACATCGCTGGCGTGCCAGGCTTTGCGGTCAGGCGCGGGCCGCCGATCATTCGGGTCATATGCCATCATCGTGATAATCAGAAAATCGATGCGCCGCCTCTGGTAGACATCCAGCACGTCGGGTGTTAGCGCCGCGCTGGGCCGCGCCGGAAGCGGCAAGCCCAGCGATGGAGGCCGCAGCCCGGTCAGCATATGATAGAGCGTGGCCGCCAGGCCATACATATCGCTGCGCCCATCCGCGCCTTTGCCCAGCGCTTGCTCGGGGGCGATATAATCGGGCGTGCCCCATTGCGTCATAGCGCGTTTGCCGCTGGTCAGCATCGCGGCCAGCCCAAAATCGCTGACCTTGACCTGACCATCCGAGCGGCGTATCAAGATGTTATCTGGTTTGATGTCGCGGTGAATGATGGGCGGCTGGCGCGAATGGGCATACGCCAGCGCCTCGGCGACGGTGGCGGCAATGCGCAGGGCTTCATAGGGGTCCATCCGGTTGTTGGGATATTTCGCCATCAGTTGCAGCACCGACCCGCCCTCGATATATTCCATGACGATATAGGGGCCAAGCTGAGGGTCTTGCCCCCAGTCCTGGATGGCGATGATGTTGGGATGTTGCAGCGCGCTGAGGATGCCAATCTCCTTCAGCACGCGCCGCTCGTATTCCGCGCGCCAGTGGCGGCTGGCCGCTGGCACCTTGATCGCCACGCGCTCCTGACGCTGCTCATCCATTGCCAGGAAGACCGCGCCCATGGCGCCGCCGCCCAGGCGTTGGATCACTTTGTAGCGCTGCCCAATCAAGGATGGCTGCGCAAACGATGGGATCATATCACCTCCCAACCAACCATGCTATCGATAATAGATGGAAAACATGAACAGCAGGGCCAGCCCAATGCCGAGATAGCCCATAATCAGCCCGGCAATGGCCGAACCATGCCCGCTCAGTTGCCCGCCGCTGCGCCGAACGTCCCCCAGGGCCAGATGCCCGAAGATGGCTGCCAGCACGCCCAGCAGGCCGCCCAGCAGAAACCACGAAAACAGAATGGCAAAGATGCCCAACACCAGCGAGGCGGTGGCCTTGCCGCTGGAGGGTGGTCTCACGATCACCGGAACCACGGGCATGACTCGCACCATGGGAACCACCGGAATGACCGGAACGGGACGGCCAACGGGAACCATGGGCTGCTGCATGATCATGGGCTGCGGTATGGGAGCCATGGGCATCTGCGGCACAGGCATGGGTGGCATGGGCATCCGTGGTGCAGGCATGGGCGGCGGCGGATAAGCGCCATAGCTGGTGCTGGGCGGCGCGCTGGGGAACGGATTGCTGCGCGGCGGCTCGTTGGCAAAGGATGGCGGCGCGCTGGCGCGTACCGTCGGGTCATAGGAGGCTGACATACTCAGCGAGGCGCTGCTCGGGCGGCCCTCCAGCAGCGCGCTCAATTCGGCAACCACTTCGGCGGCGCGCTGCGGGCGGCGCAAATTGGAGTCGCTTTCCAGCAGACCCAGCGTCAGGCGGTCCACCGGGCCTGCCAGCGCGCCGAGCCGCTCCCCCACGCCGGGCAAGGAGCTAGGCGGGCGCGCCGGATTGACCGCCAGGCGCGGAGGCCGCTGGCCGGTCAGCATTTCATACAGCACCGCGCCCAGCGAATACAGATCGCTGCGCTCATCAGCGCCTCTGCCCGCAGCCTGTTCCGGGGGCACATAGGCCATCGTCCCAACGGCGGTGGAACCGGTATGTTCAGAAAGCACGGCGGCGATGCCAAAATCGGTCACCTTGGCAACCCCATCTTTGGCTCGGATGAGGATGTTGCCCGGCTTGATGTCGCGGTGAACCACACGCAAGGGAGGTTTGTGCGCGTAGGCCAGCGCCTCGGCCACACTCTGCGCGATCTTCAGCGCCTGGCGTGGCTCCAGCCCGCCAGGCTGCTGGCGCAAAAGGTCTTCGACGGTGGTCCCGTCGACAAATTCCATCACAATATAAAAAGGCAGATCAGGGTCGCTGCCAGAGCCATAGACCTGGACAATGTGGTGGTGCTCCAACTGAGCCAGCACATCGCATTCGCGCTGCAAGCGGCTGATGACCTTGGAGTCCATATCGTTTGGCAGCTTGATGGCGACATCCCGATGGCGAACCTCATCCACCGCCCGCAGGACGGTGCCCATGCCCCCCACGCCCAGACGCCCGGTGACGCGGTAGCGGCCAATGTACTGCTGGTCCATCCGGCCCTCCTTATAGCAGCGCTGCAACTTTCCGCCTTACTCTACCGTTTTCGCCTCCCGTCGTCAAGCGCGCCCTCATCATTCTCAGTGTACCTGCTTGAGCAAGAACACGTCAAGTATGGCCCCTTCCTTTTGAGGCAAAAATGTGCTATACTGGAAGTGTTCGCGTAAGATGAGCGCGGGCATGCTCTTTTCTTCACAGGTTGAAGAATCCCTGGGGATGCTGGGTTTCGACAGGTAGATGTGGGAGAAGATTGCAGGCCGAGGTGCCGGTACGCACTCTCGTTAAACAACCGGCAAACGATAGCTGCCAACAAGCAGCCTTCCCTCGCTCTCGCTGCCTAACACACAGTGAGGCGACGTCGCCCCGACCTCACCCCGACGGGTCGGTTCAGCGGCGTCATACAGTCGGGGTGCGATGACGCGGACCGCCTTCTAGGCGTCATCTAAGACCAGAAGGCAAGCGCTGGCGAACCCGGTTGGTGGGGGTCCAAAGCGCCAAACAAAAACACCAGCTACGCCTGTAGTACATCTTCTTTTCCATTTACGTGGACGGGGAGTTCGACTCTCCCCCATCTCCACCACGCCAGGCCAGTCGACAACTGGTCTGGCGTTTTCCTTTTCCTCCTTTCGGGGCAAAAGCGGTGCAACCGCTCCAGTCCGTCTCTTTTCCCTTACCCACAGAGCATCATCTCAATCACTACGGGATCAAGCTTGCTTAATATTTGTTCCAGCAGGTGAGGATAGGGGCTGTCACCGATAATTTCCAGTCCCTGGTCCGTCAAAGTCAGGCGAAAACGAATCACTTTCCGCTCATGGGCAACCTCATAATCGTCCCATGTCATCAGGTCTGGTATATGATCTACATAGCTGGAAGCTGGTTGTTCTGCCATGCTGTGTCCTCCTGTGTGTGCGCGGCGAGCCGCACAGGCTGGCTCCCGCTCAGGCCAATTCCCTTGAGGGGCTGGCCGCAGTGTCGACAGCATCCATGCAGCAGGTTATTGCTGATGACACTGTATCCTTTCCGTTCAATAAGGATGGTGTTGCAGCGCGAGCAAACTGTGTGGAGCATCTGGCCCAGGGCCAGTTCCTTGGTGTAGATGTGCCGTAGTCCGGCTTTCAGGCCGCTCTCAACTGCCTGCTGTATCAGAGTCCGCGAGGTGACGACTTGATCAAGCATCTGATAGTGTGGGTAAAAGCGGAGCAAATGCCAGGGAACTTCGGGGCCAAGCTCTGTGGAAATAAAACTGGCAATCTGCTGAAGATCATGCCGCGTGTCGTTGAGCCCTGGCACAATCAGCGTACTAACTTCTGTCCAGAGGCCCAGTTGCGCGGCCACACGCAGATTCTCCAGGACCGGCTGCAATCGCCCCCCTGCGGTCTGGCGGTGCTTCGTTTCGTCCCAGCTTTTCAGGTCGATATTGATGGCATCCAGCCAGGAAGCCATCTCTCGCAGCACTGCTGGAGTCATATACCCATTGCTTTTCGCCACCACAGCCAGCCCGGCCTGATGGGCAAGCAGGGCTATATCCTGCGCGTATTCAAAAAAGATCGTCGGCTCGGTATAGGTAAGGGCGATGCATTCCGCGTGCTGTGCCAGTGCTTGCTCGATAATAGCTTCCGGGGCGTGCTCAGCTTCGGTGCCATCATTTCCTCGCTGCGAGACACGCCAGTTGATGCAATACTTGCATCCAAAGTTGCATCCTGCCGTGCCTAATGAGAGGGTTTGACTGCCAGGAAACGCATGGAAGAGGTATTTCTTTTCAATAGGCTCCAGAGCCATGAAGACGGGGCGACCATAGGAAGAGGTAACCAGCGCCCCCCCTACGTTGTGACGCACCTGGCACGGTCCTGTCTGTCCCGGCTTGAGGCGACAGTAATGCGCGCAGAGTTGACACTCCACCTGACCATTCTCTCTAGTTTGAGCAAACAAAGCCTGGCGCATGGTGTCTCACCCTCATTGATATATTTTGGCGCGCAATTCGTCTGCTGCTTGTCGATAGCAGCGAGCAGTGTTTGCGACATCGTGCAAGAGATTATAGCATAAGGCGGCGGACAGGAAATCTTGGACCTCCTCGTAGATTCGGGCCTGCTCGCGCCAATGCGCTGCCTCATCCAATTGCCCTTTTTGACCTGGTTTGCTTTCTGCCGCTTGCTTCCCTGGGCGCACTCTCAATAGCCCAGCTAAAGCCGAGCGGTCTGATGTTTGTGGACTCGGGCGAACTTCTCTTCGCGGCTCAGGCGGTGCGGTCCAGCGCAATTGGGGCAGAGGAGTAGCTGGACGCAGATTGAACTTCATCTGAGGCCGAGAGGGATCAGCCACAAGCGCCCGCGAGAGAGGAGTGAAGGCGCTTTCGGGCAGGTCCAGCCGATACTCCGGCGTCAGAAACGTGTAGACCTTCCTTTTGATTGCCAGTGCTTCGCGCAA
Source organism: Ktedonobacterales bacterium (assembly GCA_035307385.1). Taxonomy (GTDB): domain Bacteria; phylum Chloroflexota; class Ktedonobacteria; order Ktedonobacterales; family DATBGS01; genus DATBHW01. The sequence continues at coordinate 132,531 of DATGID010000141.1, read as the reverse complement.
GAGCGACCAGGGCAAGTTAGGAACAAAGCGACTGCGCAGAGGAATGAAAAGCTCAGTTTCTCCCTGCCGCTGCAATGGGATTCCAAACGGCAGCCCCTCGATTGGGTGATTGATGCCCAAGAGAACAGCGCCTTCTTCCCCCTGGCAGAGTGTATACCTGCTGAAGCTGTCGCCAGGGAGCCGGTAGAGCAACTGGCTCAGCCAGGCCAGTTCCTGAAGGCTCAAAATCAGCGCAGCGACAGGCGGTGTCGGGCCAGCATCAGAAAGGAGCAGAACTTCTAGCTTGAGTGCCCTGGTATCATTGGGAGCTTGCGGCGTCAGTTTCAGCGTCTGAGTGCTGGGGAAGTGAACGTCTACCAACTGGTCGCCATCAAAAAATTGAGGCGCCGGATTGATTTGCATGTGCGGATAAAAGTCGGCCAGCAGCAAAATCATATCCTTAGCGGCGAAGGCTTCAGCAATATGGGGAATATGGAGTGGATAGCGGTGCTTCCATTGGAGCAATACCCGTTGCCCGTTCGCCTGATATACTGATGTCAGGAGCGCCACGCGCGGCAGCCTGGAGAGATAATCAAGGACAAAAGCGGGGATGCCTTGTCCGGCGCGCGCATCCGGGCGTGGGCTAACTTCAAGTAGCATCAGTTTCCCCGCGACCATCTGTAATGGAGCCAGCCGATACTGGAGCGCGTGAGAACGAAGATATTTTGCCACAGGCAAATACAGCGCCGAGGGGGTGAGCGCGTAGACCTGTTCAGGTGTTTGCGCGCCAGTCTCAGGCGAAGGGGCAACGCGCAAGCAAAAATCCATTAAGGGCATCTCCGTGAAGCTGGAAAGCGACAGGACCCGGCTGCCCCAGTGGGCTATTAACAGTAATTTCCCCTTGCCGCCAGGTGCTTTGAAGTCGGCTACATCATAGCCTCGCGGAGCACTGTCATCGCGGTATTGCACAAAGGCGCTGCCCTGACCAATATAAAGCCGCCCCTCCACCAGCCGGGCAGCAGCCGAAGCGGTATCGTAAAACACGGAGAGGTCTTCTCCACCACTCTGAATGGGGGAAAGAAAGAGCAAACAATCACCCATCTCGCCTTGCCGGAACAGCCTGACTTGTTTAGGCAGTGCAAGCGCCTGGCTCAGGCAACCCATCAGCCGCACCAGGCGATTCCATTGGCTGCTGGGCGTGCCGGCTTGCTCGGCTTGCAGCCATATGACTCCCTCTGGCGCAACCAGAATGTTGCGCGCATCAGACCGCAGGGCTGGGAAGGCGGGGGTCTCCCCGGATGAGCTTGGAGCGGCCTGCCAGGAGGGTGTTTTCTGCCGCGAGACTGGAGCAGGCGCTTGTACGACTGGCTGAGGCGGCGCAGTATCGGCTGGCTTGTTGACTTGCCGGAAAACGATGCGCCCATGTGGCTCGCAGAAGCGCGTACCAGGCACCGCCTGATTACTACATCGTATGCCATCCTCAAGAATCTTTTCACATTGCGCCATTGACATCAACCTCACCACAAAGAAACTTAGCGAAACTCGGAATCAGGCTGCGAGAAGGTATGGGGAACCAGACAACGAAAGCCTTGCTCGTTATCTCTGGCAGCCTCTCCCATATACTCACGTGATGTGCCGCGGGCATATGAGGAAGATGAATCCCACGATGTTCCTTTGGATATTCTTCCATCGTCTGTAGCCATATTTTCTCGCCCATCATCTGCCTTGTAGGGATATGGCCGCCACTTAAGCGTGCTACACCATTCCCAGTTATTCCCAGCCATATCACCTATCCCATAGGCGCTCGTGTCCTCCTTATAGGTACCAACATCAACGGGTTTCTCCTCTGAGTTCATATGATTACAACACTTGTCCTCGTCCCACTCATCGCCCCAGGGATAGCAGCGCTTGCGCTGAGCCACTGGGTCCCAGGTGGCGGCCTTCTCCCACTCTGCCTCGCTGGGCAACACCTTGCCCGCCCAGCTTGCATAGGCCACGGCCTCATACCAACTTACCCCCACCACTGGCTGCCGCGCTCCGTTGAATTGTGTGTCCTCCCTGTATCTGTGCGCTTGCCAACCCTCCTGCTCCTTCATCTCCCAACCCGCCTCGGTCCAATATGCTCGCTCGGCATAGCCGCCTGCGTCGATGAACGCCTGGTACTGTGCATTGGTCACAGGAAAGCGGTCCAGATAATAGCCACGCAGCCAGAGTTCGTGCTGGGGATGCTCACTGTCAGAGGCCTCGGGGTCATCATCAGCACTGCCCATCAAGAAACGCCCAGCAGGGATGTAGACCATCCCCTCTGGTGCCAGGCTCCCCAGATAGTCATCTACCGCCTCGTTTCCCTCCAGGCTCGCCAACTCCACCCAGGCTGTCCACTGTACAGACTGCGTGAAATGGAGTACATCTCGCCTACCCGCTCGGAAGGGCCATCTTTCAATGATCGCTTGCCACTGCCCCCACCCCTCGCGGCCCGTTGGCTGCTCTATTGCCGCCAGCCGCGCTTCCAGATCGTGCCTCAAGAGGCGATCAGGCTGAGCGTTCGCCGCAGTCAAATACGCCTGTAGGAGCCTCTGCCGCTCTGGCTCGGCTTCAATGGTCGCCAGCCGCTCCAGCGCCTGCTCGTAGCCTTCCTGTACCAGATCATAGCGCCCTAGCCAGCCGCCAAAGGCGCCCAGGGCTGCCCACGCTTGCGCCGCGAGCAGTGGAGGTTCGCTGGACTCGGCGCTGAGCATGGCCCGTGCGGCCTCATAGACCTGCTGCCCCGTCTGCCGGGCCAGCGCGAAATCAGCGCTCGGGACTCGCGTTCCCAGGATATGGCAGGCTGCCTGGCCCAACAAGGCCCGTATCCGACTGAGGCGATTTGCAGCAGGAATCTGCTGCTCCCAGGTCTGGTAGAGCTTCAGCGCCTGGGCATAGGCGCCCGCGTGCAGCAAGGTCTCTGCTGCCTGGTCAAGCTGGCCCGCTTGAATATAGAGTTCACTTGCTCGCTCCGGAAGTCCCAATGCCAGCCAGCACTCAGCCGCCTCCTGCCGTTGCCCCGCCCGCTCAAAGCCCAGGGCAGCGCGGCGCAGCAGTTCAGCCCGCACGAGAGGGAGGTCCGCTGTCAATAGCCCAGGCAATCCGCCCGCCATCATTTCACAACCCTCCTTTCCTGGTCCCACAGTAAGCTGGTCTCGAAGACTTGCCAGCGTCTAAACTGGGATGCTGCCACTGGCGGCTTGTCCTTTTGCGAGGCCATGCCATGCAGTCCCAGGCGCACAAACCAGGCAGAGTGGTCTGCCTCCGCTGCGAGTGCCTGATAGAGCGAGGTATGCTCCGAAGTGTTGTCTGCATCGAAGTGTTCGCTCAGCACCCAGAGGACTTGGCGGTCTTGATATAGCTCCCGCCAGGAGTGGAGATGCCCCAGCACCCCACGCAGCACGTCAGAGGCGTTGACAACACTTCGTTCCTGGGCATAGAGCAAGCGCGCGACTTCCCCTGGCTTCTCCAGCGGCTTTGGTTCGCTCAATTCCGTCCCTGCCAGGCTCACCAGGACGGTGTAGTTCCGCTGGCGCATCGCCTGAGCCAGCGCCAGAGTGAGCGTGCGCGCCAGCACTTGCCCATCTCCGCCTAAGCCCCAGCCCAGTTGTAATACCAAATAGGCGAGCGCCTGCCGCGATTCAGGAGGGCGCTCGCGGCCATAGTAGAGCGCCTCATGGTTCAATACCCGATGGAAGAATATATCAGAGTCGTATGCGCCCTCGCTTGGCAGCAAACTGTCCAGGCTCCCAGAACTGGCTAGCCCTTCGTAGCCACCTTCAGGATAGGTTTGCGCCCCGCCAAGGCTGTGTGTTTCGCTCAGGTAAGGCAACAGGCGCAGGGTCTGGGCGAGGGCCAGGCGGGCGGTAGGGGGTAAGTTGGTTAGAGCCAGAAGGTCAAGCAGATCGCGCGGGTCAGGCGTGCCGAGGAGGGGCGCACCGTAGTGCGCCAGAAAGCGTAGTTCCTGGGGGTCGAGCGCACGCATATTCTGTTCCAGGCGAGCAAGAGCGTCGGCAGGCAGCAAGGTGTGCCAGGTGGGGTGCAACTCCGCTGGAGTTTGTTGCCAACGCTCGGCAGGCGTCTTCTGGGCCAGGCGAGAAGCGAGCACCCGAGTGAACGTCACGCCCGCCGGACCCGATGGCACACGATAAGTGTCGGGCAGGGGCACCCCCTCCACCAGGCGAGCGATGATGACGCTCAGCACAGCCTCCGAGAGAGGGGGCTGCCAGGTGGGCAATTCACGCACCAATGGCAGCGCCGCCAGACGCTGAAGGCAGGCGAGATAGGCCGATGTGTCTTCCTGGGGTGGCAGGTACGTCGGACGCGCCAATGTCAGGCGGTGGGTGGGCTGAGTGAGCAGCAAGCCGAGGTCGTGGGCAAGGGCCAGCGGCAGCGGCCAGCCAGCGGCAGCAGCACCGTGGAGCCAGGAAGTGGCACGCGCTAGCGAACCCTCATGTGCCGAGATATGGCAATAGGGCAGCGTTGCCAACTGGCTCGCCAGCAGCGGCTCTGGCGGTGGTGGAGGCGGCGGAGGTGGGTCTGGCTTTACTGGCTTGGGTCCGACATCGAGCGCTGAGATGTCCCAAAGCTGGATGTCTTTGAGGCTGTCGGAGAAATAGGTAGCCAGCCACTGCCCATCGGGGCTGAATGCCAAAGCCCTGGTAGTCCAGTAGGTATCGTTTTCCGCATTAGTCACTAATTCTCGGATAACTTGCCTCTGCTGCACGTCCCAGAGACGGATAGTGTTCTTATCTGAAGAACAGGAGGCTATTACCGTCCCATCTGGACTCCAGGCCAGAGTTTTTACATGCTCATCGTCGTTGACCATGGTAGGCAGTTCTGTCCCAGATTCCAGGTCCCATAGCCGTATGCCCTTTTCTCCGGCGGCCAATGTCTTACCAGATGGCGAGAAAGCCACAGTATCTATCGTGGTAGTGCAAGTCATAACCTGGGAAGGGCGAAAATTTTCGACCTCCCACAGGCGCACGGTATGATCTTCAGCCCCAGATGCAAGCAGGCGCCCATCGGGAGAGAATGCGATGCTGAATATTCTCTCAGTATGTCCGTCCAGTTGGTGAAGCTCTTGACCGGTCTCGACCTCCCACAGCCGAAAAAAGGTGGTCCCTGGGCTCGACGTTCCTCCCGCTGAAGCAAGCAAGTGTCCATCGGGAGAGAAAGCAATGCTATTGACCCAATCATCATGATTTTGGAAGATTTGCGCAGGCTCGGCATCGTCGATGTGCCAGATGCGAATCGTGCCATCTGCTGAGCCGGAAGCCAGAAGCCTTCCATTTGGCGAGAAAGCGAGACAGAGTATAAACGAGGTGTGCCCTTCTAATGTTCGCACCCTACGACCGGTCCGAACTTCCCATAACTCGATGGTCTTGTCATCGTCTCTCGCAGAAGCGAGAAGGCGGTTATCAGGAGAGAAGGCAACCCAATTGACCTCTTCAGTAAGCCCTTCCAGCTTATGCAGTGGGCGAATGCGGTGGCTTCGTTCCACCAGTTCCTCATAATAAGGGTGGGGCATGCCTTTACTCCCAGAAGCTGACTCATTGAGGCAGCTTCTCCTCGTCCGTCTTTTCCGGCCCGGTGCGGTTCTGATAGCGAGCTTGCCGCTCCTGATCAAGGCGATGGCGAATGGCTCCAGCATCCTGCACATCAGGGTTACGAGCCAGGTAGCTGGCGATGGCCTCTGCTACCTTGTTGTGATACTCCTCCGAGCGATCAGGCGAGATATCATCAACGATGAGTTCCATCTCGCCGGTGTCAATATTGAACCGAAAGCGAACCCGCACAGGCGGGCGATTGGCTGCATCGCTCATCAGAAAATCTCCACTTCCAGGGTAACGACCGACCCTGTGCGCTCATCGGCGATGACCCGCCCAGCGTTGTCACGGACCAATTGAATCAGGCTCTGGCGATAGGCTTCGCTGACCACGCGGTTCATCATGTGATACGCGCGGTCATCAGCGTTCTCCAAAATCGTCTGGAGACGTTCATGCATCGCGGCGCGCATCTCTGCCCGGCGGCGCTCCAGTTCTGCCTCTGCCTCCTGCTCGGCGAGTGCCCGCGCCTCGGCTTCGGCTGCTCGCAGCTCGGCAGCATGCTGCTCTTCATGGAGTGCCTTGATGGCTTCGGCCAGTTTCTGTTCGGCATTCGCCTGTGCCTGGGCGCGTGCCCACTCCTCGGTGCGCCCACCCCAATTATCACTATAATAGTGCCCGACAGCTTCCACTGCCACTTCCCCAACAGTAAAGCCCTGAGCCTCGGCTGTGCTGCGCGCTTCAGCACTGACTAATTCAGTCAACTGTGCTTCAATCGCCAGTTGGTGGCTTCCCGGCTGGTAGATTAGTATGACATCGCCCAGGTTATTGCGATAGTTGCCTTCAGCATCGCGCTCCCAGGCTTCAAAGCCTTCAAATTCGCCCTGAAGGACGCGCTCCAGCATTTGTAAGGCAAAGTCTCCCATCTCTGCATCGAGCGGAATGTCGGCGGTAATACGCGCCAGTTCCTGAACCTGCCCTTCTCTTTGGGCCGCCTGCTCGACAGTGGTGCGCCAGGCTTGTTGGATGGTCTGTGTCAGATGAATCATGACCCGGCGGGGATTACACATGGTTAGCTGCCTCCTCTGGGTGCGACTGTGCTAGAGCGCTGGCCCCAGCATTTGCATTAATCCATCAATCAGCGCGCCGAGATTTTCCAGAAGCATTTTGCATCTGGCCTGATCGTCGGCGCTAGCCTTGTCACTATGGGCGCTGTGCCGGAGAAGCTCGCGCCGCAACCCCTCCGCTTGCTGAAGGAAGTCTATATAATCGGTATCGGTTCGCAGCCGCTTCTGCTGCACGCTGAGCAGATCAACATGGTTCTGTATATCGTTCAAGGTCCGCTCGGCACTCCAGGTATCCCCCTGGTGTGCCTCGATATAGGGATTGAGAATCGTTTGAAGGTGCGATATCTGCTCCGGTTCATTCCAGACGTGGCGTAATACCCAGAAATCTCCAGGATTTGCCTGATCACGCTTGTGGCGTAGAGCTGAGGTCGCTATGAGCTTAAGAAACTTGACTACCCGCCGATCACTAATTCGGATGCCCTCCGCACGGATACGGCGGATTACCTCTCGATACTCTTGTGCCACCGGGCTAACATCCACCCATCTCAGTTCCCGGTGTAGCTGTCTTAGCTCGTCGGTAGTAATGATATTCGTTAGTGCTAAGCCATAGCCTTGCTCCATCCGATCATGTTCAAGCTTCCAACCACGCTGGAACAGTTCTGGAAAGAGCGATTCCTCGACATTATCGGTCCAGAAGCGTAACAGGAAACGATCATACAAAGCGCTCAATTCCGTGTCATCGGGTACGGTGTTCGTTGCACCGATGGCGCAAATCAAAGGGACTTCTTCTCGTTGGCTGCCGTTGTAAAAGACCCGCTCGTTGAGGATGGTCAACAGCGCGTTAAGGATCGCGCTGTTTGCCTTAAAAACCTCATCAAGAAAGGCGACCTCGGCGCGAGGCAGCATACCCTGCGTATTGCGCTGCGCACCCTTCCCTTCGCGGAAAGCCGAAATATTCACCGGTCCGAAAATCTCATTTGGCTCGGTGAAGCGGGTGAGCAAATACTCAAAATAACTGATGCGATGACCATTCGACGACCGCTGTTCACTGCTGGAGTAAAGCGCAAAACGCTTGATGAGGTCCGATTTTCCGGTGCCAGGTGGGCCGACAATGAGCAGATGCTCTTGAGCAATGGCACAGGTGATGAGCAGTTCGACAAATTCATCCTTGGCAACGAAAGTGGCTTTCAAGAGATGGGCAATGTCTTCCACCGCACGTAACATTTCGAGGGTCTTTTGCTCCATATGTGCTCCTTTATCACTGCCTGAATCAGCGCGGCCCACCATGCCTTATGGCAATCAGCCGGTGTTCTGGGAGACCCACTGTCTACCATCCCTGACGATTTATCAACAGATTTGCGAGATATGTTACACTCTTCATTATAAGCCAATTAATGGTTTAGTGTCTACGAGATAGAGTGGAGAGATGGACCGTCTGTCGTTCGTCTCGGCGTTTACGTATCAAGCCTACTTTCATCCCTAAAAAGCGGGGCGTAATTAAAACTCCTTCCAGGTGATATTCGAGGCTGGCCTCCTGGAAGACGGCGCGGATTTCATCGTTATTGAAGCTTTCTGTATACTCGGCAATGAGGTTCAGCACACTGCTCACAAACATTTCTGGAGAGAAGCTTCGGTTGTCACGTTGTTCCTCCTGAAGCAGCTTGAACAGGTCAAGGAGGTCGTTCTGGGTAGACTGCATCAGGCGGCTCGCTTTGTTGTTCTCGAGAGAGCCGGGTGCAGTAGACTCGTTGAGATTCACACCGTAATTTTGAGCAATCTGTACCAGTCGTTGCTCGATCTGTTTGAGAGTCGTGTTTGCTGCATCCTCTCCTGGTTGCTGTTTCTGGGTTGCCTTCACCATATGAAAGACCCCCTCCAGTTCGCGCGCGAGTCCTGTTGTTTGCCTCTGCGTTTCATAGCGCTCTCTACATGAAGGAAACCTGCTGAACAGCGCTTGGAGGAAGGCAGGAGGAATAGCCTGTCGCTTTTCCCAGGCAGGAAGGTGTTCCAGTGCCAGCTTACAAAGGTCGCTTAATATCTCAACTACGCGGAACTTCTCAGCATGATAGGCCGCCACACTTCTGCGCTCCAGATTATTGGGTAGACCAATCTCAATGGGTCGAAAGCGCGAAGGCCGCAGGAGCGCTTCATCGATGATGTCAATGCGGTTCGTAGTGCCAATGACCAGTACGGCCTGATCCTCGCGGAAACCATCCAGTTCTGTAAGCAGTTGGGCCACAACGGCATTGTTTGCCCTTGAGCCACCATCAGCGGAATATGCGCTGCGCTGGCCGGCGATACTATCAAATTCATCAAAGAAGATGACAGAGGGAGCATTGCGCCGGGCAGTGGCAAAAATGTGCCGCAGGTTACTTTCACTTTGCCCAACATACTTGTCCATAATCTCCGGCCCCGACACCATCTGAATCGTAGCATTCATCTCATTGGCAATCGCCTTGGCAAACAGGGTTTTGCCGGTACCAGGAGGGCCGTGAAAGATCAACCCGCGAGGAATGAGCTTCTGGCGCTCGCTTTCGTCCAGACCAGACACATGCCCTGTGGTGAGCGCGACAATCTGCTTGAGTTCATCTTTGACTTGCTCGTAGCCGCCGATGTTCTTAAAGTTGGTATCGGGAATCTCTATTTCGTCTGAGGCTGATGTTTTAAACTGGCGAATGACATAATAGATGTCACGAGATCGGCTGTCGGGTGCAACGGTTGCGCCGACATAACGCATCGCGTTGCGAAACTGGATGGCATTCAACCCGGCGACATTTTTATATAAGCCCTCCGCATCAAAATCCTTGAAGCAGCCACGCTCTTTCGCGGTGATGAGACGTTCGACGGTGTGGATGTTCGGATCGCCTGGGGCTGGTCGAATGTAACGTGGCAAGCCCATAATGGGGAAACGGATAGCGAATCGATTGGTGAGTACCTTCTTCACTTCCAATGAAGGGTCCAGGAAACCAAGCAGTTGTGGCTTCTTTTCGCCGCTGGCGCCCTGGTACAACACTTCGATCAGCGAAGGGGTGTCTAATACGTCCAGGCTGCGAAGGACCAGCACCTGACCGTCCCTGAGGCTGCGAATAAGCAGTGGAATGTTAGCTTCAATACTTTGCCCGGCTTGTCCTTGCAGCACACGATTCAAGGCGTCACGCGCACCAGCAGCTCTCTCAGCTTCCGCAGGCACGCTGTCGTCAAGCACGGGCATCCTGCCCGCTCGTTTGCAGACATAATCATAGATGTGTTCGGTTAAAATCTTGTCACAGCTAATTAACACCGAAAGGTCGTTCTCTAAATAGGCTGCTACAGCCTCAAGCTCGTCCCGGTAGGCGATTTGAACCGCCTCGGTATCACCCAGGCGCGCGGGATAGGCAGCGTGGTTAGTATGATGATTGAGGTCAGCCTGATAGAGATCATCTAACAACTTGCGAAGTGGGGCCGATTCCGCATCATCGGATGACGACGGCAGATTTTCCCCCAACTCTGTCATGGTGATGGGTTCCAGGAGGAAGTAGCTGAGTGGTTGGCTATAATAGTCCTGTGGCAACGGCAGGGGTGTCCGCCCGTGGTAAAGGCCCAGGAACTTCGCCAGGGTCACATCGGGATTGCTGCGGCTATAGCGCAGCGCTTCCTCTTTTTTCTGGCCCAGGTCCAGTTTCAGTATTTGAGGGTGGGGAGTGTGTGTCATAGTTTGTTCACCTTTCTCCTATGGGGCGGAAGGTCATCTGTCCTGCGCTCACAGGCTTAGGTTCCAAGATAATCGATAGTTCTAATCACGCACCGAAAGCCCAAGGTTGAGTTTCGTGCTCCGGAATGGACACTATCTCGAAAGCAGCACCGGCTCCATCTTCCCTCTTTATAGCTATTCCACGAGTCCCCCCGTAAACAGCGTGACCCTGCTCCTTCCAGGTCTTCACGCCCATCATCTGCTCGATAAGGATAGGAGTCTAGCTTCAGAGAGAGGCACCACTCCTTCACATTACCAGCCAGGTCTGCAACGCCGTACGCGCTGTCTCCCTGAGGGGAATAGCGTTCGACAGGGGTTGTGCTCTCGTCATTGCTTTCACCAGTATTGCATTTATGCTCATCCCACACATCGCCCCAGGGGTAACGGCGCTTGTGTTGGGTCAGCGGGTCCCAACTGGCGGCCTTCTCCCACTCGGGTTCATTGGGCAGCGACTGGGCCGCCCAACGGGCATAGGCCAACGCCTCGTGCCAGCTTACTCCGACCACCGGCTGTCTGATTCCGTTGAACCGAGGGTCTTGCCAAAAGCCAGGCTCTTGCCATTCCTTTTGTTCTTTGTCGAGCCAGCCCGCCTTGGTCCAATAGGCGGATTGCCCATATCCGCCAGCCTCGAGAAAAAGGCGGTATTGCGCGTTCGTCACGGGATAGCGGCTGATGTAATAGCCCTTCAGCCAGAGTTGGTGCTGGGGGTGTTCGTCATTGTCCGCTTCACCATTGTTTTCGTCATTGCCCATCAGAAAGTTCCCGGCTGGAATGTAGATCATGTCCTCTGGCGCCAGGCTGCGTAGATAGTCGTCTCCGTCCGGCTCACTTTCCATGCTGGTCAGCTTGCTCCAGGCACCTGCCTGTTCCGGGTGCGTAAAGTGCAGCACGTCATGTCGCTTACCAGCAAAGGGATGCTTCTCAATCATCGCTTGCCACCGCTCCCAGCCCTTGCGGGGTTGGACAGGTTGTGCTGCCGCCAACTGGTCCTCTAAAGCCCGGCTTAAAAGCCGGTCCTGATAGTCCCGCGCGGCAGCCAGATAGAGCCGGGTCAACTCCTCCGGCTGGTTTTGAGCCGCAGCGCCAGAGAGCCATTTCAGGGCACGCTCGTAGCCCTCCTGCACCAGATCGTAGCGCGCCAGCCAGCTTCCATATTCACCCAAAGCCGCCCAGGCGCGCGCGGCCAACAAAGGACTGGAAGCACCCAGAGATGTCAACACGGCTCGCGCCGCCTGATACGCCTGTCCGGATGTCTGCTGATCTAACCCATCAGCCGATGCTGACACGCGAAGACCAAGCAGATGGCAAGCAGCTTGCCCAAGGAGGCAGCGCACTCGATTCAGATGATCTCCAGGCGCTATTTGACGCTCCCAGGTCTGGTAAAGCACCAGCGCTTGAGCGTAATGTTTTGCTTGCAACAGAGTCATTGCTGCGCGCCCCAGGTCTCCTGCCAGTGCAAAGAGGGAGCTTGCTTGTTCCGCCATGCCCAGCGCTTGCCAGCATTCCGCAGCTTCCTGCCGATGTCCTGTTTGCTCGAATCCGAGGGCGGCACGGCGCAGCAGTTCGTCGCGCAACAGCGGCAGATCAGTTACCTCCAGCCCTGGGAACGCTTCTGCTCTTGTCACGCAGTGCTCCTTTCCGTAGCCCAAAGCTGGCCGGTGGCGATGGCTTGCCAGCGAGCAAAGTAGGGTGCTGTAGCCGGGGCAAGATTGCTGGAGAGATGATCGGCTGCGCCTGGACGGATAAACCAGGCAGAGTGACTAGCCTCAGCCTGGAGCGCCTGATAGAGCGACACGTGATCCTGAGCAGTATCGGCATCGAAATATTCACTGAGAATCCAGAACACCTGGCGGTCATAATACGCCTCTCGCCAGGCGCGCAAGTGGGCGAGCACACGCTGTAAGACGAGGCCGGAATCGATCATGCCTTGCTCCTGGACATAGAGCAGGCGCCCTACCTCACCAGGCTTCTCCAGCGGAGAAGGCTGACTGAGTTGGGCACCAGCCAGACTATAGCGCACCGTGAAGCCGCGCTGGCGCAGCGCCTGGGCCAGCGCGAGGGCCAGGGCGCGCGCCAGCACCTGTCCGTCGCCTCCCAGTCCCCAGCCCAATTGCAGCACCAGATACGCCAGTGCCTGTCGCCGCTCACGAGGCCGCTCGCGTCCATAGTAGAGCGCTTCATGATTCAGCACCCGCTGAAAGAAGAGGTCATTGGGGTAAGCAAGCTCGGTGGGTAGCAGGCTATCAAGGCTGCCACTCTGATCCAGGCCCTCATATCCACCTTCGGGATAGGTCTGTACCCCGCCAAGCGTGTGGGTCTCGCTCAAGCGGGGCAGCAGATGCAGAGTTTGAGACAGGGCCAGGCGCGCAGCAGCAGGCAGGCCGGTCAGAGCCAGGAGGTCGAGCAAATCGCGCGGGTCGGGCGCGCCCAGCAGCGGCGCGCCATAGCGCGCGAGGAAGCGCAGCTCGTCGAGGTCCAGGGCGCGCAGAGACGCTTCCAAATGTGCAAGCGCTTCAGGGGACAACAGGGCTGCCCAGGAAGAGCGCCCATCTGCCGGAGTACTCTGCCAGCGCTCAGCAGGGGCGATTGTGGGCAGGCGCGCGGCAAGGGCACGAATGAAGCTGACGCCCGCAGGTCCGGCGGGTACTCTATACATATCCGGTAGGTGCAGCTTCTCGACCAGGCGCGCGATGATAATGCTGAGGACCGCATCCGAGAGAGGAGGCTGCCAGGAGGACAATTCGCTCACCAGCGGCAGAGCCGCCAGGCGTTGGAGGGTCGCCAGGTAGGTAGAGGTTTCCTCCTCAGGAGGCAGATAGGCTGGGCGAGCAATCGTTAGACGGTATGCAGGCTGGCTCAACAGGAGACCCAGATCGTGGGCCAGAGCGAATGGCAGCGGCCAGCCCGCCGCCGCCGCGCCTTGCAGCCAGGAGGCGGTGCGGCCCAAGGAAACGTCAGGCGCGGCGGCATGGCAGTAGGGCAGTGTCGCCAACTGTGTCGCCAGCGGGCGCTCCAGAGGTGGGGGCAGCATTGGCCCTTCTTCCCCACCATCTGGTTTGGGGCCAACATCGAGAGCGGAAATATCCCAGAGTTGAAGAACGTTGAGGTTATCAGTCGCATACGTGGCGAGCCATCGCCCGTCTGGACTGATCCCCAGAGCGCCAGGCCAGGCGTCCTCATCCTCAGGTTTGCTAAGCGCGTGAATGAGTTGCCTGCTCTCAACATGCCAGAAGCGAATAGCACCTCCGCCGTGCCCAGAACACGAGACCAGCACAGAGCCATCAGGACTCCAGGCCAGGCTGCGTAGGGAATTATCAGGACCAGGAGTTGAGGCCCATAGCAAGCGTGCTGATTCAACCTCCCAGAGGCGCACTGTATGATCATCAGACCCCGTGGCGAGCAGCGTGCCATCTGGCGAGAAGGCGACATCGTCTACGTCACCAGTGTGACCGGTGAAGGTTTGGGCTATACGCCGCGTCGCGAGATTCCAGAGACGCGTCGTGCGATCGCTGGAGGCCGAGGCGAGCAGCGTTCCATCCGGCGAGAAGGCAACATCCATGACTCGATTCGTATGACCGGTGAAGGTTTGGGTCATACGCCCCCTTGCGATATCCCAGAGGTGCACTGTGCCCTCGCTGGAGGCCGAGGCGAGCAGTCTGCCATCTGGCGAGAATGCCACACCCCATAGCCACACCGATCCTCCATCATGGGTGAAGGTTTGAGCCACATGTCCCGTTGCGATATCCCACAGGCGCACCGTGCGATCGCCGGAGCCGGAAGCGAGCAGTCTGCCATCTGGCGAGAAGACCACACCAAGCACCGTTGCCGTATGGCCGGTAAAAGTTTGGAGCATGTGACCCGTTGCCACCTCCCACAGGCGCACCGTCTGATCATCAGACCCTGTGGCGAGCAGCGTGCCATCTGGCGAGAAGGCGACATCGTTTATCTTAGCCGTATGACCAGCGAACGTCTGCACGGTCTGCCCCGTCGTCAGATTCCACAGGCGCACCGTCGTATCACCGGAGGCCGAGGCAAGCAACAAGCCATCCGGCGAGAAGTCCAGCCCTCTTACCATGCCAGCATGACCAGCGAGCGTCTGCACGGTCTGCCCCGTCGTCAGATTCCACAGGCGCACCGTCGCATCACCGGAGCCGGAGGCAAGCACCGTCCCATCCGGCGAGAAGGCAACATCCCATACCCAATCGGTATGGCCTTGTGTTCTCATGGTCGCTTCCACCTGGCGAGTCCCCAGGTCCCATAAAAATATGCCTTTGTTTTCCCCCGTCGCAAGCATCTTTCCATTGGGAGCGAAGGCGACACCAACTCTTTTCTTGTCTTTAGAATTCAGCAGCTCTTGCCCTTCCATTTCGCTGGTCAGGTCGAAGATAGAGATGCTCCCTTCATAGGTGCTGGTGACGAGGAGGCGCCCATCCTGGCTGAAAGACAAAGTGACAACTCTCTCTGTGATGTCCAGAACGCGAAGTTCCTGGCCGGTGGATACTTCCCAGAGACGAACGGTGCGATCATCCGCACCTGAGGCAAGAAGCCTCCCATCAGGGGAAAAAGTAACACAGCGGATAGCATCGGTGTGGCCCGAAAAAACCCGCACTTCGCTTTCGTTACTCACCTCGAAGAGGTGTAAACTATGGTCATCCTGCTCGCTTGCGGGAATAGCAAGGAAGTTGCTATCTGGCGAGAACATCAGACCTGACATCCCATCTACAGGCCCCCTCCAACTGCGTAGTTGATTACCGCTCGCTGCATCCCACAGGCGAATAGTCTCATCTTCTGCCGCAGTCACCAGGAATTTCCCGTCAGGGGAGAAGGCAGCGCAGGTCACAGGGCCACTATGGCCCTCCAGCGTATGAAGCTGGCGAATATCCCGGCTGCGCGTCACCATCTCTTCAAATGCGTGTGTCATTCCTGGTCCCCATCAGAAAACTCTAATCGATTCCAATCTATCGGGGGCCTGGTTTGTTCCGGAATGAGGAAGAACAGCGAGCGTACGGCCAGAATAAAGTCCAGGGTCAGGCGATTGTAATCTCGTGGTAAGTTCTGCTCAGTGATGATGACCTGGAGCAAAGGGTAAAAGAGGAAGAAATATTCATTGCCCCGGCGATTGAGCTGGATAACTGCTTCACTCGCGCCATCAACGCGCAGCAATTGCTCGGCCTGTCCAAGGATGGGCCATTGGCGGACTCGTCGCCGCGAGGAGCCTTCCCCAGAGATTGCGTGGAAATAGTCATAGGCTTCGTAATATTCCAGAATCACCCCACGCTGATTGCCTCGGCGGCGCAGGGCTTCGAGCAAGAGTCCCAGATTGCGGCACGCTGAATGGGTTTCAGGCATGGTCAGCCAGCGGTGGCGCAAAAACGCCACCACAGCAGGCTCCGCTAACAGAGGAGCCAGGGTTTCCAGCCACTGATCAAGGCTGCCCCAGAGCGAAGGGATGGTTCTGCGCCGATTCCATCCTGGCAGCAATTCAGCAGCCAGTGGCAGAAGTGGAAGAGGCGTATGGAGATCAAGATAAACGAGCATGCTAAGCGGGCTGCGTTCAATCAGGTCATGGATTGCCCTTGCTCGGCTCTCTGGCAAGTGAGGGAGTATGGGAACTGCCTGCTGGAGCATAGCGTGATACGCCAGCATCTCTGGCAGAGTCTGCGCGGGCGGCAGTGTATCAATCAGCGCTGAGAGAAATGGAGCAACTGGGTCTTCGCCTCGCGTCGTTCCTGGCGGGAACGCGGAAAGGCAGTCATAAACGGCCAGCCCCACCCCGAAAACTGCTGGTGGAAGCTCGAATATGCCCCAGTTGGCAGTATCGGGGCTGAGTTCGATCAAGAATTGATCGATGTAATAGCGCAGCGCCGTAATGAGATCAGGGTAGGAGTCGCTGTAGAATGCTTGCAGCGTCGGCTCTTCAGCCACGAGCGGAACCGTCGTTATCTGGCGGCCTTCACGTAGCGCGTTCAGAAAGTGAAAGAGGTGTTCTTCAAGCTGAAGCTTGCTGGCCGGAGGAAGCCATGGTTGGCCTCCGGTTGGTTCCTTCTCTTCCTTCCTAAACTGGATAGACATGACACCCCTCGTTTCCACAGCCAGTATCCTCTTCCAGAGAATGGAGCATTGGCAGCAGCGTTTATTTAGGAGAGAACGTCTCAAAGGTGCTCTCGATCAGGTCACCTTCTACTCCGCGCTGATAACAGCGCACTGTGCGCTTGTCATCTTTCTCCAGGTTCAGGAGGATGGCAATTTGCCAGGGTCTGGGAAGATACCAGGTGTGCATGTCCTGATCTAAGCTGGAGAGGCCAAAGGCATCAGTGGCAGGGAAAAGATGTGTGTGAAACCACCCCACTAATTCGAGACCTGGATACTGCCGATCACGGCGGCGGCTGATTTTGCTCCAGGTATCACCAGTGAAGAGAAGTGTTGCTGCGCTGCCAATCGTATCTTCAGCCATTAACAGGTCGGTAATCTCCACTATCCAACGGAAGCCGGGGGCGTTTTCTTGCTCTGAAGTGCCAGCAGAACGAAATACTTTCCCCAGGATATAGCCGCCCTCCTCCTTCTTCTGGCTCAGGAACAGGTGGCGCTGGAGATCAGCGTAAAGATGAGTTGGAATGAAGATTCGGCCAGTCTGGACTTCGCCCTTCCCATGCAGTTCGGTTACCCCAAAGCCAGCGGGGTCGCGCTCGGCCAGGGGAGATGGGGGAACGGGAGTAAATTTGATGGACGACTCATCTTTGTCTCGTGGGGGCAGACGGAAGACACCCTCGCTCTGGTAGGCATCCTCGGGCAACAGATCAGAAGAAACCGAGTGAACTTTCTGCCTGCTGGGAAGCACTGCGTAGGAGTACGAGCCGCCACCAGGCAGCTTGCCGTTCTGAATGCGATTGTGCAACAAGTAGCGTGCCCCGTGGAGAAAAATATCATCCACTGTATAAACCCCCTGATAGAGTTCCTTTTGATAGTCGAACAATCTTACCTCGAAAGACTTCACCAGGGCATCAGGATGGAGTTGGATAGACGGACCAGGCCCAGCGTCAGGATCATAGCGCTGGCCTTTGAGAGAAGTTGGCCCCGGTGGCTCAGCGGCGCGCTGATATTCTGAGTCTAAACGGTAGGCAAGGCTATACCATGGCTCATGCAAGGTCGCTCCCCAATCAGGAATATTGAGCACCTCGCGAGCTATGCGGTTGGCAAAGGGCGCTGTGATAGAAAAAGGAACCTGATACTGTGCAACCTCTTCCAGAGCCGCGTCATAGATGACGATGATAAAGCTTTTGATAGGAAGATCGTCGAACGTGAGCAATAGCATCTGACACCTCGCTTATGGCTCCGGCGACAGCGGTTTGAAGATAATAGGCGGCTGGCCGGCACGATCTAGCTCCTTGATGAACTGCTCGATGCGGCCTTGCCAGGGGTACCCGCCAATGGCGAGAATGAAAGGCCAGTGGTTGATCTGCACTGCCCATTCGGCGGCTTCGGGGTTGAATGGATTAAAAGCGTCGAAATTCTGCCACTGAACCATCTCAACCAGCATGCGCACCAGCCGAGCTAACCCCATACTGGGCCGGTAACGTTCGCCTAAATCGCCCAGGCAGACCCGCCCTTCTGGGTGTTTGATATTGGGATGAAAGATCGGTGTTTTCCAGGTGACAATCGGGGCATAACCCGGGTAACCTGCGCCTAGCTCGATCTCGAACTGATGCGTATCTGCTTTTATCGGTTCGTCCTCCCCTGCGGGCAACGCAACAAAGCTGATGTAGTGTAACGTCACCATGTATAAATCTGGCGCATGCGCTTTATTGGCAGTGAAGGTGATATGAGGATTTTCCCGACACAGCGCCTGTAGATCGTTATAGCCGGCGGCCAGAGCCATGTGCCGCGCGCGCTGGTCCACAATGCCTGCTCTCGACTCCGGAAAAACGCGCAGTGTATCCCCCTCGTGGACGCCAGATTCGCAGATGTCCTCATCGCTGTTAAGACGCTTGGTATCATCGGTGTTCGTCGGGTTCACCAGTTCTACAACGGTCCGTTGGCCTCGTCCCATGTAATCTTGTGTCGGCCATCCCCGAGCATTAAAGAAATCGCCCGCCAGCTTGCCGATTTTGGTGCCGCAAGGGACATCGGCTTCAAATCTTTGTCCAGCCCCATTCTCAACATAGACTCTGATGAGATGATCTCCGTTTATGTTCGCTTCCGCCATATGTCTATCCCTTTCGTACCTCACGGAACTGGATTGGAGGTTGCTGCGGCTCGGCTGATGGCCGCTGCCCGCCCCGTTGACGAAGCGTGTTCGTCAATTCTTCTATCTGAGCATCCTTGGCAGCCACCTCGTTTTTTCCTCGTGCCAGTTCGGCGTCTATTTTTCGCCGTGATATATATGCCTGAATAGGGTTATCCGCCTCGGAATTGTTCTCCACGAGAATCTCGTTGAGCGCGATCCTGAATTTTGAGAAGAAGTCTTGATAGCGATCAAAGGGTTGGCTCATATCCTGAGAGTTGATGAACGTATGATGATGCCTAGCCAGGCTGAGCGGGAGGTGCCCTTGGGTCTTAGCCAGCAGCATCGTGTGGTTGCCCAGGCAATGCCCCAACGCAAGTAAATAGAACAAATATGGTGAGAAGTTGTAGGAGCCTTTCGCCTCATAGTCGTTGGCATCAACAATCAGCAGGTCTGCCAGATGGACCCGCTTGATCAGGTCATCAGTAATGTCAGCGACTTCCACCACTTCGAACTCGTCATTCCGCCCAGCGTTTCCGAGCGCCTGAACAACGAACTTCTCAGCTTGCGTCGCCTCAGGCCGCTGTGCCGCTTGCACCTGTGGTTGCAGAAAAAGAACCTTCGCCATACACTTACTCCTTTGATGGCCCCTAGCCTCGACGGATACGCAGCGTTGCCCCGTCACTCACCCCTTGCTCATATAAAGTTCGGTCGAGGTCTAAGCGCTGAGGCTGCGCAGACGGCTCACCGTTCCGCTCGACAATCATTTCTTCCTGGCGCGGAACGTTCTGTGGGGAGACCTGGTTGAAAAATTGGTGGGCAACATCCCCAACGCCTGTATTCAACAAGACGGCTGCGGAGTATTCACGCCCTTCTTCATCTTCAATGGTCAGGCTGATAGGGTCGCCAGGATTCAGTGGCTCAATGACCAGAAAGAGATGGGGATTAGCGGTTAACCCCGCCTCTCGCAAGGTGACGGCGCGGTTCAGCGGCCCAACACCTTGAGGGCGCAGCGAGTAATGAGAGGATTTTTGCGCTTCGGCGGCTGGTGGTTTCCACTGGCTAAGAAACCGTCGTATCAGTAGATCAATGAGGGTGTCCGCAGGGACATCGGCCTTGTAAGCCTTGCCAGAGGGTGTGGTAATGGTCAGATTGACAGTGCTATCCATCGTTGAAGCCTCCTGATCGTAAAACTTGCGAATGCCTGGCCGCATCCAGAGAATTGGGGCTGCGAAATCACGAGAGGTATAATTATCCTGCACCTGGGGAGCAGTTCGCCGCATTGCCAATGTTTGGCGCCCTTTTTGGACAGCCTCATCTAAACCATGATCGTCTGCTAAAGCCCGGTAGAGTGACTCGGCAAATATCCAACCGACCTCATTGGTGATGGGATACTGCATGGCAATCACAGCCGGAATATGTTTCCGTACCAGATAGGCCGCACCATACGTGAACGAGCGCACATCGGAACTGCGTCCGCCTTCACATGCCTGTAGGAAGACCAGATGTGGATGATACACGCGGAACAAATCAGCGAAGGAGCGGTCACGCTGCCAGTGTACGGTTCTTTCAGACTGGTCTGCCAGAGCAAACAGCGTTCCCTGTTGCTCAAAGCGGCCATGAGCTAAAATATGCACAATGTGTGGGTGGTAACGCTGAAGGGCATCCTCCACCACTGACGGGTCCGGATTTCTCAGCACCATGGGATGGCCGATTGATGTTTGCTGGTCAGCCAGGTCTGTCAGCACGTTAACGATGCGGGTAAGAGCGATGGATGCCATGTCTTCAGGTTGCAAGTGGACCAACAGGGTGCGTAAGTGTTCCCCCTTCGTCAGCAGTCTGGGGGAAAGCGACACCCAATCGGCATAACGGCGCGAAAATGAGACGCGCTGGTCAGCAGCCAGGAAGACACTCCCACGCGGGCAATAAAGAAATTCCCAGGGCAGCGCAGCCACGTCGGCCTGTAAGCCATCGTGCAAGGTGAGCGACAACGCCAGATGGTACTGCTCTGGTTCCTCCTCAATTTTCCGCCAGGCCAGTTCCTCGAAATGCCCCTTGATTGAGGGAGGAAATAGCAATTCATAGAGCAACGTGCCGAGCCGCTCAAGCCTATCCCGGGTTAGCTGAGACCCCGTTTCCAGAAAGGGGAGATAATCTTTGGTAATCACCTCCAACTGAGCCAGATTGAGGGAACCTGGCTTTGCCGGGGTGGTTTTCTTACCATCGCTAAGCTCAGCTTGAACATCCCTGTTGCTCAGGACGGTCAAATGGTATTCCAAATGCTGCACAACTGGCTCTCCTCTATGCCGTGATGTTGTTCCAGATTTTTGCATCTTCGATCGGGAGGCCGTTGCTGAAGAACGAGCGCACCTTCTCACTAAAACGCCCGGCCCAGTCGGTGAGGTTGGAGCCAAGGAAATCGAATTTGTGGTAAGCCGCCAGCCAACCTCGCGCCCTGATTTCCTGGAACCCTTTGGGAACCCGGAGGACAACGGCCAGAGAAGGTTCCTCTCTTTGCACAACATCGTACCCGGCTAGCTTCCAGGAAACGATAGAGTTTCCACGACCCGTCGCCAACACCGTGGCACGCGCCACGCGGTAGCTAAAAGGACCGACGACCAGGCGTATCCCACCGCTGGCTTCCAGGGCCAGCTTCGCCTGAGCCGCGCCACTCAGGGGCTGATATGCTGCCTCTATCGGCTGGAGTTCGGCCCGAAATCCTAACCCTTCATCCAGCCCTAAAGTCAGATGGGTCTGCATGTGGAGTATCTCGGTCCAGGCATTATCAGGAAAAATATCATACGTCATTGGCGCTGAGACCGGTCCAGTACAGGCAAAGTCAACATCGCATGCCAGGCGAATAAATCCCCAGCCAAACGCTGGGCTTAACGTGACCGGTATCCGGATGAGATAGAAGTCATGCGTATCCATCAACTCTTGGATATCCAGCGAAGGTTGCAGCCCACTCACAGGGAAATTGTGACGACCCAGGTGTCGCACGTCCAGAGCGGAGGCAAAAAAGGCTCGAGACTCCTTGAGCCTGCGCAAAGGTTTCACCAACGCTTCCAGGGAGTCATCTGGCTGGCGCTCATTCGGGCCAAGCTCCAGGTTGGCCGTAAGGATCGTGTCAATAGCTTCCTCAAGCAGCGCCTCATAGTCAGATCGCTCCGAGGAAGAGAAGTGGGAGTCGAGAGCCATAAGATCGCCTCCTGCTCACTTAGGGATGATCAACACATAACAGCAGCAGTTCGCCCCACAGCGGAATAGCCTCTTCGGCAGTCACCCAGGGAACCGATTGCCCACCATAGCTTCCCTCCCTCCCACGGCATCAAGACGTCATACACCTAATTCAAATAAGAGCAGGTCGTTTCCTGCGTAGACTGCCAGAACTTCCCCTGGAGGGACTCCCAATGTAGAAAGCGGGCGGTCGATATAGAGGCTCTGTTCATCCAATGCGCGGATGACTTCAGCATGGCGTGCGGCGCCACAGAAGGGGCAGATTCGTTCTTGCTCCAGCACCTTATCCCAGTGCTGGTTTACCTCCTGCGCGCGGCCACAACGGAGACAACGCAGCTCCAGGAGGAAGTCGCGCCCTAACTGCAAAGAAAGGCCCTGATCTCCGCCAGGCGGGGCGCTTGCTGCTTCCATAGTTCCCTGTCCATCGGACTTCAGGGCGGCACGGGCAAGTGAGAAAAGTTGGCGCGCCGTCATCTGAGTGACAGGCGCGGCGAGTTCTATCACCTTTTGATAGGGGGAGTGGCTGGAAGAACAACGCGGATTCCGTGTAAGCTCAGCCCGATGCAAAGTGAGCACTTGGCCGTTATAGACAATAGCCTTGCCAGCGGTGATTGGGTAGCCACAGAGATACTTCACAGCTTCTTGCACCAGCATCCCCGCAATAATGGCAGCGGTAGTCACCAGCGTTGAAACGTGCTGGGTTTCTTGCTCATCCACAAGCCGGAACCCGGTGCAAGAACGTCGCTCGCTCGCGTGTTCACGATCCTCGGCGCTGAGCATACAATCGAAACAGGGGCCTTCGCTGGTACTAAACCAGCGAACCTCACCGCCCAGGGACCAGATGCCGCCATCGAGATAGGGGACACCGGCCAGACCACAAGAGCGCCCTACTTGTGAGCGCGCAGCCAGATTATCCAGGCAGCCAATCACCAGGGTTTTATGCCGATAATATCCCAATCCTACGTCGTAAAAGACATCTCCATAAAGCGTCTCAACAGTGACATCGGGGTTGAGGGCTGTCACCGCCTCACCGGCAACCTCCACCTTCGGGCGGCCAATATCGCTTTCTCGAAATAACCCGGTTCGGCTGAGGTTTGAGGGCTCAATCCGATCAAAGTCAACCACTAACACCTGCCCAACCCCTAGCAGAGCCAGGTTCTTGAGTACCTCATTTCCAAGAGCGCCAGCGCCAGCAACCAGGATGCTGGCGCTGCGTAAGCGCTCCTGATCCCACCATTCGATCAGCTTTTGGCGAGCATAACGGTCAGTTTCCATCCCCGATCCTATGTTGGGCGGCTGTGTAACGTTCGCCTGTGGTTGGGCAATAGTTACGCCCCATGATGCCATTCCATTCATTCCAACACGTCAGATGACGAGAAACGTCCTGGTGAAAATAGGTGCCACAGTGGAGTGGACATGGACAGCGAGTCACCCAGTCGCCAACCCGGATTCTGAATGGACACCAGGGACATTGCCTCTTCATCAGCGGGGAACCTGGCATTACTCTTATAAGTTCTTGCTCGCCATGTGGGCGCCAAACGGATTCCACCCCTTCAACAAACTGACTTACTAACAGAAAAGGTGGAACAGTATGCTGCTGCGCTTTCTCAAAAGGTACCTGCGATGCCCTATCGTTTGGGAGGGGCTGCGACCAGGAGAACTGACATCGGCGAGATTCCTGAACGGCCTTGATAAAACGCTCATCTTCACTCTCGCGGCAAATGGCTCCTCCGGCAAATTTCTGTTTCCAACAATCCAAGCCGAATTGGCCGTCATCGTGATAGGGTTCGCTGCAATCTGGACAAAGCCGTACCAGATCACCTTCACGGAAATTATCGTTACAGACGCGACAGGTTCGGGCGAACCATGGCGAATTGATGGTTGTGGTTCGGTGAGCTAACTCGGCTAGATTGGCATTAACGGGGTCAGCAGCCATATCAATGCCGTACTTAATCTCGGCATTGATCTGCTGATAGTGCGCCGATTTTTGCGGGGCTGGCCTGGTCTTATCTGAAAACCTTACCATCTTCTCCCATCCTGGCTGCTCGTAAAGTTCCCTTCAACTGACTTGGTGAGAAGTGAGAAACAAGATTATATCTTGCCTGAGTCGATACTATCCCTTCCTATTACCCGTTTCCTGATGGGTGCCCTTTATATGACACCACAATAGAGTATTGATTAGTGAGGTTTTGCCTCTATAAGGTCTATTTTGAATCTTTGAGCAGAGCATACATGACCCTCCGCTTCTTGTCAAGGGTTCTGCTGCTCTGTTGGCCCCTGTTTTGCTACAGCGTGCGCCAGGATGACTCAGCAGCCACAATAGCCTCGCGGTTTTTGCCAGGCTGCGCAGAGATTGCCCAACCGGGCAATCGATGGGAAGAAAAGCAAGGATGCTGCCATGAGTATAAGGACTCTTCGTGCGCCTACGACTCTGGCGAGAGGCCGTCTTGGCCTCTTGAACCACAGCGTATGGCTGCGCCTGGTCGGGCTGGGTGCCCTGCTGGAGCTATGGCTGTGGGGCCTGATGGTCTTTGTTGCTGGCCCATTTGGCCGGGAAGAGTTTACCCGGTCCCCGTTGGCCGCTCGTTGGCCGGTGATGGCCGATACCGCTCGCCTGATATTCTCCCCTTCCTGGTTGAGCCGCGCATTTGTTCTGAACAAGGATTGGCTTCAGGTGGTTATTCTGGCGCTGCTCTTTTATGGTGCGGCCCTGATAGCGGCGCTCGCGTGCGCTCTCGCGAAGAGCCTTTCCCAGCCAGGACAGCGCCATCTCTTTGTGATTTTGGGGGGCGCGCTGCTCTTGGGGGGAACCTTCCTGTTGATTCCCGGCTTCCCCACGCAGGATATCTTCAGCTATATTTTTTATGGACGTATGGCGGTGTTGCATCATGCCAACCCGTTAACCGCTGTGCCCAACCAGTTCCCCAACGATCCTTTTTTGTCCACGGTGTTCTGGCGTAATACGCCCTCGGTCTATGGCCCAACCTGGCTGGCTCTTTCCGACGTGCTGACCTGGCTGGCGGAAGCGTGGGGCGGCAGCCTGGCAACCTATGTCTTCCTTTTTAAGAGCACCAGCTTGCTTTTTCATCTGGCAAACGCGGCGGTCATTTGGAGCATTCTGACCGTATTGGCTCCGCAGCGTCGGGTCATGGGGACGCTGCTCTATGCCTGGAATCCGCTGGCGCTGCTGGAATTTGCTGGGAGTGGTCACAATGATGCAGTGATGCTTTTCTTCTTCCTGCTTGGCGTCTGGTCCCTGGTTCGGAATCATGAACTACTCGCGCTGCTTGCCTTTGCGCTTGCGTTGGATACGAAGTTTATCCTTTTGATCCTCCTCCCGTTCTATTTTTGGTATGTGGTGCGCGAACTGCCTCCGGCGGCGATGGTGCGCGGCGCGCTCTGGCGCTTGGGTTTGCTCTTTGGCGTGTGTGCCTGCTTCTACCTGCCCTATTGGGATGGGTTGCACACCCTGAGTTCGCTTATTTCTTCGCCACCAACCCAGGGCTTGCGAGATTCTTTGCTAGAGATGATCGATTGGCCGCTGCGTCAGGTGCTGGCACGGCTGCCCGGCTGGTCAGAGGGCAGCAGCGCAGCCCTTGCTCTGGTCATCATGAAGGCGCTGGCTGGCCTGATATTTCTGGTCGCCTGGCTGCGCCTTTTCCCTGGAGTGCGCAGTAGAAAACGGTTGTTTCTTGCCTGGTGGTGGGCGCTCTTCCTGTATCTCTCTATTGCCAGTGGGTGGTTTGTGCCCTGGTATGGGACCTGGCTGCTGGCAGTGGCGGCGTTCTATCCGTTGGATGATCTGACAACAGCCACGCAGCTTCTAACGGGAGGCGTGCTGATTCTGTATGTGCTTGACCCGCTGCCCTTATCATCGCTGCATGGGATTCGGGCGCTGCTGGCTTTTGGTCCCGCCATTATCTACCTTCTCTGGCGTCGCTTCCGTGCGCAGCCCGACAGGGCAGCTACCAGGCAATATGCAGCCACCGCATAGCATTCCGATTCGTTCCTTCCTGAAGGGCGCTTGAGCTGTCCAACCTCCCGGGCAGGTTGACTTGCTCTGTTCCCCCGTCGTGCCTGTATGGGCCTGGGACGAAATGATGAGTTAGAACGTGGTTTCGATCTTTCCTCTAAACGGCGCTCTTCATGGGAAAAGATTTTGGCACAAATTCTGCTGTGGAAAAACGCGCGACAATGGGGTGCAGCAGTGCCTAATTGCGCTAGTCTACCAAGCACATGGAAAAACTACAGCACAGCCTTTGGATGGAACCACTGCCCTTATGGATTGAGGGCACTTCTGGATTGAGGACGGGGAGGCTTGGATGTCCCGGCATGGATGCTCATCGGACAACATGAAACGCTGCATGGATGTGGGTCTTGCAGTAGGGATGCTGCTGGCTGTGATGCCCCTCCTCTTGCTCATCGCCTGTGCCATTGTGATAGATGACCGTGGGCCGATCATCTATCGCGGGCAGCGCGTGGGGCGCGGCGGTGTTCCGTTCTCCATCATGAAGTTTCGCACCATGCGAACGCGCCAGACGATGGCGAGCCAGATCACCCTGCGCCACGACCCCAGAGTAACGCGAGTTGGCCGCCTGCTGCGCGCGACCAAGCTGGACGAACTACCCCAACTGCTCAATGTGCTCTGCGGCGAGATGAGCCTGATCGGCCCGCGCCCCGAAGCGCCCTGCTATGTGAGCGACTATACCCCCGAGCAGCGCGCGGTGCTGGCGGTGCGGCCTGGCATCACCGGAGCGGCACAAGTCTTCTTTCGTCACGAAGAGCATATGCTCAGCGGGGCCAACCCTGAGCGCTATTATCGTTCGGTAGTAATGCCTGCCAAGCTGGCAATCGATCTGGAGTATGTGCGGCGCCGGTCGCTCTGGCTCGACCTGAAAATCCTGGCGCTGACGCTGGTGGCGTTGGTGCGGCCTGTTGCTCCGCTCGGGCTGCTGCCGCAAGCAGAACCACTTCCAGCCACGGCATTGATTACCTCTCACGCCATACCAGGGGGAAGTTTGCAGATGGGGCAGAAATCATCATCTCGCACCTTTGCCGGGCCAGCCGCCGCGCCCGCCCGCTTCTGTGCTGCTGTCAAAGCCTGGGTGAACTATCATCTGGTGCGCCGTGTCGTGAGCTATGGCGGAGCCGTCGCGCTGGATGTCGTCACCGTTCTGGCCGCATTCGAGACGGCGACCCTCCTGCGCTTCATGGACGCGCCACAGCTTGAAGCGGAACTGCGCGTCCTCTTCTGGCCGGACCTGGCAATTGGGGGCATCTACGCGGTCATCTCCTATCTTATCGGCCAGCATCGCACGCTCTGGCGCTATGCCAGCATCAAAGATGGCATCAGGCTCTTCCAGGCCGTGGGCATCACGCTGCTGCTGGTCAACGGCCTGGAGATTGCGGGCACGGCCCAACTGCGCGTTCTGCCCATCAGCGTCAATATCGTGGGCGGATTGCTCTCGTTCCTGTTCCTGGGGTGCCTGAAGATGTCGCCGCGTGTGGTGCTGGCCTGGCGGCTGGCGCGGTCCAGGGAGCGCAACACCCGCGTGCTCATCGTCGGCGCGGGCGATGCCGGGGCGCGGCTTGCATCCAGCTTCTTGATCAGGAGCATGCAGGCATATGAGGTGGTCGCTTTCGTTGATGACGACCAGACCAAATGGCAGCGCTGCATTCACCACATCCCGATTCTGGGGCCGATTGCTGAAATCCCCCAGGTCGTCAAACGCTATGGCATCGATTTGATTGCCATTGCCTCCCCGGCTGCCAGCCCGGAGCGCATCAGCGAGATTATTACCCTGTGCCAGCAAACCCCCGCCAGCATCAAAATCTTGCCGAGCCTGCATGAGATGCTGGATGAACAGTCGCAGGCGCTCGCGCTGCGCGAGGTCAACGTTGCTGATTTGCTGGGACGCGAAATCGTGCCGCTTCAGACTGCCGAGGCGCAGACCTTTCTGGAAGGCAAGGTCATTCTGGTGACGGGCGCTGCCGGTTCCATTGGCTCGGAACTCTGCCGCCAACTGATTACCTATAAACCGGCGAAACTGATTGCCCTGGATAATAACGAAACGGGCTTGTTTGATCTGGCCGAAAGCCTGCGCACCTATGCCGAAGCTTCTCGCCTGCTCGTGCGCATCGGCGATATTACCAATATCGGCAGTATGGCGGCGCTCTTCGCGGAAACACGCCCGCATCTGGTCTTCCACGCGGCTGCGTACAAGCATGTCCCTCTGCTGGAGGAGCATCCAGACCAGGCCATTCAGACGAATGTGCTGGGCACGTACGCGCTGTGCCATCTGGCGCGCAGGCACGGCGTGGGATGCTTTGTCTTTATCTCCAGCGATAAAGCCGCGGACCCTATCAACGTCCTGGGCGCGTCCAAGCGGCTTGGCGAGCGCATCATCCAGGCGCTGGCGCGGTCTGAGGGCCACAGCACGCGCTTTTGCGCGGTGCGCTTCGGCAATGTGATCGGCAGCCGGGGCAGCGTCATCCCGACCTTTCTCAAGCAGATCGAGCAGGGCGGTCCTGTCACCGTCACCGATCCAGAAACCACGCGCTACTTTATGACGATTCCTGAAGCCTGTGGCCTGGTGATTCTCACCTCCACCATGGCAGACAGCGGCGGCATGTTCCTGCTGGATATGGGCCGACCGGTGCGTATCGCTGATCTGGCCGTGAAGATGATTCGCTCGCGTGGTTTGCGCCTGGGGCGCGATATCCCCATTGTCTACAGCGGGCTGCGCCCAGGCGAGCGGCTGCATGAACTGCTCGTCGCGCCAGATGAGCAGTTGCTGCCCACGAGCCAGAGCAAAATCTCCCACATTCTCTATGAAGAGGAGCCGCAGCCGCTCGCTGACATTGACCACTGGATTGGCCTGTTGCAACACAGCCTGGGCTACCAGGACAGCGCGAGCCTGCGCGGGCTGCTGCTCGACATGGCCCGCTCGAAGCAGCAGCGGCTCAATGCGTCGGGTGAAGTCTCGGAGAGCATGTACGCCACCGCCCAATGACGCACGCTTCAGCCCGTGTTGGCACTGTGGCAACCCATAGACGACCAGGATGCCGGTGTAGTTTTAGCAAGCGTACAACAGGATGAATACTGCGAGGCAAGGATGACAGCAGCACGATACCGTAACCTTCTCTTCAAACAATGGCCGCTCGTTGCCCTTTGCATCGTGCTGGCAGGTACAGGAGCAGGCATCAGCAGCAGATTCGTGCCCCCTGTCTACCAGAGCATGGCGACGCTGCGGCTCGACGCTCCCAGCGAAGATACGCTGCTGCTGGCCCAGCCCGAAGCCCTCTTGCAGACAGAGGTGCAGCTTGTAACCGGCCAATCGATATTGACTGAAGTGAGCGCGCAGTTTGCCGGGGTGAGTGTTGCACTGCTGCGGCGCGAAGTTTCAGCAGCGGTGCTGCCGGATACGGTGATGGTGCAGATCACCGTGCTGGACCACAGCCCAACCCGCGCGGCTGATCTCGCCAACGCGCTGGCCTACGCGCTGATTGCTCAGCAAGAGCAGGCGCAGAATGAGGCCAACGCCCACTCGGAGCAGCATATCCGCCAGGACATTGCCACCACCCAGAACCAGATCAATACCACCACCGAAGACCTGGCCCACCTTCAGCAAGCGCAGCACCCCGACCCGGCACAGATCGAGAAGCTGCAAACACAGCTTGCCAATCTGCACTATCAATACACGCAGTTCGAAGGCACCTTATCGCGTATTCAACTGGCCGAGTTACAGACTACCATCTACTTGCGCGTAAGCGATGCCGCTCAGGTAGACGCCAGCCCGGCGGGACTGCCACTGTATGCCTATGTCGTCGCCGGTCTGGTGTTTGGCCTGCTGCTGGGCCTGCTGCTCGTGCTGCTGCGCGGCCAACTTGATCAACGTGTTCCCTCGCTGCGCGTGTTGGAAGACGTGCTGGGGTGCCCGATTCTGGCGGAACTGCCGTCTGGTTCGCTGCCGCTGGAAGAAAAGGCGGGCCAGGATGCGTATCAAGCGACGCGAGACGCCTACCAGATGCTCGACAGCAATCTGGAGCTTGTGGGGATTGACACTCAGTTCAGTTCGCTGGCAGTCATCGGCGCTGCACCCGATGGCCGCGCCAGCGTGGTTGCCGGAAACCTGGCGCTGCACATCGCCGAAAGCGGCAAAAAAACGTTGTTGATTGATGCCAATTTCTCTCATCCATCACAGGATGATCGATTCGAGATTATCTCTAGCCTGGGATTGAGCGATCTGGTACTCGCCTGGAAGCTCCTTCGCCTGGACGGCACCGCGCTTCCCCCGCGCTTTATCTATCGCTCTCTGGTGGTGGACCTGCCGACCTTGCGCGTGCTGCCTGCCGGAGCGCCACCAGCGCACGCTTCCCGGGTGCTCGCGTCGAAGACGATGCAGACCTTCCTGAAGGATGTCGTCGAGCCTGGCGATAAAAGCATAGTGCTTGACGCGCCTTCCCCGCTGGAATCGGCAAGCGCTGCCGCGCTGGCTGCCTGCGTTGATGGCGTGATTGTCGTGGTGGAGCTTGAGCAGGCGCGCCGTCATCAACTGGCGCGCTTGAAAGCCCGGCTCAAGAAAGCGGGCGCTCGTGTCCTGGGCTGCGTGGTCAGCAGCGAGCAGGTGCAGCACGCGCAGCCGGAGCCAGATCGGCGCGTGGCCCTGGTGGGCACGTCCGGGAAGAGCCGGGACTGATAACGGCAGCCGCGCCAGCGCCTAATCCTCTGGATGGAGCCAAGGAGCAGAGGGAGTAAAGCTATGCTGAGAGATACGATCTATCAAGAGAGACGAAGCCAGACAGAACACTGGCCCGCTCCTCGCCCGCCTTTGCGCCCCCAGCAGCGCAGGCATCAGAAGGGCCGCCTGCGTGTCAGGCTTTTGATTGCTGCTGCGCTGTGCTGTGGGCTGATCATGTCTTGTGGTCTTGCCTCGCTTCCCTTGTATTCCCAATATATCCAGCAGTACCATCAGGACATGGCCCAGGCACAGCAAGGGCTGCATCAGTTGGAAGCGGCGAAAACAGCGTTGAAAGCGTTCGCGGGCAATCCGCTTGAGACGCAGCAGGTCGCGCAGGCAAAGCAAGACTTCGCCCAGGCGTATATCACCTTTACCCAACTCAACCAGGACTTGCAGCGCTTCCCGGCCATTGTCCAGCTTGCCCCCCATTACGGCGCGCTCTTCAGCGCGGCAACGCATATTGTCCCGGCAGCGGCAGCGCTCGCCCAGGCAGGAGTCATCGGCTGCGATGCGTTTCAGCTTTTCAGCAGCCGCGCTCTTGCGTTCGCCAACCCTAAAGCGCCGGTGCTGACGCTGGCCGATCTGAACAACATAACGCGCGATTTCAGCCAGGTAGCACAGCTTGTCAACACGGCGGCAGATCAACTCAAGCAGGCGCAGCCCGACGAACGCGGGCTGACCCCATCCCTTCAGCAAGAACTGGCCTCGTTCCAGCAGAGCTTGCCCGCGCTCCAACAGACCCTTCAGAGTGCCGGGTCGCTGTTGACGGTCGCCCCCGCCTTGCTGGGTTTTGGGCAACCGGCGCATTATCTCATCGAGGTGATGGATTCGACCGAACTGCGGCCTGCTGGCGGTTTCATCGGCAATTATGGCATCCTCACCCTTGCCAATGGACGGGAATCGAGCCTTTCGATTACCGATGTCGATTTGCTGGACCGTCCCTTTGAGTTTGCCGGACACCGGATTTCGCTCCCCCAGGTGTATAGCTGGTTCAAGGTGCTTATTCCTACCTGGAGCTTCCGCGACTCCAACCTGGACGCGAATTTCGCCACCTCGGCCAGCAATGGCGAGCAGTTGTATCGCCAGGAGGGTGGCTCGGTTTCCTCCTTCCAGGGCGTGATCGCCCTGACGCCCTTCCTTATTCAGAACATGCTCAAAATCACCGGCCCGATCTATGTTCCCGAATATAACGAAACGATCACGGCGGATAATCTCATTGACCGCATCCACTATCACCAGCTAGACCTGGAGGAAGGGCCGGACTACACGCCCGACCCGAATGGGCATTCCTCGCTGCGCAAACGCTTTACCGAACTGCTCTTCGAGCATTTTTCCGCCCGGGTGCAGCAAGATATGTCGAAGGACCTGCCGCAGTTTGTGCACCTGCTGACAGAGTCCCTGGCGACCAAAGACATCCAGGTGTACTTTAACGCCCCGGCGGCTGAAAGCTTCCTGGAGCGCTATCATGCGGCTGGGGCCATTGAAGCCCCGGCAGGCGATAGCTTTCTCGTGGTTGACGCGAATGTCAACGCCAACAAGGCGAATTATTTCATCGCGCCGACCATGCGCGATCAGGTGACGCTTGACGCCGCCGGAAACGCGACCCATCACCTGACGCTGACCTATAGCTGGCCCGCCAGCCCGGCGAGCTTCCAAAATGACTATGGCCGCAAGTACACCTATATCGATTATGTGCGCGTCTATGTTCCGCCGGGCAGCAAGCTGCTCTCTCAATCGGGCTGGAACCCACAGGGCACCGGCAGCGCCTTTGGGCGCGAGGTGCTGAGCGGCTATTTTACCCTCCAGTATGGCGATACCGGCTCCATCAGCCTGAGTTGGGTGGTCCCCGGGGCGGCCACGAAAGGCGCGAGCGGTTGGCATTACCAATCTCTGGTGCAGCGGCAGGCCGGGTTCACCTGGCAGATTGACCTTCAGGTGACGCTGCCCTCCTGCGCTGCCGTGGTCGGCAAACCGGTCGGCTTTTCCACCCAGCGCGCTCAGCAAGCAGCGCTCAATCAGATGCTGACAACCGACCTCAACCTTGGAATCAATTACACCTGCGCGCATTAGCGCCAGGAGCGGCGCAGGTCGATATGTGAGAAGAGAAGGGGAAGCGCATGGAAGCGACACAACGAACACTGGAAGGAAAGCATGTCCTGGTGACGGGTGGCGCGGGCTTTATTGGGAGCCATCTGGTTGATCTGCTCATTACCGAGCAGGTTGGGCAACTGACCGTTGTCGATACCTTTTTCCTGGGCAAAGAGGAGAATCTGGCCGAGGCCCGGCAGCGCATGCCAGCGATGCGTGTCTTGCGCCTGGACGCGGCGGATGATCGGGCGCTGCTGGCGGCGCTGAAAGGGGTTGCTGCCGTTGATGTCGTCTTTGATCTGGCGGTCATCCCCCTGCCCACCTCGCTTGAGCAGCCGCGCTGGTGCTTCGATACGAATGTGAGCATCACCTCGGCGCTCTGCGAACTGCTGCGGCTGGGCCATTTCGAGACGCTGGTGCATTTTTCCTCCTCGGAAGCCTATGGCTCGGCGCGCGCCGTCCCGATGAGCGAAGATCACCCGCTCGACCCGCTGACGCCCTACGCGGCCAGCAAAGCGGCCAGCGACCATCTGGTGCGCACGTACGCGGCGACGTTTGGCGTGGATGCCCTGGTGGTGCGGCCATTTAACAACTATGGGCCGCGCCAGAACGACCAGCAGTACGCAGGTATCATCCCGACGCTGCTCCGGAGCGTGTTTGAAGGCCAGGTCTTCAGGCTCTTTGGCGACGGCGAGCAAACCCGCGATTACATCTATGTCGCCGACACCGTGCGCGCTGCCCTGGCGCTCTATCGCTGCCCGCAGGCGCGCGGGCAGGTGGTGAACATCGGCTCCGGCCAGGAGATCAGCATCCGCGCCCTGATGCGCAAGATCGAAGCGCTGGTGGGCGCGCCTGTGCTCTATCAATGCTGCGACCCGCGCCCCGGCGATGTGCGCCGCCATCTGGCCGATGTAAGCCTGCTGCGTCGGCTCGTCCCGTTCGAGCCGCAGGTTTCCATCGATGACGGGCTGGCCCAGACCGTCGTGTTTTATCGCCAGCGCGCCGCTCGCCTCGCCAGAGGAGGTGTGTAATGCGCCTGCTCGTCACGGGCGCAGGAGGCTTCCTGGGCCGAAACATCTTGCTGGCGCTGCCGCCTTCCTGGCAGGTCTTTGCGCTGCATCGCCCCGGCGACGCGGCGTTTCCGGCCTTCGTCAGCGCCAACCACCTGGACCATATTCAGCCAGTTGCCTGTGATCTCACCGACGCGGCGCAGGTGGCCCAGGCTGTCGATCAGACCGGGCGGGCGTTTGAAAGCTGCCTCTATCTGGCAAGCAATACCTCCATTCCTGGCTCCATCCAGCGCCCACTAGACGATCTGAGCAGCAACGTGGTGGGCCTGCTGCGCGCGCTTGAAGGCTGGAGCTTCGATCATCTGGTCTATCTCTCGTCGGGCGCTGTCTATATGAGCCAGACCGGGCCGGTTGGTCCATCCACACGTACGACGCCGACCCTGCCCTATGCCGTCTCCAAGCTGGCGGCGGAACACTATATCCACACCTTTACAGCCCATCGCCAGACGCCCCGGCGCGCCACCATCATTCGCTTTTTTGGCGCGTTTGGCCCGCATGAGCCGCCGCGCAAGTTGTACACCAGACTGGTGCAGCGTTTTGCCTTCGAGCGCAATCCGCAGTTTTGCGTGCTGGGCGATGGCGACAATTACATCGACGCGATGTACATCGACGACGCCGTTCGCTCCTTGCTGGCCGCGCTGAACGCTCCCGCTGCTGGCCTCTGCGTAGTGGACCTGGGTATGGGCAACCGCGAATCGGTCAATAAGGTCGTGCGGCGGGCGGCGCGGGCGTTTGGGCTGGAGGCGCGCATCACCCACGAGGGCACCGCGCCTGAATACATTACCTTTCACTGCGACCCGGAGCCGTTTCGCGCTCGCTATCAGGTTGCCCCGGTGGTGTCGCTCGAAGACGGCCTCAAGCGGCTTGCCGCTCATCTTCAGCAGGAGGCTCAGCATGCAGAAAGCTAAAGCGCTGGCGCTCTCCAGCGTTGATCTGCGCCTGTGGCTGCTGGGAGCGCTTCTGGCGGTGGCCGCTGGCGTGATGCTGGGGCTGCTCGGTGAGTCCAATCTGGCGCTGGTACCCTTTACGCTGGCCGTAGTGCTGCTGCTGGCGCTGCGCCGGGATGAGGTCACGGCTGCCGTGATCATTGGTATCACTATTCTGATCGATTGGTATGAACTGCTGGGCGCGCCGCTGCAATTTGCCATTGTTGGTCTGGTCATCGCGCTGGTCCTCTTGAGCATCCTGTTTCTCACACAGTCGGCAGAACGCTCCTGGCTGCCGCTGCCCCGGCGCTGGTGGTGGACGCTGCTGTTGGCGCTGGCAGCTTTTCCGGCGTTGCGTGGAAGCAGCTTCTCGGAAAGCATCATGTATTACGTGAACATCTTTGGCGGCGGTTTCCTGATGTATCTGCTGGGGGTGCAGGTGGCGCGCGACGTTTCCAGGGTCCGTCGGCTGCTCGGCTGGATAGCTGCCCTGGGCGCGCTGGTCGGGCTGCACAGCCTGATCCTCTCAGCAACAGGAACCTTCCTGCTGGCGACGCCGCACCTCACCACGTATCTGGTATCGAACAACTTCTTCCGGCTCGCCGGAACGCAGACCTTGCGTGCGGGGTCGTTCTTGCTCAACCCGGACTGGAACGGCGCGTTCCTGGCAATGCTGCTCTTTATCCCGGCAGGGCTGCTGCTGGCGAGCCGTTCGCTGTGGGCAAAGCTCCTTTACCTGGGTGAACTGCTGCTGCTGCTTGGTGGCCTGTTGGTGACCTACAGCCTGTCATCGCTGCTGGCCGCTGGCATAGGGCTGCTGGTGTTTCTGCTGCTGGTGGTGCGCAGGCGGACCTTCCTCTCGGTCTTCGGCTTGATCGGTGTCGCCAGCGCCGCCGTAGCTGTCGTGTTCCACTCCCGGCTGCCACTGCTGCTCAATCATCTCAACCAGGCGAGCGAGTTTTCCCTGCGCCTGGGCGGCTGGGAGACGGCGCTTCAGGTCATTCGCGCTCACCCGCTGGGCATCGGGCTGGGCATCGACACCTATACCCAGATCGAGGGCGCGTATCGCGTCCCACTGGAGTATCGCCCGCTCGCCCATCCCCACAATGCCTATCTGGAGCTTGGCGCGCTGGCCGGGCTGCCCACACTGCTGGTCTTTCTGGCGCTGCTGGGAGCCGTGTTCTGGCTGGCACTGCGCACCTATCGTCAGGCCGAAAAACGCGAGCGCGCCCTGCTGGCAGGGGCACTGGTAGCGGTGATCATCTTGAGCATCAACAGCCTGGGCGTCAATGCCTGGACGATTGCGCCACTGGCAGCCATCGGCTGGCTGCTGCTTGGCGCGCTGACATCGCCCGCGCTGGCGCAGCCGCCCCGGTTGCAGCCACCGCGCGCTGAAACCTCCGGACAACTCGCAGAAATCAGGGAGCGGGAGGCACACCTGCTCCCCATTGGAGGGCAGTCATGAGCAGGTCCGCACGCTGGCAGTCCTTCTGGCGCGCCTTCCCGATCACCAGATGCATTGCCTCGGAGTGGCAGGTCTGGCGCGCTGAGCAGCATGCGCCTTGTTATCCGCTGGCCGCGCAGCCCGACGCCTCTGCCGGGCAATTGCCCTATCCGCTTGATCTGTTGCCCTTGCTGGCGCTGCCATTTGGCAGCCTCGACGATCATGGGGTGCCTTACAACGCCGCTTTTGGCCTCTATCCGGCGGTCTACCACCCCAGCACCATTGCGCAGTACGCGCTGGCGCACTGGAATGCCTATCTGGCTGATGGCGCTGCTGCGCACCTCCAGAGCTTTCTGACCCAGGCCCGCTGGCTGGTGGCGCACGAGCGGCGCATTGCCGATGATGCCGGAGGCTGGCCGATGCCCTTTCCCCAGCGCGATTATGCCGCGCCGGTAGGCTGGCTTTCCGCGCTGACGCAGGGCAACGCCATCTCTGTGCTGGTCCGTGCCTATCGGCTGACCGGTGAGAGCGCGTTCTTGCAGGCTGCTCGCCGCGCCGTGCGCACCTTTGAACTGGATGTGCTGGAGGGAGGCGTCAGCGTTACCGTCGGGACGTGCGGCGTCTTCTTTGAAGAGGTCGCGGTGTATCCGGCGGCGCATATCCTCAATGGCTTTATCCTGGCCCTCTTCGGACTCTATGACTATGTGGAGGTGACGCAAGATAGCCACGTCGCCTCCCTCATCGACGAAAGCCTGCTGACCCTGCACCTGCTGATCGACGAGTTCGATGCCGGTTACTGGACGCGCTATGATCTGCTGCATCGGCGGCTGGTCCCTCACTTCTATCAGCATCTTCACGCGACCCTGCTTGCCGCGCTCGCCAGGAAATCCGGCTGCATCCACTGCTCGGCGCTGGCAGAGCGCTGGGCGGGCTATCAGCGCAGCTTTGGCTGTCGCCTACGTTATCTCGTCATCAGCCGCGTCGCCCGCTATCGCCGTGCCCTCAGCAGCCGCGTGCGCAATCGCCTCTTTCCCGCGCCCGCCGTCGACCAGCATCTGCGCCAGCGGGTTTGCGTGCCCGTCACCGCCTTTCCGATTGCCGGGGGCGTGCGTGGTGTTCTGGCTGGAGTGGCCGGAGTGATGGCAGATGAATGGCACCTGGAGTACCTGGCTGGCCGTCAAGGCGCGCAATCGGCGGGCCTGACCATCCACTCGTTTGGCAGCACGCTGGCAAGCTGCTGGCATTTTCCGAATGCCTGCTTCTATTGCCTGGCCGGATGGCGCAAGCTGCTCTGGTTGTTCCATCGCGGCATGGGCTATCGCCTGATTTTGCCGCAAGATGGCCTGTACACGGGGGCTTTCGCGGCGCTTGCAGGCAAGCTGGTCGGCGCGCGGGTGGTGTGCATGGATCACGGTTCGGTCACTTTGCCCTTCAGCCGGGTCTATCCTGCCGAAAGCATACGGGCGCTCCAGGGGCAGCGCTGGCATGTGCGCCTGCTTTCGCGCCTGCGCTTCTGGTGCTATTGGCCGACGCTGCGGCTGCTGGCCCGGCTCACCGCGCGCTGTGCCGATCAATTTCTGATTGCTGGCGACGAGGTGGAGGCGGTCTTTCGCCAGTACCTGGGCGTTCACCCCAGCCGAATCATCCGCTATCCCTACATTCTCGATGCCCGGCGCTATGCCCGGCCCGATGCGCAGCGTCAGGCTGCTTTGCGCGCCCAGCAGCAGCTTCCTCCCGCTGCCATCGTCGTCACGATGATTAATCGGCTCGCTCCGGAAAAAGGGCTGGACATTGCCGTGCAGGGCATGCAGCAGGCGCTTGCCAGCCTTCCGGGTGTGCTGCGGGGGCGCGTGCGCTTCATCATCGCTGGCGATGGGCCATCGCGCCCGCAGCTTGAGGCGGAACTGCGCCAGGCCGGATTACCCGCCTGCTGCGCGCTGCGGGGCGAGGCGACCCCAGCCGAGGTCATGGCGCTGCTGCGGGTCAGCGACATCTTTCTCTATACCGGCACACGCGGCACCAATTATTCCATGGCGGTGCTGGAGGCGATGGCCGCTGGCTGCGCGGTGATTGCCTCGACGGAACCGCGCTCCAATGCCGCGCTGCTGGCGGATGGGCGCGGGATTGCCATTCCCGCTGGCGACGCGGCAGCGACCGCCGCAGCGCTGCGGCGAACCATCAGCGACCCGGCCCTGCGGCAAGAGATGGGCGCGCGGGCGAGCGCCTATGTGGCCGAGCATCACAGCGGTCCAGCGCTTGTCGCTTGCCTGCGCCGCGCGGGCTACTGGTCGCCATTGCCGAGCGCCGCGCCACGCGCCGAAGAGCAGCGCGTGTTGGCGGTTGGCTCTGAGGGGAGGAGATAAGCCATGCCACGCTCATATCCTCCCCAGGGGTCATCGACCGAACATCCTCCAGGCGCGGCGAGCCTGCCCGAACGTGAGCATCTGGCATCCATCGCAACGGTGCTGCTTCCCAGCATCAGCTTCGACCAACTGCCGACCATGCCCATGCCCGTGCTGCGCGTTGACCAGATGCCCACGCAGCGGCTCAAAGCCGTTCGGCTTCAGCCGCTTGACGCTGCCCCGGCGGCGCGCGACAGCCTTGCCGATGATGAAGACCTCATCGACCAGATGGTTACGTTGATCTTGCCGGTCGTGAAGACCAGAACACTGCGGGAAGCCACTACCCAGGTCCACGAAGCCGTCACCAGGCGGGCGGGTGGCTATCTCGCCCTGGCGCGTAATCTGGCAAAAAGTTCGGGGATATTTGCGCTGGCCTCGCTGGCCGGGCCGTTGGTGTCGCTGGTCCTTTCGCCATTTCTGGCGCGCACGCTCTCCCAGACCGATTATGGCATCCTGACCATCCTGACGACGGTGATCGGCCTGGGCGCGGGGGTGTCGCAGCTTGGCCTTGGCTCGGCGTTTTTTCGCGCCTATAACTTCGATTATACATCGCCTGGTGGTCGCCGGGCCGTGGTGGCGACGGTCCTTGGCTTGCTCAGCCTGGCCTCGCTCCTGCTGGCCCTGGCAGCGACGCTCGCTGCCCCGGCGTTGGCGCGCTGGTTGTTGGGGCGTTCGGCGCTGGCGGGCCTCATCGTTCTGGCAGTGCTGGTGGTGCTGCTGCAAAACCTGACGGTTCCCGTGCTGGCCTGGCTGCGGGCCGAAAATCGCCCGGTCTGGTTTTCGCTGCTCTCCCTGGCGAATCTGCTCATCAATCTGCTTGTGACCATCGTCCTGGTGGGCCTGCTGCGCACAGGAATTGCGGGCGCGCTGATTGCCACCGGCGCTGGCTATGCTTTTGTCGCGCTCTGCGTCTTGCCGGTGCTGATCGCGCGTTCCGGCTTGCGGCTGCGCCTGCCCATCGCCCGGCGTCTGCTCGGCTTTGGGCTGCCGCTGATTCTGAGCTTCACAGCCTATTGGGTCTTGCAGCTTTCAGATCGCTATTTGCTCAGCCTGCTCGGGTCGCTCGCGCAGACCGCCAGCTATGGGGTGGCGTATAGCCTGGGAACAGTGCTCTCGACGGTGATCATCACGCCTTTCGGGTTGGCCTGGCCGACGACGATGTATGCCATCGCTAAACGCAAAGATGCTGCCCGCGTGTTTCAACTGGTCTTTCGCTGGTTCGGTATGCTGCTCCTTTTCTGCGCCTTTGCGTTCTCGCTGGTTGGCACGCTGCTGCTGGACCGTCTCTTTCCGGCGAGCTATTATGCCGCAGCCCCGGTCATTCCGCTGGTGGCTGAAGCCATCGTCTTTTATGGCCTGTACTACCTGTTCCTCATTGGCGTCAATGTGCGTGGCAAGACCTGGCTGACTGCCGTGTTTATGGGCGTGGCGGCCTTCGTCAACTTCACGCTCAATCTGGCGCTGATTCCTGCCTATGGCGCGCGCGGCGCTGCGCTCTCTACCTTAATCGCTTTTATCGTTCTGGCCTTCATGGCCTATGTTGCCAATCAATTGATCTACCCCATTCCGTTCGAGATTGGCCGCTTCCTGCTCGCGCTCCTGGGAGGGGTTGGCCTCTACCTGGGCGCGGCACGCCTGGCGCACCTGTGGGGCGCGCTCTGGACCTGGCCGGTCAACACGCTGAGTCTCCTGGCCTATGGAATCTGTTTGTTTGTGTTGGTGAAGGGCTTCGGCCTCCCACGCCGAAGCGCGGGCTGAGCGCATCTGCGCTGTTCATCATGCAAGGAGTGTATGGATGCTTGAGCAACGTCTCGCGGAGCGCAGCAAGAACGCCTTCGACGCTCGGCGCTATTGGGAAGAACGCCTGGCGGCGC
This sequence comes from Ktedonobacterales bacterium, assembly GCA_035307385.1. Lineage (GTDB taxonomy): Bacteria > Chloroflexota > Ktedonobacteria > Ktedonobacterales > DATBGS01 > DATBHW01. The sequence continues at coordinate 92,182 of DATGID010000141.1, read as the reverse complement.
ACCCTGATATTACCGGCGTTGGCTATCTTGGTCGCTCGCCTCAATTTGTCGAAGTGCAATATCGCTCGCGCATGCATCAGTTGGAGCGCGCGCTGCGGCACTATCGGCTTGACCATTTGAACGGGCGCGCTGTGCTTGATGTCGGCTCGGGCACAGGCATCTGGCTCAACTTCTGGCGTCAGCATGGCGCGAAAGAGGTCGTCGGGCTGGATTTCGCGCAGCCCAGCGTTGACCACCTGAAGCAGACGTTTCCCGACCTGCTGATTGTTCAGGCGGACCTGAGCGTCTTTCCGCTGCCGGTGCCTGCCAGGCAACGCTTCGACCTCATCTCGGCCTTCGATGTCTTGCTGCACGTGGTTGACCCGGTAGGCTTTCAGCGCGCCATAGCCAATCTGGCGCAGCGCTGCGCGCCGGGCGGCTGGCTCATCATCTCCGACGCGATTGTGAGCGGCCAGCGTTACGTGCCGCCGCGCGTCTCAACCTACGATACAGTCAGGTTGCTGGACGAATATCAGCAGACGCTCGAAGCCAACGGCTTTGTCGTCCACGATGTGCAACCCGCGACCGCCCTGTTAAGCAACCCGCTGGAAGCGCCCAATCGCCTGATCTTTCTGGCGCTCCTGGCCTGCTGGCGTTTTTCCGGACTGTGGGGCCATTCCAACCGCCTGAGCACGTGGTTTGGCCCCGCCATGCTCCTGGCAGAGCGCCTGGCCTGCCGACTCTGCACCGGTCAGACCACGCCCGGAGCCAAAGTGATTCTGGCGCGCAAGCTGCCCGAACGTTCTTGAGGGGAGCCTGCTTTGCTATGGCACACATGCTTTCTTCTGCTGCCGCCCCAGAGCAGACAGCAGCCGCGCGCCCGCCTGCGAAGGTGTGCATGCACGTCCTGGGCGTGGGGCGCACCGATATGCGCGTGATGCGCGAAGCAACCGCGCTTCGGCAGGCCGGTTTCGATGTGGTGCTGGTTGATCTGGAACTGGACCGACAGCGGCCACGCGAAGAATGGTTGGCGGGCATCCAGCTACGTCATCTCCAGATGCCGGACTGGCTGATGCCGACGCGCTTCAAACCCTGGTTTCTGGTCAAGCTCTTACGCGCCTTCGTGCTGGGCACACTGGCGGTGCTGCGTACCTCTGCCGACATCTATCACGCCCATGATGACATCGCGCTCCCCGCCTGCTATCTCGCGGCGCGTTTGCGTGGCAAATCGCTGGTTTTCGATGCCCACGAACTGCCGCTGGTACAATCCCATCTGACGCGCTGGCGGCGCTTATGCGGCCTGTCCAGGCTGGCGCTCAGGAAGATGATGGCGCGCTGTTCCGGCGTGATCACCGTCTCGCCGCCTATTGTGACGGAGCTACAGCGGCGCTACGGTGGCCCTCTGGCGTGCCTGGTCCGCAATGTCCCCGTCTATCAGGCTCCGGTGGCAGATGATCGGCTGCGCCGCCAGCTTGGCCTGAGTCCGCAAACCCGCGTTGCCCTCTATCAAGGCTATTTCTCGCGGGCGCGTGACCTTGATCGGCTCATCCAGGCGGCGAAGTTCCTCGACCCTGACATTGCCATCGTCCTGCTGGGCAGGGGAGCCACCGAGGCCGAGCTAGCGGCCCTGATTCTTCAGGAAGGCGTGGGTGATCGCGTCAAGCTCTTTCCCTGGGTGCCTTACGAAGAACTGCTGGCGCTGACCGCTTCGGCTGATCTTGGCCTGGTGTTGTTTTCGGGCAAGGACTCGCTCAGCGTCAAGCTCTGCCTGCCAAACAAGCTCTTTGAATATCTCATGGCCGGTTTGCCGGTGCTTGCCACGCCGCTGGATGCCGTGGTTGACGTGCTTGAAACCTACGATGTTGGCGCTGTCGTTCGCTCGTTGGAGCCAGTCGAAATTGGCCGCGCGCTCAATGCGCTGCTGGCTGACCCTGCCGCTCTGGCGCGCATGCAGCGCAATGCGCTTGCTGCTGCCCGCGAACATCTCTGCTGGGAACAAGAGCGCCAGCAGCTTATTGCCTTCTACATTCGCCTGCTCGGCCTGGCTGGCGCGGTCGATTCTGCGCTCCAGCCAGCGTAATCGGAACATGAGAGGAGAACATGATGTGTATCCTTCAAGTCCGTGATATCAATCAGGTGGCCGAACAGTATGCCAGTGCCCGCGGCCATAGCGCGGCGGTCTACGAACCCAGCCTGGCGGGCGGGTTCGCGCCCTTACCGATCAAGCTAGCAATGATACCGGGTCGCCTCTTCAGCCTGCGTCGGGTGGTTGGTCGTCTCGACCAGGCTCATTTCGATCTGGCGCATATCCATTGGGCCAGCTATGGCGTGCTGGGGCTGGCGAGCCGCATCCCCTTTGTGCTTCAGTGTCATGGCAGCGACGTGCGCGCTCGCCTTGAGACGCCCTTTTTTCGGGCGCTGCTCGCGCCGGTGTTTCGCCGCGCGGGCGCTGTGCTGTGCATCATCCCTGACCTCCTGGACGTCACACGCTCGCTGCGCGGCTCGAAGCGCTCTATTGCTCGCTCTTACCGGCTGTGTTCAACCCGCAGAGCAGCGACAACCGACTCTTTAGCGCTCAGCCGAGTATCGTTGCCGAGACCCTCCAATAGCATGCTTGCCAGCATCGCGCGCTCAACCCACGAGTCCGTTCAGAAGAGTTACTGTCGCCCACCGATAGCTTATAAGTATACCTGTTTCATATAAAAATCGAGTTGCCGCCGTTTGATGGTATAGTTTTTGCGGTGAGGAGGCCAGGCTCCGCTGGGGCCGCTTCCTCAATCGCTGTCCCCACAGCGCATTCGCCTACCGTGTCTGATTGAAGATGAGAGGAGTGTGGAAGGACCCATTGCATACCCGCGCCTATATTCTCTAAAACCTTCTGTTTCTCTGTAAAAAAATCTATGGACGCTATGAGAAAAGAGGCTCTATGACTATCTTTCGCTCTTTGCGTAATCACCTGCTGCTTTGCCTGGTGCTCCTGTTGGGGCTGTCGTCGCTGGTGATCACTAACGCGACACAGGCTGCCGCCGCGCCCAGCATTCCTGCTGCCACAGCGCTGGGCACGCTGAATGGCAGCGCGTATGGCGGCTATTTACAGACACAGGCTGGCTCCGGCGTGGAAAGCGTTGGCCCGCTCTTTCCGGTTGGCCTGAGCTGTGTCTTATCCTCCCAAACGGCCACCGCTTCAGGAAGTTTAGCAGCGCTTGGCTCGTTTCTGAGCAGCGGCGCAGCCAACGATACTGTCACGACCTCTGAGTTGGGCACCAGCGCCTCGGTCCAGTCCAGTGCCACCGTCCAGGGCTTGAGCCTGCTGGGTGGCGCGATCACCGCCACTGCCGTGCAGTCCGTTGCCAACAGCATGGCTACCACGACCACCGCCACCAGCACCAATGGCTCGACCTTCACCAGTCTGGTGATTGGTGGAACGCCTATTACAGCTACCCCGGCCCCCAATACCAAGATCACGCTGGCGGGCATTGGCACGGTCACGGTCAATGAGCAGGTTGGCCCTGTCAACTCGGTCAACGCCACGAGCATCACGGTAATCGCATTGGATGTCAGCGTCACCCTTTCTAACAGCTTTGGCCTGCCGATTGGCACGCACATCTTGATTGCTTACGCCAACAGCGGTTTTTCGCGTAACGTTCCCCCGGCAACGATTTCCTCTTATGCCTGGGGTCTGTATGCAACCGGCCTGGGTGGTGCGGCCAGCGGCCCCTTTACAGCGGTGGGTGTAAGTTGCACCGGTGGCAACAGCACCAACTCGCTCACCAGTGTCAGCGTGCCGCCGCTCATCAGCACGGGCACAATGGTAGACCAGGCATTTGGCAGCGTGAATACCGGCGGGTCCACCGTGACGGGCAAGAGCACCATTCAAACGGCCAACATCACTGGCCTGCTGCATGCTGATTCAATCACGGTCAGCGGCACCGCGTCCTTCACTCCTTCCCTGCACGGCTACACCGGATACACGCTTTCGCTGACCAACGCCTCTCTGCTTGGTGGCACCATCCCGATTGCGGCCAGTCCCGCCCCCAACACCGTAATCACCATTCCCGGCGTGGGTGTTGCTGTTGTCAATGAGCAGTCGAGCAGCGGCGGGGCAGCGGGCGCGAAGATCAATATCAACGCGATAGATATCATGGTGAATGTGGCGAATACCCTGGGGCTGCCGGTGGGCGCACGCATCATCATCGGCCATGCCAATGCAAGCGTCACTCCTACCGCGTAGGCAGAGACCTGCTGAGGCAAGATGGAGCGGAGTCGATTTACCTCGACTCCGCTTTCCTGTGCCGCCGAAGCGGTGCCTGATTGTATAGTCTCTCTTCAGAAGATGCCGGTCTCGCGCGAAGAGAGCGGGCGGTCACGTCGCAGTGCGTTTCAGGGCCGCCGCCGTGATCGTGCTCGCCAGATGCACACACTGCGTGATGGCCTCCTCAGCGGGCAGCCCGGAGAGATCGGTCAACGTGAACAGCGCTTCGGGGCTGACGACCACCGCCAGATCGCGCTTGAGCCGTGTGAACGCCTCGGCATCTTCCGGCGCGAGCGTTGCCTCCGCTGGAGCCAGCGCCTCGGCGATCCACGCGAACCGCAGACCGGGCCGGGTAGCGGCGGCTTCCGGTCGGGTGATGGTGGCCGCGATCATCGCGCGCACCGACCCCTGATAGGCAAGCACGCGCCGGAGGAAGACCTCGGTGGCAAAGGCGATGCGTTCGACGGGGTCTGTGGAGTTGGCAACCGGCGCCAGTGCCTCGGCTGGGCTGGGCCACAGGCCAGCCAGGGACGTGTTCACCAGGGAAGCAAGATCGGGGAAGTACCGGTAGACGGTTGCCTCCGAGACGAGGGCGCGCTGCGCCACCTCGGGAATCGAGAAGGCGGCGCCTGAGCGAATCAGGTCGCGGCAGGCGTCGATGATCGCCAGGCGGGTGCGGGTCTTCTGGTTGGTGCGACCAGCGCTGTTCTCACTCGACATACGTTTCTCCTCACCTTCATGATACCACACTTTTACTATGAGAGAGCACTTGCATAATTGGCGAAACTATGGTACTATGATGAGAGTAAACTATCATGAAGAGAGTAATATATCATAAAGGAGAAGACAGATGTCTCAGGTTTCCGTGGTGGGTCCGCAGGACGGCGAACTGATCCCGTTGGGACCCATCCAGATGCGCATCCTCGAAGACGGGCACACCACCGACCACCGCCTTGGCATTGGTGAGATCACGCTCCCCCCGCACACCGAAGGGCCGCTCCAGCACCGCCATGCCCGCCATGACGAGGGCTTCTATGTGGTCTCTGGCACGGCGCGCTTCACCGTGGGGGATACGACCTATGACGCCCCACCACGCACGCTGGTGATGGTCCCGCCGGGTGTCCCGCATACCTTTGCCAACCCGGGCGACCAGGCGGTCGTTATGCTCAACACCTTTACCCCCGATCTGTACGTCCAATACTTCCGCGACCTGCGAGACCTCTTTGCCAGCGGTCAGCCATTCACCCCTGAGGCGAGCGCCCAGGTGATGAGTCGCTACGCCACTAGTCCTGCCACCAATATTGGCAAGTGAGCGCCTGAAGCACAAGGAGTCCTGCTATGACCGAACCATTGACCCGCACCATCCACTGGCGTCCCGACCTGCCTATCACGCTCACCGAGAGCGGCAGCGGGCCGATAGCCCTCATCCTGCATGGGGGCGGTGGCCCCTTCACAGTGCAGAGCATCGCTGCCCATCTGTCAGAGACCATGCACGTCCTCCTGCCGACTCACCCGGGCTGGAATGGCACCGAGCGCCCCGCGTGGCTCACCACGATCCCTGAACTCGCTCGCGTCTACATCCAGCTACTCAAATCGCAAGGATACCGCGATGTCGTGGTCATCGGCTCTTCCGTTGGCGGTTGGGTTGCCTGCGAGATGGCGCTCCACGACGACGCGCACCTGCTCACGGGCCTGGTTATCATCGATCCTGCCGGTGTCCAGGTCGAAGGGCAACCGATTCGTGACTTCTATACCCTCACGCCCCGCGAAGTTGCCGAGTATTCGTATCACGACCCCGACCGCTTCTATGTCGATCCGGCGACCCTTCCCCCGGAGCAGGTGGCACGCCAGCGCGCCAATGTCGCCACTATGCGCATCTTCGCGGGCGACCACCTCTATGACCCGACCCTGCTCGCGCGCGTGGGGCAGATTCAGCTTCCCACGCTCGTGCTCTGGGGAGACAGTGATCGCATCGTCACGCCTGCCTACGGGCGCGCCTTCGCTGCCGCTATCCCCCAGGCGCGCTTCACCCTCGTGACCGATGCCGGGCATCTGCCCCACTTCGAACAGCCACAAGCGACCTTTGACGCGCTCGATGCCTTTGTCGTGCATCGCTAACACCCTGGAGCGGCAGCACGGAAGAGCCATCTCTTCTGCATTGCCGCTCTCTCCCCCAACAGGTGCTCCAAACTGGCGGGTGGCCTGCTCTTCTCGGGCGCTGGCCTGAAACTTGATGGTATCGAGGTAGAAGGAAAACGATCTCTACCGCTTATCCAGGTGCGTCCAAAACGCAGTGCCCAGATCGAAGGGGGCTTCTGATTATCTTCCGCTCTCATGACGAGATCAGTATCTACCCCGAACGGCCCTAGAGAGGCCGACCGTGTACGCTGGCGTGCCTATTGGAAGGCGCAAGACCAGCCCTGGCGAACCGAGCCGGAAATCACCAACGAGCGCCAGCGATTCCTGGCTGAGCGCCGCGCTCTGGCCCCGAATACCGACGAAGGGGTCTATCCATTTAAGGGCATCAAGCTGAGCCGCGCCGATGTCGAGTGGCTGCTGGCGACCCACCAGGCAGCTAAGCTGGAAGGAGGGAGAGGAAGTACCCGCTGGCAGATTCCCACCGGGCTGGACCTGCGCGGGGCTGATCTTCGCAAAGTGAACCTGAGCTACTTGCCGCTCTATGGGATGCGCGGCGGGCTGACGCTGGAGGAATGGCTCAGCACCGACGAAGAGCAGCGCGAGCAGGCGCACACCCACCTGGAGCATGCCAACCTGCACGGCGCGCATCTGGAACGCGCGGTCCTGCTCGGGGCGGTGCTGGCCCGCGCGAATCTGCGCGCCGCCCATCTCACGGGGGCTGATTGCAGCGAAGCCCATCTGGAGCATGCCCTGCTCCACCAGGCGCATCTGGAAGGGGCCTCGCTGTACAAAGCTCATCTGGAAGGGGCAGAACTGATCGACGCGCATCTGGAAGGGGCCAATCTTCAGGAAGCATCCCTGCGCCATGCGGACCTGAGCCTCGTTGTCCTGGCGGGCGCAAACCTGAAGGGGGCGCATCTGGAAGGCGCGAGCTTTCGCGGGGCGCACCTGGAGGGAACAGCGTTCCCGGAACAAGAGCAGGAGCGTGTGTCTCGCTCGGTTGATCGTTTCCCCACCATCTTGCTCCCTGCCGACCTGCGGGGGGCTGCCTTCGACACGGCGAGCGATCTTTACGGCGTGTCGCTGGGCGATGACGCATTTGGCTACGTGCGCATGGCCGATGTCCGCTGGGGCAACGCCATTCTCAGTGTCGTGGCCTGGTCCCATGTTTCCATGCTTGGAGATGAACGTAAAGCGCGTCAGCCCCAGACCGAGGAGGGTCACCCCAAATCGCTGCGGCAGCGGCTGGCCGAGTATGAGACCGCGATTCGCGCTAACTCCCAGCTTGCGCTGGTGCTGCGTGGGCAAGGATTGGGTGGTCAGGCGGCGCGGTTCGTCTATCGCACGCAGCTTCTGCGCCGCCAGATACTCTGGTGGCAGACCTGGTGGGGACGGGGAGAATCAGCAGAAGATGTGGCACCCCGTGTCGGGCTGTGGGGGCGCGCGCAGAACCTGGGGTCCTGGTTCTTCTCATGCCTCCTCGATCTGCTCTCCGGCTACGGCTATAAGCTCAGCCGATGTTTCGTGGCCTATATCCTGGCGATTGTGGGGTTTGCCGTGGCCCACTATCTGGTTGCCCTCTTCGTCGAGCCGCCGCCCCTCAGTTGGCTCCAGGCGTTCGCCATGAGCATCCAGAGTCTCCACGGGCGTGTCTTTGCCTTTCGGCCTGGCGACGCCCAGCAGGTGGTGAATACCGCCGAAGCCGTGGTCGGGCTGCTGATCGAAGCCCTTCTTGTAGCCATCATCACCCGCCGCATTCTCGGGCTGGACCGGTAAAGCCGGACAGGATACCATCGGCTATGTTGCCCTACTATTTTTGACAACATGAAAGCGTGTTTCATCACGTTGCCTTCCTTCAGCCTGCCCAGGAAGTATGGCATGCGAGCAGGTTGCCGCGTAAGATGAGCAAGATAGAAGAAGTTTTTTGCGAGTCCACAGGCTATACTCCAGAGGTGGCGCTGGTCACGAAAGTGGGGAACCAGCCCTCGCCTTCTCGGTCACGCCCACCAGAGTCTACGCGCACGCCTAGGGCGATCCCTTCTGCCACACCCGCCACTAGTTCTGATATGCGACTTGAGCAATTACACACAGCATTCAGGAGACATGGCAACCCATGAGAAAACTCTACTTCCTTGCTTTCATGACACTGGATGGCGTCATGCAATCAGACGACGGCCCCGAGGTCGACCCCAGCGGCGGCTTCACCTATGGCGGGTGGTCTACCCCATACTTTGACGATTTCTTGGAACAGAGCCTGGCCGAGCACCAGAGCAGCCCGTTTGATTTCGTGCTGGGCAGAAAGACGTATGAGCAATTTGCAGCCTTCTGGCCATACCAGACCACCGAAGCCTTCCCTCTGGCGGAGCGCATCAATACCGCGCACAAATACGTCGCCTCAACCACCCTTCAGCAGCTCGACTGGAGCAATTCGACGCTCCTCCAGGGCGATGTGGTCCAGGCGATCAAGCGGCTCAAGCAGGAAGACGGGCCGATCTTACAAGTCAGCGGCAGCAGTCACTTCCTCCAAACGCTGCTCGCGCACGACCTGGTAGACGAGTTGTACTTATATATCTGCCCGATCACGCTCGGCATGGGCAAGCGCGTGTTTGGCAACGGGACCGTTCCAGCAGCTTTTACCTTGCGCGATGTGAAAGCGTCGCCGCGCGGCGTCATCATCGCCACCTATGAGCGGGCGGGCGACGTGCAAACAGGATAAGTTGCCTCATCGTGAACGAAGCGGCAAACACACCAGCCAGCCAGGCTTGCTACCTCGTAGGCGGGGCTTTCCGGGAGAAAACACTCTCTCTGCGACTCTGGGCAGGCCCTGGTCCGCTTTTCCATCTCGCCACCCCAAACAGCAGGGCGATGAGGAGAAACAACACCACTTCGCTGGTGAAATTGAGAGTGTTCGCGGGAGCAGCGGCGTGCAACCCGAGTAGGAGGAGGGCCAGCAGGTATCCAAGGCTCACCAGGACCCCTACTTGTTTGTACCAGGCACGGTGCTGCTCCCGCCCTTGTTTCAGCCCGGTGGCGAACCAGTACAGCGCTGCCAGCAAGGTGAGCACCAGGCTCGCGATGGCCGTGCTGAGAAAGAAGGGGGAGGAGTGAGGAACAAAAGAGACGACTCCCCAACTGATGTAAAAAAGCAGAGGCAGAAGCCCTGCTACCTTTCCCAGGCCAGACCGGTGCATGAGGTGTTCCTTCTTTCTTAGGCACAGGTTCATCGGTTCGGCTGCCAGCCAGCCAGACGCCAGATGCGGCACCCACCATGAGCTTCTGGTGCAAGTATAGCCGGAGCACCCCACACCCGACATGCGCAAGATTACCCAATTGGGTGTCAAGCCCCGTTGCCTTGCTCAACAGGAGCGTCGTATCATGGAGGCACCATCAACAATCACAAGGAGGGCCATGGTGAGTAACCCGAACAACACCCCCGCCGATGGCGCAGACTTTGTGCGCCAGTTCCTACCAACCTCGCCTTTTGTTGACTATCTGGGCATGCGCCTTGTCGAGATGCAGCGCGATTCGGCCACGCTGGCGATGCCCTTCGACGAATCGCTGGTGACGATTGGGACGGTGGTGCATGGCGGCGCGATTGCCTCATTGATCGATACAACGGCAATGGTAGCCGCCTGGTCGGGCGCGCCGCTGCCGGAAAAGCTGCGCGGCACGACCGTGGGGCTGACCGTCAATTACCTGACAGCCGCCAACAGCGAAGACCTTCAGGCCACGGCGAAGGTGCTTCAGCGCGGCAAGAATCTGGTCTATCTGGATGTCGAGGTGCGCGGCACGTCGGGAACGCTCGTCGCCAAAGGGCTGGTGACCTATAAGATCGGCTGATTATAAAATGGCGCGGCTGTGTCGCCCACCACAAGAACGTAGTGGGCGACGGCGCGCGGTCGCTCTTAAGAAGAGAGCCGGGAGACCAGGCGGTCGCGCCGCTGGCCGATGAGCAGATAGAGCAGCGGGCCAATGACCGGCAAGAGCCAGACAACCAACAGCCAGAGCACTTTTTCGCCGCAGGAGAGATCATCGCCGAGAATGATGACGGTCAGGATGATGTGGCCGACGATGGGGATGAACACGACGACGATCATCAGCAAGATGGTCCCAATCGGGCCGACGCCGCTGTTGCGACCTGCCATAGATGCTCTTTTCCTTTCCTCTGTCAACAAGTGTACGCAAGGAGTTTTGCAATGCGTATGCCAGATGTGAACTAATTCACATTCCCAAAAGTCCTATCTCTGCTATGATGCGCTGGACGCTCGATTGCGTAGGCAGCGGCAGCGAACAGTTTTACGCTCAGAAGGCGCGCTTGACGCTGCGTCGGCACAGGCATACGATAGGAGCGTATGTGCTCGCAGCAGGCGGCAGAACACCGGTCAAATGCTATGTAACTCTGCGGGAACTTTTGGCGTTCTATATGTATCACATAGAGTGTCACAGAACGTGAGCAATAACGATATTCTACATAGATATTCTATCAGGCAGGGCATGTCCAGGGAGCAAGAGCATGGAAATGAGCCATCCGTCGATCTCAACAACTGAAGCGGAACCGCCTTTCGGCGACCAGCCTCCCGAAGACGACCAGACGCTTGATCTGGAGAAGCCGGGCCTGGCCGATCTGCCGCAGGAGAACGCGGTGGTGGATGATGCTCCCCTTGCTGTCTCCGCATCTGAGGAACCAGGCGCATCCGAAGAAACGCTTGATCTGCCCGAGCCGCTGGAAGCGACGCTGGTTGGCAGCGAGCTTCAAAAGGGCAAGTATCGCGTGCTCTCGCTGCACGCAGGCTCATTAGGCAGCCAACCGCTGGCTGGCGCGTCGTATACGGCGCTGCATACGGACCTGCAAAAGCGCCTGACGCTGCGCTACCTCCCGCTGGACCCGAGCGCCTCCGCAGTGGAGCGCGATCAAACCATGATGCAGTTTCTGCGCGAGGTGCGCGTGCTGGCAAAGCTGGGCCACCCCAGCCTGCCGCGCGTCCACGATTATTTCTGCGAGGGCGCGGCCTGCTATGTGGTGATGGATGAACTGTCCCAGCGCACGCTGGCCGATGTGCTGGCCGACGCAGCCCAGGAAGGCCGCGTGCCCGCCCTGCCACCGACCCTGATTGCGCAGATAGGCGTGGAACTGGTTCGGGCGCTGGGCTATCTGCATCAGCAGCGCCCGCCGCTGGTCCTGGGCGGGCTGCGCGCCCAGGATATCGCCTTGCCGGAGGACGGCCCGGCGCAGTTGATGAGCCTGGGCGCGCTGAGCATGGTTGCTTTAGTGTCGTCAGTTTCGCTGCCTGGGTTCGCCTCGATGCCGACGCTGCCGGTGTCTGCCGTGATGACCAGGGTTGACGCGGCGGAAGACCTGCCCGCCGCGCCGGATGCGCAGGCCGCGCCCGCTGAAGAGGAAGACACGCTGCCGGATGCCGCGCCCGTTGAGGAAGACACATTGCCGGATGCCGCGTCTGCGCCCGCCAGCCCGCCAGAACCCGGCGACGATCTGTATAGCCTGGGACTGCTGCTGCGCGAACTGGCAGGCGGGGCCGAGGTGGTGGCCCACGTGATGGATCGCTTGCGCCGTCCGGACGAAGCCTGGCAGGACGATGGAGCCGACGACGCGCCGCCTATCTCGCTGGCGCTGGCGGGCGTGATTCAGATTGCCGCCCACGATGAGCCAGGCCAACGCTTCCAGAGCGCTGCCGCGTTCGAGACGGCACTGACCCGCGCCTGGATGGTCGAGCGCCGCATTGTGCGCCAGGCCGAACGAGGCTGGCGCGATGAGCGCGCCACCCGCCTGGAAAACGGCGAAGACGATCTGGCGGCCACCGCGCTGGACATAGAGCCGCCAGAAGTGAGCCAGCATCGAGAGATGGCAACGCGCGTCTCCTCACACTCAGCAATCAGATTTACCGCGCCGCAGGTCAGCGTTTGCTGGCGGTGCGGCGGACACAACCAGACCGGCGCGCCCGTCTGCCGCGTGTGTGGCGCGCGCCAGCCGGTTGCTGGCGATGAGCGCAGGGTCGACCACACGTCCACGCCTCGTCGTGCCCGTCCCACGCGCAGGCTGCCGCCGCGAGCGCTGGAGGAATCATCCTGGGAGGAATGGGGCGAAGACGACCCCGAAGACGCGCCCCTCTATCCCCGCCGCGCCCGCCCGACCAGCGCCCGGCTCGCCCAGGAACGCAGGCCAACGGCGCGGCGCACAACCAGGCCCCTGTATGGGCAGCAGCGCGCCCAAGCGAGCGCGACTGTTATCAGCGATGGGCATCGCCTGCTCTGGGGGTTGGTCTGGACCTGCTTCATCATGGCCTTTGTGCTGGGCGGCGCGACCCTCGTCGTCACCTACCTGGCGCTACGCTAATTACGTCGCGCTGCTTGCTCAGCCCGTCATCCAGGCTCTGCAATTCGCCCTGCGCAAGCTCCAGGCTTTTTTGCGCCCGCTCGATGTCGAAATCCATCCGCATCGACTGATACACCTTGAGCGCCGCCTGATAGTAGACAATGGCGCGCTTCAGGTTGGCGTGGCGTTCGCCGCCTGGCAAATTGCTGTAGGCCAGCGCCAGATTGTGGCGTATCCTGGCAACCTTCAGCTTGTTTTGCGCGCTGGCGGTCAGCAGCCAGCGGTACAGCACCAGCGCCGTCACCGTATCCTGAATGTCGTGGTGCTGCCTGGCCCGATTCACCGCGCTGGAGGCGCGCTGCTCCGTTTCGGGGGCCATCAGATCGCCTGGGGCCTGCTCCACTGCTTCCAGCAGCGGCCCCCAATAGGCCGACTGGCTTTGCTGCGCGGCCAGCGCCAGCGCAATCGCCAGGTCGGGCTGGCCCAGCGCCAGCGCGTGATGCGCCGCTTCGATTTGCGCCTGCTCGCTGTTCATTCCGCCTGGATACATGTCGGTCACGCTGGCAAAGCGAATGAAATGCCCGCGCAGGCGGCTGTGCGTCTGATAATAGTCGCTGTTTGGGTCGCGTTGTGGCCTCAGCCGCTTCAGCAGGTGCGCCCGCACCAGCGGATGCAGAACGATTTGCTCGGAGTTGAGGGGACGCATAAAGGGCAGGCGGCGGAAAAACTCCCAGCGCTCGGCGGCCTCTTCATCGCTGGCGCATTGCAGCGCCGCGCGCAGGGTCGCGGCATCCAGCACGCGCGGCGCGGCGGCAAGCACCATCTGGCGCTGCTCGCCAAGGGGCAACTGGCGCACAAAGAGGTCCACCAGATAGCCCAGCATCTCTTCAGCGTGGCCGAAGGTGATGGTGTCCGAGTGCAGCGCCTCCTGAAGTTCGGCGGCTTCCAGCGGCTGGCCGCAGGCGGTCGCTTCCAGCGCGGCGGCAGCCACCAGCGCCAGGCAGAGCGGCTGGCCGTAGGTAAGCTGGCAGATCGCCTGGACCAGCGCTTCTTCCACAAAGACCTGCGTGCCGCGCTGCTCGTCGAACTTTATCAGATAGTCGCGGGTGCCGCGCGCCCCAAGCTCTTGCAGCCGCAGCGGCAGCACCACCTGATGCAGTTGCAGCGTGCTCTTGTCCTCTGGCAGCAGCATCAGCCAGTCGCGCAGCCGCCGCTGGGCATAGCGCCGGGCAAAACTCGGGGACGCCTGCTCCTCAGGCGTGGCCTCGGGCACGTCTTCATCTTCGGCAAACAACGGCTTGCGCGTGCCCACCACCAGCAGCAGTGGGTCGCTTTCGCAGCACAGGCGCTGCTCGTTCAGGGCCAGCATTTCCAGCAGGCGGTGGCCGCGATTGTTGGCCTTTTCCAGCAGCGCCTCGAAGCCGTCCAGAAAAATGACGGCGTTGGTCGTTTTATCCCAGCAGTACAGATTCTGGCGCGTCACCAGGCCATCTAGCAGGTCGGCTACCAGCGCGGCGGACAGCAACTCTTCCACCAGATACTCGCGCTCTGGCCCTTCCAGCGCGCTCAACACCTGAAGGCGCAGCAAGACATCCTGAAGCGATTTAGCGCTGCGCAGCCCAACGTCCTTGGTGCAGTCGCGATACCAGCGCCAGCCCGGCTCTTTGTCGAACCGTTGCAGAATGACTTGCAGAGGTCTCAGTTCGGCGGGCCAGATGATGCCCTCCAGCAGATAGGGGATGAACGGCACGACGCTTTCCAGCGAAGACTTCAGCCGGTGCAGACCGTTGAAGGCGGGCAGGCTTTCCGAGAGGCAGATTTCGAGTTCGTGCAGGTTGGTGGGCGGCAGCGTCTCGATGGCCGGGGCAGCCAGGGCAATCGCCGCGCCCAGATCGAAGCGCGGAAAGACGAGGTTGCGCGTGCTGCCATCAGTGTGCGCCTGAAGCTGATTGCGCAGCGCCACCAGAATATGCAGCAGGCTCTTGGGGGTGTGTGACTGGCTGAAATCCAGGTAGGCGTAGGGCAGTGCCGCGCCGCCGTCCGAGCGGCATTTCTGCTCGCGCAGATAATCGATCATGGCGCTTTTGCCGCCACCGCCGGGGGCCATCAGCTCGAAGATGGGCAGCAGCGGCCAGGGAGTTCTGGGGTCGCGCCCGCGCAGCATGTTAAAGAGCGCGATAGCCTCGCGCCGGTTCGTGAATACGCTGAGCTGATCGTTCAACATGCACTACCCTCACAGCGATCTACAGCCTCGTGCTCTGCTGTTTGAACAGCGTAACATAGCTGGCGCAGAGAGTCAATGCGTGGGCGGAAGATGGAGTGGGGACAAGAAGCCGACATACGAGACGCTCCTTTCTGCTTGTGGCTCAAGCAGCGCAGCCACCGCTGGAAGGGGTGAAACCGCTTGCCCCGTGCCTGGCCTTGTGCTCGCCGGTGTTGCAAAGAGGTGCGCTTGCTGACCGGAAGCATCGCTTCAAGCCGCCTGCGCTCTTTCTTGCCCTTGACACCTGGCGTTCAGCCGATCCAGAAGGTGGTTGCTGAGAGGTCTCTGCCAGTGGAATGGTAGAATGCCCCCAGCCCCCATTTCCTGACTCTATCAGGGCCGGGGGTGAGCGGCGTCGCCGGTGGATGATGCACTGGTGGCGCCGTGCCGTTGCCTCGACGGGACATGCTTTCCACATGAAAGCACTTGCAAACAGTATAACGACTGCGCTCCGTTGCGTCAAGCCTCGACGGCTCTCCCACTCTTCCTACAGCGCTTGACAGGGACAAGCCAGCCTGGGGCAGTGTGCTCTAGCGTCTTCAGGGAGCGGCCTTCGAGGTGTGAACTTGCTCACATGTTGCTCATGGATGTGCTATTTCAACAGTCTCTTAACATTCGCTTCATCATGGCTTAATGCTAAGCGAGCATAAAAAGGAGAAGGAACATGTAAGAAAAAGAGGAGAAAGATAATGAGCTATTCTTCTAATTCGATGGGTAATCCTTTTGGGGGCGCGCCGGTCTACGGCTATCCAGGCGCTTCGCCAGCGCAGCCACCTGCGCCTGCCAAGGAGCATGGAGCGAGGTTTGTGACCTTATTCATTGTGCTGGTAATTCTGGCTGTTCCTGGCACCTGGCTGATTATTCCATCTTTGTATATACAGGTGACCGGACATGCGACACAGGGCAAGGCTTCGATTGTGGCCGATTGCGGCGACGACGATGGGAGCGAGGACTATCAGGCGACCATTCTCTTCAAAGATAGCCAGGGCCAGCTTTTTGAGATACCGCCCAACAATACCTGCACCAATTTTATCAATGATGGCGATAGCCTTGCGCTCTGGTATCTGCCTGATAACCCCTCCAGCACCTTCGTGCTCAGCGGCATTGCTTTCTTCTTCTATATCATGTGCGGCTTCTGGTTGCTGGTAACCCTTCCCTGCCTGTTTTTCTTTCTGCGCGCGACACTGGCGCTGCTCAGGACCAGTGTTCAGGCGGGCGTATTCTTCCGGTTATGGCGTCCTGCCTTGATATGTTTGATTGTCCTGACACCGCTGTTGGTGTTTATCCACTTCTTCCCGCCGGGCCAGGCCAGCGGGCCATCGCGGAATTATCATCTGGGCGAAACGGTTGCAGTTGACGGGCGCTGGGCCGTCACCGTGCAGGGCGGGCAGCCGGTGCAGGAAGGGGTGAACCCCCAGGATGGGTACGTCTGCGTGGAACTGGATATCACGCTGCGCAACCTCACCAATCAGGCGCTTTCTTTAGATGAAGGCCAGTTCGCGCTCTATGACACGCACGAACAGACACTCGACAATACTTGCTCGCTGAGAGCCACCACACTCAACACTTCCAGCCTCGCGCCAGGCGACACGTTTGCGGGCGCGATTGCCTATCAGGTGCCCATTGGCGCGTCGCAGTTTTATCTCGCCTTCCAGCCCGACCCCGACAATGCGCTTAGCGTGGCGCGCTCTTTCTGGCAGGTTCAGGTAACGCAAGGCGCGAGCAATCAAGTGTACACAGCCTAGAAGGGAAAGCACATGCAAACACCACCTCCTCAGCAACCCATGAACGGCCAGTGGGAAGGCTTGCCGCAGCACGCGCTGGAACGCTTGCAGATTATGCGCGGCGCGCCAGGCCGGGCGGGACTCTTCACCAGCGATCTTTCGGTGAATGAGTTTCTGCTGGTCAAGGCGGCGGGCTTCGAGCCAATGGGCCTGGTCGTTGGCTCCAGCATCTATCACCTGGGCTATCAGTTTGTTGGCCTGCGCCAGAACCAGGAAATGACCGTGCTCTCGCAGGCGATGTATCACGCCCGCGAACTGGCGATGACGCGCATGGAGCAAGAAGCCAACGCGCTGGGCGCGGATGGCATCGTGGGCGTGCGCCTGGAGATCGGCTTTCACCAGTGGGGCCAGAACCTGGCCGAGTTCCTGGCGGTGGGCACGGCGGTACGCAGCCGCGACGGCCAGAGCCACCGCAACATTCGGGGCATGCCCTTCACCAGCGATCTTTCCGGCCAGGACTTTTATACGCTCATTCAATCCGGCTATATGCCGGTGGGCCTGGTGATGGGGTCGTGCGTCTATCATGTCGCCTATCAAAGCCTCGGCCAGTGGTTCAAGTCGGTGGGCAACAACGTCGAGATGGTGAACTACACGCAGGGGCTGTATGACGCCCGCGAACTGGCGATGAGCCGCATGCAGGTGGAGGCGCTGAGTTTGCGCGCCGAAGGTGTCGTAGGCACACAAGTCCACGAGAAAAATCATGGCTGGGGCAGCCATGTCATCGAATACTTTGCCATCGGCACCGCCGTGGTGCAGACGCGCGCCGACCACATCATCAACCCGCCGCAGCTTACGCTGAGTTTGAACGACAGCATCGCCCCCGCGCCGCCGGTGGTGCAAGCCGCGCCTGCTCCGGCCAGCCATTGACGCTGTTTCTGCTGCTCTGGCCGGTTGAGGTGACCGGGGCATGGGTCGTTCCGTTTAGATATAGCAACAGGGAAATGGGTATCATCGACGCCGGGAGCTAGTTATGAAGCCTGACGTTGACTGCTCTGCTGTAATTATATTTATATCTGCTCATACTGCATTTTGAGACAACGGGAGCGCCCGATGGCTTATCATCTGGAATCCAATGAACTCGACCACTCCACTGCCGCGCGTGGCCTCCATTCCAGTGCATCGCTGATTCATGTTGCCGCCAGTGAACAACTGGCTGCTGGCGCTTTGCATCATTGCCCGGTGTGCGGCTTGCCCTATCTATCCGAGAGCCTGCTAACGCCTCCCCGGCAGACGGCCATCACGCCCGGCGAGCGTCTGGTTTTTGTGTGCGCGCAGTGCGGCACCTACAGCGTTGGGGTGCTAGATGCCTCGCCCCAGGCATGAGGCCGCCCGTTGCGTTCACGGCCAGGATGGAGTATCATAGCTGCACGAATCGTTCTGCGTCAGGGCGTTCCGCTGGGGCAGCCTGGCGCTCTGTAAGCAAGGAGAGAATCCTGTATGGACTCCGAAAAATTCTCCCAGGCGATTGCCCTGGTTGATCGGTTTCAGCCGCTGCAACTGCCTGGCGGGGCTGTCGATGGGGCACGTGTTGATGAGGCGCGGGGCATCCTGAATCAACTGCTCGCGCTGTTGGAGCCGTTTGCCAGCGAATATCCCAACCTGAAGCATGGGCTGGCCGATATGCACGACTGGCTGAAGGCCGGGCTGGACACCGAGCCACAGGTGGCGCATCTGGCCGCTAACTATGAAGATGTGCCCGAAGGCCACGAAGACATCATCTTCACCGTCACCAGCACCGTTAACTATTCCCCCGATCATCGCCTGGAGATCGTGCTCTATGAGCGCAAGGAAGGCGCGCCCGCCCAGGAACTTCGCCGCATCTATGACTGCCCACTGCTTCAAATTGTGCGCATGATCGATGGCAGCAGCGGCTTTGGCCCGGCCAGCAACTGCATCGTCGAGTTCACTGAATGTCTTTCTGGCCCGAAAGGCCGCCCCGATACCTTTGCGATCTTCTTCACCTCTAAGAATGCGTTGCGCGGCAAGCGCATCACCCAGGCGCTGATGGAGCAGGTGATTGCCCCCAAGACCTTTACCAAGCTACGCCAGGCGACGCTGGAAGAATTGAATCTGGCGATTCCCTGCAAAACCGTCTTCCATGAGTGGTTCCATCGCCAGGGCGTGATGCCGCTGCAATATTTCCACACGCTGCTGGACACGGTGGCGGGCGGCGCGTTTGAAGAGGCCCGCGTGGAAACCGGCGCGGCCCTCAAGCTTTTTGAACTGGCCCAGACCAGCCACCCCTACGCCGAAATCTACGAACTGGCGGCCATGTTCATCATCATTGACCGCACCCTGCGCTACCCCTATGCCCATCATCCCAACGAGAACTGCGACGCGCTCAGCGGCCAGTACATCCTGGCGCAGTTGATTCAGAAGGGCTGCGCGCACTTCGACGCCGCGCAGTTGCACTTCGAGACGCCAGCGCGCTTTGTGGAAGTGCTGCGCGAGGTGCAGAACGAACTGCTGGAGGTTGCCAACAAGGCGCTGCTCAGCAGCCACGACGCGGCCATTGCCACCATCCACGAGCATATCTTCAAGTACACGCCGACCAAAGGCTCAGACGGCTTCATCCATCGCAGTGTCTTCCACGAGTGGCTGGAGGGCCGCGCCAATCAAACGATTGGCCGCCTGCTCTCCGAAACCTCCGCCCGCGAGGACGAAGAGGTGACAGCCAGCGTGGCCGCCGACTAGCCATGAACTGAACGTTATAGCAGGAGGCAGCTTGCTGCTTCCTGCTATACCGCTTTTTAAGATCGTGAGAAGTGAGGGAAACAACGCATGGAACTGGCGGGAAAGATTGCCCTGGTGACGGGCGGCTCCGGCGATTTGGGCGCGGCGATTGCCCGAGCGCTGGCCCAGGCGGGCGCGTCCATTGCCATAACCTATGTGGGCGAGCGCGAGCGCGCTGAAGAGACGGCGGCAGCGGTAGAGGCATTGGGCGTCCGGGCGTGGACCGCGCAGCTTGACCAGTCGGACGCGCAGCAGGCCGAAGCGGTAATTGCCGCGACGGTAGAGAAGTTTGGGCGGCTCGACATTCTGGTCAACAATGCCGCCTGGAACATCGGCATCCCCTTTGCCGACCTGGACGCGCTGACACCCGACATCTGGGACCGCATGTATGATACGAACCTGCGCGGGCCGTTCCTGCTGGCGCGGGCGGCGGCGCGCCCCATGCGCGCGCAAAAGAGCGGGCATATCGTCAACATCGCCTCGATTGGTGGCATTTATCCTGCTGCCAGCAGCATCGCCTACGCCACCAGCAAAGCCGCGCTGATTCATCTGACGCGCTGCCTGGCTGTGGCGCTGGCTCCTGACATCCTGGTCAACTGCGTCGCGCCGGGCTTGATCGAAGGCACGCGCATGGCCCAACGCCTGCCACCGCAGGTGATCGAATCGGCGCGCCGCATGGCGGTGCTGGGTCGCGCGGCCACGCTGGAAGACCTGGCTGCCCAGGTCGTCGCGTTCTGCCGCTCCGACAGCGTGACCGGCCAGACGTTGCCCATCGACGGCGGCCTGTTCCCGCGCTAATCTGAAATGGAGACCCCTATGCCAACCGAGCGCCTCTATTGGAACGATGCCTATCTGCGCCAGTTTGAGGCGCGGGTCGTTGCTGTCGGCGAATACGCGGGCAAGCCCGCCGTCACGCTGGACGCGACGGCCTTCTATCCCGAAGGAGGCGGCCAACCTGCTGATCGCGGCACGCTGGGCGGTGTGCCGATCATCGACGTACAGGAGCGCGCTGGCGAGATATATCATGTGCTAGGCGACCCATCTGAAGCGCTGACCCCTGGCGCGCGGGTCAGCGGCGAAATCGACTGGCGGCGGCGCTTCGATTATATGCAGCAGCACAGCGGCCAGCATATTCTTTCGGGTGGCTTCTGGCGGCTGTGCCAGGGCGAAACGGTTTCCTGGCATCTGGGCGAAGAATATACATCGGTGGATATCGCTCTGCCCACGCTCTCGCCCGATCAGGCCGCCGAAGTGGAGCATGCTTCCAACGAAGTGCTCTGGAACGACCTGCCCATCGAGGCGCGCATCTACGCGCCCGACGAAGTGGCCGCGCTGGGCCTGCGCCGTGGGCCAAAGGTGGAAAGCGACATTCGCATCGTCAGCATTGGCGATTGGGACGCCATCGGCTGCGGCGGCACGCATGTCTTGACTGCTGGCCGCGTCGGCGGCATCGGCATTCGCCGCTGGGAAACGCGCGGCAACGTGACCCGCGTCGAGTTCCTCTGCGGGCAGCGTGCCCTCGATGATTACCGGCGCAAGACGCGCGCCCTGTTGTCCATCGGCCAGATGCTGGCCGCGCCGTTGGATAGCCTGGAAGCGGCCACCAGCCAGATGCTTCAGAACCACGCGGCCCTGCGCGAAAGCCTGGAAAAAGCCAACAATGCCTTGCTGGCGCGCGAGGCTGGCGACCTGCTGGCGGGCAGCGAGCGCCGCTTCAACGAGCACCTCATCGTCTGTGCCAGCCTGGGTGAACGCGAGGTGGCCGAGGTGCGCGCTCTGGCGACACGCATTGCCGAAGCGGGCGGCATCGCCCTGCTGGGCGCGACCAGCCTCGACCAGAGCCGGGCGAGTTTGGTCTTCACCTGCGAAAAAACGCTGCCACTGGACCTGAACAAAGTGCTTCAGCAAGTGCTGCCGCAGGTCGGCGGGCGCGGCGGCGGCCAGAAGTTTTCCGCGCAGGGCGGCGGCCCCAACGTTGCGGGCTTGCGCCCCGCGCTGGACGAAGCGCTTGCCGCGCTGCTGGCGCAGGTGGGGTGAACTATGTTGTTTATGGTCATCGAGCGCTACAAAAATCGAGACGCGCGGGCGGTCTATCTGCGCGCCCACGAGCAAGGGCGCATGCTGCCAGAGGGGCTGAAGTACGTCGCCAGTTGGGTAGAGGAGAACTTTGACCGCTGCTTTCAGGTGATGGAATGCGACGACCCCCGGCTGTTTGCGCAGTGGACGGCGCAGTGGGGCGATCTGGTGGACTTCGAAATCGTGCATGTGGTCTCTTCCGCCGAAGCCAGCGAGGCCGCGCTATCTGGGCGGAATCTGCCGCATGTGGAACTGTGAGCGCACGTATATGAGCGCTGGTATGTCGAATCAATCGGCCATCACCCTCGCCACCAGCGCTTTTACAAGGATGTGTTCCTGGCCCCAGGCGTCCCATACCGACTGACCCCAGCGCCGCAGCATCTCGTCTCGTTCCTCGCCTGGACGCGCCCTCACAACATCGAGAACCGTCACTGATCCGACGTGTGGGGGTGGGACAAACTGGGGCCAGGTCTTTGAACGTCGGGCCAGCAGCATATGCATGTGCTGCACTTGTCGACCGGAATAGCCTTGCTCACAGGCGAAGTACAAGCCGATCAGCGCGAACGCAGCACCTATCGGGCGTGTGTTCTTTCCAACGTGCTGGGCGCAATAGGTATCAACCGCCAGTTGATGAATGAACTCCGTGTCCCACCGTGTCAGCGTATAGGCGGTCACTTCGTTGTAAAGCTGCCAACAGGCAGCAGACGCATTGTAGCGCTCTTCGGATGGTGCCTCCGACACAGGCAGGCGGATGCCACAACCTGGACAGTCTTGATAAAGGGGTGTGACCATACAGAAAGCCTTCTCCTACGCCGTCATTGTGGCGAGGTGTCATTGTGAAAGCGCCAATAATAACGGCAACAGCAAGGTTTAGCTGCTATGATCTTGTTGCCATGCTAGCATATCCTCAGCCAGAAACGCATCGATGCGCCGCGCCAGCCCATCACGCACCTGGCGGAAGACGGCCAGCCGCTCGGCTTCGGTCCCCGTCGCCCGGCTGGGGTCAGGGAAGCCCCAATGCACTTGTCGCCGCGCGCCGGGGAAGAACGGGCATTCCTCCGCCGCTTCGTCGCAGACTGTCACCACCAAATCCATTGGCGGCTGCCCGATAAACTCCTTCAGGCTTTTGGCGCGATAGCCCGCGCCTTCGCTCAGATCGATGCCCAGTTCTGCCATCGCTCGCACGGCCAGCGGGTTGACCGCGCCCGGATGCGTGCCCGCGCTGAAGACGGTGAAGCGCTCGCCTCCGCGTGCGCGCAGCAGCCCTTCGGCCATCTGCGAACGCGCCGAATTGTGCGTGCAGAGAAACAGGACGCGCATGGGCGTCTTTTGTTCATCGCCCGCTTTTGGGGTGGCGTCAGGGGATACGGTTTCCATGTTTTGCCTCCAGATGGCTATTCTGAGAAGAGGGTACCTCTGCTGTGGAAGCTGTGGCGGCAACACTTGCCAGGCGCAGCCAGCGATAGAGCAGCGCTGCCGCCGCTGCTCCCAGGAGCGGCGCAGCGAGATAAACCCACTGCGCCTGCCAGGTTGCACTGACGAGCGCCGGACCAAGAGAGCGAGCCGGGTTCATCGAAGCTCCGCTGATTGGCCCGGCAAAAAGCGCCTCCAGGGCGACGGTTGCGCCAATTGCCAGGGCAGCGGCCTGGCCCACCGCGCGGGTATCAGTTGCCACTGCCATAATCACAAACATCAGGAAAAAAGTGAGCAGGCTTTCCAGCCCAAAGGATTGCCAGTCGCCGCCGCTGCCCGCCGGGAGAGTCGCCCCAAGATGGGCTGTCTCTCCCAACAGCAGACGAAGAACCGCAGCGGCGGCGGTGGCTCCAGCCAGTTGAGCGATCCAATAGCCTGCGAGCCGTCGCAGGGGGAAGTGGCGCGCCAGAACAAAGCCCAGCGTGACCGCCGGGTTGAAATGCGCGCCACTCAGATGGCCGTTGGCATAGATCATGGCGGCCACCACCAGCCCGAAGACAAGGCTCACCCCGACATGCGTGACCTGTCCACCAGAAAGGCGATCAACCATGATCGCGCCGCATCCGGCAAAGACCAGGCCAAACGTGCCGACTCCCTCGGCAATAAGTGCAGGCCACAGGGGAAGCGAGCGCTTCACATGACCGTTATTGCCCGCCACAGCAGTCATCCCCACAGCAGCCAGCGTCGGCCTCAGCCAGCGGCAGCGCGAGCCGCCTGGGCGCTTCGGCGGCTGCCGCCATTTCCGGCTTGCGCGCCCGCACAAAAGCGCTGGCAAGTTTGCCGTCTCCCGCTTCCCAGCCTGCTGGCAGGCTCGCCGGGTCCAGACCCGCTTCGGCCACGGTATAGCGGCGCGTAATCTCGATGCTCACATCCTCGAAGCCCGCCTCGCGCAGCAGCCGCTCGTAGGTGTCGATCTCCAGCGCGCCCGCCAGGCAGCCCACCCAGGCTTCCATGTTGCGGCGCAGGTCCGCTGGCACCTCGCCCTCCGCCACCACATCCGAGACGGCAAAGCGCCCGCCCGGCTTCAGCACGCGAAGGGCGTCGCGCAGCACGACCGATTTGTCAGCCGCCAGGTTAATCACACAATTGCTGATGACGACATCCACCGTGTTGTTGGGCAAGGGGATATCTTCGATGCGCCCCTTCAGGAAGGCGACATTGCTCACGCCCGCTTTGGCCTTGTTTTCCTGGGCCAGCGCCAGCATCTCATCGGTCATATCCACGCCATAGACAAAGCCGGTTGGCCCCACGCGCCGCGCCGAAAGCAGCACGTCGATGCCGCCGCCAGAGCCAAGATCGAGTACCGTTTCGCCAGGGCGCAGGTTGATCAGCGCAGTGGGGTTGCCGCAGCCCAGCGAAGCCAGCACCGCCTCCTCTGGCAAGCCTGCCATTTGCTCGGTGGAATAAAGGTCGCCTGTCACAGCATCTTGCTGAAGGCTGCTCGTGCCACAGCAGGAGGAACCGCAGCCGCAGCCATTGCCCGCGCGCACCTGTTCGGCAGCACTGGCATAGCGCTCGCGCACGCGCTCGACGATGTCTTGCGCACCAGTTTCAGACGAGGCAGGAGTAGAAGAAGTGGTCATAAGCAACTCCTTTCATCGATAATCTTCGATGAATATGAGAAAAAAAGAGACCTCACAACAAGGTCTTCACCAGGGAAAGAGCGTGCTTGCCCTCCTCAGTCGCCCAATAATAGGCCCACACGCCGCGCTTTTCGCAGTCCACAAAACCCGCCTCGCGCAGCAGCCGCAGATGGTGGCTGATGGTCGGCTGATGAATGGGGAACTGCTCGGTAATATTGCAGACACAGAGCGATTCGCCCTGCTGCGCCAGCAGATCAAGCATGCGCAGGCGGTACGGGTCGGCCAGTGTCTTCAGCCGCTCGGCCAGCGTGACGGCCTCTGGCTGCGCCAGGGTCGGCGGCTGAGACGGCTCGCAGCAGGCTTCAGCTGCGGATGATGTGGGCAGAGGATGGGCAGCAATCTTTTCCATACAGCTATTATACTTTGAGACATCGATGGTTGTCAATATATTGGCTGAGGAACTTCACCATGCGGCAGGCGTGGCATCCTCAGCCGGTGAGGGTGCCCGTCCAGGTGCCCCTTTGCGGGTTGTTTTGAATGGTGGTTCCGTTGGTACAGGTGATCGTCAGCGCGTCGGCGCTGTAGACGCCGCTGATGGTCTGCGCGTCGGTGAAGCTGCCGGTAAGCGATTGATGCACCACTGGCACGTTTGCCCGGCAGGTGACGCCGTTGGCGAAGACGATCTGATAGCTGGTGAGCGTTTCGATGTAGGCAAGCTTGCCGCCTTTATAGACGCCGTTGCATGTGGCGATGAAGGTCTGCGTATATGCGACGCCATGACTGACGCCTGTTGCAGCGATGGGTTGCCCAGTATCGTTCCTGGGGTCGCAGACTGCGCCGCCTGCCGGGTCTGGCCTGCCGCTGACCACCAGGGTATGGGTAAAGCTGGGGAGTGGCGCGCCGGTCACGGCGTCTGCCGGGCGAATCGCCGCCGTGAAGCTGAAGGTCTGACTGTCAGAGGGCGCGTTGTGGGGGCCAGGGGTCATGGCCTCTCCCTGGGGAACAACGGTAATGATGACGCCGTTCGCGGCAGTCTCGCCCTGGGCATCTCTGGCGGTCAGCGTATGCTTCCCGACCGACCAGCCAGCGCCGATCTTCAGGTCAGCTTGCACCTGGCCGCTGCTGTTGCTTTGCGCGCGTGGCGCGCCTGGCGCGGATGCGCCATCCAGCAGGAAGGTGATTGCCGAGTTTGTCGCGAACCCCGCGCCGCTGATATGCAGCGAGGTATCCGCTGCGCCTGCCAGGGTAGCTCCAACATGATATCGGCTGGTCACTGCAATGCCTGGCGAAGGCGCAGCGCTGCGGCTCCCAAGAATGCTCAGCAGGCTTGCGCCGCCCAGTAGCGCCACGGTGACGATGCCGCTGACGGGCGTGAAACGATATTTCTGTTTGGGAGGGGGATGCAGAAGCGTCTGGCCCTGCGAGCCAGGAATGCTGCTGTGAACGGTGGGGGTTTTGGGGGGCGGTGTTGTGAAGGCCATCATGCGCACCTCTTGTGGGCTGGCTCGTTCAATCTCCACTCTTCAGAGAAATCAACCTTTCCCTCTGTATGCAAGCATAGCATAGTTTGACTGTTTAAACAAGACCCTGGCGCTTCATTCCCATACTCAACTCTCCCTTGACAAACCAGGCTGCCGTTCGCTATACTTTGTTCACCAATCTGCGTGTAAAACGCAGCGCACCTTGACAGCATGAAACGATACCGTGTGACACCGCCAGTGCTTATGACTGGCGGCGTCACTCACCCCACCTCTGCGCGAGCAGGGAATGGGGCTGGGGGCATTCTATCCTATCATGGGATAGCGTGCATCTGCTCAGCGGCCATCTCCTGCGGCGGGGTTGAATCGTTTCCCAGCCTGGCGCGAGGGTCGGCGGCTTCGATAAGCCGCTGGCTCTTTCGCCTGGCTGGCGAACTTCTCGCTCGCACAAGTGGGGATGGCCGTTTCGTCTGCGGCGTTGCCTGCGCGACGTGCCCCGGCATCGTCCGGGGGAAAGAGGAGGATGCCCCTGATGTTGTTCACCACCGATGATCTTGCTACGTTCTGGTACGCGCCCTGGGCCGCACCGCTGCGGTCGGCCATCGCCGCGCCCACAGAGCCGCCGCTGCCCCGGCCCGACCCGCTGCCCAGGCCGCCGCGCTGGCTGAGGCCGCTCTGCGTGCAGCGGGTGGTCGGCAAGGCCGTGGCCGCTCGCGTCGCCTGGCAGCACGCGCACCGCGACGAAGCACCGCCCTATCAGTTTGGCAAAGAATCGGAGCCAGAGCCATATTGGACCGAAATAGCAACTTTCTCCTATGACCCCTTGTGCTTGCGTGAACTGAGCGCAAAACGTCTGCGCTGGATTTTGGGCATGGAGGCCGAGCGGCTGCTGCGCATCGCGCAGGTGGCCCCGGCAGAGGTGGGCGTCGTCACCTGGACGCTGGCCGTGCTGGGCGTCTGCGAACACGTGGCCGACCTCTACGCCGAATTCAAACGCCGCCACAAAGCCATGCCCGCCCGCAACATCGTGCGCGAAGAAGTACAGCGCGTGCTGGGCTGGCGGGCCAGGGCGGCCTGAACCTGGTGAGTCGACTAAGTACAGATAGAAGAAGCGTTGCCTGTGGTAGACAGATGTGCTATACTAGTTGAGGTTCTGGAGGGCCGCCCGGCATCTCTATCTGCGAACGAATGACCAGACAGGTCATGCAGATGCAGTCGGGTGCGCGCCAGAGGTTCCCAGAACTCCCTCGCTTTTGCCAGGGGGAGCGGTTAACGGTGAGTCCCTCAATCGAGAGGGCAACCAATGTGACGGGGTATGTGAGTCGAACCTTGCGTACCGCAGCTTTGTGAGGAGGTCACCTTACCATGGCAGATACCCAGCCCGCAGATCAGACCCAGCCAACCGATCCCGCAGCGCTTTACGCGCAATTGACCCCGGACCAGCGCGCGGCGTTTGCGCAGCAGTTTATCACCCAGTTCCAGCAGTCGGGCAACCCGCAGTCCCAGCAGATGGCCGCCGCCGTTGATCCCAAGACAGCGACCCCGCAGCAGTTGGCCGACATGCACCAGCATGCCAGCGCGAACCATCCTGGATTGCTGGAGGGGCTGCTCAACCACCCCGTCGCCGTGGCTGCCTTCGCCGGACTCGCCACCTATGGCACCGAGCGGTACTTCAAGAGCAAGGAGCAGCCGAAGTAGTCGCAAGACACACGCTTCTGGCTTTTGCTACAAAAATGGGCCTGTTCGCCTCAGCGAGCAAGCCCGTTTTTCTTTATGACTCATATTATGAGTCATTATGCAATCGTCAGCGCCTGGCGCACCTCCGGCGGGACGCCAGCTTCCACGCGCACGCTCCTGGCGCGCAGATAGTGGGCGAAGTGTTCTGCGGCCACGTGCAACGCGTCCAGCAGGTCAGGTGTGGGCGTCACATCTGCTTCCCACCACCAGCGCGCCACCGTCCAGATGCCGCGCTCCAGGCGACCATCCAGCCGGGCCACAAAGCGATCTCCATAGAAAACCGGCAGCACATAATAGCCCCAGCGCCGCTGAGGTTCGGGCTTGTAGACCTCCCAGACGTAATCGAAATCGAACAGCTGCATCACGCCGCGCCGGTCCCAAAGGATGCTATCCAGCGGAGCCACAAAGATGACACGCGGGGCGGGCGCGGGCGCGTCCAGCAGCGGCAGCGCGTTCGTTGGCAGATAGGTAGGCCAGGGCTTGCCGCCATTTTCGCCAATCTGCACAGGCGTCAGCGTGCCCATCTCCACCAGTTCTTTGAAGGCTGCTGCGCGCCGGGCCGTTGGGCCGCAGCCAAACCAGATGGCATACTCTCCAACAGGGCGGATGAGGCCCATTGTCTGGCTGCGCCGGGCAATCATCCAGCGTGCCGACTCGCCCTCATCCTCCACTGGCGGCGCGTTGAAGTATTCGGGAGGGATGACACGCTCGGCACGGTCATAGTAATGACGCCCACCCTGGCGATGATGTGTCGCAATCAGCCCGCGATCCCACAACGCCCGCAAGATATGCTTGATGCGCTTGGGGCCATACCAGGAGGTGCGGATGGTGAAATGCGATTGATCTTCGAACTCCAGCGAGGAAAGCGGCCCGCGCGCGTCCAGTTCGGCCAGCGCCGCCGTCACCGCGTCGGCCTGTTCGTCCGGCAGCAGCGGTGTCCAGGACGCCGTGTGGGCGCGCAGATGGGCGCGCATCGGCCAATCGCTCATCGGCACCAAACAGGCCATTTTATCCCACGCATCGTATACAACCCTGTCTGTGTAGGCTATCTTTTGCCAGTCATCGACCTGATAGCCCGGCACGCGCGCCTGCAACACCAGATCAGGATTGCGCCCCACCGGATTCAGCGGGTCATATTGCACCGTGCCCAGGCGCTCGAAGACGCCGGACACCGTGGTTGGGGCGAAGTGATAGGCGGCTAGAAAGCGCCGGGCTTCGGCGCGCGAAAGTGAAAGCGTCATGTGTCCTCCTCCGATCAGATACCTCTGCTTCGAGTCTATCATGAAAAGAGGACAGAATGTATCCTTTTTGGGGGAAACCGCCTCATGGGGCGCGGCCAGACCGTCAGAGCGGGTCGGAGGCGTCTTCTCTGCGAATCAACCGCAGCGAAAGGCTCAGCCCGATCACAATCGCCAGATTGACGCCGAGTTCGATCATCAACTCCTCGAAGGGTTTCTCCTGCACTTCAAGGATGGCGAGCCGGGCGCTGGTCACCAGAATATCGCGCACAGCAGAGATGATGCCAATGAACAAAAACGGTTTGAGGTAAATGGTCCGGTCGCGCAGATAATGCAGAATCGTGTTGAAGACTTCGCCGATAATCAGCACCAGCAGCAAATCGCTAATCAGGTTGATGATTGCCGCCGCCAGGTTTTGTTCAACCGAAAGGTGGATGGTCTCGGAGGGAAAGGCCAGGGTCAGCGTGGCCGTCGCCAATTGATCGATGAAGTGAAACACCGCGTACCCAACGGCGAGCAGCGCGCCGAGCAAGAGCAACACGCCCACCACGATCTGAATCCCCTCGCCGCCCGTGGTGAGCCAGCGCGTCGCGCGGTTGATCTCCTGCTCTGGCCGCTGAAGGCCAGCATCACCTTGCCTGGCGGCATCTGGCTCCTGGGGTGGCCCCTGTGCTCTCATCCCGACCCTCCTCCGGCAAAATCTTGCGCGCTTCGCTGATGCTTCAGCGTGCTGCTGTCACCGCGCAAGAACAGTGCCGCAAGAGGAGCGTTTCAGGAAGTCTGGCGCGGCTGCTGCGTGCTCGCCAGTACAATGCCCCCGGCCAGCACCGCGCCGCCCAGCCAGAAGCCGGGTGAGAGCGTTTCGTGCAGAAAGACCGCGCTGAGCAGCCCGCCGACCAGCGGCTGCGCGAAGAAGAAGACGGCGGCTACCGCCGCGTCCAGGCGCTCCACGCCCTTATACCAGAGGAACCAGGCCAGCGACGTAGCGCCCCAGCCGAGATAGAGCACGGCCAGCGCCAGCGCGGGCGTAATCACGCCAAAGGGACGCCGGGCCAGTTCGAAGGGCACAAACGGCGCGAGCAAGAGGATGCTCCAGAGCGTAGCGTAGGTGCTGGCGACCAGCGCGGAACGCCGCCGCACGATTGGCGCGCCCAGCACTGTGAAGAGCGCCCAGCACAGCGCCGAAATCAACAACAGCGCGTCGCCCAGCAATGAGGAGCCAGCCGAGGCGCTGCTGCCCGCGCTGACATTGGCCGCGACCACGATGACCACGCCCGCCAGCGCCAGGCCGGTGCCGCCCAGCACGCGCCAGCCTGGGCGCTCGCCCAGCAGCGCCCAGGCCAGCGGCGCGACAAAGACGGGCGTCATGGTCGTCAGCAGCGCGCCATCGTGCGCGCTCGCCAGCGCCGTCCCCCAAAACTGCGTGATGATCGTCGCTGCCAGCGTGCCGCCCAGCAGCAGAAAGCGCCACCAGTCGCCCCGCGTGCTTGCCTCTGCGGCTTGCGCGCTCGTGCGCCGCGTCGTCAGCCGCAGGGCCAGCCAGAGCGTCAGCCCGCCGATGATGACGCGCAGCAGCCCCAGCGTAATGGGCGGGATGGCATTGAAGCTGGCGCGGCTGACGACATACATGCCGCCCCACAAACACGCCGCCAGCAGCGGCGCAAGCCCCACAAAGCCACGAATGCCCGCGCGTCGCGTGGACGCGCGGGCAGTTTGCGCCGCTGGCTCGCGGGCAGTGTCCATCAGCCGTTGCCTGTCTGCGAGTTCAGCCCGCGCCGAATCCCAAAGGAGAGCAGAATCAGGCCGAGAATAACCAGCGCCAACGCGAAGCCATAGGAAACGTTGGATGGCTGCAAGCCCTGATAGCGGAAGAAGAACCACAACGTGACGGCCAGGCCCAGGCAGATGATGCCCAGCGCCCCCAGCTTCGACACCACCCGATGGGTAAACTCCCATCTGCCGATGATCGGCCAGATAATCTGCTGCCAGCGCAAATAGAACGCGCCTAGAATGATGATCAGCAGCCCTTGTGAGACTCCCAACCAGACGATAGAAGCATAAGGGATAGACCTGGTGAGCAGTTCTATGCCGAATGCCAGCAGCAAGAGCGCTTGCACGGCCATAAACAGACCCGCCAGGATTTGGAACGAGCGCTTGCGCCAGAATGGCTGCTCTGGTTTGCCTGTTGCCATCATCTGGATGTGTGCCTCCTCCCGAAAGAGTGATGCGGCGTGGCGGATTTTTGAACGACTTCAAGGGAGCGTTGTATATCTGTAACCCTGCATATCATACAACACTTAAAGCGTTCTGACCATCCTGGCAATTCTAGCCAAATGCCTCTTGACCATGGTTGTATTATAATCGAGTCCACCGCGAGACCTGGTCTTTTCTGCTTCGGCATGCCCTATCATCACTGCCAGGGAAGGTGAGCCATATGGAGGCTCTGCAAGCGCTTGTAGGAAGACGCATCGGACGCTACCGCCTGGGGCGGCTGCTGGGATATGGAGGCATGGGCGCGGTCTATGCATCGGTTCATGAACGGCTCGCCCGCACGGTAGCCATCAAAGTACTGCTGCCCTCGCTGATGCAGGGGCCAGCGCCGCTCTCATTTCTGGATCGTTTTCAAGACGAGGCCAGGCTGGTTGCCACTCTGAATCATCCGAATATTCTGCCGGTTTATGATTTTGGTATCGAGAAGGGCATTGCCTTTCTGGTGATGTATTATGCTCCTGGTGGCTCGCTCGATGCCCAACTTGACCCGGCCAGGGGCGGCAGGCCGCTCTCGCTCCAGCGCGTGTCGCACTATTTGAAGCAGGCCGCGACGGCGCTCGATTATGCCCACAGCAAAGGCATTGTCCATCGGGATGTGAAGCCCCAGAACCTTCTCTTGGAAGGTTCCCGTCTGATGCTGAGCGATTTTGGCCTGGCGAAGATGATCGTCGCAGATAACAGAGTCAATCCGGCCTCTGCGCCGACCTTTTCCCTGAATGGCGCGCGTATTCGGGGCACACCGTGTTATCTTGCCCCGGAGCAAGGGGGTGACGCACCTGTGGACTGGCGCGCCGATGTGTACGCGCTGGGCGTCACGCTGTATGAGATGCTGGCCGGACAAGTTCCCTTCGATGATGAAGGCGGCGGCCCCTGGTCGGTGGTGATGAAACATATTCTGGAGCCACCGCCGCCGCTGGTGGGCCTGCGCAGCAATCTGACCCAGGACATTGAAGATGTGGTGATGAAAGCGCTGGCAAAAGACCCGCATCAACGCTATGCCAGCGCGGGCGAACTGGCGAAGGCGTTTCGCCGGGCGCTCACGGGAGGCCACGCCCTGAAACTGCCTTCCAAACCCTCGATCACGCTCACCCTTCCTGCCGTGCAGAAAACTGCGCTGGATGCCCCCGGCAAGGAAATCACCGCTCCAGCGCCTGACAAAGAGGTTGCCGCCAAGGCCCCCGGCGCGGAGGCCGGGCGCGTCTGCCCGGTCTGCGGCTTCATCAACCGTGCCGACGCCAAGTTCTGCATCAAGGATGGCACGAAGTTATCTGCCCTGAAGGTGGCCGAAGCCAGAGTCGATGAGTATATCCTGGCCTGCCCCACCTGCGGCTTTATCAACCGCTCTGGGGCCAAGTTCTGTGTGCGCGATGGCACGCTGCTCTATAAAAAAATTCCCTGAGCAGGCGAACCTCACCTCCTCTTTTCCTGACAGTTTTCAGGAGGACAAAGACAGAAGCAGGGCATTCCTGCTCCCAGGAGAGGCATCTCCTCAGCTTCTCAGGAGAAAGGAATGCCTCTGGTATACCTGGCACCCGGCGTGGCTGTCAAGAGCGACAGGACTCATTTTGACAGCCCTTTGCTCTGTGTGCCATACTACGGCAGAGTCATCGACCCATCCCTTTTTGGTGAAGAGGCCCTGCCATGCCTGCCTTCGGCTGACTGCTAGCGCTTTAGCATCTTCCAAAGCTGGTCGGCGAATGCTCTCGCTCGACAAAGCTTCTTCCGCGTGCCAGCGAAGACTGGCGCGCTGGTAGGTGCTGCTCGCGCTCGCGCTCCCCCACATCTGTGCTCCGCTGAAATGGTGTTTGTCTGCCACAACATCCGTGGAAGGGGCATTGTTGTTGTATGAGTCAGCCTGTCATTTCTGAAGACGCCAGCCCCGCGCGTGCGCTCTGGCGTAACCGTGATTTTCTGATGCTCTGGAGCGGCCAGAGCATTTCGACGGTGGGCACCGGCGTTTCGCAGTTTGCCATGCCGCTGCTGGTGCTGGCGCTGACCCGTTCGCCCGCGCTGGCCGGTTTCGTGACGGCGGTGCGTCAGTCGCCCTATCTGCTGTTCAGTCTGCCAGCGGGCGCGCTGATTGATCGCTGGGACCGCAAGGCGGTAATGATTCGCTGCGATGTGGTGCGCTGGCTGGCGCTGGGGTCACTGCCGCTGGCTTTCGCGCTGGGGCATCTGACGCTGGCGCAGGTCTTTGTGGTGGCGTTTGTGGAGGGCACGGCCTATGTGTTGTTCAGCCTGGCCCAGATTTCCGCGCTGCCGCAGGTGGTGGACCCGGCGCACCTGTCGCGCGCCTATTCGCTGGACACCGCCAACGAGTATGCCGGGGCGCTGCTTGGCCCGGCGCTGGGCGCGTTCGTCATTGGCCTCGCGCCGTTCATCGAAATGGGCACGATGTTTGCCTATCTGATGGACAGCGTGTCCTATTTGATCTCGGTGATTTCGCTGCGCTTTATTCGCGTCTCCTTCCAAAAGGACCGCGCCCCAGCAGAAGCGAGCCGGGGCAGCCTGCGGGCAGAGATTGCCGAAGGGCTGCGCTTCCTGTGGGGCCAGCGGCGGCTGCGCCTGATGGTCTTGCTCACCACCGCCATCAATTTTCTGCAAAGCTCGCTGACTCTCTCGGTGATTGTGCTGGGCCGCGCCAGTCTGCACCTGGACGTACAGACGCTGGGCTTTGTCGTCAGCGCGGGCGGCATGGGCGGCGTACTGGGCGCGGTGCTGGCTCCTGTGCTGAGGGCGCGGCTGCGCTTCGGGCAGGTCATCATCGGCGCGGTGCTGCTCTGGGCCGTTGCCGTGCTGCTGCTGGTGGTCGCGCCCACGGCGGCGCTGGTGGTTGTGGGCTATGGGCTGGCGAACCTGCTCTGGCCGATCTATGGCGTCACGCTTGTTTCCTATCGGCTGGAACTGACGCCCGACGCCTTGCAGGGGCGCGTCAACAGCGCGTTTCGCTTCCTGTCCTATGGCGCTGAGCCGCTGGGCGCGGCGGTCGGAGGCGCGCTGCTGGCGGCGCTTGGCCCGCGTCCGGTGTTGGGGCTGATTGCGGCAGGGCTGGCGCTGTGCGCGCTGGTCAGCCTGGGCACAGAACTGCGCACAGTATAGGGGCCGAGCGCTTACTCAGCGGTCAGCGCCACACAATCAACGTTCAGGGTGGTCACAACCATATCAGTCTCGTCGCTCAGTTCCACCGCGACGGGAAAGCGCACGCGGCCCTGTTCGGCAAAGGCGGCGCGCAGGCGGCTTACCTCTTCGGGGGGCAGGCTTGCGCGCCCAATCAGCCCGCCCTGGGCGCGGCGGCGATAGCTGATGGTAGCGCTGGCCGTCAGCAGATTGATATGCCCGGCTTGCGCGCCAAGGGCCTGGCTTGCCAGGGCAATGGCGGTGGCTTCGCCCAGCGCGTACTGCGCGCCGCCGTGTACCATGCCTAAATGGTTGGTCACTTCCTGGCGCAAGGGCAGGCGCAGCGCCACGGCCTCGGCCTGGATGCTTGCCACATGCATGCCCATAAACACCAGATAGGGTTCGCCCGCCAGCAGGTGATCGAGTTCCACAGCGTATAGCTCTCTTTCTTGCGCGGATTTCCGATTTTTATATGGCTCTTGCTATCCCAAAAGAGAGCATACGCTACTTTTTCCGAACTGTGGTTAAATGCAGGTTAAAAATCGAGGAGCCGCTGCCCCTGCGCGCTTACGGTTCGGTTTGCTGTTCGCGCTCCTTTTCCAGCCATTCATAGGCTTTAGGGCCAAGCTCTCCGTGGCGCATCTCGCGCAGTTCGCGCGAGACTTCGCCGCTGGCAAACTCTTCGCGGTACGCCTCCCGCTCCTGCATTTCGCCAGTCATGCCCAGTTCGTCGTAGTCTTCCAGCGCTTCGTGCTCGCGTTCGACGACATCACGCAGTAATTTGTCCTCATCGACCACCTGCAAGACCATCTTGCCACTGCGATGCTGGCTCTGGTATGCCTGGCGCGCCTGGGCCAGCGGCAGCACCCCGGCGATCACTGGCCGCACGCGCCCGGCGTCGATTAGTTCGCTCAGGCGGGTCAGTTGGGCGTGGTTGGGCCGCACGATGAAAAACAGCGCGCGCACGCCCAGCGCGCTGGCGCGCTCCTGGGAGGGCGGCTCGACCACCGAGACCAGCACGCCGCCCTTTTTGAGCACGCCCCACGAGCGCGCCAGCGTTTCGCCGCCTACCGCGTCCAGCACGACATCCACGTCGCGCGCCACATCCTCGAAGCGCGTTGTCGTATAGTCGATCAAGACATCGGCTCCCAGTGAGCGCAGCAGTTCATGGCGATTCGCGGCGGCGGTGGCGATGACACGCGCGCCTGCCCAGTGGGCAATCTGCACGGCAAAGGTGCCCACGCCGCCCGCCGCGCCGTGAATGAGGATGGTTTGCCCGGCGGAAAGGTTGGCATGGTCGAAAAACGCCTGCCAGACGGTCAGGGCTGCCAGTGGGACGGCTGCCGCCTGAATGAGATCGAGCGCATGGGGCCGGGGCGCGAGTTCGCCGGGCAGGGCAATCGTGTATTCGGCCTCCGCACCATCCCGCGAAAAATCGGTGAGGCCATAGACCTCTTCGCCGATGCTCACGCCCATCACGCCGGGGCCAACGTCTTCCACAATGCCCGCCACATCGTGGCCGGGAATCGGCTGGGAACGCCGCGCGCCCGCGCTCGTCTTCCAGATGCCCGGCCAGGTCGGTTCGGCGGGCGTGACCCCCGCGGCATAGACGCGCACCAGCACTTCGCCATGCTGCGGCTGCGGCTGCGGCGCGTCTTCATAGACGAACTGCACCGGGCCGCCCTGCGCATACAGTCGAATTGCTTTCATCTGGCTATGTGGCCTCCTCTCTTGTACTGAGTGAGTAACCTCAGTGCAAGAGCGAGGCCACGCGCGTGCAGACCTGGCGCGCGATATCTTGCCCGTCCGCAAGGGCGTTCAGGTGCGCCGAGAAGACGGAAATCACATAGGTTTCGCCGCCCACTGTCACGATGCCGGAAGTGTTCATGGCCCAGCGGTCGTCGGTGCCCATCACCCAGCCATCTTGCATGGCGACAGTCGCCCCCTGCGGGCTGGTGTCGCCCGCGCCCGCCTGCTGGTCGGGCGCGGGATGCTCCAGCAGCGACATCACCAGGGCGCGGTCCGGCGCGGTCAGCAGCTTGCCTTCCTTCAGCAGCGCAAGCAACTGGACCATCGCCAGCGGGTGGGTCAGGCTGTAAAGATTGTCATCGTTTTCGGGCGTCATGCCGGTGATGCCGATCTGATTCAGATATTCCCGCAGCCCCAGCGCCCGGCCAATCGCGTTGTAGATCGCTTCGCCCGCGTCGTCATCCTCGGCGCGCGCATCATTGGCTGCCAGCAGTGCCTTCAACTGGCTGGTCTCATCGACGGTTGGACGTAGGCCCTGCTGCTCCTTCATCGCCAGAAATGCTACAGCGATGGGCAGCCCGATTGTTTGCCCCATGAGGTACTGGCGGTCCAGGTTGGAAGCGTAGGAGCGCTGGCGCGTCAGGTCATAGACGACGGCAGCCGTGCCGCTGCTCTGGCTCGCCAGATAGCGGGCAAGGTCGGGCGAGAGTTGGGCAAACGATGCCCAGGGCGAGTTTTCCTCTGGGATGTCACGGACGCTGCCGCTGGCGTGCGACCCACCAGCGAAGGTTTGCAGAAAGGCCACGCCGGTATCCAGCGGTTGAATGCGCGGCTGCCCATCGGCGCTGGCGTTGCGGTCCATGACCAGCGCGCCGCGCCAGAACGCCTGCACCAGCAGGCGATGCGTGACGCCATATTGCACGTCAACAAAAGCCATGGCTTCGGTCAGCGGCGCGCCAAAATCGGTTTGCCAGCCATCGGGCGACACGTCGCGCCGGTTGATATACGCCCACATGGCGGCAGGGATGGTATGGCCGATCTGCTGGCCGTCGCGCGTGCCTTCAGGAATGAAGACGCCCTGCGGCGTGTTCCTGGTCGCGGGGGCAGGTGTCATCTGGTCGGGGTGCGTGGCATTGCGCATATCAACGTAGGTCAGGCCGCCATTGCCGACTGACGCCAGGCTGCCCACCGTCAGCAAGCTCTGGAGCAGCGGAAGCTGCACCACGCCGCTGTGGCGATCTTTCAAGCCGTTCTGAAGCAGGCTTGCGATCTGCTGATCTGCCTGGCTCGCCTGGGAAGAAGTTGCCTGATGCACTCCCGGCAGGATGAGCGCGCTGGCGCTGAAAAACTGCATCCAGCCTTGCTGGGTCGCAAAGGCCGCCGTGATGGGCGCGCCCAGCGTTTCTGTCCCGCCGTGCGCCTGATAATACGCGCTGAAGGCCGGATCAACCGGTATCTGCGCTGCGGCAGGCGCTGCAAAGGGAATGGTTGCCGCCGTGGCCCGCTGATCGCTGGCCCAGCGGTCCGCGCCGTTGGTGACGGTCACCTGCTGTTGCAGCGCGGTGAACACCAGCCAGAGGCCGCTGCCCAGCAGCGACACCAGCACGGCGATGGTTCCCAGCCTCACCCACGGTCTGGAGGCCAGCGGCCTGGGTGGCCGCGTCTTTCTGGTTATGACCTGTGGTAGCTGATCGGTTTGTTGTGGCATGGAGGAACGCTCCTTGTCGGGGCCAGAGCGCGAGGAACTCTGGCGGCGGCGCTACAGGATACACGCCAGTACGCGCAAGGTCCAGACCAGTCACAACAATGGGGAACGTGACGCGGCGCACAGTGTGTTGTGCCCGCGCTTGACTGTCTGCTGGCAAAGCAGATTCAGCGCTGCCCATAGCGCGCCAGGATGCCCGCTGCCGCCTGGATGACGCGCTGGCGCAGCGCCTCCGGTTCCACGATTTCGACCTGCGGGCCAAAGCGCAGCGCGTATTCGCAGGCGTTGTGCTCTTCTTCAAAACGCATGGAAAGCGTGACCCAGCCATCGCTTTCCGGCGAGCCGACGTGCTCGATGCGCGCGTAGCGGTCGGCAGAATGCATAGCAGAGACGATGGACGGGTCGGCGCGCAGCGTCACCAGATAGCGGGGAAGATTGGCCTTGAACTCGGCGGTGGAGTGTTCCCAAAAGGCGGCCAGATCGAAGTCTGGCGGGCGCGCGAACGTTGTCTCTGTCGCTTCGGCGCTCAGCACACGCGAGACGCGATAGCTGCGCAGTTCGCCTTCCACAGCAGCCACCACATACCAGACGCCGCTCTTTGCCACCAGACCCAGCGGGTCAGCCAGACGCCCTACCGTTGTGCCGTCGCCACGCTGATAGGTCAGGCGCAGCTTGCGCTCCTGCCAGATGGCTTCTTGAATCGGCAGCAGATAGGGCACAGCTTCGGCCTTGTGCCAGCCAGCGCCGTCCACGTGCAGGCGCTGGCGCGCGTACTCGGCGGCGTGCCGCGTCATGGCTGGCATGGCTGCCAGCAGCTTCAGCAGCGCGGCGTCGGCAGCCTGGCGCAGACCAAGATCGGCCAGCAGCCGCGACGGCTTGGCGAGTAAGAGCGCCTGCACCTCAGTGCCGGTAAGGCCCGTCAGGTTGGTACGATAGCCCTCCAGCAGACTCCAGCCGCCGCCTGTGCCGCGTTCCGCTGTGACCGGCACGCCCGCCATGCCCAGCGCCTCCATGTCCCGATGGATGGTGCGCTCGGAGACCTCCAGCCGTTTTGCCAGGCCGCCCGCCGTCAGCCGTTGATGCGTCTGCAAGAGCAGCAGGATGGAGAGTAGTCGATCAGCGCGCATGGCAGAGCCTCATCTTTCGCGTAGTCCTACATGCCGTTCATCACTATTGTACCAGCACAATATGACAACAGATGTCATGAAGCGCCAGCTATCCTGTTTTTAACGCAAGGAAAGCGTCAAATACGCGATAAGCAAAGAGGAGGTAGCTATGCAATACGGTGTGACTTTTCCGGCTGTGGATGCGCGCACGCTGGCCGATCTGGCGCAAGAGGCGGAAGCGGCAGGCTGGGATGGCGTGTTTGTCTGGGATTTGATCTGGGGCATTGACCCCTGGGTCTCGCTCGCGGCGGTGGCGATGGTCACGTCGCGGGTGCGCCTGGGCACGATGCTGACGCCGCTCTCGCGTCGGCGGCCCTGGAAAGTCGCCAGCGAGGTGACGACGCTCGATCATCTGTCCGGTGGCCGCGTCGTGCTGCCGGTGGGGTTAGGAGCGGCTGGCCCCGAGCACGTCAACAGCGGCTTTCCCAAAGTGGGCGAGGAGGTTGATCGCAAGCTGCGCGCGGAGATGCTGGACGAAAGCCTGGATATTCTCGATGGCCTCTGGAGCGGCGAGCCGTTCAGCTACACGGGCAAGCACTATCATCTGCGCGACGTGACCTTTGCGCCCACGCCGCTGCAACAGCCGCGCGTGCCCATCTGGGTGGTGGGCGCGTGGCCGCGCATGAAGTCGATGCGGCGCGTGCTGCGCTGCGATGGCATCATCCCGACAAAGATGCAGACTGATGGCTCCTTCGCGCACACAGAGATAACGCCCGCCGATATTCCGGCCATCAAAGCGTTTGTGCAAGAGCAGCGCCAGCTTCCGACGCCGTTCGATATCATCTGGGAGGGCGAAACGCCCGGCGATGACCGCGAGCAGGCTATGGCGATTGTGCAGCCCTGGGCAGAGGCGGGCGTGACGTGGTGGCTGGAAAGCGTCTGGCAAACGCCAGAGACGCAGGGCGGCGTGGAGGGCATGCGTGCCCGTGTGCGGCAAGGCCCGCCGCGCTAGAGGTGCGCGCTTGCGCGCCTTGCTGTCTGGTACGGTATAATCCTTCTGGGCAGCAGCTTGAAGAGTAGGATACGAGAGTGTGATATGCGTTCGGAGACGCCAGGCTTTGGGGAACGGCTGCGCGCGTTGGCCGCGCTTTTTTTGCGGCTGGGCGTCGTTGGTTTTGGCGGTCCGCTGGCGCACGTTGGCCTGATGGAAGACCAGTGTGTGACGCGCCGCCAGTGGGCCACCCGCCAGCAGTTTCTGGAAGGGCTGGCGATCTGCAACCTCTTGCCTGGCCCGACCTCGACACAGCTTTCCATCTATCTGGGCTATCTGCGCGCCGGGCTGCTGGGCGGGCTGGTGAGCGGCGCGTGCTTCATCTTTCCGGCGTTTGTGCTGGTGCTGGCGCTGGCCTGGGCGTATGTACAGTATGGCTCGCTGCCGCAGGTGGGCGCGCTCTTTGTCGCCATCGCTCCGGTGGT
Source organism: Ktedonobacterales bacterium (assembly GCA_035307385.1). Lineage (GTDB taxonomy): Bacteria > Chloroflexota > Ktedonobacteria > Ktedonobacterales > DATBGS01 > DATBHW01. Next base: position 51,692 of record DATGID010000141.1, on the reverse strand, counting down.
GATCGGCATCATCGTCAACACGCTCTATCGCACCGGCAAGACCGCGCTGACCAATCTGGCAACCTGGATTATCGCGCTGCTGGCCTGCGCGCTGGTGGTGCATCCCTTGCTGCCGCCATCGGTCAATCTGCTCACCATTCTGCTGATCGCCGGGCTGGTGGGTGTACTGCTCTTCCGCCGCTCCTTCATACGCGAGGCAGCGGCGAAACCGGAAGCAGCGGCCACGCCTCCGCCGGAAGCGCCCAAATCTGACAGCAGCCTCAAGAGTATGATTGCCGCGCCGCTGCTGTGGGGCAAGGCGTTGGCAGCCGCTGCCGCGCCCACTGCCGGGCTGCTGACGGTGGCGCTGGTCTTCTTCAAGATCGGGCTGCTGATGTTTGGCGGTGGGCTGGTGATCGCGCCGCTCTTGCAGCAAGAGTTGGTGGATGGGCCGCACTGGCTGACGACGCGGCAGCTTGTGGATGGGCTGGCGCTGGGACAGTTGACGCCCGGCCCGGTGACAACGGTTGCCACCTTTGCGGGCTATACGGTGGCGGGCTTTCCTGGCGGCGTGGTGGCGACGATTGCCGTCTTTGCGCCGTCGTTCATCCTGGTGCTCAGCCTGACGCCGCCCTTGCTGCGCGTGCGCAACGCGCCCACCGCCAAAGCGTTTCTCAAGGGCATCACGGCGGGAGCGCTGGGAGCCATCGCGGCGGCGGCCATCCTCTTTGGGCGCGCGTCCATCATCGACCCCTTCACCGCCGTCATCGCACTGGTCAGCCTGGCGCTGCTGCTGCGCTGGAACGTCAACACCGTCTTTCTGATCGGCGGCGCGGCGCTGCTGGGGCTGGGTCGCGCGCTGCTGGGCATCTAGCCTGCTTCCACCTCGCGCCGGGCGGTTTCCTCAGAAAGCGCAGCTTCTTCAGAAGGATGTTGCCCAGCCTGGCCGGGCTGGTTCAGCCAGAGAGTGACATGGGCAGGCTGCATGGTTTCTTGCACGGCAGCCAATAACTGGTCGCGTAAGGTGTCCACGTCAACCTCAGTGCGCAGCGTTGCGCCGAAGGCGGCTAGCACCTTTTCAGCATCATACTTGCGGCGATAGAAGCGGCGGTCAATCAGGTTCTGGATTCGGTGGCGCACCGGCTGAAAGAGGGCGGCAATGATCAGCGTCGAGCCGACGATGACGAGCGGCTGCTGGTCCAGCGTGCCATTGATGGCATGCAGCACAGCTTGCGCGGCCAGAATGAGGCCGACATACAGGGCCACCAACAGGGCGGTCAGGCTGGCATAGACCAGCGTTCTGTTGATGAGGGCATCGATGTCCCACAGGCGATAGCGCAGAATCGCTATGCTGATGCTAAGCAGCAGCAGCGCCCAGAGCCAGAGCCAGGTGAACGGATTCAGCAGTTGATACCACGAGTCGGGCGCGTCCAAACCTGGCACTACCGCTCCGAGCAGATAATAGATGGCTAAGCAGAGGGTACCGAAACCGAAGCCAAAGACGAACCACTTGGTTTGCTGCCGCTGTACCGCATCGTAGACACGCACATAGCGATAGACCTGGACCACTATCACGAGAGAGAACAGCAACACGCCCACAATCGGAGGTACAAAGGGCAGAGTGCCCAGCAAAAAGAGTATACATAGGGCAAGCGTCCAGAGCGGAGTGAACCGCCCGGTGGGAAATATAAAGAAAAAGACAATTCCTCCCAGCGACACTGCCGTATCGATGCTGTTGGTCAGAATTTGGACCAATTGGGGTGCCTGCACCGCTGTGAAGCCGAAAATGTTGATGGCGCCGAGCATGATAAGCAGCAGCGAAGCGTACAAGCCTATCCATTCTTGGGATTTGCGCCAGAAGAGCAAGAGGCCCACCACCCAATAGGCTAGAGATACTGCGATGGTGAGCGAGGCGAAGAGGACGCCCACAACCGCAACTGAGAGATGGAACTGGGCCAGGAAATAGGTATAGGCAGGGGTGAGCTGTCCGGTGGGACACCCTGTTTCGAGCTGGGTACAAAGAACCTGTGAGGACTGGTAGTAGCTGGGGAGGTTGGCAACAAAGTTGGCTGCCAGCACGAGGGCAAGGACCACCCAGACGCCCCTTGCGGCGCGCTGCCAGCGCTGCCACCGCTGCCCTGACAATGGGGCCGAAGTCACTGGCATGGCTTCGCTGAATGCGTGTTCCTGAAATGTCATAGCGCTCCTCCTCATGCTTCTCACACACATCGCCAGCGGGGAATGACGAAAAATCGTCGGTCTTTGTTCTACTGCTCTTGCTGCTGCGAGTATAGCACGCCAGGCGTCTGCAAAACGTTACGGCAAGCGTTACGAGGCTTGCGAAACGGCCGCGCCCGCGTGCTGCCTGTGCTCACGCGCTCAGCGCGTCAACCTCTGCTTGCGGGGCCATCGGTAGCTGCGGCGCAGTAGTGTGGGCCTGCTTGTCCACAGCCAGCAGCACGCCGAAGCGCCAGAGGAACGCCCCCTGATAGGAATTAAACGCATACGCCTGGATTTCGCAGCCCTGCGCCCGCTGGTCGTTGAGCACATTAGTGCTGTAGCCGTTCGCGTTATTCAGCAGTTGCTGAAGGATGTTTTCGCCCGTTGCGCAAAAAGTATCTTGCGCCTGGATGGCAGCCATATTCACCGCGTCATCTTGCGCGACGGTCCAGCCGTGCGCCTGATCGTAGGCCAGGAAGAGGCTGATGTTAACTCCTACCTGCTCGCTGAAGGTATCTCCCCCGAAGCTTACATTGCTCACCACCGCGCCGGATGCGTCGCTGAAGCGCCAGCGTAAGGCCAGCCAGACATTGATTGACCACAGGTGGCCGTTGGAAGGAGTCAACGCCCCAGGCCCGATGGGTTGGACGCAGAGAAGCCCGGCGCAGGGCCGGTCAGTCCCTTGCCCTTCGTCATCGATGAAGCTGACCACGCCCCTGGCCGACAGCGGAGCGCTGGCGCGCTGGCTGGAAATGGTGGTGGGCACATAAAAGCCGGTGGCGAAGTAGGAACCGGCAGGAACGGTCAAGGTCTGCTGCGCATTCAAGGCACGGGTGAGCAAGTTCCTGATCTGGCTGTGCTGCCCTGGCGACAGGTCGTTGAGGCCAAGCGAGATGTACAACTGAATCGTTGGCGTGGCTACCACCCCATTGAGCGCGAGCGGGTCGGCATTAGAAAGTGGGAAGGCAATGCAGTCGCCCTGGTCGAAGGGTTCGCCCGCCGACTCCACAGCCGCCAGGTCCAGATGGCAAGAGACGGGCGAGAAAGGCGGCGCGTCCAGGCTGATGTTATAGGTGTTGCTGTGGACGAAGAACAGCGCGGGCACCGTGCCCGCCTGTTGTTTGCCGTTCACGGTGAGCGTGCCATAGTTCACACTGCTGAAGACGAGCAGCGCGGGTGGCGGTTTGGGCCTGGTGGGCACCACCACTGGAGCCGGAGTCGCTGGCCTGGCAGGCATGATGGTGTTCTGAAAGATCGCCAGCAGCACCACCCCGGCCAGCAGGACCAGGCCAATCTCGATCAGCCGCTTTCGCCAGGAAGGCGGGCGGTCAAGCAGCGTTTCTAGCTCGATCAGCGGCAGGTCTTCCCCAGGCTGCTCTTCAGAAGGTTCGGGCGCTGATTCATCGGTGCGCTGCGCCATAGAGTTTTTCCTTGTCTAAGCTGCTTCTCTTCTACTTTAGAATAGCGTAAAACCGGGCAGGATACCATCGGCTATGTTGCCCTATTATTTTAGACAACGTGAAAGCGTGTTTCATCACGCCGCCTTTCTTCAGCCTGCCCAGGAAGTATGGCATGCGAGCGGGCTGCTGCCGTTTGCGAAGCGGCAGCGTCGGGAGGGGGCTGCGCTGATGCTGAGGATGTGGCCTGAGCAGCCAGGCTTCTGGCATCAGCGTTTTTACCGGGCCATGCGCGCTGAGAAAGTTGAGGGCGGCGCGGATTTCAGGATGGGGGAACGAACGCCTCGTCGGCCAAATCAACGGTGGTGACGCGCCCATCGCAGCGATAGAGGATGTCTTGCTGCACAAGCGAGAGGGGGCGCGCGTGATATTGCGCGCCATGGGTGCGCTCATAGCGCAGGGTGAAATCGAAGAGGCTCTGCTCGAAGGGTGCGGTTGACGGCATGAGCATGGCTCCTTTCACAACTTGCCATGCCCACGCGCCAGCGAGTACATTAGCCCTACCGGCGCGTGGGTTCCTTCACCTCCGTCAGCCGCTATCCCAGGCTGTTCTTCGTACAGAGCAGATGCGTCGTAAGAAAACCAGCAGGGAGCGGGCGCGATGGTAACGGCGGCAGCCCATTGCGGTGATAGAGGTTGATGCCGTCAGGTTCCTGCACAACGAGCGAAAACTGCGCGCGAAAGGCAGGGCTATTCAGGTCGATGTGCGTGGCGATGGGGTCGATCTTCAATCCTGGCCGAACAATAATCCAGTCCACCATCGACGGGTCACGCAGCGCTTCCTTCCAGAGCGTACCAGAGCTTTCCGAAATGAAATCCTTCAGGTCTACGCCCGCTTCTGTTCCATCGATCTTGGAGGAGAAGATATTTTCGAGAATGAGACCGCCCGCGTAGTGCTGCCACAGGTAGGCGTTAATCTGATGGGCAGGCGCGCACGAGCCACCATATTGACCATCCTCCAGGGTGATGACGCCGCCGCGCGCAATCAGGACCGTTTGCAGCAAGATCACGCCCACCAGGAGATACGAACCGGCGAGCAGCACAGAGCGCCCGAACGCCTTCGGGAACCACTGGCCGGGCAAGAGCGCCAGCAACAGCGCGACGGGCGCGACCATCTCGGCCCCAAAGCGCACATTGAATATTTTTTCTTCCGCATTCGCCGGGACAACCTGCGGAATGTACAGGTTCGCTTGCCCGGTATACAGCGAAACGATGTAAAAACAGAGCGGGGCCAGGAACACCAGCACCGCCAACATTTCCGGCGCGAATCGCCTGCGTAAGAGAAAAACGACCAGCGATAGCGCCGCCAGCAGCAGCACAAGCGGCCCCATCGTATCCACGCAGAGCAAGAGATAGTACCGCAACGATTGAAAGAGGTTGTGATAGGTCTCCAGTGGATGGGTTTGCAGAAAGAGCGTGGTCTGCGTTTGCGCTGAGTACGGGCCGCGCTGAAAGTAGAGCGGATCGCCGAAGATCAACTCACACCACAGGAGCCAGAGGCCGATGCCCAGGCCGCCAAAGATGCCGAAAACGATCAGGGTGCCTTCGATGTGCGCCCATGGTTGGCGCTTGAGCCATCCAACGAGCACGGTAAAGACCAGCAGCATGGGGAACAAGACCCAGGCATCGTAGCGGGTGAGCGTCGCCAGACACGTGCTTCCTGCCGCAAACACCAGATACTTCGGAGCGTCATCCTGCACCCACGCCAGAAAGTAGTAGCCGGTCATCGTCATGGTGGCAATGCACGCCAGTTCGCTCAGCGGCGTTGACTGCAAATACAAGACATTGGGATTCAACAGAAAAACGAGCGCGCCGACAAAACTCACCACGCTTTTGCGTGTCAAGCGCCGGGCTGCCAGGTAGAGATAGATGGAAGTGACAACATAAGCCAGCATGGAGGGAAAACTTCCGGCCAGGCCCGTCCGCCAGAGATCGTCATTCCAGATGAAGGGCAGCATCAACAGGTGCGGCAAAGGCAGCCAGACGCCACCCACTTGTGCCAACCCTGGCGTGGGGCTGTCGAAGATGCGCCGGGCAATCGACAGGTGCGAGAACGCATCTTCATAGAGCAGAATGTCATGATGCTGGAAGTAATACCAGCAGGAAGCGATACTGGCAATGCACGCGACGGCAATTGTAGCGAACAGCCAGGGGTCTTTGCCCGACCGCTGCCATGCCTGGCGCTCCGAACGACGCCCGACTGCTGCTCCAGCGCGCTGGATGCCAGGCAGCGGCGTGGTTGCCCTGGATTCGATAGCAATCCCCTGCGCCGCCGCAGTTTCACGGGGCAGCTTCTCCAGTCGTATTCGCTGCATGGCCGGTTTCTGGGCGGGCTTCGCTGTTCCCGACGACGCAGCGACGGCTGGCTGAGCCGCGCGCAGGTGTAGCCCGTGCGTGGTCTTCTCCCAGTAATGCGGCTTCAGCACAAGCTGAAAGAGCGCCTTGTAGGCAGCGATGCTCATCATGGCCCAATAGATGGGAGCGAGCAAGCTCCATTTGATGAGGCCATATTGCCCGCGCTTCAGGCAGCCGATGAGCAGCGTATACAGATAGAAGAAGTTGCCAGCGATGAGGCACGTTGCGCCCATATAAAGAACGGGGTTGGGGAAAGACTCTCTATAAACAGCGCCCAGGATTGGCCGCAAGGGGAAGTAGAGCGCGACCAGCAGCCACATCAACGGATTGACCAGCATCACCAGGGTCTTGCCGCCGATCACCAGTTGCAAGGTGAAAAACTCGCGCAGACGCCCCTCGCGTAAAAAGCGCAGCGGCTGACGCATATACACCAGGTAGGTTTGCAGATAGCCCTTGATCCAGCGGGACCGCTGGCGTATCCAGTTCTTGACCTGCGAGTTCGCTTCTTCATAGGTGGTCGAATCCAGGATAGCCGTCTTCAGATGATAGTACGCCAGCCGCAGCCCCAGGTCGCAATCTTCGGTCACATTGAACGGGTCCCACGCGCCGACTTTCCGCAGCATCTCGGCGCGAAAATGATTCGACGTGCCCCCCAGCGGCAGCGGCAGCTTCATAGCCTGCATGCCTGGCAGCACCAGATCGAACCACAGGGAATACTCGGCAGTGAACAGGCGCGTCAGCACGTTCTGTCTGGCGTTATAGTAGTTCAGCTTGGCCTGCACACAGGCCAGGTCTGGCCCATGGCTGGCAAACGCCAGCACGGCTTTCTTAAGCTGGAGCGGCTCGGGAATATCTTCTGCGTCGTAAATGACGATATAGTCCCCGGTCGCCTGCAATAACCCAAAGTTACAGGCGCGCGGCTTCGTGCGTGGTTGCCCGGCTGGCACCGTCACAACGCTGAAATGATCGGGCAGGCTCATCGCTTTGATGGCGGCCCGTGTCTCCACATCCTCTTCTTCGGTGAGGCAAAGAATCTGCAACTGCTCAGCCGGATAGTCCAATGCCTGCATCGCCTGCACAAATTGAGGCACCACGGCGGTTTCGCGATAGAGCGGGCAGAGAATCGTATACCTCGGCCAGTGCGTATCAGCCAGCGCGGCGATGCTGGCGTCGTCGATGTGCTCATCCCCTGGCTGGCCCAGCGCGATGATGCTGATGAGAAAGCTGAAGAATAACGAGCCAAGATAGAGGAAGGTCATCAAGCCAATAATTAATATGGCTGCCTGGATGCCATCCATCACCAGCAGCAGACCGTACCCCAGCAGCATGGCGCAGAGCGTCACCTTTTGCCAATCTGTCAAGGTTTTGTACGCGGAGAGCGTTTGCTGAAAAGGCGCAAACGGGCGGAACTTTTGCCCATGCAGGATGACAATTTTTGAGGCAGCCTCAATATACTGTTGAGCTTCCTCATGCTGTTGAGGTTCCTCTACTTGCTGATTTCTCGCCATCGTCTTTATCTCAATTCATCGCGTGTGAGGGTCTGTCGCCTCTGGTACGGGGCAGCCTTGTATCTGTGCTCGGGGTTCCCCTACGCATATCCCGCTGGGTCCAGGCGTTTTTACTAATCCGGCGCGAGCGGCAGCCAGCATCTGCTGGCGAATGTAGTCTCCATAGGGGCTGATGGGCGTGCCTGCCCAGTCCTTCAGCAGACTGGGAGCGCCACAGGGGCCAGGCGTCCAGCCCCAGGCCAGCCAGGACATATGATGTGCCTCGAAGTAGGCAATGGCGGTGGCGATATAGTCCGTCTGACAGCTATACGAGCCAAACTCCGCAGCAATGACCGCCTGATGCTGCGTAAGGCTGCCAAAGGCCGTCGGCCAATCGCCGGGTTCTTTTCCGCCATAATCAAAAGGATGGGTCGAATAGAGCAGATTCGGCAGTTGAATCGGATGGGTGGAAATCTCCGAGAGATCGAACCCCCAATTCGGGCCGCTGATGAGGATGAGATTCTCTGGCGCGATGGCCCGCACTTTCGCCGCGAGCGCGGGCATGCCGATAGCCTCATAGGTTTCGTCTCCGCCAGCAGGATGATTGCCTTGATAAAGCTGAGTATCCAGCGGCCCGCCGTTGTACCAGGCGTCCCACGAAATATCGTGCGGCTCGCCAAACAGGTCGAAGAGCACCGCCGGGTCCGAACGATAGAGCCTGGCGATGTCCTGCCAGAACGCGAGGTCTTTTGCGCTGTCTGGCAGGGGATATTGCCCGCCGCCATATTTGGAGTCATCAGGCAGGTTGAACGGCGCGTTCCACTGTAAATCCAGGATGACATAGAGTCCTGCCTGCTCGGCGTTGGCTATCGCCGCCCGCACGGTCTGGCGATAGCCTGGGCAACGGTTATCGGCGTTTGCCCAGAACTCGGAGGAAAGCGAGATGCGCACAATATTCATCCCCCAGGAACGCATGGCAAGAAAATCGGCAAGCTGGAAATGCCCATCGCCGGAGCAAAGGTACTCCAGTGAGGAACGGTTCACGCCCACCAGCGTGACAGCCTGGCCCTCGGCATCGACAATCTGGTTGCCGGCGATGGAAAGCGCCTCGAACTGACGCGGCAGCGGGGTCACTGATGGGAAAGGCTGCGCCGGAATGGATGGCAAAGGTTGTCTCTGCCCGGTTGAGGGCTGCTGGTTTATCCCGCCAAGTTGCAGAGAGAAACCCAGGATGCCCAGCGTTACCACAATCGCCAGCAGCGCCGCCAGGCGAGAGATCAGCAAGCGAGCTTTAGGAGTGAACATTGGCTATTTCCTTACGGCCACTTTTCGGAAAGAGGCGAAAATCATGCACGCAAACAAGAGGGGTCTGTTAGATCAGTCCCAAACGCAGCGCTTCGGCTACCGCGTGCGCCCGGTCCCTGGCCTGAAGCTTTTGATAGATTTCTTGCATTTTGCGCTTGATGGTAATCTCACTCCAATAGAGCGATATGCCGATTTCCTTGTTGCTGTTGCCTTGCGCGGCCAGGCGGAGGATTTCCACCTCCTTGGTGTTGAGGGCTGCACGCGCGGCGGGCTGGTCGTGCGCGGCGTGCCTGCTGCATTTCAGTTCCAGTTTCGCCGCGTGCCGCCCCATGATCGCCTGCCCTCCCTGGGAGATCGACCGCAGCGCCGCCAGCACATCAGGAACCGAGACGGTCTTATGTAAGTAGCCATGTACCCCTGCCTGGATGGCATCCAGCAGCAGATTTTCGTCGTCAACGCTCGTAAAGATCGTGATGCGGCTCGCGGGGCAGCAGCCCAATAACTGCTTTGCCAGGCCAGGCCAATCCGTCGTTTCCGAGGCAATGGCAAATAAGATCACATCTGGCCGCAGTGCTTTTGCCCGCGCCTGGGCCATCTCTGGCGAGGTCCAGCCCACCACCTCGAAATCGGCTTCTTTGCTCAAGATCGCGCAGAGGGCTTCGCGCAGCAGGACGTGATCGTCGATGATAAGTACTCGTAAGCAATCAAGGCTTTTTTCTAACATGGTGAACCATAGCATTTTCCAGAGTGGCGAAACCAGGCGATTCCTTCTGTTATGCCGCGCTTCACGTCATATTCAGGTGCGTATCCCAGGTCGCGCCGCGCCTTTTCGATGGAGAACCGCTGCTCTCTGCCAAGGAGCGTCACGCCATAGGTTGTGAGCGGCGGCGCTGCTGAAACACTCTGGCACACGCTCGACCGCCAGAGCGTTTCAGCAGCGCGCCCGGCAGCGTAGAGCGCCGAAAAAGGGAGATGGCGCGATACCGGCGGCACGCGCAGCGCGCCCGCGATCGTATTCATATAGTCGATTTGCGTCACCGGGCGATCATCAGCCAGGGTGTAGGCTTGCCCAACAACCTGATTTCCAGCCTCGCCCGCTTTGATGATGCCCTGGGCGACATCGCGCACATAGACCACTGGCACATGATTTTTCCCATTGCCGATGAGCAAACCCTTGCCCTGCTCAATGCGGCTGACCAGGCGACCGAAGCTGGCATGATCGCGTGGCCCATACACCCATGCTGGTCGTACTACGACGACCGGCGCGCCGTGCGCGTTCACCAGCTTGAAAACCGCCCGTTCACCCGCAATTTTTGACCGGCTATAGGGGTTCTGTTCGCAGTGATAGCCATCATCCTCAGCGACCACGCCGCGCAGGTGATGCCCATAGACCGTAATGGAACTGGTATGGACGATGCGCTGCACGCCCGCGTCCATGGCCGCGAAGATCAGGTTAGTCACGCCTTGCACGTTGACAGCGGTGTACGCCTCTTCCGGTCCCCATGGGCCAGTCCTGGCGGCCAGATGATAGACCCGCTGCACTCCTTTCACCGCGCAGGTGAGCGAGGCGGCATCAGTGACATCGCCTTGTCTGATTTCCACATCGGCTAATGTCTGCAAGTACCTGGTATCTTCACCGGGTCGCACCAGCGCGCGCACGTCATCGCCACGCTCCAACAATCTATCAACCAGATGGCTGCCGATAAAACCAGCAGCCCCTGTGACCAGAACCTTCATGAGTTACTCCGTGATCGTAGAAACTTTTTTCCCGGCGTCTTTGAATCCAAACTTTTTGATGGTGCTGCGCAGCCAGCCAGCCTGTGGCCCGGTATCGATTCTGGCGCTGGTGTCGAGCAAAAAGACCGGCGTCTCTTGCTGAGGCGCTAACCGGTGTGCCTGGCGTATCGCCACAAGCTCTTCATAATGCTGAAAGGCCCAATACAGGTTGATACGGCACGCTCGGCAATTTTTCGCGTCATCTTCATTCACGGTTAGACATTTTGGGCACTCTGCCATCGTCGTCTCTTCCAGGCTTCCCGGCCAACTATCTACCAAATAAAATCAAAGTAGAGCATATAAGGACGGGCCTGCGCTGTACAAGAACTAAAAGTATCGAGAACGAGAGCAAACGTATCATTCCGCTTGTGAAGTCAGATGAGGCCAAGCCGCATGGCCTCCGCAACGGCCTGCGCGCGATCAGCCACCTGCAACTTCCGGTAAATATCCTGCATCTTTCGTTTGACCTGTACCTCGCTCCAGAACAACCGCCCGCCGATCTCTCGATTGCTATAGCCATCGGAGACGAAGCGCATAAGCTCAACGTCTAAGGCCGTTAGCCCGCGACAGAGGCGGCCATATTCCTGGGTCAATCTGCGGAACTCCAGCACCAACTGGGTGATGGCTTGCTCTTTCCCAAGAAAGCGCTCACCGCGTTTTGCAGCCCGCAGCGCTTTCTGGACATCGCCAATCGACAATGTGTTGTGCAAATAGCCATAGATGCCGATGCGCAGCGCGTGAAAGAGCAGCGATTCATCGTCGGAACCAGAAATAAGCACGATGCGGGCATCGGGGCAGCTATGCAGCAGTTGCCTGGCAACATTCAGCCCGTTCGCTTTTCCCAGGAGATTGTTCAATAAAACCGTATCAGGTTGGAGTATCTTGGTGAGGCGCAATGCCGTCTGCTCGTTTTCGGCCTCGCCCACCACTTCAAAGCCAGCGTCCCGATTCAACAGCAAACGCATGCCTTGCCGCAGAATGACGCAATCATCGACTATGAGCACACGAACAGGGATTAGATCATAGTCGAATGCCCGCTCTTCCATTTTTTTCAGCCTCTTCTCGATGGGTTTCAGGAGCCTCTCTTCATACATTTTTAAAACTGGACATATTCCCAACGTGCGTACGCGGCGATGCATGAGGTTGCCCACAAGAGGCGTTCGGCGGTTCCATCTCTCGCAGGGAGATGGAACCGCCGAACGCTTGGGATAAGATATGGCCTGCCTGAAAAGAAAACGTCATGAATCGCCGAGTGCCTGAGTCACGCGCGCGGGTGGGTGGGCTGCATGGCGCTGGTTACAATGATCGGCTCGACCACTCCTCGCCCTGGCTGGCGCAGCGCTTCGGCCATCTGGGACCGGCATATGCCCGGCAGCGCGAGATCAAGCAAGATCAGGGCAGGTAATTCGCCAACGGCTCGGGCGGCTTGAATCCACCGCACCGCTTCCCAGCCGCTTGCGACAGCCGCCACGGTATAGCCCGCATCCTCCAGCGTGCCTGCCATCAGCTTCAGCATGTGCGGGTCATCACTGACGATCAAGATTGGATGTGTTGCTGAGGTAGTCTCATCATACGCAGCAGGCGTGTCCTGCTGATAGGCTACGAGGAGAGGCGCGTGATTCTTCAGCGAGTGATTCATAAAGCACACTCCATCCTTAGAGAACGAGAGGCCATCCCTCGTCAGGTTGGCTCCAAGCTAACGCTTAGCGACAGTATACGTTGTGGCAGCTCGTTTCCACATGGGTAAAACTTCCCTATTTTTCAGGATGCCAGAAAGATGGCAAATAGGGAAGAAATACCTAGTCTCTTGTGGACATGCTTCAGAAGGAGATACCAAAGCACCTTTTCGTGACCCATTGGTAGCTTGTTTCTGGAAATCAAGCGCGCCATACTTTGCCACGTGGCAAACGGAGAATGTCCTGCATACTGGAAAGGAAGCCGTCATGGCGCGGCAGGTATTGACCGAAGCAGTAGTGCTCCATGGGAACGAGCAGCCGGATAACGCAGCGATCAACTGTAGCGTGGGCATTATGGCCTACAACGAAGAAGCCAATATCAGGCGCACAGTGGAGGCGATTCTGCACCAGCAGGCTCCTTCCGTCTCTATTCAAGAAGTCATTGTGGTTGCCAGCGGCTGCACTGATAAGACCGTGCCGATTTTGGCGGACATTGCCCGCAAGGAGCCTCGGGTGCGCGTGTGCATCCAGGAAAAGCGCGAAGGCAAGGCATCCGCCATCAATGTATTTCTCAAGCAAGCCATCAGCCCGGTGGTCATGCTGATTGGCGCTGATGTCATTCCTGAATCCACGGCGATAGAGTATCTATGCACCCCGTTTGCCGACCCCAACATTGGCATGGTCGGGGGTCATCCCATCCCTGTGAATGACTCCGCGACATTTATGGGCCACGCGGTCCATCTGCTCTGGCGGCTGCACGATGCGCTGGCGCGCATTCGCCCAAAGCTGGGGGAAGTGATCGCCTTCCGCAATGTGATTGCTGGCATTCCGGCAGACAGCGCCGTCGATGAAATCTCCATTCAAGCCCTCATTTCCCAACTGGGCTATCAATTGATCTATGAACCCGGCTGCATTGTCTATAACAAGGGTCCGCTCACGCTTCGCGACTTCCTCAAACAGCGCCGCCGCATCTTCGCCGGGCACTTGCAGGTGCGCGAGCGCCAGAAATATGCCGCCTCGACAATGAACGTCACGCCCATTGCGCGTCAGCTTATTGCCTGCCGTGACTTCGCCTTCAGCACGCCTCGCCAGGCGTTGTGGAGCTTAGGAACCGTCTTCCTTGAAGGTATCGCCCGCTTGCAAGGATGCTATGACTATCAGCGCAAGCATGAGCATCAGGTCTGGCAGATGGTGGACTCCACCAAAGACCTGGAAGCCGGAGCCGTCAAGGTGCGCCGTCTGTGCAACGCGCAGAGCGTGCTGGTTTTTCGCGTGATTGTAGAGGATGGCGAAGCCGATGGCGCTCACCAGGAGCGCCAGGACCGCGAAGCCACCGAGGCCGCCCGGAAGCTCCTTCCGCTGGCGCGCGCCAGGTTACGCAAGGCGGATAAACTGGCGCTGAGCGGGCCAGGCATTCTGACCGCCGTCATCCGCGCGGAACAACATGGCGCTGAACTGGTGGCGCAGCGCATCCAGGAGACGCTGCAAGCCACGCCCGTGCGCATTGGGCTGCGCGGTCGGCTGGTCAAGGTAACGGTCACCTACAGTTCGCTTACGTTTGCCCCGAAAGGGAGAAGCAGGAATCACTATGCTGGCAACACAGCTATCTCTTAATGCGGTGACCGTCACGCGCACGTTCGACGGCATCGAAAGCGCGGCGCATCGCGCGCTGGCACTCCTGGGCGGCATGGATGCGATCCTCAGTGGCGCGAAGATTGCCATCCTCAAGCCCAACTTTGTGGCGGGCCGCCCTGCCGAGACCGGTTCAACCACCAGCTTTGCCTTGCTCAAAGCGGTCGCTGAAGAGGTCCGCGCTGCCGGGGCCGAGCCGGTGCTGTGCGAAATCCCCGGCACCGAGTTTGACCGCGAATCGACCTATACCATCCTGGGCGTTGAGCAATTCTGCGCCGAGCATGGCATCCGCATCGCCCGCATCGACCCGGAGGGCGGCGAAGAGGATTGGATTGAACTGCGCCCTGCCGGGGCGAAGCGCTTGCGCCGCTTTCACATCCCCCGCTTTATGCAAGATGCCTGCTTCATCAATCTGCCCGTGCTCAAAACGCATGTCGTCTCGACCATGACGCTGGCGCTGAAGAACCCGATGGGCATTCTGCCCCGGCCCGACCGGCGGGCCATGCACACGCTGGGGATTGCCCAGTGCATCGTTGACATGAATCGCGGCATCAAGCCCGATCTGACCATTGTCGATGGCAGCGTGGGCCAGGATGGCGAAGGCCCGCTCTATGGCGAGCCAGCGAACCTGAACGTGCTGGTGGCCGGGCGCGACAGTCTGGCCGTCGATGTGGCTTGTTGCCAGCTTGTTGGCGTGCAGCCGCGTGCTGTTCCTCACCTGAAGCTGGCGCTGGAGCAGTTGGGCAAGCCCGCTTTCACGCTGCAAAGCGAAGTGGCTGGCGCGCTCAAGCAGTTTCGTCTTCCCCGGCAAAAGCCGCTCTATCACTTCATCTTCTGGCTGATGTATCCGTTGGACTATCCCTATAGCTGGCTTGCCGAGCGCGGCAAACACTTCTGCACGACGCTCTATGGTACCGGGATGGTTGGCACGCGCCCGCACATCGACGAAGCGCAGTGTACGCGCTGCGGTCTGTGCGTCGAAGCCTGCCCGCTGCCACAGGTAATTGACCTGAAGACGCTGCGCGTGAATCCGAAGACCTGTCAGCGCTGCCTGTTGTGCTATGACGCCTGTCCCGAACACGCCATCCGCGTCAAAGGCTATTCCGGCGCGAGGGGGCCAGCATGACCATCGCAGTCACAGGTGCGACGGGCTTTCTTGGCAGCAGCCTGGTGGCCGCGCTCCTCCACCAGCAGCACTCAGTACGTATTCTGGCCCGCGATGCGCGTCACGCGCGTCATCGCTTTGGCGAGGCGGTCACCATCATCCAGGGAGAGATCACGGATGTGGAGCAAGTCCAGCAGGCCGTTAATGGGGCAGCTATCATCTATCACCTCGCTGGCCGCCTTTATCATCCTGCTGCCCCGGCAGCACTCTATCAGCAAACGCATGTGGAGGGCACGCGCGCGCTGCTCAGAGCCTGCCAGGGGCAGCAGCGGCTCCAGCGCCTTGTCTACGTGAGCACGACGGGCGTCTTCGGTGTCACGGATGCGACCCCTGTGGCCGAAGATGCCCCTTTTGCTCCGACAAACGCCTATGAAGCGACCAAATTGATGGGGGAATTGCTCGCGCTGAAAGCCTGCCAGGAAAACCGTCTCCCCGTGACGATTGTTCGGCCCGGGCTGGTCTATGGGCCGGGTGATCTGCATCTCTTGGGCTTTTTTGCGTCGATTCAAAAGGGGCTGTTTCGCGTCATCGCGGGCGGGAAAGCCGCGCTCCATCCGGTCTACATCGACGATCTGATAGCAGCCCTGCTGCTCTGCGCCGAGCGCCCGCAAGCTGCCGGGCGCAGCTACAACATTGCGGGCGCGCATCCCGTCACCGTGCGCGCGCTCGCCGCGACGATCGCCCAGGCATTGGATAGAAGGCTGCCCGCTGGAAATATCCCGCTCTGGCTTGCCAACCTCGCCGCAGATGTCTTTGCCGTCGTGCCGGGCATGCAGGGCGAGCGCGCGCCGCTCACGCGCAGCCGCGTCCAATTCCTCACCAACAGCCGCGCGTATGACATCAGCCGGGCCAGAGTGGAATTGCACTACACACCGCTGGTTGCCCTGGAAGACGGCATCAAGCGCACGGTTGATTGGTACTACACCCATGGCTACCTGATTGACTCATCGAAGAAGGGAAAGATTGCTCAATGACCGTTTTGATTACCGGCGCGACCGGTTTGCTGGGGGGACATCTGATTCAGGCATTGCAGCAGCGCGGGGAGCGGATTCGCGCGCTGGTCTTGCCGATAGAAAATGCGGAACGATTGCAGGCGCAGGGCGTGGAGGTGCTGCGGGGCGATGTGACGGATGCCGCCACACTGGCCCCAGCCGTCCAGGGCGTAGATACCATCTTTCATCTGGCGGGCATGATGGGGGTCAATCGCCCGCTGGCCGACTATCGCCGCGTGAATGTGCTTGGCTCGGAACAACTCTATCGGGCCGCGCAAGCGGCAGGCGCGCGCCGCTTCGTGCATACCAGTTCGCACAACGTCTATGGCCTCGGCCATGGCCGCTTCCTGACCGAAGATGACCCCATGCGGCCTGACCCTGACCCCTACAGCATTTCCAAGGCAGAGGGTGATCGCCTCATCCGGCGGCTGGCGCTCCTGGGCACGATGGAGACGGTGGTCATTCGCCCGGGCACCTTCTTTGGCCCGGGAGATCGGCTGCATTTCGGGCGCATCGCGCAGCGCCTGAAGAACGGCAAGGGGCTGATTGTCGGGCGCGGAGACAACACGCTGCCCTTTTGCTATGTGACCGATGTCGTGCAGGGCTTTCTGCTCGCGGCATATCATCCCGCCGCGCCGGGCAATGTCTATAACATCTCGAATGATTGCCCGCTGACCCAACAAGAGCTATTCAATGCCATTGCCGATGCTGTCGGGGGCAAACGCCCCGCGCTGCATGTGCCCTATCTGCCGCTGTACTATGGCAGCATGGTTGCGGAAAAAATGGCCGCGCTGACGCATACCACACCAATGGTGACGCGGCTGGGCGCGATGATGTTTGGCACCGCCAACCGTCATAGCATCGAAAAGGCGCGCCGCGAGCTAGGCTATGAACCCATGGTCAGCATCCGCGAAGGCATCAGGTTGTCTGCCGCCTGGTTCAACGCCGGTGGCATGCAACAACCAGCGGCCATCTCTGCCGGTCAAGCCGCGCCCGTCGGGGAAGTGGGGGCATCCCATCCATGAAAGGCGCACGCAGACCTCTGGCGATAAAGATAAGTATCGGCCTCTTGATCGGGATGGGCCTGCTGTTGCTGGTCTCGCGCTTTGTCAACGTGCTTGCGGGACTGGCAGTGCTAGAGCGGCATCTGGTCACGCCGCGCGGCATGGTGCTGGCGCTGCTCGCGGGGGCCGCGTTCCTGCTGGCCTTCTCGCTGCGGGGCGCGCGCTGGAAACTCTTCCTCAATGCTGTCGCTCCGGTCAGCACATGGACCGCCGTTCGCGTGTATCTGATCGGCATCTTTGTCAACTTCCTGCTGTCATTCAGCAGTGGCGAACTTGCCAAGACGCTCATCCTCAAACGAGTGGCGGGCATCCCCGTCAACCGCTCGCTGCCCACGGTTGCCATGGATCGGTCGCTTGATCTCCTTCCGGCGCTGGTGATTATGGCGCTGGTGCCCTTCCTGGGCCTGCATCTGGACACCAAGCTCTGGGTGGTGCTGGGCATCGTTGGCGGCCTGTTCCTCTGCCTGGCCTTCCTGGTGGCGTTGGCGGCCTGGAAACGCGCCGCCGCTGCGCTGCTCATCAAGAAAATGACGCTCATGCTGCCCAGGGCTTTTGGCAGCAAGGTCGAAACCTTCGCCACCGGTTTTGTCGACTCGCTGCTGATGGGCGTGAGCCGCCCTCAGGTCTTCATTCCGGCAGTGGGGCTGACGTGCCTGGCGCTGTGCTGCGACAGCCTCTTTGCCATGTTGATCTTCTGGATGGTCGGTTTTCCCCTTCCCTTTGGGGAAGCGCTCTTTGGCTACACCCTCTATAACATGTTCTTTATTTTGCCCACACCGCCCGGCCAGCTAGGCAGCAATGAGGCGGTCGGGCTGCTGGTGTTTGGGGGCTTGCTCCACCTGCCCCCCGGCGATGTGATCGCCATGTTCCTCTTTTCGCACCCCTGGGCAGCCCTGCTCATGTGCGCCAGCGGAATGACCTGCCTGAAAACCCTTGGGATAAACGCCTCCGCCGTCTGGAAAAAGCCAGCCGAAGCCGCTCGCCCGGAGCGCGAAGAGCAGCTTCTTCCTCACCCCGAAACAGATACCTTAGTCATCACTGCTGATACGTTGGAAACTGGACTCCTCTCGGCTCCCCCTCTACACTAAGAGCGCGAGGGGCTGTGTCCTGTGAGTGCATAAGAAAGAATGAGAGATGCTGGAAGTCCTCCCGAAAATAGCCAAAATGCAGGCAGCGTATGCGTCAGGGAAACCGCTGGCGCTGCCCATGAATCTGACGATCAGCGTCAGTTACCGCTGTAACTCGCGTTGCAAGACGTGTAACGTCTGGCAGCGACCCAACGATGATTTCACCCTGGAAGAATACGATAAAACCTTCGCGTCCATCGGCAGAGATGCCTACTGGTTTACCTTCAGCGGCGGCGAGCCGACGCTGCGCAAAGACCTGCCGGAGATCATCGGCGCAGCCTACAGGCATTGTCGGCCTGGCATCATCAACATCCCGACCAATGGCATTCAGGATAAGCTCATTCCGGGCCGGGTCGAGCGCATCTTGCAAGCCGCGCCAGCCAGCGAGGTCATTATCAACCTTTCGCTGGATGGCGTGGGCGAAAAGCATGATGTGGTGCGCGGCGTCAAGGGGAATTTTGAGCGCGCCATGCGCACCTACGCGGGCCTGAAGACCCTCAAAGGGCGATATAAAAACGTCACCCTCGGCGTCCACACGGTAATCTCCAATTTCAATATCGACGAGTTTGAGACCATCTATGCCTTTGTGCGCGACGAGTTGAAGCCGGATTCATTCATCAGCGAAATTGCTGAGGAGCGTGTTGAACTGGATACGGTGGGCATGGGCATCACGCCCACAGCGCCCAGGTATCAGGCTGTCATCGAGCGCTTGCAAGAAGGCATCCACAACGCCGAGTTCAGCGGCGTGTCTCGCGTGACGCAGGCATTCCGCGACCGATACTATGACCTGGTGAAGCGTACCCTGACCGAAAAGCGGCAGGTCATTCCCTGCCTGGCCGGGATTGCCTCGGCGCAGATTGCCCCCAATGGCGATGTGTGGACGTGCTGCATCCGTGCGGAAGCGGTGGGCAACCTGCGCGAACACAACTACGATTTTAAGGCAGCCTGGCGCACAACGAAAGCGAACGAACTGCGCAAGAGCATTAAAGCCGGCGAGTGCTATTGCCCGCTGGCGAACGCATCCTATACGAATATGCTTTGCCACACCCCCACGGTTGCCAGCGTTGCCAGCGATCTGGTGAAAGGGACCGTGGCTTCCTTTGTGTCTGGACATCGCGACACATCCGGCAGGCTGCGCAGCTTGCCGGTAATCAACGCTTCCAAATGAGATGGCGCTCACCCAGTACAACCGGAGAAATAGATGAGACAGGAAGTCAGGCTGGTCGATTTACAACGCCAGTATCAAACGATCCGTAACGACGTTTTGCAAGCCGTCGATGCCACCTTGAGCGGGATGGAACTCTTTCTCGGTCCCAATCTGCGCACATTCGAGCGCGAGTTCGCTGATTATTGTGGCACCGCCGAGGCGGTTGGGGTCGCCTCGGGGACCGATGCCCTCTATCTGGCGTTGCGTGCCTGCGATATCGGCCCAGGAGATGAAGTCATCACGGTCGCCAACGCCTTTATTTCGGCAGTAGAAGCGATAGTCATGGTCGGCGCAAAACCCGTCTTTGTGGATGTCGAGCCGGAAACGGCCACCATGGACCCCAAGCAGGTGCCCGCGGCGATTACCTCGCGCACATGCGCGCTGCTGCCGGTTCACCTTCACGGGCAAGCCGCAGACATGTACCCCTTGCAGGTGCTTGCTGACAAGTATGGGCTGCTGATGATCGAGGATGCCTCGCAGGCCCAGGGAGCCAGCTACGAAGGGCATCGCGTGGGCGGGTTGAGCGATATAGGCGCGTTTGGGTTCCACTTCAGCAAAAATCTTGGCGCGTATGGGGAAGCCGGCATCGTCACAACGAACAACCGCACCTTTGCCGAGCGCGTGCGGCTGCTGCGCGATCACGGGTCCACCAGTCGCTATCACTACGAAACCCTTGGGATGAACAGTCACCTGGACGAGCTTCAAGCTGTCGTGCTGCGCATCAAACTGCGCAGGCTTGATGAGTGGAACCAGCTTCGCCGGTCGCACGCTGCGACTTACACCGATCAATTAGGTGGCTGTGTGACCCTGCCATTCGAGCGGCAAGGCACCCAGCACGTCTACCATGCCTATGTGATCGAGACCGATGATCGCGATGGGCTGCGCGCTGCCCTTGCCGCCCAGGGCATACAGACAGGCATCCATTATCCGGTGCCGCTGCACCTCCAGCCAGCCTGCGCTGCGTTCGCCCCTCCTCGCGGGTCGCTGCCCGTCACCGAGCGGCTTGCCAGCCGCATCCTCTCGCTTCCCATGTTTCCTGAACTGACCAAGGGCGAGATCAATCGAGTGTGCAAATCTATCTATAACTATTTCTCGCTGGATGTCCCCGGGCCTGCGGAAGAGAAAAATATGCCTTCGTCGATCAAATGATGAAAAGCGGCCAGGATGGGTCATCCCGAATGTTGGGGGCCAGGCCCAGCAGGGCATCAGGTTTCGTTGAGCCGCCTTCCAGGCGGCTCAACGTTTAGCCAGGCCAGCCGTGCCCCGCCTGGGGGAAGGCAGCGCTGCGAGTAAAACGCCGCTCTTTAAAGCGGACTGGATATTCCAGGGCTGGCGGTCCGTTAAAAGAGTCCATGCCGTATGGCAAATGCCGCTGCCGCCGCGCGATTTTCGCTGGCTGTCTTGTGAAAAATAGTGGTCAGGTGGTTGGCAACCGTTTTCTCGCTGAGGTGAAGCTGCCTGGCAATCTGACCATTGCTTTTCCCTTCGGCAACCAGCCGTAAGATTTCAATCTCTCGCTGCGTGATGTCAGCGGGCAGCGTTGGAACCCTCGGCTTCTCCGGCTGCGGCGCGCGCTGACCAAGCTGGGAGCGAAGTTCATCGGCGGACTTGCGCATGGCGAGCTTGTTAAAGAGCGCCAGCGCTTCTTTCAGATATGCGTCTGCCTGGGGCATGGCGTTCTCTTTGCCGCGTGCCAGCGCTGCATGCGCCCGCCCCCGCAGCGTTCGCGCCAGTTCCGGCAGCAAGCCTTCGCGCCGAGCCACCGCTTCCGCCCGCGCCAGGTGCATTTCTGCTGCGTTCCAATCGCCAGCGAAGGTGGCAAGCTCACCCAACACCCGATCTACCAGGAACCAGCAGCAGTACCCCTGGAAAGCGCGCAGGTCGTGATAGATGGCTGTCGCCTGTGCCGGTTCGCCCTGCGCCATGACCAGCAGCGCCAGCGCCAGCAAGATGGGGAGTGTTGGCAGCGTTCCGGTGGGCAGTTTCGTCAGGTAATCTTGCCATTTTTCCTGGTACAGATGGGCCTCGTAGCGTTTTCCCAGGCCGAGGCAGATCACACTGAGGACCGGAGCGCAAGAAATGCGGTTGCCCTCTCTATGTTGTGGCAGCGCTAGAAGCGCTTGAAACACCTGCTCGGCAGCGCTGTAATCCTCACGCTGGGTGGCAAGTAATCCCCGAATCTCGTAGAGAAGGTCGGGTGGTTCCGCGTAAGCTGAAGCAGTCTGGGAAGATACAGCCCGCTCAAGCGCCTGCTCAGCCTCGGCCACAGACCCTTGCGAAGCGTGAATCCAGGCAAGCCAGGCATAGGCCATCTCTAACTGTTTGGACTGTCGGGAATCCTCGCACCACGTTACCCAGCGCCGGGCCACCTCGCAAGAGCGCCTGGTCTCAGCCAGATAATAGTAGGCGCAGGCGAGATAAATCCAATGCTCGGTTGCTTGTTCTGGCTGGTCGGAGGTTACGACGAGCGCCAGCACTCGTTCCAACGTGCGCAGACGCTCTATGTCTAGACTGGTAGAGGTAAAAGGCATTTTTCATTCACCTGCGACTGATGGGAGGGTACGGCCTGGCGCTCTGCCTGCCAGCGAGCCAACTCCAACAATTGCTGCGCGTAGACCTGGCCTTCGGGCTGGAGTCCGATGTGGGCAACCAGAGGCATAGCCTGTTCTATGAATAACCGCATATCTGCCGGGGAGAGACACTTTTCCTCAAGCGTTTGTACTCGTTCCAGCAGTGCTTGTATCGCCAGCAGCATTTCTTGCCACCACTCCACCAACCCTAGCCCCTCTGCCAGATTCGCCGCAGTTTGCAGGTCGCTGATGAGCGCCACCGACCTGTTTGCGCCTGGCAAAGCAGCCTGAACGCCTTTCTTTTCAGGAGAGCTTTGAAGAGACGCTTTGACCAGCATCTCGAATTCTTGCGAGATATATTCGCGCAGCGCCAGGGCAGAAGCGCGCTGCGCATACAGGGTCGCGTGGAGGCGATCATCGCTGCGGGCGAAGTGATACGCCAGTTCTGCAAGCTGCTTGCTGCTGGGCTGCTCCGCGCCGCAGCGCGCTTCTAACAGGTGCGCGACACATCCATGCACACGCCGCCGCCGCGAGGGAGTCACGTCGTTGTAGAGGCATTCGTAGAGGGCGCGCTGGTTGAATCGGAAGCCCCCCGCCTGGTCGGATTCGATCAAGCAGGCGCGTGCAGCCTCCAGGAGACAGTTTTCAACCGTTTCAACCTCCTGTGTTTCGATGGCAGAAAGCAAGGAAACGTCAAAGACCGGCCCGATGATGGCAGCCATGCGAAGATGCTCAATCGTTTCGGGGTGCAGTTGCGCCAACCGCTGACGAAGCGTATTGATGATACCTGCGGGCCACAGATCATCAGATGAAGCAGTGAGAATCCACTGCCCGCTTTCCTGTACAATGATCTGCGTCTCGATCCAGGAATGCAGCAGTTCCTCAACAAAGAAGGGATTGCCCTCACTCTTTGCGTAGAGTAAGACCTTTACAGCAGGGTCGGCAGGCTTTCCCAGATACACAAGCGCAAACGCTTCCACATCAAGCAGCGAAAGCAATTGCACGTTCAGCATGGTCAGCATGCGATATCGGGTGAGTTCCGCCAGCGTATGCACAAATGCCGGGTTCTGCTGAAGTTCGCCTTCGCGCACCGTGCCCAGAATCAGCACACGCGCCTGCGGGTGGTGCCGCGCGATATAGCACAGCAAGGAAAGGCTCTCAGCATCTGCCTGGTGCATATCCTCAAGCAGCAGGAGCAGTGGATGCGCCACGCTCACCGCTTCCAGAAAGGAGCCGAGCGCCTTATAGAACCGCCAGCGCTGCTGTTCAGGAGACATCGCGTTGGAAGTCGGCGCTGTGCCTAACCGGGCGGCAAGTTCCGGGAACATGCTGATAAGCACTTCTGGATCAAGCGCCGCATGATCGCGTAATTGATCTGCTGGAGCAGTCCGCATATACTGCCCTACCGCCTCTAGCAGAGGCAGGTATGAAGGCATGCCCTCGGTCCCCCAGGCATGACCCTGTAAGATGGTCGCCCCCTCTTGTGCTGCCCAGGTGGCGAACTGCGTTACCAGATGTGTTTTGCCGCTGCCCGGCTCCCCGACCACCATCACCACGCCCGCCTGCCCTGCCCTGGCCCGCTCATACTGATTCCTCAAGCGTTCCAAATAGACTTGCCTGCTGGTGAGCGAGTCAACAGGAACGCGAGGATGGTCAGACACATGTGGCCTGGTATTTGATGGTACCACAGAGATACCCTCACTCGCTCTATGGCTTCCTTGCCCTTCTATTCCTCCGTCTGTTTCTTTCCGAGAAAAAGCCAGGTGCTTTGAAAGAAGCTTGCCATCCTGCAAGCCCTCTCTGGCGGTTGATTGCCGGAAAATATGCTCTACTTGCCGCCTCGAACGCCTCAGCCGCGACCAACCAACGCTTCTTGGCTCTATGAGGCGTTCCCCTGAGATGTCCCAATGTCTACTCTACAAACTATGGATTTTTTCCACTCCGCGTATAGCAAGAAATGGGCCAAGCTGACTGATTCCACAGCAGATATTGACCCCAATGAGGAATTTTGCTCATCCGTAAAGCACGGAAACTTTCTGGATGGCAGCAGCGTCTTCTGAATGAGAGCGCTTGTAAAGAAGGAGAGCAGATCATGTGGCGGAAGCTAGCGGCATATCACCCAGGACCATTGGCAGAGGCGCGCACCGTGCGGAGATTGTCACTCTGTGGAACTGGCAGGAGCCACGTCTGGCTCTGGCTGACGCTGGGTGTACTGGCGCTGGTTCTGGCGGCGTGCCAGCCAGACACGGGTGGCAGCGCCTCGCATATACCAACCGTACAGGTGCCACCAAACTACCAGGGATCGCTGCGCGTTACCTTTAACTCGTCAACGACATACAACCAGGCGGTTGATATTGTTCAGGAAGCTGGCCTGCAATTGGTGGGTCCATCCTGCATTGGACAGGGCACCCGCCCGGCTCCTGGCATTCCTACGCCATCATCAGCGCCTGATGAGCATCATTTGTTTGCGCAGAGCCACGTGCTGACGGCAGGCTGGCGTGTGACCCAGGCGCAGGCAAACAAAATAGCAGCCTCACCGCAAGTCACGGCGCTGACCCTGATACACATTCCCCTGTGCGCCTGAGTTTGCCTGAGGCCATTTCTCAATACCCCTCTGCTGCTTTGCTGAAGTGTTTACCTCTGCAATTAGAAAAAAGTACTACTCTACTTGAGCGGTCCCTGGCTGCATGCTACTATAGAGAAGACCAGGCAGAGAATCTTTGGAACACTGCCTGGCCGTCGATGCGTAGGTAGAAGTGGGAGTCCGAGGCAACGTCTCAAAAATGGATACGCCCTCTGGTTACATCCCAGGAAAGGAGGGCTGCTCTTTCGCTGAAATAACGACTTACCCCTTTCGCTCTATCCATCTCGGCAGGGATTGTCTCCCGGTCAAGCATCTCTCTCTCAAGACATTCTCTTGCTCTATTTCCCCATCTGAAACTTCACTGGTCTTTGGTTATGGTCTCACGCGGGTCACGCCCGCTGTATCACTCATCTAAGCTGATTTGCTCTCTAAGTCATCCAAAGGAAGGTCATGGCTCTATGAGACGCTTGAAGGCGTATTCTTTCTCAGCCCTGCTTCTGATGACGATCTTTGCAACGATGTTCATTTTTTCCGGCTCGGTGAGCGCGGCAGGTCGTTCGGCAGGCGCTCCCTTGAGCGCGGCAGGGAAACCCTCCAAAAGCTCGAACATCAAAGCAGAAGGCAACTGGTTCCAGCTTTCACACTTCGGCACGACCACGCCCGCGCCTGATGCGCGCATGAACGCGCTGCAACAGGCTTCCAGGCTTCCAACGCTTGCCTCAACGGGCGGCCCGGAATCGAGCACCCTTCCGGCTGCTACCTGGACGCCGCTTGGTCCTCAGCCCATCGATACGAGCGCTTGCAGCACCAACTGCAACAACTATGGGCTGAACAGCGGGCGCATCACGGCAATGGCCGTCAACCCAACCAACAGCAACGACCTCTGGGCAGGCGCAGCCGATGGCGGTGTCTGGCATTCGACCGATGGCGGCGCGCATTGGACACCCGTCTCGGATAGCTGGCCCACGCTCTCCATTGGCTCGATTGCGATTGACCCCCACAACGCCAACACCATCTACGTCGGCACCGGCGAGGGCAACCTGAATGCCGATGCCTTCTGGGGCGCGGGCATCTTCAAGAGCACCGACGGCGGCGCTCACTGGACACAGCTTGGATTCAGCCACTTTGGTGGCCTGGGCATCTCCAAAATTGCGGTTGACCCCAATAACAGTTCCATCGTTCTGGCAGCCGCTACCTTTGATGGGGCCACCACCCCACCAGGCGGAGCGCCAGGCGACTTCAGCAATGGCGGCATCTGGCGCTCGACCGACGGCGGCAGCACCTGGACGCTGGTTAAGTCCAACACAGTAGTCGCGGCAGATTTTGGGTCCGATGTGGTTTTTGACCCGGCCCATGCTGGCGTTGCCTTCGCCGGGTTAGCCAATTCCTTTGGCTTTTCTACCAGCACATACACTAGTATTGCTGGCGTTTACAAGAGCACGAACGATGGCGCTACCTGGTCACTGCTTTCAGCAGGCATTCCCACTGGCAATAACGTCGAGCGGGTCAGCCTGGGCATCTCCCACGATGGGCAGCATCTTTACGCAGTGCTGACCGATGGCGGACTAGGCGGCGCTGGGAGCGCTTTCGGAAATTTGCTGAACAGCGCCATTTACGTCTCGACCACTAACGGCTCAAGCTGGACTGCTCAAAATGTCTCCGGCGTGACGGGCATGGTCAACGACGACGGCGGGCAGCAGTGGTGGTACGACACCTACGTGGCGGTCGATCCCACCGACGCCACCGGCAACACCGCCTATGTCGGCGGGGTGGATGTTTGGCAGACCACTACCGGCGGCACAAGCTGGACCAACCTGACGAATGCCTACACCGGCGGAAATGTTCATCCTGATCAGCACGCGCTGGCCTTCTTGAGCAATTCCTCTTCCTCGTACTATATCGGCAACGATGGTGGCGTCTGGAGCGGCACCAGCGGCGGGGCCTTCACCAACCTGAACGGCGGCGGCCTCGACATCACGCAATTCTACGGCGGCAGCGTCGGTGAGACGGGCAGTGATGCCCAACTGTATGGCGGCGCTCAGGACAACGGTGAAAACCAGTTCCCGCTGAGTTCCGCGCTGAATGGGCCAGCCACGTGGACTGAGTCCTTCGGCGGCGACGGCGGCGACACGGTAGTGGACTACACCGATAACTCCGTTGTCTACGAAGAGTACGTCTTTGGGGCCATCAGCAAGTCTACCGATGGCGGCGCAACCTGGAATCCGGCGACAACCGGTCTCGCCGGGAGCGCGAACTTTATCATGCCGTTCATCATGTCCCCCAACAACCATCTGGAACTGCTGGCGGGAACAAATGCGGTCTATCGCACGACGAATGGCGCCAGTTCCTGGGTCGCCATTAGCCCGGTCCTCGATAATGGAACATCCATCTCTGCCCTGGCAGTTGCCCCCGGACACGACAACGTGATCTACGCCGGGGATAACGCTGGTCACATCTTCGTGACCACCAATGGTGGCACGACCTGGAGCAAGAATGTCGCGCCGTCAGGGTCCACTGGCGGCATGGTCACCGGACTGGCGGTTGACCCGACCAATCCTGCTATTGTCTATGCCACGTTCGCCAACTTTGCCCCTAATGCAGGGCACCACGTCTTCAAATCCACGAACAGCGGGACAAGCTGGACCGACATCAGCGCCAGCCTGCCTAATATTCCCTTCGAGTCGGTACTGGTCAGCCCCATCAACGCCAGCCTGGTGATTGCTGGCAGCGATGCTGGCATCTTTGCCAGCCAGAATGGTGGCTCGACTTGGGCCAGACTGGGCAGCGGCCTGCCCAACGTGGCAGTGGACCAGGTCTTCCTTGACCACAATGGCACGCGCGTCTTTGTGGCGACTCATGGGCGCGGCATGTGGGTGCTGCCCATCGGCAGCCTCCTGGCTAATCCCAGTGGTGTGGGCTTGACGACCGCCCCAGGGGTTACCCCCGGCACGCAAACGATCACCCTGAGCAACACGGGTATGGGTAACCTGCCCTGGTCGGCGTCACTGCCCACACTCACGCCGTCAGGTTGGGTCAGCATCAGCGGCCCCTCTTCGGGCACCATCCCCGCTGGTGGCACGCAGACCATTACCTTGACCTTCAACACGCCGAGTATCGCGTCCGACCAGACCTATACCACGAATCTGACGGTGAGTTCTCCTGTGGTTGGCGCATCGCCGCTCACCATACCAATCACACTGGTCGCGGCCAATGTATCGAAGACCTGGTACTTCGCCGAAGGGTTCACAGGCACCGGCTTCACCGAGTACCTGACCCTGGCGAACCCTAACGATGCCGACAACCTGGTCACCGTGCAGTACCTGCTCCAGGGTGCCTCGCCCATCACGAAGCAGTATACAGTGCACAAGAACAGCCGCTACACCCTGAACATCAACAGCGAAATCGGGGCGGGCCAGAACGTCTCGATGGTCGTCACGGGCAGCTTGCCCCTCATCGCCGAGCGGCCCATGTACTTCAATTTTGGCGGGACGATTCCCGGCGGCAGCGATGTGCTGGGCGCGACCAGCCTATCGCAGGACTTTGACTTTGGTTACCTGGATAACACAGCCAACCACCATACCTACCTGTCGATCCTGAACCCGAACCCGAACCCCAACGACAGCATGGACGTGCAGATCACCTACCTCTCGGCCACCGGCCAATCGACGGTTATCCACCACTCGGTGTCGGGCGACAGCCGGGGCACGGTCCCGCTTGCCACGGAAGGCTTGCCAGCAGGCACCTATAGCGCGCTGGTGCATCTCTCCGAGCCAGGGCTGGTAGAGCGGCCCATGTACCTGATCGATGGCACTACGGGCTACACGGGAGCGGCGGATGTCGTCGGGGTGGCGACGCCGCTGATGGACTGGGACTTTGCCGAAGGGTTCACCTCCTCGACCTTCAGCGAGCGCTACATCCTGTCCAACCCTGGCGCAACCACGGCCACGGGCACAGTGACCTTCTTCCTGGCGAGTGGCCCGCCTGTGACCAAACCCTTCAGCCTGGCGCCGGGAGCGCAGACCATCATCCCAGTCAACGCCCTGCTCTCGGGCAACAACAGCGCCCATGTGAGCGCTTCCCAGCCGATTCTGGCCGAGCGCTTCATGAGCTTCAAGTTCGGCACGAGCATCCCAGGGGCCACGGATGTGCTGGGAGCGGCTGCGCCGAGCGACCTATCCTTCTTTGCCGAAGGGTTCACCGGCACGGGCTTCTCGGAGTACCTGACCATTGAGAACCCCAGCGCCACGGATACGGCGACGGTGATCGTGACCTTCCTGCCTGCCAACGGGAGCGCGCCGGTCGTGCGCGTCTACACGATTGCGCCCAGCAGTCGCTTCACCCTGCCGACGGGCACGGTCATGCCGGGACAATCGTTCTCGATGGTGGTCGAGTCCAACAACGTCCCGATTGTGGCCGAACGTTCGATGTACTTCAACTTCTCGGGTGGCCGCACGGGCGGCTCGGATGTTGTCGGCTATCAACCGTAACGGCAGTCCCTGAATAGCAGGAAAGCGGGCGGCCACCTGGAGCGCTTGAAGGTTCCAGGTGGCCGCCCGCTATTTGCCACCATGATAGCGACTTATCAGATCAATTTCTGCATGCATCAGCCTCCCAGCGCTCCTTCTGTGCTTTACAAACCGAATGCTGAAAGTACTAGCTCAGCAGTGCCAAAAGTACCAGCGTGCTTGTATGTATCCTTGACAGCATGCTAGTATCATCTCGCACAGGAGAGTTGCTTTGCTTCTCGCCCGGCAATAGACTCATGGCAACAAACGCCCTACGTTTTTAATCATCCATTTGCTGCCCTTCTGCTTGCAACATTGGACAGGCTGAACCAGAAAGGAGGACCGCAACTCTACCGGCCCGTTTCTTCTCTCATCTCCTCAGGGGAAACGCCCACAGGAATTCTTAAAAAGAACACTTTCACACTCTCTTATCCTCGTGAAGGGATATACAGGCATGAAGCGATACAAACGCTATACGCTCCCTGCCCTGCTGACGCTGACCATCCTGGCAACGTTATCTTTCCTGATTTATGGGGTGGTCGGAGCCAGCTCAATACCAGGGAGCCGCAGTCCCATTCCAGGCCATCTGATTCCCGCCCTGCGGGGGCGCACTCCACTGGGCGCAACCGATGGGCAGCAGCGCCTCCAGTTGAGCATCAGCCTGAATCTGGCTGATCCGGCAGGATTGCAAGCGCTGATCAACGCGCAGAATGACAAGCACTCTCCTCTTTATCACCAATACATCACTCCGCAGCAGTTCACCGCCCACTATGCGCCGTCGCAGGCCAGCGTTGATGCCGTCGTCTCCTGGCTGCGCAGCCAGGGGCTGACCGTGCAGTCGGTGGCAGCCAACCGTCTGATCATTGACGCGGAGGGAACGGTTGCGACGGTTGAGAAAGCCTTTAACGTCAGCATTGAAAACTTCGCGCTCAAAGGGCACGTGGTCTACGCGCCGACCAACGAACCCTCTGTGCCGTCATCATTGGCCGGGCTGATTCTCAACATCGGCGGCCTGGATAATACCTCGACGCCGCACCGTCTCGGCTCGCTCGCGCCACAAAAGGCGCAAATGCCAGCCAGTGGACCTGGCGGCGGCTTTACACCGCTCGAACTCCACACCGTCTACGATATGACCCCGCTGGTCGGCACTGATGATGGCACCGGCCAGACCGTGGCGCTCGTTGAGTTAGATGGGTACAAGGCCAGCGACATCACGACCTATCTGAGTGAGTATGGCCTTGGTTCGGCCAAATTCTCGAATGTGTTGGTGGATGGCGCGTCAAACACCCCTGGTGCGAATGCCGACGAGGTCACGCTGGATATGGAAATCATGTCAGCCATTGCGCCAGGAGCCTCGCAGAAGATTTATATTGGCCCGAATACCTTCCAGGGGTTTTTGGACGTTTTTGACCGGATTGTGACCGATGATACTGCCAAAGTTGCCAGCAATAGCTGGGGGAACTGCGAAGCCAGTTTCGGCACTTCTGGGATGCAGGCTTACGATACCGTCTTCTCCGCAGCCGCCGCGCAGGGCCAGGCATTTTTCTCCTCCTCCGGCGATAGTGGTTCTGCTGACTGCTCAACCTCTACCAGCCTGGCAGTAGATTACCCGGCTTCCGATCCCTTTGTGGTCGGAGTTGGTGGCACAACCCTGAACACCACCAACGCTGGCGCCTACCTCAGTGAGAGCGTCTGGAATAATCAAGATGGCAGCGATGGCGGCGGCCTGAGCACCTTCTTTGGGCAGCCAGGCTATCAGACTGGCCCAGGCGTCACCAATAAGTTCTCCAATGGCAAGCGCGAAGTGCCCGATGTCTCGGCGGATGCCGACCCCCAAACGGGGTACTCCATCTTTTGCACCGTTGGGACGTTGTGTACATCGCCTTTCCCCAGCGGCTGGACCGTGTTTGGTGGCACCAGCGCATCTACTCCCCTATGGGCAGGTGTTGCCACCGACATCAACGAGCTTTTGAAAAACGAAGGCAAATCCAGCCTGGGCAGCGCCAGCGCCGATCTCTATCGCGTCTTCAATACGCCGCAGGCGCTGACGGCTTACCACGACGTCACCAGTGGAAACAACGACAACCTGGGCACGAACGGCGGCAAATATCCGGCAACGACCGGCTATGATATGGCCTCGGGCATTGGCACGCCAGATGTCTGGAACCTCGCGCGCGATATTGCAGGCGATGTTCCCGCTGTAACGCCAAACCTCATTTATCTGATAACAAAGCCAGGCGCAACCGTTGCGCCACAGATCGTAACCATTCAGAACAACAGCCCCAACAGCTATAGCTGGACGCTCACCGGTCTCCAATCCTGGATATCAGCAGACCAGACAAGCGGAACGATTCCTGGTCATAGCTCAACACAGTTCAGACTGACCATCACCCTTGGCAGTTCGCCGCAAACACTGACAACAACGCTCACTGTGCAGGACAACGACACCAACGGCTTTAATCCGTTTACTATTCCCGTCGCGGTGGTCTCGGCCAATGTGAGCAATACCTGGTACTTCGCGGAAGGATTCACCGGCACCGGCTTCTCGGAGTACCTGACGCTGGCGAACCCCAACTCGATAGACAACACCGTCACCGTGCAGTATCTGCTCCAGGGCGCGTCGCCCATCACCAAGCAGTATACGCTGCTGCCCATCAGCCGCACGACGCTCAACATCAACAGCGAAATCGGTCCCAACCAGAACGTCTCGATGATCGTCACGGGCACTTTGCCGCTGATCGCCGAGCGTCCGATGTACTTCAATTTCGGCGGGACCATTCCCGGTGGCAGCGATGTGCTGGGCGCGACCAGTCTCTCGCAGAACTTCGACTTTGGCTATCTGGATACCACCGCCAACCACCATACCTACCTGACGATTCTTAACCCGGACCCCACCAACACCATGGATGTGCAGATCACCTACTTCTCAGCCTCCGGCAAATCGACGGTCATTGACCATAGCGTCCCAGCCAATAGCCGGGGCACGGTCCCGCTCGCCACGGAAGGCTTGCCAGCAGGCACCTACAGCGCGCTGGTCCACCTCTCGCTGCCGGGTCTGGTGGAGCGGCCCATGTACCTCAAGGATGCCACCACCGGAAATACAGGAGCGGCTGATGTGGTGGGCGTAGCCAATCCGCTGACCAACTGGGACTTTGCCGAGGGCTTTGTTAGTTCGGCCTTCAGCGAGCGCTACATCCTGTCCAATCCTGGCAGCCAGACCGCCACCGGAACCATCACCTTCTTCCTGGCGAGCGGCTCACCAGTCACTACGCCCTTCACCCTGAACGCGGGCCAGCAGACCATCATCAATGTGGGTTCACAGGGCGTCTCGGGCAACAACAGTGCGCATGTGAGCGCTTCCCAGCCGATTCTGGCCGAGCGCTTCATGAGCTTCAAGTTTGGCACCAGCATCCCCGGGGCAACCGACGTGCTGGGGGCGGCAGCGCCCTCGAACCTATTCTACTTTGCCGAAGGGTTCACCGGCACCGGCTTTTCGGAGTACCTGACTATTGAGAACCCGGACCCCACCAACACGGCGACGGTGCAGGTGATCTTCCTGCCCGCCAATGGGCACGCGGCCACCGTGCGGGTCTACACGATTGCGCCCAGCAGCCGCTTCACGCTCAATACGGGCACGGTTATGCCAGGACAGTCGTTCTCGATGATCGCTGAGTCCAATGTTGCCATTGTGGCCGAACGGCCCATGTACTTCAACTTCTCCGGTGGCCGCACGGGCGGCTCGGATGTTGTCGGCTATCAACCGTAGTACCGTGGGTTAGCGGGAGGAATCTTCCGCCCGCCTGTAGCGTGATCGCCTCTGGCCCCACCAGGCCAGAGGCGATCACATTTTCTCTGCCGATATACCTCTTCTCGGGTCTGTTCGTTAATAACAGCACAGGGGATTCGTTTTAACGAAAAAGAGATACACGAGATCAATACATCTGCCAGCAACTTACTTGAACAAACCTTGAGGCAAAGAGGAAGCTTACTATGCCCAATCCAGGTGGCACGATTACCAGTTCTTCTGATAGGAATGTGAAGCGGGAGGAACGTGATACCCGTTTCCTGCGCGGGCAAGTAGGCCGCTCTCTGCGCCAGGTCGGCCAACGGCTCAAGGATGATTGGCAGGGGCCACGCTACGCTATTTCGGGCCTGGCCTTGCTGCTGGTCAGCAGCCTGATTGTCTTCGCCTACTACAGCAATCATCCCACGCCGGAAACGTATCCTGACTCAGCGCAGTACCTTGCCGTCTCTCATCAGATCATGACGAGTGGCAAGCTAGTTGATCCTATGCGCTTGCCAGGCTATCCCTTGCTGATTTCGCTCGTCTTTCTGCTGACCGGTCAGGGAAATCTTGTTGCCGTCAGCATCGTGCAGGGCATCCTCTTTGTCGTGGCCGTGCTGGAAATATACATCATCGTGTGTTTACTGACGCATCGCGCCTGGCAAGGCTTGATCGTTGGGCTGCTCGTCACCTCCAATACCTATCTGCTCACCTTTATCAAGCCGATCCTGAGCGAAGGCTTTTCACTCTGGATTGTGACTTCGCTGGCGCTGGCTATCCTGCTGTTCCTGCGCACCTTGCGCGTCAGGCAGTTCTGGCTGGTCGTCTTGTTGCTGTTCGTGGCCTATATGGTCCGCCCGGAATGGATTTACGCGCCGGTCCTGCTATTCGCCTTCCTGCTTCTGGTGGCCGCGCGGCATGGCCGGTTTCGCCGCCTCGCGCCGCATGTTCTGGCTGCTCTGCTAGTGCTCTATGGCGTGCTGGGCCTCTATATCTACGAGAACGCCACCCTCAATGGCTTTGCAGGGGTTTCCGTCGTCGAGCGCATCAACCTGCTGGGCAAAGTACTGCAATATAACATGCAGAACGAGGCTTCGCCGCAGTACGCGGCGTTGACGCAGGAGCTAGATGCCTTTAAGCAAGCCTACCATCAATCGAAAAGCCCTTATTTGTTTGCAGACCTGCATCCAGCGATTACCGCGAACTATTGGGCGCTGCCGGATGCCTACGACAACTCCATCGTAGAGCATCACCCCATCGAATTTGTGATGAACACCGTTCCGATCTTTTTCTCCACATTGGATGCCTATTATGCTGAATCGCGGCTGGATGCCAAAGGGCCTTTTGGCAATGAGCTTGTTCTGCTAGACAACATCTCCCTGAAGACTGTCTTGCTCTATCAACTCTTCCCATTCTTTGCCCTGGTCTGGCTGGTCTTGCTGTTCTGGCGGCGCACAGCGCGCTCGCTGCTGGTGGAAATGATGGCCGCGCTTTCGCTCATCGGCCTCTACGAACTGGTGTTGATCGCATCGGGCGGCTACGAGGCATATGCCCGCCTGCATTCTGCGTTTAACCCCATCCTGACGGTAGTGGTCTGTGGCAGCGTGCTGCTGGCGCTTGCCTTCTCCGCGCGTCTCCTCATGAAAAGCGCGACCCTGACAACCACATTCGCCCGACTCTGGCCGGGGGTCTACCGGATTGGGGGCACCTTCATCATCATCTGCGTCCTCGCGAGCGCGGCCCTGACCGTGTTTACCCGTGGCTTTTCCACGCTGGGACACCTGACCGCCTGGCGGGGAGTCTCGTATGTGTACAAGCACCCCACTCCTTCCGGCGTCGTGCTCGCCGTTGCGCTGTGCCTGCTGCTGGTGCTCTGGTATTACAGCTATCAGGCCCATCAGTTCCGGCAGGCGCAATCTGCAAGGGGCACGCCGGAAAACGGCCCTCTGGCCCATCACCTTACGCCTGCCGAAGAGAATCGCGTTAGCTCTGGCTGATCGCGACGCTGCCAGCGCGCGGCTGCCTGGCAGAGCCAGCCCCTTTACTCCCTGACGGAAGGAGGCAAACCGGGAGTGCCCTGCCCTGTCTCCAGATAGGACTTCAAGCTGTTCAGAAAATAGGCCCAATTCTCCTGAGCCCGTTCATAGGCCGCATCCACCTGGGCGAACCCTTCGTGCGTGAAGACCAGCCTGGTCCCCTTCTGGACCGGCTCAAGGTTCCAGGTGACATCGGTTCCGGCCCAGGAAGGAGGGCCGAGCCTGGAAATCCAGTGCACTCTCTTGCCTGACTCCAGTTCAGCTACCTCAAACTGAAGTGTGCCAGCAGGCGGCCTGAAGCGAAATTCCCCAAGCGCACCCACCTCTGGCGCGACGCGCGCCTCTTCGGCCCACCAGCGAACGATTTCGTCTGGCTGCGTCAGGGCGCTCCAGATACGCTGCGGGGCTGCTTCTATGGTGCGTTCTTCGACAATAGCTGCCATCGGTGTTCCTTTCTCTTGCTTGAATGAAGACCAGCAGCATGCTGGAATTGACCATCAGTTCCCGAAAATCAGAATGTCATCCTCAGATACATATTCTTCCTCCTGGTCAGGACAGCTTACGCAGTTCAGCGCCTTCGACAGAGAGCGGTGACCCGGGAAAGCCTTTCCCTGTCTCCAGATAGGATTTCAAGCTGACCAGGAAGTGCTCCCACCACGCGCTGGTCATGGCATAGCGCTCATCAGCCTGGGCAAACCCATCATGGGTGAAGACCACCTGTGTTCCGTGCTGGACCGGCGCAAGGGACCAGGTGACACTCGTCCCTTTCCAGTGCGGGGCAGGGCCGAACCGGGAAAGCCAGCGCACTGTTTTATCCGGCTCCAGTTCGGCGATCTCAAACCGAACGACAAAATCGCCCCACTCCCCAAAGCGAAACTCAGCCAGCGAGCCGACCTCTGGCGTGGCGTTCAGATCGTTGGTCCACCAATGCCCTATTTCGTTCGGCTGCGTCAGGGCTGCCCAGACACGCTGCGGAGCGGCTTCTATGGTTAGTTCTTTGACAATAGCTGCCATCAGTCTCCCTTTCTGCCTCCATATTGTCCAGCGACAACACTTAACTCAAAGGTTAAGTATAATAGAGAAAGAGAACGCTGTCAAGAGGGGCATGGTTGAAAACGTTGTGGCTCTGCCTGCCGCTCGCGCCTGGGAACGCGCGAGCGGCGCGTCAGCCGTCGCGCTGGGAGGCAAGCATCTCTGCCAGCGTGTTGAACAGGGCAGGCCAACCGGAGGAGGCCCGCGTGCGCCGCTCGGGCGCGCCTAGCCCTTCGTGGGTCAAGACGACTTCCGTCATCGGCCCCCGGTCGAAAAAGTCGAGCGTGACGACCGTCTCTGTGCTCTCGGTGACTCTGCCTGACCAGGTGAACACCAGGCGCTCGGGCGGGCTGATGTGTAGATAGGTGCCGACAATCGCGCTGCCGTCTTCAAGCTCGAAGCGGAAGGCTCCGCCCACCCGCGCGTCAAGGGCGCGCACGGTCATCGCCATACCTGCCGGTCTCAACCAGCGCTCCAACGCCTGTGGCTCAATCCAGGCGCGGAAGACCCGCTCGCGCGGGGCGTTGAACACGCGGCGCAGCACGAGAGTGGTCTCGGGGTCAGGGGTTGGAGGAATCATCGGCGTCGTGCTCCTCGTCTGCGGTCGTCTGGAGATAGGTATCCAGGGAGTCGAATTGGGCTTCCCAGAACTGCCGGTAGGGTTCCAGCCAGGCGGCAGCCTCGCGCAGAGGACGGGCTGCCAGGCGAAACCGATGGATGCGCCCATCTTTGCGGTGCAGAATCAACTCCGCGTGTTCGAGCACCCGTAAATGTTTGGAGATGGCCGGAACCGAGATGGCGAAGGGCTGCGCCAGTTCCGTGCCAGACGCTTCCCCTTGCGCCAGGCGCGCCAGGATGGCCCGGCGCGTGGGGTCCGCCAGCGCCGAAAAGATGGTGGTAAGCTGTTCTGTGGAATCCTTAACCATATTGTTAATGATACGCAGAGCGGGGCACGTTGTCAAAGGGGCAGGCTGGTATCTTTTTGTTCAGGGGGTTCCCATCAGCGCCTCCAGGTCTGCCAGGCGCAGGCCCGCCAGCGAATCGACAATGCGGTTGGCGGCAGCCAGCGCAGAGGCAGGGTGACTGTTAGTGACGGCCAGACAGCGCATGCCAGCCGCCGCAGCCGCCGCAACCCCGGCGGGCGCATCCTCGATCACCACGCAGCCAGCCGGAGCCACGCTCAATCGTTCCGCCGCCAGCAAGAAAATATCGGGGGCTGGCTTGCCATGCGGCAGCCGATCGCCCGAGACAATCGCGTCCAGCCAGCGCCGCAGCCCAAGGCCATCGCTGATGACGGTGATATTGTCCATCGGCGCGGAAGATGCCAGACTCTGTTTCAAGCCAGCCGCGTGGGCCGCCTGCATCAACTCCAACGCGCCGGGCAAGGCATGCAAATCGTCTTTCAGCAAATCTCGGAAGTAGACCTCTTTGCGGTCTGCCAGCGCGTCAATCTCGCTGGCCGAAAGCTGCGCGCCCCAGAACTGCGGAATGATTGCCGCGTTGCTGCGGCCAAACGTGCGCCAGAAATCGTCATCGCTGAAGGCGACGTTGGTTTCGGCAGCCAGAAGCTGCCAGGAACGCCGGTGCTGCTCGCTGCTATCGACAATCACCCCATCCAGGTCCCAGATAATCGCCTGAAGTGGTCCGGATGCGGGCTGAGGATGGGAAGAAAACTGCGCCTGATCGACTGACATAACCCGGATGTGCTCCTTTACATTGTGAAATGCGCAAGGCATAGCATGCTAAATATATCGTATTAGGAAAGAAACTTGCCAAACCTCTTGACTTTTTGCTCTAGCTAGGGTACTCTATGCTCAATACAGTCATTTAAACCAACGCTTTGTGAAATATCAAAAAACGTTGTAAACCTCGCAAACCTCTTTTGCTCGTATCCTATCTCCTCTTTCTGCGAGCACATGCCAATACATCATCGCCCTTGAATAGCGACCCTGATCCATCCGCAAGGATGTTCCATCTTGCTTTGACGCGTGGTGGTGGGGATGAGGGGAAGCCTGTTGGAAAGGGGGTGATACGGATTATGGGCGGCGGAGCAACCGGCACGCGATGACATCTGTGCATGTCCCACTTGCACATCTGGCCCGCTGGGGCTTATCCAGCATCTTGCCGCGTGATCACTCTTCGGCCCGCCTGCACAGCAACAGCGTCTGCGCCGCATTTTCTCGGACTTCTTTTTCGTTTCCCAGGTGGTTTCCGGTCAGTTCCATCGTTTATTCGCTCGCAAGGGAAGCAACATGACGCTTCCCAGTTCCGTAGTTAGGAGAAAGCCTCGATGGCTCAAGCAACCGAAACCAAAACCGCCGCAGCGGTAGCTAACCCCGCTCCTCTTGGACTCTTTGGTTTTGCAACGACCACCCTCGTGCTTAGCGCCGCGAACTCCAACTTTACCGGCGTCACTGCTGGCGGCGCGCTTGGTCTGGCCCTGGCCTATGGCGGCCTGGCCCAGTTGTTGGCTGGCATGTGGGAGTTTAAGAATGGCAGCACCTTTGGTGGTGTCGCGTTCTCTTCCTACGGCGCATTCTGGATTTCCTTCTGGGTCCTCAACAATGCAGCCGGTTCCGCGCCCAAGGGTGCCAACGATCTTGGTTGGTATCTCTTGTCGTGGACGGTTGTCACCGGCCTCCTCTTCCTCGGCACCCTGCGCCAGAACTTTGGTCTGGTCGCCGTCTTCGGCCTGCTGTTCATTACCTTCCTGCTGTTGACGATTGGCGCGTTCAATCCCCCGGCAGCGGGCAGCCAGCCTTCGCCGATTGGCGGCTACGTGGGCATCGCCACTGCGATTGCGGCTTACTATGTCGGCCTGGCAGGCATCATGGAGCACGTGTCGAAGGGCAAGATTAAACTGCCACTGGGCGTCATCGGCTAGTTAGCCCAGCTTTTCCGTTCACGAGAGCGACCGAGCACGGGACAGGGGACAGGCTTAAACCACTCGCGTTCCAGCGAGAAGCCAACGAGGCCGCACCAGCAAGAGCCGCAGCCCCCTGTTCCGGCTCTTTTGTGAGCGCCAGGCAGAAACCCCAAATCTACCGGCGCGATAGCGAGGAGTGGGCGGGGGGAGTACAGCACAGATACTGCACGCTCCACGCTCCAAGTGATGTGATAGTAAGGAGATTTCACCGTATGAAAGCTCCTAACGCCCTGGCAAAGTTCTGGAGGCGCCTCACCGCCAGGGACGACGTGTCTCAAGCGACGACGAGCACCGTCGTCACCACAGAAGTTTCCGAGGTGCAAGAGACAACTATCGTCACCGCAGAAGTTTCTGAGGTCCAAGAGGCGAGTATCGTAACCACAGGAGATGACCGAGCAATGGCAAAAGAAGAAGTGGAAGTAGCAGTCTCTGAAGCAGAAATCGCTGCGCACTGGCGCGAAGAGGAATATTTTCAACCCTCTCCAAAGTTTATTGGGCAGGCAAACGCCAGCGATCCGGCAATTCTTAACCGTTTCAGTTTGGACAACTTCCCAGAGTGTTTCAAAGAATACGCAGACCTGCTCTCCTGGGACCACTACTGGCACACGACACTGGACACCAGCAATCCGCCCTTCTGGAAGTGGTTCGTCGGTGGGCGGCTCAACGCCAGCTATAACTGCGTTGATCGCCACCTGGCGACCAGCGCCAACAAGGCCGCGCTCATCTGGGTGCCGGAGCCGGAGTCAGATACCACCCTGGCAATCACCTATCGCGAACTCTATAACCAGGTCAATGAGTTTGCCGCGCTGCTCCGCGATTTCTGCGGACTCAAAACCGGCGACCGCGTGACCCTCCACATGCCCATGGTCCCTGAACTGCCAATTACCATGCTGGCCTGCGCGCGCCTGGGCGTGATTCACTCGCAGGTCTTTGGCGGGTTCAGCGGGGCCGCGTGCGGAGGCCGCATCGCCGACTCAGGCAGCCACGTCTTGATCACGATGGATGGCTACTACCGCAGTGGCGCCATGCAGGACCACAAAGTCAAAGCCGATGAGGCGGTGCGCGTGGCCGAGGCCGAAGGCGTCAAGGTAGATAAAGTGCTGGTCTGGCGGCGCTATCCAGGGCAGTACCAATCACAGACCCCGATGGTCGAAGGCCGCGATTTCTTCGTTGACGAGGTGCTGAAGGATTACCGCAGGCAAATCGTCGAGCCGGTTTCCATGCCTGCCGAAGCCCCGCTCTTCCTGATGTACACCAGCGGCACGACCGGCAAGCCCAAGGGCGCGCAGCACAGCATCGGCGGCTATCTGGCGTATGTCACGGGCACATCCAAGTTCTATCAGGACATTCATCCCGACGACACCTACTGGTGCGCCGCCGACATCGGCTGGATTACCGGGCATTCCTACATCGTCTACGGCCCGCTGTCGCTGGGCACAACGAGCGTGATGTATGAAGGCGTGCCGACCTATCCCGATGCCGGTCGGCTCTGGCGGATTGCCGAAAAGCTCGGCGTGACCATCTTCCACACCGCCCCGACGACGATTCGCATGCTGCGTAAGGTCGGCCCCGATGAGCCAGCGAAATACAACTACCATTTCAAGCATATGACCACCGTGGGCGAGCCGATTGAGCCGGATGTGTGGCGCTGGTATCACAAGGTCGTTGGCAAAGGTGAAGCGGTAATCGTCGATACGTGGTGGCAGACCGAAACCGGCGGCTTCCTGTGCAGCACCCTGCCCGGCGTGCACAAGATGAAGCCAGGCAGCGCTGGCCCTGGCGTCCTGGGTATCCATCCGGTGATCCTCGATGAAAACGGCCAGGAGATTCCGGCAGGCGCCGGGCGCGCTGGCAACATTTGCATCCAAAACCCCTGGCCGGGCGCCTTCCAGACGGTCTGGGGCCAGCCGGAGCGCTTCGTGAAAACGTATTACGAGAAATACTGCCGGAACAAGGATAGTAAAGACTGGCGCGACTGGCCCTACTTCGCGGGCGATGGCGCGCTGCTGGCCGCCGACGGCTATTTCCGCATCCTGGGCCGCGTCGATGATGTCATCAATGTGGCCGGGCACCGGCTGGGCACGAAAGAGATCGAGTCGGCCTGCCTCACCGTCGATGAGATTGCCGAGGCCGCCGCTGTGCCGCTGGTCGACGAACTGCGCGGGCGCGTGGTTGAGGTCTACATCTCCCTGAAGCCGGGATTCAAGGCGAGCGATGAGATTAAGACCAAGGTCTCCAAGGCCATTGAGGTAGAGATCGGGCCAATCGCCAGGCCAAAGAGTGTCTGGATTGTGCCGGATATGCCCAAGACCCGCTCCGGCAAGATCATGCGCAGGGTGCTGGCCTCTACCAGCAACTTCGCCGATGTGGGCGACGTGACAACGCTGGCGAATCCCGAGATCGTGGAGCAGGTGCGCATCCAGGTGCAAAGCGAGAAGGTGAGACTTGGCACCGTGCCGCGCCCACTCTCCCCAGAAGAACTGGAGGAGATCAAGCGCTTTGGCAGCGTGGAATAACCACTCAAGCCACTAATAGAGAGCAGCAGAGCAGAGGGGCTGGTCTGACGTTGCGAGGCCAGCTCCTCTGCCTCGTTTTACCACCCCAAAAGACCTGAGAAAGAGAGCAGTTTGTTGAATCTGAAGTATCACTATTCGGCTGCGCCGGGCTATACACAACTGGTGACGCCGGAAACGCATCCCATCAACGATCTGGATTTTGGCATGCTCACCCTGGAGCCGGGCCAGCGCTACGAGGCCGAAAGCGCGGGCTGTGAGATCGGGCTGGTGATCTTGGCGGGGCGCTGCACCATGCGCGTGGACGACGAGACGTTTGCCGACCTGGGCGAGCGTGCCAGCGTCTTCGAGGGCCGCGCATCGGGCGTCTACGTGCCCTGCCAGTCACATTTTGCGGTGCATGCGGGACCAGAAGGCGTGGAGATTGCCGTCTGCCGCTGCCCAACTGAGCAGCGTTTTGCGGCGCAGGTCGTGCGGCCAGCCGACATCATTGTCAACGAGCGCGGCGGTCCCGGCCACAAGCGCTATGTGCATGACATCTTTGGCCCGCAGGTGCAGGCGGCCACCATGCTGGTGGGCGAAACCTACACCATTGCGGGAAACTGGTCCAGCTTCCCGCCCCACAAGCACGATGTGGAGGCGCTGCCCGATGAGGTGCAGCAGGA
The DNA here is from genome assembly GCA_035307385.1 of Ktedonobacterales bacterium. Lineage (GTDB taxonomy): Bacteria > Chloroflexota > Ktedonobacteria > Ktedonobacterales > DATBGS01 > DATBHW01. The sequence continues at coordinate 9,635 of DATGID010000141.1, read as the reverse complement.
AGAACTCTACCTCTATAAGATTCGGCCCGCCGAAGGCTTCGGCTTGCAGTTTTTCTATAGCCGCCCCGACAGCCCGCGCGGCGAACTGGACGAAGCGGTGGCCGTGCGCGAAAACGATTTCACGCTGATGCCGTTCGGCTATCATCCGGTGGCCGCGCCGCCGGGCTATGATGTCTATTATCTCTGGTTCCTGGCTGGCCCCAAACGCCTGATGCGCCCCCACGATGACCCGCTGTATGCCTGGATTAAAACCGCGCCCGCCGAAGAGCGCTCCTATCCCAAATAGCAAGCAGGATATGTGATGAGCAGCGTGTTTCCCTTCGCTCCGGCTGAACTGCAAACAGCCATCGGAGCCGCGTTTATCCCGGATTCATTGGTCATCTACGATGATGCCGCGTTCTGGTATGAAGCAACCAGCGCGGGCGGACGGCTGGCGGTGCTGGCCGGGGCAGACCATCCGGCGCTGGCGCGCTTTCATGGAGAGAGCCAGGAGTTCAAACAAGGCTATCACCTGAAATACTGCCCGCCGGATGGGAAGAATAGCCAGGCGCTGCGCGCGTCTCTCCCCTGGCTTCAGCCGACGCCGCTGGGCCTGGACGCCTCGGCGGGCTTCGGTGACCGTCTTGGGCTGGCGACTGCTGGGCACGTTCATGTCCTCCGGCGTGTTCTCAGCGAGTCGCCAGACAAGACGCTGCGGCCCATCTTTGCCCAGCAGTCCATGCGCGAAAACGAGCGCACCCACCGCACGCCGGAAGAGGTCTTGAACGACGCCACCTGTGGCGCGTTCCAGGCAGGCTGGCGTGACCGCGTGGGCGCGGACGCCGATCACCTCAAGACCACTGCCGATGTCGATGTCTGCGCCGCCGCTGGCTACTCGTTCTATACCATCGACCCCGGCGCGTTTGTAGACAGCGCGGCGGATGAGGCCGACCCTGCCAGCATCCAGCAGAAAGTAGAGGCGCTGCCCTGGTCGCTGCTGGAAAGCTCGCCTGCCGATCTGGCGCGGCGCTATATCGGCAAGACGGTTGACCTGGAGACGCAGCAAATCACGCTGGACGAGGCCGCTGTGCTGCGCGCCGCCGCCAAGTACAGCCGCGCTGTGCTGCATGTTGTCACGCTCTATCGCCATCTGGCGGGCAAGCATATCCCCTTCGAGCTTGAACCCTCCGTCGATGAAACCGAGACGCCGACCACCCCGGCAGAGCATATCTTTATCGCCAGCGAGTTGCGGCGGCTCGGCGTGCAATGGGTCAGCATGGCTCCGCGCTACGTTGGCCGCTTCGAGAAGGGCATTGACTATATCGGTGATCTGGCGACGCTGCGGCGTGATTTGCAGACGCACGCCGAGATCGCGCGGGCGCTGGGGCCATATAAGCTGAGCCTGCATTCTGGCTCCGATAAGTTTTCAGTCTACGCGCTCATCAGCGAAGCCGCCAGAGGCATGACGCACCTGAAGACGGCTGGCACCAGCTATGTGGAGGCGCTGCGCGTGGTGGCGCAGTTCAATGCCGCGCTGTTCCGCAACCTCCTGGCCTTTGCCTGCGAGCGCTACCCGACTGATCGAGCCTCGTACCATGTCTCGGCGGAGGTCAACCGTGTCCCGGATATGCGCGCAGTGCCTGATGCCGCGCTGCCAGCGCTGCTGGATGACTTGAACGCCCGGCAGATTTTGCACGTTACCTATGGCTCGGTGCTGGCGCAGTTTGGCGCGCCGCTGCGCGAAACGTTGCAGGCTCACCTGGAAGCGTATAATGTAATACTGGACCAACATTTTTACCGACACCTCAGGCCGTTCGTCGAATCAACTAGAACGTGATCTTCCGTGGTGATGAATGACTCTTCATTCATCCAACGATGGGCCTCGCTGAAAGGGCAAACCGCTGTTATGAATGACTCTTCATTCATCCAAAACCTGTTCACGCTTGATGGGCAGACGGTGCTGGTCACGGGAGGCAGCGGCGCGCTGGGCAGCGCTATGGCGCGGGCGCTCGCTTCAGCAGGGGCCAGGGTGGTCATCATGGGTCGCCGCGCCGAACCCTGCGAGCAACTGGCCGAAGCCATACGCGCCGATGGCGGCCAGGCCATGCCCATTGCCTGCGATGTGCTGGACCGCGCCGCACTGGACCGCGCAGCGGAGGCGATTGCCAGCGCCTTTGGCCCGCTAGACATCCTGGTCAACGCGGCAGGAGGCAATGCGCCCCAGGCCACGACGAGCAGCGAGCGCCCGTTTTTTGCGCTGGAAAGCGAAGGCGTGGCACAGGTCTTGGGGGCCAACTTTACCGGGACGTTCCAGGCGTGCCAGGTCTTTGGGCGCGGCATGGCCGAGCGCGGGAATGGATGCATTGTCAATATTGCCTCGATGAGCGGCATTCGCCCGCTGACGCGCATTCCCGCCTACAGCGCGGCCAAAGCGGCTGTCGTCAATTTTACGCAGTGGCTGGCGGTGCATCTTGCCCAGGAATATAGCCCGCGTATTCGCGTGAATGCGCTCGCGCCGGGCTTCTTTCTGACGGAGCAGAACCGCTATCTGCTCACCGATGCTGAAAGCGGCGCGCCCACGCCGCGTGCCCAGGCCATTCTGGCGCACACACCGCTGGGCCGCCTGGGCGCAGCCGATGATCTGGTGGGCGCGCTGCTCTGGCTGGTGAGTCCGTCGGCGGCGTTCGTCACGGGCCAGGTGATTGCCGTCGATGGCGGCTTTTCCGCCTTTGGCGGCGTCTAGGCTGGAGGGAAAAAGCAATGCTGCTGGGCACAGGCTCAACAACCGAAACGCTGACGCCAGAGGCGATGCAGCAGCTTATCGCGCAGGTGTGCGAGTCGCTACCGCTGAATGATAAGCGCGTGCTGGTCATCATCCCCGATGGCACGCGCACTATGCCGATGCCGCTGCTCTTTCGCCTGCTCTATCAAGAGCTTGGGCCGCGTGTCTCGCGGTTGGATTATCTGATCGCGCTGGGCACGCACCAGCACATGCCCGACGAGGCAATAGATCGGCTGGTGGGCGTCGACGGGGCTGAGCGCGCCGAACGCTTCCCCAAGACGCAGATTTTTAACCATCGCTGGGACCAGCCCGACGCCTTGCAAACCATCGGCGTGATCTCGCGGGATGAGGCCGCCGCGTTGACCGATGGCTTATTGGCAGAGGATGTGCCGGTGACGCTCAACAAGATGATCTTCGAGTACGATCAGTTGGTCATCTGCGGGCCGGTCTTCCCGCACGAAGTTGCGGGTTTTTCGGGCGGAGCCAAGTACCTCTTTCCTGGCATCGCCGGGCCAGACATTATCAACTTCACGCACTGGCTGGGCGCGCTGGTCACCAGCATGCACACCATCGGCGTGAAGGATACACCCGTGCGCCGCGTGATTCATCGGGCTGCCGAGTTCGTCGCGCGCCCGCTGCTGTGTCTGGCGCTGGTGCTGCAAGGCGAAGCGCTGCATGGCCTCTATATCGGTTCGCATGTCGAAGCGTTTGAGGCGGCGGCTGATCTGTCGGGGCGGCTCAACATCATCACTGTGCCGCGTGCGTTCCGGCGCGTGCTCTCCATGCCTTCCACCCAGTATGATGATCTCTGGACGGCAGCCAAGGCGATGTACAAGACCGAGCCAGCCATTGCCGATGGCGGCGAGGTGATTATCTACGCGCCGCACCTGACCGAGATTTCGTATACCCACGGCAAGATCATCGATCAGGTGGGGTATCACGTGCGCGACTATTTTCTGGCGCAGTGGGAGCGCTTCAAAGACTTTCCGGGCGGCATTCTGGCGCACAGCACACACGTCAAAGGCGTGGGCAGCTATGACGCGGCGCGCGGCATCGAGACGCCGCGCATTCAGGTAACGCTGGCGACGGGCATTCCTGAGGAACGCTGTCGGAGGGTAAATCTGGGCTATTGCGACTATCGGGACATCGCGCCCCAGGAGTGGGCTGGCCGCGAGCAAGAAGGCATCCTGCTGGTGCCCCACGCGGGCGAAATGCTTTATCGCCAAAAAACGGACGGAGCGGCGTCGGGCGCTCCAAACGCCTGACACCGCTCCGCCCAGCAGGAAGCTGCTCTGACTAGTGGTGATCGTGGTGCTCAGGCGCGCAGTGTTCCGATGCCGGAACGTCGAGCGCCGGGCTGCCGTTGAAAAAGCCGACCGGCTTCATCGTGAAGCCAACTACCTCGACCGGCATCACCGGCCAGTCTTCTGGTCGCACCACATGGTTAGAGCCAAAGGTGTACCAGACGACCACGTCCTTCTCCGCCAGGTCGCGATTCTGCTGCACGTAGAGCGGTAATCCATCGCCACCCGCCTGCTGGTTGGGGTACTCGCCCGCAGCATAGCGCTCCGCCGGATCATAGGCGGTGACCCACAGATGGTTTCTGGCGAATCCGCCGCGCTGCCATTGGGGCGAGCCTTCGTGGAAGAACGGGAACGGATTGTTCATGGGCATCAGCTTATAGCCCACGGGCTGGCCCAATGCGTTGCGCGAAGAGGGATTGATGATCTTCCAGTAGCGCGCCGTGTGGGGGTCAATCTGGCGCTGCGCCTCCGACTCGCTGGCGAGCACTGTTTCGCGCGGCACCCAGGCGTTGCCATTGGGGTTTTGCGGTCCCCAGGGCAGCGGCTCGCAGTTGACTTCGACCACCGAGTTGTTGGGGCCATCGACCATCATATCCAGGCGCACGTTGAAGTAGTGCTGGTGATGGGGTCCGTAGAGGCCAGGAGCCACGAGTGCCCCCGAGATGGGTTGCTGCCCCTGGGCGATGGCGGCGGGCGCGATGATGCCGGTCAGCTTCACCTCGTACTGAATGGTGCCATCCTGATAGAGATACCAGTAATAGCCATATTCGTAGTTACCGACCGTGGCGATCAAGGAGACGACGAGCCGCCGCGACCGACGGACCTCGACGCGCGTCGAGCCGTCCGGGTTGTATTCCAGATGCTTCCAGAGCAGACTGAAGTCCTCTTCGTGCATGCAGATGGCATTCTGGATGGGAACCGGCTGGCCTTCGGCATCGTTGACGACGGCATCGAAGTAGTGGATTTCGCCCAGGCAGTCGCAGCCCAGGACCAGGCTGTTGGCGAGCACGCCGATGCCCACTTCGCCCGCGTCGAAGACGTTCTTCCAGTTATGCGACGGGGACGGGTCGCCATAGGGCACGAACATCTCTGAAAGGGAGGCGCGATAGATAATGGGCCGCCAGCGGCCCTGGTCGAAGTATTCTACCAGGTGCAGGATGATGCCTTCGCGTGGGGTGAAGCCGACGCGGAAGCGCCACTTCTGCCAGGTGACTTGATGCCCTTCGACCTGGAAGCTGGTCCCCTGCGGCTGTTCAATCGAGAGGGGGCGCACGTCGGTGCGCGTCCCTTCAGGAAAGGAGGGGAAGTTTTCGGGCGCTTTGATGCCGTCAGCCGTATAGTTGCCTGAACGCGGGGGAATCGGCACGACGCCGTGATCTTCGACCTGGACCCGCATGGTGTCCAGTTCAACTGTCGAAACCACGCCCTCGATGGGGTGGGCATAGTAGTTATCTTCCGGTCCCTGGGCCAGCGCCGTCATCATGCGGATGAACCGGCCATGCCCCGCGCCGTCTGCCTCGGAGCGATAGCCTGCGGTGAAGGGATAGGTGACCACCCCGGAAAGGTCGGTGATGCCGCGCTTTGCCATCGCTTCCTGAAAGCTGGCGTCAGCCAGAATGGCTTCCTGGGCCGCAAACACTTCAGGATAGGTCAGGGCTGGCTGCACGTCGTCGCGTTCCTGCCAGGAGCGAATGGCCTGCTCGGTGAGGGAGACCAGCACTTCAATGGTGACGCGGCGCTCGTGGTCCCGCATGACCACAAACACCTCGCGTGGCACAGAGTTCCCAGGCTGATAGGTCAGCACCAGATGTTTTGCAGGCTCCTCTAATCTATAGGCCATCAGGCGCATGCTGGGTGTGATGCGCCCGGATGCCTGAAGCAGACGGGTGGTCTGGGTAATTTCGTCTTCAGTCAGCGGGTCAAGGGGATGTGGTCCGCGCGTGGGAGTCGACATATCCTTCCTCTTCTAAAAAACGGGACACTGCTTCCATGCAGATGTACGTCACGTCCTGTTTGTGCCGAACAAGCAAGAGGGGCGAGGGCAGATGGTTATCTGCCTCGCCGCTTTTGCGCCGCTAGCAGTATCAGCCAGACATCTTCTGGCTCTGCCGCCAGGAAGCCGTAGACAGCCCCAACGGCCAGCGACCCCAACACGATCAGCGCGATCCAGAAGAACCAGTCTGCTGTCGCCATCAGTGGGGTCCAGGGTCCGGTGAAAATGAGGTAGCAGGCGGCAATGGTTGCCAGGGTGCCGATGACCGCGCACAGCATGATGAACGCTGGCGGGCCGCCGCCAACCTCCTGGGCACGCCGCGCATAACGCACCATCATCACCCCGCCGATGATAAAGAGGCCCAGCGTCGAGAGCGCCCATAGGACTGACGCTGAGGCCGGAATCAGATCGTAGATGATGATCTGGAAATTTGCGCCTACCGCCGTAAGCTCAGGCACCACGAAAAAGATGACCACGCTGAAGGCCGCCAGAATGCCGATTTGGAAGGTATTTGCCCGTCTGGGCGTGCCATCTGAGTCTACCTTTGCCAGCCAGGCGGGCAGCCGTCGATCCATGGCGACCATCACCACCACCCGGCTCTGCACCATGCTGTAGGCGCTGCTGGCGACGACGCAAAAGGCGGCCAGGCACAGGTCCGCCAGGATGGTCACGAGATGTCCAAAGGTTCCCCCAAACGCCACGGTGAAGACCGCGCCGATATTGCCGACGCTGGACGCGGCCAGGGGATTGGTGGGGTCTTGCGGCAAAATGACGGTCAGCGCGAGCCAGACGACGATATAGCTGACCATGACGACAATAACGGTGCGTGGCAGGAAGCGGGCAAGCGCATCTTGCCCCTGATCGCCGCGCACTTCGCGCGCCATGTTGAGCGGCATTTGAATGCCCAGGCCGCCCAGGATCACCAGGGAATAGAAGGTAAAGGTGCTGGGACTTAAGGCAAACTGGTTGCTGCTGAAATCTGTCTGGGATTGATGGCCGCTCATCAGCCAGATGAGCACGCTGACGCCCATCAAGGCGATAACCCCCAGATAGAGATACAGCGTGCCACGCATCAGGCGCATGGTGCTGATGACGTTCTGGTTCGCAATGAACCAGGCGAGCAAGAGAACGACCAACACTACCAGCCCTTGTTGCCACGGCTCGATGAGCCAGGTCTGATTCATGGTGGCCCCGATGCCGCTCAAAAACGCGACAACAAAGGTTCCAATGCCGATGACGGATAACAGGGGCGGCCACCACAAGAGGAAGAAGCCGAGCAGGTTGCTCCAGAAGGAGCCGAGGGCCTTATAGACCCAGACGTAAAATGCCCCTTGCTCTGGGAACATGCGAATGAGCTTGCCCGTGATGATGGCACTGGGAATCAGGAATGTGATAAATCCCAGCAGCCAGTAGGGCAACCCTGATGCCCCTGACAGGGTGATCACCGAGGCATTAGTGACAAAGAGCACAATGATAATCGCCAGCACAGCAAGGTCGCTGGCCCGTAACGGTGTGGGAAAGCGCCCCTGCACCAGCACCTCTGAAGGAAGTACCGCGTGGGTATCTTGTACGTTTTCAGGGAGCATCGGTTGAGATGGGCCGGGGGCAGTCGCCCCCGGACCCAATGGCCCTGTTGGTGGTTGCAGTGTCTGACGCATGAAGATTTTTCCTCCTTTGGAGGGGATTACGCCTCAAGGTACAGGCGCTCACCGGCTTCCAAAGCGGCTGGGCGGCTGGCGCGCAGCACGATCACCCAGATGATTCCAAGCACTAACCACCCTGCCGCGATGGGCGCTGCGAGGTTTCCTGGAAAGGCGGGAGGCGTTGGATAGAACTGGGCAATGAGCACTCCCAGCACCAGCAGCGTGGTAATGATGGGAATCACCGCGTGCAGCCAGACGTTAAAGTCACTCTCATGCTCGCGGCGATAGAAGAAGATGACCGCAAGACTCACCGCAATATAGCACACCAGAACGCAATCGGTAAGCACAGCCAGAATGACCGTCAGGTTTCCTGGCAGCGGGCCATAGGCTGCGGTGACCCAGAAGGCCAGCCCCAGGCTGATGAGACCGCCCAGCACGAGTACGACATACGGCGTGCGATAGCGCTTGCTCAACAGGCCAAACCAGCGCGGCAGCGCGCCCGAGCGACCCATGGCATAGACAATGCGACCAAGCGCCGTGTAGCCAGCACCGGTGTTGGCTGCCGTCGAATTGAGCAGCACCAGCGTAATCAGCACAAACCCTGCCTGACCCCAGACGTTTGTCGCGATGGTCAAAACGGGGCTGAGGTTGGTATCGGTCACATAGCTGTGGGTGTCGGTGGGCGAGCTGGGGAAGATATGGTTGAACCCATAGCCAGCCACGCTGGCATAGCTCGCCAGGACGAAGAAGAGGCCGATAATGAGCGCCGAAAGGAAAATGCCCCGCGGGACGATGCGTTTGGGGTCGCGCGATTCTTCGGCCAATGGAGCCGCCGATTCAAAGCCGATGAAGGCCGTGAAGGCAAACACCGCCCCTTGCAGCACCGCTTGCCAGCCGCCCAGATCAGTGGTAGGACTCAATCCCACGGTGAATGCCTGGGCCGATTGCCCATCGGGGGCGTGAGCGATGGCGAAGATGCTGAGCAAGAGGAAGGCCAGCACTTCGATGGAGCCAAGTACCAGCAGCGTCCAGGTGGAGAGCCGCACGCCAAAGAAGGTCAGCAGGCCCATGATGATGCCCATCGGAATGGCCCATATCCACCATTTAATATCGACGCTGCCATTGGTCTCTGTCGCAACTAAAAATTCGGCAGCGAAGCCGAAGATGAGCAGGTTGACCGGCATAAACAGCAGATAGACCGGAATGGTGAGCCAGCCAACCAAAAATCCGAAGGACTTGCCCAGGCCATGGCCTACATAGGTGTAGAAGCCGCCAGCCGACGGCAGGTGAATCGCGAGTTGTCCAATCGAGAGCGCCAGTAAGACGCTCGCAACCAACGCAATCACGACGGCCAGCGGGAATGAGCCACCAGCCGTGGCGATGCCAGGAAAGAAGGCGAATGAGACCGCCGCTGCCGGGGCCATCATGGCGATGGATTGGAATAGCACGCCGGGCAGCCCCACCGCATTATGACGCAACTCGGTTTTGGCTGCTACTGCTGTAGCAGGCTGCGCGTTACTCGTCGACATTACAATACCTCTCTAAAATACAGCAAGGACACCGTTTCCTGATGATAAGCAAACTTGCTTCATAACAAGCTGCCGTAAATACTCACCATCATCTGCCCACGAGCCACCCTCCCCACACACCAATCGTGAGTTTTCCCCGGTGGCACTCATCTCCTTTCTGAAGATCAACGGATACCTGCCTGAAAAACAGGTATCCAGCACGCGCACAAAAGATGATGTATCGGCAGGGTCCTTTCCCCACTACTGCAACGATTCTGCCGCATTTTCCAGCCGGGAGGCGCCGCGTTCAAGCTGTTTGCTGGCGTCATCGAACTGTTGGCTGATCTCGGCGGCGCCTTCCATGACATTGCCCAACCGCTTCTGCACCGGGTCACTCTCCAGGCCGGTCGAGATGCTGGTCGCCAG
>DATGID010000140.1:0-34907 GCA_035307385.1 Ktedonobacterales bacterium | reverse complement strand
CGGGAACTCGCAGACCGCTTCCCCACGCCCAATGGTTGCCATCGTGCCCAGGTTGACGTAGTGGAACGGCTGGCCCGGTTCGCCCATCAGGCGGCGTGCAATCTGATGGGCGGCGTGATGCCCCGCCTGGATGGCCGGCTGTGCCAATTGGGGGAGCGGATGCCCATCTGCGGTGATCTGAGCCAGGTCGCCAACCACAAAGACCTCAGGGTGCGCCGCAACGCTGAGGTCGGAGGACACGACGATGCGCCCCGCTTTTCCTTGCAGCAGGCCGAACGCCTTCGCCTGGGGGATGGCTTGCAGCCCGCCAGCCCAGATGGGGGTGTGCGTCCGAAGCGTTTCCCCTGATTGGAGCCGCACCCGGTTGGTGCTCACCTCCGTCACGGTCTCCCCCAGGCGCACCTCCACCTTGCGCTCTTCGAGCACACGGCGGGCGTAGGTGCGCAGCGACGCTTGCATGAAGGGCAGCAGCCACTGGCCCATCTCGACCAGCACCACGCGCGCTTTGTTCACCGCGAGGTCGGGGTAGTCTCTGGGCAGGACGTGCAGGAAGAGATCGGCCAGCGCCCCAGCGGTCTCGACGCCGGTCGGTCCCCCGCCGACGATCACGAAGGTGAGCAGGCCCTCCTCCACCAGCGCTGGCTGGCGCTCAGCTGCCTCGAAACAAGCGAGAATCTGGGTGCGTACCCGGAGAGCATCGGGCAGTGAGTAGAGCGGGAAGGTATGCTCGGCAGCGCCAGGAATGCCAACATAGCTGGCGGTGGCGCCCGCCGCCAGCACGAGATAGTCAAAGGGCAAGGACTCGCCCTCCGCAAGTAGCAGTTGGTGGGCCTCCCAGTCGATGCGGGTGGCCGTTGCCTGGCGGACGGTGAGGTTGTCCTGGTGCTGGAACAGGGCGCGCACTGGCCGACCAACGTCTTCGGCATTCAGCAGGGCGGTTGCCACCTGATAAATCAGGGGTTTAAAGGTGTGATAGTCATGCTGGTCCACCAGGGTCACGTCAACGGGGAGGTGGGCCAGCCCCTCAGCGGCGGCCACCCCGCCGAAGCCTGCCCCGACAATCACCACGCGTTTGTGCTGGGGTGCAGGAGGATGAGTCGTCATCAAGCGGCTCCTTTGGCTCCTTTGGCAAGCGGCTGATTCGACGAACCGTGCGCAGCATGGACATTCCGCGCCTCTAGGCCTACAACTTTCATGCCAAGACCGTGCTCAACCGCTCTCCCCAGCGTTTGCCTCCCTGTTCCGCTTCTTCTACGTTATTCGAGAACGGAGGGGCGAGGTGGTATGACATCTGCAACGCCGAAAAGAACGTTGGTGGGAGGGAGGAGGAAGATCTCCCTCCAGCAGGGAACACCATCATGAAGCGGGTGTCCCTCGTGTGGCATGAGCCGGATTTGTACGCTCTCGCCGCTCGTTGTTCTTGCGGATGCATACGGTGATACGAAAGCGCCCGTGCAAGGTGGCAGCAGAAGGGAGAGAGTGGGATGCCACAAGCTACACCTTATGATGCGATTGTGATCGGGACCAGTCGGGGAGGCAAGTTCCTCCCCATTGCCTTCGCGCAGGCAGGCCGCAAAGTGGCGCTCATCGAGTGCGACCACCTTGGCGGTGTCTGCGTCAATGTGGGCTGTACCCCCACGAAAACGATGGTTGCCAGCGCCCGGGTGGCCGCTCTGGCACGACGTGGCGCGGACTACGGCGTCCATAACGGCCCCGTTTCGGTTGATCTGCAGGCCGTCCGCCAACGCAAACAAGCCATCGTGGAGGAGGGGCGCAGTAATTACAAGAACCGTCTCACTGCAGCGCAAGAGGCGACGCATGGGCTAGATCTCTTGCAGGGTGAGGCCCATTTTCTCGCGCCCAAAACACTGGAAGTCCAACTCACGAGCGGCGAGACGCAGCAGATCACCGCGCCCCTGATTTTGATCAACGCAGGCGCCCGGCCAGCCCCTCTCACCATCAAAGGCGCCGAATGCGTCCCTGTCCTCAATTCCAGTTCGGTCATGGAGCTGGACACGCTCCCCGACCATCTCTTGGTCATCGGGGGCGGCTATGTGGGGCTGGAGTTCAGCCAGATGTTTCGTCGCTTTGGCAGCCAGGTCACGCTCATTGAGCGCCAGCCACGCCTGCTGATGAGCGAGGATGAAGACGTGAGTGAGGCTATTGCAGAGCTGTTTCGCCAGGATGGGATCACGATGCTGACAGGCACCACGCCAGAGCAGGTGGAGCAGCGCGACGGGCGCCTGCACCTGACCGCACGCACCCCGCACGGCGAGCAGCAGCTGAGCGGCTCGCATCTGCTCGCAGCCGTCGGGCGCATCCCGAACACCGAAGCGCTCACCCTCGACGCGGCTGGCATCCACCAGGACGCGAAGGGGTCCATCCAGGTGAATGAGCGTCTGGAAACGAACGTGCCGGGCATCTACGCGCTGGGGGATGTGAAAGGCGGACCAGCGTTTACCCATGTCACGTACAATGACTTCATTATTTTGCGGACCAACCTGCTTGAACATGGCAACGCCAGTACGCAGGATCGTGTGGTGCCCAATACGATCTTCATCGATCCCGAGCTGGGACGGGTGGGTCTGAGCGAGCAGGAGGCTAGAGCCCAAGGATGCAACATTCGCGTGGCAAAAGTGCCTATGACTCAGGTGGCTCGTGCGATAGAAACCGGCGAGACGCGCGGCTTCATGAAGGCCATCGTCGATGCCGAGACCCACCAGATCCTGGGCTGTGCCATGCTCAGCGCGGAAGGCGGCGAGCTGATGACCATCGTGCAGTTTGTGATGCTGGGCAAGCTGCCCTACACGGCGTTAAGAGACGGCATGATCACCCACCCCACCCTGGCGGAAGGACTCAATAATCTGTTTCTGGCGCTCGATGCGTAGGAACAAGCAGAAGCATCATCAGGATACTGGGCCACAAGCATAGCTGCCCATCAAAATGAGCGCAACCTGGCGTGCCACCCAGTAAAGCACTAGTCAGCCAGCCTGCGCTCACTCTGGATGAGCAATTCGCAAAGAGGCCTAGAATCCTGATGATGATGTTCAACACGCTTTCTCACCAAGGGTGAAATGCTTAGGAAGGAAAGAGCGACATGAAAGCCATCCGTATTCATGGTCGTGGCGGCCCAGAGCGGCTCGTCTATGAAGACATACCACCACCACAGCCTGACCAGGCAGAAGTGTTGGTTCGCGTCTATGCCACAGGGGTCATCTGGACAGAATTGACCTGGGATGAGACCTATCAGACGGAAGCAGGAAACCCACGCGCGCTCCCCATCCCAGGACACGATGTCTCCGGAGTCGTGGAGCGGATTGGCCCTGGCGTCACCGATCTTGCGCTCGGATCAGAAGTCTATGGTCTCACCGCCTTTGATCGGGACGGAGCCGAAGCAGAATACACCATTGCGCGCACGAGCGAGCTTGCTCCCAAACCGCGCTCCCTTGACCATGTGCAAGCCGCTGCGGTTCCACTGAGTGCCCTGACAGCCTGGCAGGCGCTCTTTGATCACGGGGGTCTGGTTGCGGGACAAACGGTCCTGATCCACGGCGCAGCGGGCGCCGTTGGAGTCTTTGCCGTCCAACTGGCACGTTGGACTGGCGCGCAGGTCATCGCCACCGCTTCCTCACGCCATCGCACCCTGCTGAGCGAGCTAGGAGCCACCCAGATGATCGACTACACCACCACGCGCTTTGAGGAGGTCGTCCCTGCGGTTGATCTCGTCTTCGATCTGGTTGGCGGCGACACGTTGGAGCGATCCTGGAAGGTCGTGAAACCAGGAGGAGTGCTGGTCTCCGTCGTCAGCCCACGACCCTCTTTTGAAGGAGCACAGGCCTCTGGGGTACGCCCGGCCTGGTTTATCGTTGAACCCAATCGGAGGCAACTGATCCAGATCAGCGCCTTGATCGATGCGGGACAGATGCGACCGATCATCCAGGCCGTCTTCCCGCTTTCCCAGGCACGCCAGGCGTATGAGCAAGGAGCGAGCGGGCACACACAAGGCAAGATTGTCCTCCGTGTGGTGGACACCAGTGGTTCAGAGGGCGCTTAAGCACGGGAGCGATACCCTGCAGGCTGGAACCACCGGAGACGCATCGGCGCTCGTCACGGAAGCCACCGCCTCCCCGATGGCGTCTGTCACCGCCTCGCGCCCCCGTGCGGCTGCCCGGCGCAAGCGCGTGTTGCTCTTGGAGAACGCCTCTCCAGAGTGCGCGTGAGGTCTGGCGAGGACGAGGGCGAGCAGCGCAGCGTCCATCCGCGCTTCTCCACCAGGTGACGAAGAGCCTCGCCTTGGTGCGCAGAAAGGCTTGTCAAGGATCACGAGTCTCCCCCGGCTTGAGGGTCGGGGCCAACCCCTCACGCACGGAGGTGGCAAAAGCGAGGGCATCGGTGCCTCCTTCACTGGGAGAGGCGCGCCTGGATGCCTGAGAGGCGAGAGGGCAGCAAGCCTGGTGGTGGTTCTGCCCTGGTTGCGTGGTACCTGGCTCGCTCGCGCGCTGGCCTTTGGGTGTCCAGGCATAAAGCGGGGTGAGGGCCACAGGGGTGCCGCTCTCATCCAGAAAGACCACCTGTCCGGCATCCAGGTGGCTTACCTGCTCGCGCCAGGTGGCACGGGCGGCTTCGTCCCGTAGGCTTTCTGCCAGCGACTTTTTGTATGCGTCCAGCGCAGCCGACGCGAGCTGACGCCACATCGTGGCGACGCTCACAGGCTTTCCCTGTGCCTCTTCCCACCAGACGCACCAGTTGTTCCAGCATATGGGCTGTTGGAATCGTTTGGTGGAGGCCGGTTGCTTGCAGAGTAAGAAGAGTTTCATCTTGAGAACAGGCGTTTGGCGTCAGGCAGAGTCGGTCCTTTTGCCAGGATGCCTCAGGAAGGACCCTTGTCTCGCTGCTCCGCTTGATGACCGCTCACGCTGCTCCGCGTTGGGATCGGCGTCGGCGACGCCACAGCACCCCGCAGAGAATCGCTGGGAACCACGCCAAGAGGGGGATGAGCATGCCCAGCCAATCGCGTGCTGGGTACGGCACGAAGAGCACGATCACCACCGCCAGCAGGACCATCAGCGCCAAACCACTTCCCAAGGTGATGCAGCCAGCCGTCTCCTGGGTGGTTGGCGCAGGAATGGGGATTCCCGCGGCTTGCCTCGCCTGCACGGCACTGGTGACGACCCGGCTCCGCCAGACGATGATGGCCGCTGCCCCGGCGACCACCACAGCCAGAGCCGCAAACAGCAAGAGTATCCCCAGATGGAACAAGAGGTCATTGAACGTAAACAACCCGATGAAGAGCGGCACGATCCAGCCCAGCATCAGCAGTACCAAGACCACCAAGAAGCTGATCTGAAACCGCTTTTCTCCTGCGGTGGAGGGGATGGGGGGCCGCCGCAGAAAGATGAGGACGGCCTGGAGATGGAGAGGTACTTTGTTTCCGTGCATGCACTGGCTCCTTCGCTCCGGTGGGGATGTTCCTCCTTGCCTCCAAGTATACAACGAAACACGCCAGTCGTGGGCCGCTCACCTCTGGCGCACACTCGTCTGACATCCGCCTTGCTACCTGGAGTGCTTGATCGCTCGAACCAGATGATGCGAGCCTGCCAGCAGGAACGAGGAGCATCCCATAGCTTGCTTGCATGACCTGGCGGGCTCGCCGACTCTGCGGGATCAGGATCGGCATCGTCTCCAGATCAGGGTGCCTCCGGGTCGTTCAGGCAACAGGTAAGAAGCGGCGTTCCAGATAGGGCAACGAGGCGCGCCCCGAGGCATGGCGTTTGATCAGTTTTAAGCGGGTGATGTGCCCTTCGACTGGCCCGGTGCTGTAGGGCAGGCTGAGTCCGGCGACAATAGCGGCTTTGTCCTGTTCGACACTGCGGGCGAAAGAGACGAAGGCCGAAAGTCCAGAGGTGCGCATCTGGCCCAACCACGCCTCCAGCCCCTCATTCGTGTGCCTGCGAATGAAGCTCAGCCAGCGCCAGGTCAGATCCCGTGCCTGCGCGATGACCGGGTCCAACTGACAAACGACCTCCAGACGCTGTGTGGCCGCAGGCGTCAAGGTCTCCGGACGGGCGATGATCCAGCCGATGATTTTGCCCGGCGTCAGGTCTTCTAGCGGCGACGGGAGAACCGAGACCAGGGCGGCAGAGGAACTCCGACGACGAGGCCCGTCCCGCCAGCGCCCTAAACGCCGATAGATACTGCGCAGCGACCCGCGATAGCCCTGGGCTTTCACCTCTTCCCACAACACGAGGCCCTGGCGCTCGCCCTCCTCCCAGCGCCGGTGCAGATAGGGCGTGATCCACTCCAGCGCGTTGCGGCGCGGTTTGCGGAGACCCGCGTGCGGGCCGTGTTCCTGTGCCAGCCAACGGTAAATCGTCTGGTGACTCACACCCAGGCGTTGGGCGATCAGCTTCACCGAATCCCCAGCTTGAGCGAGGGTCAGGGCCTGCTGATAGCGCGCTTCGCCAGGCGAGGGAGGGCGAAGCTGTTCGGGACGGACGGCTGGAACGGGCGCGGCTGGCGCCTCAGCAGGACGCCAGGCGTTCGTCAGCACTTTCCAGCGGGCCGACACAACCTTGTCCAGTTGCTCCGTCAGATTCTTGGCTAAGTGAAAGCGATCTGCCACCTGCTGGGCTTGCGGCAGCGCGGCAGTGATTGCAGCAGCGAACTCTTTGGAGCGATCACGCGCCACGACGGTGATCGTAGGGTGGTGCTTGAGCCACTGCGTTACGCACCCCTGCGACCGTTCTGCGAGCAAGGCAATCGGCTTCCCGCGTTCCAGATCGACAATAGTGGTCCCGTAGCGCTCGCGGCGCTTCCATGCCCAATCATCCAGTCCAATGACCTGCGGAGGCGGAAAGGCCGGGAGCGGCAGCGCATGCAGACGGCGCAGAATGCCGCGCCCGCTGACCCGCAGGCCCAGCAGTTTGGCGCTGCGCGCACTAGATGCCCCACCGTGTTCCTGCCCCAGCCGGGCGAGCCACTGTTGCAAGGCAAAGGTGAAGCGTCCATGCGGCGCAGTGACCTGAGGCAGCCGTTCGGTAAAGATGCGGCGTGGACAGGTCGGCTGATCACAGTAAAATTTGCGGCCGCGCAAGTGCAAGAGGACGGGGGTGTGCTGGAGCGGCAGATCCATGACGGTGCGCTGATACCAACTATGCACCCGCTGGGCTTTCGTCCCGCACAGGGGACAGTGGGCACTGTGGGTGATGCGTTCGCACCGCAGGATGAGGCGGTCAGGCTCACGACAGAAGGCGAGCAAGCGGAAACCACGCAGGTGGGGAAAGAGAGACTGTAGGGACATCCTATCACTCCTGTTCCCTACAGTCTATCACACAAGCGTCCTCCACCAAACGATTCCAACAGCCAGCATATGTGTCACTGGTGAGGACAAAGAGATTGTCAAATCACACCCTGTATGTCCCTCTGGAAAGCTGAGTATTGGCATGCCTTCTTTCACCTACTGGATGATCGCTTTGTCCAGGAGCCCGACTCCCTCGCTGGCCAGGGCCAGCGGCGGAGATCAGGGCGGACCTGGGAAGGTGGAGCAGGCAACCTCTGGCTCGCTTGCTGCCACGCTCATGGGTTTGGTCTCCGCTTTGCAGCGCGAGCCGTGAGGGCTGCTCACAGTCCCAAAGCACAAGAGAGATTGCCATCAACTTTTGAGAAGCGAGACGTTTGTTTCTGCTTGCGAACCCATCCCCCGCTTGCACTGGATCTCCCCATAGAAGGAGCCACATCTATGCAACATCCTCCATGCAGGCAGAGCGACATGCGCATCTCGCACCTGGGTTGGTGCTATCTGGGGATCTCGGAAAGGATGAGGCCACCAATGCGATTGAATCGCAGGCCACTCTTGACCAGGGGTTGGAGTCGAGCCTCATGTTCCTCGATCCGGCTGACCAGCTTGGCCTGGCTCAGCATGAACGGCACACGGTCCGCGCTTGCCAGGTTCGGCATGTGTCGTGAGCGGCTCATCGCGGCGCTGAGCGCGCTCCAGGTCCAGCGCTCGGCACTGGATCGCGCGCCTATGGAGCATGTTCTTCCACCAGGGGGCGGCTGGTGAGCGAGGGGCATGACAGACCGCAGAGCCGGACCGGAGCAGGCCAGGCCCCTTGCAGCGACCACCTCGATATGCGGGTGACAGAGCAGCATCATCCGGTCCCCCACCTCCAGGCTTACCTGGTGCTGATTGGGGTATTCGCCGCTGGGGTGCTGGGCACCACTCTGCCCACCCCGCTCTACGTCCTCTGGCAGGAACAGTATCGGTTTCCCGCCGTCATGATCACCATCCTCTTTGCAGGCTATACCGTGGGCCTGCTGACGGCCCTCCTCTTCTTCGGCCGCCTCTCCGACCACTTCGGGCGTCGCCCAACGCTGCTCCTCGCGGTTGGCCTGGCCTGTGTGAGTACCCTGCTCTTTGTCCTGGCCCAGCAGGTCTTGTGGCTGTTGGTCGGGAGACTCCTGTCTGGACTGGCCGCCGGGCTCCTGACCGGAACAGCAGCGGCGAGCCTGGCGGAGCTGCATCCGGCAGGCAACACGCGCCAGGCTGGACGTCTGACCACCGTCACCAATCTCGGAGCCATGGGACTGGGTCCGCTCGTGGCTGGTCTCTTCGCTCAGTTTGCCCCGGCCCCAACCCGGTTGGTCTTTGTCTTCTACCTGCTCATCCTCGCCGTGACCCTCCTGCTGGTGGGGGTGCTGCCAGAACCCGTGGAGGCCCCGGATCGTGTGTTCGACCTGCGCCCTCGGCTGGGAGTGGCTTCCTCCGCCCACGCGGTCTTCTGGCCAGCAGCGGTGACGGCCCTGTGCCTCTCCACCCTGCTGGATCTCTTTGCCGCCCTGGCCCCGACGTTCCTGAGAGGCATTCTCCACGAACCAAACCTGGCGCTGGCTGGAGGGGTGGTCTGCGTGCTCTTTAGCACTGCTGCCGTCTCCCTGCTACTCATGCACGGCCTCACCAGTCGGAGGGCGCGCCTCTTCGGGGGGATCCTGCTGCTCCCAGGTCTGGCGCTCATCGAAGTCGGTATGGTCCTGTCGGCTTTCCCCTCCCTCCTCGCCGGCACCGTGATCGCGGGCGTGGGGGCAGGATTGGCGTATACCGGATGCCTGGCCGCCATCAACCAGGTGGCACCGCCGGAACGCAAGGCCGAGATGGTCTCAGCCTACTTTGTGGTCGCCTCCCTGAGTAGTCTCCCGGTGGTGGGCGTAGGTGTGCTTGCGCAGCATACCAGCTTGCTCGCTGCTTCGCTCTTCTTGGCGCTTTTGCTGGCGCTCCTGCTCCTGCTCACGTTGGCCGCATTGCTCTGGTTTGACCGAAGGGAAAGGGGCGGCAAAAGATGAAGGCGGGCAGTGGCTAACTTTCTGCGATAAAGCAATCGAGAGGCATCGTGCGCTGAGACGTGAGATAACGCATGAGGAAGGCAAATATGCAAGGGGAAAGTCCTATGCAGCTCCCTGATCCACAGCAAGAGAGCTAGAAGCAACAGGCAGCAGAAGCTGTAGCGCAGTTGATTGAAGATGGGATGGTGATTGGCCTGGGCTCTGGGTCCACCGCAACATTTGTGGCTCATGCGCTGGCTCAGCGCATTCAAGCCGGTTTGCATCTAGTGGGGGCTGTCCCAACCTCAAAAGCCATGCAGAACCTTGCTGCTGCTTTGGGGATTCCGCTGACCACCCTGGACACCCATCCCGTACTCGATCTCGACCTGGATGGGGCCGACGAGAGTGACCCACAGCTGTCACTCCTGAAAGGTGGGGAAGGTGCGCTGCTGCGTGAGAAAATTGTCGCCTCGGTTTCGAAGTGCTTTCTTGTGGTTGCCGACCAGTCGAAGCGCGTGGCCAACCTGGGAGAACGTTTCCCCCTTCCAGTCGAGGTGGTTCCATTTGCCGCCCATCCAGTGCGCACGCGCCTGGAGGACTTGGGAGCCACCGTCACACCGCGTCACCAAGCGGGGTATGCCTTTATCACCGACAATAGCAATGTGATTCTGGATTGCCGCTTCCCCTCTTCCATTGGGGGTCCAGAAGCCCTCGATGCTCGTATCCATCAAATTGTTGGGGTCGTTGAGACCGGTTTCTTTTTCCATCTGGCCCATCAGGCGGTGATTGGAGGGCCTCATGGCGTCCAGATGTTGCCATGATCACGTGGGGAAGGACGAACTCAAATTCCCCAGAAGGCGAGGTGGTATGACATCTGCAACGGGAAAAAGAATGTCGGCGGGAGGGAACGAGGAAGCGCTCCTCTCCAGCAGGGAACACCATCGTGAGGCGGGTGTCCCTCGTGTGGAATGAGCCGGATTGGTCCGTTGAGCCGGTAGCTGTTCTTGCTGATGAATACGTTGATGCGAAAGCGCCCGTGCAAGGTGGCAGCAGAAGGGAGAGAGTGGGATGACACAAGCAACCAGCTATGATGCGATTGTGATTGGGACCAGTCATGGAGGCAGATTCCTCCCTATTGCCTTCGCACAGGCAGGCCGCAAAGTGGCGCTCATCGAGTGTGACCACCTTGGCGGGGTCTGCGTCAATGTGGGCTGTACCCCCACGAAAACGATGGTTGCCAGCGCGCGTGTGGCCTCTCTGGCACGGCGCGGCGCGGACTACGGCGTCCACACCGGCCCCGTTTCGGTCGATCTGCACGTTGTCCGCCAACGCAAACAAGCCATTGTAGAGGGTGCGCGCAGCGGCTTCGAGCACCGTCTCACAGCAGCGCAAGAGACGACGCATGGGCTAGATCTGTTGCAGGGTGAGGCCCATTTTCTCGCACCCAAAACACTGGAAGTCCAGCTCACGAGCGGCGAGACGCGCCAGATCACCGCGCCCCTGATTTTGATCAACGCTGGCGCCCGGCCGGTACCTCTCACCATCAAAGGTGCCGAATGCGTCCCTGTCCTCAATTCCAGTTCGATCATGGAGCTGGACACGCTCCCCGAACACCTCTTCGTTATCGGCGGCGGCTATGTGGGGTTGGAGTTCGGCCAGATGTTTCGTCGCTTTGGCAGCCAGGTCACGATCATACAGCGCAATTCCCGCCTGCTGCCGCGCGAGGATGAAGACGTGTGTGAGGCCATTGCAGAGCTATTTCGCCAGGATGGGATCACGGTCCTGACCAACACCACGCCAGAGCAGCTGGAGCAGCGCGACGGGCGCCTGCACCTGACCGCACGCACCCCGCAGGGCGAGCAGCATCTGAGCGGCTCGCATCTGCTTGCAGCCGTCGGGCGCATCCCGAACACCGAAGCGCTCACCCTCGAAGCGGCTGGTATCCGCTTGGATGAGAAGGGGTCCATCCAGGTGAATGAGCGCCTGGAAACGAATGTGCCGGGCATCTACGCGCTGGGGGACGTGAAAGGCGGACCAGCGTTCACCCATGTTACCTACGATGACGTCCGCATTCTGCTCACGAACCTGCTGCTCGCTGGCAGCGCCAGCACCCAGGATCGCCTGGTGCCCTCGACCATCTTCATTGATCCCCAACTGGGACGGGTGGGTCTGAGCGAGAAGGAGGCCAAAGCCCAGGGACGCAATGTCCGTGTGGCGAAACTGCCCATGACTCAGGTGGCTCGTGCGATAGAAACCGGCGAGACGCGCGGCTTCATGAAGGCCATCGTCGATGCCGAGACCCACCAGATTCTGGGCTGCGCCATGCTCTGCCTGGAAGGCGGCGAGTTGATGGCGATCATCCAGACAGCGATGCTGGGCAAGCTGCCCTATACCGCGTTACAAGAGGGCATCTTCACCCATCCCACCCTGGCGGAAGGGCTCAATGCGTTGTTTATGACGCTCGATACGCATAGGTAAGCAAGCGTATTGCTCTACAGAGCGCGCGGCTGCAACGGTCGCAGACGGCCCGGAGGGGAGATGGCGTATCCGGGCCCGAGCGCCCGTTCATCTGGATGAGTTGGTGGGCAAGAAGACAACCTTGTGCCAACAAGCATGCCATTCTTCTCGTGGCTGCTCCAAGTGTTCTCATCCTTCTGCACGCTCCTCCTGCGCCCGCGCTTGGTCCGTATCATCGACATCTTCTGCAAACCCCTTCTCCTCAACCACAGCATCAGTCTGCTTGTCTCCACCGCAAGATGCGAAAGCCCTGCGCCTCGATGGTCACGGCCAGGCTGCTGAGGGCCTGGCCTGGTCCGCTTCTTCCAGTCACCCAGGCCTGGCGCCCACTATTGTAAATAGACAATTGATAGGGCTGCTCGGGAGCGAGGATGTGGTTGAGCAGATACACCGGCGAGACCGTCGTCTCACGGGAGGTGTTGCCAATGCACAGCGTCACCTCGCCTGGTCGCCGCAGCGCCAGATGCTCCAGGTGCCCATTCAGCACCAGTATCTGATTCGAGCATTCTTCCTCATATTGCTCCAGGTGATGGCGGGTATTCATCGGGTGATCTGTATGTAGACGGAAGCGTCCTTGTTCTTCTGTGGCAAAAAAGGAGCAGCAGTGCCCATGATAGGGCCTGACTCTGGAGGACATTATCGAGGCGGGCCAGCGTTTGCCAGCGCTGGCCACGCTGTGGCAGGTGGCCACCCCGGAAGAGTGGCAGGAGATGGTCAGCATGCTCCTGGAGCCCGGGGGGCTCTATTACGACCTGGAATTAAAGCTCATAGCAGCACTCAAGCCCCGGCCAGCCTTTTTGCCTATTTTTCGGCTGGTCCCGGGGCTTGATGCATTTGCAGAGGTAAACCGGACGCTTGTCACGTCCGTTTGGCGACAGCGGAACCGACGGGCATCGGGGCCGCGGTCGCCAACTTATCAGTTGCTCAAGACGAATCTGCACACCAGCGGCGTAGCCCTCCCACTACCTCAAGCGCAGCATGTGAATCCACCCATTCCCCTCTTCAAAATTCCGCCTGCACAATGGCCCACTGTCTTGCAGCGGGTTGCCCAAGGGGAATCACTGCGCCAGATTGCCAGAAGCTACCATACCTCGTATGAGGCCGTGCGCCGCGTGCTGAACGCTGCTCGCAAGGAACTACTGATGAGGCAGAGCGTGCCATCAGCCTTGCCTCCTAAAAACTCAGAGGAGTAGCCAGTACCAGCAAGAAGCACGGCGTGTAGATAGCGTTTTGGAGGTGGGTGCCGGTGACTGGACTTGTACGTCCCACAAGCAGCTTGTCTGGATGCTTTCAATCGTGAACCCCAACGCCGCTGGGGCCAGTTACGAGAACGGCATCCTGACCCTACGCCTGCCCAAGACGCAGGCCGCACGCGCCCGCCAGATTCCCATCCGCACTGCTGGTCAGCTTGAATGCGGACCGCTTCAAACGCCAGGACAGATCGGCCAGGCGGCTAGACAGCCCTCGCCGCAAACGCCAATCCAGGGGTGAGTGCCCACACTCATGCGCCAGGACGGGAGTACGGCCAGGGGCTGGAGACATGATGACCCCAGCCCCTGGCTCTTCCAGAGCCATCTCATTGAGTGGTTTCCTGCTGGCAGAGCGAGAATAGCGCCAGGCAACGGTTCTGATGTACTTGGCACCCGCGCTGCGAATAGATTGCCCACCGGTGATGGTTCCACGATTCTCAATCGAAACAACTATAGGAGGGTGTGCCACTGGCAAAACGACGCATCAAGAACGAGCAAGAGGACCACCGAAGGCCGAGCTTGCCAGGAATGACACTCATGCTTGATGCGTAGCAGTGTTATGTGGCCTAACTTCCTGCCAGTACGCTAGAAGCTGAACAGAGCAATGGCAACTTTGTAGAGGAGTGTACCCCGCTGGCTTGAATCAGGCTAGCGTCTCTGGTAAGGGCTGCCGGGATAGGGATTGGTATACTGCTGTTGGGGTGGAACGTAGGACGGAGGCAGGTGCGGCGGACGCCCAGCGTTGGAGGACATCGCGGCCCTGTTCATGGCCGAGACAATAGCGCCAACGATCTCCCCTCTGCGGCTATAGTCGGCCATGCCACGCAGACGAACGATTGCACCTCCGCGGCGTGTGACGATGAGTACTGTTTTGTTCCAGTTGGTGCACACCTGCACCACATCGGCGATGGGCAGACCCACGACGGTGGTATGGCTCACCTGCGCAAAGGCTTCAGGTGTCACCAGGAAGAAAAAATCTCCCAGGTGTCCGAGGCGCCGCAGTCGTGGAACGCTCACGGTGAGCAGTGCAGCACAGAGAAAGAGGTTGAACAGGATCGCGAGGAGCCAAATGAGTTCGAAGCTCCCGCCCTGTACCAGCGGCTGGTAGTAGGAGGAGGTGAAGATAGTACCACGCAAGAAGAACCCGATAGCAAGCACGCCGGTCAGGATACCGAATACCAACGCTACCAGCCCATCGGCTATCGTCGTGCGCCTAATGGGAAACCGCATCCAGCCGGGAGGCAATGTTGGTGCCGATTTCGCGTACTGCGTCATCTGGTTCAAATCCATGTAGCTGCCAGAATAGCCCATTATGCTTTGCTCCTTGATGAAGTGATGAAGTGCATCAGAAAGGCTAGATGTACCATGCCGGACGCTCTCAGTTCCCTACTTTAAACTCATAAGGGGCTAAGGCATGATGGCATGTTTTGTGTGCCAACCCTCAGTTCTTGGTAACTGGTCAGAAACTGTTTGAAAAGGAGAACTAACCAGGGATTACCATAGATGCTGTGATGAAGTTTCGCCCAGCAGATCATCCGCTTTCTCACGACCCACCTTCCAGCGTGAGCGGCGCGGTGCTGGTGCAAGCTGCTGTCAGAAGGTGTTTAGGAGGGCAGGAGATAACAGCCTTCCCAAACACAATCGCCGCTTTGCCTGCCGTCTCACTTTAGCTGCGCGGGGGGAAGGCTTAACGCACTGAACTACGTTCCCCTTTTTGCGCCCCTATTGCGGTTGGTGTAGCATAATCAGGAGTATCGCGGGGCAGGGCTGAGAGCAGGATCAGCTAAGGTGCCATTCCGGGATAGAGGAGCGTTCCACTCCAGGTTTCGACCCCTGTGTTCCCACTGGAGGGGGGAAAGCGAATCGTACCCGTGCCGCTCGCCCCCTGGTACTTGCCAGTCCCACCGGTAATCGTATAGGTGTAGGTCGCCGTATCGTTACTTGCGCAGTACTCCCCAGCTGCGGTGAAGTTCACCTTGCCCCCGTCTGCGGCGGTGAGGGTTCCCGTGCTGGAGATGGGCTGGCAGCCGTCGCTTCCGGGCGTCGCCGAGACAATGGCGGTACGTGCCAGGCTGGTGGTCCCCAGCGACGGCGCCTGGCCCTGGCCCTTAAAAGCGAGACAGAGGGTTCCCGCTGGTTGTCCGGCTGGACAGGCAACGGGTGCCAGCGTGTCCCGAAAGGTCACTTGGAAGGGGGCGGTATTGGGAGTGGGCATGAAAGAGGGCGTAGGTGACGGAGGCATGGTGGCTGTGGGTGCTGTGGTGGACGTTGGGCTATTCCCGCACCCGGCAAGGAATATGAGCAGCGCAACACCTCCGAGCAAGCCCCAAATGCGGCGCGCCTGAGATGAGCGAACAAGACTTACATACATCAGCAGTTCCCCTTTCATAATGTGTCAGGAGCCCCGATGGCTTGGCTCATACCAAACCATCAGGGGTGTGGTTCCCGATTTCCAATGTCATCCGGTAGTCCTCGGGACGCTGCCCAGAGAGCAGCGTTGTCAGAGAATCTCCCAGGCACACCAGCTCCTGACCATACGTAAATCCAGGTTTAAGAAGAGAACATCTCTTCCATGGGCCACAGCTTGCTAGCAAGCTGTCTGGGCGCCACAGCCTGGGTTATTGATGATAACCAGCGCCTGGCTGTTATGCCAGATAATCGCGCCATTCTGAAAGTCCGATTCACGATCACCAGCACTGTTGGTGTACTCGTTGGTGATGGGCCAGCCTAAGGGACCTGTCGGACCACCCCAGCCTTGAACATAGGTGGCGAGGATGCAGCCATGCACCTCGTGCCCACCACCCCCGCCTGGGACGTAGATGGCGCTGCTGCTGCCGTAGGGGTTGCCTGGACTCTGCCAAGGCCCGATGCCACACCCAGAGCCTTGAAAGTAGGAGGCCCACCCAAGCAGATTCCCGCTGCTGTCGTGGATGGTGGTTTCATCCGAGACGGGGAAGCCGAGCAAACCGGTAGGACCGCTGAGGTCGTGCCAGTACGTGTAGTAGATGCAGCCCCAGACAAAATGTGCGCCTGTTGAACCGGTGTCGTAGATGGCGCCGCCGCTGTTGTTAGGGCCACGTGAACCAGCGCTACACAGGTTGCCATAAAAATAGGAAACATGTCCTGCGCCAATTGCCAGTTCATCCGATGAAGGGTAGCCCAGGGCACTGCTGGTCTCGTGCATACTCCAGTATTTGGTGTAGATGCAGCCCCACACAAAGTGCGCGCCAGTGGCGCCGCTGTAGTAAATGGCGCTGCCACTGTTGTTGGGGCCGCGCGCGCCGGAACCGCACAGGGCGCCGTAAAAGTAGGAAACATAGCCGCCAGAGATGCCCTTCACATCGGTGGTGGGGAAGTTCAGAGCACTATTTGCCTCGCCAAGGTTCCAGTATTTGTTATAGATGCAGCCGCCCACCTGATGCGCATCCGTCGTGCTGCTGTAGTAAATGGCACTGCCGCTGTTGTGGGGTCCGCGCGGGTCCGTGCCGCAGAGGTTGCCGTAAAAGTAGGAGACGCGCCCGTTGGCAATCCCCTGCTCATCCGAGGTGGGGAAGCCTAGCCCCCCGGCTGGCCCACCCCAGCCCTGGACATAGGAGCTATGAATTGCTCCTTGCACCTCGTAGGTGCCCGTTGCAGAAGACCAGTAGATACTACCTCCCTGGAAATCTTGCGCCTGGCCGCTGGCAATCGAATGCCAATTGCCGGTTGGTGCGCCCAGCACTCCTGAGAGGCCGCCCATCTGTTTCCACTTGTCGAGGAATGCCCCCCCGCCGACCACATCCACCACTGGATAATTCGTGACGAGTCCGAAGTATATAGCAATCAGAGAATGGTGGAAATTGCGACTCATGGCCGGGGGATCGTAAACACACCCAGAGCAGTAGTTGACGGTAACGTCGTCAGCGATCTGATTGTCATACAGATAGTCGCCATGAAAGTAATACCAGTCGTTGGTTCCGAGATCGTTACAGGGTTGTGCTTGTGGTACGGTGTTGATATTGTTGACTGGGTAACTGTAATCAATCTTGATGCCGGAACTCATCCCGAAGGCAGACTCCCCTACAGGATCGCAGTTTGGACCAACTTGATTCCCGCTAGGGTCGTTCGCCTGAACTTGTCCCTCCATTGTCCAGGCATTGGCGCGGCTGCTAAGGTTCTCTCCTTCCGGGCTGGTCAAATCTCCAATGATTGCTCCCCCGTCCTCAATCTCGGCAAGCTGAGTACATTTACAATCAAAATACGCTGAACCTTTGAGAAGCCCACCAAGAGGGGAAGAGAGTGTGACGACATGATCGAGATAGAGGTGGTCTGGAAAAGGCCCAGCGGGGTTATGAGTAACGGTAAGGTGCTGGACGTATACCTCATACAGAGCCTCCTTGAGCAGAACGCCGCCTAAGCTGTGTGCGACCACGTTGACCGTCTGGCCGTTGATGGTATAATTGTCCCAAATATACCATGCGAGCAAGCATGCCAAATGCCGATCATCTTCGTTATTGGTGCCGTCGTTGTCACCGCTGTCATAGAATCCTGTTGGCCCGGTATTTGGTCCATTGCAGCGGCTGCCATCTGCGGTGTTGCGAATGTTTCCATTAGGGCTACAGTTGTGATCGTGAGTGTAATAACTCAGGGTGATCAAATGGCCGCCCCATTGGTGATTGGCGTCAGTGAGTAGGCTGATTGCTGGCTGGAAACTATTCCCACAATTCCCGAATTCGTCGTTGCCGTCGGCCCCACTTGAAGTCGAATCTACCCCATGAATGAAGAGAATGTCCTCGCTCTTGCTGCTAGCATTCGGCGCCTGTGCTTTTCTACTGGCAGCAGCGGCGGGCGTTGCCAGGCCACCCACGATGATACTGGTGGCAAAGAGAAGGATTATGACGAATGGCGAGTGGTGTCGCTTGCTACGTCTGGACACTGATGGTGCTCCTTTCCCATCTGTAAGATCGGTGGCGAGCGAGGTGCCAGGCACGCGAATGTTGCAGATCAGTCGGGCGCCTCGCCGTCAGGGAAAGTGTGTACTCATCAGTACCGACAAGGCAATTGCAGAGCGGAGACAATCGGTTGACCTTGTGCTTGCAATCTGCTGACAGTTTTGCGCAGGCGGCTCAAAAAGAAGAACCCCCACCCGAAGGTGAGGGCCAGGAGGAACGAAGGAGGGTAGCTAATGCCAGTCGGTGCAGATTGGCCCGACAACGTGGATACTGCCATCCTGCGCATACCAGAAACAACTCCGCGCTTTGTTAAAAGGTGCCCAGATCATATTGGTATACCAGGTGGTTGTGCCCGGACCATCCGATAAAGTAAGCGCTGGGTCGACGGTATTGCCGGCCCGCTCAATATCCACACTCACAAGGAAATAGCCGCTCGGTACCTGTGCTGACGTGAAGTTGGATTGACAGTTCGTGGAGTACTCCAGCGTGACGCTGGCGCTGCCGCTGGTGACGGTCTCCTGCGGGTAATGGTTGCAGGATTGCATAATATAATCCTGGCCGTTGCAATCCTCATCGTTGGGTACCTTGCTGCACAGTGCTGAATAAACAGGGAAGATAGTATTCAGGATGTCAACATCGACTGGCTGTGGAGTATAGAGGTGTATTATGCAGTCCGAAAACTGTCCCGGATAATCACATCCAAACATAAGCGCGCCGCCATTGTTCCATCGGTTGTGGGCCAGCCCCATCGTATGCCCCAATTCATGGGCAATAAGCCCCTGCCAGACCGTATCTTTGCCGCTCAGGTAGCAGAGGTTGAGTTTCACCGTATGAGCTACAGAATCCCCCTGCCCCCACCATCCAACCGAACAATCATTCACGGCACTTACGCTCACCAGATTGTTGCCACAATCGGTGCAGGTGGTACTAAAATCAACGTGCCCTCCTGCATTTGTCCAATCGTTCGCGCCAATTTTAAGATCAGTAACCAGTTTTGAGGGAACGCTGCTGTCAAAGGACAATTTGACATGGGCATAGTTGCCGGGCGTCTGATAGAACCAGACCGGATTAGTGTAAATACAGCCCATATTGGTATACTGGAGCTTGGTCGTCTGGCTGCTGGGGGAGCAGGTTCCATAGGCGAAGGCAACCCCTGCTGTATGCAGTTGTATCCCAAGGCCAACGACAAGCACAGCCAGCATGACAAAAAGCTTTCTCAACACGCGCGGGGTGAGCAGCAACCCTCTGGGTCGCCAGGTGAGAAAAGAGAGAGACACAGGACACTCCTTTCAAATGTTCAGATTTTTCCTCTTCCCCTCTCAAGAGGCCGGTGCTTGAGACATACGAGATTTTCCTCCCTCAGAAATATGGCTCCTTTGTCTCTCACACAGCAATAGCAACGCGCGCAAAGACTGCTCACATAGCGCTTGCAATCTGCTGACAGTTTTGTTATGGTTGCTCGCGCAAGTGAGGATGTCTTCGACTCAGCTCGGTATGGGGAATCAGGCAATGATGGCGGAAAACCCTCTTCTTCCTTCTGGGGGAGATGAAAGCGTGCATCCAGCGCAATCCGGGTTATATCTGTTTCGCAGCGATGATCTGGTGCAGGTCTATGCACTCGTTGAAAAGGGCCTCACCATTGGCAAAGCGCCCACCAATGAGGTCGTTGTCCAACATGACTATGCGTCGCGGCTGCATGCGCGGATCGTTGCCCAGCGCGGCGGGTGGCTACTGGAGGATGCAGGCAGCACCAACGGGACGTTTGTCTATCAAGATGACAGTATTGTCTACAGCAGCGCCATCGATCCTGTGCCCTGGCTGCTGAGCGATGGGCAGGAGATTCGCCTGGGGCCACATCCTACGGCCTGGCGGCTGATCTTTCGAAACCCGACCACGACGGCGCGCTCCCCTACCCTCTTTATCGATAAAAAGCAGCGGCAGGTCTGGGTTCGCGGGCGTCCGGTCAAATTGCCACGCGATCACTACACGGTCCTCTTGCATCTCTATCGAGAGGCTCCTTATCCCTGCTCCTATGACGCCCTTTGCGAGGCGATTGAGCAGGATCGCCGGGAGCGCGAGAAGACCGCCAGCGCCCAATTCAGTGAGCCAAACCTGGTTTCGCTCCATCAGCTTATCCATCGGCTGCGCTCCAGAATTGAGCTCGATCCGAAACACCCAACGCTTCTTATTCAGGTGCCTCAATTTGGCTACCGGCTGCGCAGGAACGGCTAACGCTGTCTTCTTGCGCGACGCTTTGTTCTTTGTCTGCCAGACTGAACCGCAAGAAATATAGGGAAATGTATCTATGGAGGAAACCCTTCCCAAAACGATTGGCAGCTATAGGGTGATCACCCTGCTGGGTGAGGGAACAATGGGCGCGGTCTACCGAGCACGACTGCCGCTGATGCCTGAGCAAGATTATGCGGTGAAACTCCTCTGGGAACGCTGTAAGCCGAAGGAGGTCAGCACCTTTTTAGGAGAGTGCAGCAAAGTCAAACGGCTGGGCACACATCCATATCTTGTACCGCTCCATTTTGCCGGACGAGATCGAAAGCTGGGGCGCTACTATGTAGCGATGGAATTTGTCAATGGCCCAACTGCTGCCCAACTTCTCAACGAAATGGCTGACCGTCAGCTTCCACTCACTGATGCGCTGCGCATTGCCCTGCATGGCGCGCTGGGGCTAGAGCACGCCCACCAGCGTGGCATCTTACATCTCGATGTCAAGCCTTCTAATATCCTCATTCAGCGTGAGGGCAACCTTGCCCGACTTGCCGACTTTGGCAACGCCCAGCTCATCGAGGGGGAAGATGAGCGCCTACCCACCTATGCGGGACGAGGGACGCCAGCCTATATGGCCTGGGAACAGACGCTCCAGGGGCAGCAGGCTGGCTTGCACCCCGATGCGCGCACCGATGTGTACGGACTGGCGGCCACGCTCTATGAGTTGCTCACCGGCCATCTGCCCTTGCCTGATGAGCAAGGGCAGCAGGTTCCACCGCGCCACTGGCGTGCTGATTTGCCAGAAGCACTGGAATACCTGCTGATGCGAGCGCTGAGCCGTGACCCAGAGCAGCGCCCCGCAACCATGTATGCCTTTCGCCGCGCGCTGGAGTATTCCCTGACCTCAGAACAAACCAGTGTAGCCTTGCTGCCCGCTCTGGCTCAGCGCCTGGTAGGCCGGGAAGCCTTGCTGCGTGTCCTGAAGCAACGCCTGCTGGCTGACGACTTCCCAGCGCTCTGCGCACTGCATGGATTGCCTGGCGTGGGCAAAACGGCGCTGGTCCTGGCGCTGGCCCATGACCCGGAGGTCCACCAGCATTTTCCTGATGGGGTGCTATGGGCGGGCCTCGGCAATCAACCGAATCTGTCGGCACTTCTCGGTGCCTGGGCCGAGGCGCTAGGTATCCAGTTTGCTGGGCTGGCAAAGCCCTCTGACCTCCAGGCGCAGGGGCAAGCAATTCAGTTCGCTATCAGACAGCGGCGAATGCTG
Organism: Ktedonobacterales bacterium; assembly: GCA_035307385.1. GTDB lineage: Bacteria > Chloroflexota > Ktedonobacteria > Ktedonobacterales > DATBGS01 > DATBHW01. The sequence continues at coordinate 13,398 of DATGID010000140.1, read as the reverse complement.
CTGGTGATTGATGACGCCTGGGATGCACCAGCAGCCCTGACACTCAAAGCCGGCGGGCCGCGTTGCGCTCATCTCGTCACGACCCGGCTGCCCGATGTAGCCCTACGCCTGGTCGATGAGGGCGCGCAGGTGGTACGGGTTCAGGAGCTCAGCGAGGCCGATGGGTTCGCCTTCCTCGCTCGCCTGGCCCCGGAGGCGGTGCAGCTTGAGCCTGAAGAAGCGCGGGCGCTGGTACGGGCCGTTGATGGGTTGCCACTGGCCCTGAAGTTGATGGGCAATTATCTGCGCACGCAGGGATACAGCGGCCAGCACCGCCGACTGCGCGCGGCGCTTGATCTTTTGGGTCAAAGAAAAGAGCGCTTGCGCCTGGAGCCAGTCCAGGCAAAGGCTGGTGAGGGGACGGAAACATCACGCTCGCTAATGGCAAGTATCGGGACTAGCTACCACGCCTTGAACGCCCGCGCGCGAAGCATGCTGCTGGCGCTCTCTGTTTTTCCCCCTAAGCCGAACACATTCTCGGAGGAAGCTGCTCTGGCAATTGCCGGTGCATCTACCGGCACGCTTGATCGATTGGTAGATTCTGGTCTGCTAGAAAGCGGTGGTCCGGGTCGTTATAGCCTGCATCAAACAATTGCTGACTACGCGCGGCTCAAGCGCAAAAGCAAGCAGTCAGTCAAGCGCATGGTGACTTTCTTTACCAATTATGTGGCGGTACACCAGGCTGACTATGGAACGCTTGAACATGAACAAATGAACCTCTTGGAGGTGTTTCAGGGAGCATTCGACCTGGGCTTACAGGCAGAGTTGGTACGCGGAGTGACAGCTTTTTTGCCGTTTTTGGCAGATCACGGGATCTATGAGGTAGCTGATCTCTGGCTTGGTCACGCAAGGCAGGCTGCCCTGGCATCAGGCGATGGAGCCGGGTTGGCAACAGTGCTGCTGCATCTTGGCCTGATTCGGGTCAACTGCGCCGACTATATTCAGGCAGAACAGTATGCTGCAGAGGGCTTGAGAGTGGCCCGTCAGATTGAGGACACAGAAAAAATTGCGAAGTTCCTCCAGGTGCTGGGCGCGATAAAGGAACGGCTTGGCGATTATAAGGCAGCACAAGCCTATTTAGAAGAGGGTCTGGCGCTGGCTCGCCAGATCAAGCTTCGCCCAACGTTGGTTGCTATCTTGAGGACGTTGGGCATTGTAGTGGGAGATTTGGGATATTCCACCCTGTCGGAAAATTACTTCCGCGAAGCTCTGCTGCTGGCCCGTGAGATAGGAGACGAAGACCACATTGGTTCTCTGCTTCAGAACCTGGGGATAGTCGCCAAAGATCGTGGAGAGTATCAGCAGGCAGAAACATACTATCAAGAGGCCATGCGCTCGTTCCGCCAGCGCGGTCAATGGACAAGGATGACTTCGCTGCTTCAAAACCTGGGCGGATTGGCAAGCAATCGGGGCGACCACCAGCGAGCCGAGGCATATTATCAAGAAGCAGTAGCGTCTGCCCGCCAGTTTGGGCAGCGCGAGCACCTGTGTTTTTTGCTGACCAACCTGGGGGAGTTGGCAAGCATCCGCCACGATGATCGGCAAGCAGAAGCCTACTATCAGGAAGGGGTGGACCTGGCTCGTCAGATTGGACATCGGGAAATCCTGGGAGTGCTGCTGACTGGTCTGGGAATGGTTGCGCGGAGAAGTGCTGCTTTTGATCTGGCGCAGGTCTATCTACAAGAGGCATTGGCATTAGGGCGTGAACTGAATTATGCCCTGCTGGTCAGCTATACGCTGTGCGAGTGGGGAGAACTTTACCTGGAGCAGCAGTGTCTCCATCAGGCCTCGCAGGCATTTCAGGAATCGCTTGAATTGGCCCGCGCACTCCAAAATCAGGAGCGCGTGGCGTCGGCTTTGGCGGGCCTGGCAAGGGTAGCGGCTGAACAGAACAACCTCCTGGAGGCGCGCCAGCGCGCTCAAGAAAGCCATGCCATCTTTACTGCTCTAGGCCATTACCAGGCGGCTGAAGTGGCTGCTTGGTTAGATGGCCTGCCCGCTGTCGAAGAACAAGCCCTCCTGCTTTCTGTGCAACAGCTTGAACCTGAGCAGGATTGATGAGAGCCATACTGTTGGAAGCTAGTAACAGCGGAAAAGGACAGAGGTAACTGGCCGGTAGTCCAAATGGAGCAAGAAGAAAATTGTACAGCAGCCTTGTTAGGCTGATGCTTTCGCTTACGCGCGGAACCGAAGAAGTCGATTCCGCACTCGACAGAAACCCTGTCACCACCTGGGCTAAAGCAAGTGAAGAGAAAAAGTAGTGCGCAGAAGTTGCATCTGCGCACTACGTGTGAGGCCTGCTTTTATCTCGCTTCACGAGGATAAGCAAGCTGCTTTAACGGAACCGACGGGCGTGCAACCCGCTGTCGCCTGCGAGCAGGCTCTATTTTGCAGCCATTCTCACAGGCGGCCTAGAGGCCCATCCAGCCAAACCACCACATATCAACCCTCCCATTCCCCTCTTCAAAATTCCGCCTGCACAGTGGCCCTCAGTCTTGCAACGTGTTGCCCAAGGGGAGTCGCTGCGCCAGATCGCCAGGAGCTATCATACGTCCTATGAAGCCGTGCGCCGGGTACTGAATGCCGCGCGCAAGGAGTTGGTAAAAGGTAAGAGCGAGCCATCAGCGGTAAGGGCTGAGGATGAGGAGCAGTAGCAAAGGCGTAGGGAAAACTATCATCACTCTTCTCATCCTCTTGCAGCAACACTCAGGCTTCTTCCCTTACTTCCTTCGCCGCCTGCTCCCCTTCCAACCGGGCTGCCTCCTCATCCTGTCCCGTTGCCCGGAGCAGGGCGATGAGGCGCTCTCTGGTCTGCCTGGTTTTAGGTTGCTGCGCTCCCAGCGTTTGCTCACGCAGGGCAAGCGCTTGCTCATACCAGGTTCTGGCCTCTTCTGGATTGCCCTCTGCCTCGCGCAGCTGTGCCAGGCTATGCAATGTCTCCGCTCGCCTGGGATGTCTCTCTCCCACCGGCTGTTGCCAAATGCGCAGCGCGCGCTGATAGAGCAATTCTGCCTCGGCATACCAGCCTTGCTCGCGGTAAAGGGCTGCGAGTTCCGTCAGCTCGTAGGCCACCATGAAATGCCGAACTCCCTGCTGCTCGCGGAGGGACAATGCACGCTGGTAGAGCGGCTCGGCCTCGGCATACATGCCTTGCTCGCGGTAGAGGGTGGCAAGCCCTCTGAGCGGATCAACGTTCACCGCATTCTCCGCCCCGTACTGCGGTTCCCAAACACGGAGGGCGCGGTGGTAGAGCGGCTCGGCTTGTGCATACATGCCTTGCTCGCGATAGAGGTGTGCCAACCCCTCCAGGGGGAAGCCTACCCGGGAATGCTCCGGCCCAAACAGGTGTTCCCAGATGTCCAGAGCGCGTCGGTAGAGCGATTCGGCCTCGGTATACCGGCCTTGATCAACATACAGGTTTGCTATGTTGTACAGGGCACGTGCTGTGCTGTCATGGCGTGGCCCCAACTGCTGCTCACAGATTGCCAGCGCCCGCAGATAGACCGGTTCCGCATCGGCATACTTACCCTGCTCCTCATAGTAGATCCCCAGATTGTTGAGCGCTTCAACAACCTCCGCATGCCCCTCGCCCACCTGCTGTTCCCAGATGTGCAGGGCACGCAGCATGAGCTGCTCGGCCTCGGTCTTGCCGAGGCCCCAGTAGTACATCCCCAGATTATTGAGCGGATACGCGACCTGCGCATGCTCCTTGCCCAACTGCTGCTCCAGGATATGGATCGCGCGCAGGTAGAGTGACTCCAGAGCTGCATCATGCCCACCTCGAAAATGGAGATAGGCTCCCAGCCGAAACAGCAGATGACCTGCCTCTGCGCTCTTCACCTGATGCTGCTCGATCCACTGCGTGACTTGCAGGGCCTGTGGCAGCAGCCGTTCACACTGCGCCCAGGTCTCCGGGGTTTCCGCTGGAAATGCCGCATCGACCAGGTGGACCGCTTGCTCGGCCCAACGGCGCTGCGCTTCCCGGTCCAATTCCTCGCGCAGCACGGCCTGCACCAGTCGATGGAGCGAGAGGACCCTCGTCTCTGCCTGACGTCCGAGCAGCGAGTAGCGCCGTAAGACGCCAAGGACCTCCTGCCAGCCCAATTGCCGCTCCAGCGCTTCCCGCAGCGAGGGTGGTAACAACGCCTCATGCTCGGTAAAGAGTTCCTCGGGGATGGCGTCCGGAGCCAGGAAGGCACACAGGCGCAGCAGTTCCGCAGCGGCTGGGCTGAGCTGATGGACCTGTTTCCAGGCCACTTCAAAGGTCACAGCGACCGAATCCAGGTGATCGGTGGCCTGCAACCCACGCCGACGCAGCAAAGCGCCCTCCGCCTGGTGAAAGAGCCGCAGGTACTCCAACACGCTGTATCCTGTCTCTTGCACGAAGGCTGCTGCCTGATCCAGTGCCAACGGGAGCCCACCTAGCAGGGTCCAGAGCTGTTCGGCAGCCTGGCGCTCGGCTTCAGTGAAGGCAGGCCGCTCCGGCTCTACTCCAGCACCCAGGCGTGCCTGGAGGAATTGCACGCCTTCTTCACAGGTCATCGTGTCCAGTTCCAGCTTGCGGATCGCCGTGCCGACATCATGCAGGCGGGTCGTCAACAGCACCGCGCCATTGCCCCTGGCGGGCAGAAACTCCTGCACCACCTGCAGGTTCTCCACGTTGTCCAGGATCAACAACCAGACCTGCTCCTCCTGTGATTCCAGATGCCGCTTGACCGCTTGCGCCAGGCGGTACTGGTCAGCCTCCGCTTGATGTGACAGCCCGAAGTGGACGGCCAGTCCGGCCAGTTGTGCGACGAGGGTGGTCCGCGCGTCGGCTAGGACCCACAGCACCAGATCGTACTCCTGCCCATAGCGATAGGCGTACTCCACCGCCGTCTGGGTTTTGCCAATGCCGCCCAGACCGCTAATCGCCCGAGTCTGGCTCACCGCAGCGACTTCTCTGCCGCTCAAGACGGTGTGGAGGCGCTTGAGGATGCCCTCCCGCCCGGTAAAGTAAGCATTCCGTAAGTAGGGCACCATCCAGGTGCTGGTTCCCCAGGCATCTACCGGCTTGCCCAGAAGATCGATGAGCGCCTGAAGCATCTCTGTGCGTGGCCTATCGCCCGCTTCTTCCCAGCGAAAGACACTGGATGCCCCGGTCCCAACTTTATCGGCTAACTGCTTTCTACTCCATTTTCGGCGTTCCCGCTCGCGTCGCAAGCGGGATCCCCAATCAAGAGGGAGCGACTCTGCCATAGGATTCCTCCTCTGCTCTATCAACCTCAGCCCCAAGTGAGGAAAAAAGTGAGCACATTTTCTCTGTTGGGAAAGCCTCATTCCAGATACGCTTAGGCCAGAACTACTGCGGCACGCGAACAGAGTTCTGCCTACAGGAATCAGCCGCCTCACTATAGAGCATGAGTCGGCTGGCTGTCAATTGCTGTGCTCTACACAAGAAAGTGAGGAAGTATTGGGATCACTGCCGACCATGCCCCCGATGGGGTCCGGCCCAGAGGGCTACCCGCCCCCTGGGCCACAGGTGGCCTACATTATCAAACCGCGGGGGAAGTGGCATGCCCTGCGGACCATTGCCACCGTGTTCAAAATCTTTGCCTGGATTGCAGGCGGACTGGGCGTCATCGGCGCGCTGGCAACGCTGGCAAGTGGAAGCCAGTTTGGGTCTGAAGGTGCAACCGCCGGGCTGTTTTTGGGAGTGGTGGAATTGCTCGGCGCTGGAATTGGATTTCTGGGCCTGTATGGCTATGCCGAGTTGCTGCTCTTGCTCATCTCCATCGAGGAGAACACCAGGAAGCTATGAAATCGAGGAGCGCTATGACACAACGCACGACTATTCATCCAAGCGCGTTTGACCGGCGCGTCGGCCATCGCCCGCGCCCCAGACTGTTCAGGGTGGCGCGGGCCACGATCACCACCGTGCTGGCCTTGCTGATGCTGGCGCTGGCCGGGTGCGGGGGAACGAGCGGCTCGCCATCGGCACATGGGGCACCTTCGGGGGGTACCACACCTGGGGCAACGGACACTTCTACCCCCGCATCCCAGGCAGAGCCAAACATCACCGAGTTCCCTCTTCCAACTGCTGGCGGCGGTCCTACGAGAATTACCGCCGGGCCGGACGGCAATCTCTGGTTTACGGAATTCACCTGTAACGGGTCTGATTGCGGCAACGGCAAGATTGGACGCATCACGCCCAGTGGACAGATCACCGAGTTCCCTGTCCCAAGCGCAGATGAACTTCCTGATGACATCACTACCGGGCCGGATAGCAATCTCTGGTTTACAGAGGCTACTTTCGATGACAAAACCGGTAAGATTGGCCGCATTACGCCCGGCGGACAGATCACCGAGTTTCCGGCACATACGGGGGTGCTTGGCATTACCAAAGGACCGGATGGCAACCTCTGGTTTACGGAGCCTGATGCCGACAAGCTTGGGCGTATGACACCTGGCGGACAGATCACTGAGTTTCCCCTGCCCACCACTGGCAGCGGTCCTACGAGAATTACCGCTGGGCCAGATGGCAACCTCTGGTTTACGGAGACCAACAGCAAGGTTGGGCGTATTACGCCGGGCGGGCAGATCACCGAGTTCCCAATGCCAACCGCTGGCTCTGCTGAAGGTATCACGGTTGGGCCAGATAAAAACCTCTGGTTTACGGAATGTTTCGAAGGTGCTCCTGGTTCTTGCACCGGCAACGCGATTGGCCGCATCACGCCAGGCGGGCAGGTTACCGAGTTTCCCTCGCCCGTCCCTGGGGGCCGTCCTAGAGGAATCGCCGCTGGAACAGATGGCAACCTCTGGTTCACGGATAGCACGACGGGCGCGATTGGCCGCCTCACGCCTGACGGAGAGATCGCCCTGTTTCCGATTCCAACCTCTGGGGGCTTTCCCATCGGTATCACGGTGGGGCCAGATGGCAACCTCTGGTTCACGGAGCAGCACGGCAGCAAGATTGACCGCCTCACGCTGGGCAAATAGGCGCATATCCAAGGCGAACAGAAAGCGACTGGCGCAGACATGTATCTCTGCGCCAGCAGCAGTTGATTGAAGCGAGGGACGTTATGAGCACAGACACTATCTTGAAATCTGGTAAGCTGCCATATGCCCTGTTTGCCAGGCTCCTCATCGTGCTGCTTCTGGCGGCAGCGCTGGTTGTGGCTGGCTGCGGGTCCACCGGTACGAAAGGCGGGGCGCCATCCGCCAACGGGTCGCAGCCCACCGGCAATGGGGCTGCCTCGCAGCCCGCAGGCACGCTCACCCAGTTTCTCCTGGCAACGGCCGCCACTGATGCGAATGGGATCACCGCTGGGCCAGATGGCAACCTCTGGTTTACCGAATGTACCACCAGTGCCAGTGGGAACTGCGGTCAGGGCCAGATTGGACGCATCACCCCTGCTGGACATATTACCGAATTTCCCTTGCCAACCCCCGACAGCGTCCCCCAGGGCATCACCAAAGGGCCAGATGGCAATCTCTGGTTCACTGAAGAGGCTGGCAGCAAGATTGGGCGTATCAGCCCTGCTGGACAGATCACCGAATTTCCACTTTCGGCAGGAGCTACGCCGTATAGGATTACCGCTGGGCCGGATGGCAATCTCTGGTTTACAGACTTTGCCATAAGCCAGATTGGACGCATCACCCCAGGCGGACAAATTACCGAATTTCCTCTGGAGCCTTTGAACAGCGCCTATGCTATCACCGCCGGGCCGGATGGCAACCTCTGGTTCACCAAGGAGTTTGGCCAGATTGGGCGCATCACCCCTACTGGCACCGTTACTGAAGTTCCACTTCCGACGGCAGACAGCGATGCTGCGGATATTACCGCCGGACCGGATGGCAACCTCTGGTATACGGACTTTACCGGGAACCAGATTGGGCGTATCACCCCTACTGGCACCGTCACCGAATTTCCGCTCCCGGCTGCGAAGAGCGGGCCTTACGGGATTACTGCTGGGGCCGATGGCAATCTCTGGTTTACTGAGAAGACTGGTAGCCAGATTGGGCGCATCACCCCTGCTGGGGCCGTCACCGAATTCCCGATCTCGACAGCAGACGGTGCAGAAGGCAGTGGTCCCGTGGAAATTACCGCCGGACCGGATGGCAATCTCTGGTTTCCTTTGACCTATTTTATTGATCGCATGACCTCTGGCAAGTAAGGCAAGCATCAACGGATCATCAGATGCGGGCTGGCGTAGACGCAAGCATCTACGCCAGCAGCATCCATTGCTGGAGAGAAAGAACATTATGAGAGAATTTCATCTGGTGTTTCAACACAGACCCGCCCAAGACCTATCCATGAGTCGGGCCACCGGGTCTGGTTGGCGTCTCACGGTGCCGTATACGTTGCGAGCCAGGCTGCGCATCGGGCTGCTGGTGGTGGCCGCAGTAGCCGTCGCGGGCTGCGGATCGGCTGGCGGTTCCCTGGCGGCAGGTGGGCCACCGCCCGCCGGGACCATTACCGAGTTTGCTGCCCCGAATGATCCCACGCAAATCACCACCGGGCCGGATGGCAACCTCTGGTTTGGAGAAAACGGCCAGATTGGGCGCATCACGCCAGCGGGAAAGCTCACCGAGTTTCCCCTGCCACAGGGAGAGAGCGCGATGGGCATCACCAAAGGCCCGGATGGCAACCTCTGGTTTACCGAGTGTGTGTTCGATGACAGCGGGAATTGCACCACCAGCAAGATTGGGCGCATCACCCCTGCTGGACAGATCAGCGAGTTCTCGACCCCAACGCCAGGGAGCAAGCCTTTCCGCATCACTCAAGGGCCGGATGGCAATCTTTGGTTTACCGAGCAGACGGACATGCAGGTTGGGCGCATCACGACCAGCGGACAGATCACCGAGTTTCCGGCTGGCGCCGAGCCGGAAGGCATCGCGGCTGGACCCGATGGCAACCTCTGGGTAACTGATGGTGATAGGGACCAGATCGAGCGCCTGACGCCCGCCGGGCAGATCAGCACCTTCCCGACGCCAACCCCCAGTAGTCGCCCCGGCGCGATTGCGCTCGGCCCGGATGGCAACCTCTGGTTTACCGAGTCTTCGACCAGCGTCAGCCAGATTGGGCGCATCACCCCCAGTGGGCAGATCACCGAGTTTCCCATGCCAACCATGGATACCAACCTCAATGACATCACTGCCGGACCCGATGGCAACCTCTGGTTTACGGCAGGGGAAACCAGCCAGATTGGACGCATTACCCCTGGTGGGCAGATCACGCTGTTCCGGTTGCCGAGGGCGCAGAGCGACCCGTTCGGCATCACCGCCGGGCCGGATGGCACCCTCTGGTTTACCGAGGCTTCGAAGATCGGGCGCATTACCACAGGAAAATAAACAGGACTACTATCGGCTACTAGCTGGTGTCAAGGAGAACATGGTGAGCCTTGCTCTCCTTGACACCGCAGGAGGAAACGCTTCTATGTCATTGAGTGCATCCACGAAACCGTGTCCACGCTGCAACGCGGTACTCCCCGCGCAAGTGGCATTTTGCAGCGCCTGCGGCTGTCAGTTCTCTGCGCCTTCCGGCCCTGGAGCCGTGTCAGCGCCCGCTGGCGGCCAGTCCACTCTTCAGGCTCCCGTGCAGCCCCAGCAGCCGGCCATGCCTGGCTATCCATTGCCGGGGCAGCCCGGTGCTGCTGGCCACGCTCCTGTGGCTGCTGCGCCGCGGCCCTGGCAGGGCGTCTCAAAAAAACTGCTCGCCGTCATCGTGATCGCGGCAGTGCTTGCCCTCGGCATTCCTGGGTACTTCATTTTCGGCGGGCACGGTGGAAGCAGCCTGTTCGTTGATCGGCATGGCATGCCAGGTAACATACCCCTGCCCAGTGGCGCCACCTTCAAGGTCTCGACAGACGTGAGCGGCACAAAAGAGTGGTACTGGGCGGTCGATAGCCCGAATACCCCGACAGCCCTGAGGGATTTCTATCAGAGCAACCTGTCTAGTAATGGTTGGACCAACATACAGACTGATGGCGACGCAAGCGATTACGATGTGAGTGGCTGCCAGGGGAATCAGCTGGTCTTTGTGTCTATGGCAACTTTCGCCATCGATGTTCATGGCGCTCAGGGTAGTGACCCCCGCACGATCAGCGGACCCTCTGGCGGCTCCGCCATGCGAATTCTGGTGAGTAGCGACCCAACGGACTTATCCAACTACTGTAGCTGAACGCGCGGCCATCTTGCCCGGCTCCTGTTCACCCGGTGGTGGAGTGCGTCACCGTAACACCGGGTGAACAGGAGCCGATTCCTGGAAAATCGAGATGCTCGAAAGTTTGGAGTGAAGATGCTGAAACGACGCTCTTGCCTGCTCACGCTGGCAGGTATCTGCTGCCTGGTTGCGGGGATGGCTTTGACCAGCTTCCCGCGTCCGGAGGTGGCCCATGCCGAGGCCAACACCATTACTATTCAGATCACTGGTATCAGTCGGCCCTCCGGCTTTCTTCCAGCCCTGCTCACGGTACCGGTGAATGCTACGATCGTGTTTGTGAATACAGCGCTTCCCCTGGCAACCTACTCAGTGGTCGCAACCGACCAGAGTTTTGCCTCGCCGCCCATTGCTCCAGGGCAGCAATGGGCTATGACGCTTTCGACGCCGGGGGTCTATGATTACACCGACCCTGCCTACTCCTCGCAGATGTTTGGCGAACTGGTAGTGGTATCTGCTTCCGCCCAACTGATCCCTACGCCTCAGCCTGGGGCAATGGCAACGGCCATTACCCAGGACCAGGCTGCTCTCACCCAGGTATCCACACCGTCTTCTCCCCAGGCGCACTCATTTCCGCTGCTAGTCATCCTGGGCGGATGCGGTGGGCTGCTGCTGGTGGGAGTGATACTGCTGGGGTTGCTCCGCTTGAGGCAGCGCCGGATCGTGAGCGCTCCGCGCGCAAAGCATCGCTAAGGGATTCAGGCTCGCGCCAGCCTGATATGCGCGCTCAACTGATTTTCAGGAAAGGGGCAAGGCCCATGCAGACGTCGTTTCGAGGAAGCATTATTGCCTTCCGCGCTCATCCCTCTTTGCTCCGTGTCATCTCCAGAAGTCTCCAGGCGATGCTGGTCATTCTCTCCCTGCTCAGCGCCTTACCGGCGCGGGCTGATGCCCCCGTGAGCGTGACTATGACCACTGAGAACTTTGGCGGGCTGTTGATTGACGCCGCACAGCAAGACCTGAGCAATCCTGCCCATGCCACGTTTACCCTGTCAAATGGCTCGCAACTCTGGTTTGGCCTGGAAACACAGGCCAACCCCTCCTCGCTGAAATTGCAAGCCGCCGATCCACTCGATGATGTGGTAGGGGCCGCCTTTGCCTCGGCTGGACTGCTTCAGCCTACAGATGTCGTTCCAAAGCCTGCCGATTTGATTCCAGTCGATTCCAAGGTTCATCTGTTTGAAGAGTTGAATCTGGCGGTTGCCTTCACTGGCCCAGATCAGCAGATGCAGGTGACGCTGAACCCGTTTCAATGGTCAGCGTGTGCCCTGGATGTCTTTGGCGTCGTACTCGAGTATCTGGGAATGATCAACCCTGCGTTCCAGATTGGCCTGCTCAAACCCAGGCAAGTTGCCGAGATCATTAAAGCAATTGAGGATGCTCCAAAATTAGCGGCATTGGTGAATGATTTCATCAGTGGATGGCATGCCATCGGCACAGCAGATAGTTCTGCCAAGAAAGTGCAGAAGATGGTTGCGGTTGGGACGGATATCCTGAACATTTTCGTTGATGCCCATTCGCGTGAGCAGTTGATCAGTATCCTGTCCAAGATCGTGCAAGGTGCCCTGTCTGAGGCCAGTATTACCAAGGTGGTTGATACATTCTCTATCATCAAGCGCGCCCTGAGCGCTGTCAAAATCGCAGGCTTTTTCGTCGATTACCTGCTCACCTTTGGTGCGTTTGTATATCACCACGAGCAGTATCCCACCGTCATCTTACAGTCGCATGCAGAGCGTTCCCCAACGCCCACGATGCAGTCAACGCAGCCAACCGGCACCATTACGGAGTTTGCCTCGCCCAGCGGCGCGTCTTCACTCGGGGGCATCACGCTTGGTCCTGATGGCAATCTCTGGTTCACCGAAGCCAGCGCGATTGGGCGCATCACTCCGGCGGGACAGATTACCGAGTTTCCGGTGCCCACCCCGCAGAGTGTTCCATGGGGCATTACCAAAGGACCCGATGGCAATCTCTGGTTTACCGAATCCTTTGGCAATAACGTTGGATACATCACCCCAACGGGGCAGGCCCAGGAATTTTCCGTGGGCTTTGGAACCAATCCAGCCGGCATCACCGCTGGCCCGGATGGCAACCTCTGGTACATCGACAACGCCTTCAACCGCATCGGCCAGATGACCCTGGATGGGCACGTCACGGAATTTCCCGTGACAGCCGGTGGCCTCTACGAAATTACGGTTGGGTCGGACGGCAACTTCTGGTTTACCGCAGGGATTAGTGCCCTGATTGAACGCATGACACCAGCGGGGCAGGTCACGGTGTTTCACCTGCCTTCGACGTTCAGTGGCCCGCTGGGCATTACGACTGGGCCGGATGGCAACCTCTGGTTCACGGAGTTCGACGGCAATAAGATCGGACGTATCACGCCCACTGGGCAGATCACCGAGTTTCCCATTCCCACACCCGGGACCGAACCCTACGACATCACGATGGGCCCGGACGGCAACCTCTGGTTCACCCAGCAGGGGAGCAATCAGATTGGAAGCATGACGTTGAGCGGGCAGGTCACCGAGTTTCCAATTCCTACACCAAATAGCGTTCCGTCGGGCATCACGGCTGGGCCAGGGAACACTATCTGGTTTACGGAGGCTGGTGGCAGAGTGGGACGTCTCGCCTTGGGAGCGTAAGATATGGTAACAGAGGGCGTGTTGTCCTCAGGTATCGCTGTCGCCTTCCCCACTTCTTGATGAAGGGGTACCTTCTTGCGTGAGCAGGCGCTAAAGCGACAACGAGGGGTGTACATCTTGCTTCTTGGAGACGATGAAGAGCGAGGAATCGAAGCGGTCGATTCCTCGCTCGACAGGAGCCCTGTCGCCACCTGATCTAACGCAAACAAATAAAAAAAGTTGTGCGCAGATACCATATCTGCGCACAACATGCCAAGCCTGCTCTCATCTCGCTTCACCAGGATAAGCAAGCGAACGGAACGGAACCGACGGGCGTGCAACCCGCTGTCGCCTGCAAACAAGCTCTATTTTGCAGCCCTTCTCACAGGCGGTCTCGAGGCCTATCCGGCCAAGCCACCGCATCCCAACTCGCCTATCCCCCTGTTCAAAATTCCGCCTGCCCAGTGGCCCGCCGTGTTGCAGCAGGTCGCCCAAGGGGAGTCGCTGCGCCAGATCGCCAGGAGCTATCACACGTCC
>DATGID010000139.1:0-50931 GCA_035307385.1 Ktedonobacterales bacterium | reverse complement strand
GGACGTGTGATAGCTCCTGGCGATCTGGCGCAGCGACTCCCCTTGGGCGACCTGCTGCAACACGGCGGGCCACTGGGCAGGCGGAATTTTGAACAGGGGGATAGGCGAGTTGGGATGCGGTGGCTTGGCCGGATAGGCCTCTAGGCCGCTTGGAATAAGGGCTGGAGAATATAGCTTGCTTGTAGGTGACAGCGGATTGCACGCCCGTCGGTTCCGCCAGGTTGCTTTCACACCATATACCAGCAGGTCCCATGCGTTGATCGCAGATTCGACCTCTCGATTACCTCTTTCCCTTTTACTTGTCTGAGTCCTGATATCAACAGGCTTTGCCCCTAGATCGCGGATTCGGCCGCTTCGGTTCCGCTCACGAGCCATCCCATCACAATACTCAGGTCCGGTTCCTGACATCATCGCGCGGGACAGGAGTTCGTGAAGGCGCTGTCCCCTCAGAGTGGCCTCATGACCCAAGTAGCCATCGTATGAGCGGATGGAGGAAGTCAGCACCTTGGAAGCAGGCATACAAGCCATTCAAGCAAGAAGAAACCCATCCTCCTCGACGCAGCCGGGCCGACCCTTGGATGGGACGCAGCATTGGGAATCTGCTAGGCAGGCGTCCCATCACCCGGCGCAAGGTTCACCACCACAGGTTCTTGGGCATTGCGCACAATCACCCACTCTGAGGGGGTATCCAACGAAGGGTTGATTTCTTGATGCGGCACGTAGGGTGGGACGTAGATAAAATCTCCTGGGCCGACGGCGGCTTCATGCTCCATCTGAGCGCCCCAGCGAATCATAGCCTGTCCAGAGATGACATAAATAATGGTCTCCAGGGCACCATGATGATGGATCCCACTGGCAATACCTGGCGCAACCACGGTTACGCCTGCCCACAGGCCTACCGAGCCCGCCAGGTGGTGCGAAATGGCAGCCATGCGCTGCATGCCTGGAGTTTGCGGGGTGTTGGTATCAAACTCTGATGGTCTCACCACGCGGACTGCCCCAGCCAATTCCTGATGAGATGCCTGAGCAATGTCTGGCTTCTGCTCACCAGATTGATAAGCAGCCATCGCTGGCCTCCTCTTTCTGCTTATTGACAGGGTTTCGCGCTACGTCCTCAATACGCATCTCGGCAGCGCTCCTCTCAGGCTACTAGACTTTGGGCGCTAGCTCATGTCAGCAGCCTGAGAGAAGGGAACCATGCCAACGGTCACTTTCGACCAACGCCGTGCCCCAAAGCGCAACCCCTAGCCGATCTCCAGCGCGGGTATTCGGTGCCGCGTCTCACCTACGAACGACTATCCCGCTGCGTCGGACCCCCCTCTCTCGGTTCCAACAGCGCGGGCAAGCAGACCACGTAGCTGCGCTGGAGGATGGGCTGCATCTGCATCAGATCAAGCTGCGTGGCGAGATGCGAGGCTTCCCGATGGGCGATGGCTCGATTGGCACATGAGCAGCGCCGCACATCCCCCGGCAAGGGCGTGTCAACCGTTTGTGGCGTGAGTACCGGCTTTGGCGTCAGCCCGTATACCCCAACTCGTGGGCCTTCTGAGAGGCGGCTTCTGCCTCCGCTGTCTGCCCCAACTGCTTGAGCGCCTCCCCCTTGTTCGCGTATGCCAAGGCAAGGGTGGGGTCCAGGCCAATCGCCTGGTCAAAGGCAGCCAGCGCCTCTTCCATGCGGTTGAGACTGTAGAGCGCAAACCCCCGGTTGTTGGAGGCCAGTGCCAGATTCGGGTCCAGCCCCAGCGCCTGGTCGAAAACCACTAGGGCTTCTTCGTAGCATTGGAGGAAATTGAGCGCCGATCCCTTGTTACTGTAAGCCAGCGCCAGATTCGGGTCCAGGCGGATGGCCTCCTCAAAAGCCGCCAGCGCTTCCTCGTAGCACTGAAGATCAACGAACGCCTCGCCCTTGTTCTCATAAATGACAGGCTGGTTGGAATCGAAGTGAAGCACCTGATCCCAGGTGGTGATGGCCTCCTCATAGCGGGCAAGGGAAAAGAGTGCGGCGGCCTTGTTGGTGTAATAGAGCATCTGCGTGGGATCAAGCCGGATGGCCTGCTCATGCGCTGCCAGGGATTCCGCGTAGCGGCTCATGGTGTAGAGTACATGCCCTCTGGCAGTGTGAATGCCCCCATCCTTGGGGGCAACCCGGAGCGCCGCGTCAAAGGAGGCCAGCGCCTCCTCGTTGCGGGCGAGTGCAGCGAGCGCAAAGCCCTTGTTGCACTGGTACAGCGCGTTGCTCTGATCACGCTGAAGCGCCTGCTCGTAGGAGGCCAGGGCCTCCTCGTAGCGGCTGAGGCTATAGAGTTCATCGCCGATGCTATTGTAGGTACTCGCGTTGGTGGGGTCGAATTTGAGGGCCTGCTCATAGGCGGCCAGCGCTTCCTCGTGGTGCTTAGCCTCGCGGCGCTCGTGGCGCTTTTGCAATTGCGCTTGGGTCACGTGTCGCGTGTGAGTCTGGGGCGAAACCATAGATTCCTACTCCTTTCAACAGGCCTGCTTGAGAACGCCACGCTGCCACACTGCTCGCGCAGGCGAGGAGCGACAGCAACCCTGGCTGAGCCAATGACGCGCAAAGAGACCAGAGGTCTCCCCCCACAGCATCTCACCGCTCTCCTTCTTGTCGATGGAAGACATGCCAGGCATTGTTCAGGTACCCTTTGAAATTCCACACAGCAGCTAACGATTCAGACTGGGTCTGCTGCAACGTGTCACGCGCCCGCACAGCCACCCCGTTTGGATCAGCCTCCAGGGCAAGCTCGGTTTCCCACAAACGCCACGTCCAGGGGGCCTGCTCCGGTAAGAATCGAGCTGGCGCCCAGTGGTGGCCGCCATCAGCCGTGACTTCGACCTGTTCCATGGGAGCCAGGCCACTGCCTAGCGCATAGCCTCGCAGCAGCACCCACTTGCTCCTCCCCTGGGAGAATTCGCGGGCCACACAGATGGCTGCATTGACCGGGACGGCTTCCAGCACCGATGCTGCCTCCCAATCAGCCGTCTCCGGGGTGACGTCCGGTGCAAAGCGTCGGTAGGCATGCGCCTGATAGTAATTGCTTGAAGGGTGGTCTTGGACCGTAATGCGGCCTAGCCACTTGACACTGCGCGCCCCGATGTAGCCAGGCACGACGACCCGTAGGGGCGCGCCATGTGTGTGGGAGAGCGGCATCCCATTCATCGTGTTCGCCAGGAGGACTTCGGGCGAGAGCGCTTTTGTCAGGGAAACCGAAGCGCCAAACGGAATCACTGCGCCTCGCTGCTCAATCTGATCTAAACCGGTGAAGGCTACATGGTTGGCTCCGGCCAGCACGCCTGCATCGGCCAGGAGGTCTGCCAGGGGGTAGCCACCCCAGGAGGCCGTTCCTATCGCCTCCGGCCCCCAGGGAATCTCTCCGGCGATGGGCGCTAACTGCGTGAGTTCGCTCCGCCGGTTCCCGGCACACTGGAGCGTGGCGGTCACCGTCTTGTGCGCATAGTGCGCTTGCAGATCAGCGAGCGAGAGGTCCAACGGCTGCTGGACCAGCCCATCAACGTACAAGCGATAGGTGGCTGGCAAAAGCCTGGGAACCGTTCCGTGATTGCGCACGAAGAAGAACGGCTCAGGGGTCAGGAATGACTGAATTAGTTCTTCCAGCCGAGGCCCGCCGTTGAGGGGATCAGTCGTGTAGAGGACCAGTGGTGGAGCCTGATCAGTTGGGAGCATGGCTGATTCACCTTCTCTCTTTTCGCCTCAGACGAGAACTCCAGTCTGCTGGAGCGACAGATTCATCGATGGTTGTAAAACTCCACGCTCCAGCGCCAGTCCTGATGTTCAGCGTCATGCCACCACTGCTGCAAAATGCCCACCTCGCCTCCAGGCAGGAGGACTGGCGTACCATAGTCGGCTCTCGTGGGCCAGATGTCCTCGCGGGTAATGCGGCTGCCCTGGCGGCAGAGGCGGGCAATGGGTGTGCTGGCCGTGCGCGTCAGGTCATGGCCGCGTGCTAACACGGTTCCCTCATCATCGCGCACTTCCAGATTCAATTGCGCTGGAGCGGCATGTACCAGGAGGACATCTGTAGGGTCCAGTCGGCCTCGCGCAAAGGAAATACCTGTCGCGCCGGTATCCGCAATCCACAAATCCCAGATTTGGCAAGCATGTGATGTCATATGCCTTGGCTCCTTGAGTGTTTGATCGGGATGTCTCTCTCCCCAGGAGCAGGGACATCCCCGGCATTGAGTACGCTCTCTGGACTACTTCTCGATAGGGACGCCAATCAGGCTGCCCCACTCGGTCCAGGACCCATCATAGTTGCGCACGCGCGGATAGCCCAGCAGATAGTGCAATACAAACCAGGTATGGCTGCTGCGCTCCCCAATGCGACAATAGGCCACCACCTCTTTGTCAGGCGTGATACCCTTGCCTGCATACAGCACGCCCAGTTCCTCCGCTGGCTTGAAGGTGCCATCTTCCTTGACGGCCATCGCCCAGGGAATGTTGGCCGCCCCTGGAATATGCCCCCCGCGCTGCGCGCCTTCCTGGGGCAGATGTGCCGGAGCAAGCAACTCACCACTATATTCCGCAGGCGAGCGCACATCCACCAGGGCAACCTTGCTTTGCTTCAATGAGGATAGAACCTGATCGCGGAACGCGCGGATGTCACCGTTCGGAGCCTGCGCGATATAGTTGGTATGCGTATAGGAGGGGACGACGGTGGTGATCTCCCGCTTATCTGCCAGCCACTTGACCCGCCCACCATTGAGCAGGCGTGCATCGCGGTGGCCGTAATACTTGAGGATCCAGAGCGCCCAGGCGGCGAACCAGTTGTTGTTATCGCCATAGAGGACAATCGTGGTGTCAGGAGTAACACCTGCGTGGCTCAGCAGTTTCTCCAACTGCTCTTTGCTCACAGGCGCACGCTGCACTTGATCTTGTAATTCTCTTTGCCAGTTAAAGCCGACGGCCCCAGTGATATGGCCCTGGTCATAGGCCAGGGTATCCACGTCCACTTCAATCAAGCGAACGGTAGGATCAGTAAGGTGGGCTTGCACCCATTCCGCATCGACCAGCGCTTCTGGATGGGCATAGTGACTGTGCTCTGTCATCTCAATCTCCTTTGGTAAATGTACTGGTGGCCGAGGCGCTTAGACCTGGGCCATCACCTCGTAGGTTTCGAACGAAGGCATACCGACCAACACATGAGCCATCTTCATCATTTGTTCTTGATACAGGCCGCTGGTCTGGCTGGCCTGCATCTCAGCTTCGGTCTCCCACATGGCAATGACCAGCCCTTTGCCTGTGGCACGGTTGGTCAACGCCAGCAGGGCCTTGAAGCCTTTGGCTTGTTTGAGGGCTGGGACGATTGACTCCTCATACATGCGACTGGCTTCGTCGATCTTGTCAGGGTGAAGCTGGCCGCTGGTCACGCGTGCGTACATCTGTCTTCCTCCTTGTGTTCAGGAATAATTGAGTCAATATCAGAAGCTGAGGGCCTGCGCTCCATTGACCAGGGCCTCAACCGCGGTGGCCGCGCCGACGATCTGCGCCCCGTCTACCAGATGTTCCTGGGTAATGTGGCGAGGCTTCGCGCAAGCGCCACAGACCCAGATTCTCCCGCCTCTGGCGGTAAATTGCTGGATCAAATCACTGAGCGGTGCAAAGTCTTGGGCCTGCACCCCCTCGGCATAGTCTCTAGTGGCGACCCGTACGCCCTCTAATGTCAGCAGCATCGTTGCCTTCTGACCAGACGAGAGAGCTGTGTTGGCAACCACGAAAGCCAGCGATGCGCCTTCGGCATCCTCTTTGCCGCGCGTGTTATGAATCAGGATATGTCCCATTGGTGTTCCCCTGTTCTCCTGCTGCTGTTCTGAGAGCCGCAACGGCTCCCAACGTCTCACTTGTGGCGAATCAGATAGCGGTCGTCTACATGCATGACCAAGCTATGGCCGGTCAATCGGCACCAGGCAGTCAGATCAGCCATTACGCTGGGATCAGTGGTCCGAATCTCCAGGGTCTGGTTAGGGGCCAGACGACGCATGCAGTCAGCGATGCCATCCAGTGCCCCAGTGGCGCAGCCACGCTCACCGGCATCGTAGAAGGCATCAGCGGCAAAGGTTGATCCAGCACAGTCGTTCATCGTGTTCCGTTTCCTCTCCTGCCTTTCAGAGAAGGGTCATGGACCCTTCGTGACTCTTCGCTCACCCAGAGGATAGCCTATTGACCTTCCAAAATTCTTACTTTGGTCTTAATTTGAGCTTCCCTGCTCAGACAACAAAAAAAGCCGGAACGTTTGTCTCGGCTTTCAGGATGGAGGATGGTAGAGTGAAGAGTCAGACAACCCCCAGGCGCTCGAAGATCTGTTGTGCTTCCGCCTTAACTTGCTGCGCCAGTTCGGCATCGCCAGCGGTACTCCGGGTGAGATGAAGAGCAGCCATAGCCGTTAGGCAGCGTGCTGCCTCATACTCGTTTCTGGCAGATCGGAAACCGATCAGGGCGTTCGCATAATCGTTCAAGGCATCCTCGAGTTTTCCCTGAGCTGCTGTTAGTTCACCATGTGCTTGACGCGCCATCGCCACCCACACTTGGCTGACATACTTTGCTGCTGCCTGCTCTAATTGCAGGCAAAAGCGCGAAGCATCCTCCAGGTCACCCTGAGCCACGCGGAGACTGATCGCCGCCGGGAGCAGCAGCGCAAAGCAGGTAGAGCAGTTTCCATGCCGCTCATGCATTGTCAGCCCTAAGGCCAGGGCCTGCTCGGCGGCCACGAGGTCGCCAGCAGCGAGCCGATTGCGCACGAGTGAGGCGTTCACGCGCGTCAGACAATGGGCGCGCAGCAGCGCCCGTTCAGCCGCGGCCAGCCCCTCGTGCAGCGTTATCAACCCCTCGTCTAGCTGGCCGCGCGCCGTTTGTAACTCGCCCAACCGCTGGCACGCCAGGGACTCGCCAAAGGCGGCGCCGATCTGGCGGAAGAGCCCAATGGAGGTACGCAGCGCCTCCTCCGCCTTGGCCCAGTGGCCCGATTGAAACTCCAGCGCTCCAGCAGAACAGTGGCACAGCGCAATGGCCCGCGCGGCGCCCATCCGTTGCGCTTGCCTGAGCGTTGCCTGTACGGTTTGCTGCATCGCCTCATAGCGGTGATCGCCATACAACTGATATTCCCAGAGGCAGAGGTGAATATCAAATGCCTCAGTGACATCAAGTTCAGCACCGGTCAAGAGGGCACGCTGCTGCTCAAACTCGAGGCCGCGTTGCCATTCACCTTGGGAATGACAGACCAGCGCTAGCATTTCAAAGGCCCGGGCGAGGGATATCTGATCGTGAAGACGCTCAGCGATAGCGAGACTCTTCTGGGCGGCCTCCAACGCCTTTTGAAACTCACCCAGATGCCAATAATAGAGAGCAGCGTGGTAGCAGGCATAGGCATACTCGTCAGCATCGTCGTGCTCATCGATCGTTGCCAACGCTGCCTGTAAGTGGCTCTCGGCCTCGGCCATCTTTCCGGCATTGAGGAGCATTACTGCCGCCATATGATGCAAGCGTGCTTCGTCGCGGCGTGGTGGTCGCCAGTCTGGCGATTGTGGGGTCGCCAGCGCCTGCTCAAGGCGAGCGACCGCACGCAGCGTATCGCCCAGGATGTAGCCCCACCCGCCGAGCGCCTTGAGGATCACCCAGCGGCGCGCCGGGTCAAGCACTCCAAGCTCGTCCATGAGAGCCAGCGCACGCTCGAAGGAGCTGACCGCGACCTCAAAGGCATAGAGACGCGCCGCTTTCATCCCTGCCTGAAGCAGATACGGGAGGGCGCGGTTACGACTGGTGCTGCGCTCATAGTGAAAGGCCAGGGCTTCCACAAAGAGTTCAAGCCCTTCAGGCCGTGACGTATACGCCGCCTCGATGGCCTCAGCAGTTCGCGTATGCAACCACATCCGCCGTTCCCGGCTGAGCGCCTCATAGAGGGCACGGCGTGTCAACGGTTGATGGAAGGAGTACCCGTCTGCCGTCTCTTCGAGCAGATGGTTCTCAAGCGCCGTATCCAGGGCATCGAGCAACTCCCCTTCGGAGAGCGGGACCAGCCTGCGCAACACCTCAAACCGAAATTCTCGCCCGACCACCGCCGCTGTCTTGAGCGCCGTATCGACCGGCGACCCCAGGCGACTGATGCGTTCGCGCAGCAACCCGGCGAGGCCGCTGGGCAGAGGGAGTTCCACTTCCGGTTTGAGCTTCCACAGTCCCTCATGCGCTTCTACCTGGCCGGACGTGAGCAGCATGCGGGTAATTTCCTGAACGAAGAACGGGTTCCCTTCGGTGATGTCAACCATCGCCTCCAGGAGAGACGGAGAGATCTGACCGCCCAGAAGAAAGGCGATCATACTGGCCACGCCGCTTTTGACCAGCGGTGTCAGGTACAACGTCTCGCTGAGATGCTCATGGTACAGGGCATTCAAGAGCGCGCCAAAAGGCGTTGCCACCAGGGCCGCAGCGTCGCTGCGATAGGTTGCCAGCAGCGTGACAGGCACTCCTCGCGTCTGGCGCGCTAGATAATGAAAGAGGTGCAGACTCGTCTCATCAGCAGCATGGAGGTCGTCCACCAACAGCACAACTGGACCCTGCGCTGCCAGGTTCATCAAGAACGTCACCGCAGCATTGAAGAGCGCCCACTGCTCTCGTTGGGGATCGCTCACCCCCAGCCGTTGAAAGTGCGTAATGGGATGCTCGTTAGGCGGACGCTGGTGTTCGGCTAAATAGCGGTCGAAGGCGTCAATGAATGGATGGTAGGGTAGCAACCCTTCCTGCTCGTACGCCGCACCAGCGAGGGTCGTGACGCCTGAGGAGGCGCTGGTGCGCAGCACCTCCAGGGCCAGGCGTGTTTTGCCCACGCCGGAGTCTCCTGCCAGCAGCAGCACCTGACCACGAGGTTCTCTGGCCGAGCGCAAGTGTGTCAGGAGCAGATCAAGCTCGCTTTGGCGTCCGACCAGCGGAGCCTCGTGTGCTTCTTCAGGAGCGAGCGGTGCAGAGACACCCCAACCAATCTGGACAGGCATGGGCGTGGGAGTCAGCTCGCCACTCACAATGCGCGCGTAGAGCGCAGCCGTCTGCGCATCTGGAGGCACATCCAGTTCGGCGGCGAGCGCCTCAACACAGGTCTGGTATTGGCGCAACGCCTCATGACGACGACCTGCCAGGGCATAAAGCATCATCAATTCACGATGTACCACCTCGTCAGCCGGATCGCTCGTCAGTAAAGGGGTGAGCAAGGTGAGCGCCTCGCTATACTCGTGAGCTGCACGGGCTTGTGCGGCGAGGCTCAGGTGTACTTCGCGGTGCTGACGGGCGAGTGCTGCGCGCGGCACAAGTGTCCACTCGGCGTAGCGATCATCAGGGAGGAGATCGCCTATGTAGAGACGCAACGCAGCGCGCAGATTCGCCCGGTCCTGGGAGTGGGCCAAGCTCTCGAAGGCCGTCACATCCACCCACACGTCCTCTGCCAGGATAAATATGCCATCGTGAAAGGTAAACAGAGCCTCAGCCGCGCCAGTGCCTAGCACGGTATCGAGCGTCTGGCGCAGGGTGTGGACCGTGTGGTAGAGATTGTTGGCGCCGGAGAGCGGGTCGCCCTCCGGCCAGAGAAACTCAATGGCCTGCTCTTTCAGCAGACGCCGCTCGAACGCCAGCCGCTGGAGAAGCGCCGCTGCCTTGCGTCGCGTCCAGGCAGAGGCGTGTATGTTGCGTTCTCCACGGGTGACTTCGAAACGACCGAGGAGGAAAATGCAAAGAGCGGATGCTGTCACGGGAGACCTTTCTCCTAGCCGGAAGCAGTGCCAAATGGACTTTACGCCAGCAATGACCGTACCGTTCCATCAGCAAGTATAGCATGGCATGGGAACGCCAGATGAGTGTTTTCAAAGGAGTTGCCCCTGGCAAGATTACTATCCGTTCGTGCTTGAAGAATGGCTACCAAAGAGAGGAAGAGAAGATCTCAAGGAAGCCTCTTAAATCGTTGGCTCTCACTCGTCAGCCAATTCCTATGGGCAACCGCTCTAAGTTGTCGCACAGCTTCGGAGGACACCTGGTAGTTGCGCCCTCAATCCCAGCAAATCTTCAAGCACGCTGAAAAAGTAGAGCATGCGATTGGGGAACCCATCGGGCCAGGCAGGATTCTTGCCAACTTCTGCGCGCTTTCGGATGTTGGCTCGCCCCTGGGTGATGCGGCGGGCGGCATACACCTGCTCGATAAAGACATCCGCATCCATCCCTGTCCGGTCAAACAGATGGGCAGCTCTCGTGATATTCGAGACGGTGGCTGCCTCATCATGAAACTCGCGGGAAAAGTCCACGATATAGCCTGGCAACCATGCAGGCGGCTTTCTGCGCTCTTCTGTTAATTGATGAGCTTGGGCACCTCCCCTTTTCTGCTGGCCTTGTGTTCTCTCGCTTCGCTCATGGCGCTGAGGTGGGGAAGCACTCGGCTGAAGAGAAAACCCTTCGGTCTATTGTCCTGCTAAAACTCTCAACACCTTGTCTTTTGCTGTCGAAAGAACTGAGGAATGCGTGAAAGGACGCTCATTTCCCGGCTGCTCTCTTCGCAGAGGACACCGCTTCGAATTTCGAAGAACTGCTTCTTCGTCGTCCTCAGCTTCTTGCGGTTCTACAACCGCTCTTTTATGATGCTCTTGAACCTCAATTTTTGCGGATCTCAGGTCATGGAAGAGGTACACGTTGGTTTGGCCCTGGCCGCGCCTGCGCTGGGAGATGAGATGGGCGTCTTCCAGTTCCCGCATCCAGGTGCGCACGGCATTCTCGCTGGCTTCCAGATCGGCACACAACCGCTGATACCCAGGAAAACACCGCTGGTCCTGCCAGGTGTAGCCTAACAGCACCGCATAGAGCAGCTTGGCGTCGCGTGAAAGATTACAGGCATAGAGGACCAGCTTGGGAAGCTGGACAAAGCCGCGAGGCAGCGAAGCAGCTTCAACAAGCATGGCGCCAGACGCTTGTGCCTCACGCACCGCCAACGAAGTGATAATGGGCATGGCATAGCTCCCTGTGTCGTGACACACCAGCGGAGGGCTGGGGTCGGCTCTGACGGTCGAGGAAAGAGCGGGTGGCTAGCACCTCCACAGGCAGATGGGCTAACTGGTTTTTCGTGTCTGCGTCGGCAACTACCCGACGTCTTCATTACTCAGAGGTGGTTGCTCCTGCTGCTCTCCCAGCAGCTCTTGCCGTGCTGCCACCAACACCCGTCGCACCGCTTCATACGAGGTATCCAAACTGCGGGCGATGGAGCGCAAAGATTCCCCTTGTGCCGCCCGTTGGACGACGGTATGCCAGGAGGACCGAGAAATCTTCAACGGAGGAATCGGTGGGTTGACATGATGAGCAGTTGGTGGGACAATACTTCTGCTGCCGGTGAGCAGCGTCGCTGAGGGGACAGACGCAAGGGGCGACAGATGAACCGACGGGCGTCGGTTCTGTTCTTGCTTGCTTAGGTCCGCCTGCCACCAGGCCCCGTGTGGTGTGCGCGGAACCGACTCCTCCATGCTCCTTTATCTCTTATTACTTTAGCCAAGGCTACGCCAGGGTCGCGTCGAGTGCGGAATCGGCCCCTTCGGTCCCGCGCACGTGCTGAACCAGCAAAGAAACCAGACGATCGTGCCTTTTTCCTCTCCCACTGCGCGCAGCCGGGCGCGTCGTCTTGCCGGTCTCTGGCAGCACCACCAAGAGAAGGGAAACTCCGAACAGGTGCGCTCGGAAACCTATCTCTCTGCTCCCTGGTCAGAGCGTATGGTCCTCCTACACTGGCTGGTATGGGCACCTCCTCCTCAAGTGAAGCGTATCGCGCAGAGCCAATCATCCCAGCCGCTGCTCCTGTTTCCCTCTCTCCCATGAGCCTGCGAAAGCAAGCCCTTTTGCTGGTTTTCAAGGCACGCTATTCAGGTCATTGTTCGGCAAGATCCGTATCCATTCAGGAGTTATTTAAGTGCAGCCGGTACAATGGTGAATAGACTCGTCGTACCATGCCTTCCGTCGCTGGGCAGGGCATATTGGCAGAAAGGAGCAAGGTATGCACGCGGTCCATCTACCAAAGACAAAAAGCATGTGTTGGCATGCCTGGCTTAGAGTTTTTGTGGGACTGCCCTTCCTGCTGCTTGCGCTGTCTTCCTGTCTGGGTTCGTCTCCTTCTGCTCCCGCTCTGCAAGGAACTGATCTGGGCAGTGTGCCTGCCCCATCGTTTCACCTGGTCGATCAGACTGGGGCCACCATCACGCTCGCGGCGCTGAAGGGGCATCCGGTGGTCCTCACGTTTATGTACTCGCACTGCCCCGGCCCGTGTCCGCTCTTCGCCTCGAAACTGTACAAGGCGTCACAAGCGCTGGGAAAGCAAGCCCAGCAGGTCACGTGGCTGGCGGTGAGCCTCGATCCGCATGGGGATACGCCTGCCTCGGCCACGCAGTTTGTGGCGGCCCATCAACTGACCGGGCGGCTCCATTTCCTGTTGGGAACGACCACACAACTGGAACCGGTCTGGAACGCCTATTTTCAGATGCCATCCCGCTAGTTGTGTAAAGATTCCTCCCTTTCAAGGGGCAAAACCACAGAGCAAGTTGATCTTGAAACCGTTTCTGCTCTTTTAGGCGTTTTCTCCCACAGGGAAGGTCATCGATCGGTGGTGCGTTCTACACTCTTTCTCTTTTTTGAGGCAATGAGTTCGGCGATTCCATCCAGGATGCGTTCCAGGCCGAAGTGGAACGCAAATTCAGGACTCATCGCCCCTTGATATTCCTGCCCAGCGGCGGTTCCGACCCGTGTTCCCACCGGGAAATGTGTGGGGTCGATGAATTTGTCGAGCACTGGGGCATGGGCAACCCACCATTCCTCCTCCGTCATTCCGGTGTCCTGTTGGGTCCGCTCTCGGACGGCCTGAGCACGAGCCGTCCCTTCGACATGGGTCAGAATCAGGGTGAGTACGGCATCCATCTCCACGTCACTGAGTCCGAGTTGGTCAAGGGGGCGTAGTTCCGCTTCATATTTGAGGGCCGCGTGCGGGCCAAGGATAGAGCGTCCCGTCGCAAGCTGCAACATCCAGGGGTGTCGGTAATAGAGCTCCCAGTTGCGCTCTGCAATGAAGCGGAGCGCACCACGCCAGCCTCCTGGCTGCTGCGACGGGCGTTCGACGGTTTCATAGAGTTCCCCGTAGGCGGTATCGAACATCAGGTCAATGAGGTCCGTCTTACTCGGCACATGGGTGTACAGCGACATAGTTCCCATGCCCAGCCGCCCAGCCACATGGCGCATCGAGAGGGCGTCTGCGCCCTCGGTATCCGCAATCTGCATGGCAGTCGTCACGATATTTTTCACGGTGAGACCGGAGCGCCCCGCCTCGGTGCGAGACCCCCACAGCAACGCCAGACTCCGGGCTGGGTTGGGTGGTGGAAGATGTTTCTGGTTCACGACACTGTTCTCCAACTAATAATCAGTCCTGTGTGCGTCTTGACAGCATTGTATCATATATCGTACAATGTACGGTACATGATACGGAAGTAGCACTGATGGGTGCCCGGCACGGGGCACACAGCGAACAACACCGGAACACGAAGGGATGAGACCTATGGAACACAGCGGCTCCGCTATTGCTGCTTACCACGTGTGTAAGCGGTATGCAGGCACCAAGGAGAAAGCGGCTCTCAATGGGTTCGATCTTGAGGTGCCGTCTGGCACGATTTGCGCACTGCTCGGTCCCAATGGAGCAGGAAAAACAACAGCGGTGAAAATTCTCTCCACGTTGCTCCAGCTCGACGCGGGCCTGGCCCGTGTCGCCGGGTTCGATGTGACGACCCAGGCACGACAAGTCCGTGAGCACATCGGCCTAGTCGGCCAATACGCAGCCATTGATGAGATTTTGACGGCGCGCCAGAACCTGGTGCTGTTCGCGCGCCTGAACCACCTCTCCAGCCGCCAGGCGGCACTGTGTGCTGATACCTTACTGGAGCAATTCGCGTTGACCGAGGCAGCCAAGAAGCCAGTCAGCACCTTCTCCGGAGGCATGCGGCGCCGCCTGGACCTTGCCGCGAGTCTGATTGTCTCGCCCTCGGTGCTCTTCGTCGATGAACCGACCACCGGACTCGACCCAGCGGGGCGACGAGAGGTGTGGGCCGCCATGCGCTCGCTGGTCGCGACCGGCACCACGATGCTGCTGACGACCCAGTATCTGGAGGAGGCCGATCAGCTTGCCCATCGCATCTGCATGCTCAAGGAGGGACGCGTCATTGCCGAAGGAACCCCGGATGCGCTCAAGTCCGCCCTGGGTGGAGATTGGCTGGATATTGTTTTACATCCTGACACCGATATCAACTTCGTGGCGCACATCGTGAAACCTGTTGCTCGGGGCGACCTGGACATCGATCGCCAGGCCAACCGGATCAGCATTCCCATCACCGAGCGGACCAAAGCCCTGCTCGCGGTGGCAATGGCCCTCTCGGAGGCCGGGATCGAACCAGAAGATCTCACGCTTCGTCGACCAACCCTCGATGAAGTCTTCCTTCACCTGACCGGTCCTGCCAGATCAGCGAATGCCTTGGAGGTCGCCTCATGAACCCAACGCTTTATCCGCCTGCTCGTGTCACGCAAACCAGTTCTCACCTGGTGCGGTTCGGTTGGACCATTACCGATACCTGGACCATGACGCGCCGAGACCTCCTGCACTGGCGCCTCCGCCCGGCGACCGTCATCATGGGGTGGTTTTTCCCGGTCATGATCGTACTCTTGTTCGGGTTGTTTTTTGGCGGAGCCATCCGGATACCACAGGGTGGGAGCTATTTTGAGTTCCTGATGCCCGGCATGTTCGCCACCACGATGCTCTTTAACCTGGACACGACCATGATCGCGGTCACGACGGACGCCTCCAAGGGGGTCACCGACCGATTTCGGTCTCTGCCGATGAGCGCCTCTGCCGTCGTGCTGGGCCGCTGCCTGGCTGATCTGCTCAATTCACTGGTAGGGTTGACGATCCTGATTGGTGCCGGATTGCTTCTGGGATGGCGGTGGCATGGGAGCATGTCATCTTCCCTCGGCGCGGTCGGGCTGCTGCTTCTGCTGCGTTTTGCCTTGCTGTGGGTCGGAATCTTGTGCGGATTGCTCGCCCGTGGGCCGGAGTCGGTCGCCGCAGTGCAAGTGCTGGTCTGGCCTATCAGTTTTCTCTCGAACGTCTTCGTCGATCCATCCACGATGCCACCCTGGTTAGGAATGCTGGCCCAATGGAATCCGCTCTCAGCCACCACCGAGGCCATCCGGCATCTCTTCTTGAACCCTGGATGGCAGACGGGAACCTGGATCTCCGAACACGCGGTGTTCTTAGCGGTCGTGTACCCACTACTAATCACCGCTTGCTTTCTACCACTCTCGGTGCGGACCTATCGTAGACTCAGCCGCTAGCAGCGTCATGGGACCAGTGGGGGTTCGTGCTGAGCGACGAACCCCACCGGAGTGTTGAATCGCTCGTCGTTCAAGCCTGCTACAACGACGGTCCAGAACCGTTGGTGAAAATAAGGAGGGAGCCGTGCCGACGCCGAAGAAAGAATCGAGCACTTCAACCGCTGATCCAACCGCCCGTACTCAGCTCAGCAGATCGAGCCAGCCTTTCATCAGCATCTGCGCGAACAGATACGCAGCGCCATCCGGGTTGTGATGGAAGAGATCATGCGCGAGGAACTGACGCAGTTGCTGGGCGCGGCTTGGGGGGAGTGTACAGATTCGCGCAAAGGGTATCGCAATGGAACCTACACGCGCGATTTAGCGACCTCATCTGGTCTCATCAAAGATCTTCACCCCCAGAGACCGAGCAGGACAGTTCCATACGCAGCTTTTTGATCGCTACAGCCGCTATGAACCGCAAGTGGCCGAAGGATTAATGCAAATGTTTGTGGCTGGAGTGAGCACCCACAAAGTCGGCGAAGTCGCCCAGACACTGATGGACATTGCACCCAGCGCCAGTACAGTGAGTCGCCTAAACCAGGCGTTGACGGAGCAATTTGAAGCGTGGAGAGAGCGGAGCCTTCAGACCCACCACCGGATCATCTACCTGGATGGCATCCATTTCACGGTGCGACACGGGAAAGAGACCGATGCGACCATGATTTTAACAGCGCTGGGCGTCGATCTGGAAGGCAGCCGAGAAGTGCTGGCTTTCCGCGCGTGCGCAGAAGAAGACAAAGAGGGGTGGAGCTGTCTCTTACAAGATCTGCGTCGGCGCGGGGTGAACCAGATTGATCTGATCGTGACTGATGGCGATGCAGGGCTGCTTGCCGCTATAGCCAACCTCTTTCCCGCTACCCAGCGGCAACGCTGCCTGGTCCACAAGCAACGGAACGTGATGAGCGCGATCCCCAAACGCGAGCAACAGGAGGTCATGACCGAACTCAAGGGCATCTGGCAGCAGGAGAAGAAGGAAGAGGCGCTCATGAACCTGGCCGCGTTCAAAGCCAAGTATCAGAAGCGCTATCCGGAGGCCATCCGCAGTCTGTGCGAAGATGAAGAGCATCTCCTGACCTTTTATGCCTTCCCTCCGGTCATGTATCATTACATCCGCAGCACCAATGCGATTGAAAGCTTATTTAGTAATGTCCGGCAGCGCACCGATCAGATAGATGCGTTCACGACCGAGACCAGTTGCCTGACCATTGTGTGGGCCGTGATGCAGGATATTCGCTTGCCCAAGATCCCGGTCGGCTAACGACTCAAGCGGGATGGATCTAGGGCAAACACACAACCAGCCAGCAATTTCGGTTCGGGAGGAGGGTTTTTGCGGCTCAGCTTGTGTTCGCTCACGGATACTCAGCCCTCTGGTCTGAATGACTGTCCAGTCTTCAGCTCCATTTTTCCGTGTGATCAGATCCTGTAGAGAGGGTGCGCCGACTTGCGCCTGGGGTGATTTGATTGCTGCCGGTTACTACACAACAATTGGGATGGTGTCTATTTTTCAAACCGTCGAGTCACAACCGAACGCACAGGGAACGGGATCAACGATCATGCATTCGGTGGGAGTGTTTCTGCTGGAACAACAGGGGGGCGAGCGGGTCTACCTGAATGACACTATGACCCCACAGCAGTTGGCGACGAATCTTCACCTCCTGCTGATGGGCTAATTGCGGAATCTGAAGGTCTCCCTCAAAGACCAGTCAGCGCATCTCCTCTCAGCTTCCGGGGAGAGACGCACCGGGAGGAACGCGAAAAGCGAGGAAGAGCAATGGTCATGAGTAGTACCGCAAGCATGCCAGGGGAGTGGATGTTCTGGTCGTGGGTTCTCCTGGAGGTGCTCGTCGTTGGGATTCCTTGCTGGTATCTCACCACCGTGAAGCGGCTTCGGTCGCCAGGAGTGGAAGGCGCATCGCTTTCGGCTGGCCGGGTCAGCGCCTTTTTTGTCGGGTTGGGGTTCGCCTCAGTGGCGTTCCTCCTGCCGATGGATGTCCTAGGCATGAGCTACGTCTTTACGGTACATATGGCCCAGCATTTGCTGCTGTCCCTGGCCGCCCCACCCTTATTCATCATCGGGCTGCCGGTCGAGTTCTTTCGCGCCGTGTTCCACCACCCCTCTTGCCAACGCACGCTGCACTGGCTCACCCGTCCGTTTGTGGCGGCCGCGCTCTTCAATGGCAATATCTGGCTCTGGCACGCCCCGACGCTCATCTTTCTGATGATGGCCCAGCCGGGGCTGCACCTGCTGGCGAATCTGTTGTACCTCGTCACCGCTTGCTGTTCTGGTGGCCCCTCTTCAGCCCGCTGGAGGGGAAAGGATGGTCCCCTTCCCCTCGGAGGCAAGCTGGCATCCCTCTTCTTCAGTGATATGCCCATGATGCTGCTGGGCGCCAGGCTGACCTTTGCTTCGCCCTTGTATACAATGCCCATGGGGCCGCAGGGGCAAGCTTCGATGGTGGTGCTGGCGAGCGATCAACAACTGGGTGGATTGCTGATGTGGGTGGTGGGTGGCATCTTCCTGTATGTTGTGGTCGGCAGTGGCTTGTTTCTTCAGTGGATGCTCCGGCAAGAGCGCCTGGAGCAGATGTCCGAAGCGGCCAGCGATCAATGAGCGCCGAAGAGCACACCCCAGGCCATGTGGGAACGGTGCGCCAGTGCAGCACGAGGTGGAATAGGGAGCGGTAGAGGCGCGAATTCAGGACTCGTGGTGGCCCTCAATAGGGAGCAGCCCTACTGGGCAGCCGCCAACTGACGCTCTATACTAGGATGCGGACGTGCAGGAGCTCGGCGTCGGCACGCAACTGGCGAGAGAGCCTGGCATGATCTGGAGACGCTGGCAGCGGCGAACACCGGTGCGCCGATCTCGCTCTGGAGAGAAGAAAGAATACCAGGTTGTTCTTGTGTTTCCTGGCCGACAACGCCATGCTTGACGGCCAGGATGGAGAAAGACTATCTCTATCTATGACTCAACCACCAACACCAAACCCATCGTCAGACAAACGTCCGAAGAAGAAACCAACCACAACCTCAGCAACCAGACAATCAGCTAGGCGGCCCGCTGCCACTCGGCAGGGTTCGATACAGCCATCCTCCACCAAAGCGACATCATCCACGCGTGGCAAAGCAGCAACCCGCCCGATCGCTTCTGCTTCGTCCCCCATCGCGCCAAAGCGTGAACTCTCTCGAACGCCTCAAGCACCTGCCGGTTCCCAGGCGAAAACGCAGCAGAGACGCAAAAAGCGCCGGCACTCCCATCTGGGATTATGGCTCAGCGTGGGCGGCGCGTCCGTCGCTGTGGTGGGGATCATTGTGCTGTTCGCAGTGCTCGGCCACACTACTATCCCAAGCGGGACCTATCCCGTGACGGCTGCCGATCCCACCGTCGTGCAGGAGGTCACCACCCTTAGCCCATCGGTGCTGGCGAGCGTTGGTACCGGTCAGAACCAGACCAAGCCCACCAAAATCAGCGGCTCCGCGCTGACCGGGCCAACCGGCAAGCCCGAAGTCTTCTACTACGGGGCCGAATATTGTCCCTACTGCGCCGCCGAACGCTGGGGAATTATTGTGGCGCTGAGTCGCTTTGGCAACTTTTCCAATCTTCACCAGATCACATCTTCGTCCACTGATGTCTATCCCAGCACCCACACCTTCAGCTTCTATAGCAGTTCCTACACCAGCCAATACGTGGACTTTGTGCCGCTGGAGGTCGAGAGTTATCAGAGCGTGACCCTGCAAACGCCGACCTCTGCCGAGCAGCAACTGATCGCCCAGTACAATCCTGGGCAAAGCTTCCCCTTTGTGGACATTGCCAATCAGTACACGATTGTGGGGGCGAGCTATAACCCGCAGGTGTTGAGTAACCTCACCTGGCAGCAGATTGCCTCGGACCTCTCCAATGCCCAGTCGCCGGTCGCCCAGCATATCCTGGGAACAGCGAACTATATCACCGCAGCCATCTGCCTGGCGACCAACCAGCAACCGGCCAGCGTGTGCAGTGCTGCCCCCATTCCAGCCGTCCAGCAGTCGCTCAACTCTTCAACTGGAGACACTGGAACACCAACTAGCCCGCCTGCTGCCCCCGCGGCTGTGTTTCGCACTTCCGCGCTGGTAGGATAGGTGCATTTCGCGCAAGAGAGGAGCAGCAGCCATGAAAATCTTTCAGGGAGCAGTACGGCAATGGTGCGTGTTGAGGTTGGCCCTGGTGGGCGCTGGTATTGCTATCTATCTTACCACCGTCCATTATGCCCAGGTGCCGCTGCTCTGCTCGGCGCAGGGGGTCGTCAATTGCGAGCGCGTCACCTCCAGCAGCTATTCCGTCGTCCCAGGCACCACGCTGCCCATCACCCTTCCCGGCCTCGCCTGGTTTCTAGTGAGCGCGGCGCTGGCAGTGGGTGGCATCCGCACCAGAGCCCACTGGCTGAGGCTAGTGCAGCTCGTGTGGATGATCCTCGGCATCGCGACCGTGATGTACCTCGTGTATGTGGAACTGGTCATCTTACATACGCTCTGCCTTTGGTGTACCGCCGTACACATCATCATTTTTGTCTCCTTGCTCCTGGCAATCGTTGAATATGTACTGTCAGGGCAGGAGGAGCCGGAAACCGAGGAAGAAGATGCTCTGGCGGCCCATCTGCACTGACGGCGCTCTCCCTATCGTGCACTGCTGCGCCTCACATGAACACCTGGAAGCCTCTCTGGGAGAACATGTTCACTCGGACCGGAGTAAGCCATGCACAAGGCGTTTCTCCGTAGTTTTCCTCTGGCTATTCCGTACTCATCCCAATAGACAGCGCCAGAACCCTGCATTTATACTCTGAAGGAGGAGAGAGCAGCAAGCGGTACAAAGCTTGCCGGAGTCCGGGCCGGAAGACCCGCCAAGAGAGGGAGGCCTGCCATGACGGCTCAGCATCATCCAACACTGTTCCGCTTTGAGCGCATTCGTCTTGGGGTCTGGTTCTTGCTGATAGGTTCCCTGCTCGTGGCGCTGGCCCTGCCACTGCTGACCTTGTGGCACGCCGCCAGCTCTCCTCTTGACGCTCGGGTGTGTCTTGCCCCGCAGACCCCCGAGACGGTACGGCTGGTGGTGTCGGTCCCTGATGCCACCGATCGCGATGCAGTGACAGGTCCCTGGGCACACCTGCATGTGGTGTGGGATATGGAGACGATGTCCATGCCCACACGTCCGATTGATCTGTCTGGCACAGCAGCACAGGCGGGCACCTTCGCTGTCCCGTTGCAGGTTCCTATGCCTGGCCCCTGGTGGGCGGACCTGACACTCCAGACCCCAGGCCGACCGGACTGGCATACCCGCATCCACTTCCTGGTGGCCTCCTCAGGAGTCCCGCCGCAGCCAACGCCGTCTCCAGTCGCTGGGGCTTCAGGAACCCCCTGCGGTCTGACCAGGTACGAAAGGAAGAGCAGCCTGTGAGTATTCATCCCATCCAGTTACGACACAGACTCGCCTCACGCTGGCCGCTCTCCATCTTTGAGAAAGTGATTGTCGCCAACAGCGCGATCATCCTGTTGGAAACGGCGGCTGGCTGGTGGATCACCCAGCATAATCCCGATACGTATCATTACCTGATTGATACCACCTTCATTGCCCTGGCCGCCGTGTTCGGCATGGCGATCAATTTCCTCCTCTTACGAGCGGCCTTTGCGCCGCTGCATGGGTTGCTGGCGACCATTCAGGCCGTCGGGGGAAATCTGGAGGCACGCGCGGTGGAGCGCGAGAGTGATGCCGAGGTCTGGGCGCTGGCGCGGACGTTCAATGCCATGCTGGATCGTCTAACGCAGGCACGCCATGACGCGGCTGGGCACGTGCTGCGCGCACAAGAAGAGGAGCGAAGACGCCTGGCATTGGAACTCCACGATCAGATTGGGCAAAGCCTGACCGCCCTGACCTTGCATGCCGAGGCGCTGCGGGAGCGGTTGGCAATGGGAACTGGTCAGGTGACTGCGCAGGTCCAGCGGCAGGCGGAGCGACTGATCGGGCTGACCCAGCGAACTCTGGCTGAAGTCCAGACCCTTTCGCGGCAACTACGCCCGCCGCTGCTGGATGATCTTGGGTTGGTTGCTGCGCTGCGCTGGTTGGCTGATGACGTCCAGGAGCGCTTTGGCATTTCCATCCACCTTCAATTGCACTTGGCCGATGACCCCCAAGAGGCTACCGCAGACGAGACGCCGGATGGGCATCTGCCAGATCGCGCGCGCTTGCCCGGCGAGGTAGAGACGGCCCTGTTCCGTATCGCCCAGGAGAGCCTGACGAACGCCATCCGCCACGGACAAGCCAGACAGATTCAGGTGACCTACTGGCAGCAGGCAACACAGGTGCGCTTGACCATTGCCGATAACGGGGCCGGGTTTACCCCCGCTGCGGAAGCAGCACGGGGAGTGGGTCTCGAAGGGATGCGCGAGCGAGCGCAGCTCCTGGGAGGCGTCCTCCAGGTGCGTTCAGGCCCTGGCGAGGGATGTGTCGTGCGGGTGGCGATCCCTCTGACTCGCGCCAGAGCAGGTTCAGGCGCAGCAGCCCAGGAACATGCCCCTGCTCTCCAGACCAACCTGTTGTTGCTGTAAGTCCCGTCTCAGGTGCGAGAAATCACGAGAGTGCTGTTGAGGTATGCACATGCCGATAGAGTTTCCTTCCTCAGGCGAGGGCCGACAGAGCGATGACCCGCTCCCGCCCGTTCGTTCGAGTGGCATCCGGGTGCTCCTCGCCGACGACCATGACATCTTACGCGAGGGGCTGCGCGCCTTGTTAGAGTTGTCAGGAGACATCACCGTGGTGGGCGATGCATGTACAGGGCGGGAAGCCGTCGCCGAGGCCGAGCGCTTACGTCCACGGGTCGTCCTCATGGATATCAGTATGCCCGACCTGGATGGGGTAGAGGCATGCCTGCGCATTCGCCAGCACGTGCCTGAGGTCCGCGTCCTCTTTCTCACCATGCACGAGGCCGAGGAATACTTTTTCCGGGCCTTACGGGCAGGAGCCGCAGGATATGTCATCAAACGTACCGCCGCCGCCGATCTCATTGCCGCCGTCCGGGCGGTGGCGCGCGGAGAAGCGTTTCTGTCCGCCAGTATGACGCGGGCGCTGGTCACCGACTATACCCACCGCGCCACACACTCAGGGGCCGCGGGCCGCGAGTCGATGCCCGTTGACGACACCTATGAGACCCTGACCAGTCGCGAGCGCGAGGTGTTGCAACTGGTGGCCGAGGGCGCCACCAATCAAGAGATTGCTGATCGCTTGCAACTGAGCATCAAGACGGTGCAGTCGCATCGGGCCACCGTGATGGAGAAGCTGGGGCTGCGTGATCTGCCCCACCTAGTACGCTATGCCGTGCGCCGGGGGTTAGTGGACCCTGAACGTTGACTCCAAGCACTCTCAACAGGCCAGCCGTGCTACCTATAGGGACATTATGCTGACCATTCTCAGTACTCTTTCCAGCAGAAAGTCAGGAGAAGACCTGATGCTGCTTTCGCGCCTGATCTGCTATGCTTCTTGAGAACGCCTGTCACACCAGAAGGGGATTGTCATACTCCCTCTCAACCGCCGCTTGTTGCGGCGTACCATCGGGAACTTGCCGCTCTGTACCAGAGGTCGCCGCGCTCACCGACCGGGCAACTACAGGCGTGCTGATGAGGTTGTCAGACGCTCCCGAAAAGAGGTGCGCAGTGGTGGAGCTGCGTCTCGGGCGCAGTTGGAAGCCGGGTATAGGCGTCGGGGTCATCTCTGGAACCATGCACTGGTTTCCCTGCCCGTCCGCCTGATAATGGGGAGTATGTTTCTCCTGGCCGGAATGAGTACAGCCGTGACAGGCTCCCCCGGAGATCTGCCGAGCATCCTGGCCCATCTGGTTCCTCCGGGGTGGGGGCAGGCCATGCTCATAGGCCTGATACTGGTCGAGCTGCTGATAGGGAGCCTGCTCTTGCTGGGTCTGGCTCAGCGCTGGGCCGCGGCGGGAGCAGTGGCGTTGCTGGTGGTCTTTCTGGGAACGATGTCGGCAGTGCTTGCGCATGGCACCCCATTCTACAGCAAATGCGTTGGCACCATGCTCATGAAGGACGTCTTCTGTCAAACCATCAGCGTTGCCAACATGAGTTGTGACCTCCTCTGGCTGCTGCTTTGCCTACATCTGCTGGTAAGTTCGCCAGATAGATGGTCCTTCGGTCAGTGCCGCATCCATCGCCCGCGCGATGAGGGATACCACGTCGTACATCCATTCCGCCTCGCCAGGGGAACTGAAGCGCACAGAAAGGCAGTGTCCCTATGTGGCACCATCAAACGCACATCATCACGGGCACACCGACACCCCAGCAGCAGGGCCCGCACGCGAGACGGTACGCGCTGGCGCTCCTCCTGGAGCTGAGCCTCGCCTTTCTTGCCCTCCTGCCGGTGGGGAACGTGGGCCAGGGAGTGCCTGTCGCTTTTGCCCAGACCCGCTCGACCATGTCAACCAGCCCGCTGGTTTCCTCCCTTCCTGCCCACGCGCTGCTGGTGCGCTCGATCCCAGCCGCCCGTGAGGTCGTGAAAACGCCGCCATCGAATGTGCAGATGTGGTTTAGCGAGTCCGTGAACCCGTTGACCTCAACCGCCGTGGTCGTCGATACGACCAATCGTGAGGTGGACAATCGAGACAATCATGTCAGCCCCTCCGATCCCAAGGAAATGATCCTGACGCTGCCTCCCCTGGCCGCTGGTACGTATGTGGTGGTCTGGCGGACCCAATCGGCAGAAGATGGGCATATCGTGGGTGGCTCGTTTTACTTCCAGATTGCGCGCCCTGATGGGTCGGTTCCTCCCGTTCCTGCTATCCTGCCAACCGGCAATATCCCAGGCGCGGGGGGCAACGGCGCGGCAGGCGGCGTAAATCTGGATGGTCCAACGAGTGTACAAGCCCTCTTTACCTGGCTTGCCCTGGTGTGCCTGGCGCTCTGGGTTGGGGGCATGATGTGGGAGACGTGGATTCTCTCGCCGGGGCGGCCAGCTGACTCCGACCTGGCAGCCGCCGCGGAGCGTGCAGCGCGTCGTTTCCGACGGCTGACGATTGGCGTGCTGCTGCTCCTGCTGGTCAGCGACCTGGGGATTGTGTTTGCCCAGGCAGCGGAATTGGCTGGAGAGTGGTCTGGCGCATTCTCGTGGCCCCTCCTGCATGCGGTCCTCTTTGGCAGTGGATTTGGCACCTTCTGGAGTTTGCGCCAGGGTGTGGCCCTGGCGGCGCTCGTGCTGACGGTCCTGGTGCTGTGGCGGAAGTGGTCCAGTCAGCGGCGGCTTCCTCAGCACCGGGAAAGGACGATTACGTCCGACCACGAAGCGGAGGGCGTTCGTCGCTGGTGGCCCGCACTGCTGGAGACACTGCGCAGCGTGTGCTATCTGCCTCGGAGGCTGGTCGCAGGTTGGCTGGAGCGCTCGTGGCTGGGGCGGCTCGAACTGCTGCTAGGCGCGACGTTAATCGTCGCCTTCGCCCTCTCGGGGCATGCTGCAGCGTTGCCCAGTTCGGAACTCACCTACGGGCTGAGCATCGACCTGCTGCATCTGGTCGCCAATGCCGCCTGGGTCGGAGGGTTGTTCTATATTGCCGTTGTGCTGCTTCCGGCACTGGGCAAGCTCACCCCACGCCAGCACACGCGCGTGTGCTGGCGTGGGGTTACCAGAGTTTAGCGCGCTGGCTATCGTCAGCGCGTTTCTCCTGGCGGCAACTGGCTCGCTGAACACGGTGATTCACCTGACGAGCATCGATCAATTTATCACCACCGCCTATGGACGGACATTGACCATCAAGATCGGTCTCTTCCTGCTGATGGTGCTGATCAGCGCCTACCATGCCTTCGTCCTGCGTCCTCGCCTCTCCCTGGCTTTGACAAGGCAAAGCGCCCGTGTGAGCCAGGCGGTAGTCGAGGCCGAGGAAGTCGGCGCCCTCGTTGCGGCTTCTCCCCGCGCCGAAGCGATCACTTCGGGACCGTCCACATCCGAGTACCAAAGCTCCGAGTCGAGCCATGGAGGGGAAGTGCCCCCCCATGCTCAGCGATTGGTGGGACGGATGGAAAGCTGGCTGCGACGTGAGGCGCTGCTAGGGTGCGCGGTGCTGCTCTGTGTGGCCCTGCTGGCCGCCTTCGCAGGTTCCCTCGCGACGACGCCAGCAGGCGCAGCGGCTCCCAGTGGGTCCAGCGGCGCGTACCTGAAAACGCAAGTGGTTGGAGGCTATGCGATCACCCTCCAGGTGACACCTGCCAAGTTCGGCACGAACACCTTTACCGTCACCGTGCTCAATGCCCAGAAGCAGCCCATCACCAACGCCGAGGTGTTGCTCCAAACCACGATGGTAGAGATGAATATGGGCGTGTCCTATGCCCAGTTACTGCCGAGCAGTTCCCTGCCACCAGGCACCTATACCGGGCAGAGTGACCTGACCATGGGAGGACACTGGAACATCCTGGTGAAGATCTTGCCCCCCAAGGTGTCGCAGTTTCTCACCACCTTTACAATTCCCGTCACCTATTAGCCTCTCCCACGAGCGCGCAAGCTCCAAAGCGAAGCGGGAATGGCCAGTGGGAGCCATTCCCGCTTCAATTCAGTAGTCTCTTGGCCTGCAAATCAGGAGAAATCCCACTGGGCAAGGCAGCGCCGACACCCTATACTCTGGGGCAGATGTGCCCTGGGACCCTGTGGTTCGTGGGCACAGACTTCACTCTTCTGGCGCTACTGCTTGAAAGGATATGATGTATGCTGCGTTGGTTCCCTCGTCTGCACCGCCTCGGACTCGCCGCCCTCTTCGCCCTCACAGGGGCGCTGGGGCTGAGCGTGTGGATGGCTGGAGTCGCCTCTGCCCATGCCAGCTATGATAGTTCCGATCCGGGCTGCGGGGGCGGTCCTGGCGACCGCTCCCACCCAGGTCACCGTCCACTTCCAGGAGCATGTCAATCCTGCCGGGGCCAATGGGACCCCGAGCAGCCTCCAGGTCTTCCTGAACACGGACCTGAAGAATACCGATTACTCCGATCAGGATGCCACGCTGGTCAGTACAGATATGGGCCATGTGCTCGCGACCGATACCAAAACCATGACGGTTGGCATGAAGGGCGCGGGCAACGGGATTTACGAGGTCTACTGGCATACCGTTTCCGCTGACGATGGTGATCCCGACAGCGGCGTCTTCTTCTTCGGCGTTGGTACCGGAAGTCTGCAAGGCGTGGTGGTGGTGACCAAGACGGTCACCAATACGGTCTCGGCAGGCCCCCCGATCTGGGTAACGATTCTGATTGGCATCGTGGCCTTGGTGCTGGGTGGCGGGATCGTGGCCCGGCTGCGCCGACGCCCGCAAGCGGCTGGCGTTGCTCCCGGCGGCATCACAGCGGCATCTCCCCCGGACGGCACGCCGACTGAAAAACGCTAGCAGGACGTCCGTGTGCTCGCTTTGCCTGAGCTGTCCAGCAGGAACCATCTGCTGGACCGCTTTTTGCTCACCCAACCTCCTTGGGCGCTGGCGTTCGGCTGCCCACGATCTCCCGAAAAGATGGCTTCCCGATGAAGCAGATGCTCGCCCTCGGTATCCTGGGCCTGATCCTCGTGCTCCTGTGCGGCTGTCAGGTACAAAGTCATCCTGCAGCGGCTGCTGGCAACGTCGTCACGATGGGTTCCAACAATTTCGAATAGACGCACATGACCATCAAACAAGGGCAGACCATTACCTTTGTCGATGACAAGGCGACGGGTTCCGAGCATATCCTGGTGATTGGCAAAGAAGGCATCGCCCAGACAGAGGCGGGAGCGCCCAATTTCAAGGGGTCCACCGGCACTACCTTCCAACCCGGCCAGAGTTGGACCTCGCCTCCCTGGACGACCCCAGGCACCTACCACGTGACCTGTACCATCCATCCCACGACCATGAACCTCACCGTCACGGTCACGGCATAAGGTCATGCGCCTTCACCTCGTCGGAATAGCTGCGGCGCGAGTGCCACACTCCATCCTGTTCTTGTGATTGCTGTGGCGCTTCGCGGTCCCAATCACCGTGGGATGCAGCCGCCTCACACGGCACTGCCGAGAGGAGCAGCAGATGACCTTAAAAGTACAGAGCACTGGACAGCCCACCGGAGCAGAAGACTGGCTGCCGCAGGCGCTTGAGGAACTGGCTCAGGTGCAAACGCGCATTGGGCCACACTTTCGCCGAGCCGAGGCGCGCAAGCGAGCAGGAAGCTACCTGCAAGGCTTGCTCGCGCCCCTGGAACGCAAAAATGGGTGGCAGTTGGCTGAAGCGCTGGACGAACGCGGCCCACGCGGGATGCAGCGGGTGTTGGGCGAGGCCGATTGGGATGAAGAAGCTGTGCGGGATGCCCTGCAAGCCTATGTGGTGGAGCATCTAGGGGAGGAACAGGGGATTCTCGTCGTAGACGAAACCGGCTTTGTCAAAAAAGGGAAGAAATCCGCCGGAGTCGCCCGGCAATACAGCGGTACCGCTGGGCGGCGAGAGAACTGCCAGATTGGGGTGTTCCTGCTCTATGCAGCCAGCCGGGGCGCAGCCTTTCTGGATCGAGCCCTCTACTTGCCAGAAGAATGGATAACCGATCGCGTGCGCCGCCGGGAGGCAGGCATCCCCGATGAAGTGGGCTTCGCCACGAAGGGAGAACTGGCCAGGCGCATGCTCGCACGCGCCTTTGCCGCAGGTGTGCCCGCCGAGTGGGTCGTGGATGATACGGTGTATGGCTATGAGGACCTGCGCCTGTGGCTGGACGAGCAGCAGAAGCACTACGTGTTGGCGGTTCCTGAGACGCACCTGGTCTGGGTGGCTAGGCAGCACCAGCCCATCGGCTATATGGCCGCGCTTCTGCCGGAGTCGGCCTGGGTGGTGCTCTCGGCAGGGGAAGACAGCAAAGGGCCACGACTCTATGAGCGGAACTGGTTGCAGTTGCCAGCACAGACAGGGCCGGGGAGCGAGCGGGTACGGTGGATACTCATCCGGCGCAGTCTCGTCGATCCAAACGAGCGGGCTTGCTACCGGGCTGCCGGACCGACCGGCATCCAGTTTGCTGATCTGGTGCGCGTCGCTGGCAGCCGCTGGAAGATTGAAGAAGGCTTGGAAGAGGCCAAAAGCGTGGTCGGGCTGGATCACTATGAAGTGCGAGGTTTTCGAGCGTGGTATCGCTTTGTGACATTGGCCCTTTTGGCTCACGCCATCCTGGTGGTGGTACGGCACAAGCTGCTCACCCACGAAAAAAAACTACGTCGGCAATCTCTGGTGACATAGCCGTTTGCCCGCTATCTTCCCTCCGTTAGCAATCAGATCTTGCCACGCCTGCTGTCCCTCGTCTCCGCACTCACACCAGCGGATGCAGGTGTAGCCTGGCACGCACGCGCGCAGGACCTGATCAGCCACACCTCGCCGCACGCTTCCCCGAGCCGCCACGGAGGGAGGCTTCTCACTCGCTCAGGATCGAGATCGCGAGCTGGCGAAGGTGCTCGGGGTCAGCGACCACGTTGATTGCCATAATCTTGCCGTTCGTGATCGTGAGCCTGAAGACAAGGACCTGTTGTCCACGCTGGGCCACGGCTCCCACGGCTCCGTTCACCAGCGCCGGTTGCAACCCCCTGACGCGCCCGGAGACCTGCTGGGCCACGGCTCTTGCCCCGCGGACTTCGCCTGGCGCGCCCACAGACACGGCGGCGCGGTCGGCTCGCAGGACCACATCCGGGTCGAGCAGCGTGAGCAGCGCGTCGAAGTCCCCGCCGCGCGAGGCCGCCAGGAAGGCATCGACCACTGCTCGGCTGGTGGCGCGATCGGTGTCCTGCTCTCTCGTCGCTGCTCGCACCCGCCGACGTGCGCGGCTCGCCAGTTGCCGTGTCGCCGGTGCTGAACGCTCGACGATGGGAGCGATCTCGTCGAACGGCATCTCAAAGATATCATGCAACACAAAGGCGAGCCGCTCGGCGGGCGTCAAGGTGTCCAGAATGACCAGCAACGCCAGACCGACCGAGTCTGCCAGGAGCGCTTCTTGCTCCGGGTCGATCTCGCTTTCACGGCTCGTGATCGGCTCGGGCACGGACGCCTCTAGGGATTCCTCGCGCCGTGCTTTGCGCGCGTCCAGCAGGTTCAGGCAGACCCGCGCGACCACCGTGGTCAGCCAGCCATCTAGATTCTCGACCCCGCTGGTATCGGCGCGGCTCAGGCGGAGCCAGGACTCCTGTACGGCATCCTCCGCCTCAGCGAGCGAGCCAAGTATGCGGTAGGCCACGGCTCGCAGGTGGGGACGCCTGGCCTCAAAGTGTGCTGCCAACCAGTTGGTGGTCTCCATCGGTCACATTCCTTCCTCGGCATCTGTCACTGTAATGACAGCGCGAACCCCTCCTCATGTGACAGGACGCCTGGCGCCTCCTGTGAAATGTCCATGGGTGACCTCGTCACGAGCGAAACGGGGCGGCTTTCGCCTCTCGGTTCAGGAAAAGGAGTGTACGCATGCAAGCACAACGGAAGCAGACTCACCTCTGGCAACGACGCCTGTTGACGGGCCTGGCCTGGTTCGTGGCGGTGGCCTACCTCTTCTTCGCGCCCTTCAAGTTCTCCCCAGTCGGGGTTCTGGGATACCCCTCGTATTACGTGAAGTTCGTGCAGTGGGGTTATCCTGCCTGGGTTTCTCCCGTCGTCGGCGGGGTGGAGATTCTCGCCGCGGTAATGCTGCTCCTCCCACGCAGGCGGTTTCTGGGCGCCGGGATGTTGGTACTCCTCATGACGGGTGCGGTGACAACGCACATTATCGATCATGATATGCTTGCCGACAACTTCTCGGCGCCGGTGATGCTGGTCTTGGATAGTATTGTGGCCTTGGCAAATTGGCCGGCGGATTGGAGGGAGCCGCTGGCGCTGGGGCGGAGGGGTGAAGCAAGGGTGCCTGGTATGTCGCAGCGCTCGTGAAGCCCCTCTCGCCTCTCGGTGGACCCGGTCATGTGTGCAGGTGGCCTCCACCGAACACAGAAGGAGCAGCAATGACGCGGTGGTGCTGTCAAATGCACCACCGCGTTACGTCATGACCGACTGGCAGCGTGAGGAGTCCAGGGGCGCATGGAAGCGCCCGAAGACCGGCACCAGCACCTTGAAGTGTGCTGCCAGCCAGCCGTGTTCGTCCAGCAGTCACATTTCTTCCTCGGCATCTGTCACTGTAACGACAGGCGAAACCCACCCCAGATGACCGGGCGATCAGCTCGAGATGGCAACGCCGGGTGGGTAACCCCAGAACGCTCGAAATTGAGATGACCCGCATCCTGTTCAGGAACAGGAGGGGCATCATGCAAGCACCAAGGAGGAACCCCGTGATGAACCGAGACCTCAGGAGGACACACGCATGAAGTACGCACTCCTACTGTACGCAAACCCATCTCAAGCGCCACGCTACACCTCGGAAGAAGCGACCGCCGCAAGGCAAAGCTGGTTTGATCTCTTGGCGGAAATGAAAGCGTCCCAGGTGTATCTCTCCAATTATGGACTTGCCCCTGTCACTGACGCGACGACGGTGCGTGTGCGCCATGGCGAGACGGTGACCACCAAAGGCCCGTTCGCTGAAACGCCTGAGCACTTGGGCGGATACTTTCTGCTCGACTGCAAAGACCTCGAGGAAGCGATTGGCTGGGCTGCGAAAATTCCCTATGCGCAGAACGGCACGATTGAGGTCCGCCCGGTAATTGCTTATACCTAGGAAAGGGATGAGCAGGAAGGAGCAGGGAAGGGAAGAAGGGCATAAAGCCCAACGGGCCTGTCAGCTGCCCTCCAGCGTCGATGCTCTCTTCTGACAAGAGCGAGGCCGAACGCCTCGCTCGCCCCCAAACCAGGTAAGCAGTGGCCGCACGGGCAGAACGCCAGCCGACGTCCTCCGCCCGCACGGCCAGCGATGAGTCGAAAAAGGGGAGGATCAATGGCACGGCGAACTCCCCCCACCCCTACCAGCACCTGTCGGCTCGTGGTGCA
Organism: Ktedonobacterales bacterium; assembly: GCA_035307385.1. GTDB lineage: Bacteria > Chloroflexota > Ktedonobacteria > Ktedonobacterales > DATBGS01 > DATBHW01. The sequence goes on along the minus strand of DATGID010000139.1, from coordinate 19,536 downwards.
GCGCGCCACGTGTACTGCCTGCGGCGCTGCCCTCCACGTTGCACACCATGCCCACCGTACGATTCGCCGCTTGGATGGCATCTGGCGCCTGACCATGCCGCTCATGCGCTGTCTCAATCGCCACTGCGCCTCCTTCCGCACGCTGTGTCGCCCCGAAGAGGAAGGAGCCTGGGCCTTGCCGCATGGCGAGTTTGGTTTTGATGTGATCGCGCTGGTTGGGCAATTGCGCTATGCTCAGCACCGGAGCCTTCCCGAAATCTACCAGGAACTGCACACCCGTGGGGTGGTCATCGCCGAACGCACGGTGACCAATCTCCTGGCGCGCTATGAGGAACTCGTAGCCCTCCGCCTGACCGATGCAGACGCGCTGCGACACCGTTTCCATCCCCAAGGGCAGATCATTCTGGGGATCGACGGCTTGAAACCCGATGTGGGTCATGAAGTGCTCTGGGTCCTCCGTGATTGCCTCTCTGGTGAGGTTCTCCTGGCTCGGAGTCTGTTGAGCGAAGCCGAAGAGGAACTAGTCGCGTTGCTTCGGGAGGTGCAAGCGTTGGCTCCAGTCCCCATCACGGGGGTCATCTCCGATGGGCAAACTGGCTTGCGGCATGCGGTCGCCAAGGCGCTTCCCAACATTCCCCATCAACTGTGTCAGTATCACTACCTGCGCGAAGCCGTCAAGCCGCTCTATGAAGCGGATCGCCACGCCAAGAAAGACCTCAAAGCCCTCGTGCGCGACATTCGGCCTGTCGAACGCCTGATGGAAGGGGTTCTGGCTCACCAGCCGGAGATCACCCCAGCCTACATGCGCAGGCTGAGCGAAGAAGAAGCTCGCATTGTGCAAGACTACTGCCTGGCGGTGCGCAGTGCGTTGACCGACGATGGGCAGCCGCCGCTGTGGGCTGCTGGCTTGCGCCTCCAGGAACGGTTGACGAAGATTAGCGCATCCTTACAGCAGGCCATGCTAAAAGGGGGGATCATTGGCGCCTCGCCTACGCACTTGAGCGCATCCAACGTTCGATCCAGCGCGGTTTGACCCACACGGCTGCTCGATGGCCGCCGATTCAGACGGCCTATGCCCTGGTTTTTCGGGCCGTGCATATCCTCAACAATGACGAGCAGGTTTCGGCAGAGGAGGTCCGGCAGCGCTATCTGCAGGTGCTTCATGAGCTGCAGGCAACTCTTGCAGATTCTGGCACAGACTCCCTCGTGAAAGCCTGGTACACGACCTTCCTCAAGGTCACGGCGAGCTATGGCGAGGCGCTGTTCCAGTGCTATGATCACCCTGACCTCCCGCGCACCGACAATGATCTTGAACATCTCTTCGGTTCCCTGCGCTATCACGAACGCCGCGCCAGCGGGCGCAAGCAGGTGGCCCCGACGCTCTTGTTACGCGGACAGGCGCAGGTCCTTGCCAGCGTGAGCACCCGCCTGCGTCCGTATCAGGCAACCGATCTCCCTCCAGGGAACCTTACTCGCTGGCGTTCGTTGCGACAAGCGCTCGATACCAGGCAAGAAACCCGCCGTCAACAGCGACGCTTTCGCCAGAATCCCCAATGCTATCTGCTCGCCCTGGAAGAGCGCTGCGAGCAGATGGTACGGCGCCAGGCGGCAGAAGGGCTCTATTCATGATCAGGGAACAACGAAACAAACAGCATGGTGTTGCATCTCGAGCTGCTCGCTTCTTCATGCTTCACCAATGTTTGCCGACGTAGAAAAAAAGTGGCCTCCAGCAGGAATGCCTTCCCCTGAGCGTGGCGGAGGTGGGACGGCTGATCCAGGAGCTAGGGGAGTCAGCAGCGCAGCGTGGACGGCGCCTGTGGTGGTCGCAGTTCCGGCGTGAGCATCAAGCGCTTGCCAAACGTTGCCGTGTGAACCGTCGTATTCGGCAAGCGCCATCGAGTGGTCCACGCATACTGGCACCCATCCCGTTGTTAGGGTGGCGCCCCTGACTGATGCCCAATGGGAGCAGATTCGTCTCCTGCTGCCCAGGTACGTGTCGCAGACCCGGCAGCACGTTTCCGATCCGCGCCGGATCATCGAGGGGATTGTGTGGGTGATCCAGACGAACTCCTCATGGCGCGGGGTGCCAGCGTGCTTCGGGCCCTGGTCGAACGTAGCCGAGCACTATTATCGCTGGCGCAAAGCGGGGAAATGGGCGCGCATCCTACAGATCTTGCAGGAGCAGGCGGTTCCCATTTCCTCCTCGGCTTGAACTTACTAACTGGCACTGTAGTATGAGGCATAGTTTCTTCCTCCTTTCACATACTGCCCGATGCTCGCAGTGGGCAAGCCATAGCCCTGGCGCCTGGTAGCGATCCCGATGTACGCTGTTCCAGCACACCAAGCATCAAGGAGAAATGGGGTCGTACTGTTCACCAGGTTGAACCTTCTCTTGTCTGAGCATCAAAAATGAGCAGATCATCCACAGGTTCCTCTTTCCTGATCGGCACATAGATAGCAGCGCTGGGGTTGGTCCAGTCTGATCTGGCGCGTGGCTAACTCGCGCGCGATCAGTGCTGGTGTATAGCCCCATACGCCGCGCACAATGCTTTGCACTTCATGGCCACAGGCGAGCGAGTAGATAAGATCGCCCAACGCATTGGCATGAACCGCTGAGGCCTCGCGCATCTGGTAGCCCTGGTGACGCTCACAACGCCAGGAAATCATCGGTATCTGTTGAGCAGGCAGTCGACGCACATCAACGTGCGAGAGGAGCCGATTCCCGCAGAGGGCCTGCTGTGTGAGGCGCTGACAGAGGTCACATGGTTGCCAACGGAGATAACTCACTCATTGCCTTCACTCTCTGTCGGGGGCGTCTCACCCGCTCCTTTGCTGTCTTGCTGCATGCGTGCTTTGCTCTTGCGCTCCTCCTCCTGGTCTCCACACAGGTAGCAACGCTGGGGTTGGTCCAGTCTGATCTGGCGGGTGAGGATGCTCCGTTTGATTTGTGCAGAGGTATACGCCCAGCGCCCACGAAACACCCAGTGGACCTTATGGCCGCAGGTCAGCGTATAGATGACATCGCCTAGCTCGCTCGCCTGCACTGCTGAGGCTTCGCGCATCTGATACCCCTGGTGGGCCGCACAGCGCCAGGAGAACAGTGGTGCCTGGTCAAGTGGCAGCCGGGACACATCGGGACGGAGCAACAACCGGTTGCCACAGATGCCCTCCCAGGTTGGCGCGCCGCAGCGAGCACATCGCTGTTCATGATGCTCACTCACGTATTGTGTTCGTGTCCCTCCGAGGTAAGTAACCCTCGACATTCCACACCCCCTCCTTCGTCTTGGCACCCACCGTCGCCGGGCCAGGCTGACAGCAATGCCTCCAATTGCTGCAAGGTTTCTTCATAGCAGCGCTCTGCCAACTCCTCCTGCTCCGCCAGGGAAGCGATGTGTGCAGAAGAGGCAGCAATCTGGTGGGTCAACAGCGAAGCACGCACGCTCAATGCCGCCTGCATATTGCAAGCGGGCCGCGCTTGCATGGCGGCCTGGGCTTCTCGCATTGCCAGGAGGACCCGTGCCAATTCTTCTCGCAACGCCTGCCGTTTGAGGCGTTCAGCGGTCTCCTGGTGGTGCATCTGATAAAAGAGAGCAGCATGCTGCTGCTGCTGGGCTTTTAGCTCCTGAATGTGGGCAAGATGGTCCATAGCGCTCTGCCTTTCCCGCTGGCCTTCCGGCTCCGTGATGCCCCGTTCCCTGTGCATCACCCCCCTCCTGCTCCACATGCTGTCTGCGAAACCACCGAGGCTTTCCAACGTGCTGGAGGAGGCTGCTTTTCAGTCGCTTAATGGTTCCATTTCAACTCTTGTCTGCGTTGGCCAAGACGGTCAGCGCACATGGGCAGACATACCAGGCAAATCAGCCCATCTCGTTCCATCCGCTTCCAGGAAGCGTACATCCGCTCCGTGTGACAGACCTGACAATAGGGCGGCCAGACCCCAGAACGCTGCTTTGCATCCTGGCAATGTTCGCAAACTCTCAGAGCACTGATTTCTGGCGGATGCCCTGCGGGGCAGGCAGTAGGATCAAGCTCCTCATATACGTCGGGAGGGGTGAGCGGAATCATGAGCGTTGTCCTTCCTCTGGGGAGCACGCTCTTCTGAACGTGCTCCCCACATATCCCCGCGTCGGTTCACCACAGCACTTCGAGCGCTTGCAGGTGTTCGATGAGGACCCCCGCAGCGGTGTGATCGTCCTCCCGTTGGACTAAGATTTCCAGAACGCGCTGCTCACCCCCATGCGGTGCCTCGCCCTCTGGAGGTGTCTCATAGCGGAGAACACCCAAGGCGGTCCCCGTCCAGGAGCGCTGGGAAGGAATCGTTACCCGTACCCGTAAATGCCCATGCCACGCCTGATAGACGGAAACAATCCGCTGCAAGCCACGCCAACTGTGGATGTCACCGATGAGGCATTCAATCTTCTGAAGTTCTCTCTGCTCACTCATCGTATTCCTCTCTGTACGCGTCGTGGGGTAGGAAGTCAGCTAGAAGTCCTCACACCTGCCCTTTCCTGCTCACATGGCTCTGGCCTCGGCATCCACGGTAGATCACTGCCAGGGCAGCGTTTCTGGTCTCGTAATCAGTTCGGTTGGATCTGGTGGCCGATAGGCTCTCCGCTCAGCTTGCTTCTGCTCGTAGGTGCGGCGCAGGGCGCTCAACTCTTCTTTGGCTCCTTTTTGCTGAGTGGGAGCGTAGGAAAGCCAGGCAGCATAGGCGGTTGACTCGGCTGCGAGGAGTGCCCGGTACACGGGGTCATCGATGGGAGGCGTCGGGGCAGGAATGGCCTCCTGAAGCGGGAGAGCTGGCCGCACTGGTCGCTGACGTGGCATGATAGGGTTCCTTTCATCGATCTGCTATAGGCGCTCATTATGTCCACCCGTCGTAGACGGGCTGCGATGGGCAGTACTCCACCGGTTACGCTCTGCCGAGGCATACCACACTTCTACCTGCACTGTGGAGGCAGATGTGCATGTCCTTCACAGCGAGTGTTCGTCTTTCAGCCTCATGCCAGGTCTAGGGTCATTTCTCGGGAGCGGAGAAATGGGGTCTAGAGAAAGATGTTACCTGGATGCGCCGCGAGCAGAAGATAGGTGAGCGCTTACCAGGAAATCATCTTTGTGCACAGGAGCCGGGATGGGTTTGCCGGGTATGTTTAAAAGATGCTCTCACAGGATCACTACATAAGTTCCGCTGGTCTCGAGGAGCGCCGCCGCATCCGTGACACTGCCTGCTTTGATAACGGCATATTCACGCGCCTCGCGTTCCTCGCCCCTGGAACGCGAACACATCCACCTCTCCAGTTACTACGAGGGCTTGCCACATCTGAACGTTCGCTTTTGCCAAGGCAGTAGAACACAAAACGGCCAGATACTCCTGTCCCAAAGGTGAGACAGATGCATCTGGCCGAAACGGTCATGTGCACGATGTGACACCGCTGGAGCATCGGCAAAGCCGACACGCTCTCCACGCGCGTATCTAAGTGACCTGGGGCAATCCTGCGAAAAGCACTCATGCTACAATGGCTTCTCTTGCTAGTATACCACACACGGAAGATAATATCCAGCTACCCCTCAGAGGAAGTGCAGTAGATCTTGCAACAATAGTGTAGTATTGCTTCTCCAAGAGTGAACATCCACTTGCCTCACAGGCGGATTATTGCATGACCTCCACTGAAACATCCTAATGCCTTTCTCCCTCTTATTCTTGTTCCACAAATGTGGTGGAACACTTGACTCACGGAGGTACCATGCGATCCCTCGCGTATAAAGCGGTGGTCCTGATTGTGGTTGTTGTCCCTTTGCTCGCTACCGGCCTTGCCACACGCCTGCTGTGGGCACGCGCCGTGCATTGGCCTGATCTCGCGTTGTTACTCATTATGTATGCTTTGGTCGCCTTTGGCGTGACTGTTGGCTACCATCGGATGTTGACCCATCGGAGTTTCCGACCCCATCCGGTCGTCAAGGGTCTGCTGCTCATCCTTGGCTCCATGTCCGTCGAGGGACCTGCGCTTCAGTGGGCAGCAACGCATATCAAGCATCATGCCCTCTCCGACCGTGAGGGCGACCCGCACAGTCCTGTTGATGGCTTCTTTCACGCGCACATCGGCTGGATGTTCGGCGATGACGAGGGTGATCCCAACCACTATTGCCCCCATTTGATGAAAGACCAGATGATCGTCTTCATCAGCCGGACCTTCTTGCTCTGGGCGGTGCTGGGTCTGGTGATTCCCTTTGCCCTGGGTGGCTGGACAGGCCTGCTCTGGGGGGGCCTGGTACGCATCTTCTTGACCCATCATGTCACCTGGAGCGTCAACTCGGTCTGCCATACCTTCGGTAAACGGGCGTTTGAGACGAAGGACCGGAGTCACAATGAGTGGGTGGTAGGGCTGCTGGGGTTCGGGGAAGGTTGGCATAACAATCATCATGCCTTCCCCCGCTCAGCTTTCCATGGGCTGCACTGGTGGCAAGTTGATGTCTCTGGCTATCTCATCTGGAGCTTGGAACGGGTAGGGCTGGCGCATGAAGTCTATCGTGTGCCACCGGCCCTGTTGGCGCGGCGTTCTACACGCCAGAGACCTACTGGACCACTGGTCCCTGAACTCATGGAGGAGAGCGCTTAAGGTATCTCTCTCCGGCTTCAGAAGCCGGAGAAGAATGATCAAATCATCTTTGGAGGCGTCCAGGAACCGGTCAACACGATATCTGCGACGCCTCCGGTAGAGAAATACTTGACTTTCGTCACTTTCGCTGTTACACTTTCTGTAGTCCCCAACAACATCACTCCACAGGGCGCTCGCCCAGCCACCACTAAAAGGTGTACGAGGTTTCGGCTTCCCTCTCATAAGCGAAACCTTCCGGTGGCTTCGCTTGATGCATGGGTCGACGAAGATGGAAGCGGCCATCTGCCCTCCGCTTCGCGACGAGCCGCCATCGTGAGGACCTTCATCGGTCCGCGATTAATTTGCTTGTATCTTCTCAAGCGTGTCCATTTGCTCAGAGGAGTAGGCTCTGTCGGACGAGAGCAGAGAGGAGCCACTTTCAAATGAGCAACGCCCGAAGGGCTGGAACGACGCCGGTCCCCCTGGCGTGTTGAGGGTTCTGTCCTCAGCTTTTCACGCTGGATGGCATTCGTTCCCGAATCGCTCGGCGAGGATCGCACCTTCCTGGAAAGGAAGAAAACCCATGACCCATTGTACCAATAAGTATCATCCCTCCACAGGCACCATTGTGGGAGTCTGGGAGGAAGCCTGGCAAGGTCGAGCTGTACAGGAGCGACAAGCTGAACGCTATCGGGTCTGGCTAAGTTCTCAAGGGAGTTCGCGGGAGAGAGCCGCAGAGCGGGCAGTGCGTATGCTGGCAAAGGAGAGGCCACACGAGGTGCTTCCATGACCATGTGCTGCCTCACACTTCCTGGTCACTGGTTGAGATAATGACGAAAGGACAACGACACCCTGAGGCCGTTCAGCCCAACGAGCAAGGAAGAGCCCATGATCGAACCTCAACCGTATCCATCGACACGCATTCGCTCCAGCCTACGTCCGGCGCACACGTCCAGCAGGCGTTGATTACCACCGACCAAAAGGAATTGTATGACAGCACGAGTAATGCAGGTGAAGATACGGTGTGCTGTACTCAGTGTGGCAAGCGGATGGAGATGATCACCGCCTGTTTTAGCCGCTATGATGGCGAGCCGCTCTGTGCAGCCTGTGCCCAAGCAGGAGAAGTCCAGGAATAAAACCGGCAGGCAGATTCAATACAGAATATCTGATCACGCGCACAACCAATAAGGCGAGCGGGTTTTCCCTCGCCTTCAAGCCTGAACAGGACCTGTTCTTCTGCTGGGAGTTTGCCTCCTATCTGCCGCGTCGGTCCTGATCAGCACGTGGCCGGGCTTCATTCACTGTCAGGGTTTGTGTTCCCAGAAGTGTCCCATTGAGTCCCGTAATGGCCTGGCGCATAGTCTCTTCGTTCGCCATCTCGATGAAGCCAAAGCCTTTGCTTCGCCCGGTATCCCGATCCGTCACCACATGGGCATCCACCACCTCACCATAACTGCCAAACAGTTGTGTCAATTGGGCATTGTCCACCGTATAGGGAGATTTCCAACATAAATCCGCGTGGTCATTGCTGGCCTCTCTTTCTTGCAGGCGCGTACGCAAACCTGCTCTGGCTCTTAGATAAGCCATCACTGAAGACAACATCCGATTCGCATCAGGGCGTCGCTCGACCAACTGGTGGAGATCGGCGTGTTCAGGAAGGCAGAGGTACTGCCCGAGACCACAGGGGAAGGGCGAACGCGATCAACGTGGTTTCCACGTATATCACAGTGCAGCGCACGGTAGGGCTGTTCCCTTTGCCCATCGCAGAGCGAGCCATATCAGGTGAACGCAGGGGCGAATTGCCAGCGGCGCGGGGCCAGTGGAGCATGTCATTGACACCATGCGGGCCAGCGCGTATAATTGATGGGAGGTACGCGGCATTCAGAATCATTACGAGAGAAGCGCAACACCATTCATGCTGAATGGTCACGGCCTTTCCTCCCCGAGCCAGAAACCGCCGAGATTCGGATCAGGAGAGGAGGAAGCCAGTGTCCGAAGTCAAGATTAGTGAGAACGAGTCGTTCGAATCCGCCCTGAAGCGGTTCAACCGCAAGATTCAGCAAGATGGAGTTCTCGCTGAGGCGCGTCGTCGCAGACACTACGAAGCGCCCAGCGCGAAACGCAAGCGCAAGGCAGAAGCCAGGAAACGCAAGGCCCGCAAGGGCTAAAACCTCCTCGTGTTTACCACACTGTTCAGAACACCCTTTCGGGAAACGGTCAGGAGAGCTGGGTCGTGTTTTGGTACGGCCTGGCTTTTTTTGCTGCCAACCTGGAGTGGAAGAGAGGATGACACATGACACTCGGCGATGCCCTCAAAGCTTCCCGTACCCTGGGCCAGGCGATCAATCGATCAGGAACGTATTGCGTCACCGTCGCAGAGAAGGACGACACGCTGTTTCAGGCAAATCAGCAGCCGACAATCTATATCGTAAGCGTGATGCGAGACCTGACCACCAGAAAGTGCTTCGAGCCAGTCTACGAAAGCCCGCTCGGCCTAGCAGACATTGAAATTTTCTTGCGGCGCGCCAGTAACCACCCACCCACCGATGATATCAACCCGGCGGCCTGGGAACCGGTTCATTAAGCCTCCCTGCGGCACCGTTTAGGGGAGAGTGAACGACAGGTAGAACGAAATTGCTCAACAGCAGCACCAGACGCTCAGCTTCAGACAACTGTTGGCCTGGCTGGTGCTGGCACCCTGCGGGCAAGCGGTCAAACGCCCAGATGAAGGTACACTCCAGGCCCTACAGAAACAGCAAATGTCCCCCTGATCAAGGAAGGGGACACGTGAGGAGAGAGACACATTAACGTGATAGAAATTGATCAGGCCGTTGAAATATCAACGGCCGAAGGTGCACGCGTTGCCACAGAGGCGTTTCGCGCTTTGGGACTTGGGACGGCCACTCTGCACGCGATTACCGACCTGGGGTATAGCGTGCCAACCTCGATTCAAGAACAGACGATTCCGCTGCTGCTGGCCAGGCGGGATGTCATTGGGCAGGCGCCAACTGGCACCGGCAAAACGGCGGCGTACGGGCTGCCCCTGATCGAGCGGCTAAACGAGCGGGAACTGCGGCCACAAGGGCTGGTCGTGGTGCCAACCCGCGAACTGGCGATGCAGGTCGCCGAAGCCCTCCACGAACTGGGCAAATACCGAGAAGTGGTGACGCTGCCCATCTACGGTGGGGCACCCTATGATCGCCAATTGCGGGCCTTGAAGCGCGGCGTGCAGATCGTCATCGGCACACCAGGGCGGCTGTTGGATCACCTGGGACGGGGCACGCTCAATCTGGATGGCGTACAGACAGTGGTGCTGGATGAAGCTGACGAGATGCTGAATATGGGCTTCATTGAGGATATTGAGGCGATTCTCGCCCGCTTGCCCAGCGAACGACAAACCGCGCTCTTCTCTGCCACTATCCCGGCGCGCATTGCCACATTGGCCGAGCAATATCTGCGCCAGCCGATCCAGGTGAGCGTTGCCGCGCGGGAGGCGATTGCTCCGCGCGTGCGCCAGGTCTATTACGAGGTGTCGGGGCACGCCAAGACCGACGCGCTGGCGCGCCTTTTGGATATGGAAGAGCCAGACTCGGCCATCATCTTTGTGCGAACTCGGCGGGATGCCGATCACCTGGCTGAACACCTCAACAGTATCGGGTATCTGGCCCAGGCAATTCATGGCGATATCAACCAGGGGCAGCGCGAGCGCACGCTGGAGCGCTTTCGTGCCGGACATACACAGGTGCTGGTGGCGACGGATGTGGCGGCGCGCGGCCTGGATATACCGGACGTCAGCCACATCATCAACTATGATTTGCCGCTGGATGCCGAATCCTATGTCCATCGCATCGGGCGGACGGGCCGGGCCGGGGCAACAGGGGAGGCCCTGACGCTAGTCACACCCCGCGAGCGACGCCAGCTCAGACTCATCGAGCGGGCAATTCATCGGCGACTGGAGCAGTTGCCGCTGCCGTCGGCAGCAGATGTGACTGGGCGACGCCTGGTAGCGGTCCGCGAGGAGGTGCTGCGGGTGCTGAATGCCGGGCAGTTGGACCCCTTTCTCACCCTCGTAGAGGACCTGGCGGGCACATATGATCCGGCCGAGATTGCGGCAGCGGCCTTCAAAATGGTGACACAGACACGAGAGGCGAACCGACCAGGGTACCGCTCATCCTCGCTGACGCTGGGAGAGACCGCGATCACTGAAACGCAGCAAGAACCGCCTGCCAGAGTAGATGAACGACGAGCGCCGGAGTATCCGCCCAGGAAGAGTCGGCAGAAGCATCCAATGACCCAGCTTTTCTTGCGCATCGGCAAACGCGACGGGGCAAAGCCAGGAGATATTGTCGGAGCGATCGCCAATGAGGCGAACCTGCCGGGCGAGATAATTGGCGAGATTGCTATCCACGAAACCTTTTCATCCGTCGAGATTCCCGAGCCACTGGTAGAGATGGTACGCCTCGCACTCAATCGAACGACCATCCGGGGTCAGGCTCCTCACGTGTCACTGGCGAGTCCACAGGGCAGGTGGCAGGACCACGAGGACCAGCAGAGGCAGGAGATACGAGCGGGCGCGCGCAGCAGAAGTACAAGGCAGGGACATCTGCCCATACGCCTGAGGGAGGAAGCGCCACCTGAGAGACAAGCGAAGAGGCAACCGAAAAGGGAACATCAGAGGAGGAAACGTTGAGCATGGGGCACGCTACAGAGCATGAGGGTTGATAGATCCCGGCTTCCTCCTGAGGAAGAGACTCGCCCTCGTGAACGAGATGAGCGCGCGAACGGTTACTTGGGAGGCTGTGGTCTGATGTAGCCACAAGACGGCAGCACATAGCCAAAGTTCCCATGTGATGAGAGGTAGACGGAAATACCTTGTATCGCTTTGCCAGAAGGCTGTCTGTACCCCTTCCTATGGAAAAAGCAGGCCAGCTTCAAGGTGAAACGTTTTGGTACTGGCGAGGTGATTGGCTGGCAACTATTTCGTGGGCGGCTCCTGCTCCTTTTCTTTTCTATGGAGCGCTGAGAGGCTACTCTCACCCCTCAATAACTCTTTGCGAGCAGCACTCAATACTCGTCTCACTGCCTCATGAGAAGTGTGATAGCTTCTGGCAATCTGTCGCAGCGACTCTCCCTGCGCGACGCGCTACAAGACAGACGGCCACTCCGAAGGCGGAATCTTAAAGAGGGCGTAGGGGGATTGATATGCTGCTTTTGAGACAGAGGAGGGGCGACACTGCTGATGCGCAGCCTGGCGCGAAAGAGCCAGAAAGTTGGCGACCGCGGCCCGGGTGCCCGTCGGTTCCGTCACTTGCTTGCTTTATTCCAATTGCCACCTGGCCTCGTGTGTTGAATGAAGATTATCGCGGATTCGCCCCCCACACTCCGCTTTTCCCTTTGAATGGCCTCCAGCCAGGTGGTGCTCGGTGCCAGTCTTGATCACGGATTCGACCCCTCAGGTCCCGCGCGGAAACCACTGCTCAGAGAGGCTTCGCTCTCGGGCCTTTCCTGCTTCAACTGCATCCCTTTCACCTGTGGCTGCCGAGCAACGTGTACCTCGGCAGCCAGCCACTTGGTTTTCTATTTGCCTTCGCCAACTACGCCTTCTTCATGCTCTACGCGTCATCCTGGGCCGCCATATCGCCCAGGATGGTGGCGCTGCAATTCGGTCTCTGCTGGTTTCACAGGGCTAGACAATAGAACTGACAAAGATCACCTGTGTACCTGATAGGATACATTCTTCCAGGGATACCTCCTATCAGGTACACAAGCACTATCCATCAGTCCAAGGGCATTCAGCAAGCGTATAATCCGCTGCTGATTGGAGGGGACGGCGAGCAGGTGACGCTGAAGGATAAGCTCATACCTCACAAAAGTTGTGTCAGGGCCGATTTCCTGTGCTGTAATACCTTCCAATGACCAGTCCTGTCTGTCATGGAACCATCGCAGCACAGGAGGGCTGAAATCGTCAGTTGAGCTATTTTGCCACCCACCCACAATCAACAAGTAGGTCGCTCCCTGTCATAAATGAGGCGGCATTGCTGGCTAGGAAGAAGACCGCCTCCGCTATTTCGCGCGGATGAGCCCACCGTTTGAAGGCCTGTTCCCCTTCGCGTAGCTGCTTCACTTCTTCAAAAGGAAGACCCGTGCGCTGCGACTCCAATTTAATGTCTGCTCGCAGCATGGGCGTATCAACCGAGCCCGGACTGAGTGAGTTGACCCGAATGTTATCGCCTGCGGCTTCCCAGGCCAGCGCGCGCGTAAAAGCAAGAACGGCCCCCTTGGTCGCGCCGTAGAGTGCGTGGTTGGTCTGCCCGACATGCCCTGACACAGAGGCCATATTGACAATACTGCCACTCTGTTGGGCACGCATAACGGGTAATACCTGTCTGCAAAGCAAGAAGGTGCCGCCCAGATTGACATCTACCAGGCGTCTGTACTCCTCCCAGGAAGTTTCGCTCAGTGGCTTGACCAGCACGATACCTGCGATATTCAAGAGAGCATCAATGCGACCGAAGCGAGCATAAGCCGCGGCTACTGTCTCCTGAACGTTTGCTTCATCAGTGGTATCGCAGCGATAGAACTGGCAGACACCACCCGCCTGATTGATCTCATCGCATACCTGCTGGCCTGTGTCCAGGATATCGAGGGCAGCAAGGCGATACCCACGCTCGGCAAATAGCCGCGCCGTCGCCTCACCAATGCCCTGGGCTGCCCCAGTGAGCAGAGCAACGGGCGCAGCCGGCTGTACGGTGCTCATCTTAGCCTCCAATGCCAATGATGCGCCTGGTTTCCTCAGGGCTGGCAATGCTGCGGCCCAGTTGGCGCGCCAGTTCGACGACCTCTGCGACCAATTCATGCGTTGCAACAACTTTTCCCTCACGATAGGGATAGTCTTCAGTCCCCACGCGCACATGATCTCCCTGAAGAATGGCCGCCGCCAGGATCGTTTTCTGAGCCGGTCCCATAATGCTTACATTCATCACACTGCCAGGGGGCATCAAGCGGCGCCGATACAGATACTCCTCCAGCGTAGGAGGCGACCACGACCCACCCGGCCAGCCGAAAAACAGCGTGGTAAAATAGGGGGCTGGCAAAAGCCCTTTATCGATCAGATATTGCATGTTCCAGATGGACCCAGCATGCCAGATCTCAAGTTCCGGTTTTACCTGGTACTGATTGCACAGCCGCATATACTCTTCAAGCTCTTCGCGTGGATGTAGCACATGCACATCCAATCCCACAAAGGCTTCGTCGTGGTGACTGACAATCATCGAAATCATGTCCGCGTGCTGCGTCCACACCTCCATCCGCTCTGGAATGGGCAGGCTCGACATCCCACACTGGATCACCAGTGAGGTCTGCTCGCGCAGCGCCTGGATCACGCTGGTCCATTGCCCCTCAGCGTGAATATGAAAGAGACCAGCGCCTGCCTGCTCACACAGCCTGGCCTCGGCCACGATCTCCTCAACGGTGTGTGGATAGGGGACATCCGGCGAGAGCCAGCAGATATTTGGAGTTGCGGTAATGATTAAGGGGTCCACACCCTACCTCCTTTGGCGATCTGATGGTACTTTTAAGCCCATCACAAACGCGCTGCTGATAAAAAAGAGGGTTGAGACGACGAAGAAGATGATAAAGCTAGTGAGCGTTGGCGCTCCCTGGAAGTTCAGGATTAACCCGAAGATGGGCGGCGCAGCCCCATTGGCAACGCCCACCGCCAGGTTCGCGTAAGCCATGTATTTTCCCGCTTCATCTCCAGGCACCAGATCACTGGTGAAGGCAGTATCGACGCTGAGGATGACGCCGCTAGCGGCACTATAGATCGCTGAGAAGCCCAGGAAAACGGCAAAGGTCCGCGCAAAAGGAAAGAAAAGACCCACAATGCTGGAAATCAGCACGGAAATGATGATGATATTCCGCCGCCCAAATTTGTCGGAAAGCACCCCGGCCAGCAGGGCAAAGATCATGCCGATCAGCAGATTCAGCAGGCCGGAAATCTGGGTCGCTCGCGCGATGGCATCCTGTCCGGTGATGTGCAGAATGCTTTCAAGATAATAGATGCCGAAGAATTGGAAGCCGGACACGCCCATATAAATCAAGAAACTGCCAAGCACAAACCACCAGAAGATGCTGATGCCCTGCCGTTTCTGGACGTGGAACAGGTCAACTACCACTTCTTTCAAGTTGAGCGGTTTTAGCTCCGGCATCGGCTTGTCCAGCTTCCACATGCCTGCCGCGTTAATCAGCGTCGTCACCGCGTACACCGAGGCAATCAGAATAAAAGCGACATCTGAGAGGTTGGCGGCAAACAAGGCTGTAATAACCCCGACACCTATCGCCGAACCAAGTAAGGTAAAAACTCCTTTGATGCCCGCACTCGTGCCGCGCTGTGTCGACGGCACAAAATCGGCCAGCGTGGGCTGCCAGGCCCCGGCAGCGACATTGGTGAAAATCTGCATGCCCAGATAGGCCAGAATCACGGTCGGCAGGGAAAGCGGCACGAAGACCGGCAGCAGAATAAAGGGCAGCGTCAGCGCCATGCCCACTACGAGCGTCGGCCTGCGCCGACCAAAACGCCCCCTGGAATGATCGCTGATAATGCCCGCGAGAATGTTGACAATCACCGCGACCCCGATTGCCACGCCCACCAGCCCCCCCAGAACAATGCCTTTGGTCGATTCGGATGTAACTTCCTGCACCTGCAAGGGTAGGATGAAGATGTTATATGACAGCCAGACGGCATTCACACCTAATGCGAAGATACCAGTTAGAATCAGCGTTGGCAGAGATAGTCGCTTCACCGGGGCGGTTATTTCTGAAAGCGCAGCCATCATGGCCTCCTTTCTGAAGGTGCAGCCATCATGGCTTCCTTACAACATTGTACGGAGGTTGAACCAGATGAGAGACTGGGGAATATGTTTCTGCACTCACGGCAGGCCTGATGGGAAGTAATGCCTCAGAGCATCAATTTTTGCAGCCGCATCAGATCGCCTTGATCGCCCTGGGCCTTTATTTTACGGGTCATGAAGGCTGTCATCGGGTTGACCTTTTTATCCATGATTCCGGCCAGCACATCCGTATTGGCGATGGTCTTCATATCGGGATGCTCAATCGCCCTTTCTTCGAGGGTGGCCGTGCCATCGGCCATGGTCAGCAGAAAAGTCTGCTGCGTATCGGGAAATTCAAATTGCAGGGTCTTGTTGAACCCCTTGAAGGACTCTTGCATCGCGGGGTCGGTGAAGCGATCACGAATACGCTCGAGATAAGGAAGAATGTCAGCCATTGAACGGGCCTCCTTTTACCGTAACTCAACAAAGACAAGCAACTACAGGGAAACCATTTTCCCTTCGGAGATTGATCGATATGCCGCTTCAGCGACCTGGACGGCATGATAGCCATAGAGCGGGTTGATGAGTGGCGGGCGGCCCTCAATGATGGCCTCGACAAAATCCTGCACCTCCGCTAGCATGGAAAGATATTTCCAGGCCAGAGGCTCATAGGGAACGGTGTCGATTGGCGTTCCTTCGGCATCACCTCCGCCCTGGAAGTGGACCAGAGTGGGATTTGCCAGATGATCGACGATCAGGGAGCCTTTGCTCCCATGCACCTCAAGGCGTTCGGTCCAGGGCGCTTCGACAATGCAACTCTGGGTAGTCTCAAAGACCGCCCCGTTTGCCAGATGGCCGATTGTAATCGTATTATCGTCCACCTGACTTTCAGGGATGATTTTGAAGGCGTGGGCCTGAATATCGCGGACGCCACCGAAAAGCCACTTCAGCAAATAAAAGGAATGGACGCCTGAATCGATCAGCACGCCTTGATTTTCCACACTTCCCACCCAACTGGCCTGGCTGCGAATCCGTGAGACCTCACTGCCCGCAATGCAGGTGCGCACAAAACGGATATCACCTAGCGTTCCGGCCTGGAGCAAGCGCTCCACCTCGCGGTATGCCACAATAAAGTGGGTATTCTCCGCGACTGTAAACTTTACTCCCGCAGCCTGAGCGGTCTTGATCAGATGCAGCGCCTCTTCAGCGGTCAACGCCATGGGTTTCTCGACCAGGACGTGCTTATGCTGTTCCAATGCTGCCATCGCAATTGGGTAATGCCAGCGATGCGGCACAGTAATATCGACCATGTCGATGTCAGGATTCGCTACCAGTTCCTGGTAATCCGTATAGACCTTCGCGTCGTAGGGGGCGGCCCGCTCCCTGGCAACTTCTTCGTTGACATCGCAAACCGCCACGATCTGGGCACGGTCACGTATTTCTTCATAACCCGCCTCGTGGACATAGGCAATTCCGCCTGTGCCCACCAGGCCAACGCGGACTTTCTGCTCGCTCACGTACATACTCCTTGAAGGAAGAATATTTCAGATGCTCTGAAGAGCGGGGGATGTTTGGGTAAGCTTCACGGCTCCATCTTCAGTCACCAGGAACGTCTCTTCATCACCGATATGAGACCCATCATGGTAGCCACTATAGAGTTCGATATTGAGGACCATCCCTGCTTGCACGGTATACGGGCTATCGAACGTGATCCATGCCTCTTCAGTTTGCAGGCCGATGCTGTGTCCTACATTGATGAAATAAGGGGGAAGGTTATGGGCAGCATAGAGTTCGGTTGCCAGATTATACAGGTCTGCGAAGGATATACCCGGACGAAGCGCCTGACCAACCTGATCGACAATAGCACACATGGTCTGATGGAGCTGCTGTAAATCAGCGGGAAGCGGGCCGGTATAAAGTAAGCGCCGATTATCAGAGGTATAGCCATCGACGACCGCGCCCAGATCGAGTGTCACGACCTGGCCGGTTTCAAGCGTTTCATCAAAGGCGATTTCCGGATTCGACGTGCCAAAGGCAATCGTCGTATGCCCGATTCCCGTCGCCCCGTGTTCGAGCATCAAACGTTTGGCTGCATTGATCACCCACAGCCGCGAAACACCTGTTTTGATCTGTCCCCGTAACTCAGCAACCGCCGCTTCAACGATGGCGGTGGCCTTGCGCATCAAGATCAGTTCCTCCTCAGTTTTGATCAAGCGCAAGCTCAAAAGGAGGTCATCGACCGTCGCCAGCGTTGAAGGCGTGATAAACTCGTATAATTTCGTCAGGACATAGAGGGGGCAGGAGCTTTCTACGCCAATTTTCGCATCAGGCGAGAGGGTGGCTTTCAGAAAATCGCCCAACTCTTCCAGGGCGCTTTCCTGGTTAAAAAAGCTCCGTACCTCATCAACCGCGAAGGTGAAACCAAGCGTCGCGCCAATCCAGCAAAACAGGGTCACCTTGCCATCAGCGCTGGCATAGACAAAAGAAGGGAGCTGGTTTTTGAGCGCAAAGAGAATGGGGTTGCCACTCCCTGGGAGGGTGGGCAGACCCGAGGTATAGTAGACATTTTCCGCTGAACTCAGCAAAATCCCGTCAAGACCACGTTCTCTGATCTGTTCCACCAGTTTTGCTTTCTCCATGCCAGTGGGCTGGATATGATAAGCCATGTTCGTATCTCTCCTTCCTCTTAAGGCATCAAGAAAACTGAGCGGGCCTCGCTCGCGTCAGGTCTCTTCGGCACTTGCTGTATGCTGGTCCTCTCGGGTAATCGATCCGCGCAAGCGATTCTCGATGTTCTGCAAATGCTGCAGCATTGCCGCTCGCGCAGCCTCGGGATCACGTGCGTGTAGGGCTTCGACAATGGCCTGGTGATCGGCGATGACCTGCTTTTTGATGCCTGGTAAATCTGTCGTCCGCTGCCGACTGGCGCGCCCGAGACGGCGGATGCTTGCCATAAAACGACCGAGGGTCATATTGCGTGCGGATTCAGCGATACATTCGTGTAAATCAAGGTCAGCTTGGAAGAAGCGCGCAGAATCATCCATGCTCTCAACCAGGCGTTGAATGCAGGCATCCAGCCGCGCGAGCTCCTCATCAGTAATCCGCAGCGCCGCCAGCGCACAGAGCCCACCCTCGACGATCTGGCGAGATTCGAGCAGATCGAGGTAGGTGGCATCGGAGAGCGCGAAAACGAAGTCAAGGTGCTCAACCAGCAAATCCGGCTCAAGGCCGGTAATAAATGTTCCCGCGCCCTGTCGAATTTCGACAACTTTCATAATGGATAAGGCCCGCAGTGCTTCACGAAGAGAAGGACGACTTACCTGCAATTGCGTAGCCAGCTCCCTCTCCGAAGGCAACCTGGCTCCAGGGTGCAGCTTCTTTTCCTCAATTAACAGGAGCAGTTTACGCACGATCTCTTCGGGCAGGTTGGGTTTGGAGAAAGCCTCGAAAGTCATCAGGCGCTATTTCTCCCTTGGAAATTGGTAAGATATCTAGCCAAATAATAAAGGAAAAGCGCTGTTATGTCAAGGGGAATGCCTCTGCTATAATCAGGGCAACAAACCCCTTCGTCCACAGGTGTCACGGCATATCGTTCGGAGCCTTCCGACGCCCGTTGGTTCCGTTTCGTTAGCTTGCTTGTCATCGCAAAGTGAGATGAGAGGAGGCCCGACATGTAGTGCGCGGATACACTACCTGCGCACCACTTTTTCTATTTGTGTGCTTTAGCCCAGATAGCGACAGGGCTTCTGTCGAGCGCGGGTTCGAACCATTCGGTTCCGCTCACCTGTGCTGGCGCCTTCGTCTTCGGTTCGGAACAGGTGCTCGTGATCATGCTGAACCCTAAGATCACTCGAGCCCTGCAAGCAGGCAGGTTATCTTCATCGGCTGCTGTTCTCCGCACTACGCGCGACACGCGTTGTGCCGCCTTGGCTCGTTGTAGAGCGGCCAATAGCAAGGAGGATCGCTGCATATGATGCGGACTCACACAGGGAACTGAAACACCTCCGGTGGAGCGAATGTGTCTCTCCAAGGGCTTTCATGAGGGTTCTCCCCGAGAACTTTGATCCAGGCCTTGTTCGGTGTGGTCGTTCTGGTCCACTGTGATCACGATT
>DATGID010000138.1:0-6706 GCA_035307385.1 Ktedonobacterales bacterium | reverse complement strand
CGGATTGGACGCCTGTGGCTGCACGATCTGCTGCGGCGGACAGAACGGGCGGCCTCGCTGGCACACTGCTTACCCTTTCACCGCCAGGGAGCGGCTCTGGTCTTCACCCTTCGCTTCTAAAAATAACTGTCGGGGAGAGAGACCAGGTTGTTCGGCCCCCAGTAGGAGTAGATCTTGGCATGGGCATCCGGCGCGGTCTGCCACGGCACCGGATTGGTGAGGTAGGTGCCTGTGGTCAGCCAGGCGTAGGCGGCGGTGGAGCCACTGCCCAGGTCATACATGCTCAGCAGGTCGGCCTGCCCATCGCCGCTGTAGTCGGCAGCCAGGAAGGCGGCGCTGGCAAAGGAGAAGCCTCCCCGGCCCACGGAGGACCAGACCTGGCCCTGGAAGGTAACGCCGCTGCTGGCCCCCAGCCACTCGTAGATGCCCACGGCAGGGGCGTTTTGCTGGGTGCCCAGGTCATGCATGGCCAGGAGATCGGCCTTGCCATCCCCGTTGACGTCCCCGACCGTCCAGCTGGTGCAGGACCAGCAGAAGGTCCCCGAGGTCCAGATGCCGCCCTGGTAGTTGACCCCCGTGCTGGTGCCCAGCCACTGGTAGATCCCCACCGTGGTGCCCAGGTTGTACAGGGCCAGGAGATCGGCGTGGCCGTCCCCATTGAAATCCCCCGCGACCCATTTGGCGTTCGACCAGGTGAAACCACTCCCCACTGACCAGATCGATCCCTTGTAGGAGAGGGCGCCGGTGCTGCTGCCCAGCCACTCATAGGCGCCCGTGGAGCTGCCGCCCAGGTTGTACATCGCCATGACATCGGCATAGCTATCGTCGTTGAAATCGCCTGCTTCGAAGGCGGCATTGGCCCAGGTGAAGCCACTGGCGACCGACCAGATCTGGCCCTTGTAGGAGAAACTCCCCGTGCTGGTCCCCAACCACTCGTAGGCCCCGATGGAGCTGCCGCCCAGGTTGTACATCGCGATGAGGTCGGTCTTGCCATCGCCGTTGAAGTCGCCCACGACCCACTTGGCGTTGGACCAGGTGAAGCCACTGGGCACTGACCAGATCTGGCCTTTGTAGGAGAGGCCGCTGCCGGTGCCGAGCCACTCGTAGATGCCGGTGGAACTGCCGCCCAGGTTGTACATGGCCAGCACATCCCCATAGCCATCGCCATTGAAGTCGCCCGAGAGGTACACGGCGTTGGACCAGGTGAAACCCGTGGAGGACCAGATGGACGCCTGGTAGCTCTCGTAGAGGTTGGTGGTAGGGTTGCCCACGTCATCGTAGTAGGTGCTGATGTTCAGGTTGGGCGGAATGAGCTGGGCACTGGTGCCATAGGGGTCAGACAACTGCCAGCTGCTCTCCCACAGGGGGCCACCCGCGACCCCTGCCAGGGCATTGTGTTCGGCCCAACTGATCGAGCCAGGCGCCAGATTCCAGCCCTCGCCGACCCAGCCAGCCGCCGACTGGACGCCGTGGCTCTCACTCACGCCCGCGCTGGTGTAGGCCAGGGTCAGTGGGGGCGTGAGGCCCCCCGGCCCGGCAGGCAGATTCAGGGGATAGGAGGCCGAGAGCGCGCCCGCGTTCAGATCGGCATTGAAGAGGTCCGGCTTGCCAAAGGTCGCCACGGGCGCGTTGGTATCCCAACTCAGGGAGCCGCTGGGGGTGGCGAGGGGCATGGCCACGGAGAGCGTGCGGTGGGTCGTATCCAGGGACGTGGTGTGCGTGCCCCACGCGCCCAGGGCGGGCGTGGTGGCCGCTGCCGCAGGGGCGAGCTGGACGCCCTTGGGCAGGGTGCCATTGAAGACCACGAAGGCGTGGCCCAGATTGAGCGCCGCTTCCGTGGGCGCGTAGTGGTATTTCACGGTGAGGGTAGCGCGCAGGCCATGGGGGACCCGCTGCCCATGCACGTCAACCAGTTGCAGCAGGTAGGTGCCAAAGGAAATCAGCCCGCTCCCTCCCGAGGTCGCCCCGGAGGCGGGGGCAATCTGGGTGATGCGCAGCGTGAGCGTCCCTCCCGCCCAGGTCTGGTCGCCCGGGGTGATGGCCGTGGCCGGAACGTCAACTTCGAGCCGTCCATCGCTGCCCAGAAACTGCGCCGCCTTGCCCGGCGTCAGGGCCAGGAAGCCTGGTTTCATGGGCGGTGGGACCGACCGCGCGAGCGACTGCGGCATGCTGGGCTTCCAGTGCGGGTCGGAGGTGCCGCTTGGGGGCAGGTGCAGGGTGGACTGGGCGTCCTGGCTGGGGTTGAAGCGGTTGGGCTTCCCCTGGCTTGCCGCGTGCGGGGCGACCTGCGCGTGGACGACGGGCAGGTTGGTCAAGAAGCCGTTCGGCCCCAGCAGGATGGTGAGGAGCAGGAGCGTCATGACGATCCCGCGCCGCACCCCAAGCCGCGCCAGGGCCGCGCCGAGCATGTCCTGACGAGAGCGGAACAACGTTCGAAGGGAAGCAGGGCCACGAACAGCACGACCAGCCATCGGACACCTCTTCTGCGGGCAGGGCTCGTGCGTCTGCGAGGCGGCCACGAGCCACGGCGTGTGATGCTGTTCACACCGCAGGGAGGGAGGCGTCGGGGGAAGCAGGTCCAGGAGGGGAAGCCACTGCGTCCCTGCGGCGGAGCAACCATGGATGAGTCACCAGACAATCAAGAGAGCCAGAGGCTCTTTGTTTGGTCCTGGTGAGCACAGCTTACCTGATAAACTGCTACTTGTCAAGCCCTTCAGGGGGAATGGAACAAACTTGAGCAAAGAAGAGGAGAAAGCCGTGCATGTTCGTTACACAAGAAGAGATCGTACCACGATCAGAACGTCTTGCTGTGGGGTTCGGGAGCGGCTGGTGTGAGGGGTGATCGGTGCAAGAGGGCGATTCACGGTGCGAGAAGACGGCTCTTCCAGGGACGTCACCGCCAGAACCGCCCGGAGGATTGGCAAGTACGCGGGATGGACCGAAGCCGACTGGCGCTATGACGAGCAGGAAGCGCGGAGGGAGTTAGCCGTGTTGGAAGCCAGGTACAGGCAGGGGGATGCCTCCTGACAGGCACCGCGCCAGCGCTCCAAGTCCAGAGTCCGCCAACGGCTGGCAGAGTCCGCCAACGGCTGTGAGCGTGCGTCAATATGCCCGCATGCCAGTATCAAAGTCATGCCAGTGTTCGCCAACGACTGACAAGCGGTCGGACCACTGCTCCCGCAGGGCAGAGACACGCGGGAAGGGGGAAGAGGGCACTGGTGTGGGGGCAGGCGCGAGCTTCTGCTCCAGGGACCGCTCAACTCGCTCCCACAGGCTCCCGTCTCCCGCTGCTGTGTGGTAGAATGCAAGAGTCCGGGGAATGCACTTCGACTCCTTCGCATTCCCGCTACAGGACTGGCAGCTTCCGGTCTCACACTATGCGGCGAGCTGCCCCCTTTTTTCCCCACGCGCAGAAAGTGCTCGTGCCCTCCCCTTCAAAGGGCATCTCTGCCAGGTGACGGTGTCTTCGGCTCATCAGAGCGGGTGGCGCAGCCCGATTGGGCGACGCGCGGGGCGACAGGAGCGCTCACCTAGTGTTGCATCTGCTGGCCGGCCAGCAGGTCGCGCGAGGGTATGGCTTCGGGCAATCGGGCGTGAGGGGCCTCTTCTGCTCTGTGGCTACCCGGACAGGTGCAAGCGGAGCGAACAAAAAAATGAGCCGGAGTGGCAATCTCCGGCTCATCGTCTCAGCTTCTACAGCGGCTCCATCACCATGTCCCCTCATTGTCGTTCGCCTGCTTATAAGACAGCGCGTCAGGGAGCGGAATCCGATACCAGGTAAACCCGTCGCAGGCCATCACCGTATCTACGATCTGACGCATCCCCAGCAGCACGCCCTCTGCCTCCTCCAGCCACCATTCGCATTGCACCGGCATCTGAAAGGGATTGTCTTCCTCCTGTTCCTCTGGTGGCGGATAGAAGTAGATCGCGTCAGCTTCCCGCTCCGGCAGCGGGAAACCATACTCGTCCACGCGATTGACATGCAGCCACCCCGTAAAATGGTCTACCGTGTACCGGCTCAACCAGTTCGAGAACGATGCTCCCCCGTGCTGCTCCTGCTGGACGAGATATTGGGCAAGGGACAACGGTTTGCTCATCTCTTGCGCTCCTCTCTCCGCTGGGGGATGTTCCCCAGCATCGTTGATGCAAGCGCTTCCATGCGCAGCAGTGGCATCCTTGCCAAGCGGCTACCCGCCCCAGGCGGCCTCTTCCAGCTAGTCGTATTCCGGCTCCGCTGCCTCAGCTTCCTCCCAGGCGGCCTCAGCCTGCATCACCATGTGATGGAAGTCGGCCACCTCCGCCGCTTTCCGCGCCGCTGTCAGCTTTTGCTGATCGACGGTGCGCAGGACGAAATGGTACTCGTCTCCATACTCCACCGCCTGGCCCATCGCCTCCAGTTCGTCCCAACTGAACCCGGCGGCGCGGACCATTGCCGCCAGTTCCACCCACTGCGCGTGGGCGGCTACGCGCAACCGCGCCTGATCGATGGCGCGGATGCTGATGTACGTGTCGGTCGCCTCCAGTGCAACGCCGATCTCCGCCAGAGTCTCAATGAGCGCCTGGTTCATACGAAGCTCCTTCTGTGTGGGCCGAGTCTCACGCGGCCTCTGCAATCTTGGCGGGTGCTGCCCGCTCACGGCTCGCGCAAGGCTCCGCGCCCGCAGCACCGTCAAGCTGGGGTCCCTTTGGGCACGCTTGACGGTGCGAGGACGTGGAGTAGACTTGAGCGAGCGAGCGGGCAGAACAACGCTGGCTGATGGAGTGGGGAGAGACTGCTCCAAACCTGACGGCGCTGCTCCTGGCAACACCGTTCGAGTGACGCAGTGGGGAGCACCCGCTTGGGCACGCGCGGGAGTGAGGAAACTGCTGCCCGCTGCTGATTCGCTTCTTTGATTCCTCTGTCGCGCGGGGCGTGGCCCTGGGCAAGCGGGTGCAGGGGGCTACCTGCTCTCTTGGAACATCTGTGCTCTAGTGGTTCCATGCGGTCAGACACTCCACCGCACCGAGGCCGCTCCGCTTCCACCTTGAGTATTTCAAGGGAGTTAGTCATGGCCCGGTGGGCCACCACCGCTGATGAAAATGTTGTCAGACATGCTACGCTTGCTCTCAGATGGTTAGCGCGCGAAGGTCGGGAAGAGACTGGTGCTGCGCGCCCGTAAAGGGAGTTTGATCTGAGTCCCCCAAGGCACCACCGTCTGTCGCCCTCCTCGGAGGAGCACGCACACCAGTAGCTGCAAGCGCAGGGGACTCCGGCTGGCCATCCAAACAGAAAGGAAGCGATAGCCATGGAGATGCTTTATCAGCGCTGCTGTGGGCTGGATGTGCATAAGCGGACGGTAGTGGCTTGCCTTTTGACCACAGCTTCGGATGGGACCGTGAACAAGCAGGTACGTACCTTTGGCACGATGACGGCTGACCTCTTAGCCCTGGCGGAGTGGTTGGATGCCGCCGCCTGCACCCATATCGCCATGGAGTCAACGGGGGTCTTTTGGAAGCCCATCTACAACCTGCTCGAAGGCCTGTTTGAGCTGGTGGTGGTCAATGCCCAACACATGAAGGCAGTCCCAGGGCGCAAAACCGATGTGCGCGATGCGGAATGGATTGCTGACCTCTTGCGGCATGGCCTGTTGCGCCCCAGCTTCATTCCCGCCCGGCCCCAGCGGGAACTCCGTGAATTGACACGGTATCGGATGGTCCTGGTGCGCGAGCGGGCCGAAGAGATCAATCGACTGCAGAAGGTCTTGGAAGGGGCCAATATCAAATTGGCAGCCGTCGCCACGGACATTCTGGGCAAATCGGGACGAGAGATGTTGCGTGCTCTGGTAGGTGGGGCCACGGATGCGGCGGCGCTGGCTGAGCTGGCGCGAGGCCGCATGCGGGAGAAGATTCCCCAGCTGGAGCAGGCGCTCTCCGGGCATTTTGCAGCACATCAGCAGTTCCTGGTTGCCCAACAACTGGCCCACATCGAGGGATTGGAGGCGCTTATCGAGCGCGTAAGCCAGGAGATCACGGCGCGCCTGGCAGCCGAAGAGGAGGCCATACAGATTCTCCAGACGATTCCGGGAGTCGGACGGCGCATCGCCGAGATCCTCGTGGCCGAGGTAGGGACGAACCTCACCCGCTTTAAGAGCGCGGCCCATTTGGCCTCCTGGGCTGGAGTGTGTCCAGGCAATGACGAGAGCGCAGGCAAGCGACGCAGTGGCAAGACGCGCAAGGGCAGCCCCTGGTTACGGACGGCCCTGGTGGAAGCCGCGCAAGCGGCTGGTCGGACGAAAGAGACGTACCTAGCTGCCCAATACCGTCGCCTTACGGCGCGGCGTGGAGTGAAGCGTGCTGCCGTCGCGGTGGCTCATACCATCCTGGTGATCGTCTACCACCTGCTCACCCGACACGAAGCCTATCGCGAGTTGGGCATGACCTACTTCGATGAACGGGACCGGCAGCGGGTCGAGCGACGGCTCGTACATCGCTTAGAGGCGCTGGGCTATGTGGTCGCGCTGCACCCTGCTGCTTCGGGGGCCTGAGAGCTTATTTTCACACCAGCTGCCTCTTTTTTGGCTTCTCGGCCCGGCTGGACTAGGGCCTGTTCGGCAAATGTGATACACTGAGAGGTTGTGTATCGACATGAACTCACTGACGCTCAATGGGAGCGGATGGCTCCTCTGCTTCCTCCCGAACGATCGACCAAACGGGGTCATCCCTATCA
>DATGID010000137.1:0-8011 GCA_035307385.1 Ktedonobacterales bacterium | reverse complement strand
CATCAATCCAGTCTGGTACTCGATTGATGCCTTCTTTCTCCTCACCAGAGGGAACCATCCTCCTGGATGCCTACCCCCAGTGCCTTCTTCCTCGGCAGTTGTCATGCGCATCGCTGCTCATTTCCAATTATCATCCAACAGTCAAAGGTTGGGCCAGTGCGATGGGTCATCTGGAATCTCCTGCTGCTATGCTCCTACCTCCCCTCAGGGGAGAGTAGAGAGCACCTCGGAGAGGATGGCCCCTCGGACAAGGAAAAGTCAAGATCCTCCGTGCCATCTGCCGTCACCGAAGCTTCTCGTCGCTTCGCCCTGAATCGCCTCGACCAGCGCCGCTCCGCCCACGGCCTCGACCTGCTCCAGGCAGCGCTGGGTCGCCGGTTGGACCGGGTTTGTACAGCCCGGATTCTTACAGGTGCGTTGTCCTTCAATGCTCATACACTTTCCTCGTTTCGGGGCCTGTGCCGCTCGATGTAGCACAGGCCCCGTGGGTTGGATCGCTTTGTCTGCCTCCTGGGTTCCTCCATCAGAGCGCACAGCCCAGAATGGCTGGCACATAGCGCTGGGTTTCCTGGCCCGGCCACGTCAGCCAGGCCCGGTCATGCTCCCAGCGCCAGAGCAGGCACCTGGCGAGCAGGCCACTGCTAGGGGTTACTTCCCGCCAGGTCGCATCGCCCAGCAGTTCAAAGGTAGGCACTAACTCAGGATTGGTCCGGCACTGCCGCCCCCATGCGTTTCCTGGGCAGGGTAGCTTCCCGCCCGCGTTACTTCCGAGACGGGACGGCCAACCGCCGCCTATGGGGAAATGGGGGCGTCCAGCGACGGCAGGAGTGCGGCAAGAGCAGAAGCCGCAGCGCTCGGCGTGCTGTGGGGGTGCCCGCTTGGGCGACGCGCGGGAGCGGGACAACGAAGGCACTGGTTGTTTTGCCGGTCAGCCGGAATCGTCGCGCGAGGGCGAGGCATCGGGCAAGCGGGCGGGTTGAGGAAGACAGTGAGGCTCTTTCTACTACTTGCGAGCAGTCGCGGTGGGGGCGTGGCACGATGCCACGCAGGTGGCAATGGGGTGGGGGCCGAAGCGAGGCAGGAACGAGCCGTTGCCCCGACAAGCAGACTCTAATCAGTAGGTTTTGAAATTTGAAAAAGGGAGAGTGACACAATCAACCACCCTGATACGATAGCAAGGCATTTCTACTTGAGCGTATCAGGAGGCTGGTTATGTCCCATCCTGACCCATTATCGGAGTGGAGTGCAGCGGTGTCAACAGCGTTTGCCCACTTGAGTCGGCCACAAGCCACCGTTTTGGCGCTCTGGAGCTATGCACTCCTGCAACTGGACACCGACCAACGCTCTGATCTTGTTTCTGTCCTGCTGCGGAGAAAGCCCGTACACGCTGATTGATCCCGCATCGGGAGCGCGCAGCCCGGAGATGCACTCCACACTGGTCGTTTTACCAGCGCCGTTGGGTCCGATGATGCCGAAAATCTCTCCTTCACGGATGGCAAAGGAGACATCGTTGACAGCCAGCACGTTTCCGTACCGCTTGACGAGGTGTTGAACCGTCACCACTTCCGCTGCGTTCATAGGGCCAGCCCGCCGAGCAGATGGCGCAGCGCCTCCGTGTACACGGCCAGGGCCGCGCACCCTCATGTCGTCAGAATTCCTGTGGTCGTTGACCTCATGATTCCACCTCCTCCCCCAAGTACTCGCGCTCGGCGGCCAGTGGCCGACCTCGGCGCGGCAACGGGGCGGCATTCCTGGGCATCCGGCCCGCATCGGTCAGGGCTCGCCGCAGCAGCACCTCAATCTGGGCGTTGAGGCTGCGGAACTCATCCGACGCCCACCGCCCCAGTGCATCATGCACGGACGGATCGAGGCGGAGCAGGATCGGCTTGCGTTCCCTGCTCACGAGTAGAGGGTTCCCGCATTGACGACCGGCGCGGGTGGCTGGTCGCCGCACAGCACCACCATCAGGTTGCTGACCATGGTGGCGGTACGCTCCTCGTCGAGTTGGACGACCCCCTTCTCGGTCAGCCGGCTCAGAGCCATCTCCACCATACCCACCGCCCCCTCGACGATCTGTGACCGCGCGGCAACCACGGCGTTAGCCTGCTGGCGACGCAGCATCGCCTGGGCGATCTCGGCGGCGTAGGCGAGGTGGCTGATCCGCACCTCCACCACCTCAATGCCCGCGACGGCCACGCGCTCGGCGACCTCTCTGGCAAGTTGGTCAGCGACGGCGTCGGTGGAGCCGCGCAGGGAGGTTCCCTCGCCCCGGGTGGGCTCGTAGGGATGCCCCATAGCGACATGACGGAGCGCCGACTCTGCCTGGATCGACACGAAGGCGGGGTAGTCATCCACCCCGTAGACCGCCTTGGCCGTGTCGGCGACCTGCCAGACCACGATGGCGGCGATCTCGACCGGGTTGCCGTCGGCGTCGTTGACCTTGAGGCGGTTGGTCTCGAAGTTACGCACCCGGATGCTCACGGCGCGGCGAGCCGCCAGCGGCCAGACACACCAGAGCCCCGGTCGGCGGACGGTGCCCACATAGGTGCCGAAGAACTGCACGACCCGGCTTTGACCAGGCGGGACGATCACGATCGAACTCGCGACCAGGCAGAAGGCGATGATGGGCAGGCTGATCGCCCAGCCTCCCGCCTGCGTCTGCACGGCAGCATAGGTTGCTCCCACCAGCCCGAACAGTGCGGCCACTCCCAGCCAACCGGTGATCATGGCTGCCTGCCGCTGCTGTATCTCCACGCTTGCCCCGTGACGGCCTACCGGCTCGACCACCGAGGCGGGCTGCTCCTGTTTGCTCATGGCGTCCTCCCAAGAAAAGTGATATCATAGTGATATCACTTTTCTTCTTCGAATGCAAGGGGCGGCTGGGCGCACCGTGTGCGGGACGGGCCGGTTTGAGGGAGGACGACGATTCGTGCGTTTTTAGGGAAGAGCAGATGGTGTTTGCCCTAAAAATAATTGCCTGGTTATTGTTTTAACGTGTGGTCGGCAGCTTTCACACCAGCAAAATCGTCAGCGCGCCAGCAGTACCGATCAGTTGTACCGTCCAGTCGTCGCGCTGGGCCGCGAAGACGAAGCCAGCAAGCACCCGAATGCCCCAATTCCTCTGCAATCGATAATGCTCTTCTCGGCTCATGCTCTGCTGTCCTTTCTCTACACACCCCGCTGAATTGCAGGCTTCCCTGGAACGTTGAACTGCTGCTATACATTACTCCTCGACGCTGTCAGGCACACGTCTGATTCGCGGGTCCGTAAAGATATCGCTTTCGTCGCGGCTGGTGCTCGAAAACTCCGAGACAATCGCGCCCTCATCACCTGCCTGGAACCAGTGGAGCGTGTTGGGCGGAATCGTATATTGTTCACCCGGGAGCAAGGCAATCTCATGAAAGACCGTATAGAAGGCTTCGCTTCCCTGAGGAATCTGCGCCTGGAGAGGCTCAGTTGGCGTGCCCTCCACATACAACCAGACCCTGCCCCAGCGGCAGCGAAAGGTCTCCATTTTGCCGGGGTCGTCGCCGACCGGAGGGTGTTTATGTTGCGGGCACGTCTGGCGGGGAAATAAGACCAGCTCTTTCGCGCAATAGCGATCGGTATTCACGTAGACGACAATTTCCAACCCCGTGCGTTCCACCTCGCCCAGACCAAAATCGGCGATTTCGATTGCAGCCCGTTCTTGCGGCGCCACCTGTATTCCCTGCTGCGCGAGCAGTGTTGCCGTGCGCTCCTGGAGCATGCGTTCCTGATTCTGATGGGTCATCGTCCCCTGCCTTTCAGTTGCTTGCCTGTCTCAGTTGCTTTGCGATTGCTGCTCGTCTGGCCTTCGCCAGACACCCCGTTCCTGGTCTTCCTGCCAATCTGGTAACGCGAGGGTCACAGGGCATTGCGCCCAACCGGCATGGATGCGCGCTTGTACCTGCGACCACGAGGGCACACCGCTGGTCGCATCGGCTTGCTCCACGCTGCTCGCGCCCACGGCCACTGCGCTTCTCATAACCTCTTCTGGTGACAGGTTCTGTAAGAAACCGGCGAGAAAGCCCGCGATTGTACAATCTCCCGCACCGGTTGTCCCCACAACCTGGACCTGGAAACAGGGCGTGAGCAGTTCGAGATGGCGCCACGCCAGCACATCCTCTGGTGAAACTGCTCCCACGTGTCTCAAACGCTCTCCATCATCGGTGGTGCGCAGATACAGGCCGGCATCCCCCAGCTTGAGTGCAACAATAGTTGCCCCGAACTGGAGAAGACGCGCTGCGAGTTCGGATAATCGTGGCCCATCAAGGTGCTTGCCAGCGTGGCTATCACTGTGACTGAGCATAAATATGATCTCATCGACGCTCGGTAAAAAAATATCCACAAAAGGCAGGACGTTGGTGAGCCAGTGCTCCCAATCGACATGGCCCGCTTCAGAAGCGGGGTCAGGCAGTGCCATGTCGAGCGAGGTTGTTACGCCTTGCTCCTTGAGCGCGCGCAACAGGAGCGCGAACGACACGCCTCCATCCTGATAGATACGGCGCATCAGCGGGGGATAGCCGAAGTGAAAAAGCCGCGCGTGGCGCACCTGCTCTAATGCAATGTCCTGGGCACCAAAGGTATCGTTCGCGCCAGGATGGTGGAGAAAAATGCGGTCCATGCCTGGCGGGCTGATCACCACGGAATAGGAACTGTGTTCTCCTGGGGCTACCAGCATATCCTGAGCGAGTGCCCCACCTAAGCCGCGCACCAGGTCCAGGATTGCCCGCCCGAACAGGTCATCGCCTACTTTGCCCATCAAGCGTGTGGAAACCCCAAGGCGATGGAGCGCGACACCCGTGTTGGCGACCGCGCCACCCAGGGCAAGAACAGCCGGGCCAACATCAACGAGTGCCCCTGGTACCAGGACCTTCTCGCGCGTTTCTCCATCTGCGAAGGTGGGGAACATGTCCAGGCAAATATGACCGGCGACGATCACCTCTCCCGCTCCTTCAGCCATCGATAGCGCCTCCTTTGCTTACCTCAACATGATGGTCTGCCCAAGCTTTTGCGACTCCAGCGCCGCAGTAAAGAGGAGATGGCTCTCGCGCGTTTCTGCGGGCGTGACACAGGAGAGCGGCTGCTTCGTCTCTGCGCCATGGGCCAGTTCATCACAAAACGCTGCCCACATTTGCAGCAGCGAATCCGAAAAGCCAAACTCAAAAATCTCCCCAGTGATCGTAGGATAGGCCGATTGGTAAGGCATATCCATCACGTGCCACGCCTGCTCGCTTCCCGGCGTATAGGGCAGCCAGGCCAGTTGCTTCGGGTTTTTCGTGGTAAATTCGGCAGAGAGAGCGGTCCCTTGAATACGCAAGAACCAGGTATCACGATGACCAGGAGCAATCCGTTTCGTCGAGAGGAGCATGGGAAATGCTTGCTCAGGCGTGACCACCTCACAGGCCAGAATCGCATTATCCCAGGTG
Source organism: Ktedonobacterales bacterium (assembly GCA_035307385.1). GTDB lineage: Bacteria > Chloroflexota > Ktedonobacteria > Ktedonobacterales > DATBGS01 > DATBHW01. Next base: position 2,561 of record DATGID010000137.1, on the reverse strand, counting down.
TCGCACGGCACCATCTGCCCATCCTGACCGGGCCGTTCCTGCACGATGTTGCTGAGCAAGGCTCGCACGCTGCGCGGCTTCCAACCAAAACGGAGGGGCAAGTGGAGCACATGCATGCCCAGGTCTCCCATACAACCATATGCGCCGTTGGTGGCATTCCGCCGTTTCCAGTTGATGGGTTTCAAAGGATTCAGGTCGCTGCTGTGCCAGAAACCCGCCTCCACCTCGATAATCTGGCCGAAGCGCTCCTCCCGGACCCATCGTGCCAACTGGTACGCGCCAGGAAAGAACGGAAATTCGGACGAGCAGCGCACCAGGACATCGGGCCGCTGCTGGATGGCAGCGAGAATAACGCTATTGGCTGCCTCATCGATGCCAAACGGTTTTTCGCCCAGCAGATGTTTCCCCGCCAGGATGATGTCACAGTAGACCTGGGCATGCAAGTGATGTGGCAGCGCACAATAGATTGCATCGATCTCCGGATCAGCCAGCAACTCCTGATAGTTGCTGGTCACCAGTCGGAGATCAGGAATGGCGTGCTCAAACCAGGTCATGGCTTGCGGATTGACATCACAGACGGCCACAATGCGTGGCCTGACATCCAGATCAAGCAAATGGCACCAGCGCGCTGCTGCGCTGGCAAATTCACGCCCCATCAGCCCACAACCGATGATGCCAAAGCGAATGCCCTTGATCGTCATACGGTGGCATCCATTTCCGCTTCCTGCAAGAGGGAAAGGGCCTCGGAAGCCGCTGCATTGTGGTGCACAATCGCCATGAGCGCGCGGGTCATCCGCTCTGGATGGGGATGTTGGACGATATTGCGTCCATACACAATGCCCGAGGCTCCCTGGCTCATCAAGGTGGCAGTGCGTGCCAGAATCTCCTGATCGGTGGTGCGTCCGCCGCCGCGTGGCAGCACTGGTTTGCCAGAAGCGGTTTCCACGACCAGATGATACGCTTCCAACGTCTCACACGGGTCTGCTTTGATAATATCCGCGCCCAATTCTACCGCCTGGCGCACCAGGGGGAGAATCTTGTCCAGATCGCCATCGACCATGTACCCTCCCTGCTGTTCGTTGGGCTGCATCACCAACGGCTCAACCATCAAGGGCATGCCATAGTGTTCGCACTGCGGCTTAAGCTGGCAAACATTGCGCACGCATTGATGATAGAGGTCTGGTTGATCGGGTAACAGGAGCAGATTGACCACCACACAGGTGGCGTCGAGCGCGAGGGCCTGCTCGACCGGTTCATGAATTAACTGCGAGAAAAGGACACGTGGAAGGGTGCGGTGGTAGACGTTCGCGACATCAGTACGCAGCACCAGTGCCGGTTTATGTTTCCCTGGGATGGCTTGCAAGAGGGGAGCCTGACCGGGGCTCAATTGAATGGCGTCGGGGTTGGCAGCTACGATCGTTTTGATCGCCTGGCCGATGTCTTCAATGCCCGCCAGGAACGTGCTTTCATTGAAAAAGCCGTGGTCGATCGCCACGTCGAAGCACTTGCCATCACCTCCAAATAAACGGTTCAGCCGGGGGATAACAGACATGGACTCTTCCTTCCTTGTTTTCAGAGGACGCTCCTCCGCCACAAGATGAAAGCGGCTCGAGAGGTTTTTGTGCTAGCAGATCATACCAAATTCAACCAGACCTTTGCTGGTCTGATTGCTCCCCTGAGCGCAGTACGTACCATTATTACCGATGCACAGGCTGACGCTGCGCTGCTCCAGGCGACCCGTGAGGTTGGGTCTCGTGTCCAGGTCGCACCTCTCGTTGAGGAATCTTCCCCTGGGGATATAGAGCCGAAAGGAGATGGGCCGCAGCATTGAACAGAGTGAAAGTCTTTGCATTGGCCGAGAGGTTCTCCAGCGTTGGACGGTCAACATCCAACGCTGGAGAACCTCTCGGCGTGATAGCGACCCGGTGAAACAATCCCCTCAGGGCTGTATGGGGGCGGCCTGTGAAGCGTGCATGAGCATATGGGGGGCGAGCAGCACCCCAACCAACACGCCCGACATAAACAGCACCTCCATTCCGATAAGCGTAATCATCACCGTTGTCACCAGCAGCAAGCACGTTCCCAGGCTTATTTGACATTGTAACGCTGCCCGGAGGTGCGCTCTGGCACCCCAGATGGCTCCAGCCTCCTGCCTGCGAGGAGTTTCCTCCCACTCCGCTGAAACGTTCTCATAGGGTTGCTGCCTCATGTTTTCTCTCCTTTGTCTCTGTGAACGATCTCACGCCTGTCAGACCAGCACGAGGTGTTGACCCATCACCAGCAGATAGGCGTCCTCCAGACTGGGATCAACGATGATGGCGGCCTCGTGCGGGCGGGTAGCACTGACGAGTCGCAGCGTGACGCCGCTCATCTGGTTGACCATCGTGCTGACCTGATAGGCCGCCTGTAGCTGCATGGCGGTAGCCTGATCGACGGTCACGCTCCACACCTTGCCAACGGTGGCCGCTAGCAGCTTCTCTGGCGTCGTATCGCTCACCACCTGCCCTGCTTGCAGGATCACCAACCGGCTGGCAACCGCCTCCACATCGCTGATAATATGC
>DATGID010000136.1:0-323703 GCA_035307385.1 Ktedonobacterales bacterium | reverse complement strand
TGGTGGTGATGGGATTGCCAAAGGCATCGTAGCCGGTGATCGTGCGGATCAGGCCGCTCTGGTCCGTGAAGTTGTTGGCCTTGGTCCCACAGTTCGTGTACTGGTCGCTAGTCGTGACCAGCCCGGTGGTGAGGCTGCTCTTTTACACCTGAATAGCGCCCTAACTAAGCTAGCGCATACGCTAGTCGCCCTCTTGCCGCCCTGTTGACGTGTCCAGGGCCGCTCACTTGGGAAGAGAGAGGAAGGTTCTGCAATGCCCCAAGGACAGGAGTTTCAGCGTAACGGTGTGCTGGCGGCGTGAACTGGTCCCCGGCCTACCTGTGGTCAGCCAGAGGGGCAAATCTGTTGAGGGTTGTTCTTGATCTGCCCAGATGGGCAAGAAGGAGATGGTCAGTCTATGGCGATGGTCATTGATGGCGTGGTGATGAGTGCGCAAAACCGTGCCTTCGAGGGCAAGGATGGCAAGCCCGGCTTTACCCTCACCGAGTTGACGGTGGCCGTGCCTGGCATGAAAAGCACGGTGACGGCGACCCTCATGGACAAGGATGCACTCTCTGACGCGCAGTGCGCGCAAATGGAGATGCAGCCGGTCAAGCTTCAGGTTGCGGATGTGCGGACGCGGCAGTCTTTTGTGTCGTTCCGGGCGCGGCGGGTCTCCTAGCGTGGGATGGTTATCTTGGGGCGTCGGTGAGGTACTGACGCCCCTTCGTTCTTCAAGGAGGCACGATGCTGGCAAAGATTCATAGCCGCCGCACGGCGTATAAGCTCATGGTATTGTCTGTGCTGGCGCTGGAAGCGTTCTTCGGGTGGCGAGCGAGTCTCATGTATGAATCGGTGTTGAAGAATGAAGTGGGACCAATCGAATTGCAGGTTATTAAGTGGCTGGTGTTTGTGGCGATATGGGTCTTCGGCTTTGTCCTCTCGACGCATCGGCAGTTTGGCATCGAGGCGATCTATGACCGAGTAGCGGCGCGTGGGCTGGCGCAAGCCGACCAGGACACTGAGACGAATCGGGCAGTGCGCTACATCAAGCTCGCGGTTCTGGTTGTGGTTGTCCATGATCTGGCAGGCACGCTCTACACCATCTTTCAACCAGGCCATCCGGTCACGTTTGGGCCTGTAGCAATGGCAGTCGGCGCGTGTGCGCTGGTCTTTATCCCGTTCCTGGTCGGGCATATGGCTCTGGCATTGGCGGAATCCGGGCCGCGTGAGATGCAAGAGGATGTGCAACAAACCATCCTGACGTATCAGCATAAGTTGCATTTGTCGGCGCTCAAGCGCTTGTACAAGCACGCTTCTAACCTGGAGCCAGAGGAAATCTTGTCTGGTGGCATTGCGGGGCTGCCTGCGCTCTCCGCTCCGACAGAAGATGGCTCCATCGATCATACCGCCTCGGCCAAGACGCTCTTTACGCGGGTGCTGCCCATGCCTGGTCAGGAAGGTGGGCAGAATGCCAGCCGACCCTTTCGTATCCTCAGTAGCAGCCCTGGAAACGAAGCCGTCTCAACTGGGGCGGCGCAGTCGTAGTGAGGTGGCGCGCCTGGTGGCAGAATATCAGGCCGGGCGCTATCTTCCCCGTGATCGGCGCGAGCGGTTCTGGTTGGAACAGCGAGCGCGGACACTCACAGGAGGGTCTTCATGATGAGACGTATCCTCTGGGGGCTGGCGCATCGCGCGCTGGCCGTGCTGTGGTGGCTCGCCATTGGTGTGATCGTGTTTCTCGTCGTGGCGGTAGGCGTTGCCGCTGCGCTCTCGTTGATGCGAATGCATGTCACCCTCCAGATCGGTCTGCGATCAGCACAGTTGGGCCTGGTCGGGGTGGCAGTCAGCACGCTGCTGGCCTGGGGGTTCGTGTGGTTTCTACGGCATGGGCGCTTCCGTATGGTATGCCGCCGGGTGGGTCTTGTCGTCACCGAGTCGGGGCCATCTGGGACCGTCTTTATCACGCCTCAGATGACCGCTCATACGCGGGTACGCGCCAGAGTGGAACGGATCGGGCTGGCGCTGCCCGCAGGCATTACGGCGGAACGGGTGCAGGCGCAGGCAGAAGCATTAGCATCAGGGATGGGCTGGCATGCAGTGAGGGTTTCCAAGGATGCCAGACGCGTGGCGCGAGTGTGGCTGGATGTGGCGCGTCGTCCCCTGCCGCTCACCGTGTCGCTCTCGCGTCTGCCCATCCCTACGGGGGTACTGGAGTTTCCGGTGGGGCTTTCACCCTGGGGACCGCTCCTCGTCGATCTGGCCGCCTGCCCTCATCTGCTGATCGCCGGAGAGACTGGGGCGGGTAAGTCCACGTTTCTGCACAGCTTCCTGGCGTCGCTGCTCTGGCGGCCAGGAGCAGACCAGGCACAGCGCTTGCAACTCTGGCTGATTGATCTCAAGGGCGGGCTTGAATTTCTGCGCTACGAGACGACACCCTCGGTGGTCCAGGTCGCTGGCGACTGGGAGACAGCTCTAGCGGTGCTTCAGGCGTTTGTCGAGGAACTGGAGCAGCGGCTCGTCTTGCTGCGGTCGCTTCGGTGTGCCTCGGTAGTCGAATGCTGGCAGCGCTTCCCTGAGCATCGGCCAGAGCTGCTGCCAGGATTGCTCGTGATTGATGAACTGGCACAGTTGACCCTCGCGCCCGTCTCGCGGCCAGAGCATAGTAAGGCGCTGGGGCTGCTCCATCGCGCCACCAGCGTGGGGCGAGCATTGGGACTGCATGTGGTCGTCGCCACGCAGCGACCCGATATGGAAGTTCTGCCAGGAAACATCAAAGCTAACATTCCAGCAGTTCTCTGTTTCCGAGTCCGTGATGAGACGAACAGCCGCCTGGTGCTGGACGATGCGGCAGCGGCGCAGCTTCCCATCGTGCCGGGACGCGGCATCTGGCGCTATGGGGCGGAACTCACCGAGGTACAGGCACCCTATGTTGATGAAGCAGCCAGAAAGCAGGAAAATAGCTGGCAGTGGCTGGCAGGGGTAGGAGTGCTTTGGGGAAATCTGCGGGGCCGTAGGCTGGGTATCGGCGCTCCCTGGGGTCCTGCTGAGCGCAGGATTCCTGAGCGCCGTGTGGAGGAGGAGATAGGCAGTGCTGGTTTCCGCTAGACGGGGGCGTCAATTGACGTGCGCTGCCCCAAGCAGCGCATCGTCAATTGATGCTTTTTCTCTTTCTCTCTTTTTCTGTTTTTGGACAGTGACGCTCCTCAAAATTGATCTTCACCGTTTGGCTGGAACCGGCTTCTGTTGTGTCTCCTGCTCCATAGGGTGCCTGGAATGTAGCCATCAGCAGGGCATCATGGAGCGCTATATCAGGTGGGCGGCTCTGCGGGTTTCCCTGAGGCGCTCAGAGGTACGTAACCAGTTGGCCTGCTTCATCAGCCCCATTTTTCAGCGAGCGAGAACTCCTTGAACCATGTGCTAGGCTAGCGCAGCGACGACGCCGGAGGGAAGGCTGCGGTCTGCGGTCTGTCCCTTCGGCGTCGTCGGCGCAGCCGTCAAAGCACATGAGGTCAAAGGAGGAGCGCAGCCGCTAGAAAAATGGGGTGCCTTTAGTTGCTCATGCCCCCTGATGCAGACACCCCGTACTGGGGTTCTGGGGCAGCGCCCTCGGCAGGATGCTTGGTAGTGTCCTGTATTGGCGTCGATGGTGAAAGCTGAGAAGGCTAGTAGCTGGCTTTGGGGCCAAACAAGTAACACGGACCCCTCTATATACGGAAAAGGAGGTGAGACGATGGGTGAGCATAGATCACGCCAGGGACGGCGCAAAGGACAAGACGCACCAGCGGTGACTGTGCCAGCGGGGCTAAAGATTGTGCTGGCGGGGATAGATACCTTGTGGTTGTCGGTCAAAGGGACACTTGATGAAGGGATGGCAGCAGAGCTGGACCGGCTCAAGGAACTTGCGCAGCAGGTCAAAGAGTCGGTGCCTTCCTCCTGGTCGTTTGCGGGGCAGACGTTGTATGTCGAACCCTACGGCGCAGGCAAAGGCTTCTGGCGTTGGGTACTACGCTGCGATTACCTCATGTTGGATGTGGGTCTGGGGGAATATGCCCCGATGTGTCGCGCGCAGGTGGCCTCAGAATATCTCTGGCAGGTGGGCGCTACTGATGCCGTTTCTTCAGTAGACCATTTTCTGCGCGTGTTGTTTGGTGAGCATGTCCACATCAGCCCTTCAGATGTGCATGTCTGTGTCGATGTGGCCGGACTCACGCCAGGGATGCTCAGCGAAGTAGGTCTGGTGGGTCGTTCGCGGCGACGAGTCAAAGAGATGCCTGAAGAGGGCGAGGAAAAGACGGCCCTTCCCTCTGGAGAGGTGCAGCAGTGGTGTCGCAAAGCGACGGGCTACGCGCTCTCGCGGGGTGCGCCTCATAGCTGCACGATCTACGACAAGGTATTGGAGATCAAACAGAAGAGCGGTAAAATCTGGTTCTTTGATCTGTGGCAAGCCAATGGCTGGGATGGGCAAGCTCCCGTGTGCCGCCTGGAGTTTCGGTACAAGCGCGAGTTCTTGCGAGCTTTCGGCCTGGTCGATGGGGAAGAGCTAAACCATTATGACTTGCTGGACCGGTTGGGCGACCTGTGGTGCTACAGCACGACGGAATGGCTGCGCTACTGTATCCCAACCTCCGATGTGAACCGCTCACGCTGGCCCGTGCATCCGCTTTGGCAGGTCATCCAGGCCGCTGACTTCGGCGCGCTGCCATCCTGCTTGTTGGTGCGCGTGCGCAAGCGGCAGTTCTATCTGGACCGGGCGGTAGCAACAGTGGCTGGCTATCTCTCTTCCTCGGCGGCCTGGCTCGGCGGGCGCTTTGCCGACGACCAGGTAGACATCTCAGTGGTGCTGGGCTGGTTCTGTGAGCGAGCCGAACAGTATTACGCAGAACGAGAGCAAGCGTTCTCATCGATAGTGCGGGACAAGCGCCAGCGGTTTGGGCTGGTGCGACCAAAGCAGACAGCAGCATAGGGAGGCAAGTCTATGCAGGTACATGAGGCTGTTGAGGGGTTCTTACTTGATTGCCAGGTGCGCGGACTTTCTGAGCGAACCATCGAGTGGTATCGCCAGAAGCTTTCCTATCTGGCAGATTGGTTGCAGGAGCAGAAGGTTGTCAGTTTAGAGCGCGTAACAACCCTACACTTGAGGACGTTTGTGCAGCAGGTACAGCAAACAGATGCTCATGCCAACAATCCGAAAAAGCCTACGCTGAGTGGAAGAAAGGTTTCAGCGTTCACCCTCAAGGGCTACACACAAACGATGAAGACCTTATTTCGCTGGTGCGTAGCAGAAGGATTGCTTGAAAAAGACCCCTCGGCGCGCTTAGCCCGTCCCAAGTTGCCACGCTATCTGATTCCAACGCTTTCAGTCGAGCAGATTGAGGCATTGATGGGAGCCTGTGACTCTACAACAGCCATAGGCTTTCGTGACCAGTTGATTCTGCTCTTGCTGTTGGATACAGGGGTACGAGTCTCGGAGTTGTGTGGGTTGAAGCTGAGGGATGTTCATGAGGATTACATCGTTGTGACCGGCAAGGGGTCAAAGCAGCGCGAAATAGGGATCAGTCCGATACTCAGCAAGTATCTCTGGAAGTATGTCCGCCTCTATCGTAAGCCTGTCGATTCAGCCCAGCAGCAATTGCTGCTGAGTTATCGAGGTCTACCGTTAGCAGTGGAAACGGTTGATGATATTCTTGCCGAGATTCGAAGCCGGGCAGGGCTGAATGGTGTGCGCGTCTCGCCGCATGTGTTCCGTCATACGTTTGCTCGGACCTATCTGGCAAAAGGCGGGGACGTGTACAAGCTCTCGCGCCTGATGGGGCATACCGGCGTTGAGGTGACCCAGATTTATCTAAAGGATGTCCAGGCAGCAGAAGCACGGCAAGGACAGGCTGATTTATCGCCGCTTGAATCACTGGACATTGGCAAGAGAAAACGCGGGCATTGGCGTGGCTTTCAAGGAAAGAAGTCACGGGAGGCAGGTGATTAGCTGGTATGATGAGGCCGCTGTCTCTCGTATTACGTCTGGTCGCTGACGAGTTTCTCCTGCTGAATTGGCGGATTATGGCCGATTGTGGCGGATTTCTCCGGTTGAGTTGGCGGAATATGGCGGATTTCTCCTGCTGAGTTGGCGGATTTCGCGCTTCGCTTTGCCCTGGTAAAGCTGTCTCTTGTGGTTTTGGGAGCATATCATGGATATAGCAGAGTTGGAGGCTCTTCTTCAGCGTGGCGAAACACAAACGGTTGAATATAAAGCATCCCCGCCGCGCCTGGCCGAGCTAGCTGTCCGTCTGTGCGGATTAGCGAATGCAAGCGGTGGTGTGATAGTCCTGGGGGTAGCAGATGAAAGTTGGGAGGTCGTAGGACTCAAACGGCCCCAAGAGGCCATAGACGCACTCTTACAAGCGGCCCGACTTTGCAAGCCGCCTGTATCTTTCACGCCTCCGCAGCCGCAGGAACTGGTCTATCAGGAGAAGTATCTCATCGTCGCAGTGGTTCCTCCAAGCGATGGGCCTATTTACCAGGCAGGGGGAACGTTCTACATGCGAAGAGGCACGCATACGGTGCCCCTCGAACTGAGCGAGCTTGCTCATCTGCTCTACCAGCGTGGCCTCTTAGCCTGGGAGACTCAACCGGCACAGCGCGCTACCCTGGCTGACCTGGATATGCGGCTGGTTGAGCAGTATATAGCACAGCGATCACCACGCAGCCAGCACGCCGGTCGTCTTGCTAACCACCAGGAAGTTCTCCTCAATTTGGGCTGTGCGCTGGCGGTGGAAGAGCAAGAGCAATCCGTCATCCGTCCAACCAATGCCGGGCTGCTCCTATTTGGTCGCAAACCGCAGGACCTATTGCTCCAAACGGAAGTGGTTTGCATTCTCTATCGGGACCCGCTTGGGCTGCATCGGTATGCTGACCGCCGCATTCTTCGCGGCACCATTGCCCAGCAGATTGACCAGGCTGAAGCCTTCTTTCTTCAGCATGTCCCGGTTGCTGCGCGTATCGAAGGGTTCCATCGCCTGGATGAACCAGACTACCCCTTAGAAGCCTTGCGTGAGGCAGTAGTCAACGCCGTTGTTCATCGAGATTATAGCTTGCAGAGCGAGGCCGTGCGTATCTTCTATTACCCGGACCGTATCGAGATTCGCAATCCTGGGGTGCTTCTCCCAGGTCTGCGTCTGGAAGACCTTCAGCGCGGCCAGGCACGCTCTAAGCCACGCAATCCGGTGCTTGCCATGGTGCTTCGTGATCTTCCAGGTGGATACATGGAGCGTGCGGGAACAGGGATTCGCTTCATGCTTCAGCAGTCATCGGAGTTGGGGCTTCCTTCCCCGCAGTTTCGGGAGCAAGGCGAATTTATCGTCACCTTCCTGAAGCGCGAGATGTCCAGCCCTCAAGCTGCACTGATTGATACAGGCCACACTTCTGCTCCCTCTTCTCGCTCACAAGAGAGTGAGAAGATGCCTGCTGAGGCTCTAGCGCTCAGTGACCAGGAACGGCAGGCGCTTGGGCTGCGCTACGTGCATGAGCATGGCAGCATTACCAATCAGCAGTACCGCGAACTGACGGGCGTCTCGGATAGGACCGCGCTGCGTGATTTAGAGGCGCTGGTTATGCGAGGCGCGCTGAGAACTCTTGGAAAGAGACGTGGCAGACGGTATATACTCTAAAAATGCTGCCTGCTGAGGAGGGGTTTCAGTGAAGACTTTTGGAGTCAGGGAGTGCTTTGAGGATAAAAGTCTCTGCATGATGAAGGGCTGAAAAATCCAGGCGTCAAGTGATTACGCCACTGCTAGAGAGGGGTCTTTGCTGGGGGTGTGTGGGAAATGCGATTAGCAAAGGAAGAGTTTTTGAGACCGCCGCGTCTACCATTCCGCCACCCCGGCGCGCTGAGGGTAGTCTAGCACAGGGATGGGGACGTGTCAAGGGGAGTCTGAAACGCTCACCCCTGCTGCTTCGGATGACCAGGGCCATCACCATCTGACTCCTGGGATTGGAACGAGCTCCCCGCGCCAGGGCTAGACGATGAAGGGATGGACAACGAGGAAGAGGCGTAACTCACCGTCATACTCAGCCGTAAACGTTGTAAACAATGTAAACACTGTGCAGATTGTGGACTCTGTGGACAGTGTGGACGTTTGAGCAAGAGGTATCCCCTGTAGCAACTGTAGCGAGTGTAACAAGTAAGGAGAGACATCATGATCAAAGGAAAAGCTTTGAAGGGCTTTCTGCTGGCATTTCTTTTCGTCCTTGCCGGAGGGTTCTTCCTCGTGCAGAATGGACCCTTTCAAGTCAATAACACTATCTTTCCTCTCTCCTTCTACGTCGGAGCAGCGTTCATCTTGCTGGGGCTGCTCATTGGCCTCTTTTCCAGCGTTCTCTAGGCAGCATGCCTGCCTATTCATCTTGTAGAATCGTCTTTCCTTTGATGAACCAGGCAAGGCCAAATACCAGGATGGCGAGCGTTTCCAACCAGAAGCCAGGATTAAGCGCTTGCAGCCATTGGACGCTGTGCAGGAAGAGGTCAGCAATCGACAGCGCAATGCAGACGAGTATCACGATGCCACACGCCCGATAGATGGCGTTTCTTGCTTTCTTTTGCTCCGTGAGTTGCTTCCCGGGGTCCAGGCGCGGAAAGAGCACGAGCGCGAAGAACGCCAGCGCTGCAAAAAAGAGCGCGGTGAAGATAGAATGCGCGTATCCGATCATGATTTGGTGCTGTGTCGCGCCCGCAGCCGGGGGTGTTGGAAAGAAGGCCGCGCCAATCGCGGCGATGCCGGCCACATCGCCCGCAATGTCGCTCAGCAGATCAAAACGATAGGAAAGCAGAAAAACCCCGACAGCACACAGGCTGCCAACAAACACGTCGCGCATCACGCTGTAATAGTAGGCGCTGATCGAAGGCAAGATGCCAGGGCCTTCAAAGAGCCACTTGCCGAAGATCAGCACGAACGGTAGCGTGATGCCAATAATGCCAATACATCTGCGCAAACCCAGGTACGACAGGACGTAAGGATACGTCGGGTTTTGCATTTCATTCCTCATTCTATGCCCGCTCCAGGTGTGGGCCAGGCGAGGCATCCCCAGCGTTCACACCCTCCACGGAGATGGGCAGCATCTTTCAGCACCAGTATACTGGCGCTGTCTAGCCGGTGCTATAATTGGGTGCACATTGCTGGGGCATTTCCTACGTTGAGGAGAGCTTCCAGGCGAAGAACGCAGGAACAAAAAGGGGGGCTGCTCCTATGGCAGAGAATGTTTGTCTGCTGCTTACCGAGACCGACACGGTCAATGGGTTCGCCAGGGTGTTGTCCCTGGCCGCAGCGGCAGGCGATCTGTACAAACGCACCGTGCCCTTATACGCTCGTTTACACTGCCCGTAGAGGAAAGGAGCGTGCGATGCTGGATGACCATCTCATCGAAGAGGATTGGTGTCCCTGCCCGAAGTGCCAGCTTTACCGGCGGCGCGGGCTAAAGGTACAGCCGCATGCTTATGACGACATCCACGCCGAAGATGTCAGTTGGTCCTTCAAGCTGTTCTGCCGCTGCTGGCGCTGCCGTGAGGTTCGGCGCGGCCTGGCCCAGCGGGTGATTCTGCCCGAATGATTGCCACCAGGCACGCCTATGGCTCGCGCTTCATCTCGCGATGCCATGGCTTGCCGCGCTTGTTCCACTGAAACGTACGCTCCCCAAGCTGAAAGCCCGCTCGCTCGTAGACTTTGATGGCGCGCTGGTTGAACTCGGCCACGTCCAGCCGGAGGTATTGCAGCGCAAAGCGCTGTTTAGCGAAGGCCACACCCGCGCGCACGAACTCCAGCCCGATGCCCTTGCCGGTGAGGTCGGGCCGCAACGCCAGCCCCAGCGTCACGCCGCCCTGGGCTGCTTTGGTGAACATGAAGATGCCTACCAGTTCGCCCGCTTTGTTCCAAACGCTGTACACCTCGTACCCCATCGTTTCGTTCAGCCAGCGCAGCAGCACCCAGGCAAGCAATGGCGCGCGTTCCAGATTGTATATGTCGTAGGGCGCGGCGTAACGCCAGCCGCCGATGGCCCAGGCATCCGCCCAGCGCAGCGGCTTGAATTGGAATGATGGCTGCTCGCCTTTGCTATCCATCAGACGCTGTGTCCGGCAGGCTGCCGCGCTCCTGGTAATGTTTAAGCGCCGTCAGCAAGGTTTGCTCGTCGGGGGCCACGTATTCCAGCGCGCCCTGAATCATCGCGTTGAGTTTCGTGCCCGGGAAGGCTCCGCGCCGGTCGGTGTGCAGGCCAATCAGCAGCTTGCGGGGCTGCTGCAAGGTCTTCTGGCTCCAGGCGATGCCGAGCTCCACGCACGCGCCTTCATCGGGCACGCGACCATCCAGCATGAACAGGAGCACATCGGCGGCGAAGACGCGCTCGGCATCAAGCTGGAAGACGGCCTTGCTCCATTCCTCGCCTGTCATCGTGTCATAGGGCGGAGCGCCGCGTTCCGCGCCGTCGCGCTGCGGCAAGAAGACCTCATAGCCCAGCGCCTCGATCTTGTGCGTCAGTTGTTCGTTGAATTGGCGTTCGCCTACTGAAAACAGCGGGCCAGCAAAATAGACCAGCATACTTGGCTCCAATCAGGTTCAGGGTGTGGGCGGCGGTGTTGCCGGGCTAGCCTGGTTCGTTCCGCCAGGTGTGGCCGATGGGCCAGGCGTGGGCGGCATACCTGGCGGCGTCGGTGGTCCATCCAACAGCGGCACCAGCTTATCCAGATCAGTCAGCGCCTCCTCCGTCAGCTTCTGGATGGTGGCCGGGCTGGCCGTGCCAGAAAAGAGCACCGTTTCATTGCTTTTCATCTGTACGACAATGGAGGTATATGCCTGGTGGGTCGTTATCCAGGCCGGATGACCGCTAATCTTCAGCGAGGTTGCGTCAGGTGTGGGGCGCAGATCAATCGGGTTCCAGCGATAGAGGATGAAGGCGTTCTTGCCCGCCGTCCAGAAGGTATCGGCGTAGCGGTCCGGATTGCTGGCGGTGGCATATTTGCCGCCGTTGCCGCCCTGGCAGACTTTCAAGGGAAAGGTCAGCGGCCCATCGGTGGCGCTGGCGCTTATGCCACAATTGCCGAATGGCAACAGGGTGCCGCCGAAGCCGGTCCAGGTCTTGGTGCTCGGATCAACCTGCACCGTCACCAGGTCTACATAGGTTCCGGCGGGGTCAAGCTGCACGGCAGCCATGCCAAAGGTTGGCCCGCTTGCCAGCCAGTCAGTAGCAGCGGGCGTGAGGGGAGTGCCTGAATTATTGTGGAATACTTTCCCTGCCTGGGCGTAGGCATCGGCCAGGCTCACCGATTGACTGATGCCGCTGTTGGGGGCAAACCAGGCGAACATCCAGGGTGGCAGGCGAGAGCCAACCGGCTCGCCAGGTGTTGGGGCGGTGGGTTTCGTCGGCTGCGCGGCGGTCTGGGAGCCACCGCCCGGCGAGCAGGCGGCCAACGCCAGTGCCGCGAGCAGCAGCGCGGCGGCAGCGCGAAGTAAGGAGCGAGAGGAGTAGTGCATTGCCAGTGGTCCTTTCCTGGCACACCATTGCTCATACGTCTGGCGGGGCTGACGCCAACGTTCGTGTTGTGCCTGCTTGAAAGACGCCGCGCCCTGGCTATTGGTTCCCTCACCGACCCTGAAAGATGGGCGGGCGCTTTTCTCGGAAGGCCAGGCTGGCTTCGCGGGCATCGGCGGTGCCAAAGCAGCGCATAATCCCCTCGACCTCATTCTGGAAGGCGCGCTCCAGGTCCGGCTCCAGCGGCAGGTTCAGCAGCCTCTTGCTTTCGCGCACGGCCAGCGGAGCGCGGCTCAGCAGCCTTGCGGCCAGCGCCTGGGCTGCGGCATCGAGTTGTTCCGGCTCGGCCACGCGATGCAGCAGCCCATAGCCCTCTGCCTGGTCCACATCAAAGATGTCGGCCATCAGGATGATTTCGCGCGCCAGTCCTGCGCCGACCAGGCGCGGCAGCAGCACCGTCGTCCCGCCTGTGATGACCATGCCCACGCTGGCCTCCACGCAGCCGAAGCGTGCCCGCGTGCTGGCAACGCGAAAATCGCAGGCCAGAGCAAGCTCGAAGCCGCCGCCGAGCGCGTAGCCGTCCACCGCTGCAATGGTGGGCTTTTCCCCCAGGAAGAGCAAGCGAGTTAGCCGCTGGAGGTCCATAATCACGGCCTGGAACATTTCGGCGGTGATGTGTTCGGCCTCCTTCAAGTCGTCGCCTGCACAGAAGTTGCCGCCCGCGCCAGTAAGCACAATCACCGAGGCATCCGGGTCGCTTTGGGCACGCTCCATCGCCTGGCGCAGTTCCGTCACCAGCGCCACACTCATGGCGTTCATCGCGCCGGGGCGGTTCATCGTCACCCGCGCCACCTTGTCGGCAACGGTATAGAGAACGGCTGGTTCGCTCATATGCTGCCTCCTATATATTCATTGTTGAACCGTTTCGTTTCTTCATAGGTCGGTACGAGTTGACCTCTTACCAGCCGAACCGGTGCTGGCTTCAAGAGCAGCACCATCATAGCATATGGATAGAATGCCTGATAGATGGCATCCCCTGCCGGTTATTGCGATGGAACGCCCGTCCACGACCCTCGACAGGGGTTGTCTTCTCCATCGAATACCCAGTTGCCTGATGCTTGCTTGCCCGTAGCCTCGATGGTGCCGCTGACTTCAACATCAATATCCCCTGTGGTGTCGTCTGATGAGATGACCACATCCGCGTCGAATTGCCCTTTGCTCATCGCCCAGGGTGGGTCAGTCCGAACATCTACGGAGTCTACGCTGTAGGTGATGTCAGGGCAAGTGATCTTGGGAATCTGAAAAGCAAACTCGGTGATGGCGCTTTGGCTGCTGTTCGTCTTGAACTCAAAAGTGCCTAATCCTGGGGCGGTTGCCTTCCACCAGCCCGGCCCGGTGGTCTTGGGCAGCGCGACGTTTCCCAGGGAATTGAATACGCCGAAGCCTGCCAGCAGAGCGACCACGATGCCGCCGACGATGATCACCGCCAAAAGGCTGCATCCTGCAATCGCCCAGGGGCTGGTATTGCGGCCTGGCGCGGGCTTTTGCGGAGGGGCGAACGTATATGCTGGCTGGCCGGGGACAGGCTGAGGAAAAGGCATCGGGCGTGGCGCGCCGCAGCGCACGCAGGTTGTTTCCTGGCCGACAAAATTGTTGCCACAGTATTGGCATTGAAGGGGCGTCATAGGAAAGCCTCCAGCTTAGTTATACTGCTTGAGCGGGAGGCATATGATGGTCAGCCTTCTCTGATTCCTCCCACTCTACATTTCCACCGCAGAAAGAAACGCGCCTGACAGAATAATTCGGGCCCGCCTTTGGTAAACTCAGCAGGACAGGCTCAGGTTGCCTGATAAGTTTTGATGACTCGCCGCGCCTTGCCCTCCGTGCGGGGAATAGTGCCATAGGGCACCAGTTCTGGCTCGGCACGAAAGCTCAACTGCTGGCGCAACGCGTGAGCAATGCGCTTCGGAAGATCGCCCGCTTGCACCGGGACCTGGCCCTGCGCCAGTTCGACCTGTACATGCAGATATTGATGTGGCGGCGGATGATCGACGATGATGAGAAATTCGCCGGAAAGTTGATCGGACAGCCGCGCCAGCACGTTGCCCACGCCTGTGGGGAAGACGTTGACGCCGCGCACGTGCAGCATGTCGTCGCTGCGGCCCAGCATGCGAAAGCGGAAGCTCGTCCGGCCACAGGCGCATGGCCCCGTGCCCAGGATGCGCACGACATCGCGCGCGCGATAGCGCACCACCGGCTGCGCCTCTTTATAGAGGTGGGTATAGACCAGTTCACCTTCCGCGCCATCGGTGATGGGCAGCGGCGCGCCGCTTTCCGGCTCGATCAATTCGACGGCAACATAGCCCTGCGCGTGGAAGTGCAAGCCATCGCGCTGCTCGCATTCGGACCCCATCAGGCTGAGCACATCGGCCATGCCGAAATTGGCGTCCATGGCGCGCAGGCCCCACAGGTCTTCCATGCGGGCGCGCACGCTTGGCTCGCTCATGCCTGGCTCCGCGCCAAAAAAGCCTTTGCGCAGGCCCACGTCGCGCGGCTCTAGCCCCTGGGTGCGCGCGGCTTCGGCCAGCGGCAGCATATAGGACGGCGTGGCGCTGATGGCGTTGATGCCAAGCTCGCGGATGGTCTGAAGCAGCAGGGCCGTTTCGCCCACGCCAAAGGGCACGACGGTTGCGCCGGTCGTCTCCAGGCTATCATGATCGGAATAGCCGCCGACCCATAGGCGATAGTTCAGACAATGCACCACGCGATCACCTGGGCGCAAGCCCGACGCCCAATAGCAGCGCGCGCCGCATTCGGCCATCACGTTGCGGTCACGCCGGGTGAGGGCCACATAGAGCGCGCGGCCTGTGGTGCCAGAGGTCTTGTGCGCGCGGATGATCTGCTCCGGCTCCGCCGCCAGATAACTGCCGAAGGGTGGCTGCTCTTTCTGGCTGCGCCTGCACTCGTCTTTTTCAGTGAACGGCAGCAAAGCCAGATCAGCCAGATCGCGGATAGCTTCGCGCTTGATGCCTGCTTCGGCAAATTTGGCCTGATAAAACGCTGAGCGCGCCCAGACGTAATCAAGCTGGGTGTGCAAACGCTCGTTTTCCAGCCGCCGCAGCGCCGCTGGCTGCATCGTCTCGATGGCTTGATCCCAAAATCGCCGCTCCACCAGAAGGCCCTCCCTTGTGCGCTGATGTGCCCTTCTAGTGTAACTCATCTGTCTAGCCCTCTTGTTCTGCCAGGTAGAACCAGATATACTGTGCAGCGCAGGCACTTATCATCCTTGCCTGCTCGCCAGATTTCAGGAGTATTGCTGTGTTCACCAAATATTGACACTAGAACGCCCGTGCGCCACCGGCTCCTTTGTGCCTGGATGATCTGTTCTCTTGCGGCTGCAAGCGCGGCGCAAGATGATAAATCTGCACGAAATGGAGCCTGTGAAATATGTTTGTGATTCCCGATGAGTTTGCCCGTGCGCGAATTGCGTATCAGGGCGAAGACGGCGCGCGCTGGATTAGCGCATTGCCGACCGTTCTGGCGGCATGTGAAGCGCGCTGGAATATCACTATCGGCGCGCCTTTCCCCAACCTCTCCTATAACTATGTTACCTCGGCCACGCGCGCCGATGGCAGCCCGGTGGTTGTGAAAGCCTGTATCCCAACGGGGGAATATCCGCAGGAGTCTGCGGCGCTGCGCCTCTTTGGGGGGCGTGGGATGGCTGAACTGCTGGCTTGCGATGACGCCGACGAGGTGATGCTGCTAGAAGCGCTTCAGCCAGGCATGCTGCTTGCCAGCATAGAGGATGACGCGCTGGCAACCTCGATTGCCGCCCGCGTGATGCGTCAGTTCTGGCGGCCTGTGCCAGCAGGCCACCCTTTCCCAACGGTTGCCGATTGGGGGCGTGGCTTCAGCCGCCTGCGCGAGCACTATGCTGGCGGCAGCGGGCCGTTCCCGCCACGACTGGTGGAGGAAGCCGAAACGCTGTTCGCCGACCTCGGCTCCTCGATGGATGCTCCAGCGCTGCTGCATGGCGATCTGCACCACGATAACATTCTTGCCGGACAGCGGCTCCCCTGGCTGGCTATCGACCCCAAGGGTCTAGTTGGCGAGCCAGCCTATGAGACGGGCGCGCTGCTGCGCAATCCGCTGCCCCAATTACTCCAAACGCTTCAGCCCGCCCGCATCCTGGCGCGGCGGATAGATCAACTGGCTGAGGAATTAGCCCTTGATCGAGCACGGATTCGCGGCTGGGGACTGGCCCAGGCAGTCCTTTCGGCCTGGTGGAGTGTCGAGGATGAGGGCTTGATTGGCAGCCAGGCGTTGCTCTGTGCCGAACTGCTCGCCAGCATTCCGGACTAGCGTCATTGCCTCCGCAGCGCCACAGCTTGCGTTGCAAGCTCGGTTTGTCGCGCCACCAGTGAGGTGGCGCGACAAACGCATTGGGTGGTGCCTATAGCCATTCGGGATTTAGCGACTATGTGAGCGCCGAATCTGGCGAATTTCCTCGCAATGCGCCAGCGCGTGGCTGGCCTGGCTGACAATGATTTCGCCAACGGTGACCTGCTCCGGATTCGACAGATAAGGCGCTTCAAAGCGCATCGAGCGCTCCCAGGCATTGGGCAGATGGCGCACCAGTTGCAGGACAGCGGCTCGATTCGCCCGAAAGAGGGCGACAGCAGGCTCAATCTCTCTGCCCGCGTAGTCCAGCGATTCGGCCCAGGCGTTATCAGGCGTATACCAATCATGCCGATAGAGGCAGCCCGAATTAGCCAGGGCTGCTTTCAAGGCCATCGACCAGAGATCGTCACCATCGGTGATGTGATGAACGATCTGGCGAATGCTCCATTCCCCCTCTGTTGGTCGCAGATCAAGTTCTTGCTTCGAAAGCCCTTCCAGCGCAAACGTGAGTTCATCTACTCCCTGCGCGTACAGGGCCATGCTTTCTTCTGGTGTCTGCTGCTGTTCCATCAGTTTTTCTCTCATTCTGTTGTTTGAGCGTGTTCTGCTGTTTCTGGCTCGTCGCTCAGCGAGTGCGCCACGTCGGCGAAGAGGGCAGCGGAAATGTGCGGCTTGAGCGCTTCAAGCGTGTCGTAGGTTTCCAGGCAATAATCCTGTGCATCCCAATCCCAGGTGGCCCAATCATCTTTGTTGTAAGCGGACCAATGAGGGATTTCTCTAGTATACAAGACCAGTTTTCCACGTGTATTCTGTGAAACGATCTGGTTCACCAGCCGATCATCGGCGGTGTGGACTGTCTGCCGCCCCAGCTTGCGCCCCCGGAAACTCTGGCGCATCACCTCGTTCTCTTGCCGCGCTGCGTTCGCCTGGTAGGCTCGCGCCTCTTCGGTCTGGACAAACTGACGCAGCGCCCGCGCGATGACTGCCGATAGGCTGCCCCCGGCCAATTCCCTGGCGCGGTCAAAGATGGGCAAATCGTCTTCTGCAACGTAGATCATTTTGTTGGGCATTTTCACCTCCTTACCTTCAGCTCATCTCGACAGCTTCCATATACATATATACTACTATATATGTATACGTCAAGAGGTTTTTGAAGAGAACGCCACGATTAAGGAGGATTTCGTGGGCTGGTTTGGGGAAGAGATTACCAACCAGCACCGGTTGGCGCGTCGGTGGCAAACCGCAGGATGCATCCTGCGGTTTGCCTAGATTTCGAGTGCTCTGGCTTGTATATGCACGATCTCGGCTTCTCTATGGCGGCCCAGGCACGCCAGCGCGCGCGATTTCCCATAGTAGCCACGGGCATCATTGCGGGCAAGCTGAATTGCGTGATCGTAAGCCTCCAGCGCGCCCTCATAAGAACCTGCGCCCATCAATGCCTCGCCTCGAATCAACCACGCGCCATTATTGCGCGCGTTCGCATCCAAAAGCTGCTTTGCCAGCGTATGGACCGCACGAGAGCCGCGCCGAGGCAAGAGCAAACGCCCGACACGGATGGTTACTTCCACATTCCCCGGGTCCAACTGAAGCGCGCGTTCATACGCAGTGATCGCCTGACTCTGCCGTCCGAGCGCTTCCAGGGCCAACCCTTGCCCAACCAGGGTGGTCACGTCGTCGGGAGTAAACTTGTTCGCTTGCGCATACGCCGCCAGCGCTTCTTCATAACGCGACAGCCTGAGCAGCGCTCGCCCGGCTTGCCGAAAGGCCAGCGCGCTGCCGGGAGAGCGTTGAAGTGCGCGGGTGTAGCGGGCCAGCGCCTCGGTATAGCGCTGGAGGTCATAGAGCACATCCCCCTGGCTGACATAGGCATCGGCTTGCCCGGGAACAACCGCTATCACGTGCTGCCAGGCATCCAGCGCTTCTTCCAGGCGGCCCAGGTGGTGCAGCGTTTCGGCCAGCCCGATCAGTGCTGCTCTGTCTCTGGGGGCAGCATCGAGTGTGCGTTGATATTCGTTTAGCGCGGCGTCTTCTGATTGGGGCGCATAGAACCGCGCGCCTCTCTCCAGCAGGGTATCGACATCCATCTGCTGGGAGGATGAAAAATCGGTCATTATTGCTGACTCAATAGGTAAGTAACCAATCATAGGTATTTTTCCGCCATCCTTACCTTGTATAACGGGTCAGTTTCAACAGAGTCACTAGATTTTTTGCCCGATTTGAGATGGAAGGGCCTTCTGTTCCACTCTGTGGAATCCTCTATCGATGCTCTTCTTTGTTGCCGCGAACATCACAAGCCGAGAAAGTACCACCATGGCCTGCCTCCCGAATTCCCCTGGCTTGAGACGAACTGGCCGAGGATGAAGCACAGGATGGCAAAGCCCAGCAAGAGTCAGATAACAACATCGGATGGTTTACATAGGCGAGTCACCTATTTTCCAGCTTCAGCACTGGTGTGGCAGAAGCTGTTTCCCAGAAGTCATAATGAAAGGGAAAGATCGGATTGAGGAGGAACCACATGGAAACTGAAACAGGCGAGGCAGCCGGGCTGGATTCGCTGCAAGGCAACCATATGATGTTGACGACGTTTCGCAAGAGCGGCAAGGCGATGCCTACTCCCGTCTGGTATGGGCGTGTCGGCGATCATTTGTATGTCTTCAGCCTGGCTTCTGCCGGAAAAGTGAAACGCATTCGCAATAATCAGCGTGTCCAGATCAGCGCCTGCACTGGCATTGGCAGAATTACCGGCCCCACGATGGAGGCGCAGGCGCGCATTCTGCCCAAAGAGGAGCAGATCATTGCGCGGCGGGCGCTGCGCCGCAAATACCCCATTGCCTTTCGCTTCAGTGAACTCTTTGCGAACCGCTTGCTGCTGCGCAAATGGGCATTCCTTGATATTACCCTTGTATGAAGCGGTTGGATGACTGCGCTTGTTTCGCTGCTGGACGAGCGCCGTTGCAAGCTGATAGAATGCCCTTTGATCTTCGCGCACCATTTTACATGACAGGTAGGATACACACATGCCCGAATTGCTCCAGTTTCCCGCAGGCTTTGCCTGGGGCGCTGCCACCGCCGCCTATCAGGTCGAGGGGGCAGTGAATGAAGATGGCCGAGGGCCATCCATCTGGGATACATTTGCCCACACGCCGGGCCGCACGCTGAACGGCGAAACGGGCGATGTTGCCTGCGACCATTACCACCGTTATCCGCAGGACATTGGCCTGATGAAAGAATTGGGCCTCAACGCTTATCGCTTCTCGATTGCCTGGCCGCGCATCCTGCCCAGCGGGCGAGGCCAGATCAACCAGGCTGGCCTGGATTTCTATGATCGGTTGGTCGATGGCCTGCTGGCCGCTGGCATTGACCCCTATGTGACGCTCTATCACTGGGACTTGCCCCAGCCGCTGCAAGATGAGGGCGGCTGGCAGAATCGCGAGACATGCAACCTCTTTGCGGATTACGTGGAAATCGTGGCCGGGCGGCTGGGTGATCGCGTGAAGCATTGGATGACGCATAATGAACCGCTGGTGGTGGCCTTCTTTGGGCACTGGATGGGCTTTCATCCCCCGGGCATCACCAATCCTGATGCTGCTGCGCAGGTGGCGCATCATTTACTGCTGTCGCATGGCCTGGCGCAGAGCGCATTGCGCGCCGCCGGGGGCAGCCAGGCGCAGGTGGGCATTGCGATGGCACTGCAACCGGTGTATCCGGCGGGTGACAGCGAACAAGACCTGCTGGTGGCCCGCCGCGAAGAGTTGATCTGGATGAAATGGTTTCTGGACCCAATCTTCCTGGGCACGTATCCGTTTGAGGATATGGAACTGGCCGGTTTGGGGCGTCCAACGATGGAGGCGGGCGATCTAGAAGTGATCTCGCAGCCGATAGATTTTCTGGGCGTGAACTATTATTCCCGCAACATCGCCAGAGGCTCGGCCTCTTCTTCGGCCATTGAAGAGGAGGGTGAACATACGACGATGGGCTGGGAAGTGTATCCCGATGGCCTGCGCGTGCTGCTGGAGCGGCTGCACCGCGACTATCAGCCGAAAACCATCCATATCACCGAAAACGGCGCGGCCTTTGAAGACACCCTGCGCGCTGATGGCACGGTGGAGGACGACCAGCGGCAGCGCTACCTTCAGCGGCACTTTACCGCAGCACATCAGGCCATGCAGGCGGGCGTGCCGTTGCGCGGCTATTTCGTCTGGTCGCTGATGGATAATTACGAGTGGACATTCGGCTATTCGCAGCGCTTCGGCCTGATCTACGTTGATTACGCGACACAGCAGCGCTACATCAAAAAGAGCGGCTATTTCTATCAAGGGGTAATCGCACAAAACGGTGTCACCAGCGCCTGAGCATTGAGCGCACCCTGGCGGAGTGTATCCGCCAGGGGCATTAGAAAACCGCCAGCACATCCAGCGTCTGGCGGTGCGCCAGCACGGTCAGGCGCGCGGCGCTGGTGAGGTCTGCCATCTGAAACCGCAACGCAGGCTGCCCCGCGTATTCTACCAGCAGTTCTGGTTCGCTACGCCAGCGTGGATGGTCGGCCATAAAGCGCTGGGTCTCTGCGTGCGACCAATACACCAGATCGCTGGCCGCGAAAAAGCCAGCGCCTCCGGTGGCAGCATACTCACAGCGTGAGCATTTCCACCACAGCCAGAACTGATACGGGTGTCGGGAGATGCCGGTCGGCAGCGTCGTCTCCTCAATCGTTTCGACCGCTTGCATCTTGTCTATTAACTGGAGCGAAGCTTGCGCGCCACAGTACGGGCAGGTACGCCCGCTCGCGTGCAACGCCTGCATCAGTCGCTGTGTCACGCCCTGCATGGTGCGCTTCCAGGCCGGGCGGAACGCCTGTAATCCCTCCAGTTGGACCAAGCCCTTGCTATGGACGCTGCTGTTATCGGCATCGCTCAGGCCAAAGCGCTGCTCGCAATCGGGGCAGCGCATATGCAGGTTCACGCTGGCGTTCGGCTGCGGCAGAAACAGGCCCATGAGCCGACGCTGCCCGCACAGCGCGCACCAGAGGCGCGTTTCGCGCCAGCCGCCCGCGCTTTCGGCGTCCAGGGCCAGGCCGAGTGCTTCCGCATCTTCGCGCAGGGGACCATTGAGCATCTGCCGCAGTTGCTGGCGTGCCCGGTGCAGCCGCGCCTCCAAGGCGCTGATGGAAAGCCCCAACTGCGCGGCGGCTTCGCGCTGCGGTAGTTCCAGCAAATAGCAGAGTTCTACCACCTGGCGCGCATTGCCGGATAGCAAGCCAAGCGCTCGATCAAGCAGCAGTATCAACTCCTGGCGGCTGAGCGCTTCAAGAGGGTCAAGGGTATTGCTGTCGGGGATGTTCGCCAGCAAGATAGGCGCTGTTTCCTCGTGCTCGTCATCTTGATTAGGGGCGAGGGCTGCAAAGCGCTGCTGCTCGAGCAGACGCTTGCGCGCGTGGCGGCGGCAGACGTTGCGGCAAATCTCGTCGAGCCAGAGATGCACTCCCTCCGGCGTATGGAGGCGGTCTTGATGTTTCCAGGCTTCTAAGAGCGTTTCTTGCACCACGTCTTCGATGGCATCAGGAGCCACGCCGCGCAACCGCGCCAGGCGTTGCAGGCGCGGGCGCGCCGATGCTATCCATCCCTCGATTGCTCTGCTGTTGGTTTCTGTTGGCATGGCTGGCATCTCCTTTTCGTTCTCTCCATCCTATCACCAAAAACGACATCTTCCTTGCGCATTTTTTGCGGCGCCAGCCCCGCCAATCTGAGAAAAAACGCGCAAGGGGATGGGCAGATGGCGTGATAGGGAGAGCGGAACGACGCGCCAGGGTGTTCCTGGCGAACGAGCAAAGAGCAAAAGGAGTATCCTATGGAAGCATGTCCCATCTGTGCCAAGCATCAGGGTTCGGTGGTCGGCAGGCCGATTTATGAGGACGATCTGCTGTTCGCCCATCATGTCGCGAACGAAGAAGGGCAAACGTTCCTCGGCTATGTGCGGGCGGAGACCAAGCGGCACGTTCCCAGCTATGCCGAATTGACGCGGGCCGAAGCGCAGGCGCTGGGCTTGCTCGTCGCGCGCCTGAGCCGCGCCCTGAAAGACTGCACCGGAGCCGACCACGTGTATGTCTTCTTTTATGGCGACCATGTGCCCCACCTGCACTTGCACATCTTCGCGCGCTATCCTGGCACGCCTGAAGGATACTGGCGCGAGCGCGTGGGCGAGTGGTCTGGCTCGCCCAAAGGCGGCGAGGCAGAGATTGCGGCCCTCTGCGAACGCCTGCGCGGCTCGTTGGCGAATCAGGCGGCATAAGCCATGATAGACTGTCTGTTTTGCCAGATTCAGCAAGGAGTGACGCCGCCTGTAGGCGGCCCAATCTATGAAGATGATCTGGTGTACGCGCATCATGCCCATTTCGGCGAGGGGCCGCATTACCTGGGGCAGCTCGCGCTGGAAACGAAGCGCCATACCCCCGACTTCACGGACCTGACGCCCGCCGAGGCGCAGGCAATTGGCTTGCTCAGCGCGCGTCTGAGCCGCGCCATCAAAGCGTGTACCGGCGCGGAGAAAGTCTATCTGGAGTTTTATGCCGAGGTCACGCCGCATCTGCACCTCTTCCTCACTGCGCGCTATCCCGACACGCCCGCCGAGTATCTGCGCTGGAATGTGAAGAATTGGCCTGGCGCGCCACGAGGCGACGAGCCAGAAATTGCCGACCTCTGCGAGCGGCTGCGCGCCGCGCTGGCGCAAGCCAGCCCATAGGCTGCATCCAGCCTGGCCTATAAATAAAGTGTCAGCCAGACGTGCTTGCTTGTAGCGCCGCCGTCCCTGGCGGCCAAACGTTTGGCCGCCAGGGACGGCGGCGCTACAAGTGGTACCGAAACGCCAGCGCCAGCCTAGACGCGCGGGAAAGACAGCGCGTAGGCCCAGATGGCAACAGTGAATGCGATGCCTGCGGCGATGGTGAACAGGTGAAAGACTTCGTGAAAGCCGAAGACGCGCGGGAACGGGTCGGGGCGACGCCGGGCATAGATGATGCCTCCGATGGTATAGAGCAGGCCACCGAGCAGAAGCAGGCCCGTCGCCTGCCAGGGCAGGAGCGTGAGGAAGGCGGGCAGGGCAAAGATGGCAACCCAGCCCATGCCGATATAGAGGATTGTTCCCACCCTGCGCGGCAGATGTGGCCGGGTGAGCGTCAGCCAGACGCCTGTGCAGGCCAGCAGCCAGATGACGCTGAGCAAGGCAATCCGCAGCCAGCCCGACAAGATGTTGAAGCAAAGCGGGGTGTAGGTGCCCGCAATGAAGATGAAGATGTTGGCGTGGTCGAGCGCGCGAAGTGTGCGCCGCCTGGCATGGTTCCACATGCCGATATGATAGAGCGCGCTGACCGTATATAATTCACAGAGAGCTATGCCATAGATTGCCATGGAGAACAGGCGCGGCGGGTCGCCCCGGCTCTGCCAGCAGAGGGCAATGGTAAGGCAGACCGCGCCCGCGGCGGCCAGTCCATGCGACCAGCCGCGCAGCAGTGGTTTGGGCGGCAGCGCCATCGGTTGGGCCTCTGCGCTGCCGATGTGTTCTTGAATCAATTGTATACTCACTTTCGGTTGGTATCTCTACTCCAGGCTGCTTTTTTACGTCTCAGGAGTCAGGACATGTACAATTTGTATACGCTGTTGCAAGATAGGAGACGAAAAAGCGCACTATTGTTACAGTGGGGGCGCTATGATTGACCAGCCAGATGAAGAGCGTATTCTCGATGCCATGCAGATTTGGGTTGCCACGATAGGGGCGCTGCTGATTGGCGTATTGTATTGGGTGCTGCCAGAAGAGTTGACCTTTGGCCCCGGCTGGCTGCTGCTGGTAGTGGAGGCCGCGCTGCTGGCACCCCTGCTGATTATGGGGGCAATTCTGCGCCGCCCGCTGCCGCATAGCGTGGCGCGGGGGCTGGCGGTGGGCTTGCTGGTGGTGGTCACGGCGGCATTGGCCGGTTCAGTGGTTTTGCTGGTCAATCACCTGGATGAGTTCAGACGCGCAGGCGAACTGCTGCCTTCGGCGGCGCTGATCTGGGGCATCAATGTGCTGGTCTTTGCGACCTGGTATTGGGAGATCGACGGCGGCGGTCCGCGCAGTCGTCTGCAAGCGGGCCACGAAGCGGCAGATTTTCAATTTCCGCAGCAGTTGGGCGGCAATACCACAGGCTGGGCGCCTGGCTTTATCGATTATCTCTTTCTGGCTTTTTGTTCGGCCACGGCGCTCAGCCCGGCTGATACGATGCCGTTGACGCGCGCGGCCAAGCTGCTGATGATGTGCGAGGCAATTATCTCGCTGCTGATCATCGTTTTGCTGGTGGCGCGCGCGGTCAATATCGGCTGAATGCTTCAGGCTTCTGCGCGGGTGACGGGATTGCGCAGCGTGCCGATGCCGTCTATTTCAGCTTCGACGACATCGCCCGGCTGAAGGTATTCAGGCGGCGTGCGGGCATCGCCCACGCCTGCGGGCGTGCCGGTGGCGATGATGTCGCCTGGCTCTAGGGTCAGGCCCGCTGACAGCGCCTCGATGATGGCGGGCAGGTTGAAGACCATCAGGCTGGTGTTGGCGTCTTGCTTGGTCACGCCGTTGACGCGCAGGCGCAGGTTCAGCGCGTGCGGGTCGGGTATCTCGTCGGCGGTGACAATCCAAGGCCCCATCGGGCAGGAACCATCCAGGCTTTTGCCCTTGAACCACTGTTTGTGGCGGAACTGAAGGTCGCGGGCGGAGATGTCGTTGATGACGGTGTAGCCAAAGACGTAATCAAGCGCCCGCTCGGCGGGGATATTCTTGCCAGCCCGCCCAATGATGACGCCAAGCTCCACTTCCCAGTCAAGACGGTCG
This sequence comes from Ktedonobacterales bacterium, assembly GCA_035307385.1. Taxonomy (GTDB): domain Bacteria; phylum Chloroflexota; class Ktedonobacteria; order Ktedonobacterales; family DATBGS01; genus DATBHW01. The sequence continues at coordinate 298,962 of DATGID010000136.1, read as the reverse complement.
GAGACGGCAGGGTCGATCTCAATCGGGTCATAGGGGCCGTTGACAGTGGTGGTGGCTTTGCTGAAGAGAATGGGCGCGGCGGCCACTGCTGCGCCGTGTTCAGCAGCGTGATCGGCGTAGTTCTGGCCCATGCAGAAAATATTCTTGCGCGGGCGCTGAATAGGCGCAAGCAGATGCACGTCTGCCAGGTTGTGCGCCGCGTTCTGGCGCTGGAGGATGGGGCCGTTTTCAACTTCAAGGTCCTGCCGCAGTCGCGCCAGACCTTCCGCGCCCAAATCGATCAGGCTGAGCATATCGGTTACTTGCCGTAATCCGACCAGCGCCGACACGTCGAGAATCTGTTCGCCAACAATGACGCCCAGGCGTGGCCCATCGTCGGCGCGATACGTTGCTAAACGCATGAAAAGCTCCTCTTTTGGATGATGGCAGCCGTGCGGCTCTGCGAGACGCTGCGGCTTTCTGCTGTAGTATATCGCAAGCAGAGATTGCCCACCGCCAAAAGCTCGTAGGGTTTCCCTATGCTCATGCGTTATAGGGGTAGCCGGGGGAGAACGATGAGTAAGGAGGCCCTTTTTGATGTCTCAACCTGCACAGGGTTCCACGCTGCCAGAGCAGTCAGCCGATGACGTGATGCTGGCGGCATTGGTGGAGCGTGCGCGTGCTGGAGATGTTGCGGCCTTCACCGCGCTGTATGAGCGCTTCTATGTCCCGATTTGCCGGTATCTGGCCCGCCTAGTGGGGGATGACGACCTGGGCAATGATCTGGCCCAGGATACGTTTCTCGCGGCCTGGCGCGCGTTACCCGGCACCGAGGATGGTTCGTACTTTGTTCCCTGGCTTTATCGGATTGCAAGCAATTTGGCCCGCTCGCATCTGCGGCGTGCTCGGCTGATTCGCTGGCTGCCCTGGGCGGGTTCTGGAGGGTACCATCCAGAAGGCTACCCCAGCATTGCAGGACCAGAAGAGCAAACGGGCGAGGCAGAGCGCATCAAACTTGCGCTGACGGGGGTCTCGCCGAAGAACCGTTCCTGTTTGCTCCTGCAACTCGATGTGGGTTTCAGTCAGCGGGAAATCGCCCGACTGCTGGGCCTCAACGAGAAAAGCGTCAGTGTCTACATCAGCCGAGGGCGTCAGCAGTTCCGCCAGGCATATGAGCGCCTGGAACATGAAGCAGATGTGAAAGCGAAAGGAGGGCCGACGGGATGACCGATTTTGTACCCCAGCCCTGCAACCGCTGGGCCGACCTCCTCGCGGCGCACCTGGACGATCTTTCGATAGAGGAACGTCGCGCGCTCGACGCGCACGTGTCCTCGTGTCGGGCGTGCGCTGCCGTTCGCGCCGACTATCAACGCATGGCGGCGCAAATTCGCGGCCTGCCTGATCCCCGAACGCGGCCAGGTTTTCCGCCCTGGCTGCTGGCGCTTCAGGAGGCAGCGCGGCGCGATGCGTCTGCCCAACCACAAATCATTCCCTTTCACTCTCTGGAGAAACATATGCAAATGCAAAAAGAACCAGGCCGGGCCGTTCCTGCGCCCACGCCTGGCAACCAGGACCAGCATCCCAGGCGGCGCGTGGTTTCGTGGGTCACGGCAGTGGCCGCGCTGGTCGTGATCGCCCTGATTACCGCCGCATTGCTGGCAAGCCACGCGGGCAAGCCTTCAACCACAGGCCACCCAGGGAACACAACGACATCCAGCCCTGCTGCCAGCAAGGGCTGGTCCAGCCCTCCAGGGTTGGCGCATCTTTCTGCCCAGCCGGTTATTGCGCCCAGCGACCCCAAGACTATCTATCTCATGGGCAGCAATCCTCCGGTGTTTTTGCAGCGAACCACTGACGAGGGCGCTCACTGGAAGAAGCTATCTCTGCCGGTTCAGGGGTCTCAGCCGGAGCTTTTAAGCATTATGGTCAATGCTGGTGATGCGCAGAACATCTTTCTCCTGCTGAGCTTTTCGCAATCGTCTGCCGCCTGCTCCGGCAGCCAGGCGTCCAGCGGGCAGGTCAATGCGTATTCAGGCGGGGGCTGCCAGGTTCCCTACTACAGCACCAACGGCGGAGACTCCTGGGCGCTGATGCGTTGTCTGTTGTGCGCCCAGACATTGTATATGTCGGGGAGTCTGGCTCCAGTTGGGAATATTTTCGCCCAGGGAGACTCCCTCTATTCTTCGTTCTATGATAAGAACGGAAATCAACATTTGATTATTAGTACAGATGATGGGGCGACCTGGAAGCCAGCAGATACGTCGCTGCTGGCGCAGGGACAAGGGGCGTGCAGCTTTACGGCTGCCCCGACAGGTTCAGCTATCTTTGCCCTGGTGCAAGCGGGGCAGTGCGCGCAGCCGGTTGGCTCGGTCCAGCAGCCGGTTGGCGCTCTGCTGAGCGCCGCGACATACCCGCAGGCGCAGTCAGGAGTGTCGGTCTGGCGGAGCGATGACGCTGGCGCGCATTGGGCGCAGGTGAGCGCGTTCCCAAGCGCACAGCCAGACACAGCATCCTTCCAGGCCGTCAACACTGGTGGCGCTCAGCCGACGCTCTTCGTTGGCGCGGGCCAGGGCACCAGCTATACGAAACTGGTCAGCATCGACGGAGGCAAAACCTGGCAAACCCTGCCGACCAGGGGTCTTCCGGCAAGCGCCAGTATCTTCAACCTCTTCCCCACAGCGCTTAGTAATGGGGCAGTGCTGCTGTCGGCTCAGGCGATCTCGAACGGTTCCGGAAATCTCTATGCCTGGAAGCCAGGAAGCTCGGCCTGGCAGCGGGTAACGCAGCCATTTACTGGCGCTCCGATTGATCTTATCATTGTGCCCGCCGCAGGTGGACATGAGACCCTCTGGCTGAGCATAACCGATTATAGGGGCAACTTTAGCGTTTTGTCTTGCACGATCTAGCAAAAGCGCGCTGATTGCGCGCGAGCGCTGCCAGCAAGGGCGTCAGTCCTCTGCTGGCAGCGCTCGCCGCTGCTGGCTGCATCAGGGCAGGCCGGTGACGTTCAGGTCGCGGGGATATTCCACGCTGAAGCGCACATCGAAGACGCGCTCCTGGTCCGGCGGCAGCGTGAACTCCCACTTCAGGATGTCCAGCTTGGTACGCTCGTCCGGCTGGGGGCGCATCTCCAGCATGCGTACCTTGATACGCTCGTGCTGGGCGACGGGCAGGCGATCACGCAGGGTGATCTGTGCGGGCGCTGCGCGATAGTTGCGCACCTTCATGCGATAGGTATAGGTGATGCGGCGCAGGTTGGTTTGTAGGACTGTCCCTTTGTCCACATCCTTTTCTTCCAGGTCGCGCTTGACGCGAATGTTGTCATCGATGCCCACAAAGAGCTTGAACTCTTCGCTGGGCGCGATCTTTTCAATGGCGGTGACGCCCAGATAGGCTTCGCCATGGAAGATATGCGCGCGACCGGGCAACAGCACGCGCTCGGTGCGGTTGGTGATGGTGGCTCGCTGATGGGCCACCAGGTCGATGACCGGCGCGGTCACATAGTCGAAGGCGCAGGGCAGGTCGTCGCGGGCGATGGCGACAGTGTGCGGCGAGCCATCGGAGGGGATGTCGGCGCTGTAGCTGGTGTGGAACAGCAGCGCGCCGCCCGACTGTTCGACGCTGGCGGTGGCAATCTCCGCCTCCTGGGCTGGCTCCTCATCTATCTGAGCCAGTTGATCTACTGCATCCAGCATGATTTCACCGCTCGATTGGCCGTAGGCCGCAGATTGAGGCATGGGCGCTGCGCCGCCAAACGAAAGCCCTCTCGATTTCCTCATGGGCTTGAATACCTGGGGCGTCCAGGCTTGCAGATACCAGGGGTCCAGTTCGGGCACGCGCGTGGCCTGGCTGGGCCGCGCCGTGGAAAGCGTCAGGTCCACCTGCTGCCAATCTTCGCCTGTGGACTGGCTGACCAATCCTTGATAGGTGAGCGTGACCTGGCCGCGTTCATCATCGACGCGCACATCGTACTGGGGCGTCCACGACGCGCCGGGCAAGACATAGCTGAGTTCGAGGGTGAAGATGCCCGCTTCGGTCATGGTAATTTCGACGGTGGCGGCCACGCGGTCTGTGCCGCGCCAGAGATTCACCTGGGCCAGCGTGCGCTGTTTGGCCTGAAGTTCGCGCTCAAGCTGGGTGTGCTGCTTGTCCAGATCAAGCTTCGCTTCGTTCAGGCTGCGCGCCTGGTCGGTGGCGAAGGTGAAAAACGCGCCGCAGTCTTCGGGCTTGAGGCGACTGAAGGCCAGGCCGCGCGCCATATCGGTTGCCGACTGTTCCCCCAACTTGTTCAGCCATTCCTGCTGGTTGGCGCTTGCCTGCTGGCGCGTTTCGAGCAGGCGAAGCTGATATTGCAGGTCTTCGATCTCTTGCTCCATCGCGCGCACCTCCGCTTCGGGGGTGACGGCATGGATTTCTGGGGCGACATCCAGGCGCTCGATGCGCGCGCCCTTTGGCCCGCTGCCGCTGGCGCGCACCGAATCGCGCTCCAACCGTTTGGGAAGGCCGCCGATGACGAGTACGTGCGCGCCTGCCTCCAGCGTGGCGCTGCCCCGGCGTTGGATGAGCGCGCGGTCTGGAAAGACGGTGACGTGCGCGATAGGCGCGGTCAGTTCCATACTACTATCCCTTTTCTCTTCTTCTATTATGCTGGTCGCAGCAGCAGCACTGGGCAAGGCGCGTGATCAACCACAAAGCGGGCGACATGGCCGACCGATTTTGGCCCAGGCGGATGGGGCGGCTCGTGTGGCCCACGGACGCGGCGATTGCCGATGATAATGAGATCGGAGGGGGTGCTGGCGCTCAGCCGAACAATCTCCTGTTCGGGCCTGCCGCGCAGGGAGGTTGCCTCGATCTGTGCTGCGTCTGGAGGGCCACCCGGCCATTGGGCGCGAAAGACTTCCAGGGCTGCGGCGAGCAGTTCCGCTGCCTGCTCTTGCTCGGCCTGGGTCGCCTGCGCCAGCAGATCAGCGCGGCGCTGGCCGATGCCCATATAGCGCTGACGCATGCGCTCCATATCCTGGCCGGGACCGCTGTCGATGACATACAGCAGGACGAGCCGCAGGTCATGGGCATTGAGCAAGCCAAAGATCTGACGTGCCAGCCATTCGGTGTTGGTGCCATCAAGGCAGCATAAAGCGTTCATTGCTTCCTCGCGCTTCCGCTCGTGCGCTCTCTCAGTTTCTGCCCTCATCATACCTTCAACATCAACCAGATTGCCAGCGCGCCGATCAGCAGCATGAGGGGCGTGACGACGATGCCCAGCTTGAAGTAATCCAGCGAGGACACGTCCATGCCCCGCCGCCGCAGCAGGAGCAGCCAGAGCACTGTTGCCAGGGAGCCAACGGTGGTGAGGTTTGGCCCCAGATCGCAGCCGAAGATAGTCGCGCCGATCAACGCCAGCCGCACGCCTGGCGTGCTGCCGGAAAGCGCGCCGATGGTGGAAATGAGTACCAGGGCCATCGGCAGGTTGTTAATCAGGTTGGAGCCAACGGCTGCGCCTGTCGTTCCCACCAGCGTAGCCGCCAGCGTGTTCGAGCCAGCAACGCTGGTCAAAAGCTGCGCGGCATGCTGGGTGAGGCCGATGCTTTCGACGCCCTGCACGACGACAAACATGCCCGCGATGAAGCCAAAGATGGACCAGGAAAGCTCTTTGCCCAGCGCTTTCCACTGCACCTGTTTCCAGCGCAGCGCGCCCAGCAGCAGCAGCGCGGCCCCGCCGATGGCAACCAGTGACAATGGCTGCTGCACCAGAGAGATGACCAGATAAGCAACAGCCACGACACCAAGCACAATGGCGACGTAGCGAAAATAGCTCTGCTGGCGAATGGCGCTGGCGGGCGTGCCCAGGCGCTTGATCTCGAAAGTTCCGATGAGTTGACGGCGAAAGAGCAAGAAGAAGACGCCGATATTGATGCCGATGACCAGCAGGCTGGGCAAGAGGAGCAGGCGCAGGAAATCGAGCAGCCCCAGGTTGAAGCGCGAAAGCACGATGATGTTGATGGGGTTGCTGACCGGCAGCAGAAACGAGGCAGTGTCGGCAATGAAGGTGCAGGCGAACAAAAAGGGCATGGCGCTGACGCGCAGCCGCGTAATGAGGGAATAGACGATGGGCGTTAAGATCAAGGCCGTGGCGTCGTTGGAGAAAAAGGCCGAGATGAGCGCGCCCAACAAGAAGACGTTGAGATAGAGGCGGCGCGTGCTGCCCTTTGCTAACTGCGCGGCCTGCGCTGCCAGCCAATCGAAGAAACCCGCACGCTCGGCCAGGGCGCTGAGCGTGAGCATGCCCAGGAAAAAGAGGAAGATGTTCCAGTCGCCCAGCAGCGTTTGGAGGGCTTGCCAGGGGCTGACGATACCCGCCGCAATCATGGCGATGCCACCAGCCAGCGCGGCCAGCGCCTCGTTCAATTGTTTCGGGCGCAGCATAATCAGCGCGAGCGTGGCGACAAAGATGCCCACAGCCATAGACGTGGTGACGCCTGCTGGCAAGCCATAGCCCAGGGCTGCAAGCGGCAATTTCAAGCCTTTTCCCTCCTGGCATAGCTCTTGCATGAAATCTGTCAGATGGCAAGCCCTGCGCTGGCCGCCCTGACTGAAGGGAACGGAGAATACAGATGGAAACAATGATTCGCTGGCAGCCTGGCGAGACGTTGACGACGTTGCGCCAGGCGATTGATAAATTGCTGGATGAGACGTTTGCCCAGCCACTGGAGACCGTCATCGAAGACGGCGATACGCTCACCTCGACGACATTGTATCAGACGGACCGCAACTATCTGGTGAAGACGGGACTGCCAGAGGTGGAACCCGATCAGGTGGAAGTGACGGTGCGCAATAATCAAGTCTCGATCAAAGCTGAGATGGTCCACACCAGGCACACGCGCATCGAGGGCTGCACCAAGCTGGAGCGCACAGTGGAACGCTTCTTTCGCTCGGTGGCGCTGCCAGGCGCAGGCGACATTGAGGGCGCGCGGGCAGTGCTGGAACGTGGCATGCTGACGGTGACGATTCCGAAAGCGCCCCCGCCGCCATCGCGACGGCTGGTGGTGGAAGTTGGCGAGCAGAAAGCGGTTGAGAGTTAGCAGTTATCTCCGCTGCATGGGCCGCTTTGCCAGAGGCTTGCCGAGCCGGGCCAGGCGTTCGGCGCGAATGCGCTCCTTGACTTCGGCTGGTGTGAGGACGCGCACGGTTGGGGGGACAATCAGCAAGCTGCGGCGAAAGAGGTCATAATGCGGCTGCTCGGGGCGGCGGCGGTCCATCCATTCTGCTTTCAGGCCATGCAATCGCCCCCACTCGGCAAGTTCGGCTTCGCTGTCGGCGTAGACTTTCACCACGCGCTCGCTGCGCTCCAGACCAATGCGGGTATTGCCGCCATGCAGCCCGGTCCAATCCTCAAATCGTATCATCGCTTCCCCACTGGCTTGTTGTTTCCCCTGATGGTTACGTGAGCGGCCAGCGCAAGGTTGGGCTGAGGCGGATGCGCGTGCCCTGCTTGCTGAGCGCTTCGTCCAGGCCCAGTTCGCGCAGCTTGGCCGGGCTGCCGCTCTTGAGGGCGTTGAACTCAGCGGCGGTCAGGTCCACGCCCTGCAATGCCTGGCGCGGGTCGAATTGAAGCTGACGGCGAAACTCGGCGTCAGCGGTGGCGCGCTGAATGAGCGCGGTGAGCGCCTCGATGCTCATGGATATGCCTCGTTGATGGTTTGTTCTCGCTGGGAGCAATCCCAACGGTCCACTGCATCCATCATAGCATCTGGAGGAAGCCTGAGACAACTGAGGCGTGCTCATGGCCTATAGGGCCACAGGTTGGGCCGAGGAGATGGCTCTGGAACAATGTCCTCGAATCCTTCTTCTTCCTCCCCTTCATCGTACAGCGTCTCCTCTTCCTCATAGAGCGGTTCTGCTGGCACTGGCTCGCGCCGCCGCCTTTGGGTGAGAAAGCGCATCACGCCGAGGAAACAGACAGCAGCAGTGGCTCCGGCATAAAGCGCCCGCATCCAGGGCTGGCTCGCGTCGCTGCCCGCGAGGAGGCCATGCAAGGTGACCAGAACGAAGGTGGCAAAACTGGCATAGTGCAGCACACGCCAGAAGCGATATGGGATGGAGCGGCGTATCCAGGTGCTGCACAGGACGACGACCAGAGTATAGAGGCCGACAACTCCCAGGTCAACGGCAAGCGGGCGATATGGCTCATTGACTGGGAGAAGAAGGTTTGTGAGGGAAAAGGGAAGGAAGGGGTCGTAGAAGAGGGTGAGCAGATGCAGCGCGACCAGGGCGGCAAAGACTGTCGCCAGCACTTGATGGAGTTCATCAGTGACCCAGGATAAGCGCTCGCCCGACCCCCGCGCCACGCCGCGCAGCATGCCAAGCATGGCGGCAAAAGAGAGCGTGACGTACGCGGATACGGCAGTGGTGCGCGTGAGATACCACAGCAGCGGGCTGGCTGCGGCGGCGCTTTCCAGTGCGCTGTGCCCTTGCCGAAAGAGCACGCTCAGCCCCAGGATTAAAGCCATAGCATGCCTCCCCCTGCGCAAGTCTCAAGATATGCTTCCAAATTTGCGGAAACGGCCACTTCTCCGTTCCCCAACACCAGCAGCAGCGCGACTCCTCTATCAGCCGGAAGATGCGGCGCGGCTGACAGATCGTTTTGCCAGGCAGCCTCCACGGCGCGCAGCGCCTCAGGATAGCCGCGCAGCAGCGCCATTTTGGTGGCTACCTCGGCTCTGGCGGCAGTTGGGGCCAGGGCCGTGGCTGTGGCGATGAGGCTGCCCGCATCGATTGCTTCTGGTTCCGGCTGCTCAGCGTGCATCCAGAGCGGGACCGGACGCCCGGTGCGCGGGTCGAGCACATGATGCTGCCGTGTACCCTGATGATACCACCAGCGTCTGGTGGACCCCGAGGTTGCCAGGCCGCCACGGCCAAAGGTAATGACGGCGCGATGGTTGCTGGTATCGGCGTGGCCGGTCTCATCGAGATCGCCGATGCCAATTGCCCACAGTTCCCCTTCTCTGGGGCCGCCGCGCATGCGCAGATCGCCACCAACATTGACAATCACGTTATCGACATGCTGGAAAAAGCGCTTGATCGCCCTATCGGCTGCCCAGCCTTTGGCGATGCCGCCCAGGTCCAGCCGCGCGCCCGTTGGCAGGTGAATGCGCCGCGCTTTCACATCCAGCTTGATGTCGCGCCACAGGCCGAGGGGATAGCTAGCCTGTACTTCTGCTTCGTCTGCCTCGCCGGAGCGCTGAGTCAGCAGCGAAAAATCGCGGTCGTAGCCCAGCGCCTCCAGTTGCGGCAGCAGCGCCGGGTCAAAGAGGCCATCGCTCGCCTGGGCGGCGGCCAGCGCATCGCGCACGGCGGTAAACAGCGCTTCTGACGTTGCGAACCAGCAGCCAGCGCTTGCGTTCAAGTGGCTGAGTTCGCTTTCGGCGCTGAACCGTGTCAGCCTGCGGTCAACTTCGCGAAACCAGGCCATGCTGGAGTCTATCGCGGCGCGGGCGCTCGCTGCTTCCCCTGGCGCGACGGCCACATGCACCCCGACCTCGGTTGCCATAATGCGCTCCTTTTGTTCCAGGAGCAGGCGCTCATGCGCGATGATGCTGGTCATCCTTCGCCTCCCTTTCTACTGGTGGGGCGTGGGGGTAGAGGTAGCCGTGGGTGTCGGTTTGGGTGGTTGCGGGGTCGGTGTTGGTGTCGGCGGTTTGGGCGTTGGCGTTGTCCCCGGCTGCGGCTTAGGCGTGGCAGTTGTGCCTGGTTGGGGCGTGGCAGTTGTGCCTGGCCTCGGCGTGGTGGTGGTGCCTGGCCTGGGCGTGGCAGTGGGAGATGTGCCGGTTGGCGTCTTCCCCTGCCCGGCTGGCTGCGTGGGCGCGCTGGAGTTGTTTGATGCCGCGTTTGCGGTGAGACTGGCTGGCTTGTGGTTGGTGAGCAGCCAGGAGCCAAAGACCAGCCCGCCCACTGCCAGCAACGCGGCAAAGCGTGTGCGCATGACAGCAGTCTGCCGTGTGTTGGGCACGGCGTTGGGGGCCAGCCTGGGCGTAAAAGCTACGCCGCCTGCGGGCGCGCGCCCACCTGAGGCAATGGTGACATCTTCCTGCGGCACGGCAATGCAACTCAACACGTAGCCCGCCCGCCGCTCAGCCGCGCTGAGCGCCTCGCCAACGGGTTGCACCTGCCCGGCCAGCACTCTCAACTTGCACGCGCCGCACGAGCCAGCCCGGCAGCTAAAATCGGGACGATAGCCATGTCGTTCCAGCGTGGCAAGCAGCGTTTCGTTGGGGCGCACATCCAGCGTGGCTCCGGTTTCTTCGACATAAAGCTGCGCCGCGTTCCCAAGAGCGCCGCTGCTGGCGCGGCCTGTGGGCGCGATAGGCTGAGTCGGCCTGGCCGGGGTGAAGATTTCCGCGTGTATCTGTTCATCAGGAACTTCCCACTCTTCCAACAGCCCTTGCAGGTCGCGCTTCAAGGTATCCGGGCCACACATATACCAATGCGCCTGCAATGCCAGATGTTGAGCCTTTGCCATCACGGCTTCAGGCGTCATGCGATTGCCATCTGAGGATAAATAGAGCCAGCGGCGCAGCCACTGTTCTTTCGGGTCTAGCTCTTGCAGTTCGCGGCGATAGATCATCTCAGTCAGCGATTTGGACGCATAATGCAACTGCGCCTGGGGACGATATTCTGCCGGAAGCAGCGCCAGCGCGCTCAGCATTCCTACAATCGGGGTGATGCCGCTGCCAACCGCCACAAAAACCAAAGGGGTGCCTGGCTGAATATTTTGGGGCAGCGTAAATGTGCCGCGCGGCATGCTCGCGTACAGCAGCGACCCTTCTTTGACTTTATCGAATAAGTAGCTGGAAACGGTCCCCATATGCAGCCGCTTGATGGTGATTTCCCAGGGTTGGTCGGGTCGGCCATCGCCACACAGTGAATAGGACCGGTAAATGGTTTTGCGGAAGGTGGGGACGGCCAGGGTTACAAACTGCCCTGGCTGATAAGGCGCTGGAGCTTGCTCGGTATCTGGCAGCACCAGAAACAGAGAGACGACCCCATCGGCAATGACTTCTCGCCGCAGCACTTGCACTGGCATCATACTGGCCGGTGAGACGATTGGCAGTCCGGCTGTATCGCCGTTCCCAAAGCTCATAACATGCTCTCTTTCTTAACGCTTGCCCGCTCTTAGTTATCAATATAGGAATACACAGAAGAGGCCGCAAAAGCGCCACCAGTTTGATAAGTCCCCTGTAACCTGACGCGCCATCCCGCAGTGAGGCCATTCAACGACGTGCAGAGACCCTGGAAGGTTGTTTGTGATGTTACACTGACCGTTGCGGTGCTGCCAGTCCCCAGCCGGATCATAAACGAGTTAGAGTCGGTGTTCACGCTGGTCACTGTGCCACGAAGCGTTGTCTGGCCGCTGCTTGCGGTGGGTGTAGGGGTAGGGGTTGGAGGGCGCGGCGTTGGCGTGGCTGTGGGAGATTTGCCTGGCGTGGCCGTGCGTGTGATCGGTGGAGCAGTCGCAATTCCTGCGGTTGCAACGTTTGCAGACGTTTGCAGATGCGTCGTGGCAGATTGATTGGGCGCGCTTGAGAAAGGCCCGGCAGCTATGAGCGCCGCCGCGCCCCCAAAGAGCAACGCGCCGATGATGGCTAAAGAAACTTTGCTTTGGAAGAAAGCTATGAGCCTGCTCATGCGGAGTAGACCCCCTTGTTGGCGTATCTATCAGATGCTCTCTGCCGTGCTGGTTGCATCGAGAAGTGAGCATCATACCGCAGCTTGCCTGTCCTGCAAGCGTTGCTGCTATTATAGAGCCAGCAAAAGCAGCTTTATGACGCGCTTTTTGGCAGTTAGCCCATATTTCCTACTGCTTGTAAGCCCTACACACCTATTGGTCGATGACACTGTTTCGTTGACGGGGAAGGAAGCATATCAGAAGGTATTAAGAGATTTTCAATGAAATTCCAATGTTTGGATGTTATCTTTCAATGAAAGAGGCGTTGCTTTTCTGTGTTATAACTTCTCTGGCTCTCATCAAAATCAGGGAGTACGGAGTATGCAAGTTCTCGTCATCGAAGATGAGCGGCGATTAGTGCGTTTGATCCGCCGAGTTTTGGAAGATGAACGCTATGTAGTGGATGTGGCCTTTGATGGTGAGCAAGGCATCGGGAAAGCTGGCTTCGGCGCATATGATCTCATCGTTCTGGATGTCATGTTGCCTCGTTATAGTGGCGTTGAGGTGTGTCGCTGGCTGCGCACGCATAACATTGCGACCCCCATTCTGATGCTAACAGCACGCGATCAGCTTGAAGATAAAGTGGCCGGCCTGGATGCCGGAGCCGATGATTATTTAACCAAGCCCTTTGACTTTGAAGAACTGCTGGCCCGGCTGCGCGCTCTGTCGCGCCGCGCACCTGCTCTGCCCCAGGAGCCGCTGTTGCAGGTGGGTGACCTGACGATGGATTTGCAGCGCCATGAGGTGCAGAGGAATGGCCGACTAATTCTGCTGACCATGCGCGAATTTGCTTTATTAGAATATCTGATGCGTCACCCCGGCCAGGCGCTTTCACGGGCGCAGATTACCGACCATGTCTGGCCGTATGATAAAGATGCCGTCAGCAATATTGTCGATATTTATATCCACTATCTGCGCGAAAAAGTAGATCGCGACTTTGCCTTGCAGTTGATAAAAACGATCCGAGGGGTTGGCTACAGCATTCGAGGGTAGTCTGTTATGAGTACTGCGTTATTCGCTGCTACCCGTCGCCGCCTGGTGCTGTGGAACATTGCGGTGACCGGAGTAATCATTGTTGCTTTTGCGTTGGCGGCATATTTCGTGGCTAACCAGGTGCTGGTAGGGGAGCTTGATGAGCAGCTTGCAGGGCGGGCTAAGATCGTGCAGCCTCTCCTGGACAATGATCTCTCTGACCCCGACCATGACCATGATACTGATGGCGATGTCTCTGGCGTGTTCCTCGTGCTGCTGCGGAACGATGGGACCGTTCTGCAAGATTCGTTGAATCAGAAACTTGCTGGCATTCCTAATATGGATGCCGTCCACGCGACCCTGGCGAGCGGAAAACCTGATATGCGCACCGTGGATGTTGGCGCGAACGGAGCAGTCGAGGTGCGCCTGCGTACCGAGCGCATTACACGTGGTGGCGTCCTGGTGGGGGTACTGCAACTGGGGACCTCGACCGAGCCTTATGAGCATGAATTGCACATGCTGGTGCTGGTGCTGGTGGTGGTCGGCGCAGGTGGGTTGGTGCTGGCGCTGGCCGGTGGGTTTTTTCTTGCCAGCCGCGCGTTAGTGCCAGTGCGGGCAGCATTCCACCACCAGCGCGATTTTGTGGCTGATGCTTCCCATGAACTACGGACGCCGCTGATGTTGATTCGGGCTGATGTTGATGTGCTTGGACGCGAGTTACGCGCCAGGCGCGCCAGTCCTTCCAGGGTATTGGTGGCGAGTGAAACATCATCAACAGGCGGGCTAACTTTAGAAACACCAGATGCGCCAGTGGGCATTCAGGCCAGTGGGCAATTGGATGATCAGATCGAACTGGTGGATGATGCGCTTGGCGAGATTGACCGCATGACCCGTCTCTTGAAAGAACTGCTTTTGCTGGCCCGTTTGGATGCAGGCGCGGTGAAGACCGCTCCCCAACCTGTGGCGCTGACCGAGCAGTTAGAAGGGCTGGTCAAGCAGCTACACCGCCATGCCGAGGCAAGCAGCCTGACACTTAATGCCCACCTGGAACCGAATCTTTGGGTGATGGGAAATGCCGATCACCTCCAGCAGCTCTGGCTCATCTTGCTCGACAATGCCATCCGCTATAACCAGCCAGGGGGCAGCATTACGCTGACGGGTGTGAGCGAAACGCATCAGGTGAAGGTTTCGATTCGTGATACGGGGATTGGTATTGCTGCGGCTGATCTGCCGAGACTGTATGAACGTTTCTATCGGGCGGACAAAGCCCATTCGCGTCCTTCGCCCGCGCCATCAGAATCTTCGGTGGCGTCTCCTGGGGAGAATGAGGCACACGGATTGCCCTTGACAGGCTCTGGCGCAGGTCTGGGGTTGGCAATTGCTCAGGGAATTGTGCAAGCGCAGGCGGGGCAAATCAGTGTGCAAAGCACACCAGGCGAGGGTACTACATTCACCATTCGGCTCCCTTTGCGAACACAGCAGCAGTAAGCACTGGTACATGAGACTCGGGCATCCCAGGTTTGGTTCTCTTTTAGAAGAGGCATACGTTAGCCGAATAGTTTTTTCTGTAGAAAATGGTTAAAAAGAGCCGCTACAGAAATAGTACGCGCTGACGTTACACTTAAGAACAGTGCCAGGCAGGAACAATATCTCCTCTCCTGGCAGAAAGGAGGGAGTCCATGAACCAGGATACGAAGCCCCCGCAGCCAGCGACACCTCTCCAACCCCCGCCTCGGGTCAGCGTCCTTTCAGGGCCGTAACGACCCGCCCCGTGCTGGCAATCAGACTCTAAGCAGAGGCCAGGTCTGGCCTGGAATGGCTGATGAAACCACATCGTCACGGCCATAAGCTGGCGCGGTAAAAGGAGCAGCAGACGAGCTAGCTTTGGCGTCGAAGAAGACGAATAAGGGGGTCTGCATTGAAACATTCGGCTGGCTTTTATCTCGGCATCATTTGTGCCTTTGTGCTGGGCTTCGGCCTGGTCGCCGCAGTCTGGTATGGCCTTTCCTCGGAGGCGGCTTTGGGCTATGTTCCTTCGGTTTTGAAGGCCACCAAAACCGGCCCCAACACCGCTACCCTCGATCTCTCCACCTATCCTGACAGTCACGTGTGCCATACCGATGCCACGGACCCGGAAATCGACTGGGTCACCTATTGCCCAACGACGAACTTCGAGTTGCCCGCCAACAGCACCGTCACCATTATCATTGCTAACTTTGATAGCGCAACGCCGCTGCACAACGATTACTTCGACCAGGTGCAGGGAACGACTGGCGGGACCGAGACGGTCAACGGGCAGAGCGTGAGCCAGGTTGATGCTTCGACGGTTTCCCACACCTTTACGATTCAATCCAAGCCTGGCACCGACAGCGCCGATCAGTTGTTTGTCAGTGTGCCAATCGTCGGGGTGGCCGACGATGCTGCCACCGACCCGAACACCGGTTATCCGATCACGCCCAACCTCATTTCCTTCTCGTTCAAGACAGGGCCTGCTGGCACCGAGTACGTCTTCAAGTGCTATGACCCTTGTGGCAACGGGCTTCAGGGCGACCAACACGGCTTCGCTGGGCCAATGGCAACGATTGGCTATATGGCCGGATTTGTAAACGTCACGAGTTATTAAGGGGGGTAAGATGTCCGAAGCTACAGTCCCGGAAACTGCTGGGGGCGCTTCGCCAGCCCGGACAGAACCTCATCATCTGCGACGGGCCGTTCTTCTCTGGATTGTGCTCTCTATCCTGGGAATTGCAATATGGTTGGTTGTCGCGCAGTTCATCCTTCCGACGGAGATCACCGATGCTGGCGCATTCGATAACCTGACGATTGTCGTCTTTACGGTTCTCGCCATCCCGGTGGCGATGTTCGTCTGGGTCTTTCTTGGCTACAGCCTGTTTGTGTTCAGAACCAGGGAGCGGCCAACACAAGATGGTATTCGGATGCAGCCCCGGCTAGGGGTTCAGGTCGGCTGGTTAGGAGTTACCAGCATCCTCTGCCTGTTTCTGGTCATCTGGGGCATGTTTGGCCTCTATCAAGAGACCAGCGCTGCGTCCAATGATACGCTGATCGTCCAGGTGACCGGCCAGCAATGGCTGTGGACCTTTTACTATCCAAAATATCAGATTTCCAGCGCGGGCCAGGTGCTGGAACTGCCGGTAAATCAGCCGGTGCAGTTTGAAGTGACTTCCAAAGATGTGCTGCATGGCTTTTCTATTCAAGCGCTGGGTGTGCGCGTGGACGCCAATCCAGGACAGACGACCACCACCCAGGTGGTGACACCCACGGCGGTTGGGGACTATCAAGTGGTTTGTGTGGAGTTATGCGGGCTGTATCACACCTTTATGTGGTCAGCCGTGAGGGTGGTGTCTCAAACGGATTTTAATGCCTGGATACAAAGTTTGGGAGGGCAACCATGAGCGTAGCTGCCACCACCGATGTCGGCGTTCATGTCAAACGCCGTGGCTTCTTTCAACTGCTGTTTCCCAGCGTGTTTTCTGGCATCATCCTGGGGGTAATTGGCGCGGCGGTGTGTGGGATCATCGTGAGCCACATTGTGTCGCCGCCCACTCCTGATGTCATCGATTACACCAACGATTCCACCGCCGTTGCGGTCTATGCCGGCTGGACGATCTTCTTCTTTATTGGCATTGGAGCCTTTAACGGCATCATCAAATGGGGATTTGGCCGCAAGGAACCAACGCTGGCCGAAGAACAGGACTTAGCGGGTAAGGACCAGGGCTTCTGGCGCTACTTCCGCTATACCACCGACCACAAGGTCGTGGGCATGCAGTATCTGGCAACCGTCCTGTTCACCTTCTTGCTGGGGTCTCTGGGCGCGTTCTCCATTCGCCTGGAGCAGTCCCAACCTGGAGCGCTCTTCTTCACGCCATCCACGTATAATACCATCGTGGGCATGCACGGCATTCTGATGATTGCCTCCACGATCATCATGGTGAGCGGCCCATTCGGCAACTTCATCCTGCCCATCATGATTGGCGCGCGCGACATGGCCTTCCCCCGGCTCAACGCGCTGAGCTATTGGTTGCTGTTCACTGCCCTGCCTGTTTTCCTGTCTACGCTGTTCCTGGGCGGGTTCCAAACCGGATGGACGGGATATGCCCCGCTCGCCGACCAGGGCGGGCCAGGGCAAGATGCCTATGCCTTCACCATTATCCTGTTCGCCCTTTCGACGACGATTGCGGCGGTGAACATCGTGACCACCGTCCTGATTCTGCGCACCAAGGGCATGACCTGGGGGCGGCTTCCGGTCTTTGTCTGGGGCGTGCTGCTTTCGGTCGTTCTTGGCCTGACGGCGTTCCCCGCGTTCTTCACCTCCCAGATCATGGTCTTGATGGATCGGGTCTTCCAGACTTCCTTCTTCATTGGCACCATGGGCGGCAGCAACTGGGTCTATGAACACCTCTTCTGGTTCATGGGGCACCCGGAGGTGTACGTGATTGCCCTGCCGTCGTTAGCCATCGCTGCCGAGATTGCCTCGGTGTTTGCGCGCAAGCCGTTGTTCGGGTATCGGCTGATGGTCAGCGGACTGGTGGGCATTACCGTCCTCAGCTTTATCGTGTGGGGGCATCACCTGTACACCAGCGGTTCAGAGGCCGCTATTGGTGGCCCCTTCATGCTCGATACCGAACTGATCTCCATTCCTACCGGCGTGGTCTTCCTGGTGCTGGTGGGAACGCTCTGGCGCGGCAAAATCTGGGTGACCGTGCCGCTGCTATTTGTGGTGGGGCTGCTGGTCAATTTCGTGATCGGCGGCATCACGGGCCTGTATCTGGCCGACGTGCCCACCGACGAGATTCTGCACGGCGGCATGTTCGTCGTGGCGCACTTCCATTTCACGCTCGTCGGCAGCATGGTCTTCGGATTTATGGCGGGCTTCTATTACTGGTTCCCCAAGATGGTTGGGAAGCGGCTTGACCCATTCCTGGGCAAGCTGCATTTCTGGCTGTTTGAAATCGGCTTTGTGGGCACGTTCAGCGCGCTGTTCTATGCTGGCCTGGAAGGTGAGGCCCGCTGGCAGGCGTCTGTTCCGCCTGAATATGCCGTTCCCAACCTGATTGCCAGTCTGTTTGCCATCCTCATCGCCGCGTCGGTCTTCACCCTGATCTACAACGTGGTGATGACGCTGGTGCGCGGCGAGAAGGCCGAGGCCAACGAGTGGGGCGCCAAGACTCTGGAGTGGACGGTGCCCACGCCGGTGCCGCTGGAGAACTTTGAGGAACTGCCAGTCATCACATCCGATCCTTACAACTACGGTGAGCCTGAAGCGGAAGAAGCGACTGTGGGCGCTGCTCCTGCGAAGGCCGAGTTGCAGACGGAGGGATGAGGATAAACCATGAGTGAAACTGCCATTACAGCCACAGAACACGCGCACGAAGGGGAGTCTCACGCGCTCCCGCTGCACACCAGGGTTTCGCGGGCGCGCGCCATTGTGATCTTGCTTATCATCTCGGATGTCATGATGGTAGCCTCTATCATGGCCGCAGGAGGCTATCTCAACGCGATCAACACGGCCAACGCCTTCAAGGTTTCGACGGACCAGCCTGCCTTCCCGCCCGGCTTGATCGTTGCCATTGTGCTGGTGCTCAGTGGCCTGTGCTACTTCTGGTGGGAGCGCAGCGTGCGCGCAGGAGGCAACCAGCAGGCCGCCGTTGTGCTGGCGATGCTGCTGATGCTGGGGGCGTTTGGCTGTGAAATCTGGTACTGGCTGGCGCTGAACTATACCACCGCGCCGCTTTCCGCCCCGGCATACGATACCTACCAGAGTATTGTGCTGCTGGTGACGGGGTTCTCGACCGTTCACCTGTTCCTGGCCGCTGTTGTCGGCGTTTTGATGACCGGGCGCAGCGCCAATGGCAGGCTGAAAGGGCAAGAATATCTTGTCCAGGCGGCAGGGTACTGGTGGTACTATACGGTGCTCTCCGGTGTGCTCATCTGGCTGTTTACTGTGATTCTTTGAGACGCGAAAGCTGCGGATATACAGGAGCGCTGCAATGACGATCTGGGTGTATGCTAATGGGTGGCCTGTTCCGCCCACGGTGCTGCTTGGGTGTGTGGTTGCTGAAGTGCTGTATATCCGTGGCTGGATGTCGCTTGTCAAAGCGGATGTGGCGTCGAAAGCCTCCAGGGCTGGTTCCCGCGCTGGTAGATATCGGTGGGATAGCTGGTTCTGGCGGGGCGTGTACTTTGTCATCGCACTTTTCCTGGCGCTTGTCGGCGATTCTGCTCCCGTCGACATCCTTTCTGGTCAGCTATTCTGGGTACACATGATCCAGCATCTGCTGTTGCTGGTTGTAATAGCGCCGCTGCTGGTGGCAGCCGCCCCGCTTCAGCCGTTGTGGCTGGGGTTCCCCGGCTGGATGCGCAGGCTTGCCCGCGCAGCGGCGACACCGAACATAAGACGTGTTGTTGCTGGGGTGGAGCACTGGCTGCGCCACCCCATGATCTCTTGCGCGCTGCTGCTGGCGGGCATCTGGGTGTGGCACTGGCCGACGCTGTATGATCTGGCGCTCACCAACGATACCATCCACGACTGGTGCGAGCATTTGACCTTTCTGCTGGTGAGCCTGATTTTCTGGACCCAGATAATATCGTCGCCGCCTTTCGTTCCCCGCGCGAACTCCCTTGGGCAGATGATGTGTGTGGGCTTTGCCATCATTCAAAACGTTGTTCTGGCGGCGCTGCTTGGCTTTGCTCAGGTTCCGCTCTACGCGCCCTATGTCCACCTGGCAACCGCGCCGGTCATCCTGGCGGCGCTGCACGATCAGCAGCTTGGCGCGGGCATCATGTGGACATTCGGTGATGTTCCGTTCGGCCTGGCGCTGAGCATCCTCTTCCAGCGGTGGCTTGCCGAGCATTCGGACGATGCCAGCATCGCGCTGCAAACGCCTCGCGCCACGGAAGGGTAAAAAAAACCTCCCTGAAAGGACAGGACCATGCGTCGCCTTGACGGTATGCAAAAGCTGGCTCTGGCTATCTGTGTCGTGACTTCAGCGCTGGTCATCATCGCCGCAGTGGTCTGGGGTATCAGGCTCATCAATCTGAACCGCAGCCAGGCGGCTGGGCAAACGCCCAGCCTGGTCACGGCTGGCTTTCCTATGTCTGGCGACCTCGCGCCGGACTTCACGCTCACCGACCAGTTTGGGCAACAACAAACGCTTTCGGCGCTGCGCGGGAAAGAGGTGATTCTGGCATTCATCGATTCGCGCTGCAAGACGCTGTGCCCGCTGACGGCAACGATCATGTTCAACGCCAGGCAGCAGATGGGCACTGCGGCAGCCAGCAAAATTGCGCTGGTTGCGGTCAACGCGAACCCCGATGCCACCAGCGTCAATGACGTGCAAACCTGGTCGCTCGATCACGGCATGCTGCACCAGTGGCTTTTCCTCACCGGCTCATCACAGCAACTCCTGGCTATATACCGGTCCTATCATGTCTATGATGCGATTGCCTCCGATGGGTCGGTAGTGCATGACCCCATCCTGTTTGTCATCGATGCCCAGGGACACGAGCGCCTTTCCTACGAGACCCTTGACTCGAACGCCGCGTCCGACCTGAACGATGAGGAAATCGGGCTGGAGGATGGCATGCGGCAGTGGCTGCCATAAACAGAGTAAGAAGGACATTTCCATGTCTCAAAGCCGCTTTTTCAGCCGGGTGACGCTGGCTCATATTCGTCGCCTGGCCTGGATAACTGTTGCTTTTATCTACGCGCTGATTATCATCGGCGGAATTGTGCGTATTACGGACTCTGGCCTGGGCTGTCCCGATTGGCCGACGTGTCACGGCAGCCTGATACCGCCGCTTGATCTGCACACAGATATTGAGTATTCGCACCGCTTGACCGCCTCCATTGTCAGCACGCTGACGGTGCTCTTTGCGCTTGCCATCTTCATCTGGGCACGCCAGCGCCGCTATGTCATTCCGACGGTGATTGCGGTGGTGCTGTTGATCGCGCAGGTGATTCTGGGCGGCATTACGGTGCTCAATGATCTGCCGCAGTCGATTGTCACCGCCCATCTGGGCACCGCGCTGGCCTTCTTTGCCATAATGATTGTTGCCGCCGGTGTGCTTGGCGAGAAACGGCCCGTGGCCGGAACGTATCGCAGCGCGCGCCGCTTCGCGGGCCTGGCCCTGACGGGAACCATTCTGACTTATGGCCTGCTGCTTAGCGGCTCCAACGTGCGCGGCAACAGCGCTGATCTGGTCTGTCCCGGCTGGCCGCTGTGCGGGCGCACCGACATTCCCAGTTCGGCCATGCCGCTGGTCTTCATCAATCTGTTTCATCGCGCGGTTGCCACCATCGTTGGCCTGTTCTTGATCGGCCTCATCATCTATGCCATGCGCCGTCGCCGCGAAGCTCCCCGGCAAGCCTTGCTGGCGGTCCTGGCTGGAGTGTTCTTCGTCATCCAGAGCGGTTTCGGCGCGGCCATCGTGTTGCTGGGTTCGGCCAACAACACCGACGGCTATAACGTCTCGCAGGGCTTTCATCTGGCCTGCGCTACTGCCGTCTGGGGGTGTCTGGTGGGGATGACAATGCTGGCCTTCCGCGACCTTCCGGCCAAACCGGCGGCTGAGCCATCCGCCGAAGCTTCCGCGCCAGAACGCGAATGGGTGCGTGGGCCGGTGGGCGAGACGCAGGTTGTCAGCGAGGCAGCCAAAGAGCCGTCTCAAGCGGCTGGTACGAACATGCCTATAAAAGCGTATATGAATCTGCTCAAGCCGCATGTGACGGTGCTGCTGCTGGGGGTGACGCTGGCCTCTATGGCGATTGCGCAGAGCGGGTTTCCACCGCTTGGGCTGGTGCTGGCGACGCTCTTTGGCGGCGCGTGCGCGGCGGGCAGCGCCAACGCCATCAACTGCTACTTTGACCGCGATATCGACCAACTGATGAGCCGCACCAGCCGCCGCTCTCTGCCGTCGGGCAAGGTGCCTCCCCGACACGCCCTGATTTTTGGGCTGGCGCTGGCGGCGCTCTCTTTCGCGGCGTTGACGCTGTTTGTGAATCTGCTCAGCGCCCTGCTGGCCTTGTCCGGCATCCTGTTCTATGTGTTCATCTATACGCTATGGCTCAAGCGCACCTCGCCGCAAAACATCGTCATTGGTGGCGCGGCTGGAGCCGTGCCCGCCCTGGTTGGCTGGGCAGCGGTGACCAATTCGGTAGGGCTTCCGGCAATCTGGCTTTTTGCGATCATCTTTTATTGGACGCCGCCACATTTCTGGGCGCTGGCGCTGCTCATCAAGAACGATTACGCGCGCGCCAACATTCCGATGCTGCCCGTGGTGAAGGGCGAGAAAGAAACCAAGCGCCAGATTCTGCTTTATAGCCTGCTGCTGTTGGCGGCCACGCTGATTCTTTTCGTGACCCGCACCATGGGCCTGTTCTATCTGGTATCAGCGCTTGCGCTTGGCGGCGGATTCCTGTACATTGCTGTGCGGGTCTTCCGCGACGATACCAAGCGGTGGGCGCGCACGCTTTTCTGGTATTCTAACTGCTACCTGGCCTTGCTCTTCGCCTTGATGGTGATAGACCGGGTCATTGCCTGAAGGTGAGGGCGGGTTCGTGCCTGTGATCTTACGTTTCTCTGGCTATGGAGTTTGTATCGTTGGCTTGCTGCTGGCGCTGCTGGGGCTGTTCCCCTCATCTGCCTTTGCAGATGGGGGCGCGCCTCAGCTTGCCTATGTGGCCGGAGCCGCAAACGGCATCGGCGTCATCGATATTGCCCAGCAGCGCGTGGCGGGTTCCATTGCGGTGGCCGGAAATCCGCACGCGGTCTTGCTCAGCCCGGATGGGTCCACGCTGTATGTTACGCAGCCGACGCTGGGCCGCGTGGTGGTGATTACCGCGAAAACGGGCAAGACGATGTGCGCGGCCAACGTTCCGGGGCAGCCTTCGCTGCTGGCCTTCAGCCTGAATACGCCTGTGGTCTACACGGCGGGCCAGGGAGATACGAGCGTGCGCGCGCTGAATCCGACGACCTGTGCCATTGAACGGGCCTTCGATACCCACGAACCCATCTATGGAATGGCGGTGACGGCCTCGACAGCGGTTGACGCCACGCCCTCAACGCCGAATCAACTCTGGATTACCGGACCCAACGCGATTACCATCTTCGACGCGAGCGGCGCGCTGCTTGGCGCTGTGCCGGTTGCCGCCGGGCCGCAATATATCTGCTGGCCTGGCGGCTTTACCGCGTATGTGACCACCCGCCAGGGAACGGTAGTGGCCGTTGATCTTGGTTCTCGCAAGGTGATTCGCACGCTGCTCAGCGGAGGGCCGTTTGGCACGATGGATTATGACGCGACGACGGGCGAGGTCTATGTGCCTGATGAGATGCGCGATCAACTGGATGTCCTTATTCCCGTGACGGCGAGCATGACGACGCCGCCGCGCGAGCCGGTGCGGGTCTTTCATCTGAACGGCTCGCCGCAGTCGATTGCCATCACCAGCGACGGGACGCTCGGCTTTGTGGCGCTTGGCAACGGCCAGGTGGTGATGCTCGATGTGCCGGGACGCAAAGTGATTGCCAGCTTTGGGGTGGGCGGAACTCCGCATTTTATCATCACCGGCACCTATCCACCGAAAACAAACACGGCCTTTCCCACGCCACCGGCGGGGCCATCCTCATCATCAGCCATCTCCCCGAGTCGTCTTTTGCTGCTGCTGGCGGTGGCACTTGCTGGATTAGTCCTGCTGGGCGCGCTCTGGTTTGTTTGGAGGCAGCCCCGGAAACGCTCTGCCAGTTAACGCGCTGCTGGCTGGCGATGCCCGGCTTCGTTCTGAAGAAAGGGACCGCGCATGTCTGAACTTGCTGAGTCTGGGCATACTGAGTCTGCCCCTCTTCAAGCGCCGGTGCGGAAGCAGCGGAGCAGGCGCAGGGTGGTCATCTTTTGTCTGGCGAGCCTGGTTAATATCGGGCTGCTGGCGTTCATCTTGACCCAACTACTGACCCCGGCATCGCCCACCGCGCCAGCAGACCCGCTGGTCGGGCATGCCGCGCCCGCGTTTACGCTGACCTTGCTGCATCCCGCTGGCGGCCAGAGCACGCTTTCGCTGGCAGACCTGAAGGGCAAACCTGTGGTCTTGAACTTTTGGGCTTCGTGGTGCGCGCCTTGTAAAGAAGAGATGCCGCTGCTGGAGCAAACCTGGAAGCAGATGCAGGCGCAGGGCAAAGATGTGGTCTTTCTGGGGGTAGATTTTCAGGAATCAAGCGGTGACGCGGCCAGCTTTTTGCAGGCTCATGCTATTAGCTATCAGATTGGCCTGGACACGGATGGAGCGGTTGCCCTGAAATATGACATCACCGCCCTGCCGCAAACGGTGTTTATCAATCGGCAGGGCGTGGTGTCGAGCAGAATACCCGGCGAACTCACCAGCAAAACGCTGACAAGCAGTCTCAATCAGATACTCTAGCTCAGGCTTGCTTCAGCGTCTCGTAGCCGGGGCCGCGATCAATGAAAGGACGCTGGCTGCGCTCGCGTCGAAGCTCCTCGCGCAGCGCGGTGGTTTCGGTCTCCAGCAGCGGATAGTCCTGCTCTGCTGGGCCGAGCCGTACGCCATAGTCGCGTTCGGCGCTCTGAAGCGAGACCAACCCGCGCAGCACATCCAGCCGCACCAGTTCTGGCTCGCGCTCCAGCGGGTCACCCCAGCCGCCGCCGCCCGTCGTCTTGAGCCGGATGAGATCGCCTTTCTTGAGTGGTTCGTCGTCGACCAGGCCGGGCAGCTTGTGTTCGTCTGGCGCGTCGGGGTTGATGATCGTCTTATACGTGTCGCCTGCCATGCCGCCCGCGACACCGTAGCAGCTTAGGATGGTGCGGTCGGCGGTGCTAATCAGCTTGGAGTCGTTGAGCAGGCGCACATCTTTCTCATAGCCCAGGCCGCCGCGTCTCTTGCCTGGCCCGCCCGAATCGGTTGCCAGCGCCAGTTTTTCGATGAGCACGGGGAAGCGCGTTTCGCAGAACTCGGCGGGCAGATTCTTGGAATCGGGCACGATGTGGATGACATCGCTGCCATCTGCGTAAAAGCGCCCGCCAGAGCCGCCGCCCAGCACCTCGCGCAGCAGATAGAAGCGCCCCTGCTCGTCGGTGCCGTGAATGCCCCAATAGCGGATGGTTTCTTGATCGGCTGGCATGCGGCCACCTGTTGCCAGCGCCAGTGTGCCCGCGAAGATGCCCAGCAGGCGCAGGATGGTAAACGAGCGCGCGTTGGTGGGCGCGGGAAACTTTGGCGTCATCAGCGTGCCTTCTGGCGGAAAGATCACCTCCAGCAAGTCGCAGATGCCTTCGTTGATGTCCAGTTCGGCGGCGCGTTCGGGGCTATCGGCCAGGTTGCGCAGGACAGCGGCAATCCATTTCTTAAGGAAGCGCCCCTCAGAGTAGTTGCCGGGCCAGTTGATGGGGCCTTTGGTCTGCGGGCTGGTGCCGTTGAAGTCAAGGATGATCTTGTCGGGCGTTTTAGTCATGGTCAAACGGATAGTGTGCAACCGGGGCGGCTCGATGCCATCATGCTCGATGTAGTCTTCCCAGGTGTACGCGCCATCGGGAATCTTGGGCAGAATCTCATTGCGGAAGGTATCGGCGCAGCGCCGGATGATGGCCTCGAAGCAGGCTTCAGTCGTCGCGCGGCCATAGCGCGCGAACAGGTCAACGATGCGCTCCGCGCCCATGCGGCAGGCGGCGACTTCGCCGTCGATGTCGCCTGCCAGGCTGTCGGGAATGCGCGTATTGCGAAAGATGATCTTATAGGCATCTTCGTTGAGCACGCCCGCCTTATAGAGCCGGATGGGCGGGACCATCAGCCCTTCCTGAAAGATGCTGGTGGCGTGCGCGGGCATGCTGCCGGGGACCATGCCGCCGATGTCGTCGTGATGGCCGAACGCCTGCACAAAGGCGGCCACCTCGCCCTCGAAGAAGACGGGAACGGTGACGGTGAGGTCGGGCAGGTGGCCGACGCTGCCTTCGGAGAGATAGACATCGTTATGAAAGAAGACATCGCCAGGCTGCATCGTTTCCAGCGGGAAGTCGCGCACGACGGGATTGACCATCGCGGAATAGGAGCGGCCCGTGAGCTTGCGGCACTGGCGGTCGTGGATGCCTGCGCGATAGTCGTGCTGGTCGCGAATCATCGGTGAGCGCGAGGTGCGTTCAATCGCCGCCTCCACTTCAGCTTCGACAGAGCCAAGCGTGCCCTCGACGATTTGCAGGATGATGGGGTCCACACCGTAGGTTGCCGTTTTCGCCGTTGTCGGTTGTTCCAGAAGATCGCTCATGGCCGTCTCCTTGAAGTTTTCTTGTATGGGTTGATACTCCTCATATGGCTCGTTCAAAAGTCTTCGTGGGCCAACTGCTCTGGCTCAGGGATAAGTCGCTCTGGCATTACTCCGCCATGCCAGGTATAGAATCCCCAGCCATCATGGTATTCTATACATTTACCGGCAGCGTTGTGCAGCTGACCATCAGCATCAAGGTGAAGCGCTTTGGGGCGACGAACGATCAGCGCCACATCTTTGCCAAGCCAATAGCCGGAAACCAATTCGTTGAAATGAGCCAGGGGACGCGCATCATTGGGCACCAGATATTCATCGAAAAAGCGGCAACCTCCCAACACGGCGGCGACCGCATAGGCCCTGACGCTGGCTGAGATGCTGTCGTCCACACTGGCTCTGATCCTTTCCCAGAGGCCAGCTTTCACCTTGGGTCTGACACTGGTGTTGACCTTCGCCCAGACATTAGCCTCTACCCTAGCCCCCACACTGGCGCGCACCAGCATGTAGAGATTAGTTGAGACGCTGGTCATTATCTTTCTCACGACATTGGCACGTACACTAACCTGTAGTCTGAACGCTCCGGCGGCCTCTCCACTTTTCCACGCCTTGGCCCAGATGTGCTCTCCAACGTTTTCCCCAACTCCTGCTATCAGGTGTCCCCAGGCCCTGGCGTCCACGCTAGCTTCTATGCTCGGAGGAACAAACAGTCCTACCAAGTTCAGCGGCCCATCTAGCCAGAGGATAGCGCTGGGCGACTCCAGACCTGCCACCTGATAAGCTTGAAGCAGCCAGGCTTCAACTTCTTGCTCATCAATTGGTTCGGTGGAAAGCTGCGCCTGAATGCGCTCGTTGGCAAAGCGTCGGGCCTCCGCTTCCTGCTCTGGCGTCAATTCCTGCTGACCTGGATGCAGCCGAAGCGCATCGGGTATGCTGCTATCTCTCTGAGTCATGCTGCCTTTATTTCTTCTCGGAACCGGCGAAGGCTGCCGTCAGACCCAGCGCGATATAGATGCCGCCCGTGGCATAGCGGCGGATGGATTGAAAGCGCGTGGCTTTGGTGAGCCTTTGCCCCACTGTCGAACTAAGCAAGGCATAGAGGCTGTCCGTACAGGCGGCGAGCAGTACAAACAGCAGCCCGAAGAAGAGCGTTTGCGCGATGATGTTGCCCCTGGCAGGATCAACGAACTGCGGCAGGAAGGCGTAGAAGAAGAGCGCGGTTTTCGGGTTCAGCAGGTTGACCAGATAGCCCTGCGTGAACAGCCGCGAGAGGCTTCTGGGCGCTGGCTCTGCCTGGTGGCTGTCATCTCGCGTCAGCATGGCGCGCACGCCCAGATAGATCAAATAAGCCGCGCCCACGTATTTGACGATGTCGAACGCCAGGGCCGAGGTGAGCAGCAGTGCCGACAGCCCCAGCGCGGCGGCGACGGCGTGGGTCAGGCCGCCCAGTTCGATGCCGCCAACCGAGACCAGCCCCGCGCGTCTGCCCTGGGACACGCTGCGGGTGACGATATAGAGGACGGCTGGGCCAGGGATGAGCAGCAGCCCCAACGCCGCCAGCGAAAACAGCAGGATGGTTGACCAGGCAGGCATGATGAAACTCCTTCAGAGAACAAACAACGCAAGCCACTGAGGCTTCAGGTGTACTGGACGCGCATGTCCCGGCCCTGGCGGGCGCGGCTGAACATCTGCGGCAGGCAGCCGCCGCGCAAGCGCCAGATATGCAGCGCCTCATAGCGCAGGCTTTCCCACCAGCGATAGCGATCTTCCCAGGCTTCGGCTTCGGTGGTGAAGCGATAGAGGCCGATGGTGCGGCCCACAAAGGGGCGCAGCAGCCCGCCCTCGGTGGCGCGCTGTTGGGCAAACTCCACCGCTTCGACGAGATCAGCAAAGGTCAGGTCTTTGAAGGCCAGCGTGATGTGCGCCGCGAAGCCGTATTTGCGCTCGTCCGGCGTGAAGGGGCATTCTGGATGCACGAACTCGGGGTCGATGTGATGATACACAGCGCCGTGCAGGTCTTGCAGGCGCGGGTTGTGCATCGAAGCCAGGTCGATGATGACTGCATCGGGCAGATGGGTGACCTGATTGGGCTGAATCTGGAACGACGGGAACGGCGAAATCACCGGATCGAGCGTCTGCGTCAACTGCTCTTCGCTTTTGGATGGGTCAAGGCGAAAGAAGCCCTTAAGCGTGCAATGTACCATGAAGTTGCGCGAGGCATGGCAATCGAAGCGTTGTTCCAATTCTTCGCGGAGGGTGTCGATGCTGGCGGCCAGGCCGGTGGGTGGTAGTAAATAGACACCATAGAGCGGAAAAGTCATAGATAGGCCCTTTCAGAAAAGCAGGCGGATTACTCTACTGATGTTTGCTCAGCAGCACGTTGCCGAAACGGTCTACGGTTGCCTGTTGTCCAGGAAAGACGACAGTGGTTGAGCCATATTCTTCGATGATGGCTGGACCAGTGATGAGATTGCCCGCCAGCAGTTTGGTGCGATCATAAAGCGAACACGGCTCAAAAGCGCCGGACGCCTCGAAATAGACGGCGCGCTCGCCTTTGCGCGCGGCGCTGGCGTCCGTGTTGCCCGCTCCGATTTCGCGCAGGGCGGGCTTGTCGATGAGGCCCAGGCCGGTGACACGCAGGTTGACAAACTCCACCTCCTGCTTGCCGCGATAGTCGTAGCCATAGGCGCTGCCATGCGCCAGATGAAAGGCTTCGACGGCGTGCTGGCCGGTGGCGGCGTCGATCAATCCGGCTGGAATGTCGACGCGCACCTCATACGCCTGCCCGTGATAGCGCATATCGGCGGAGCGCAGCAGCCGCTGGCGCTCCGGTGGCACGCCGTGCCGGGCCAGCGCGTCGAGGGCCAATGTTTCCAGACGTTGATAGAGTTCTTGGGTGCTGGCGGGGTCAAAGTCGTTGGCGTTTTGCACGTTGGTGATGACGTAATCATTGCGCAGGTCCACGACGAGCAGGCCAAAGGCGGAGGTGACACCAGGGATGGGCGGGATAATGGCGGTACGCATGCCCAGCAGATCGAGCAGACGCCCGGCCTGCAACGGCCCGGAGCCGCCGAAAGGCACCAGCGCGTAGTCGCGCGGGTCGCGCCCCTGCTTGACGGTGATCTGGCGAATGGCGTTGGCCTGGTTCCAGTTTGCCAGTTCCAGAATGCCTGCCGCCAGGCGCAGCGCGTCCATCCCCAGCCTGGCCGCCAGCGTTTCCAGGCCGCGCCGCGCGGCATCAGCATCCAGCGGGACTTCGCCGCCGAGCAGATGCGGCGGGATGCGGCCCAGCACCAGATTGGCATCGGTCAAAGTGGGTTGTGTGCCGCCTCTACCATAGCAGATGGGGCCAGGGTCAGCGCCCGCGCTGCGTGGGCCAACGCGCAGGCCGCCATCGGGAGCCGTCCAGGCGATGGAGCCGCCGCCTGTGCCAACGGTGATGATGTCGATCATCGGCGTCTTGACGGGGAAGCGCCCGATCTTGCCTTCAGTGGTCAGGCGTGGCAGGCCGTTGTTGATGAGACACACGTCGGTGGATGTGCCGCCCGCGTCCAGGGCGATGGCATCGGGGAAACCGGCGGCGCTGGCGATGAAGCTCGCGCCCAGTGCCCCGGCAGCGGGGCCGGAAAGCACGGTGGTGATGGGCTGGCGCTCCACTTCGCGGGCGGCCACCACGCCGCCGTTGGATTTCATAATCAGGAATGGGACGTTGATTGTGTGGCTGGTTTGCCTGCCGTCCAGCGCTTCGGCCAGATGGCCTTCGGCGGCGTTGATGTAATCGCGCACCTGCGGCTTGACGAAGGCGTCTACCAGGGTGGTCATGGCGCGCTCGTACTCGCGATATTCGGGCAGTACATCGCTGGAAAGCGAGAGGAATGCATCGGGGTATTCTTCGGCAAAGAGGTCGCGCACGCGCTGTTCGTGGGCCGGGTTGGCGTAGGCGTGCAGGAAGCAGACGCCCACGGCAACGATGCCCTGCGCCTTGAACCAGCGGGCGGCTTCGCGCACATCTTCTTCATTCAGCGGGGTCAGGACTTCGCCGCGCCAGTTCAGGCGCTCGGTGGCCTCGCGCACCCGTTCCAGCGGGACGATGCGGTCAGGCTTGACCCAGAAATAGGAGTTGCCATAGCCGGAGGGCACGCTCTGGCGGGCGATCTCCAGAATGTGGCGGAAGCCGCGTGTCACCAGCAGCCCCAGCGAGGTGAAGCGGTCTTCCAGCAGGGCGTTGGTGGCAACAGTGGTGCCGTGCGCAACGGTTGCCACCTGATCGGGTGCCGAGCCGATCTGGCGCAAGACTTTGCGAACGCCATCCAGCAGCCCGCGCGATGGGTCGCTGGGCGTGCTGGGCGTCTTGGTGGTTGCCATTGCGCCGCTGTGTTCATCGATGGCGACAATATCGGTAAAGGTGCCGCCGGTATCTATGCCCAGCCGATAGCGGGGGGAATCTGCGCTCATGAGATGGTCTCCTCGACAACTGCGCTCGCGGCAGATGGATGCAGGCGGATGGGACTGGTCTGATTTGCTGAGAGGAGAAGCTGCGAAAGCCACCGCCCACAGCTATTGTGGCACACCTGAGCCGTCTTGTCTATGCGTGGCTGAGCGGGACCGCGCGCTTGAATAAACCTCTTGCCAGCCAGACGGCGGTATGCTATAGTGTAGCTCGCATTGGAGCCGCCAGGCGGATTTGCGAGAGCGTAGGCGAGAAGGCAACGCGGTCCCCGATGGGGTGTCGCTCGTCGCGGCTGGCGACGGTGAACAGCCACAAGACCAGGATTCTCAGCCTTTGCCGCAACGCCTGGAATGTGCCAACGGATGCCCCGCACCTGACCTATCATTTCCTGCGCGAGAAGTGTAGGCGCTACGATGCCGATGCCCTTGCTCCTTAGAGCAAATATACCTGCTCGGCGGGGAAGCGCATCCGAGAAACCTCTAAGAAAAATCCGAGCAAACGCTGATGCGTTGCTGTGCCTGGAGGATTATGCTTGGGGGAGATTCATAATGTAGTAGGAGGGTGCCCCGATGTTTTGGGACGGTTTCTTTTTCTGGCTGGCAAATGCGTCGGCGGTCGTGGGCCTGGTTACGGGGCTGCGGCGGCGTTTGCGGCGGTGGCGTTGTGGATGGAGCGCCGGAAGTATCACCGCAAGCTGCAATTGCTGGCGCAGCAAGCCTCGAAACGACCTGTGGCTATTGCTGTTGGGGTGGGCAAGCCAGGAGATATCCGCGGGACGGTAGAGAGCTATCTGAAAGATCAAGGCTTCATAATGGAGCTTTTCTCCATTGCCAGGCCAGGAAATATGAGTGTGGACGATGCCCTCCAGGTGATCAAGGAGTTTACTGATTTGAAGGGCAAGTTGACCGCCCAGGTGGGGCCGACACAAATCCATTTCTTCTATGCCGGACCGGTTGCCGTAGCAGCGAGTCTGGGGGCTATCTTGGATAATTGGGTTCCTGCTATTGTTTATGATTATGATAAAGGAACCTATCATCCGATGTTACAATTGGATAGGGTGTTGACATCGGGCAAGCCCAACCGCTAAAACCGCTGCCGACGCGAAGAAGAGAGGAAACGACGCATGGGGCTGCTGGTGCTGAACTTCAGCCATCCGCTGACGCCGGAGCAGCAGGCGGAGATCGCGCGGCTGACGGGGCAGTCGGTGGAGCGAGTGATTAACGTGCCGGTGCAGATTGACCACGACGCGCCGCTCGCGCCGCAGACTGCCGCGCTGGCCGATACAGCAGGACTGTCGCCGGGGGATTGGCAGACAAAGCCGCTCATCGTGAACCTGCCGAGTCTGGCGCTGGCGGCGGGCGCGCTGCTGGCGGAACTGCATGGGCGTCTGGGCCATTTTCCGGCGGTGCTGCACCTGCGGCCCGAAACGCGCGGGGCAACAACGGTCTTTGTGGTGGTGGCGCTGGAGAACTTGCAGGCGCTGCGCGATGCGGCGCGCACGCGGCGGCAGGCCCCATAGGAGGACTGGTTTTGAACGTTTCACTTCCAACGAACGATCTGCTCTGCGCGGCGCTGCTGAAGGTGCGGGCACGGGCGGCGGGTCTGCTGCCCGCGTTCTGGGGGACGCTGGTGCAGGGAGCCTGGCTGGACTGGGTACACCAGATGGACCCGGCGCTGGCGGCCCGGCTGCACGAGGAAAACCAGGAGCGCCCGTTTACCTGTTCAGCCCTCTGGTTGCCAGACCGCGAGGAGCAGGTGCGCGCCCAGGAGATCGGGCAGCGCGTGGCCGTGCAGCAAGGCCAGGTGTGCTGGCTGCGTCTGGCGCTGCTGGATGGCACACTCTTCGGGGCGCTCACCCGGGAGACAGAGGGCGAGCAGGCACCCGTGCCGCCGCTGATGCTGAACAGCATCCCGTTCGATCTGTTGGAACTGGTGGTGGATGATCGGGCGGGCGCGGGCGAGGCGTCGTGGAGCGGCTGGACAAGCTACCCGGCGCTGGTGCAGCGGAGCCAGAAGCGCCCGGGCAGCCAACTGAGTCACCTGACGCTGGAGTTCGACACGCCGACGGCTTTCACGGGAGAACATCAGAACTGGGGACGCTCGACGATGGTGCTGCCGGAGCCGCTGCGTGTCTTTGGCGGGCTGGCGCGGCGCTGGCTGCGCTTTGCCCCGCGCGAGCAGGCCGGGGCCATCGACCCGGGGGCGCTCGCGCTCTATCTGGAGCAGCGGGTGTACGTGTCGGAGTATGCCTTGCATACGCAGCGGATACACCTGCGCCAGACGCCTCTGCTGGGGTTTGTGGGGCGCTGCACCTATCGGCTGCCAATGGACAGCGTGGGCGACGAACTGCGGCGACAGGCGCACCTGTTGGCGGACTTTGCGTTCTACGCGGGGGTGGGCCACAAGACGGCGCAGGGCATGGGCCGTGTCCGGCGCGTGGAGGGATAGGCCCAAGAGTTCACAGAGTTCTTTCTTCTTTCTTCGTAATTGTTCCCTACACCCTGGGAGAGAAAATCACGCTCGCCTTTTGCCTCCCGCATGGGTGGCAGGGCTGATGCGCTGCTCTCTCGCTCTCTTCTCTCTCTTGCTCTCTCTTGCTCTCTCGGGATATGTCCCTATACGTAGATATATACAAATATATATATAGAGAGATAGAGATAGATATGGAAGCAAAGAGAACGATATCATCATGGTCTCTCCCACGAGAGCAATGCAGCGTTCTCTCTGCTGCTGAATGTACAAGAGCAAATTACGAAGAAAGAAGAAAGAAGGTAATGTGCCCCTGGCTCTCATGGGCAAGGCATTGCTCTTGCGGCTATGTTCTTCCTGGCGTGATAAAAGCTATTGACGGTTTTCGCTTGCCAGAGGAGAAAGGACAGAGCCGTATGAGCCATATTCATGTTGAGACAGAACGGGTGATCGATGCCCCGCCAGCCGAGGTTTTTGCCTTCCTGGCGGATTATCGGGAGAAGCATCCGCGCATTTTGACTTCCAACTTCCTTGATTATGCCGTTGAAAGCGGCGGCGTGGGCGCGGGAACAGTGGTTCGCTATCGCCTGCACGCGGGCGGGCGCGAGCGGCCCTATCACATGCAAATCGATGAGCCTGAAGCGGGCAGGATGCTGCGCGAGCATGATACCGGTTCGTCGCTGTTTACGACCTGGACGGTGGACCAGGGGCCGACGCCCAGGCAGAGCCGGGTGAGGGTGTCGACGCATTGGGAAGGCGGCGGCGGCATGGGCGGCTTCTTCGAGCGCACCTTTGCGCCGATGGGGCTGCGCGGCATCTATGGCGAGATGCTGAACCGGCTGGAGCAGTCGCTTGCCGGTTCAGCGGCGGCCAGCAGATAATAGCTGGCGACTAGAATCCCAGCGCGGCTTTCACCTGGGCCAGCGCGTCGATATGCGCCTGGGGCGAGGTCAGGCCCGCGCCCATGGTGTTGAAGCCCAGATGCGTTGCGCCCAGGCTGCGCCAGGTGTCGGCATAGGTTGCCCACAAATCCCTGGAAACCTGGCCGATGGGCAGCCGCGCTTCGATGCCCATCGCTTCGGCTGAGCGCCCCGCTTCGCGGGTATAGGCGCGCAGTTGGTCGAGCGCCTGGCGCACGTCCTCTTTGCGCGGGTCGGGCATCTGGGGCATCCAGCCATCGGCCAGGCGCGCGATGCGCCGGAGGATGGGTTCGGTGGGGCTGCCGCCAAACCAGACGGGAATGGGCTGCTGGACGGGCAGCGGTTTGATGCCAGCCGCGTCGATGTGGTGCCAGCGTCCCTGGAATGTGACGACCGGCTCGGTCCAGAGGGCGCGCAGGACGGCCACCTGCTCTTCGATGCGCGCGCCGCGATTATGGAAGTCTTCGTTGAGCGCCTCGAATTCGACAGGGTTCCAGCCAATGCCCACGCCCAGGCGCAGCCGTCCGCCGGAAAGCACATCGATCTCTGCCGTCTGTTTGGCAACCAGCGAAGTCTGGCGCTGAGGCAGGATGATGACGCCGGTGGTGAGTTCGACGCGGCTGGTGAGACCGGCAAGATAGCCGAAGAGGACGAACGGTTCCTGAAAGGTTGTGTCGCTCGTATAGGGGCCGCGCCAGTCGGGACGGGTCGCGGTACTCGCGCCCACGACATGATCATAGACGAGGATGTGCGTATAGCCCATTGCTTCGACGGCCTGGGCGTAATCGCGGATGGCAACGGGATCGCTGCCAATTTCAGTTTGCGGGAAAACGGCTCCAATGCGCATGGATGCTCCTTAGCTGCGCTGCAAGGCAGCAACGTTGGGGTGGGTATCGTCGGTAAGAAAACGGTGAACGAGTTTCTGGAAGTGACGCAGGCCATTTTCGCGGTTGAGCATCAGCTTACCTTGATCGAAATAGCCGGAGCGCAGCCCGCGCTGCACCGATTCGCAAAGCACAACATCTTCTTCCTGTACCTGGTCGATGAACTTCACGAAGTCGCGCTCTTCTTCTTCGCCCACGGCGTCCACGAAGCAATATTCGTAGATGGCAAGCGTGCGATGTGTATCAACCGGCACGAAGAGGTTGAGCGAGACGTTGCCCGGCCCTGGGTAGATGTTGAGGGTGAAGTTCGGCCAGAGGTAAGCGTAAAAGCCTGCCTGCACGCCTTCGCTGATGTCGTAGACGGCTTTGCCGTCTTTGGCTGATTTGGTGATGGGCGCAGCCTGGGCGGAGAAGTATTCGTACTCGGTTACCTGGTAGTTGTTCAGGTCGATCAGGCTGGTGAAGCCTTTGTGCGCGATGGGGCAGTGGTAGCATTCGAGGTAATTATCAACGACGACCTTCCAGTTGGCCTTGATGTCATAGGTGCGCGTGACGCGGCGCTTGATGGCGTCGAACGGCAGACCAGTGGCGGCCACCAGTTCGGGGAGCGTGCCCAGCACTGCTGAGAGCGGCGGCGCTTGCGGGTCGAGGTTGACGAAGAGAAACGGCCCCCAGCTTTCGATCTGGATGGGTAGCAGCCCCAATTCGTCGGGCTGAAAGCCTGGCTCGTCTTTGGAGCCGGGGGCGGCACGCAGCGAGCCATCGAGGTTATAGGTCCAGGCGTGGTAAAGGCATTGCAGCGTTTTGCGGTTGCCGCAGCCATCAGGCATCAACTGCGAGCCGCGATGACGGCAGACGTTGACGAAGGCACGCAGCGTTTCGGCTTCATCGCGCAGGATGACGATGGGCACGTCGTCGATGCGCGCGGTGAAGAAATCGCCGGGCCGGGTGATCTGCTCGATGAGTCCGACGTATTGCCAGGTGCGGCGAAAGATGCGCTTCTGCTCGCGCTTCAAGACTTTCGGGTCGGTATACCACGCGCCAGGCAGGGTATAGCCCGCTTCGAGCGAGGCGTGCAGGTGAGAACGGTTGGCGGTGAGAGGCCGTGTGCCGCCCATATTTCCTCCTTACAACAGGGCCGATGTCCTCTTGCATGGTATCTTACCGTTCGCGCCTCTTGCAAGCGAGCATGCTATGCTTGCATGCAGCGCAGGCAGATGTCGGCCTCGTTGCCCAGCAGCGCGGGCAATTCCTCTGGCGTGGCATAGCGAAAGCCGTCAATCTCAATGCCGTCTTCGCGCGGCGTGCCCAGCAGCGTGGCGCGATAGTAGAGGGTAAGCTGATGCGCCGCCGCGTTGGTTTGCGCGGAAAGCACCGGCCCTATCTGCGCCTGCGCGCCCAATTCCTCGCGCAGTTCGCGTGCCAGCCCGACGGCGGGCTGCTCGCTGGTGCGCACAAATCCGCCAGGCAGACCCCAGGCCCGCCCTCGATAGGTATGATGCGCCAGCAGCACGCGCCCCTGCTCATCCAGAATGACGGCGCAGGCTCCCGTCGTCGCTTTGGGCGCGGCGATGCGCACCGCCAGCCGCTGAACCCGTCGCGGCAGCATGCGCCAGCCGTGATAAAACGCGCGCCGTAGTCGCGTTTTGAGGTTGGATGCTGCGCGGTGCTCTGGTTGGGGGCGAAACACGCGCGGCTTTGCTGTCTGCTGCTGCTGAGGATTCAGCAGCGGCTCTGTGTTCTGTGCCATGGCATCTTTCTCAGGAAGTTTGGGGTCTCCCAAACGCTGCGTATGCTCTCCATAAGAGGATGTATCACAACCTCTCGCCAATGATCTGTATGTGCGGCTACTGAGGCGGGCGCTTGCCTGGAGCCTTTGTAATACGCATCACAGATTGTGCGCGCCCTGGATGGTATCTCTAGGAGACAAATAGGATGACGGATAGCGCCTGAAAGTTTGTTCAGAGGCCCTTTGAAGACCCATGAAGGAGGAACGCAATGCGTTTAGAGGTCTACCTCCCTCACCAGTATCCTGACCGGCAGGAGGCGCTGAATCTTATTAAGCAGGCCGAACAGATTGCCGGGCTTCAGGTGGTAGTGCGTTCCGTTGGGTCTGGCGATCTGCGCGATTTCTTTGCCGGGGCCATGCCGATCTATCTGCTGGATGGGCAACTGGTGGCTGCCGGGCATCCGCCGCCAGAGACGCTGCTGGCCTTCCTGCGTCAAGCGGTGCAGGAAAGCTCGCGCGCCACTGATCGCGCCGCTGCACGGGAGACGCCCATCGACGCGCTGCGCGATGTCTTTCGCAGTCTTGGGCAGGAGGAATTAGCCGCGCTCAGCGCTGAGGTGCGTCTGAAACCGTATGCCAAGGGGGCGCGCATCTTCTTGCAGGGCGAGGCGGCAGACGCGATGTATCTGCTGCGGCAGGGCCGGGTGGAACTGTATCATCTG
Source organism: Ktedonobacterales bacterium (assembly GCA_035307385.1). Taxonomy (GTDB): domain Bacteria; phylum Chloroflexota; class Ktedonobacteria; order Ktedonobacterales; family DATBGS01; genus DATBHW01. The sequence goes on along the minus strand of DATGID010000136.1, from coordinate 261,838 downwards.
ACGCGCCATGGGAAGCGTTTGAAGCTAGGGGTCATGCGGCCTGGCATGATTTTTGGGGAGGCATGTGTGTTGGCCGGTGGCGTCCGTTACGCCACCGCTGAAGTGGTCGAAGCGGCCCAGGTGATTGCTATTGACCGCGCTGAAGTGGAGCGGCTGATTCGCGAGGAGCCGAATTTTGCGCTGTATCTGGCGAAGGAGCTTGGTCGGCGCTTGCAGTTGAGTAACTGGCGGCTGGTGACGCTGGCCTACGCGGATGTTTCGACGCGGCTGGCGGCGGAACTCTTGCATGTGAGCCGGGAGGAACGGGCGACGCTGTTACCCATTACGCATCAAGAACTGGCCGAGCGCAGCGGCTTGCTGCGCGAAACGGTGACTAAGACGCTGGATGCTTTTCAAGAGGAAGGGCTGGTGGAACTGCACCGGGGCCAGGTGCGCTTGCGCGATGTGCGCGGGCTGCGCACGCTGCTGGAGCCGCTGAATGCCGAGGGTATCCTTCAGGGCTGAGGTTGGGAGTCAGCACGATTTTGTAGTTCCCACTACAGAAGGTGGCGAACGAGTATGCTATGGTAGAAGATGCCGGAATTATCGCTTCTGCTCTCCTAGAAATGGGGAACGTTGGACTGATGCGTCTTGAAATATATATCAATAGCCAGAACCCTGATTATCAAGAGTCAGAGCAGCTTGCCGAGCAGGCAAAAGCAATTCCTGGGCTTGATGTGGCGCTCATCAAGCTGGATGAGCCAACGGAACGGCACGCGGCTCCGCTGCAAGACCCGCCTACGTGTTTGCTTGATAGCCAGGTGATTTCGATGGAACGGTCCTCCTGGGAGGGATTCTTTAAACATCTGCGCTGGCAGGCGAAGGCGCACCAGGACAGCGATGGTTCCCCGCAGCGCGCGGCATCTTCCGCAGCCAAAGCTGCTATAGCTCCATCCAATACGCCTTCGCTGATGACGATGGATTTGTTTGCCGATCTGAAGGAAGAGGCCATCGCTTCGATCTACCAGCGCATGTCGCAGCGCAAGTATGCCAAGGGCCAGCTTATCTATCTGCAAGATGAGCCAACGCCCGGGCTGTTCTTGCTGCGGCAGGGGAGTGTGCAGGTCTACCGTATGACCTCCAACGGCAAGCGCCTGGAACTGGCGACGATTCATGCCGGGACGTTCTTTGGCGAGGTGCCGCTGTTGGGCGAGGCGATTCATCATGCCTCAGCCGAAGCGGTGGAAGATGTGGTGGTTGGCATCCTCAGCCGCGCCCATTTGGAGCAGATTATCCGCGATTGGCCCGTGGTGGGGCTGCGCTTGATTAGCGAATTGAGCCGCCGCATGAATCTTGACGCCTCGCGTCTGGAAGAACTCGCCTATCAGAGCGCTCCGGCGCGTCTGGCGGCTGCCCTGCTGCGGCTGCATCAGTCCGGGGGCGACCACACGATTACGATGACGCATCAGGAACTGGGCGAAGTGACCGGCTTGCTGCGCGAGACGGTGACGAAGATGCTCAACGAGTTTCGCGGGGCGGGCCTGGTAGAGCTGCACCGTGGGCGCATTCACCTGCGCGATGTGGCCGGTCTGCAACGGCTGTTGAAAGAATACGATCTGGTTGGTTCACGTCAACTGAGTCGGCTCGCAGCGAGCTAGCGGCGTTAACAACAGATAGCCCTCGCTTTTCCTTCCCACCTGGAAAATAGCAAGGAACGCGAAAAGTAGCCCTTCAGGCAGCGCCTGGAGGGCTACTTTTTTGTCTTCCTGCTGCCCCCTCTCGTCAAAAGACTAACACGAATAGAAGGTTTTTCCAATACTTGACTTAGCCAGTCTCAGGCATATACTGTGGCTTGCGCCGATCAGGGTACTCGCTTAGGACAAAACCTGATATTCCACTAGAGAGAGAGGGGTTAATGCCTCGATCCCGCATTGTCGGTGTACCAATTCTCTTATTGCTCCTGGGGAGCGTTGTAGCAGGGTGTGGCAGTCCCTCCAGCACGACGTCAGTTCAACAGGATCAGAATTCAAAACCGGCGAAAGTTCCTGGGATGATCCAGGGCTACTTGCATACAAACAAGGGTCAGTTGGTTGACGCTGCCGGAGATGTGGTGCATCTGACTGGGGTAAACTGGTTTGGGTTCGAGACCACGACCTTTGTCCCGCATGGCCTCCAGGCTCGTAACTATAAAGACATGTTTAAGCAGATTGCCGAGTCGGGCTTTAACGTTATTCGGTTGCCCTATAGCAATCAGCTTTTCGATCCGAATAGCAACACCCCTCAGGGCATCGATTACCAACTGAATCCCGATTTGAAGGGCCTGAAGGGGCTGGCGTTGATGGACAAGTTTGTCCAGGCAGCCGGGCAATATGGTCTGAAGATTATTCTGGACCAGCACCGGCCTGACGCCTACGCGCAGTCAGAACTCTGGTATTCCGGCGATCTGCCGGAGGCCAAGTGGATCAGCGATTGGCAGATGTTGGCCGAGCATTATAAGGGCAATACGACGATCATTGGCGCTGATTTGCACAATGAACCGCATGGCTCGGCGACCTGGGGCACTGGCAACCAGGCGACTGATTGGCGTTTGGCGGCAGAGCGCGGTGGCGATGCCATTCTGGCGCAAGAGCCGCACTGGCTGATTCTCGTTGAAGGCATCGATAACTACCAGAACAACTTCACCTGGTGGGGTGGCAATCTGATGGCTGCTGCGAAGTATCCGGTGCAGTTGTCCGTGCCGAATCAACTGGTCTACTCTCCGCATGATTACGGGCCGGAGTTGTGGAACCAGTCCTGGTTCCAGACATCAAACTTCCCGCTGAACCTGCCTTCGTTCTGGGCGCAGGAGTGGGCTTATCTCCAGCAGGATAGCCAGACGCCGGTGCTGCTGGGTGAGTTTGGCGCTCAGTCTGTGAACATGGGCAGCGCCGAAGGTCTGTGGATACGCGCGCTGGTTGCGTTCCTGAAGCAGACTGGAATCAGCTATACGTATTGGTGCTGGAATCCGGATTCTGGTGATACCGGCGGTATCCTGGAGGCTGACTGGAAAACGATCAACACGGCGAAGCTGGACATCCTTCAGCAGTACCAGCAGCCGATTCCTGGCGAGTTCAAGCCTTCAGCCAACTAGGCTGATCGGCTCTCGGCGCAAGGACGTTTTTCAGGCGTTGCGTTCGTCTGTGAACGGATGAGTCATTCCGCGTGTTCGCTGTTACTGCACGCGGAATGACTCATTTCCTTTTGTTCGGGGCTGCCGTGCCCCTCGGCGAAGCAATAGGCTCCGACCAGATGAATGTGTTCCCACATGATGGGGTGCAGCGTGTGCCACATCTCGTCCGCAATGGGCTGCCCGCGCTGCGCGGATTCCTGGGCAGCCGCTTCCAGGTGCCGGGTGTTCCAGACGATGATGGCATTGAGGACCAGGCTCAAGGCCAGGGCGCGCCTGAGATATGCCGCTGCGTCTCGGTCACTCAGGCGGCCCTGCTGGCCGAAAAAGATGGCGCGCGCCATGGCGTCGAGCGAGGCGCAGCGAAGCTGACCCGCCAGCACTCGCTGCCGGACCTCGGGGTCGGCAATGAAATGCAGCAGATAGCGCGTGCGAGCGATACGCCCCATTTCCTGAAGCGCCAGGCGCAGCGTTGTTTCTTCGTGCATGTTATGCAGCTTGGGGAGCAGCGCGGATGGGCGCGCGAGTTGGTCGCGCAGCGAGGCGGCCAGCCGATTTAGCGTCTCCCATTGTTCGCTGATGAGCGACTCGCGGAGGGGATATTTCAACAGCGCGTCGAGCGCGCCATAGGCCTGGCTCTCTTGCGGGCGCGTCATCAGATGGTCGGCGAGGTCAGGCAGCGGCAGGGCCAGCCGATAGCCCAGCAATTCCGCGAGGCCAAAGAGGAGGTCGTTGCCGCCTGCGATGTTGGCAATATGCTCGTGGTTGGGAGGAAGCTGCTGCGCGATCAGGCCATCCAGCGCGTAGGCGGCTTCTTGCGCCAGCGGGTTCACCAGCCCAACCCAGAACTGCATTGCCTGATCGGAGACGTGGCTGTACATCGAGACTTTGCGGCTGGCCCCGCCGCGCGCCGCCTGCTGGCTTGCCAGTGGGCCGCTGATGAGCCGCGCAAACTCGCTTTCGCTGGAGGCAGAAAGATGGCCGGAGCCAAACTCCCTGGTGAGAGGCAGGCTTTGATGAAAGGCGATCAGTATTCTGATGGCCTGTTGCAGTGTCTCTTCGCGCAGATACCAGTCGGCGACGCGCACAAGCTGGCCGTGGGGAATGCCAGAGGCGGCGGACATAGCGGTCAGGCCGATGTTGGTTGCCTCGGCTACCAGCACCGCCAGCAGCGCGGGGCGAATCGCCTGCTGGTGGCTGGCGGTGGGTTCGCGCCTGGTGGTGAGGTGGTCGAACGCTGAGGTAAAGCCGGTCCAGCTATCTACTTCTTGCAGGAGTTGGGGCAGCCCTACCCTGGGCAGCAAGGCCGTCAGCGAGCGGCGCGTGGCCGCGCTGGCTGGCGGCGTCTGGAGGCGTTCCTGGGCCGTGAGGATGAGTCGGCCTGCCTGTATCTGAAGATAAGGATGGTTCGGCATCTGCGCGGCGGCCCTGATTGCCAGGGCATCTAACTCTGCTCTGGCCTGGACAATGTAATCTGTGGCTTGCTCTGGCGGCCCACCCCCTGAGAACCAGTCTGCACGTCGCTGCCGCCATTCGTCAGAGGTGTAGAGATGCGTTGTCCAGGGGGTGTAGTTCTGGCTGCCTTCCACCGTGAGGTCGCCCCCGCGCAGCGCCTGACGCGCCTGATGCAGCAGGCACAATTCCCAGGCGCGCCGGTCGATGCCGTCCGGGCCAGAGACGACTTTCAGCCAGCGTTGGGGCACAAAGTCGAGCGGGGCATCTCTGGGCGTTTTTTTTCGGCGCTCGCGGTCCATGCCGCGCAAGGTTTCCAGCCCCGCCAGCACCGGGTTCTGCTCGTCGGGCGCGCTGAAATGGAGGGCTTGCAGCACGACACGCGCCACCTCACGCGCCTGGGTGAAGCGTGCCTTGAGCAAGGCAAAGAGCAGTTCAGCCTCGCTCTCTTCGAGCGATTGGCTGCGCTTGACCAGCGCGCTGACCTGCTCGCGCGAGACCTGCTGAAAGATGTGGTCGCGCACCAGATGCGGGGGGACTTTGGCGTCGAGCAGCACCTGGGTGATGCGGCGAAAGAGGCGCGCGCTGGAAAGATGGGTCTGGGCCTGCTCCATCTGGACTTCGCGCAGTTCGGCGCTGCTGCGCGCGAACAAGCGCCCGACCAATGTATCGAACATTTCGACGATAGCGTCAGTCACCTCCGGCCCACGCACGGTGAGGAAGGCCAGCAGCAGTGCGTAACGTTTGGCAGGCGGGTAGCGGCGCAGGGCTTGAGCCGAAAGGCGCTTGACGATGGCTGCCCATTGCCAGAGGCGCGGCGGCTGGATGCCCAGCCAGTCGATGGTGTCAGGCAGGGCGGCGCGAATCCGCTGCAACCGCTGGGCTTCGTCGCGGATAGCATCGATGGAGGCAGCGCGTGGGGGCGTGACGAGCGTTGCCAGGGCGCTTCTGCCCTGCTTCGCTTCGCAAAGTTCATCAAGCTGAGCGCGCTGCTCCTGGCCGAGCTGCTGGGTCAGGCGCTCGAAAAGCTGTTCTTCGGTCTCGTGGCGCACCTGATAAACCAGGCGCTGGATGACCGTTTTTGCCAGAGGCCGCAGGATGCCTTGCTCTGCGAGCCACGCATAGGCGGCTTCGATGAGTTCGGCGGTGGTGGCTTTTTGGGGAACCTGCGCGGCTATCTCGCCGCGCAGGTGCGCGGCATCTTCCGCGTTCATCGAGCGCAGGCGCAGATAGCCCTGCACAGCCTTTACATCGGCGTTGGGGAAGGCCAGTTCCTCTTCACAAGGGCACATTTCTGGCCGAATGCCAAGCTGGGCGCTGACGCCGGTGATGATCGCTTCGGACAGCAGGGCCGGATGCGCGGCCATCATGGGGTCGGCGCGTGCCCAGATGAGCAGCAGGGCGCGCGCCAGCCGATGATGGTCGTCGTGTGCCGCGTTAATCAGCGCGAGGTCGCAGGCGCTCAGAGCGCAATCGGCCAGGCACGCGCTCGCGCCACCCGAAGGGGTGGCTGATAGCTCTTGAATAATGCCCGGCTGGGTACTCATGATTGGCTCCCTTTAGCGCTCTCTGGTGGATCGGGGTTATTTCCCGTCGAGCGAACATTTGAACGGCGCTTGCGGCGGCAGTTGCACGGCGGTTTGTGGCGGCATCACCTGGACGGTTGCCGTGGCCGAGGCTCCGCTTTTGCTGCCCGTCAGGGTGAAGGTCAACTGGCCCGTCTCCGCGTCGCCTGGAATGACGTAGGAACCCGCGCCGCCTGCTCCTCCTTGCCCATCGGTCTGGAAGCAGCCGACCATGGTGCCCGGCGTATTGCGGGTTGCGCCGATGTAGATGTGCACGACTTCGCTGCGCGCGAACCCGGCGACATAAAAGGTGACGGCGGTGCCGGGGCGGCCACCGTAGGTGCTCGGCTGGGCGTTGGGCGTGTAGGGCAGCACATCGAAGCTGACAGTGGCGGGCGTGTGGCTTTGCTGGCCGATAAAGATGATGGTCTGCTGGCCTTTCAAACTGAACGGAACGGTGAAGCCGGGGATGTTGTTGAACGTGCCCTGGCTGTCGGCCTGAATCTTCAGCACCGGCCTGCCCGACGGGTTGTTGACATAGACATCAATATTTTCGTTGGGGCCAAAATCTTTGCCGGAAAAGCTCAACAAGTTGTCAGCCTGAAGCGCGTAGCTGGAGAGCTTGACACTGGGGTACAGGTTCAACAAGAGGAACGGCACGGCCTGAGGCTCCTGGCTTTTTTGGCCCACGAAGATGAAGGTGTTGTTGCCAATCGCCCCGAACGGCACGGTGAGCGCCTGGTTCACAACTTCGCCCAGAGAGTTGGCGGCAAAGGTGGCGATGGGCGGCGTGCCCACTTTGTTCCAATAGACATCGACGGTTTCGGCAGGGATGAAGCCCCTGGCCGAAACGCCAATCACATCGCCGGTTTTGCCCACCTGCGTGCCCAGCGTCACATTGGCAACGCCGGTATCAAGCACGCCCTGTGACTGCGCCTCGCTGTCGCTGTTGCGCTGGCGTGCCTCGATGGTGAACGCGCCAGAGGGCTGCGTGGCGGGCAGATTTAGCACCGCGCCCGCGAACGAGCCGTTTTCGTCGGCCTGCACGAACGAAAGCGGGGTTGCCTGGCCCGAGCCAGTTTGCTCGAGATAGAAGTCGATGATCGCTTTGGGGCCAAAGTTATTGCCGAGCGCGGCCAGACTGGACCCCTGCCGGACAACGCTGGGGTTGAGCAAGATAAAGGGCGCGTGGTCGCCGCTGATCGCGCCCGCGCCCTGCGGAGACGTTGGCGCGGCGCTGGTGGCCGTCGGGGCCGGATGTGTGCTTGTTCCTGTCGTGTCCAAGGCTGTTCCACCTAGTGAGGGGCCGCGCAGCGCGTAGCTGACGATGACGGCAATGGCGAGTGTGCTGGCGGTCCCCCAGAAAAGCAATTTGCGTCGGGTCATAGTGTGCCTCTTTTTCATAGGTTCATAGAAGTTTTTAAGCATAGAGACTATAAAGAGATGGGTCTGGCGCTTCCCTTTTCCCAAGGGAGCGCCGGTTGCGTTGTTTCTGCCTGTTGTGCCTCTCTTGTCTAGGGCGAAGGGATGTCGGCGGTGGTGGTGACCGCCGCTTGCCGGTGCGCACCCACATGCTGGGTTTTCTCCCAGTTGTTGATGCCCCGCAGTTGGCGCAGAGCCGCGCGCATGGCCGCGTAGGAAAGCACCCATTGGTAGGGTAAATACGATATAGCCATAATAAAGAGGGTTTTGAAAGTTGGCTTCAGTCCATGCGCAGAAGTGAACTCAAAGAGACCGATGACTGACAACAGAAAGTGAGCAATCAGCAAATAGAAAGGCATGTCGAGAATGATTGCCACGCCCGCAGGTGTCTTGATGGTGAACATCGTCCCCAGCGACGCCAATACATACAGCCCCAGGATGGCCTGCGCGCTGGGGAACGCGAGCGTGTAAAACGCCAGGATGCGCTGACCGAACGTTGGCAAGCGCTGCCAGTCGCCCTTCATCAAGGTTTGCATGAATCCCTGGCTCCAGCGGGTGCGCTGCTTGATGAACTGCTGCAACGAGGGAGGCGTTTCTTCGCGGGTGACATAGCGATCATCATAGACGACCTGCACCGGTTCATTCAGGCAACTGATGCGAATGCCGATGTCGGCATCCTCCGACAGATTGTATTCATCCCAGCCTTCGACGCGCTCAAGCACAGTGCGGGTAAAAAAAACCGTATTGCCGCCAAGTGTGATGGACCGATGTTTGGCGTGATAGTGCAGGCGGCTCTTGAACCAGAAGAAATATTCCAAGACATTGAGCGTAGAAAACCAGTGAGATTGATAATTCATGAGTTGCACGCCGCACTGGAGCACCTGAAGCTCTGGCTGCTGGAGCATGATGGTGTTCACAATGTTGAAGATGTCGGGGTGGATGTCGTCTTCGGCGTCGAAGATCGTCACGATCTCATTGCGGGTGCTGCGCAGGCCCACATTCAGGCCATGCGGCTTGTTGATGGGGCGATCATTGAAGCTGACCACGCGCGCCGCCTCGATGCCAGCCGCCCGCAGCATATCGACTTTCTTCTGCGCCTCCTCGATGGTGCCGGGATCATCGACCGAGCAGATGACGATGCACTCTAATAGGGAGAGGGGATAGTTGGCGCCAACTACCCTCTCGATGGTGGTCTGGATGACTTCTTCTTCATGCCGGGCAGGAAGCATGATGGTAAAGCTTTTTTGAGGTGGCAGAAATTCCTCGGGAACTTTAGACTTCTGATCCTGCCTATCCCACGTATAGAGCATAATATAAAGGGTGTGGGCGGATTGAAGGATCAACAAAATGGATAGAATAAGCGAAACAAGTATCACCACACTTACGAGCAAGTGGATGGACGAGAGTTCGGCAAAAACTAGGTGCATTATGTTATTCCCTCGCCTGGAAGATCAATGTGCTACACATCCTCAACACAGCCGCTAAACTGCGTTCGCACGATGCAGATTCGCTGCGCTTGCCACCCATTGTGTCGCTGCGTGGCGACAGGAGAGAAGCGCATTTCACCTCCTTTGGCGCATGCCGATCCCAGGGTATGTGCTGCTGAGCGTGGCCCTTTCGCAAGCGTCCATGCCGTTTGGCCTGGATGTCTCTGTCTCTTCCTCTTAGTTTTATCGTTCTTTCCGGGAATCTTCAGTATTTTCAACTACAAAGCTTCGGCGCTCGGCTCTTTTTGTTCCGCTTCAGCCCTGGCACGCCTGAAGCGCCAGGGTTAGAAAAGTTGAGGCCGCAGGCAAAGAAGCCGATGACGTGTCGGCTTCTTTGCCTGCGGCCTCCCAGGTGATGTGTTTGAATGGAACGGTCAGAAAATGGAAGCGGGAGTTCTGCTGCGCGTGTCGCTTCTGGCGCTCTGGGGCACGCGCTCCAGATAGTAGAGCGGCAGCGTGCTTATCCACTCGCCCTGCTTGTCGAGTTCATAGATGCCGCTCACGTTGCCCGCGTTGGGCCGAAGGAGTTGCACCTGCACCAGCAGTTCCTGGGGGAAACCACGCTGCAACCACTGAAGCAAGTCCTTGGGCCGCCAGGAATACCCGGCGGAATTAAGCACATAGCCTTCTCCCATCAGAATGATTTCCTCTAAGCAGGTTTTTAAGTTGGGCATCGCTGCTCTCCTGTAAGCATGGCTGGTTCTTGGCAGGCGTTAGTCGCTGGTTGCCAGCGTGGTTTCGTGGTCGTCTCGTCCCGCTGGTGGCGGTTCTCCATACAGCGTTTCCGCGAACACTGGTGGATGGGACGGGTGCTCTCTATCAAGACCCGGGCCAATGGCGATCTGGCGGGGCGCAGGAGCAAGGGAAGATTGCAGGAGGGCTTGAATAAAATCTTGAATCCACAACGGTTCAATGAGCGCCAAAATCTTGGGTTTTACTTTGACTTTGCCCTCCAGGCTTTTGGAGACCAGAGCCGCTGCTTTGATTTTGATTTGCTTCGCTTTGTTCAGGGCTTTGAGTTCGGCAAGCGCCTGGTGTGCCTGGGTGTCATCGTCAAATACCAACATGAGCAGCGTCATACGATCATGGGGCTGGCTCGTCATGGGGCCTCCTTCAATACAACCGCCTTCTTGCTCACCTGTGGGTGTGTTCGGTTTGTCCTGGGCGCGGTCTCCCGCATTCACTCTATCGCAAGACATTGCGTCTGGCCTCCCCCAATGTGCGCGTCTTGGGGGAGAGGATTCTCCTCTCCAAAAGGGGAGACTTATCCGCCCGACCCAAAGAGTGCATCATCAAGAAGTGTACATTGGAAGATAGATGGTCAGGGAACATGCTGACGCGAGAGGTGCGAGGAACCTGAAGCAATGTTATCGATTCCTGGCTGCGTTGATGACGGCGCTGTTGCTGCTAACTTCATCATGATGGCGGTGATATTGTCGAAGCTGCCGCGTGTTTTCGCTTGCTCGACCAGCGTATTGCTCGCTGGCGCGCTGTCTGATGCCTGCTGCATCATGGTTTCCAGGTCGGCGTCGGCCAGGCTTTCCCAGAGTCCGTTCGAGCAGAGCAGCAGTTGGTCTCCGGCATCAACCGGCAGGCGAAAGGTATCTATGTGCGCGTCGGGGTGCTGGCCCAGGCTGCGATACAGGCGGCTCTGGCGCTGCGGTGGGGAAGTGTCATCGCGCAGTTTGATGCCCGCAGCCACCCAGCGTTCGATAATGGAATGATCGGTGGTGACGCGGCGCAGCGGCGCGCCAGCCGGAAGCACGTAGGTGCGGCTGTTGCCGATGTTGCAAATATAGGCCATCTGGCGGGAAACGAGGGCAGCCGTCACGCTGCACTGCGTGTTCGCGCTTTCTCGCTGATTTTGCCAATAGAGCAGGCGGTTGGCTCCCTGGAGCGCGTGTTCCAGATGCGCAGCGAGGTCGTCATGGGGCGCGTTTTCCTGGATGAGATAGGGCACCAGCGATTGAAAAATGGTGTGAATGGTCTTGTGGCCCGCGCTCTGGCCGTTGGCGTAATGCCCAACGCTGTCGGCAACGACCAGCAGGGCAAACGGTTCGGCCTGGCCTAGTTCTCTGCGCGTGCCGGTGATTGCCAGAAAGTTGTCCTCTTTTTCCTGATCGTCGCGTGTCTGGCCGCGCTCGGTTCTGGAACTGACCTGCATGCCCGGCGTGGGCAGCCCGCGCTGATGCAGCCTGGCCCATTGCGCGGGCGCGGCGGTGGCGGCGCTTGCTTCGGTTTTGGCGTGCGTGAGCGAGTCTGTTTGCTTCGACGGCCAGGGCAGGTGAGGCGATCTTGGAAAGCTGTCCAGCGAGCAGAGCACCATGAGGGTAACTGACAGCAGGAGCCAGAACGCCAGCAAGCCGACGACCAGGATGGCGGGGTCAATGGCGAGCAGGGAAAATGACCCCACAGGCGCATCGTGCGCGAAGGCCGAAACAGTGGAGGCGCTGCTGAAAAGAGCAGCGCCTCCACGGTGTTCTTCCACATGTGGGGCGGTAAAGGCATGGCTGAGCATGGTATCAATCTGCCCGTTTGGCTGCGGGGTCAAGACAGTGAAGTTGACTGACACGATCATTTTTGAAGTTGTGCCCACGAAGATCAACGTATTGTCGCCGCTGAGGTCTCCCACATCCCAGACTTGATTTTGGGCAAACTGCCCGCTGTTGTCTGCCTGCATCTGAGCGATGGGCTGCGAGTCTTGCGAGTTCAGGTAGACTTGCACCTGCTCGTTAGGGGCGAAGTCCTGGCCGTGAAAACCCATGCGATAATGCGGATAGGGCGCGTAGTTGTCCAGCACGACCCAGGGCGTGAACTTCAGCAGAATAATGTTGATGGTGTTCGTGCACTGCTGCCCCTCAAAAAAGAGGCGATAATTGCCAGGGGGCATCATGGCGATGTGCGCCACGCCCGCCAGGTCGCCGCCTTTATTGGCGTAGGCCGTGGTCAGCGACTGGTTTGCCTGACTCTGGGGTGTGCTCTTCTCGGTGCCCAGTACGACGTTCACCGCTTCACCAGGTTGAAAGTTATGACCATAGAAGCCTACGTCGAACCCCGGATGGAAGCTGTAACTGTCCAGCGTGACCAGCGGCGGCGCTTTGCCGTTTTGCAGGGTGTTGGCGTCGCAGGGGCTGGCCCCCCCGGTGGGGGACGACTGCACAGGCGGCGTTGGTGTGGGTGTCGGCGCGGCGCTCTGGCGCTTTGCGCCCTGGTTGTTGCTGGCACAGCCCACCAGCAGGGCAAGGGCGATCAGAACCACGGCACAGCGTTGTGCGATTCGTATGGCTGTATGCCCCATAGAAAACCTCCGTCAGCATATATAGATTTTTTTATAAAATTTATTGACTCTGGCAGGCCAGGGAACATGGCCTGCCGAACAGCACATCATTGCCCATCCAGTGGGCAGGTGAAGGGCGGGGATGGCGGAATCTGCACGGGCGTTGCGGCAGGCGAGACGTTGATGCTGGCGATGGCAGTGCCTCCGCTTTTGGTGCCGGTGAAGGTAAAGGCCACTTTCCCCTGGACATTGCTGGGAATCATGTAGGAACCCGCTGCACCCGCGTCGCCCTTGGCATCGGCTTTGAAGCAGCTTACCATCTTGCCGGGATTGCCCGTGTAGACATGGACAATTTCGTTGCGCGCGAACCCCGAGGCATAGAAGCTGATGGTCGTGCCCGGGCTGCCGCCGTAGGTGCTTGGCTGGACATCGGGGCTGTAAGGCGCAACGGTGAATGCCACGGAATTGGCCGCCCGGCTCTGGCTGCCCAGGAAGAGCAGCGTTTGTTTGCCCTTTAAGCCGAACGGAATGAGGAAGCCTGGCGACGTGGGGAAGGCCCCATACGCATTTGTCTGCACGATGGCGAGCGGTTGCCCTTCTGCCCGATTGACGAAGACCATCACCATCTCATTAGGCCCGAAGCCTTTGCCGGAGTAGGTCAAGGTGTTATCGGCCCTGATGGAATAGGTGGAGAGCTTTACCGTTGGGTAGAGCTTCAGCATGAAGAACTGGCTGGTAACGGGCGTCTGGCTCTTGACGCCCATGAAGATGAAATAGTTGTCGCCCTGCGCGCCAAAGGGCACCTTGATGGCCGCCTGACCAATGCCGCCGCCTTGATCGGTGGTGAGCGTGGCGATGGGGTCAGTCGCCATGCTGTTCCAATAGACGTTCACCTGCTCATCAGGCGCAAACCCCTTGGCCGAGACTTTGAGGGTGTCGCCAACCTTGCCCACAATGGTGTTGAGCTTGACGGTGGCAACGCTGCCGTTCTGAAGAAAGCCCATCGAGACAGCCGATTTCTGGCTGTGGCGCTGTTTGGCTTCGATGAAGAAGTTCCCGTAGGGTTCGTTGACGGGCACGGTGATGGGTACATTGCTGAACGACCCGCTTTTATCGGCCTGCACGGAGCCGATGACTTTGCCGGTGGCTCCTGCTTTTTGCTTGATCGAGAAGTCGATGAAGGATTTGGGGTCGAACAAGCTGCCCAGCACGCTTACGATGGCTCCCTGGCGTACCACCCCTGGCGTAAAGAGAATGAACGGTGAGTTGTTGCCGCCCGCCGGAGGGTTCGTTGTCACCGGTGTATACGGTGGCTGCGTGGGTGTCACCTGCGTAACGGGCGTGTTGGCGCTGTTGCCGGTGTTGTCCACCGCTGTGCCAGAGGAATTGGTGAACGACCTGAGAAAGACGCTCGAAAACAAGGCCAAAAGCAGGACGATGATGATCCCCCATATGATAACCTTGCGACGGTTCATTAAAATACCCCCCTTTCCGGTCAGCAGGCAATGTATCTATTGGGATACCAGTTACTTTTGTACTTGATAGATTTGGAGTTCAATGCCGCCTCGTTTCATATCCCAGATGCGGACAGAATGTTGCAGAGCTTGTAAGATATAGTTTTCACCGCCGTCTCCATTATTGAGTTCCATAGCTTGCAGCATTTGGTTGGACATCACGATATAGTCAATGTTTTGCCAATTTCTGCCGAAGAGTTTGTCGCGCACGTCGGGGTCGGATGCCGCTTTCCAGTGCGAGTGCGCCCATTTGTAGTACGGCGCAACATCATGGAGCTGCACCCACATGTCATCGTCGATGATGATTCTGGCTGTTGGGGGAATGTGCGCGCGAATAAAAGCAAGCTGCTCGGTTTGCATATAGGTGACATTTAATTTGTACAGGTCATGCGGGACGGTCTTGCCGTACTGGTCTTTGACAAAGTAGTAGCCCGCCATGGGCGAAAGCAGCCCGGCCCAGAGGGTGAGGATGGCTATTCCCTGCATGGAGACTGAGATGGTCGTTGGCCGCAGCTTCGCCAACGGCTGGAGCAAGATGGACCCCAGGATGCCCAGGTTCATTGCCAGGAAGGGCAACTGCGGGACAATATAGAACTCCAGCATCTCGCTGCCACGAATGAGATAGATGGCGTAACTGATCGAAAGCAGCGCCGCGACCATATAGCCCCGATTCTTGGGGCGCGAGGCCACGCCGATGATCAAGACCAGCACGGTGGCAATGCTGCCCAGGATCAGGATATATTTGTCCCTTGGAAACCAGATGCCCAGACCAAATTTCCAGAAGTCGCTGCTTTGGTCAAGGATGCTGCCTTGCCCACGGTGAAGCTGCCACCAGATGGTGTAAAGCAAGGACACGTGGTCTGTTGGTGTTGTGTTCAGATTAAAGTTCAGATGACTCGGCAAGAGTTCGTTTTTCAAAGTGGCATAGAGGAAATAGAACGAGATCACCGAGCAAGACATATAGGTCCAGAACCCCAGGGCGAAGCGATAGTTTGGCTGCTGGCGCACCTGGTGATAGAGCAGATAGGCGATGACCGGCGCGAAGAAGATGGCATTCTCTTTCGTCACGACGGCGATGCCAAAGGTTATGCCGCTGAGCATGATGGTGAGCACCCGCCCGTCATCGCGCGTGACCAGATAGAGGCTGAGCAGCAGCCAGAAGACCATGATGTTATCCAGCAGCACCTGGCGTTGATAGTAGACGGCCAGGGGCGAAAAGTTGAAGAAGAAACAGGCGATGGTCGGGGCGCTCAGGCGGCCAGCAAAGCGATAGGTGACCTGAAACAGCAGGTAGATGCTGATGATGTGCAGGATGAGCATCAAGACTCGGCCAGTATTGATGGCGTTGCCGAAAGTCTGGAACTGGAACGGCAGGATGCTCACCCAGCCGCTAATCAGCAGCCAGCCGGCAGGGGCGTGGTCATAGAAATAGGTGTAGGGTTCCAGCTTGCCCTCGCGCAGCACGGACCAGGCTTGCTCCATATAGATGCCTTCGTCGGTGATGTAGAGGGGATATTGGAACAGGTGCCAGCCATGCGTGATCGCTCCAGACACCAGCGAGAAAAGCAGCAGCGCCTGCCCGGCTACGCCCAGGGCGGGACGGTGAATAGGCTCGTCAACGGCCTTCTTGTCGACGGGCAGCGCTATGGACCGGTCGAATGGCGCGGCCTCTAAGGATGAAGTTTCCTGCACGCTCAAGAGGTGATCTCACTTTCTCCTGCACGGAATCACACTAGCAATGTATCTGGTGCCGACATAAGTTTCTGTAGCACCAACTACATTGTGGGGCTGGCGCGCGAGTATATAAGAAGATGGAAGGTATGGGGGAACTCTTTCGTCAGAAAACTAAAAATGATAGTGATGGTTTCCCATTTTTGGGTAGTTGACAACTGATACGTTTCTGCTACACTTGGCCCCGTTCGTTCCGGTAGCGGTTTCGGAAGCGGTTACGAAACCGATGGGGTGGGACGGTTAGAGAGGCTTCGATGCCAGAAAGACTGACAATACAAGATATTGCCCGCTTGGCTGGCGTTTCCAAGGCGACGGTGTCGCGTGTCTTGAACCACAAGCCTGATGTGGATAGGCAGACCCGTCAACATGTGTTGCAGATCATGGATGAGCACGCGTTTGTTCCCAGCATTACCGCCTCCGGGCTGGCCGGTGGCCGCAGAGGGATGATTGGGATTCTGGTGCCCGCGCTGACCTGGCATTTCATTCCAGAGGTGGTGCAGGGGGCAGCAGAGGTGATCGAGCAGAGCGCCTATGAACTGCTGCTCTACAGCATTGCTCCCGGCGAGAATCGCAAGGCGGTGCTGGATCGCATTCTGGATACGAAGCTGACGGCAGGATTGCTCTCGGTTGCGCCTGGCGCGTTTGTGGAGCGGCTGGCGCAGTGGTACGACGAAGGTTTCCCGGTCGTGTTGATCGATGATCAGCACGTGCCTTCGGATACACCAGGCATCAGCGTGGATAATCGCCGGGGCGCGCTGGCGGCGGTGCGCCATCTGATGGGCCTGGGGCATCGGCGTATTGCCTACATGCAGGGGCCGCTTCAGTATCAGTGCTCGCAAGAACGCTATGAGGGCTATCAGCAGGCGATTGCCGAGGCGGGCCTATCGATGAATCCGGCGTATGTGGTGGAGGGGGATTTTTCGGTTGCCAGCGGCTTCACATGTGCCAGCGAACTGATGACGCTGGACGGCGAGCGCCCAACGGCGATTTTTGCCGCGAACGATCACATGGCCTGGGGTGTGTTGGAGTTTGCGCAGGAATACGGGCTGAGCGTTCCCGAAGATATTGCCGTCGTCGGCTTCGATGACACGCCGCCGTCTCAATATAAGCAGCCGCCGCTGACTACGGTGCGCCAGCCGTTTCAGGAGATGGGGAAGCGCGCCGCCGAGCTTTTATTGTGGCTGATCGATTTGTCGCGCAACAGCGCCGATGAGCGACGCAGGCCGCCAGCGTTCGCGCCGCCTTCGCCGATTCGCGGCTATACGCCGCCGCTGCATATTCAACTGGAAACGTCGCTGGTGGTGCGCCAATCGTGTGGCGCTCACCAGGTTACCTCGATCAACAGCAGGTAAGCGTTGGCCGATAGAGGCCGCCTCATCGACGTCGTTTTTCGTAGCAACGTTTGTAACTTATCGGTTTTTCCAGTCTTTCTTCGTGTTACACAAGAACAGGAGGGATGCTTCCAGGGACCCGCGCTTATTTCTTCTTTCTTCGTCTTTCTTGTTTTTGTGTTTTCTGCACTGGTTCATTTTGGCCCTCGTGAGGAGATTTTCGATGAACTTCTGGCAACGCCGCACAGGCGCTTCGGTGCTGATGCTGCTGGTGGTCGTGAGCATGCTGCTGGCAGGCTGCGACACGGGCAGCAGCGGCACTGGCAGCAAATACGGCGGCTCTGTCACCATTGTGCCCGCGCCCAATGGTGTCTTCACCCGCAACTTTAACCCATTCCTTGCGAACAGTTCCCGCACGGGCACGCAAGGCATGATCTATGAAACGCTGCTGATGTTCAACCGGATGAACGGTAATTCGCAGCCCTGGCTGGCGTCGAGCTACAGCGTGGCGAAGGATGCGACCAGCATTACCTTCCATCTGCGCCAGGGCGTGAAGTGGACGGATGGGCAGCCCTTTACCAGCGATGATGTCGTCTACACCCTGAAGCTGATGCAGAAGTATCCGGCTTTGGATGGCAATTCGCTGTGGTCGACGATTCAGAGCGTGAGCAATCCTGACGCCAGCACCGTGACGGTGGCGTTCAAGCAGCCAGCGGTGACGATGCTGTGGTATCTTGGCGGGCAGACGTACATCGTGCCAGAGCATATCTGGAAGAACATCAGCGACCCATCGACGGATGCTAACCCCAATCCGGTTGGCACCGGGCCATTCGCGCTGAAGTCTTTCGACCCGCAGCTCTATGTGCTGGGCAAGAACGCGCATTACTGGCAGCCCGGCAAGCCCTATGTCGATGAACTGCGTTATCCGGCGTACAACTCCAACACCAGCGCCGATCTGCTGCTGTCGCAGGGGCAGGTCGACTGGACGGGTCTGTACACGCCTAACATCAACAAAACCTTTGTGCAGCTTGACCCGACACACAACCATTACTGGTTCCCGCCCAGCGACGTGGTGATGCTCTATCTCAACACGGCCAAGGCTCCGTTCAATCAACTGGCGGTGCGGCAAGCATTGAGCGCGGCGATTGATCGTCAGAAAATCTCGCAGGTGGCCGAAAACAACTACGACCCTGTGGCAAGCCCAACCGGGCTGGTGCTGCCCGCCGATCAGAAGTATCTCAATGCGGCGTATGCCAACAGCACCTTCAGCGTGGATGCCGCCAAGGCTACCTCGCTGCTGGAGAAGGCAGGGTACAAGAAGGGCGCGAACGGCATGTTTGTCGGCCAGGATGGCAAGCCGCTGGCGTTCAAGATCAATGTGGTGGCCGGATGGACGGATTGGCTGACCGCTTCGCAGATTATGGCGAGCGACTTCAAGGCAATTGGCATCGATGCCACCGTGAATGTCGCCACCTTTAACGACTATATCAGCGCGCTGGCGCAGGGCGACTTCGATACGGCGATTTCGTGGACCAGCCCTGGCCCCACGCCCTACTTCCTCTACAATTCGATGCTGAACAGCACGAATACTGCTGCCATCGGGCAGAAGGCGACTTCCAACTGGGAGCGCTGGAACGATAAGGCGACGGATACGCTGCTGAACCAGTATGTCAGTTCCACAGATGAGGCGACTCAGCAACAGGCGCTGGCGGGACTCCAGAAAATTATGGTGGAGCAGCTCCCCAGTATCCCGCTGATGTACGGCCCCACCTGGTATGAATATAACACGAGTCATTTCGTAGGTTGGCCGGATCAGAGCAATCCCTATGCTTCGCCTGCTCCGTACAACGCCCCGGATGCCGAACTTGTAGCGCTCACCATTCACCAGCCTTAGCAGCCGCTTAGTCAAAGGAGACAACAGATAGCCTGGGCATTGGAGATCGGCGCACGCCCGGCTATCTGCCGCCTCCCTTGAAGGGACCGTCTATGCAATTCCTTTTGCGTCGGCTCGTCTTTTACCTCGTGGCTCTCTGGGCTGCGATCAGTCTGAACTTTCTGATTCCACGCTTGATGCCGGGTGACCCGGTGCTGCTGCTGGTGGCGCGGCTTCAGGGCCAGGTGGACCCGCGCGCCATTGCGGCGCTGCGCCTGCAATTTGGCTTGAATGCGAACAGCAGCATGTGGTCGCAGTATGTCAATTATCTGAGCAACCTGCTGCACGGCGATCTGGGCACATCTATCGCTTATTTCCCGTCGTCGGTGGCAGAGGTGATCGGGCTGGGCCTGAAATGGACCATGATTCTCGTGGGCGTGTCCGCTATTCTTAGTTTTTTCATCGGCACGCTCCTGGGGACGATTGCCGCCTGGCGGCGTGGCTCATGGTTCGATACGACGCTCTCGCCCTTGCTCACTTTTTTCTCTGCTATTCCGTATTTCTGGCTCGCGCTGATTGTCCTCTATATCCTTGGCTTTCTGCTGAAGTGGTTCCCGCTGACAGGCGCGTACAGCCTGGACCTGGAACCCGGGTTCAGCGGGCCGTTCATCCTCAGCGCGATCTATCACGCGATTTTGCCTGCCGCGACGATTGTGATTAGCTCGATGGCGGGCTGGATGCTGGGCATGCGCAACGCGATGTTGACGACGCTGGCGGAGGATTATGTCCTGATGGCGCAGGCCAAGGGGCTTTCTGAGCGGCGCGTGATGATTACCTACGCGGCGCGCAATGCAATTCTGCCCAATATTACCGGCTTCGCGCTGTCGCTGGGCTTTGTGGTTGGCGGCGCGCTGCTGACCGAGATTGTCTTTTCGTATCCAGGGTTGGGGTACATCTTGCTTCAGGCCGTGCAATCCGATGATTTCCCGCTGATGCAGGGCATTTTCCTGATGATTGCTATTGCGGTGCTGGGGGCCAACTTCCTGGCTGATGTCTGTTACGTCGTCCTCGATCCGCGCGTTCGGCAGGAAAGGTAGCGAGAGATGGCTATTAAACAACGCGATGCCCAGGCTTCGTTTCAGGGCCAGCAGGGCGTGGGCGCGCTGCGGGCGGATGAGGGCATCAGAGCGGAATTACTCAGGCGGCTGGCGAAACGACGGGCAAATCTATCGCTCTTTCGCTCGGTCAAGATTCGCATTGGCCTGGGGATTCTCGGCTTCTTTGTCTTGCTGGCGATCTTTGGACCGGTTTTCGTGCATCAAGACCCGCAGGCGTTCAGTTCCGATGTGCTGTCGCCGCCATCGGCGGCGCACTGGATGGGCACAACCCAGACCGGCCAGGATGTGTTTGCCCAGGTGATCGACGGCACACGCATGACGCTGCTGGTGGGGTTTGCAGTTGGCGCGCTGGCAACGTTCCTGTCGGTGGTGATTGGCCTGACGGCTGGCTATTTTGGTGGGGTGGTCGATGAGTTGATCTCGCTGGTCATCAACGTCTTTCTGGTAATTCCGGCGCTGCCGCTGACGATTGTGCTGGCGGGCTATATTCCGGTGCGCGGGCCGCTGCCGGTGGCCGTGGTCATCAGCCTGACCGGCTGGGCCTGGGGCGCGCGCGTGCTGCGCGCACAGACGATGTCGCTGCGCAAGCGCGAGTTTGTGGAAGCGGCACGGGCCAGCGGCGAAAGCACGTTCCGCATTATCTTTGCTGAGATTTTGACGAATGAACTGGCGATTGTCGCCTCCAGTTTGATCTTCACGATTATTTACGCGATCTTTTCCGAGGTCGGGCTGGAGTTCCTGGGCCTGAGCGATGTGACCGTGACCAGTTGGGGCAATATGCTCTTCTGGGCGACGAACAACCAGGCGCTGCTGCTGGGCGCGTGGTGGTGGATTGTGCCGCCGGGATTGTGCATCGCCCTGCTGGGGGCGGGGCTGGCCTTTACGAACAATGGCATCGATGAACTCACCAATCCGCGCTTGCGCGATGCTTCGCGTGGATAAAGCGCCGCACTTTGAGAGGTGAACGATATGACAAATGACGCGGTGCTGGAAGTGAAGCACCTGAGTGTTGACTACGGCAGCGCGGCGGGGGCGGTCCACGCGGTGGATGATGTGAGCTTTACGCTGCGGCGCGGCCAGATTTTTGGGCTGGCGGGCGAAAGCGGCAGTGGCAAATCGACGCTGGCCTATGCGATTGCGCGCCTGCTGCGCCCGCCTGCGGTGGTGACGAAGGGCGAGGTCTGGTTTTATCCGCGCTCTGATGAGGCGAGCGATGGCAAAGCCGCCTCAACGGCTCCGGTGAATGTGCTGGGTCTGACGCCCCAGGGGCTGCGCGCCTTTCGCTGGCGCAGGCTTTCCATCGTGTTTCAAAGCGCGATGAACGCGCTGAACCCGGTGCTGGACATCAACACGCAGATTACCGATGTGTTGCGCGCCCACGAGCCGGGGATGTCGCGCAAGGCGCGGCAAGAGCGGGCGCTGGAACTGCTGCGGCTGGTCGGCATCGCGCCAGATCGGCTGCACAGCTATCCGCACGAACTGAGCGGCGGTATGCGCCAGCGCGCGATTATCGCCATTGCGCTTGCGCTAAATCCTGACCTTATCATCATGGACGAGCCAACGACGGCGCTGGATGTGGTGGTGCAGCGCGAGATTCTGGCGGAAATCAGCGCGCTGCGTGATCGGTTGGGCTTTTCGGTTATTTTCATCACGCATGATCTTTCGCTGCTGCTGGAGATCAGCGATCAGATAGCGATCATGTATGCCGGTCGGCTGGTGGAAACGGCCAAACAGCGCGCTCTCTATCACCAGCCGCGTCACCCGTATACCTATGGGCTGCTGCATTCTTTCCCGAAGCTGCATGGCCCCCGGCAGAATATGACCGGCATCCCTGGCTCGCCGCCTGATCTGCGCGCTGTGCCCGCCGGGTGCGCATTCAATCCGCGCTGCAACTATGCGTTTGGGGCTTGCCAGCATGTCCAGCCGCGCTTGATGACGCTCTGCCCCGCAGAGCCGGAGCAGCAGGTTGCCTGCCATCTTTACGATCCCAAGATGGGGCCGCCTGATTTGCCTGAAGCGCTCAGCGGCCAGGATGCTTTGATTGGCAATGCTGCCCCTGCACCACAAAAGGAATCAGCCCATGAGCATTCTTCATCCCTTTTCTAAGTCCTCAGTAGACAAGACAGGCCAGAATGGTTCAAGGAAGCCTGCGAAGAACAAGGCCAACCAGGACACGCCCATTCTGGAAGCGCTGCATATCCGCAAAGAGTTTCCGCTGGGCGGGCTGAAGCTTTTCGGCCCCAGGCGTGGTGTGAAGGCGGTGGAGGACGTGTCGCTGGCGCTGCGGCCTGGGCGTTCGCTGGCGGTGGTGGGCGAAAGCGGCAGCGGCAAGACGACCATCGCGCGATTGCTGGCACAACTGTATCCGGTGTCGAGCGGTAGCATTCGCTTTCGCGGCGCGGCGGTTCGCGGGACCAGAGGACGCAAGGCCAGAGCGTATCGACGGCATGTGCAGTTGATCTTTCAAGACCCGTTCTCGTCGCTGAATCCCATGCACACTATCCGCTATCATCTGAGCCGCCCGCTGCGCATTCATGGGCATGCCCGCTCGGCGGCGCAGGTGGAACGGCAGGTGAAGGCGCTGCTGGAGCGGGTTAATCTGGTGCCTGCCGAGCAATACATCGATAAGTTCCCCCATCAGTTGAGCGGCGGCCAACGCCAGCGTGTGGCGATTGCACGCGCCCTGGCGGCGCAGCCGGAGGTGCTGCTGGCCGATGAGCCGGTGTCGATGTTGGATGTGTCGATTCGGCTGGACATCTTGAACCTGCTGCTGCGGCTGAAGGAGGAAGATCGGCTGGCCTTGCTCTATATCACGCACGACATTGCCAGCGCGCGTTACTTCGCTGATGAGACGCTAGTGATGTACGCGGGGCAGGTCGTTGAGGGCGGCCCCAGCGAAGAGGTGATTCAGCAGCCAAAGCACCCCTATACCCAACTGCTGCTGCTTTCCGCGCCTGCGCCGGAGCAGGCCGAGGAACAGCACCGCGCCGATTCGCCGCTGCTGGCGACGCGCGGCGACCCGCCGAGCTTGATCGACCCGCCGAAGGGGTGTCGCTTTCATCCGCGCTGCCCCTATGCCATGCCCATCTGCCGGGAGCAAGTGCCGCCGCGCACTGATCTGGGCGCAGGCCACTGGACACACTGTTTTCTCTATGGAGAAACAACACGGCTAGGCGATCTCAAGCCAGCGCGGCCAACCAAGGTAGCGTCAGAGGAATAAATAACGATGAGCACGATGAATAAAGTCAAGTCGAGTCTTTTGCATCAGAAGCAGGCAGACGAAGAACCAGTCTTTCCGACGAATTTTCTGTGGGGCGCGGCGACTTCTGCTTATCAGATTGAAGGGGCCGTTGATGAGGATGGGCGCGGACCGTCGATCTGGGATTGCTTTGCTGCCACGCCTGGCGCGACGTATCAGGGACACACGGGCAAAATTGCCGCCGATCATTACCATCGCATGCACGATGACGTGGCCTTGATGGCCGAATTGGGCCTGGGCGCGTATCGTTTTTCGATTGCCTGGCCGCGCATCATGCCCAATGGGACCAGGGCGATTAATATGCGCGGGCTGGATTTCTATGATCGGTTGATCGATGCGCTGCTGGCGCGGGGGATTACGCCGCTGGCGACGCTCTATCATTGGGATTTGCCGCTGGAACTGGAGTTGAACGGCGGCTGGCTGAACCGCGAAACAGCCTATGCCTTTGCCGATTACGCGGAGGTCGTAGCGCGGCGGCTGGGTGATCGCATCGATTGGTGGCTGACGCTTAACGAACCCTGGTGCGCGTCCTTCCTGGGCTATGGCATTGGCGTTCACGCGCCAGGCCAGCGCTGTTTGCAGGCGGCGTCGATGGCAGCGCATCATCTCTTGCTGGCGCACGGGCTGGCGGTGCCACGCATCCGCCAGCATATCCGCAAGACGGCTCAGGTGGGCATCACGCTGAACCTTGGCCCGATCTATCCTGCGGATGATTCGGCAGAAACGGCGCAGGCTGCGGCACGCGCTGATGCCTTTGTGAATCGCTGGTTTCTTGACCCGCTCTTTTTTGGCCGGTATCCTTACGGCCTCTTCGGTGAGAAAGCTATTCCCGCGCCGCGCGTTGAATCGGATGATTTTGCCATCATTCAGGCTCCTATTGATTTTCTGGGTGTGAATTATTATTCGCGCAAGGTGGTACACGCGCCCGACACGGCAGACAGCCTGAAGGTTGCGCTGGGCTTCGATGAGGTGGCTCAGGTACCCGGCGCGGCCTACACGAGCATGGGGGCTGGCTGGGAAGTCTATCCGGACGGACTGACTGATTTGCTGGTGCGGCTGAAGCGCGATTATGGGCCGCGCGCCATCATCATTACGGAAAATGGCGCGGCGTTCGATGATTGCTGGGACGGCGGCTGCCAGATCAATGATGTGCAGCGGCTGGCCTATGTCCGCGACCATATTCACGCGCTGGGGCGGGCGCTGGCTCAGAATGTGCCGGTGCGCGGGTACTTCCTCTGGTCGCTGCTCGACAATTTCGAGTGGGGCGAGGGTTATAGCAAGCGCTTCGGCATGGTCTATGTGGATTATGAGACGCAGCGCCGCATCGTGAAGGCGAGCGGGCGCTGGTATGGGAACTTCGTCTCAGCCCAGTACGCTCGCCAGCCCTGGCCGCCGCTCTTCGTGACCGCCTAACAAGAACGCCTCCCAAAACGGTGATAACGCGGCGTCAGTCGCTGGTAGCGCCGCCTTCCCCCACAAGGGGGCACGGCAGACTTGGCTAAACGCTGGCCGCCTGGAAGGCGGCGCTACCAATTTTTCCCTCCTCGGGTGAGCGCATTGCTGAGGGCTGCGCGGACTTGCCGAAGCAGGTCAGTATAATCAAAGCTGTCAGGTGTGGTGGTGTCGATTTCAACGAGCCGCCCGCCGACAGGCAGAGGGGCAAGATCGCCATGTAAAAGCTGCTCTTTGTGGTGTTCGAGCCATTCGAGATACTGGTGGCTGACATGCCGTTCTTCCGCCATTGCCCGCGCAAGGAAGCGCTCCAGCAGCACATTCCCATCTGCTCTGCACAGGATTTGAAACGGCTCAAAAGCATGTTTTTGTTGCAGATTGAGCAATTCGGCAGCGCGTAATTCAGGCCGCCCGAAAAACTGCTCGATCATCACCGATTGGCCTGCCGCCACCACCGAGCCGGTGACGGAGTAGAAGAGGGTAAACGCTGCCGCGCCCAGCAAGGGCGGCAGCCCATTGCTGTGGCAGTTAAGCGCATCGTAGAGGGTTTCATACAGGCTATCTCTGGAGAAGAGCGGGAGCGCTGTGTCGGCGGCGAGCCTCTTCGCCAGAGCAGTCTTTCCAGTGCCCGGCAAGCCGTTCACGATGATTAAAACTGGTTTGCCCATCTTCATTCGTTCGCTTTCCGCTTGAGGCAATTGATCTTTAAGATCATGATACAATGGCGTGTTCAAGGTGTGTTCATGCTGTCGAGGAGGATCGTCATGAAATTTACTATCGAGATGATTGCCAAGCGCCTTCCCGACCTGCTGGCGGCATCGCGGCGCGAGCGGCTGCCGTTGGGTCCGGCGCGCGTTGCTGCTGGCCCGCAAAACGGCGCGAAACAGCCCGACTATGATGATGCGCACTGGGAGCAGATCACGGTTGGGGAATGCTGGGGCGGCCAGGGCTTGACTTGCTGGTTTCGGTTCCCTGTGCAAGTGCCAGAAGCCTGGGCGGGCCAGAAGGTTGCGGTGCATATCGCGCTGGGCAGATACGAGCATATCACCGGGCCAGAGGCGCTGGCTTATCTCGATGGTCAGCCGGTGCAGGGCATCGATTTCAATCACCGCGACATCCTGCTCGATGCGTACATCCGTCCGGGCGAGCGCCACGTGCTCGCGCTGGAAGCGTTTAGCTCGCTGAATGCGGGCCAGCAGACCTTACAGGCGCTTGAACTGGTGCGGCTCGACCCGGAGGCCGAGGCGCTGTATCACGATATGCGCGTGCTGCACGGGGCGCTGCTGACGATGCCGGAGCAGTCCCTTGAGCGGGCGCGTCTGCTGCGCGCGTTGGAGCAGGCGTATAGCGCGCTGGACCTGCGCCAGCCACAATCTGACGATTATTTGCGCTCGGTGCCGCGCGCCCGCAAGATGCTGCGCCAGGAGACGTATCAGCAAAGCATGACAGCGGAGCGGCCTGGCATTGTGGCCGTTGGGCATGCCCACATCGATCTGGCCTGGCTCTGGCCGGTTGCCCAGACGCGGCGCAAGGGCGCGCGCACGTTCAGCACGGTCCTCAAGCTGATGGAACAATATCCGGCGTATCATTTTGTTGCCAGCCAGCCCGCGCTCTATCAGATGGTGCAGCAGGACGAGCCAGCGCTGTATCACCGCATCAAAGCGCGCATTGCCGAGGGCCGTTGGGAGCCAACCGGCGCGACCTGGGTGGAGATGGATTGCAACCTGAGCGGCGGCGAGGCGCTGGTGCGCCAGTTCCTCTTTGGCAAGCGCTTCTTTCGCCAGGAGTTGGGGATTGACCCGCGCCTGCTCTGGCTGCCTGATGCCTTCGGCTATTCCACGGCGCTGCCGCAGATTATGAAGGGCTGCGGAGTGGACTATTTTATGACCACGAAAATCTCATGGAACGAGTACAACCGCCTGCCTTATGATACGTTCCGCTGGCGTGGCCTGGATGGCACAGAGGTGCTGACGCATATGGTCACCGCGCCCATCGATCTGGCAACTGACCCGTGGTCAGGAGCCAGGGAATCGATGTACACCTATAACGCGAAGTTTACTCCGTTTGATGTTGCGGGCAGTTGGAAGGTCTATCGCGAGAAGGCCATCAACGATGAACTGCTCTATCTCTTTGGCTATGGCGATGGCGGCGGCGGCCCAACTGACACGATGCAGGAGACGGCGCAGCGGCTGGCCGATCTGCCGGACTTTCCGCGCGTGGAGCAGAGTTCCGCCGAAGCGTTTTTCCACCGCCTGGAAGAGCGCGTCTGGAACGACCCCGATTTGCCAACCTGGGTCGGCGAGTTGTATCTGGAATATCATCGTGGCACCTACACCAGCCAGGGCTGGATTAAGCGCGCCAACCGCCGCGCCGAACTGCTCTATCGCGAGGCTGAGTTGTGGTCGGCACTGGCCGATCTGGAACTACATCCTTCGCAGCGTGGCAAGCGCCAGGCGGAACTGAACCAGGGCTGGGAGTCGCTGCTGTTCAATCAGTTCCATGATATTCTGCCCGGCTCATCGATCTCGCAGGTGTACACCGATGCGCGCGGCGATTACGAGCAGATTTTCGCGCTGGGCGAGCGCGTGCGCGACGGCGCGCTGGATGGGCTGACAGGCGCGGCGTCGCCACAAGCGCAAACGCTCGTTGTGCTGAACCCCGCGCCGTTTTCGCGCGAAGACCCCTGCGAACTGGTGTTGCCTGCGAGCGCCCCACTGCCCGCGCTGCTGGATGAACGAGCGCAATCCTTGCCGGTGCAGGAGATCAGCCGCGATGAGACTGAGCGCCGTGTGCTGGTGGGCACGTCAGCGCCGCTGCTTGGATATCGGGCGCTGAACCTGAGCGCCCCCGCCGCCGTAGGCGCTGCTGCGTCTGGGGAACTGCGCATCTCACGTGACACGCTGGAAAACCGCTTCTTTCGAGTGCGCCTGAATGAACGTGGGCAGATCGTCTCGCTCTATGACAAGCGCGCCGAGCGCGAGGTGATCGCGCCGGGCGAGGTGGGCAACGCGCTGCTGGCCTTTGAAGATCGCCCGCTGGATTTCGATGCCTGGGATATCAATATCTATTATCAGGATAAGCCGTATCCCGTCGATGACGTGACTTCGTGGCAGGTGGTGGAGACAGGACCGCTGCGCGGCGGAATCGAGCTTGTGCGGCGCTATGGCAAGAGCACGATCACGCAGCGCATCTTGATATACGCCGATGTGCCCAGGATTGACTTCCCGACGCAGATCGACTGGCACGAGCAGCGTACCTTGCTCAAGGCGTCGTTTCCGGTGACGGTCAACAGTCCACGCGCGACGTTTGATATTCAGTGGGGCAACATTGAACGGCCCACCCATTGGAACACAAGCTGGGACTGGGCGCGTTTTGAAAGTGTCGCGCACAAGTGGGCCGATCTTTCAGAGGGCAATTATGGCGTCTCGCTGCTGAATGACTGCAAGTATGGTTACGATGTGAAAGGCCATACGCTGCGGCTGACGCTGCTGAAGAGCGCCACGTCGCCTGACCCGGTTGCCGACCAGGGCAAGCACGAGTTTTCTTACGCGCTGCTGCCGCATCAGGGCGACTGGCGCGTGGGCGAGACGGTGCGCCACGCCTATCTCTTCAATATGCCCGCGACGGCGCGCCTCGGCACGGGGCAGCCGCAAGCAATTTCGATGGTGACGACAGATCGGCCAGGACTGGTTATTGAGACGGTGAAGGCGGCGGAAAACGGCGATGGCATCATTGTGCGTCTTTACGACGCCTACAATACACGCGGCCCGGCCACTCTCACCTTTGGACGCGAGATTCTTTCGGCGGAAGAAACGAACATGTTGGAGGAGTCGGCTGGCTCGGCTGATTTCAGCGGGCGCGACCTGCGCCTGAACGTGCGCCCCTATGGCATCCATACCTTCCGCGTCCGTATGTGAGGGAGCATCGTTTTGCAAGAATCTGCAAAACGATGCTCCCTGATTACCCTACGAGAGCATGGGAGCCAGCATAGGCGCGGGAGAAGGCACTATCTCAGCAGTTGGCACACTAGAATGGCTGGTTGCTGGAGCCGGGGTAGGCGTATCGGCTGGAGTGGTGGGCGCAGGTGTGTCTGTTGGGGCCGGGGTAGGCGTATCAGTTGGAGTAGGCGTAGGTGGCGTGGGTGTGGGTGTGGGTGGGGGTGGGGGGGTAGGCGTAGGCGTATCGGTTGGCGTGGGCGTGGGGGTAGGAGACGGCTCTGGCCCGGACGTTGGCGCGGGAGACGGTGTAGGGGTGGGGGCTGGTTGATTTGAGACAGGAGGAGTGGGTTGAGGCGTTGACCCGGACGCAGGGGGAGCCTGCGGCGCATTTCCTGTGGACGGCGCGGGTGTTGGTTGATTTATGGCGGGAGGTGAGGGCTGAGGCGCTGGCACAGGTGAAGCCTGTGGTGGACTTGCCGCAGGTGGCGTAGAAGGAGACGTGCCAGAAGGAACTGGACTGATCGTTGCAGACGGCTTCAAAGCCGTAGGTGGGGTCTTGGCTGTGGCATCCCCTCTGGTCGCGCTGACGAGCATCACCCCAATCATGCAGAGCAGCAAGACAGCAGCTCCTACAATTGCCACGCGCCCTCTTGAAGCGTCCCACCATCGCTCGTTCCAGGGCAATGAGCCTCGCCGCAGGCGCAAAGATAACGCCTTTTTGCCACTTACCCACAGTGATTGGAGCTTCTTTAACTGGCTTGCCTGGCCGGGGATTTGTTCTCTGTTCTGAAAAGAAACCGCGTGTAGCGCTGGATTGCTTATCCATTGCACATCATTCCAGTCCATCTGGCCCCGCAGCACGCCAGGATCAGCAAGATCAGGTACGAACCGCAGTTCGCGTTGCCATTCGCTGACGACGCCCTCTAAGGGTGAGGCACCAGCCTCTTTCCAGTCAAGCTCTGGATGTAATCTGAAGGCAGAAAGAGGCTGGCTCCTTGCAGGCGACCCAGGCGCATCTGGGAGAACCAGGACGGCACCCTCCGCGAACTGAAGCTGAAACCATAGTTCTTTCAGCACTCGCCTCCACTCAGCCGGGCCTGGTGGTCTGGGCGCGGGGATGGTGACAAACCGCCCCCCCACTTCAGTTTTCAGCAACAAAGAGCAGTCGTAGGGCACATCCATGAATGCCTGACTCAGGGCGCTGTAAGAAATCTCCACTGCCACTTCTTGCCCGTGGACTGTGATCTGATACAAGTTCAAGGGATCGCCCACCACCGTCACCTCATCGAGTTGGACGTGTTTCCCTCTGCCAAAAGAGACTGATACTGTGGCCGAGGCAATCACATACCAGGTCAGGTGATCTTGCCAGCCAGCCATCAGGTCAGCGGCGTCAAGCGCCGCCGTCCACCGGAAGTTTGAGGGCCGCGCAACAAGCGATGGAGAAGGGGGGATGATATGTTTATCAATCGGAGAGGAATCTTCAAGGGACATGGGTGAATTGGCTCCATATCTGTATGGGAAGAGAAACCGCATTGCCTCCTGCATGGTAGAGGGCTGGGAAGAGAAAAAGCTCCACCTCAACAGGTGCATCATACGGATACTGAGCATTATCCGCAAGAACCCCCGTACTTTCGTCGTTTATGAGATACCTGGTTGCTGCTGTCTAGCTGTTCCCTCCAATGTTTTGGGAAATCCAGGTATCAAACTGGTCGCCGTAACGGAACACCAGAGGGTTTTCGTCTGCGGTTGGTGGTTCCGTCACCTGAAGAAGCTCTTCAAATGCTTCGTCAGTAAGATTCACCCTCATTTTCGTTACCCTATTTTCAAGTAGCCGCTGGTGGGCGATAGCGGCTGGCGTATCCACAAAGATGGTGACGACCTCGGCCTTTACTTTGTCTGCAATGGCTCTTGCAGACATCCGCTCGGCTTTTCTGAAGTTGCGCGAAGCATCAATCACCGTCTGCCCTGATCGTAGATAGCGCTCGATGAGGGTGTCGGTTTCGGCATAAATCCTGACCCAATCGGGGTGACTTAAATCCTGATCCTGGATGTCAGGGCCGAAGAGGTGGGTTTTCGTTTCGTCCACGTCAACTTCGGCGTAGCCAAACCGTGCGGCGATGGCGTTCGCCAACGTCGATTTTCCGGCAAATGAAATGCCGCAGATGATAAAAAGCTTGCTCATGCCCGCATTATAGCAGACCTCGCTGAGCGCCTGCCTGTGCTTACGGCTTTGCTGCCTCTCGGCGCGAACCGAGACGCAGCCAGGGACGGAGCCGCTTCTTCGCTGCTGCCTTTGTGGCTCCAACTACAGTTATAGCGGCCATCTCGTGGTAGCTTCGTTAGGAGGGCGATGTGCCCTTTGGACGATTGCAAAGAGCAAGAGATGAAGGAGCCATCAGTCCAAAACTCAGCAAACGATGCGGGCCAGCAATCATCATGGCAGGTCAAGCTCGCCCAGGCATGGCGGCGCGTTCCAGCAACGTGGCGGAAGCGCTGGCATTGGGGCGTGATTGGTGTGCTGCTCGTCTGTCTGGTGGTGGTGCTGTTTGCGAATCGCTCGGAGTCACCGCCCGTGGCGCGGCGGATTGCGCCAGATACGATGAGCTTTCCCGTTGGCAGCCAACCGACCTTGATCTTTGCGCATTCTATCGGCAATGTGCATATCACGCGGGGCGCTGCCGGGCAAGTGCTGATTAAAGAGATGAAAAATGGGTTTCCTGATGCCATCCAGATTCGCTATCAACAAAACGGCGATAAGATCACGACGACTTCTGATATTCAGGGCGGTTTGATGCAAGATACCTGGGTAGATTTTGATGTCAGCGTTCCTGACCAGGATGGCGCGGTAGTCATTTTGCAAAACGGCGGCACGCTGGAGGCCAACGGACTGAGCGGCCCCATGACCCTGAGCAATACCAATGGCTCGATCTGGGCGACGAACCTGAACGGCGCAGTTTCGCTGAAGAGCGACAGCGGCTCGCTCAATGCCAGCCATGTCACTGGGCAGATGACGATCAGCACCCGGAACGGCACGATTACCACGAGCGATGTTCATCTGCAAGGCCACTCCAGCGTGCAGGCTGAAAGCGGCACCATCAACTTTCATGGATCGCTTGATACTAAAGGAAGCTATCTCTTCGAGAACGGCAATGGGGCCGTTGGCCTCACCCTCGCGCGTGGGGCAGCCTTTCGTGTGGATGCCAGAACGACCAGCGGCGCGATCAATTTGACGTACCCCGGCATGGTTGTCCAACATCTGAACCATGCCAGCGCGGGTAGCCGCAGCGAAGCGCGGGGCAACGTCGGGAAGCCGCCCATGGCGGAACTGACCATCCAGACAAGCAGCGGTCCTATTACTGTCTCCGGGGGAGGCTAGGTTTATGCCCTTTGTTTCGATGAAAACACGTGTAACGCATTGCAAACCCGCTCGCCGCCTGACCAGAATAGGCGGCAGCATTTTGTCGGACGCTCATCCTCTCAGACGAAAGATCATACTTCTCGGTTCGCTCGCCGTGCTGCTGGCCTCCGTGATTATCGTTCCGCAGGTGATGCTGCCGTCTTCCTGCTCCCCGACTAATGAGGGTGGCTTTTTGCGGTCATCGCGTGGCAGGCTGGTCAACGCGGCGTGCCAGGAAGTGCAGTTGACGGGGGTCAACTGGTTTGGCATGGAAACAAGCTCGTTTGCACCGCATGGATTGGATGTGCGCAACTGGCAGGCGATGCTGGATCAGATGGTTGAGGCAGGTTTCAACACCATTCGCCTGCCGTTCAGCAACCAGTTTCTCGACGACCCCACGGCTTTGCCGCAGGGCATCAATTACCAACTTAACCCGGATTTGCGGGGCTTGCGCGGGCTGAGCCTGCTGGATAAGATCGTCGAGGGGGCGCGCGAGCGCGGCTTGAAGATCATCCTTGATCGGCACCGGCCCACTGCTGACGGACAGTCGGACCTCTGGTATACCGATCAAGTGCCAGAATCGCGCTGGATTGCCGACTGGGTGATGCTGGCGAAGCATTATCGCGGCAACGATACGATCATCGGGGCTGATCTGCATAATGAGCCGCATGGCCCGGCCACCTGGGGCACGGGCGACCCGGCAACCGATTGGCGGCTGGCGGCGGAACGCGCGGGCAACGCCATTCTGAAGGTCAACCCCGATTGGCTGATTATCGTGCAGGGCATCGAGCAGTATCACGGCGACTGGTACTGGTGGGGCGGCAATCTGGAGGGCGCGGGCCAGTATCCGGTGGAGTTGTCTCGGCCCGATAAGCTGGTGTATTCCATCCATGACTACGGGCCAGAGGTCTATCCGCAGTCCTGGTTCTGGGCGTCGGACTTTCCGCGCAATCTCATTCAAATCTGGGTGCAGCACTGGGCGTATCTGCAACTGAGCGGGCAGGCGACGGTGCTGGTGGGCGAGTTTGGCGCGCGCTCGGTGGGGCGGGGCGTGGAGGGCATGTGGTTGAATCAATTGCTGGCCTTCATGAAGGCGTACAGCTTCAGCTATGCGTATTGGGCCTGGAACCCCGATTCGGGAGACACAGGCGGACTGCTTGAGGATGACTGGAAGACGCTGAATCCGACCAAGCTAGCGCAGCTATCCACCTATCAATGCCCGCTGCTGTCTCCGCCAGCGGCAGCGACGCTTTCATCGGCGTTCCGCGACCAACTGCGGCCTTCCGCGCTCTTTAGGAAGGATGAACCTGGCCTGATTCCGCCGTGTTCACCCACGCTGGCGAGTCTGGCAAAGGTGGTCAGCGGCTGAGCGCTGGCAGGCTGTCAAGCGTCCTTCTGATCTCCAGCCGGTGGGCCAGCATGCTGATGTGCTTCAAGACGCCATGCAGGTCTTCGGGCTGGGTAATCACCGACACCCGCAGCATGGAAACCAGCGCCTCTAGTGCTGGCGACAGGAGCGGCGCGACGCTGAGCAGCAGATAGGCATGGTATTTTGCCAGAGCGGTATCTGCCAACAAGGCGCTGAAAACTGCCAGGCTGTCGCGCTCGGACAGGGCGCGCGTCAGGACTACGACCAGGCGATGGGGGCTGGCGTTGATCTGCCGCAACGCGCTTTGCCCGTCGGGCGCTTCCAGCACTGCATATCCCTGCTGCTGAAGGATGCTGCGAAACAGGGCGCGAAACTGCTCATCTTCATCCACGATGCAAATGTGCTGATGTCGTGAGCGCTGCGGTGGCTGCATATGCGTCCTCCTTCCCGCGCTAGTGTCGATGGTAGCTAGTATCGGTAATATGAGGAACACATCTTCTTAGTTGCAACAGTACCATCTCAGAAATGAAAGTCTGTAGTGCGCGCCACATATGGCTATCTGTAGCGGCTGCTACAGACAAGACGAGAATTTTTCCTCAGACCACAGGCGATGCAGATCGGGACCGCTGCTCTGCTGGGGCCATGTGGGTCTGACTACAGAACTTTCCCCCATTTGCAGGTAATCTTCTGTGCAGGACGTACACACCATGGATTGCGACACACAGGAGTATCTTCATGGGGCGCAGCCATCCTCTGCCGACGCGCCTTCCCGATGTCCGCCGAGGTTTGCTTGCTGGCTTGCGCAGGTGCTCGAAGCCGGGCAAATATCTGGTGGTTGGCGGGACTGGTGCGGTGGTGAACAGCGCCGGGCTGGTATTTCTCCATCAACTGCTGGCGCTGCCGCTCGTGCTGGCCTCTACGCTGGCCGTTGAGCTTTCCATTGTCAGCAACTACCTCTTGAATGATCGCTGGACATTCGGGCGGCGCTGGCCCTCCTGGCGGCGCTTCCTCAAGTTCAATCTGGTTTCCTGTGTCGGCCTGGTCATTACCACGGCGACGCTGTGGGCGCTGGTGACCGGCCTGCGCAGCCCCTATTTGCTGGCGAACTTGTTTGGAATCGCGCTCGCCACAGCCTGGAACTTTGCCATCAATCTGCTTTGGACCTGGAGGAGAACGTAATGCAGGATTCACTGAATCTGGCGCTCTTGACGCTGGGAGGGTGGTTGTTGCTCTCGCTCTTGCTGGTCACGCCGCTGGTCGTGATGTCGTTCTTCCAGCGGCGAGCAGCGGCGCGGCCAGAAAAGATGCCCTCCAGGTTCCCACGTTCCCCGGTCAGCAGAGAGGAGGAAGAGGGCGGTCTTTGCGCAGCAGAAGATGATACGCTTCAGGCGGTGTTGCCAGCCTGGTCGCAGCCTGGGCGGGTCGCGGCGCAGCCAACGCCGCGCCTGGTCTCTTCCGTGGCCTATCCAACCAGGCGACGCGAGACCCAGAAGCTCGTTGAGGCGCAGCCGTGCCGCCCGCTCGGCATGCAGGTTGGCGCGCACACGGACGGCGGGCGGCTTCCCGAGATGCAAGAAAATGAGGATAGCTTTCTGACGGTGACCGGCGCGCGCAAGTGGGCAGGGCGGCTGCATCCCTTTGGCCTGTTTGTGGTGGTGGATGGGGTTGGCGGCAACGCTAACGGCCATGAAGCCAGCCGCAAGACGATGCTCGCCATTTCGCAGCGCTTCGTGCCAGCGCTGACGCAGTCGGAGGTATCCGACAATGACCTGACGCTGCTGCTGGCGGCATCCATCAGAAGCGCCAACAGCGAGTTGTACCTGCACAACCAGAGCCATGCGCGCCCGCTCGGCTGTACGATCACCGCCGCATTGATTACGGACCAGCAGATTTCGATCTGCCATGTGGGTAAGAACCGCGCCTATCTGCTGGCCGAAGAACTGCCCATCCGGCGCGTCACCACCGATCACTCGCTGGTTGAAAGCCTGGTTGTGGCCGGATTTATCCAGCGCGATGACGTGTATACCCACCCCAGACGAAACCGCATCTATCGCTGCCTGGGGCAAGGGCCACAGGTAGAGGTTGATACCGTGCGCCTGCCGCCAGTGGCTGGCGCGCGTTTGCTGTTCTGCTCCGATGGCCTCTGGGAAGTGCTGCGCGATTCCACAATGGAGGATGTGCTGCGCGAATATGCTGACGTTTCAGAAGCAAGCAGCCAACTGGTGACGCTGGCGAAAGAACGCGGCGGGCTGGATGATATTACTGCTGTGCTGGTGAAGTTGACCGATCAGCCGGAACCCGCCAGGCGACCTGGCATCCGACAAATTGCTTCCAGTCACGCGCAGTTGGCGCTGTAAGCTCGCTGCGGATGCTCAGGTGGAGTATGCAGGAGCGTAGTCGTTGGTAGCGCCGCCTTCCAGGCGGTCAAACGCTGAGCCGCCTGGAAGGCGGCGCTACCAAGTTTTGCGAGGAATTTCCAGCCTTTATATATATGGAGGGGAGCATAGGCTATGAGTGAGTTAATCGTGGTCGATTATCATGACGCTTTGCGCGCGGGCGAAGTGCTGGCGGCGCTGAAAGCGCGGCATCCTCAGTGGAGCGCTGACCTTGAGGATGCTGTGGTGTTTCTCAAACACGCCGATGAGACGATGCGGATTGTCAGGCAGCGCAAGCCCACCGACACGCAAACACAAGGCACTGCGCCAAGAACTGCTGGCAAAACGTTGAGCACCGAACAATGGCAGGAGCAGATGGGGCTAAGCGATGAGTTTATGCTTCAGGTCAGGCGGTTGATTCGCCCCGGCGATTCGGCGCTGCTGATGCTCATCCGAGATGTCGATCCCGATCTGGTGATCGATGCCGCGCAGCAGTATGGCGGGCGCGTGCTGCGCACGTCCGTCACCTCCCAGCAGGATGCGCAGTTTCAGTTGGGGTCGGCAGCGGCGGCCTGGGCTTGAGCGGTGGCTTCGGCTTGATCTTGGGAATGTCGAGCAGCGGCGCTTGATAGGTTGCCAGGATGTTCAGCTTTTGTTGATCGACGGTGGTCCAGTTGGGCAAGAGCAGCCCGCCCGTATCAGCGGAATCCGGGTTCCAGGCCCAATACGTATAGCTGAAGCCATGCGCCTTGAGGAAGGCCATGATGTTGCGCAGCCAGATGCCTTCGGTCTTGCTGACGGAACTGGCTCCGAACTCGCCCACCAGTACGGGCGCTTGCCCGCTCAGTTGCAGATACGCCCAGTGCTGCATCCAGATGGAGATGAGGTTTTGCGGAAAATCGGCGGCGTGGAACCATGCCTGCGGGTACACGTCGGGGCCGTAGTCGTGCGCCGAATAGACCAGTTTGTCTGGCTTCGACAGCCGCACCGGGTATTTCCCCGCTCCTTGCAGGTTGCCGCCCCACCAGTAGAGTCCTCCTTTATATTGCTCAATCCCCTCCACGATGATGAGCCAGTTCGGGTTGGCTTTCAGGATGGCATCGCCCGCGCGTTCTGAGGCCAGCCGCCAGTCATTCTTGGGGTCGCCACAGCCCCAGCAGGCCGGGCCGTGTGGCTCGCCATGCAGGTCCGCGCCGATGATGGTATCGTTACCGCGATAGTGCTTCGCCAGCATCACCCAGTCGGCAATCCAGCGCGATTCGGGCACCTGAGCGGTATACCAGAGGGCAGTTTGATCGGACGCGGTGGGCCGATGGCGGTCGAGAATGACTTTGAGGCCACGCGCCCGTGCGCCAGCAATCAGCTTATCCAGCAGGCTCAGCCCATGCAAGCCTTTCAGGTCAGGGTTGATATTGTAGTTGATGCCCTGCGGCAAGGCCATGGGGTCGTCGAGAAACTGGCTGCTGAAGGGGAAACGAATGGTATTGAAGCCCGCTAGCACGATTTGATCGAGCATTTGCTGCCAGTTGCGCGTGTCCAGCCCGCCGGGCACAAAGTAGCCGGTTTCCATACCAAACCAGTTGATGCCGGTGAGATGCACCACCTGGCCGGAGGCATCGGCGATCTGCCCTTTGTAGGTGGAGAGCGGCCCCCCGGCAATTCTGGTGTCTGGTTTCCCCGGCTGGCGCGAGCGCGGCAGGGGAACCGCGCAGGTAGTCATCAACGTGCTCAGCAGGAGGATGGATAGCAAGAAGAGTGAACGAAACGAATGTGGCACAGGCGGCAATCCTTCCTTCTCTCAGGAAGCGTAGCGCCTGAAGCTGCTTTCGTCTGTAGCCAGGGCTACATTCAGGGCACGCGGCCCTGGCGCTGTCTGGTGACACAACCAGCGCTGCTCTCTGCTCCAACAGATGTGATATATAACCTTTGCTGCGACGAAAACCTGTACCTCAAAGGAGAGCATGATGGAAGCTTTGCTGAACGCCTGGGATGGGGAGCGTATCATCATCGAGTTCGACCGGCCAACGGGAGCCTGGATTATCATTGCGATTCATTCGACGCGCCGGGGACCGGCGGGCGGCGGGACGCGCATGAAGACATACCCGACGATGGAGGCTGCGGTGGCCGACGCGCTGGAGCTTGCCAGGGGCATGAGCTATAAGTTTGCCACGGCTGCGCTGGAGCGCGGCGGCGGCAAAGCGGTGATTACTGTGCCGCCTGATCTGATGCCCCAGGCGCGGGCAGACCTGCTGCGGCGCTATGGGGCGTTGGTCGCTAAACTTGGCGGGATGTTTGTGACGGGGCCAGATGTGGGCACGTCTTCCGCCGATATGGATATCATCGCTGAAACCGGCGCGCCCTATGTCTTTGGCCGGACGGCTGCGGCGGGCGGCGCTGGCGATTCAGGACCAGGCACAGCGGTGGGCGTGTTTTCTGCAATGGGTGTGGTCTGCGAACGGCTCTTTGGCGATGCCGCGCTGGCAGGCAGGCGGGTGCTGGTGCAGGGCGTGGGCAGCGTCGGCGGGCGGCTGATTGCGCTGCTGCGCGAGGCGGGAGCCGAGGTGCTTTTCAGCGATGTGAATGAGGCAGCCATTCGCCAGTTCCGCGACGAGATGGGCTTGCCCTTTGTGGCGGCTGAGGCAGTCTATGACACGCCGTGCGATCTGTTTGTGCCGTGCGCGCTGGGCGGCATTCTGAACCAGGGGACGATTCCGCGCCTGCAATGTAAGGCGGTGGTTGGCTCGGCGAATAATCAGCTTGCGCGCCCGGAAGACGCGGCGCTGCTGGATGCGCGAGGGATTCTCTACGCGCCCGATTTTGTGGTGAATGTGGGCGGGGCGATGGCGCTGCTGGGGATGGAAACCATGGGCTGGTCGGAGGCTGAGGCCCACGCGCACATTGCCGCCAGCGTTGAGCAAACGCTGCGCCAGACGTTTGCTCTGGCGGCAGAGCAGCACATCAGCACTGCCGATGCGGCGCGTAACGTCGCAGAGGCTCGGCTGCGCTGAGGCGTGGGAGATAGGCCCTCAGGTTCCGATACCGTGAACTCTGTGAACTCTGTTATCTCCGCTGGTCGGCGCGTTCAATGAGGCGGTTGGCGGGGACGGTTGGGTCGAGCATCTTGCGTGCCTGCTCGATGCCGACCACTGGCAGGCGCGCTGCATCGAGCAAGCCCAGTTGCACCAGGATACTGGCCTGGTCAAGATAGATGTGTTCGCAGGCCATTTTGCCTTCCCGAAACTGGACACAGACGACCAGCGGCACCTCCACCCGCTTCCCCGTTGGTGGGATGCCAGGGAGTATCCAGTCCATCTGGACCGTGTGTGTGAAGCGCAAGAGTAATTCGTCTACAATCCGATCAGCGCCCACTGTCCGAGAGAGCAGCAGGTTCTCGGTGTCTGGAGGCATCTTCGGGATAAAGTGTTGACCGTAGAACTCCCGTAGCTGTGCTTTACCTGCTCCGCCGGTCAGGGTCGGAATGTGGATGACCTCAGCATCCTCGACCATGGTCGCCAGCGTATCCTCAGTGCTGCGGGTGGTAAACTCGCCTTGTATGTGTTCCTCCCACAACGCGACCATCGCTTGCTGCGCAGGCGTCAGAGGCGGATTGCTCTGGAGTGGGGTTTGCATACTCGTGAGGCTCCTTTCTTGAGCATGAACACGCTTCACCGGTGACAAGACAGGCGTCTCTCGCCGCTATCCTAACGGATGCACTGTTGCATGACCCGTTCCTCATCCCGCCTTTAGCCCCGCGCCGCACAGTGGAACGATGACGCGCTCGTTGGATGGCTCAGCGAGCGGATTGCTGCTGAAGAGCGGCTGATGGTCTGGCGGCGCTTGCGCGTCCAGATAACGGGCGACGTATTCCGTCAGGCCCGCGTAGGGTGCGGCGGCGGTTGGCTCGACATAGAAGCCGCGCCGCGCCAGATGCTCTCTGGCGGCTGCGATGGCCTCGTCCGAGACGGTGATGATGAGGCCGCTTGTTTCGCGGATGGCAGCCAGAATCTGACGGCTGCGGGCAGGCGCGGCAATGGCAATGCCTTCGGCTTCGGTGCCCGTGTTGATGACCGGCGCGGCCATCGCTTCGCCGCGCGCAAAGGCTTGCGCCAGCGGCGCGCAGCCTTCCGCCTGGACGGCGAGGATACGCGGCAGATGTTCGATCAGTCCGACGCGCAGCAAATCGCTGAAGCCGTAATACACGCCGAGCACCAGCGTGCCGTTGCCCACCGGCAGTACCAGCACATCGGGCGCGCGCCTGCCAAGCTGCTCCCAAAGTTCAAAAGCGTAGGTTTTGGTGCCCTGGAAGAAGTAGGGATGGTACACATGGCTGGCGTAAAAGACCTGTTCGCGCTCTACG
The DNA here is from genome assembly GCA_035307385.1 of Ktedonobacterales bacterium. GTDB lineage: Bacteria > Chloroflexota > Ktedonobacteria > Ktedonobacterales > DATBGS01 > DATBHW01. Next base: position 221,776 of record DATGID010000136.1, on the reverse strand, counting down.
GCGGCGATGGCAGCGGCAGCGGTCTCTTCGCGGCTGCCAGGAATGGCATGCACGACTGCGCCATGCGCGGCAATCTGGCGCAGCTTTTTGGCAGAGGCGCTGGCGGGTACATAGACATCGCAGGCAATCCCGGCGCGGGCAGCGTAGGCGGCGATGGCGGTTCCGGCGTTGCCGCTGCTGTCGGCAATCACGCGCTGCACGCCAAGTTCGCGGGCGAGGGTCACCAGCATTGCCGCGCCGCGATCTTTAAAGGAGAGTGTGGGCATCATATAGTCAACTTTCAGCAGGATATGGGGTGTATCCGGAGCGAGCCGGACCAACGGCGTGAAGCCTTCGCCCATCGTCACGTCCTGCCAGGTGTTAGACCTGTGCGAGAACGGCAGCGCCTCCAGATAGCGCCAGAGCGTCGGGGGGCGTTCTCGGATGCGGTCCAGCGGGAAGCTTGCCGTAAACTCCGGCAGGTCGAGCAGCCCGCCGCAGGGGCAGCGCCAGATGAGGCTGGCCGGGTCATATTCGCGTGCGCAGACGTTGCACATCAGGTTGAAGTTTGTCATAGCGTTATGCCTGGGTGACGCCGTTGAGCAGCGCTCGCAGGCGATCATGCGGAATGGCGTGGACGACGTGGCCGCTGCGTCCGGTCATGGTGGTGGCCGCGAGCAGCGCGTTCAAGACGGCTTCTTCGGCGGCATCAACGACCGCGCCAAAGAGGTCATTCAGCGCGGTGTTGCCATAGCTGCCTTCAGAGAGCACGGTGATTTGAAGGCGACTCTGCGGCGCGTGATAAGGGATGCGCTGGGCCGTCGAAAAGGCGAGGAAGATTTCGCCGCTGCCATCGCTGGCGACAGAGCCGGTGCGCGCCAGCCCCAGCCCGACACGCTGCGCCACGCGCCGCAGGGTGTGGGCGTGCAGCGGCGCGTCGGTGGCAACGATGGCGATGCAGGAGCCATCGCGCTCTGGCGCTTCAGGCAGCAGATCGGGGAAGGCTGGCCCCACGCGCACACCCGCGACGGTGAGGCGTGGGCGCGTGCCAAAGTTCGTTTCCACGAGGACGCCGACTGTGAACGTGCCCGCAGCGGTGGCGACGACCCGCGAAGACGAGCCGATGCCGCCCTTGAACTGGAAAAGCTGCATGCCGGTGCCCGCGCCGACGCAGCCTTCCACGACAGGCACGCTGCTGGCATCGTCGAGCGCGCCCCACACATCGGCTTCGGTGACGGCGAAGGTCAGGTGGTCGTGCAGGAAGCCATCGTCGCATTCGGCCACAACGGCCAGCGGCACTTCATCGCGTGCCTGCTCGGGATAGCGCCGGGCCAGGTAGCGCGTGCTGGCGTGCAGCGCCATGCCCACACCCGATGTGCCGGTGAGCACGATGGGCGACGAGAGCAAGCCCCATTCGTCGATGACGGAGCGGCAGGTCATTTCGCCATAGCCGTTAAGCGCGTGGATGCCCGCATAGACGCGCTCGGACATAGGGTTGCCATCGTGCGGCCAGATCGCTGTGACGCCCGTGCGCACGTGCTCGTTTTGAATCAAGGTGCGATGTCCGACGCGCACACCGGGCACATCGGTCAGCGTGTTGGATGGGCCGGTGGGCAGGCTGCCGATGCTGATGCCCAGGTCGCGCAGCCGCAGCGTTTCGGTCATATGCCTTTCCTTTTCTACTAAATAGGGTGTGTTATTACAAGATATTGTGTTATATTGCTATTAGCTTGCTCATGTGAGGTGATGATCATAGCCTACCATATCCTGGGGATGGCCTGAGAAGGCGTGTGCATTTGCCCCAGCATAATGAGAAGCCAGATTGACGGGCAATAACCTGGCAGCCTCCGGTATAATTGAAGTCAGCGATATGTGATATAGGTCCGTTGGGTAATCCTGAGAGCACTGGGGAAAAGAAGCACGCATGCAGCGTATTGACATTACGAGCCAGGCCATTGAGGCAGGGCACTGCTCTGCGCGTTTGCAGATGTTGGGATTTCGCGTATGGCAGGCGGTTGATGAGCAAGGGGCTGATGTGGCGCAGTATATCGATCCGCCGCTATGCGACGTTCCGGCTGGCCCCTTCCTGATGGGGAGCGATCAGAGTATCGATGCTGAGGCACTTGAAGAGGAACTGCCACAGCACAGCGTTACCCTGGCGGCCTTCCAGATTGGTAAGTATCCTGTGACGGCGGCGGAATATGCCTATGCGGTGCGGGCGCGAAGAGCGAAAAAACCTCCTACAGATAACTATTATCGCACCTGGAATATGCAGCTAGAGCGGCTAGATCATCCTGTAGTGAATGTGGACTGGTACAACGCCATGAAGTATGCCGCGTGGCTCAGTCAGCTTACTGGCAAAACCTGGGGGCTGGCAACCGAAGCCCAGTGGGAGAAAGCGGCTCGGGGTACAGATGGGCGCATCTATCCCTGGGGCGACGAGTGGAACGCAGCATTAGCCAATACGCTCGGTGGCAGCATCCCTCTTCTCATTACCACCCCCATAGGGGAACATCCGCCAGAGAGCACCAGTCCGTATGGGGCCTTTGATATGGCTGGAAATGTATGGGAATGGACCAGAAGCACCAGCGCCGATTATCCGTATGATGCCACTGATGGACGCGAATATCGCAAAGCCCGAGAAGCAATCAGGCCACAATACGGTTCAGAGTTTGATGAAGAACTTGGGGGAACCGTATGGTTCCCCATCAACGATGCAAAAGGAATGATGGCACGTGGCGGCTGTTTTGATGATATCTACGAGGAGGCTCGCGCGGCATCGCGCAAAGGCGTTCTACCTGATAGTGAACGCGGCTCTATCGGGTTTCGGTTGGTATTGAACGAGTTTTCGCAAGGGATCGCTTGAGGAGGATGGCAATGAAGCTCTCTTTTCATGGCGCGGCAGGCGGCGTGACCGGCTCGTGCCATCTGCTGGAGGTTGGCGGCAAGCAGATTCTGATCGACTGCGGCATGTTTCAGGGCAGCCATGAACTTGACGAGGAAAACGCCGATCATTTTGGCTTCGAGCCGCGCGATATCGATATCCTCTTGCTGACGCACGCGCACCTGGACCACTGCGGGCGCATTCCGCTGCTCGTGAAGCATGGATTTCGCGGCGAAATCGTCACGACTGACGCCACGCGCGAACTGACCAGGCTGGTGCTGATGGATGCCGCCAGCCTTCAAGTAGAAGATGCGAAGCGCAAAGCCAAACACCACCAGCGCAAGGGCGCTGTGCCGCCTGCTCCTCTGTATGATGTGCCCGATGTGCTTGAGTCTTTGGAACGCTTTGGCCGAACCGTGCGCTATGACGCGCCTATCGACCTGGCCGGTGGCGTGCGGGCGACGTTTGGCAACGCGGGGCATATCCTTGGCTCGGCGTGGGTGCTGCTGGAAGTTGAGGACCAGGGGACGCGCAAACGCTTGCTCTTTTCGGGTGATATGGGCAACCGGGAAAAGCCCATCCTGAACCCGCCGACGCCCGCGCCGCCCGCCGACTATGTCATCATGGAAAGCACCTATGGTGATCGCGCGCATAAGTCGCTGGGCGAGTCGGTGGAAGAACTCAAAGAAGCGATTCTGGATACACTGGAGCGCGGCGGTAATGTGGTCATCCCGACGTTTGCGCTGGAGCGCGCGCAAGACTTGCTCTATTTCCTGCGCGAACTGGAGGAGAAGAAAGAACTGCCGCGCTTTCTTTCCGTCTTTCTGGATTCGCCCATGGCGATTTCGGCCACCGAGGTGTTTCGGCGGCATCCAGAATATTTCAATCCAGAGACCAGCCATCTTTTTCACGATGGCAAAGACCCCTTCACGGTGCCTGGCCTGCATTTCACCCGCGACACGGCGGAATCGAAGAGCATCAACCATATTCGCGGCGGCGCGGTGATTATGGCCGGTTCGGGCATGGCGACGGGCGGGCGTGTGCTGCATCACCTCCGCTGGAATCTCTGGCGCAAAGAAAGCAGCGCCGTCTTCGTGGGATATGCCTCGGAGGGCACGCTGGCACGGCGCATCATCGACGGGCAAAAGGTGGTGCACATCTACGGCGAAGAGGTGCGCGTTGCCGCGCGGGTGTATACCATTGGCGGCTTTTCGGCGCACGCCGACCAGCAAGAACTGCTGGATTGGCATCGCAGCAGCGGCTCGCCCGCCATCACGTTTCTGGTGCATGGCGAAGCAGCGGGGCGCGCGGCGCTGGCAAAGGCGCTGGGCGGGCGCGTGGAAGAGCCAACCCTGCACGCGAGCTACAGCTTATAAACTGGCGATAAAGCAATTTTCTGGCTGTCTGGAAATTCCCTTGCCAACCTCTTGACAATATAGAACTTTTGTACTATATTCGCTATAGCACTTAGAACAAAAGTTCTATGATCCAGGAAAAACCTCTGACTGAAGCAACCTCTCTGCTTCGCGCTTCTTTCTAAGAAACGTATTGACACATGGTAGTATGCTTAGAAAAAATCAAGGCCATCCATTTTTTATTAAGGAGGGAAGCTGTGCCCGCAAAAGCACCTGCAAATAATGCCCCTATCAGTAATGCTGCTCTGCCGCCCATCCAGATGCCGGTGAATGGGGGCAAGCGGCCAGGGAGGGTTACCACTTTTATTGCAGACCGGTTCACCATCTGGGGCAAATGGACGATAGGGATTCTCTTTGCCAGTTTTGCTATCGTTATCCTGCTGCTCTACCTGGCTGTGCAATTCGTCACGTACACGGCGCTGGTTTGGGGGAATGGCAGCAATAATGCCGTCACCTTGATTCGTGACATAGGTCATGGTGGCTCGAGCGAGATCACGGTGACCTTCAGCGATCACACGCTGCTGGTGACAGAAGTCGATGCCAACGACCCCAGCCACGTGACGGTAATGAAAGTGAACGAGGCCATTGCCCTTCCTGACGGCTCAACCGTGGTCACAGCTTCCTTGCAAGACATCCTCCAGAATGGACGTCTGGACCTGGTGATCAACCTCAAGGGTGGGCTGGCCTACCATACAGAGTTTACGACCATCCTCATCAATAACGTAGCTGCCTTGAAACAGAACCCACAAGCGCCGGGCCTGCGCGCACCAACTGCCGCAGAGTTGAATGAGGCGCTGCAAAAATTGGGTTCTTGAGTCATCTTGCCCTCCTCTTACTATACTTCTGCTTGTAGATGCAATCATGTAATGCTAATGCGTAAACACTCTCCAAGAAGCGAGACGATCTTTTATTAAAGAGCATCCTTGCGCGGGGCTTTTTTTGTGTCTGAAGGGTGCATGATCGGGAGCTATCGGATGTCCAGACGGGTCGCGATGTGCTTGACGCTGCTCATCTCATTCGGCGTACTGGCCGGTTTGCTGTTCAGCCTGGGTGGTTCTATCTCCGCGTTTGGCGGGTTGAGTTGGATGACAGCGCAAGCTGCGGGCAGCCCGACACCCGCTCCTCCGCCGCGCGCCGCTGCCAGCAACGTGCAGGCGTTTTATCAAGGCGACCCCAACGCTGGATGGGACAGCAGCGCGCAATTTCAGACGTGGTGGCCGAGCGCTTGCTCGCCCGCCGCGCTGACGATGGCGCTGCGCGCGTGGGGCGCGCCGGTCCGCATCGGGCAGGTGCTTGATCATTTGATCGCTTTGAACGCGATCACTCCCCAGGATGGTCTGCTGCACGCGGGCGCGCTGGCGACGGTGGCGCAGGGTTATGGGTTTCAGGCAACGACGTTCTGGAGTTGGACGCTTCAGAATGTGGCGCAGGTGACGAATCAAGGCGTGCCGGTGCTGATCGACGTGGTCGATGTGAAGCAACAGACGCCCTATCCAGGCTTTTCGGTTGGGCACTGGTTGGTGGTGACGGCTGTTTCTGCGAATCAGGTGTTGGTGGGTGATTCCAGCGGCTATCACATTCATTCGCTGAGCCTGGCGCTCTTTCACACGTTGTTTACCGGCATTGGCGTGGTGCTCTGGCAGGGCGCACCTATCTCACTGCCCTGAAAGGGAACACTGGCATGCGCCGAAACGTGATTATCTGTGTGATGTTGGTGATGTTGGTCGGCGTGGGTCTGCTGTGGCTGAAACCTGGAAGCTCGCAAGGTCTCTTTCTTGATTCGCTCGACTGGACCTCTAATGCGACTCCGGCTGCCAGCGCAGCTGTCCCGTCAGGCAGCGGTACGCTCAAGGCGTTTGGGCTGGTTGGTCCGGCGTCTTGCCGAACCAGCGAGCCGCCCACGGGTTCGCCGTGGCTGGCTGTGGCGCATGCCGATGCCCAGAAGTATAAGATCGATCCGCTAGTCTTTGATTGGAAAATCTGGCAGGAATCGGGCTTTAATCCTACTGTCCACAATAGCCCGGCTGGGGCGATAGGCATCGCCCAATTCATGCCTGGCACTGCCGCGGGCATGGGCATCGACCCGCGCAATCCACGGCAAGCGCTCGATGCGTCGGCGCGGTTGGATGCCGCGCACCTGCAACAATATGCCGCGCAGGCACGTCGGCTTGCCAGTCATTATGGCGGCTGGTCGGCGCGCTATGGCTACGCGCTGGCGCTGGCTGCCTACAACGCTGGCTCTGGCGCGGTGCAAAGCGCCTGGGACCAGGCGTTTGCTTCAGCCTGGCCGTCCAGCCCGTGGGCGTGGTTGGGTCTGCTGGGCGCAGAAACCCAGCGCTACATCCCTGATATTATCAACTGTTCCGTCGCGTAGTCTGCTGCTTTCTGGAGAAGAAAGGGAAGGCTGGTCATGACCCCCGTCACCAGTGCGCTCCCTCCAGAGTTGGCTCCGTATGCCCAAATTCTGGAGGAATTTAAAATGGAGACCGGCATACGGCTCTCATATCCGCCGCTGGGAACAGGTGGAGGTGGCACCGTCCTCAAGGCCGAAAATAAGTATGGCAAGCACATGGCAGTGAAGGTGATTGCCGCTGAAGATTCGGCAAGCAGAGATCAGGCGCTGCACGAGGCCAGCATTCTGAAGCAGGTGCGGCACGCCCATGTGCGTGGTGGTGGCGAAGGTCTGCTCTGGCAGAGGCGCTATCAGCAGATGGATTTCTTTATCCTGGGAATGGATTTTATCCCTGGGCAAACGCTGACGGAGTTGATTGCCTCACGTGGGCCGCTGGCCGAGTCAACCGCGATTGAGTTGGCAATCGGCATTGCCCGCGAACTGGAAGCGCTGCATCACCGCAATATCATTCATCGTGATGTGAAGCCCGATAACATTATGCTGCTGAAGTTGGGGACACGCTGCCAGCCAGTGGTGGTGGACTATGGCATTGCCAAGGTGGGCAATCATCGCACCTGGCGCGGCGCGCGGGCGGCGACGGATGGCTATGCTCCCCCGGAACAGTATACCGGCGGCACAGATCGCCGCACCGATATCTACGCGCTGGGCGCAACCTTGTATGAGATGGTGACGGGGCTGACGCCGCTGGCTTCGATCAATCGCGACCCACAAGATGTGCTGGAACCACGCCAATATAATCCGAAGATTTCCCTGGAATTGGAGCGAGTTATTCAGATCGCTACCGCGTATCATCCCAGGCAGCGTTTTCTGACGATGGGGGCATTGGTCGACGCGCTGCGGCTGGTGGAAGATGACAACGAGGTTGCGCTGTGGTCGATGCTTCAGGCATTGGGCGTGCTGAACGATGGGGATAGCATACTGGATTCCGGCGCGTTGTCGTTTGCCAGCGTGCCGCCACTGCCGACGCTGCCCCCGCTGCCTGCGAAGCCCTTGCCCACAGCGCAAGGGCTGCTGTGCCCGAATTGCCAGGAACCGTATCAAGCTGGCAAAGCCTTTTGCGAGCACTGCGGCGCTGCGCTGAGTTCGGAAGCTGCGGCGGTTCTGACGCCCGCACGCCGGGAACAGCCGTCGGCGCTGCCTGCGGGAACTCGTGCGCCCGCGCAGCCGCAGCCTATGGTTGGAGTTGCTAGCAACCCGATTTTGCGCACGCCCAGCCCGCAGTTTATGTCGCTGCTGTTTGCTCACCAGATCGTTCTGGGCGGGCCAGCGCTGGGTTGGATGGGCAAGAGTCTGCTGGTGCTGGCCTATTGGCTGCTGCTGGCGGGTGTTACGCTGGGCGCGCGGTCCTTGAGCATCGTTTGCTCGCTGGTGGGCGCGCTGCCGATTGGCAGCCTGGTGTGCTTTGTTTTGCTCTTTCCGCTGTTTATCCAGATTCTGAGACGCTGGGATGAAACCACCATCACCCGTCGCGGCCAGGCTCATTGGCTGCGGCGCAGCGCCATGCTGCTGCTGAGCCTGGGCGGATTGGCGGCCACACTCTACTGGCTGGCGGGCGAGGTGGCAATCTGGAAGACCGCCTGGATGCTGAACCCGCCCCCTATCTCTATTCTCGTCTATATGGGCGTGGCCGGTTTTGCCGCGCTCTTGATTCACGCGCTGCTGGCCTGAATCAGCAGGGCGGCTGCCCATGAACTGGCGTTGTCGTCGGAGTCGGCGCGGGAGTCGAGCACACAGGCGTCTCATGCGTGGAAGCAGCTATTATGATTACGCCGATCAGCAGGAGCGTGGCGATGCTCAGGAGCAGCCCGCCGAGCGTGAACCCGCGCCCTTTCAGGTGCCCATCGCTTTTTTTGATGCGCCGCCAGGCCAGCACGGTCAGCACCAGCGTGGCGAGGTCGGGCAGCGGAAACGCCAGGATTGCCACGCTGACGAGATTGTTGTACTCGTCTGATCCCTGGAAGGTTGACGTGAGCAGCAGCCCGACAATCACCAGCGAGATGAACGTGATGAGTCCCAGGATGAAGGCTGTGATTGCCAATCGGGTGGTCTGCGGGGCTGCTTTGACTGCTGATGCTTCTGACATCGTTTGCTCCTTTTCCTGCCCATCTTCTGCTTTCTTTCAAGTATACGCGCTGGCCTGTCTGCCAAACGTTACGGCAAGCGTTACGAAGTGGGTGCTTGCCGCTTCTCCGGCTGCCGCGTGCTATACTTATGTCAAAAGATGCGGCCAGAACACGAGCAAGGGAGAACGCGCCATGTCTGTGACTGTTGAGCGCAATGGTTCGGTGACGACGGTGGTGCTGAGCCGCCCGGAGGCACGCAACGCGGTCGACCGCCAGACGGCAGAGGCGCTGGTGGAGACGTTCAAAGCGTTCGAGGCTGACGCTGATGCGCAGGTGGGCGTCTTTTTTGGGGATCACGGCCACTTCTGCGCGGGCGCGGACCTGAAGGCTATCGCCAGCGGCAACGGCAATCGCATCGAGCCAACGGGCAATGGGCCAATGGGGCCAAGCCGTCTGCTGTTAAGCAAGCCGGTGATTGCGGCGATTGCTGGCTACGCGGTGGCCGGTGGGCTGGAACTGGCGCTCTGGTGCGACCTGCGCGTGATGGAAGAAGACGCCACGCTGGGCGTGTTTTGTCGGCGCTGGGGCGTGCCCTTGATCGATGGGGGAACAATCAGGCTGCCGCGTTTGATCGGGCTGAGCCGCGCGCTGGACCTGATTTTAACGGGTCGCGCGGTCGGCGCGGAAGAGGCGCTGGCGATGGGGCTGGTCAATCGCATCGCGCCGCATGGGCAGGCGCGCCAGGTGGCAGAAGAGCTTGCCAGCGAGTTGGCGCGCTTCCCACAGGTATGCATGCGCCAGGACCGTCTTTCGGCCTACGAGCAGTTCGACCTGACCTGGGAACAGGCGCTGGCAAACGAGTTCCAGCATGGCATGGCATCGATGCAATCAGGCGGCGTAGTGGGCGCGCAGCGCTTCGCCGGAGGGCTGGGCCGCCACGGCAGCTTCGAGTAGGCTGTCGGTTAGCTCACGACGACGCGCCCGCCAGCAGCACCAGCATCAGGATAAAAAAGATGAAGATAAACGCTATGCCGATAATAAAAGAAGTTGCCAACACGCGATACCCATTATCGTCGGCAGGCTCTGGCGTTTCGCTTTCGAGAGATGCGGCCTGGGCAGGGTCTACGGCAGCGTGACTCATCGGTTTCCTCCACTCTGTCAAGTTGCAAGGATGGGCGCGGGTTCGTCGCGCCTTCAAGTCTTGCTTTAAGAGTGGCAGAAGCCTGTTACTGATGGGGTAACTGCTGGTAACAGGCCGGTGAAACCTTCAGAGAAAACGAAATGATTTATTTTTGCGCTTCGGCGTCGTGATCGCTGAAATAGGCTGCGCGCCAGGGGCCGGAACCGATAATAAAGGGCTGCATCAAGCTGCGTTCGGCCTGAACGGTGTGCATGAGGTCGTGCGCGGCCCATTCGTTGATGAGTTCCGCCATGGTCACCACGCCAAGTTCGCTGTGGCGGGCTGTGCGCGACAGGTCATCTTCGGTTACCCGCGCCAGCAGCGCCAGATTTTCGGCGCGCAGATGCGCGTATTCGGCGGCAAGCTGAGCGATGGTCTGTTCGCCTGCGCCGGAGCCGTCTTGCCCAGGATTAAACGCGGCGAAATCTTGCCCGGCCAGGATGGCGCGAATGCGCACCGGAAAGACCCAGCGCTCGGTGTCGAGGATATGGCGCAGGCACTCTGCCGCCGACCATTCCCCCGGCTTTGGCGGGCGAGTCAGCAGATCGTTGGGAACGGTTTCGGCCAGGCTCAGCCAGCGCGCGGGAGTGAGCGACAGCACGGCGCGCGCCTGGGGTATGGTGTTTGCTCGGATGATTCGCCCCTGCGGGGTCTGGGAATCTGACATGATTGGCACTCCTTCCAGGAATATGTCCTCTCTCTGGTTAGACTTTAGGATGCCAGCAGGATAGCATCATTGGGCGCGCGCTGCAACCCGACTGAACCGCGTGCTCGGTCGAATGGATGCAATAAAGGGCAGGCGCTGCTAGGCAGGGTTGCTCTGCCTAGCCTGAAGTTCCCAGGCGTGGTCAAGCGCGTGCCAGGCGGCGCGGCGTACCGCAAAGCGCGGTGTCCAGGCGAAGCCTTGCCGCCGTCGCGGCTCGAAGGTCTGGCCGCGAGGCACGGCGCGCAGATGGGCGATAAACTGCTCGCGCACTCTGGCCCCTTGTTCAAACAGAACATCCATGCTGGCGAGCGCGGGCGGCTTCGCGGCGGGGCCAAACGCTGCAAGGTGCAGCATGTCAGCCTCCAGCACGTGATGATACAGCGCGTTCGGGGCGCGCCCATGAGCGGGTTTCTGGTCGTGCTGATCGGTTGGCACGGCTTTCAGCGCGTCGTCGAGCGTGGCCCAGCAGGCCAGCAACAGCCGTTCCAGCCGGGCGATCTGCGCGTCATCGAGTGGCTCGGCATCCTTCGCCAGCAGTACGCTGAGCGCGCCGAAGTCAGTCACCGCTGTGCCGGACACGCGCTCGACGACAACCAACGCTTCCAGAGAGGCAGGAAGCGTGAGCGCTACCCCCGCGCGCTCGGCAACTTGCGCGTAGCGTGGCCCGGCGGCGAAAAGGGCTTGCAGCGCCGCATCTTCGTCTTTGCCTGCCCGGCACCATCCAACCCAATCGCAGACCTGCGTGAAGACTCGCCGCTTCGGCCCGATTTCGAGCGCGACGGCTAGCTGACCACCAGACGGCAAAAGGTGTGCCATAACAAGAACCCTCTATGCATGAGGACAGCATTGCCTCAGGCTTCCTATATGATAGCAGCCTCTTTGACGTTCTGCCAGTCTGCCTCTTCAGTCATCTGGGAGGGCTTGAATCTGTGTATCATCTGTGCTACATGTATTATAACAGTTATTGAAGATGAGGCGGTCGCTGAACATGCGGGAGAGAAGGAGTGGCATGGCTGAGAGAAGGGAGACAGAACCATTGGTGATTCGCTTGAACGAGGTCAATCCGCTGCCCAAGTATATGCAGATTGTGGAGCAGGTGCGCACCCTTGCGGCTGAAGGCAAGCTGACGCCTGGCATGCAGCTTCCTTCGGTGCGCCAGCTTGCCACCGACCTGGGCATCAATGTCAACACGGTGCTGACGGCCTATCATGCCCTGGAAACGGAAGAGATTATTCTGCTGCGGCATGGCTCGCGGGCGGTCATTCATCCCCGCCTGACACGCCGCGCCGCGCCCCAGGAAAACGATGTGGCTCATATTCGGACGCTGCTGGGACGGGTGCGCACAGACGCGCTGCTGCGCGGGCTGTCGCTGGCGAGGCTTCAGGAATTGGCGGCAGAAGTTTTTCGCCCGTCGGATGACCAGCCCCAGGAAACACGTCCGCCACAAGAGAGGAATTGAAGATGTTACGGACCTTTCCGATTGCGCTTGATGCCGTTTTGCTGGTGATTACCGTAACGCTGGGCTGGCTGATGCCTGCCCTGACACGGCGCGATCTGCTCTTTGGGGTGACGGTTGCGCCGGATGCGCGAGCGCAGCCTGCCGGTCAGGCGATCATTCGCCGCTATCGCGTCCAGTTGCTGGGTGTGGCCGTATTGTTTGCGCTGACGCTGGCCTTGCTCGCGGTGTTTGCCCCAGATTCCTGGTGGGCTAATGGGTGGTCCAGCCTGCTGGTGCTGGCGCTCCTTCTGGTTATGGCTGTGCCCTATCTGCTGGCCTACTTTGCCAGCCGCGCGCTGCATGTCGCTCCCCCGGAGGGAGAGGCAGCGGCTCCGGCGGCGGAACTGCGCCCGCGTCGCTATGGGGATTACGTGCCGCTGTTCTGGGAGGCGCTGCCGCTGGCGATCATCGCCGCCACGGCTATCTATCGGGCGATCAGCTACGCCGCTGCGCCCGCGATTATTCCGGTGCATTTCGACGCGGCGGGCAATCCCAACCGCTACGCCGCCAAGTCGATTGGCAGCTATTTTGTGCTGGTCTGGGTGCAGCTTGGCCTGGAGGTGTTGCTGACCGGCGTGGCGCTGCTGACTGTTGGGGCGAAGGCGCTGCCAGGACGCGCCGAGAGCCGCTTTCGCCGCGCGTGGCTGCGCTATCTCTTTGGCCTGAAGGCGCTGACGCTGGCGTTCATGGGCGCGCTGGCGGCGGTGATTGCCAACGCTGCCCAGACCGGTTCGGCGTCGGTGGGCGTGGTGCTGCCGCTGACGCTGGTGTATGTCGTGATCGTGCTAGGGGGTGCTATCGCGCTGGCGCTGCGCACGGGCCAGGGCGGCGCGCGGCTGGGCAGTCCGGCAGAAACCGCCATTGATCGCATGGATGATCGTTATTGGAAGCTTGGCGGTATTTATGTGAACCCACAAGACCCCTCGCTGCTGGTGGAACGGCGCTTTGGCGTGGGCTGGACGCTCAATTTCGGCAATCGCTGGGCCGTGATTGCGCTCTGTGGTCTGCTTGTCGTGGCGGCGCTGTCGCCCATTCTGGTGAGCCTGCTGGCCCGCTGAGCGTTACGTGTCCACGCTTGCAGAAGACAGGAAGGGGGAGCGTGTCATCTGACACGCTCCCCCTTCCTGTCTTCTGCGCTGATCTTATCTCTTGCGAGAGAGGTATGCCTCAATGGATGTGGGAGCAACGAAACTGGTCGAGCTGGGCGGCGGGAGGAAGCCAAAGCTATTCATGACTGCCTGGCCGTCCGAGGAGAGCACATAGTCCACATACTGCTGAGCCGTGGCCGCGTTCTTGGACCCCTTGATCGGGGCGATGGGATAGACAGCCTCTGTTTGCAGATTGGCTGGAATATTGATCTCCCCAAGCTGGCTGGTATTCGCCAGGGCGTCAGTTACGTAGACGATGCCCGCATCACCCTCACCGAGGGTGACCTTGCTTACCACCGTCTCGACATCGGTCTCATAGGAGACGACGTTTTTGAGCACGTTGGCCTTATAGGACGAACCAAAGCTGGAGTCGGCGCTGGCTTTGCCCAGGAAGTCTACGGCATACTGCCCGGCAGGAACGCTGGCGGCTGCCAGCACGATTTTCAGTCCCGGCTTTGCCAGGTCTTGCAACTGGTTGATCTTACCAGGGTCGCTCTTGGGGGTGATGACCACCAACAGGTTTTGCGCGAAGACCTTGCTGGTAGATGCATCCACTTCGCCACCCTGGATGACCACACTCATCTGCTTCTGGTTGGCCGAGGCAAAGACATCGGCGGGCGCGCCCTGATTGATTTGCTGGGCGAGCGCCTGCGACCCGCCGAAATTATAGGTTACCGTGACATTGGGGTGAGCTGCCTGAAACTTGGTGGCGACCTGCTTGAACGCGTTCGTCAAGGAGGCTGCGGCGAAGACATTCAAGGTCACAGGCGGCGCGGCAGTGGGTGTGGAACCGCTGCCGGTGGAGGTGCTGCCACAGGCGCTCAGCGCGCCGAAGAGGGCGAGCAAACCAACGGCCAGGACAATGCGGAAGAGATTGGAAACACGCAGCATGAGTCAAAATCCCCCTTTTTCAGATACTCAGCGACATGGTAATCAGCGGCTGAGTAGTTCGTGGAAAGTATCGCATGCTGGCTCGCTGCTGTCAACACTCTGTCCCGGAACTTGTCGTATCCGCAATTCCGCTGCTAGAATGAATGATGCAGGGAATGAAGCAATCGGAGCCGGAACGGCGGCAGAGGAGAACTATCCAGCATGATCCCACCGCATCACCCACTCGATGAGGAACGCTTGCGTCGGCGTGTCACCTTTAACGAAGTTGCCAGCCTCTACGATGGCGCGCGGCCCGACTATCCAGCCGCTCTGTTCGATGATCTGATTGCGCTCTCAGGCGTGCCTGCTGGTGGTGCTGTGCTGGAAATCGGCAGCGGCACCGGCAAGGCGACCCTTCCGCTGGCGCGGCGCGGCTTTTCCATTCTGGGCATCGAATTGGGCGAGCAAATGGCCGCGCTGGCGCGCGCGAAGCTGGCCGACTATCCAGCAGTGCGCGTTGAGGTGGGCGCGTTCGAGGAGTGGCCTTTGCCAGAGGCAGCGTTTGATCTGGCTGTTTCGGCTTCGGCCTGGCATTGGATTGACCCAGCGATTGGCTATGCCAAGGTGGCGCAAGCGCTCAGGCCAGGGGGATCGCTGGCGGTGATGTGGAGTTCGCAGGGGCGCGCAGATGCCCTTGCCAGCCGTGGCGGAAACGGCAGCGCAGAAGATCGCTACGCGCAGTTCACACAGGCGCTGCAAGAAGTGTATCGCCAGGTCGCGCCGGAGATGGCCGCCAGGCGCTCTGAGCGCCGTTATCCAGGCGCTCAGCAATTTGTGCGCGCCGAAGCTTTGGAAGCGAGCGGATTTTTCAACGCGCCAGAGGTTCGCAATTATACCTGGGAGACGACCTATGACACGGCGAGCTATCTACGACTGCTTGATTCGTATTCGACGCATCGCATCCTTGACCCTGCCACTCACGAGCGCCTGTTTGCCGCCATTGGCGAGTTGATCGAAACGCGCTTTGGCGGTATGGTGACGCGCCGCTGGCGGGCGGAACTGTATGTGGCGCGGCGCTTGCCGTAATCCAGATGTTCTGGCTTCTTCTCGTTTGTGCGAATGGAGCAAATTAATGAACGAGCACGCAAGCGGCGATACCCTACCCGATGTTGGCGTGCGGGTCATCAAGCCGCATCAGTTCGACGCGAATACTGCGCAGACGCCCGGCATGCAGCGGGTTTCGGCGGTTTCGCGCCAGTTGGCTGGCTCGGTGGGCCTGTGGGCCGGGGTGACGATGGTGGCCCCGGACACGGCCAGCGGGGTGCATCATCATGGCACGCTTGAGACGATCATCTATGTGGTGGCCGGGCATGGCAAGATTCGCTGGGGCGAGCAGATGGAGCACGAGCAAACCGTGGAACCGGGCGATTTCATCTATGTGCCGCCGTTCGTGCCCCATCAGGAGATCAATCCATCGCCCGACACGCCTTCGCAGTGGGTGATTGTGCGCAACGCCCAGGAGCCAATTGTTGTCAACCTGGAGCCGGGCGAATGGACTGCCGCGCAGCAGGCCGCCAACGCTGCCATGCATCAAGCCAGCGGGTCATAAGCGCCTCACGCGCTGGTCGTCGGCGCTTCTGGCTTCGCGGCGCGACGCATGAGCTTGAACGGGATGGAACCCGTGGTGGAAAGCCAGGAACCGGCGATGATGAGCAGGAAGCCCGCGACGGTGGCGATGGTCAGCGGCTCGCCTAGCACGATGACGCCCAGCGCCACGGAGACGGCAGGGTTGACATAGCTGATGACCGTGCCACGGCTGGCCCCTACCTCTTTGATGAGCGCGAAGAAGATCGGCAGCGCCAGCGCTGTGCAGATGAGGCCCAGCACAAGCAGGCTCCCTATTGCCTCGGGGCTGGGAACCTTGCCAGGCAGGCGCGACAGGGCCACCGGCAGCAGCACGAGCGTGGTAACGCTGCATTCGGCGGCGGCGATGCCCTGCCTGGGCAGATCGGCGAGCGGCTGGCGCTTGAGCAGGAGCGCGCTGATGGCATAGCCCAGGGCCGCCGTGAGCAGCAATGCGGCGCCGAGCCACTGCTGCCCATCGCCTCCCACATCGAAGCCCAGCAGGACGATGAGGCCCACAAAGCCAAGCAGCAAGCCCCCCAGGCGCGGGCCATTGATGCGCTCGCTCTTCTGAAAGCCCTGCGCGAGCAGCGCGACCAGTAATGGATTGGCTGCGATCAGCAAACTGGCGAGCGAGGAGGAGACGTGCTGCTCGCCATAGGTAATCAAGACGAACGAGCCAGCCATGTGAATGAGCGAGAAGAGCACAAGCATGCGCCAGTGGCGGAGCAGTGGGCGCAGCATCTGCTGACTTGCCGCCAGGGGCAGCAGCACCGCCGCGCCGATCATAGCGCGGGCGCACACCACCACCACCGGGTCGAGTTCGCGCACGGCAATCTTGATGAAGAGATAGGGAATGCCCCAGATGAGGGACATGGCGATGAAGAGCAGCCAGCCTCTGCGTGTCATTGGTGCTCCTATGTGTGATGTTCTTCTTTGATGAGGTTCTGAAACCAGTATACAGCATCGATAGTTCAGGCTTTATCGAATTATTGGCAGGGTATACTCGTGGCAGCGAGATTGTGGTTCCTGATGAGCGCGCGAGCGCCTGAAGAAAGAGAGCAAAACGCTATGCCCGGAGATGTCAATGTGGCCGCTGTGGCTGCCCTGCTGGCCGACCCCACGCGCACCGCTATTCTGATGGCACTGCTGGATGGCCGCGCCTGGCCCGCTGGTGATCTGGCGCGCGCGGCGCATGTGACGCCTTCGACGGCCAGCAATCATCTGACCAAGTTGGTAGAACACCGGCTGCTGTGTGTGGAGCAGCAAGGACGCCACCGCTACTTTCGGCTGGCCGACCCGGCGATTGCGCAGGCATTGGAAGCGCTGGCGGGTCTCGCGCCTGCCTCGCCTGTTCACTCGCTGCGTGACTCAGAGGCGGCGCGGGCGATACGCGCGGCGCGCATGTGCTATAACCATCTAGCGGGCAAGCTGGGTGTGGCCTTGTCGCAGGCGTTGGTGGAGCAAGAGGTGCTGGCGAAAGTGGACGGCGGCTATCTGGTGACCGAGCAGGGCGAGCGCTGGCTGCGAGAGGTGGGTATCGACTGTTCGGCGCTGAAGAAGCAAGGGCAACTTTTCGCCCCGCATCACATCGACTGGAGCGAGCGCCGGTATCATCTTGCGGGCGCATTGGGGGCTGCGCTGGCCCAGCGCTTCATTGAGCGTGGCTGGGTGCGGCGAGCGCTGCACAGCCGGGCGGTGCACCTGACGGAAGAAGGCGAGCAAACGCTGCTTCAAGAACTAGGGCTGCGCCTGAGCGATGGTAAAGATGCCATCTCGGCCTAGAGGCAGGTTTTCGAGATCAGTTACCCCAGCCTCACTGAGCAAAGCGCCGGGCGTTGCGGGCGCGTGCCCTGGCCGCCTCTTCGGCGCGGTTTTTCGGTGGGGCGTTGGTCTCCAGCGCACTGAGCAGCGCGTTGGAGGCCACCGTGATGGCCTCAACGGCGGTCAGGAACGCCGCTTCGTTGGCTTTCGATGGCTTGTTGAAGCCGCTCAGCTTGCGCACGAATTGTAAGGCTGCCTCGCGAACCTCATCCTCGGTTGCGGGCGGCTCGAAGTTGAAAAGCGGCTTAATATTGCGACACATACGCGGTTCCTCGTTTTGTCTGCTCGCCAGGCGCAGGCATGTGGAAAGTAGAAAGATGGTCTGTGTTGTTGTTCTGAAATGATGAGTGAAAAGTGGAAGTGTTGGCTTCAACCAGCCGCAAGGAGTTCTGAGAAGAGCACAGGGCAGCAGATGGGCTGGCCCTCCAGCCCGGGCGGAAAGACTGTTCACGCAGCGGCAGCCGGAGCGCGCTCCGGCTGCCGGAAGAGTGCAGTTGCGCGGTTCAGCGTTTACTTTTTCAGGACGTGTTTGTCAATCTCGTAGGCGGCGAACGCGCCGAACAGCGCTGTTGCCAGCGGATGTTTCATGACGTGGCCCAGCAGCCCAGGGTGCTCGTCGCGCGCGTGCTGGTGCATGGCAGCCAGTTGCTGGGGAGTAACACTGGTGGGATTGATGCCATTGAACTGCTGGGCATTAGGGTTGCCTGATTGCTGGAACCCTTGCATAAACTCCTGGGCAATGGCCGCGCGCTGCTCCTGGGTTAACTGCTTGTAAATCTCTTCGGGGTCTTCATGAGAGAGCTTCGCCATGGTAAAAACCTCCTGGGGTTGATCCAATTTCAGCAAACGGGTTGTCGACACGGTTTCCCTGGGAATAGGTTTCCACCCGCTTCACCGTTCAAAGCGCGATGGGCCGCAGGTAGTATAGCACAGCTTCCCCTAAGAAGCAAGCAAGAGACGGCCACGCAAAGGCAAACCTAGCCATAGGTATCAGTCGTCGTAGTCGGGATTGTTGTAGGGCGTGACGCCTTTGCAGGAACGCTGGCTCAAGATGAGCGGCGGCCTGGGACTCTGACTGAAGTCAAAGGCATCCATCATGTTGTTGGCAGCTTTGTCGCGTCCGGTCAACTGAGGCAGGCCGAATTTGTCTTCGGCAAAGCGCAGGAAAGACGAGAACTCGAACTGCGTGTGATCGATGTAGCCATGTTTGGCATAGGGCGAGATGACGAGCAGCGGGACGCGGAAGCCCAGCCCATAGCCATCAACCTGCTGTGGGGCGACGTGATCGTAGAAGCCGCCGAAGTCGTCCCAGGTCAGGAAGAGTGTTGTTGATGACCAATCTGGCCCACGCATCAGCGCGTTGAGCATCTGAACGGTCCAGTTTTCGCCGACACAGACGCTGGCAGGCGCGTGCTCGCTGTACATGGCAGGGGTCACAATCCAGGAAACGGCGGGAAGCTGCCCATCCGAGGCGTCAGTCATAAATTGCTCGGTTGGTACGACGAACTTCCAATCCGGGCCATAGCGGATGTGTTTGATGGCATCGAAGGTTGACCAGATGTAGCCGCCTGTGCCTGAGGGCGGCGCGTAATAGCGCCAGCTATAGCCTTTGGAGTCAAGCTCGTCGGCCAGCGTCATGAAGTTGAAGCACGCCTCTTGAAGCGAGGTGTTGCCGTTGCTATCCTTAACTTCCACTTTCTGGTTCGGAACATCACAGCCCCAGCCTTTGGCCGATTTCCCCACCGAACCTATGCCGCCGTCGCTGACGGGATTGTTAATCACCCCGCCTGATTGCCCTGCAATCGTGTAGAGGTGATTGGGGAAGCTTGGCCCCATCAGCGAAGAGAACATATTGTCGCCCAGCACGAACTGTTGGGCGTAGGTCCAGTAATCGGGGATGTCCGATTGATACATCTGGGTCAGGCTGTTGTTGCCGTAGGGCTGGCTCTTATTTTTGCTCTGGCTGTGCAGCAAGTTGAACTCGTCCATTTTCCCGCCATCGTAGGCCATGGTGGCCCCTTGCGAGGAGTGGTCGATGTCGGGAATTTGATCGCGCTCGTGCAGCAGCGGAACGACCTGACCGGTGGAGGTGACTGCCGTCGTGGCTCCGTTCGCGCCAGGGTAGGTGCCGAAGTAGTTATCGAATGTGCGGTTTTCCTTGATGAAGAACACGATATGCTTGATCGGGCCTGCGGGAGTTTGGGTCGCGCTGGAGGAAGGAGGGTTAGGGCTGCTGGACACGCACGCGCTGAGCAGGGCTGCGCTGCCAATCATACAGCGAGTCAGGATGCCTGTCCAACCCACGCGCTGGATGTGATTTCGCAGGTTTGTGAGCATCGGGGGAACGTTCTCTTTCTCCTGGGCGAGGCCAGGGATGGAGGTAGGATGCCTTTGCGTGGACCGTCTGAAAGAGAGAGTAACAGAGCAGGCTTAAATGAAGCTGAGGAACAGGTAAGGGCTGTTTGAGAAGCGTAAAATGAGGGTCCAGGCCGGCACCGGCTCAATCAGCCGGTGTCGGCCTGTGGAATCTTGTTCGTTCTGGTCGAGGTTACGCCTTCTGCTTCTGGTCGTCGGTGGGGGTGGCAGCAGCGGGCGCAGCAGACCCCGCCTGGGGTTGGGCGAAGGGGTCTGTTAGATGAGAGGTAGCGGTGCCTTCAGCTTCCCGTTGTTTGAAGGAAATTCCATTTTTCTCCAGCAGGTCTTCCAGCATTTTGGCATGGCGCAGCAGTTCACTGTCCTGGGCCGCAAGGTGCTGCATGATCTGCTCGATGTCATGATACGTGCTCATAGTGGTCTTGAATGCTTCGTCTGCCTGCAATTCAGAATGTCTGCTTTGTACATTCTGACCCACCATGATGATCGGCAGGAGCACCAACTGCAAGAAATAGCTCGACAAGGAGCCGCTAATCAGCGCCAGCGTCGTGCTGTTGGTCAGATACCCCACTATCGAGGTTATCCCGATGATGGCAAATATGTAGGCACAAATCATCGTGCCGACATTTGCCGCCACCCAAACTGCAACCCGATCATTGAAGCTCAGGCGCTCTGCCGCTTGCACTTCGTTGATATTACGCGGCTGGTGCTGACGTGGCTCGTGATGAAAGAGATGACTGGTAAGATGGAGATGATGGCCCTGAGGTTGTGGCTGCGATGTGGTCTCTGCGCTCACAGAGGTCGAGGCGGTCTCTTGCGACATAAAATGACCCTCCGGTTGTTAAAATTTATCCGTCTGTTCCAACCTATTGCGCAACTATAGCAGACTTCACACCGTCTGTCTAGCAGGTGGAGCAATTTGCTCAGATGCTTGTTGGGACGCGGCCACCGGAGCGGTTGCCTTGAGCCAGGGCCAGAGGGCAGCCAGCAGCAATACGAGGGCGATGGTTGGGAGGGTGGTCAGCAGCGCGCCAGCCAGGCGCAGCGCCCAGGGCAGGCTCGTTTGCGCCTGAAGCTGGAAGGCTGGAATAAGCCAGCTAAACGGGATTGCCAGCAGGATGATGGCCGCGCCATACAGCAGCAGGGTGGTCCTGCTGGCGTTTCGCTGTACGATCTTGACGCCCAGCCAGAGCACTGGCATGATGATCAAAGCCAGGCTCCAATCCCAGGCGCTGGGGAAGGCCAGCATGGTGAGGAGCAAGACGGCGGCAAAGCTGGCATCATCGTCGTCGCCCCACGCTGGCTGCGCGGGCGCGCGCTTCCACAGCCAGAAGCCGAATATGAGCAGCACCACCCCAACCAGCAGATAGCCCAGCAGCAGGCTCGCTTCCAGAGATAGCCCGGTAAAGAGCGGCGGCAGATCGATAAAAGCGCGCCCCGCGCCCGGATGCAGAAATTCATGATAGCCGTTGATCCAGCGCACCAGATATCCTTCAATGGCGAGGTTGCTGGGAACGGCCACGGCAAAGCCTTCGTCGGCGCGCGCCGGACCCAGGTAATCGAGCCAGGCTGCTGGCCCCATCACCGCCGCAGAAATCACCACGCCACCTGCCAGCGTCAGCAGCGAGGCGATGGCGGCGCGCCACTGCCGCCGCAGCGCAAAGAAGGGGAGCAGCAGGAACGGCACGGGCTTGAGCAAGATGACCAGCCCCGCCAGCAGCCCAGCACGCCCTTGCTGGCCCCGGCGCAGCTCTCGCCAGACAAAGGTGACGAGCAGGCAGGTGACGCCGCCGCCGATATTTTCCGCGCTGGCGCTGCCCATCGTGGGGTCCCAGAGCAGAAACAGCGCCAGCAGCGGCAACGCAATGCCTGGCCTGCGCAGGTCTAGTTCGCGGCAGACCAGCAGGAAGCTGAGGACCAGGCAGCCCAGGCTGAGCAGCCCCCACAGCCAGGTTGCCAGGCTGGCCGAAAGCAAGGCAAAGGGCACGGCAACGAACAGCGAGAAGGGCGGGTGCGCGTAGTATTCCACCGGCACGGGCGTGCTGGAAAAGCGGCTCCAGCAGGTGACGGGCGTATAGATGCGCGCGCCGTGCAGCCAATGCTGGGCCGTCTGATAATCCAGGCAGAAGTCGGTGGTGGTCGCCGCGCCGTGCTGGATGGCCCCGAGGAGACGAGCGCCCTGAGCAAGAATCACCAGCGTTGAGAGCAAGAGGGCGCTTGCTCCAAGAAATCGCCGGAGTCGGGGATGAGCAGCCATCGGGCGTCGTCCTTTGTCTAGCTGATTAGCGGGTGGTGCCCGCGCTCAAACCGCCGTCGATGATCTGTGCTGTGCCGGTGATGAAGCGCGCCTCGTCCGACACCAGCCAGAGCGCGAGCGCGGCCACCTCTTCGGGAGCCACCAGATCGTTCAGCGGGGACGCATGGGCCAGCGCCTGCTTCACCTGGTCTTCTGCGCCAGGGAAGCGCGCCGAGATGCCGCGCGACACCAGCGGCGTCCAGGAGAAGGATGGGCAGATGGCATTCGAGCGGATGTTATAGGGCGCGCCTTCCAGGGCGATCAGCTTCGTCAATTGCACGACGCCCGCCTTGGAGGACGTATAGGCAGCATAGCCAGGAGACGCGACCACCGCTGAAACCGACGCGGTATTAAGGATGACCCCGCCGCCATTTTTCCTGAGTTCCGGGAAGGCATATTTCGCGCCGAGAAACACGCTTTTGAGGTTGATTGCCAGCACGCTGTCCCAGTTCTCTTCGTCCATGTTTTCAATGCCGGTGATTTCGCCGCCGATGCCCGCATTATTGTACATGATGTCCAGCTTGCCATAGCGTTCCACGGCCACGCGCACCATCTCGGCGACATCGGCGCTCTTGGTGACATCGCCAATGAAGGTGGAGGCTTTGCCGGGGTGGGACTGTTCGATTTCGGCAACGGTGGCGTTGGCGCCTTCCTCGTCGCGGTCCATGACCAGCACAGACGCGCCTTCGCGAGTGAAGAGGCGCGTGGTGGCGCGTCCAAAACCTGAACCCGCGCCTGTGATAATGGCGACTCTGCCATCGAGTTTGCCCATGTCTGTCTCCTCTTCCTATTCAAACGATAGGGGTTACAAGGGCTGTTAAGCTGCCCGAAGGCCATTGTATAGAATGATCTGCCAGGGGGCAAGGGATAGAGCGTTTGGCCTATGTTTCCCCCTTAGTTATTGCCTTGCGGCGGCTGAACGGTTATAATACGGCGGAATTCAGCCGCGATGCATCGCTGATCTCCACTCATTTCCTCACCTGGACCCCGCTAGCCATCGCTGCAAAGCAGGTGGGCAGATGCCGGGGCAAGCGCTCCCGCGATGGCGTCGCAGATTGGAGGGGACCATGAGGTCACGAGCAGTGGCAGTGCGCGCCGCCTGCATCTTTGGCATACTTCTGTTGGCGCTGTGCTTCAGCGCGCCAGCGCTGGCGCGTGCCAGCATACCAGCCGCGCCGTTTGAGCCGCGCGCCAGCGGCCAGCTTAATGTGCATCTTCAGCAGCTTATCCCCAACGGCTATAATCAACTTACTGCTTATATGAGCGTCGTCGATGCGGACGGGCATCCGGTGGCCGGTCTGGTAAGCAG
The DNA here is from genome assembly GCA_035307385.1 of Ktedonobacterales bacterium. GTDB lineage: Bacteria > Chloroflexota > Ktedonobacteria > Ktedonobacterales > DATBGS01 > DATBHW01. The sequence continues at coordinate 198,195 of DATGID010000136.1, read as the reverse complement.
CCAGGTGTCGGTGACGGTAGATCAGCAGCCGACGACGCTTCAGGATTTGACGGAAGTTACCGATGTCAGCGAACCGATTACCGCGGCGGTCCTGCTGGACACCAGCACGACGATGGGTGAAGATGATAAGCTGCCTGCCGCCAAGGCAGCCATCAAAGCGTTCGGAGCGAGCCTGAACGCGCAAGATCAGGTGGCATTTTATCAAATTGCCGGGACTGGTCCAGCCGGGGTTCATCGCTTGCTGAACTTTACCACCGACCACGCGAAGCTGAACACGGTTGTTGACCCGTTGCAGGCTGGCGCGCCAGGCACGCGAGCGCCCATCTTTGACGCGCTGTATCAGGCCGCCAAAGATATGGCTCCCCTTTCTGGCCGCAAGCTGATAGTCTTGCAAACCGATCAGCACGATGATGGCAGTATCCATACGCTGGAACAAGCGCTTGATCTGGTGAAGTCGACGCACCTGCCGGTCTATACGATTGGGTTGGGCTCGGATGCAGACCAGACCACCCTCCAGGAGATTGCTCGTGCGACGGGCGGCGCTTCTTTCGCCAACCCGACTTCAGCCACCTTGACCGCGTCGTATCAGAGCATTCTTTCGCAGCTTCGCGATCTGTATCGGCTGACGGTGACGCCGCAGACGCCGTTCTCAGTTGGCACGCACCATGTGCAGGTGCAGGTGACCTATCAGAATACACATTACAAAGACCCGCCAGACCCGCTGGACCTGACCGATCCGAATGGGCCGGGCGTGTTTGTGATTCCTGCCACGGCGCTCAGCCTGCATTTTTCGCTGAAAGCCGGGGCGCAGGTGTCGGGCGCAACGAATCTCTCGCTGGATGTGGCGGGAGATGATCTGCCGTTGAAGTCTGTCTCGGTGACGATCAACGGCAAGTCCTTCGCCACCCTCCAGGGCAGCGGTCCGCATTTTCAGTTCCCCACCTGGAACACTCGCTATCTGTTGCCGGGGGCGTATAAGATTCATGTCACGGCGACGGACATCGAGGGGAATACGGCGGCTCTGGACCTGACGGTGCAGGTGGGGATTGAATGGCCGTATTGGATTGGCTTGCTCATTGAGGTGATACTGATAGTAATTGCGCTGGTGGCTTTGCGCATAGCGTATTATCGCTACCTGGGTGGCAGGCTGGAAGGCATTCTGGTTGTGCGCAACGCGGCAGACCAGAAAGCTGAGGTGGAACTGGGCCATGATGTGAGAGGGGCGCGTATGCGCCTGAAGATCACCGAAGAGGGCATCACGATTGGTTCGTTCCCTATCTGGAAGAAGGTGCGCTTTGATGGTCCGGCCAAGCCCATTCCTGAAACGGCCAAAGTCACGAAAAAAGGCAGAACGGCGCGGGCGCGGCTCTATGTACGCAAGGAGCGTCTGGACCCCAAGGGGCGGCGTGTGCCCGTGCCCTACTATCGCCCGCAGCAGGGCAAGAGGAAAGAGTCGGAACTGAAGGACGGCATGAGCCGACGCGCCGGAAACTACCGGGTCGATTTCAGCGATTGAAGTATACTGCTAGAGGAAGAAGAGGGCCGCGCCGAACAGCGCGGCTCTCTTCCTCTGTATATCCAGGCATCATGGCGGCGGGCTTGATGGATACGGCCAGATGCCACCGTCCACCAGAGGGTCCGTAGTGTCTGGAGGTTTATACGGCCAATCAGCCCCATCGATTCCCTTCAGACAATGCTCGCAGACGTAAGGAAGATCGAAATCGACGAGAATTGGAGAGTACGTCAAGGTCATACTCTCTTCTTGACGGCAGAAAGGGCAAGCGACAGCGTAAGGATACGGCCAGTTCTGGTGATCGCAGTGTGGGCAGATGGCCTTCTCATCCTCAGCGTTAAAGAGGGTATCACACTTGGAGCAGCGCAGGGGCCAGCCCATGCTCTCTTGCCTTTCAGCTTATCGCCGCAACACGGCTTGCTGCGCTGCTGTGGCTAAAAGTCTGCCATCTAGTGCCCAGGCTTCGGCCCAGCCGTTCAGCATGCCACCACCGGCGTGCTGGCAGCGCCCGCGAAACAGCAGCCACCCTGAAGGCACAGGATAGCTGTGCCAATGAGCGGTCAGGTCGAGGGTGACGGCTCCCGGAAAGTTGGGAATGGCCCGAAACGACGCCGGGAACACGGCCATATCCAGCAGGGGAATCAGCGAGGCCGCCTGCACAACCAGATCATCTCCCCACGTTTGTTCGCGGTAGCGTGCCCAGAAAATGAAGTCGTCCTCTGCATGCCCTGGCTTGAAGAGGTCTTCGGAGATGCGAAAATCGAAGTTTTCATGGAAGGGAAAGGTCTGGCCTGGCGGCGCGGGCGTCGCCATGGGGATGCACTCCTCAGGCGAAGGCAGCGCTGGCGGCGCGAGCGCCAGACGCGCTGGCCCGTCAACCGGATGGAAGAACGAGGCGCTGGCCCCTAACTCGTTGCGCTCTCCCTGAAAGACTGTTGCGGTGGTGAAGGCGGCCTGGCGGCCCTGGCGCAGCAGCCTGGCTTCCACTTCGGCGGGGCCAGCCGCCGCTGCCGTCAGGTATTGCGCCGTCAGCGCTACGGGGACAAACTCCGGCTGCACCAGCACAGCCATAGCCCGCAGCGCAATCGCCGCGACATAGCCACCCTGCGGTCCCATCACCTGCCAATTGGGCGAAAGGGCGGTGCGCATCCCCTCTTCCGTTACTTTCACCTGTGTATCGTGTTCAAAGTCAGCCATGAGCGCCCTCGCTGATCGCGCTCAGCCGCGCAAACGAGGCTTTGAGCGCCGGATAGAGTGCCTGATAAACCGGGTAATACTGCTGGTAGGTGCGCACGTTGGCGGCGTCTGGCGTGGTGCGCCCACCCAGGCGCACAGCGGTATGGCAAGCTGCTTCCACGGTGGGATAGACGCCAGCGGCCACGCCTGCCAGCAGGGCCGCACCGAACGATGGGCCTTCCTGCGCTTGCGTGGTCACCAGATCGGTTTCCAGCACATCGGCCAGAATCTGTCGCCAGAGCGTGCCTTTCGCGCCGCCGCCCGTGACGCGCACCTGCTCGATGGGCAAGCCTTGCTCGCGGATGATGGCAAAGCAATCCTTCAGGCTGTAGGCCACACCTTCCAGCACGGCGCGAATGATGGCGCGGCGATCATGGCGAGCGGTCAGGCCAATCCAGCCGCCGCGCGCCGCTGGGTCGAGATGGGGCGCGCGCTCGCCCTGGAGGTAAGGCAGAAATAGCAGACCCTCCGCGCCAACCGGCGCGCCTGCCGCTTCGGCTGAGAGCAGTTCATAGGCGTCGGCTGAGGCCCAGCGTTCCATTGCCATTTCTGGCAGGCCAAAGTTGTCGCGCACCCAGCGGAATGACAGCCCCGCTGCCTGGGTGACGGCCATCAGATACCAGGTATTGGGCACCGAGTGATTAAAGGTGTGGGCGCGCGGCACCGGGCCGCTGCGGTCCACGCTGGGAGACGCGGCATGCGCCAGCACGACGCCGCTCGTCCCCAGCGACAGCAGGACCAGCCCAGGCTCGACGACGCCGCTGCCCACCGCGCCGCAGGCGTTATCTGCGCCACCACCGGCAACCGGCGTTCCAGCGCGCAGGCCGGTCAGCGCCGCCACAGCAGGGGTAATTTCGCCGCAGACATCGATGGAGCGGCGCACCGGAGGCAGCAAGGATGGCTTTACGCCGATCAATTCCAACAGTTCGGCAGACCAGACGCCCTGGCGCACATCCAGAAAGAGCGTGCCAGCCGCGTCGGTGATCTCCATCGCCATGACGCCCGTCAGCCGATAGCGAATATAATCCTTGGGCAGCAGCAGATGGGCGGCGCGCGCAAAAAGCTCTGGCTCGTGATTGCGCACCCAGAGCGCTTTGGGAGCGGTGAAGCCGGTGAGCGCGGGATTGCTGGTCAGGTCGATGAGCCGCTCAGCGCCAACGGCCTGAGTAATCCAGTCGCATTCGGCAGCGCTGCGCTGGTCGGCCCAGATGATGCAGCGGCGCAGCACCTGGTCTTGCTCATCCAGCAGGACCAGCCCGTGCATCTGGCCCGAAAGCCCCAACCCGCGTACCTTTTCCGGATTGATGCCCTGCGCTTTGGCTTGCGCCAGGCAGGTCTGAATGGCGGCGCAGGTGGCGCGCCACCAGTCTTCGGGGTCTTGTTCGGCCCAGCCTGGCGCGGGATGATAGAGGGGATATTCTACGAAGGCGCTGGCGAGCGTGCGGCCATCATCGGCAGCAAACAGGGCTGCTTTCGCTCCGGTGGTGCCAATATCCAGACCAAGCAACGTGTCCATGCTATGCCTCCTCTAGCGAGCGTATCATGTCGTTGACGAGCGTCTTGGCAGACGGGTATTTACCGAGATTTCCAGGATGGCGGGCATGCTGAACAGTGTTTCCATCACCAGGCTGGTCGCGCCGATGAGTCCCACATCATCCCCCAGGTCGGAAAAGACGATCTCGACCATCTGGCGCGGGCGCAGCAGTGCGCGTTCTTGAACCGCTTCAACAACTGCCTGGAGAAATGGCGGCCCACCGGCCAGCGATTCGCCGTGTAGGATGATGCGCTGCGGGTTGAAGGCGTTGACCAGGTTAGCGATGCCCACACCGAAATGATGGCCCTGGGCGCTCACCAACTCCAGCGCCAGCGCGTCACCTGCCCGCGCAGCCTGATAGACTGCCTCTGCCTGCGCTTCGACCTCTTCCACGATAGGGATGATGCTGTGTCGCCCGTTTTGCGCGGTTTGCCTGGCTTTGTTTGCCAGCCAGGTGGTTGAGGCCAGCGATTCCCAGCAGCCGCGATTGCCGCATTCGCACAGCGGGCCATCTTCCTGAATGGTCATATGCCCCACTTCGCCCGCCGTGTTGCCTGGGCCGCGATAAAGCTGCCCATTGAAAAGGAACGCGGCAGCCAGGCCGACGCCCGTTTCGACACAAATCAACGTGTCGCAGTCAGCGCCCTGCCCGCGATAGCGCTCGGCGAGGGCTTGCAAATGGCAATCGTTGTCCAGCCAGATGGGCACATCAAACGCATCTGCCAGCCAGCGGCTCAGGGGGACATCGTTCCAGCCGGGCAGGTGGGGCGCGAACGAAACCATGCCGTTGGTGCTGTCCGTCAGTCCGGGCACGCCCACGCCAATGCCCAGCAGATCATCCGAAGAGAGCGAGCAATCGCACAGCAGCTTGGAAAGCATGCTGATAATCGTGGAGGTGATGGTGCTGGGCGAACGATCAGCGCTGAAACGCTGATAGACTTTGCTGAGGATGTGGGCATCGCCATCGCAAATGGCAAGGGAAACGCCATCGACGCTCAGTAAAACGGCGCCTACTCGCACGGCGCCGCTGTGGAAACGGTAGAGTTTGGCGGGTTTCCCGCCCATGGCCGATGGGGTTGCGGTCCCCACGATTTCGGCAAGTCCGTCGGTGTGCAGGTCATCGACCACTTTGGAGACGGTTGGCCGACTAATCGCGCTGCGTTTGGCGAGGTCGGCTTTCGAGATGGGTCCTTCGGCGCGCAGCAATTGCAGAATAGCGAGGCGATTCATCTGGCGCAGGCTTCCAGGGACGGCGGGAATGCTTAGTAGACGGGCCATGCTACCCTCGATAGAATGCTATGCTGTCTGGAAACAGCGACACCACCAGCCTACCCTGGTTCGTACTAGCGCCAGCGAGACAAAGAGAGAGCGAGAGAAAGCGGTAACCTTGCTCGCCTGCCCTGAATGCCAGGCTCGTTAGCGGAAGCGAATAGTTGTGCCAGTGCGCGCGCTCTCCCGTGCGGCTTCGATCACACGGAGGGCTGTCAGAGACTCTGCGGGGTCTACCGGTGGATGGCCCCCAGACAACAGAGCATCGCGCAGTAACGCATAATATGTTTCATAGCTTCCCGGAAGCGTTTCAACGACACTTTCTATTGCCAGGCCGCCGACTTCCGTCGCCAGATGCCCCCAGCGTTCGAGTGGTTCGTGGCCCCAGCCCGCGTTCCCTGGCCGAGAACCGCTGCGCAAGGCGTCTTCTTGTGGGTCGAGCCACTGCTTCTCATAGACTCCTCGCAGCCCGATGACACGCAGTCGTGGTCCAGGCTTTCTTGGCACCACGCTGGCCCAGAGGTGAGCGACCTGGCCGCCCGCGAAACGTAACGCAACAAACGTGTCGTCATCGACGACGGCTCCCGGGCGTCGGCTATCAACCTCGGCATAGACAGAAACGGGTGTGCCAAAGAGCACGATTGCCTGGTCGATCAGGTGAGCGCCGAGATCAAACAGCAGCCCTCCCGCTTCCTCTGGCTCCGGGCGCTCGCGCCACGCGCCCGCTTTTGGCGCGGGACGAAAGCGATCAAAGCGGCTTTCCAGGCGGGCGACAGGGCCAAGGAGATCAGCGGCAATGAGTTGGCGAACGGTTAAAAAGTCATTATCCCAGCGTCGATTTTGAAAAACGCTCAGCAGCTTTTTCGTGCGCTCAGCCGTGGCGATGAGCCGTTCGGCTTCGCTGACGGAAGGAGCGAGGGGCTTATCAATGACTACTGGTATGCCTGCCTCTAAGGCGGCAATGCCCAGGGGCACATGCACGCGGTTGGGCGTGGCAACCACCACCAGATCAAGCTGTGTTGGCTGCGCAAACAATTCTTCGGCGGTGGCGTGAACCGTCGCTTCCGGAAAGTCGCGCCTGGCCTTTGCCTGGCGTTCTGGATTGCCGGTGACGATGGCCGCCACGATCATGCCCGGCGTGGCGGCCACCAGCGGCGCGTGAAAGACCATTCCGGCCAGTCCGTAGCCGATGATGCCCACCCGCAGAGGCGAAGTCCCTGTCATGCCCCCGCTCCTTTGCGATAGAGAGAATAAACGTTACCTTCCAGCAGCCGCGCTGCGCCGACGCACCAGGGCGTCAATCGTGACGGCGAGCAGCAGTACAATGCCCTGAAGGATAAACTTTACAGCATCGCCTACGTTGAGCAAATCCAGGCCGTTTGCCAGGCCACCGATGACCAGCGAGCCAAGTACCACTGCCCAGACCGAGCCGCGTCCTCCGAACAGGCTGACGCCGCCGATGACCGCCGTTGCGATGGCATTCAGCAAGAGGGTCTGATCGACTTCAGCGCTGGCAATATCCTGGCGGGAGGCCAGCAGAATGCCGCCAATGGCTGCCAGAACCGAGGCCAGGATGAAGATAGAGATACGAATGCCAGTCACATTGATGCCCGCGCGGCGGGCTGCCTCGGCATTGCCACCAACGGCGTAGACATGGCGACCATAGGCGCTGAAGCGCAGAATCAGCCAGAACAAGATCACCAGGCCGATGAGAATAACGGCCACCTGCGGGACACCAAACTCCCCTTCAAAAACAAACACCGTCCCGCCTACTATCACGGCTGCCAGGGCCACGCGCGCCAGGAGTGTCCAGAGCGGCGCTACCACTAATTTCTTGCGCTGGCGCCGGATGCGCGAGAAAAGTAACGCTGCCGCGTAAATGACTACAGCGGCTATCGGCAATCCGATACCCAGGACATCTGGAAGATAGGTTGTGGCGATATAGGCAACATACGGGTCAACCAGAATGAGGCTGGTTTGTGGATAAAGTAAAGCGAGCACTACGCCTTGATACGCCAGCAAGCCTGCCAACGTGACAACGAATGATGGAACACGTAAGATAGCTACAAAGATGCCATTGACCAGGCCGATCAGCGCGCCTGCTACCAGGCCCGCCAGCAGCGCTGGAATAGCGTTCCACCCATGCTCGACGGAAAGGACGCCAGTAACGGCGGCGCAGGTGTAGGCAACGACCCCCAGTGACAGATCGATCTCGCCGATCAACAAGACTAACACCGCACCCAGACCAACTGTGCCAATATAGCCAATCTGAAGCACCAGGTTGGTCAGGTTTTCCGAATTCAGGAATAGACCATTGCTTCTTATCTCAAAGAACAGTGCGATGAAGATAAGCGCTACAACGACGGGGAATTGTCCAAAGTCGGTGGTGCGCAGCAGCCTTGAAATCCTGGACCAGCTAAAGGGAGAGGCGCTTGGCGGCTGGGCTGAAGTGGCTGTCTTTTGTTCGAGCGTCTCCCTACTCATGATTGCACCTCCAGCGCCGAGTCATTGCTTGTGCCGTTCTGTTCGAGCAGTGTGCCGAATTGCGCGCCGGTAATGGCAGCCACCACCTGCTCTTGTGTGGTGGAGTGGATGTCAAAGGTGGCGGCGCGTCGTCCCAAGCGCAGGACGATGACGCGGTCTACGACCTCAAAGACATCTGCCAGGTTGTGGGAAATGACTACGACAGCCAGACCTTGCGCGCGCAGACGGCGAATCAGTTCAAGCACCTGGCGGGTCTGGGCGACGCCCAGGGCAGCGGTTGGCTCGTCGAGCAACACTACCTTGGCGTTGCGCAGGATGGTCTTGGCGACGGCGATCGATTGGCGTTGCCCTCCCGAAAGCGCGGCAACAGGAACGCGCAGCGATGGCAGCTTCACATCCAGTTGCTTGAGCACTTCGCGGGTGCGGTTCTCCATTTCCAGTTCATTGAGTGGCCTCACCAGAAATGGGATGACGGTTGAGCGGTCTTCACGGCCAAGAAAGAGGTTGGCAACAACATCGAGGTTATCGCAAAGCGCCAGGTCTTGATAGACGGTTTCTATACCGACATGAGTGGCATCTTTGGGGTTGTTGATGCTGACTTTGTTGCCTTCAACAAAGATTTCGCCTTTATCCGCGATATACACGCCCGAGATGATTTTGATGAGGGTTGATTTCCCAGCGCCATTATCACCAACCAGACCGACCACCTCACCAGCGTTCACCTCGAAATCGACATCCTGAAGCGCTTGCACCGCTCCAAACGCTTTCGAGATACCTTGTAGTTGTAAGGTAGGTATTGTAGGCGCCGCTGCCCAGTCAGAGGCAGTAGGAGTATATTCGGCCATACGAACTCTCCACGCTGAGCACGGCGCTGGAGGAGCTTGCTTCATTGCCAGAAGCCTTCTGGGCAGCCCACATCGCCTGCTTCTTTTTCTGTGTGACGGTTTTGTAGAAAAGAAGGGAGTACGGCGCAGCACCAACGGCTCCCATACTCCCCCTCATCTGCAAGGCGCAGGAGAGGAGCCAGGCGGCCCCTCCCCTGGGAAGATTACTAGCAGATGCCTTCCGAGTTTGTGCCCGCCGGCAGGCCGGTGCAGATTTGGCTCTTCGTGACGAAGCCATCAGCGATGACCGTCGACGCGATGTTGGTCTTGTCAACGGAGGTTGGGGTCTCCAGCACTGATGGGATGTTCGCGCCACCCTGGGTCGCGGTGGTCGCGCCATTGGTCAGAGAAGAGGTATCCGTGCCATTGCTGATCGCGGCAACGAGCTGCGCGGTTGCCTGAGCCTCTTTGACAATCGGCTTGTAAACCGTCATAGCCTGCGTGCCCTCCAGAATGCGCTGAAGGCCAGCCACGGTGGCGTCCTGACCGGTGATGAGGACTTTACCAGCCAGACCGTGTGGCGTGATGGCCGTGACAGCCGCGCCACCAAGGTCGTCGTTGGCAGTGTAGATAACCGCGAGTTTGTTGCCGGTCTTGGTCAGCGCTGCTTCGACTTCAGTCTGGCCGTCTGGCGGGTTCCAGTTTGGCGTGAACTGCTCGTAGACGTTGACCAGCGCGCCGGAAGAGATCAAGGGATCGAGCTTCTCGTGCCCGCCTTGCGCGAACAGGTGAGCGTTGTTGTCGGTGTCAGCGCCCTTGATGAAGGCGATGTTCTTGTTCCCAGCAGCGGCGACGTACGTCTGATAGTGGTCGACGATGTACTGGCCCTGAAGCTCGCCAACCGTCACGTTGTTGAAGGAGACGTAGTAGTTCAGGTCGTTGCTCTGGATCAGGCGGTCATACGCAATGACCGGCACCTGCTTCTGCTTGGCAAGCGCAACAATCGAGGCCGCCGCGCTGCTATCGTGCGCCGCAACAACCAGGATACAATCGCCCTTGGTCAGATCAGCCTGTGCCTGGCTCTGCTGTGTGTCAGAGCTGCCGTTGGCGTTGGAGGAGTCAACGGATACGCCTGGCAGAGCCGCCTTGATCTGCTGCTGAAGCAGCGGGTCGTCGTAGGTTTCCCAACGTGGCGAAGAGTTCGTCTCTGGCAGGAGGATACCAACCTTTTTGCAGCCTTTCCCATTCACGGGTGCGGAAGTGTTCGTGGTGTTATTGCCGTTGTTGCCGCAGCCGGTGAGGATGATGAGAAGGCTGGCCGCTGCCAGAAGGGCGACGAAGAAAGGCATGTGTTTGGGACGAACAAAAGGTGCCGAATGCATACTGTTCCCTTCCTTTTTCATTCTTCAGCGAATGGAGGGCTTTGGCGAAGCCCGTTACACGCCCGCAAAGCGTGTTGGCAGGCATAGCAGAACGCTTTCCTGGCCTGCCCCATGTGGACCGTTCTCGTCTGGCGGTTCGCTCCTTCCTTTCTTCAAAAGCTGGTCGGGGAAAAGACAACAATCCCCGATGATGGCATACCTACAAACATTCCCCGCGTCCGATACCACCCCAACCAGGGGAGATGGCAGCAGGGTTTGTGCTGTAGCAATCGAGAAAAGCAGGACTGGCCCGTATACGAGCAGATAAGGGACATAGGCTGTCGTAGAGGCCAGATAACCAGTTAGGTGTATAGAGGCCGGTGGGTTTAGAGGCGAGGCGTAACTGGCATCACATGGTTAGGAATATGAGTCGCCGGTCGTAAGCCGGTATGTAAGGTAAGTTTCTTTACAATGCTATGTTGATACTATAATCAGGAAGCTGGTCCTTGTCAAGAGTTTTTCCCGGAACTTTTTGAGCGTACCGGGAAATTGGTAATAATCTTGGAAAATGGGGATTGAGACTTGTCAAGGGGTCAATTGCTTCAGAAGGAAGCTTTCCACGGCAGTGTTGAATGCAGCGGGCTGCTCTTCGTTGCTGAGGTGCGCGCAATCGGGGAGGATGGAGAGCTGCGCGCCAGGGATGGCTTTTGCCAGCTTTTCAGCCAGCGCCGGGGGAATGGTGACATCCTGCGCGGCCCCCAGCACCAGCGTGGGGCAGTCGATGATGCCAAGATGCTCGGTGATGTCGCGGCGCTCCAGCAGGCCCAGCATGGCCTCGCGGTATTGTTCGACGGATTGGGCGATGTAGCGCTGCCGCCAACGATTCATATAGTCTTGATGCGTGCCGCGAAACGCGGCGGTGAAAAACGCCTGCTCCCAGACGCCTGCCCAGTGGCTCAGACCCTCCGGTGTCAACTGCTCCAGTGAGGCACGCACCTCCGCGCGCTCTTCGGGCGGATACCATTCCTGGCTGGTGGTGTTGACCAGCACCAGCGCCCGTGCTGCATCAGCGCTGCGCAGGGCCGCGCGCATGGCGATCATCCCGCCCATGCTCAGCCCGATCAGCACCGGCCTGCGACTCCTTTCAAACCCTACAACTTCCAATAGGGCCAGCAGGTCTTCGGCCTGCGTTTCCAGGTCATGTTCGCCTGGTGTCAGCGAAGACGTGCCATGATTGCGGCAATCGTAGGCCATGACCGGATGACGCGACGCGAAGTGGGCTATTTGCGTGGCCCAGGCTTCATGGGTCAGGGTTGCGCCGTGCAGAAACACCAGCGGCGTCTGGGCCGACGTTTGATTTTCTAGTTGATAGGTGAAGGTAACGTCATTGATGCTGATCTGTGACATAATACAGTCCTCTCCGCGACAATCTTGCTTCAGAGTATAGCACGCTTGTCGGGTGGGGGGTAGCACCTTTTCGAGTTGGTGCGCCTGGTCGCCAGCCGTGAGGTCGGCGCTAGCGCGGTGGCTGGTTTTCTGGCTCGGCAGGCGATTCAGTGCGCCGGGTGCCTTCGCTGCCCGATTCCAGCCACCAGCGAATGGCATCCTGTACGGCGGCCAGCGCGTGTTCGCGGGTGTTGCCTTTGCCGGTCACACCAGGGAGGTCGTCCGCCGAAGCGATATAGGTATGTTCCTTTTCATCCCAGCGTAGGGAGATATTGTATTGCTTGCCCTCTTGCATGCGTCTCTCGCTTTCTTTCAATCGCTCTTTCTAGAGAAGATGTAAGCAAGGATTGCGCCAGCGTGAGGAGCAGCATGGAAGACGAGTGGCGCGCCGCGTGAGGAGGAAGCGCGAAAAGGGGGGCAGAGCGGAGCGGCTATCCTCTACCTGCTCCGCTCTGGGAGGGAGAGCTATCGTGCTTTTCAGCATATTTTATGCCAACGCTGGCTGCTCATATCGCCTCTTTTCCTGAACGATAGTGTGAGGCGGTACGATATACACAAGATTATGGTGTCGCACCTATTGATTGGTAATCTATATGGATGAGCAACCTGCGGAGTTGGCGCGGGAGACACGTGTGGCAACGATCAAAATTGATCTGGATCGCGCGCTTGGGACGGTTGATCGCAAGCTGTTTGGCGGGTTTGTCGAACACCTGGGCCGCTGTATCTATGGCGGCATCTATGAGCCAGGCTCCGCACTCAGCAACGCGGAGGGCTATCGTGTCGATGTGTTGGAAGTCGTGCGCGCCTTGCGTCTGCCGGTTCTGCGCTGGCCTGGGGGCAATTTTGCCAGCGGTTATCACTGGCAAGATGGCATTGGCCCGCCTGAGCAAAGGCCGCGCCGCATGAATCTATCCTGGCACTCGGAGGAATCGAATCAGTTTGGCATCAACGAATTTCTGCGCTATTGCCGTCTGATTGATGCTGAGCCATATCTCTGTGTCAATTTGGGAACGGGCACGCTCGATGAGGCGCAAGCCTGGGTGGAATACTGCAATGGCACCGGCGATACCTATTGGGCCAATTTGCGGCGGCAGCATGGGAACGAGCGACCCTATCAGGTGCGCTATTGGGGGCTGGGCAACGAGATGTATGGCGCGTGGCAGATTGGCGCTTTAACGCCAACCGCCTATGTAGAGCGCGCCAGAGAGTTTGCCAAGGTGATGAAATGGACTGATCCCAGCATCAAGCTGATAAGCTGCGGGCAATCGGGCTGGCAGGCATGGGACCGTATCGTACTGGAGGGGTTGGCCCCGTATATTGATTTCCACAGCATCCACATTTATACTGGCGCGTTCGAGCACTACAGCAACATTTTTGCCGCTCACCAGGCCGAGCGCGCGCTGAATATTTGCCAGGCGATGATCGAGCAGGTGCGCTATGAGCAGCATATCGCGCATCCGATCAAGATTGCCTATGACGAGTGGAATGTCTGGTTTCGCCAGGTTGCGCCGGAGACAGGCTTAGAGGAACAGTATGATCTTTCTGACGCGCTGGCGTTGGCGACCTACCTCAACATCTTTATTCGCCACTGTCGCGCGGTCGGCATGGCGAACCTGGCGCAGATGGTCAACGTGATTGCTCCGATCTTTACCCGCCTTGATGGCCTCTTTCTTCAGACAATCTACCATCCTTTCTCTCTCTATGCCACGCTGACCCAGGAAATCGCGCTGGATGTCTACGTCGATTGCGACCTCTATGATCTTCCGCCCGAAGCCGAGGAAGCAGCAGCATCGCCATGGGGCACGCGCGTGGCCGACCTGGGGCCGTTCAAGCTGCTGGATGTGACGGCGACCTGTGATGCCGCCAGACGCCAGGTGGTATTGGCGGTGGTGAATCGTGATCGAGATGCCGCGCATACCGCAACAGTGCAGTTTGCCGACGGCTTGGCAACGGGCGTGGATGCCCACGAGGTCAACGGTGCGACTCCAGGCGCGCGCAACTCCTTCGAGCAGCCCCAGGCGGTCAGCGTACAGCAGCGACCGCTGGAGGGCGTGGGCCAATCCTTCGCCTATACCTTTCCGGCGCATTCGTTGACGATGCTGCGTTTCCAGATGGGCGTGTGAGGGCGGCCCTGGTCTTGCTGGTCAGGTCTTCTGCTATGATGTGGGAAAAGAAGTAGCTATTGATGCCGTCTGTCTTTCGAGGAGGAAATCTATGGCAAAGGAGCAAAAACGTTACGGTTTGGGGATTGATCTGGGTGGCACCAAGATTCTGGCCGGAGTGGTGGACCTGGAAAGCGGCAAGATCATCGGGTCGTCGCGCAAGAAAACGCATGCCGAGCGTGGGGCAAAGGCGATTGAAGACCGCGTGAAAGAGGTCACGCAGGAGGCGCTTGATGCCGCCAGGCTGCCCACGAATGGTTCGATTGTTGGGATTGGTGTCGGCGCGGCGGGCCAGCTTGACCACAAAAACGGGGTGATTCTCGCCAGTCCCAATCTGCCCTTTGAAAACTTTCCGCTTGCGAAACAATTGCAGGGGCAATTCAATCTGCCGGTGACGTTGGCAAACGATGTGGAGGCGGCGGCCTATGGCGAGTTGTATCACGGCGCGGGCAAGGGATGCCCCCTGTTTGTCTGTGTGTTTGTGGGCACGGGCATTGGCGGCGGCATTGTGCAGGATGGCAAGCTGTTTCGCGGCGTGTCGGGCACTGCCGGTGAGTTGGGGCATATGACGGTGGTGGCGGGTGGTCGCCTCTGCCCATGTGGGTCGCGCGGTTGCCTGGAGGCATATGCTTCGCGCACCGCGATGACGCATGCTATTGCCGGGGAAGTGAAGCGCGGGCGGCCTTCGGTGGTGAAGGCCGAGTTGGAGGCGGGCACAGGCGTGCTGCGCTCGGGGCACTTTGCCGATGCCATCAATGCCAAAGATGAACTGGTCATTCAAACGGTACACGAGGCTTCAGATTATCTGGGCTATGGGCTTGCCAGCATCATCAATTTTTATAACCCGCAGAAAATTATCCTCGGCGGTGGAGTCATCGAGGCGATGGACGTAATCTTTGATCGGGCCACGCAGCGCGCCAGAGAAATTGCTTTGCCCGCGCCCAGCCGCACCGTCGAATTTGCGCGCGCCGCCCTGGGCGATAACGCAGGGATGGTGGGCGCTGCCACGCTGGCGGGCGGTGGCGACAGATAGGATGGAATAGCCCGTTTTTCCCTGCTTGGTCCAGAAACTCTTGCATATATTCATATCTCCCCCTATACTACATCCGGCAAAAAGCTCAACCCACTGCTGGGGAGCTTCTGGAGGATGTGCGTGCCACCTATAGAGGAGAAGCAGAGCACATGCGCGACTGGCAGACGGAACGAAAGCCATCAAAGAATCAGGGTGAATGGGCGGAAGATGAGATGTTACCCCCCTGGAAAACCACTTCATCGACCCACCCTCGCCTCACGCTGCCATCGGTTCCCAAAGTATCGACAGCGCCACCGAAGCGCCTGACGCCGTCGCGCCAGCCCACCCCTCCCGCTGTGCCCATCCCGCCATCCTCAAGCCGGTCTACATCGGGGGCTGTCAGGGCTTATCCTCCCCGTTCGCCTGCTGAGCGCTCAACCGCGCCAGTACGTGCCCAGCCGCCGGGGAATCCTCCGGCTCGCGCGCAGACGAGTGGGCGGATTCCCACGCCGACCATCTGGAACGAGACACCTTCCAGTCGCCATCAGACGGGCACGTGGGTTCCCACGCCCGCCAACGCCTGGGGTGACGCGCCCGCTGGCCGTACACTGACCGGCAAGCGCTTGCCAGTGCCTTCCAGGGTTTGGGATGACGAAGAGCCATTGGAACCTGCCGAAAAATCGGTCACCTTGATTCCAGGCAAATATCCTGGCGCGCGCAGCCAGCGTGCTGGCCTGTTCTGGCAAGCACGACACATTCCCGCCCGCTTGCAGGCGGTCATTCTCTTGTGCATCTTGTCAGCGTTGGCGCTGGGCATTGTGTTAGGGGGTGTGCTGCGGGGTGGGCTGGAGTTATCGGCGTTGAACTTTTCCACGGCTCCGGCGGGGAGCTTTGCGCTCCAGGTTCCCACGGCGGGGCCGTCGCTGCCTGCTGGCGTGAATACCACCGACATCAACCATTACATTACCAAATATGGTTTTGATTCGCCCAGTAAGGTTCCGGCGCTTGCCAGCGATGAGGCGCAGCGTCTGAAGACGATGATGCCCTATGCCATCGCTGCCACCGCGCGCTATGATGCGCGCTATGGCGCGAAGGTCGAGCCGGAGATGCTGCTGTGGTGGACCCACGCGGAAGGCATCGGCGCGCGCATCAATTATAGCAACTGCGCCAATGAATCGCCGCCCGCAGGGCAGGATTCCTTCTCCTCCATTATGAATTGTGATCGCCCTGATTTCTGGCAGCTTGGCTATGGCAACCAGTTCGGCAACATCTGGGTGTTGAAGGATGCTTTCACGGATATGTACGGCAATCCCAATGACCCGAAGTTGGTGCAGAAGGTCGGCCAGGGCGTGCTCGATTACGATATGTCGCAGCATACGGTTCCCACGTGCGGCGGCTATTCCTGCACCTTCCCGTCGATGACCATCGATCAGATTATGGCCGATGTGCATTGGCACGCTGCTGACCATAAAGAGACCGAGTCGAACTGGTGGGCTTCGGTGCTTTCACGTGACCCAGGCATCAATTCGTATATGCTGGCGCTGGCGCTGACCAGCTTCAGCCATGCGCAAACGGCAACCTGGGTGGGCTGCTATTATGCAGAGCCGTGCTGGCAAAATGAATCGAACGCGATGTGGCAGATTCTGGATGCCTGGAAGTCGCTGGGCGGATAGGCACAAGCCTCAAATGGCCCTGCCACCCATCACCCCCGCCTGACGACGTCAGGCGGGGGTTTTTTCTTGGACAAAAACGCAGAAGAGTGCCTCTTGCCCTTGACATTTTGCTAAAAATAAGATATATCTTGTTATATCGAATTATATCGAAATGCAGAAGCCGGTTTCGATGGATGGGCCGAGATTGGCTCGGCGCGTCGGGTGCGACTTCTGCTGAAAGGATGAAGACACCATGTTTGGACGATGGCGTTTTGATGATAGCCGCCCGGCGTTTGCCTGGGGTGGCGGCGACTATGAAGGGGAAGCGGGTTGGCAGCCCTGGGCACGCCCGGAGCGCCCGCATTTTGGCCCGCCCTGGGCGCGGCATGGGCACCACGAGCACCATGAGCATCATGACCATCCGCACTTTGGCCCGCCGTGGGCGGGGCGCGAGCGGCCTCCCTTTGGCCCTGGTTTCTGGGGTATGGCCCGCGGTTTCCCCTTTGGCCCTGGCGGCAGGGGGTTCCCGTTTGGCCCTGGTGGCCGTGGACCAGGTGGACCGCGCTTTATGGGGCGCGGCGATTTGAAGTATGTGCTGCTGACGCTGCTGCGCGAGCGGCCCATGCACGGCTATGAGATGATTAAGCAATTGGAAGAGCAGGCGAGCGGATTTTACACACCCAGCGCGGGCGCGGTCTATCCGACCTTGCAGTTGATGGAAGATCGCGGCTGGGTGACCAGCGAGACGGTGGATGGCAAGAAAATCTATACCATCACCGACACAGGTCGCCAGGAGCTTGAGGCGCAGAGTCAGCGCGCCCAGGCGTTCGAAGGCCCACGCGGCTTCTGGGGTGGGCATCATGGCCGTGGCCCCTTCGGACGCGAGGCGCAGCCAGAACTGCACGCGTTGCGGCAGGAGGGCATGGAGGTAGCGCGGTTGATGATGGCTGCGGTGATGGCCTCTGGCGGCGACCCTGAGAAGCTGGCGCGGCTGCGGGCGATTATTACCGGCACGCGCACCAGCCTGGAAGAGTTCCTGGGCCAGACGCCCGGGAGCACGGGGCCAGAAACCTCTGCCCCAACGAGCAGCACGGTGGAAGACGCCTGATCGGGCGCTTTCCTGCGGTTACAGAGATGCCAGCGGCTCCAGATATGGGCCGCTGGTTTTTGTTATTTATCAGATTCCTATCCCGAGACCGGGAAGCAGATGGTTGCAACCTTTGTCTTCACCGGGAGCCTGGTGATGGGGACAGCGCTGCACATCGGCGGCGGCAAGGCCACGCTGAGCAGCGACAGCCCGGTAGCCCTGGCGCCAGACCAGAAGCCCTATATCCCTGGCTCCAGCTTCAAGGGCGCGCTGCGCAGCACCGTCGAGAAAATGGCTGCCAATCTGCCTGGCTTCACAAGCTGCGCCTTGATCGAGTTGAGCGCAGATGAACTCAAGGAGGCGCTGCCGCGTGGCAAGGAGTTGAAGGCGCTCTGCCCGACGATTCGGCAGAAGAGCGTCTTCGCGCGCAGGCAAAGCGCCGAGGAAGACCAGACCAGACTCACCAGCGAGATATTCGACACGCTCTGCGATACCTGCCAGTTGTTCGGGTCGCCCTTTGCCGCATCGCGTGTGAATGTTAGCGACCTCTACACCACAGATGACGACTGGAGCGGTGTACTTCAGGTTCGCGACGGTGTGGCTATTGATCGCGATACCGAGAAAGCCAGAGACCGCCTGAAATATGATTTTGAGGTGGTGCCAGCCAGCGCCGCCTTCGCGTTGCAGATTCTGCTGGAGAACGCCACGAAGAAAGATTTGCAATTGCTTTGTGTGGGGCTGAGTGAGTTCGCGCATGGCTTCGGCGTTGTGGGTGGCAAGCGCTCGCGCGGCCTGGGCGTGGCGAAGCTGGAGGGTCTGGAAGTGTCGGCGCTGGAACTGTTCACCGAAGGCGTGAACGAGCAGCCGGTGGAAGACGCCGAGCGCCGCAGACGACTGCGGCAGTATCTCATCAAGAACGAGTTCTCGAAGACCGTTGATGGCGCGGAGTTTCTGGAAGCGTACATCGGCAGCATCTTTGAGTAGAGGGAACAGGTGGGTGCTATGTTGAAGAAACTGGTAAATGAGGCGTTTTTCACGCTACGCATTACGACGACGGGGCCGCTGCTGGTGAAGTCAGGCCACGCCAGCATCAGCGGCCCGGATATGACGCCCGTCTTGACCTGGCGCAATGGGCGGCAGGAGGCATTTTTGCCTGGCAGTTCGCTGAAGGGCGTCTTTCGTAGCCATATCGAGAAGATTGTCTGTGGGCTGAAGCCGCGCGTGGTCTGCTATCCGTTTGAAGGCAACGATGAGAAGCAGGCCGACCTTGCCCAGCGCCAGCGCGACTACCTGGACTCCTGCGGCGGCTATTTCAACCAGTACGCGCACCGCGATGACGAACGCCGCAAACGGCTGGAAGAGCGGACCGATCTGGTCTATGCCGCGTCCTGCCCCACTTGTCGGCTGTTTGGCTCGACGGGCTTTATTGGCCGGGTCGCCATTGGCGATGCCTATCTGGCTTCCAAGGAGATCAAAGAGCAGCGCGATGGCGTGGGCATTGACCGGCTGACGGGAGGGGCCAGCCACGGAGCCAAGTTCGAGTTGGAGGTGGTCAGCACGGGTGTGGTGTTCGAGACAGACATCCACCTGCGCAACTTCGAGCTATGGCAGCTTGGTATGCTGCTGGTCATCCTGCAAGATATGGAAGATGAACTGATTCACATCGGCATCTGGTGCAGATTGCGCTGGATGATCTGCGGCGCATCTGGCGCTGGGAGCCGGACCCCAACGTCAATTACCATTACCCTGACCGAGCCTGGTTCAGCACGCCCGGCAACAGCACCAAGCCCATTGAGCAAACACCCTGAGATGACGAGAAGCCCCGTGCGCTGCGCCTTCGCTGCAATCCATCAAGCTGGCTTGATGACGATGGTTTCTCCGGTCCAGAGGTAGTTCAGTTCATTTTTGGGCAGATAGGTGATGCGATAGAGCGATGAATCGACAATGCGTATCCCGGCCTCGTCGCCGCCAACGGCAACCAGGAAATGCCCGACGCTGAGGGCCGGGTAATATATTTCGCCACTGTCGCGTACCCCCAGGACGACGGGGATGCCCTGCACTTCGGTCATGTTCAGGATGTCATCGTAGCTCATCCCGTGATTCATCTGAACGGTGGCGCGCATATTGAAGGTGCTCATCATGTATTCCCAGGCGTCCTGGCTCATCAAGCCTCCCCAGGAGGTGATGTAGGGGGGATTATGTGCGCTCATCACGTCGATAAGTTGCCCGATGGTGACATTCGTGATGCCCCAGGCGTGCAGAACCTCGGTCATGGCGGCGGCGCTGCACGCGGAATCCCACCAGAGGTCATGCTGCGCCTTTGAGTCATAGCCAGCGTTGAGGTCTGCCTGGATGATCGGCTGCACCCGCTGGGCAACGGTGGTTGGTCCGCTTTGCTGCTGCGCTGCTGGGGCTGAGAAGGGCAAGACGTTACTGAGCGCGTGGAAGAGCAGATTGGCATTGCCGCCAGCGGTGGCAAAGGTGGCGGTCAGCACGCCGCACACGATCAGCGCGATGAGCGAGAGCTTGATGAAGGTGAAGCGGGGCGAGGAACTGTGAAACCAGCTTTGTTTGATTTTGACGCTGGGAACGGCAGGCGAGGTACGCGGAATGATCTGTAAATCGGCGGGCGAGGCTGGCTCGCGCAGGTCGAGCGGGCTGGTGGCTGCGGAATGGACGACCAGGCTCTGTGTGGATGGCTTTCTGGCGCGTTTCGGCTGGCGTTCTGGCTGCGGCATTTCGTCCGGGAACTCTTCGGCCAGTGTTGAATCGATGCTTTCCGGGCGCTGTGGAAGCGATAAGCGCGGCGCTACCTTTGGAGTGCGGGGGCGAGTGCTGCCCGCTGATGGACGCCTGGCAAAAGGATCAGATTGATATTCCATTGCATCATCTTGAGAAGAAGCGCTCCGCTGACGCATGTTGACCAAATCCTCTTTTATCCGTTGCTGCCCTTTACCCCGCCTCGTTCCACGTTTCTGATACGCCTATCTGTTGAGAGCATACCAGCCGCCCGCAGCCTCTGTCAAAGAAATGGCCGCCAGCCGGGACTTTTTTCCTGGTTGGCTTGTTCAGTGAGCGATAGACGCATTCCCCCTTTACTTCTCCCTGATTGGGGCAGCCATCAATTGCTCCAAGCGAGCAGCAGCTTCCTCCCAGCGCTCGCGCTCAGCCGGACGGGGCTCAAAGCGCGTCGTGGTTGAGGAGCGCACCGCCAGCGCCCGCACCTCAGCCAATGTGCTCAACTCGCCCAGAGCTACTAACTGCATCAGGGCATTGCCCAGCGCCGTTGTCTCCGCCGGACCAGCGACAACGGGCACGCCTGTGGCATCGGCCAGCCATTGGTTCATCAGCGTGTTCTGTGACCCACCGCCAACCAGGTGAATGACTTCAATCTGCTGCCCTGCAAGGGCCGCAGCGCTCCGAAGCACCCGGCAATAGCGGAGCACTAAACTTTCGCAGATGCTGCGCGCAAAAGAGGCTGGCGACTGGAGCGGGGGCTGCCTGTGTTCGCTGAGCCAGGCATTGATGGTGGCGGGCATGTCGTCAGGGGCCAGCAAGCTGGAGTCGTCGGGGTCGAGCAGCGCGACAAAGGGTGGCTCCTCTGCTGCTGCGGCCAGCAGCGCAGCGATGGGCCGCGGTTGGTCCTGCGCTTCCCACTGGCGCTGGCAGCTTTGCAGGAGCCAGAGGCCCATCACATTCTTTAAGAAGCGTGTCGTGCCGAAGACGCCGCCCTCGTTGGTGAAGTTGGCCGCCAGCCCGGCGCTGCTGATGAGTGGGCGCGCCAGTTCTAAGCCCACTAACGACCACGTGCCCGAACTGATGTAGGCCCAGTTCGCGCCACTGGTGACGGGGATGCCCGCCACCGCCGAGCCGGTATCGTGCGTGGCGGGCAGCGCCACGCGGACGCCCGCGCCCAGATCATCCCGCACCTCGGGTAACATTGGCCCCAGCATAGTGCCTGGCTCGCCCAGCGGCGGCATGATACGCTCTGGCACCTGGGCCGCCGCCAGCAGCCCCGCCGACCAGTGTCCTGTGCTGGCATCGACAAGTTGGGTCGTGGTCGCGTTGGTGCGTTCTGCAACCTGCTGGCCGCTCAGCCAGCAATGCAGCAGGTCTGGCATCAACAGCAGTCGATGCGCGCTATCAAGCTGACCGCGCGGCTGCCGGGCATGCGCGGCCAGTTGATAGAGCGTATTGAACGGCAAGAATTGGATGCCGGTGGTGGTATAGATGCGCTCGCGCCCGATGCTGGCCGCAAGCGCATCCATGATACCTGCCGTGCGTCCATCTCGATAGTGATAGGGTAGGCCCAGCAGCAGACCCTCGGCATCGACCAGCCCATAATCCACACCCCAGGTGTCCACGCCCACGCTGTCCAGCGTCCCAGCTAACTGGTGTGCGCGGCGCAGCCCGGACAGGACTTCGCGCCAGAGGTCCAGCACATCCCAGAAGAGATGGCCGCGCACGCGCACCGGACGATTGGGGAAGCGATGCGCCTCCTCCAGGCTGATGGCCGTCCCATCGAAGCGGGCCAGCATCACACGCCCGCTTTCTGCGCCCAGGTCTATGGCGGCCACGTTGCGTGTGGACATGCTCCCGGCTCCCTCTAGCGTCTACAACGTCTACAACGTCTACACTGTCTATAACTCCCTACACTCCCTACAGCATTTCCCGTGGTGTCTTTTGATGAATGACCATTCATTCATTCATCGTGGGAAGGCGGCGGGCACACCGCCATCCACATTGAGGATATTGCCGGTGCTTTTGCTGGAGCGTGTGGGCGAGGCGAAGAAGGCCACCGCCTCGGCAATATCTTCGGGCAAGATGTTAACGCCCAGCGTCGTGCGCTTGCGATAGTGTTCTTCCAACTGCTCCGGCGCAATGCCATAGGTCGCGGCGCGCTCGGCCCGCCAGGAACTGCTCCAGATGCGCGACCCGGCCAGCACGGCATCGGGGTTGACGACATTGACGCGAATGCCCTGCGCGCCGCCCTCTTCGGCCAGCCCCCGCGCCAGATGCAGTTCCGCCGCCTTTGCCGTCGAATAAGCCGAAGCATTCTTGCCCGCTACGAGCGCGTTTTTGCTGGCGATAAAGACCAGGTTGCCGCCCTGACCTTGCTGCGCAAAGAGGCGAAACGCTTCGCGCGCTGTCAAGAAATAGCCGGTCGCCAGCACGCTGAGATTCTTGTTCCAGTCGGCCAGCGTCGTTTCGGTGATCGGAGCGCTGGAGGCCAACCCCGCGTTGTTGACGACGGCATCGATGCCACCAAAGGCCAGCGCCGCTGCTGCAAAGGCGGCCTGGACACTCTCTTCATTGGTCACATCCATGCGCACCGCGACAGCCCGACCCGCGCCATACCGGCGGCAGAGGTCTTGTGCCAGTTGCTCCGCGCCTGCCAGGTCAATATCGGTCGCCACGATGTGCGCCCCATCGCGGGCCAGCCGTGTGCAGACCGCCGAGCCGATGCCGCCCGCTGCGCCGGTCACGAGCGCTACGTGCCGCGCAAGCTCGCGTTCTGGTGGCGCCAGCGTCAGCTTGTATTGCTCCAGCGGCCAGTATTCAACGGCGTAGCTTTCGGCATCGGTCAAGGAGGTGAATCCGCCGCACGCCTCGGCGCCGCGCATCACGGTGACGGCGCGATGATACAACTGGGCGCTGACATCGGCCATGCCCGCGTCTTTGCCGGTCGTCACCATGCCAACGCCGGGAATGAGGATGACGCGCGGCGCGGTCTCAACGGCCAGGCTTTCGGAACGATAGACCGGTGCCTGCGCGTCGGGGTCGAGGTCTTGTTTCGCGTTCTCCTCCAGATAGCGCTCATAGCGCGCCCGATAGCTTGTTACCCCGGAGCGCAGCGCCTCGGCCAGAGCCACTGTCCCTTGATCGGGTGTCCAGTCGACCAGCAGCGGCCAGGGCCTGGTATGCACCAGATGATCTGGACAGGCCGCCCCAACCTGGACCAGACGCGGGGCGTCCTGGCTGGAGGCAAACTCCAGCACGTCGGGCGCGTCCTCAAAGCGCAGCAGCATGCGTTTGTCTGCCGACACCAGGCCGCGCAGCACTGGCAACGCGCCTGCGGCGATTTCGCGCCGACGCTCTTCAGGCAGCGCCTCGATGCGCGCGCCGCCAAAGGCAGAGGCGCCGAGGCGCCGTTCGACAAACACTCGGGCCTGCGCAATGGTGGCAAGCGTGCTGGCATAGCAGGCATCATCCGTTTCGCCCCAGGTGATCAAACCATGTTTCGCCAGGATGACGAGCCTGGCCTGGGGATGCGCGCGCACCGCCAGCGCGACTTCGCGCGCCAGCCCGAAGCCAGGACGGCGATAGGGAATCCAGACGAGTGCATCGCCAAAGCATTCACGGGCCAGCCGCTCGCCATCGGCGGCGCAGGCAAAAAAGTTGGTTGCGTCGGCGTGGGTATGGTCGATGTGGGCGAAGGGCAAGAAGGCGTGCAGCAGAGTTTCGATGGAGGGGCGCGGACGGCCTGGCTCGAAGAAGCAGTGCGCCAGATAGTCCACCATCTCAGTATCGCTCAGTTGCTCGCGTTCGAGGAGGGGCAAAAGATCGTCCAGGTATAGGCCGGTAAAGGACGCTTCTGTCACCGTTGCCAGGTCGGACCCCGAACCCTTGACCCACAGGATGCGCGCGCGCCTGCCGCGAAAGTCGATCTCTTCCGACTTGGCCGAGGTATTGCCGCCGCCCCAATTGCAGACGCTGCGGTCTGCGCCCAGGCGGCGCGAGCGCGCCATTAACTGCGCCAACGTTGATGCTGCTTCCTCTGGTATATGTGTTGCCATACTTGTTGTGCTCTTTCCTGTTCCTTAAGCGCCAGGATAGCCGCTGGTCACGGTCGCCAGAGCGCGCTCACTCGCTACCCGTTCGGCATAGCCGCTCTGCCGAAATGCTGCAATGGGGTCGGGGTCGAGTCCTTGCCGAATGCGCGCTTCTGCCAGCAGCGGACGCACATCCGTCTCGAAAGCGGCGCGCAGCACGCGATAGGCTCCGAGTACGTCGCCCGCCTCCTGTGCACGAGCGAGCGCCTGCTGATCGACCAGCAGCGCCTTGGCATAGGCCAGTTGAATGTGGACGATCGACTGAATCATCGCCTCGATCTTCGGTTCAATATTGTGTGATTGGTCAATCATGTACGCGATTTGCGCGACATTTGTATTGCCCTCGTCGCGGGCGGCCAGAATTTCATGAAAGATGGTAAACAACTCAAAGGGATTGAGCGACCCCACAATGAGATCATCATCGGCATATTTGCGGTCATTGAAGTGAAAGCCGCCCAGCCGTCCTTCATCCAGAAGCTGCGCCACGATCTGCGCCAGGTTGGTGCCCTGCGGATGGTGCCCGGTGTCGACAAGCACCTGCGCCTGGGGGCCAAGCTTCTGGCAGCACAGCAGCGACGTGCCCCAGTCTGGCAAATCGGTCTGGTAGAACGCTGGCTCAAAGAACTTGTATTCGATCAAGAGGCGCATGCCAGCAGGCATAGCCGCGTAAATCTCTTGCAGCGCATCCAGCAGACGATGCCGACGGCGGCGAACATCATCCTGGCCGGGATAGTTGGTGCCGTCGGCCAGCCAGAGGCTGATGACCTCCGAATGCACTTGCTCTGCAATGCGGATGCACTCCAGCACGTGATCGATGGCCCGGCGACGCACGGCAGCGTCGGGATGGCACAGGCTGCCCAGGCGATAGACATCATCTTGAAAGAGATTCGGATTGACCGCGCCAATATGGACGCCCAGACTGGCGGCGTGCTGCTCTGCGCCGGGCCAATCATCCACCCGATCCCAGGGGATATGGATAGCCACACCAGGGCACGCGCCCGTGACACGCTGGACCATGGCCGCATCGTCCAGTTTTTCAAAGAGGGTGCGCGCTGCGCCCGGCCAGGGAAAGACCTTGAAGCGCGTACCCGAATTGCCATAGCCCCAGGAAGGCGTCTCGACCATGAATGCCTGGATGGCCTGGAGCGCCGCCTCCACATCAATCCCCTGCTGCTGCAAATCATCGCGCAGAGACACAAAACGTGCTCTATCCATCTTCTCTCTCCTTGTGGGGACATTCAAATCAGAAGTAGCTGGGCATGGTGCGCTGCGTGGATTATGCGGATTATAAAGTAGTCATTGGATGAAACGTTTCATATATGGAAGGGAACAGTACCAGGAAAATGAAACGTTTCATTCTTAGGGTGAAGTATACTGATGACCCTGGCTCTTGTCAAGTGACTACGCTGCCAATTTGTGTGGTTGCGCAAAATTGCGTTTGAGCCAGGCGATATGCTATATATTTACTCCGAGAAAGGGGACATCACTCGTTCATGACTGACATTCGGCGTGTCGCTGAGTTGGCAGGCGTTTCCCTGGGGACAGTTTCGAATGTGCTTAACCGGCCACATCTGGTCGCAGCACACACGCGCCTCCGTGTCGAGCAGGCGATTGCCGACACGGGCTTTGTGCGCAATGGCTCTGCGCGGCAGTTACGTGCCGGGCACAGTCCGTTGATCGGCCTTATTGTGCTGGATGTCTCCAACCCTTTCTTTACCGAGGTGGCGCGGGGCGTCGAGGATGCGGCCAACGCTGCCGGATCAATTGTCGTGCTCTGCAACTCCGATGATTCCACCGCTAAAGAGCAGCGCTACCTCCAATCCCTGGAGGAACAGCGCGTTCAGGGGATGCTCATCACGCCGGTCAGCAGCAGCGAAACTTCCATGCAGCGGGTGCGTCGTCGTGGCATCGCCGTCGTCTTGCTCGATCATCCCAGCCGCTCCGCTGATCTCTGCTCGGTCGCGGTAGATGACGTACTGGGTGGTGAATTAGCGGCAACGCACCTGTTTGCTCAGGGCCACCGCCGCATTGGCTTTCTTCATGGTCCATCGACCATTCGACAGATCGCTGAGCGCCAGCGTGGTGTGCTGCGCGCCGTCAAGCGTTTTGGCTTGAACCCACAAACAGCGGTCCTCAACATCGCCGTGCCCAGCCAGAATACCTCCGAGGGCGAAGCCAGCGCCGAACTGCTGCTGGCAAATGAGCCGCGCCCTACAGCCGTTTTTTGTGGCAACGACCTGCTGGCTTTAGGCTTGATGCGCGGCCTGGCGAAATATAGCCTCTACATCCCCCAGGACATGGCTCTCGTCGGCTATGACGATGTTGATTTTGCCAATGTCCTTTCGCCCCCGCTGACGACTATTCGCCAGCCCAAGTATGAGTTGGGCTACAAGGCGGCGCAATTGCTGCTGGAGGAAACCCACGACCCTGACCACCACATCCATCAACAGATCATGTTTCAACCAGAACTCCTGGTACGCGAATCCAGCCTGTTCAAGCGCACGCCGTGATCGCATGGATAGAGTACGGCAGACTCGCCAGGCGGTTGGTTGTGTCCCCAATGGTTGAAGGCACGCAGGACATTAATTGTGGGATTTTCCGTCACTCATTGTGGGATCAAAGACACTGATACTGGGATTCAACACGGCAGCTTCGGCCTGCGGCAGCCGCACATAGAAGGTGCTGCCCGACCCGGCAACGCCGTCGCTTTCAACCCAAATGGCTCCGCCCATTACTTCCACCAATTCTTTGCAGATCGCCAGCCCCAGGCCGCTGCCGCGTACCGGGCTGTTGAGATCGCGTTCCAGGCGGGTAAAGCGCTCGAAGATTTTGTGCTGGTCAGCCCTGCTGATGCCGATACCCCAGTCGCGCACGATGACCTCGGCCACGGGAACCATGCCTGCGGAATTTCTGCTGACTTCTGCTTGCCTGCCTGCGCCGGGCGCATTAGCCGAAATCAGGCGCGAGCGTCCATCGAAGAGGACTGGGCGGCCATCCTGGCTATATTTCAAAGCGTTGGAGAGCAGGTTGAGAAAGATGCGATAGAGCGCTTCTTCGTCGCCAAGGGCGCTGAGGTCCAATGGAATGGTGTTGCGAATGCGATGGCGGCCACGCTGGGCCAGCGCGTCCAGCGATTGGATGGCGCGCTGGGCAGTGTTGCCCAGTTCTACCGGGTGCTGCTGGAGTTTTTCCTGGCTGAGATTTGTTTCAGCAGCAGCCAGCAGGCTATCAAGCTGTTCGTTGAGTTCATCGGTGGCGTGGCAGGCGCGCTCGATGAACAAATCGACGTCTTGCGGGCGGCTGGCGCGCCCTTCTGGCCCCAGTTCGCGCAAGAGTTCCAGATAGCCCTGCACGCCAGTAAGCGGAGTGCGCAGTTCGTGGTGGGCGGTGATGATGAATTGGTCTTTGAGGCGATCTAGCTCCTGACGGCGCTCATAGGCCATATGCAGGTCGGCGTAGAGCAGCGAGTAATCCAGGGCAAGGGCGCGGCGGCCTGCAAGGAAGCGCAGCACTTGCAGATCAGTATCGGAATAGGACTGCTCATCTTCCCGCTGGCTGAGGGCGAGGATTGCCACCAGACGCCCGCGCACGCGCATGGGCAGCAAGAGATGCCAGCTTTCCAGATCAAGCTGCTCGTGGTCAGGCTGGTCAGGAGCAATGGCTGGCATGGAGCCAGAATTTTGCAACTTCCTGACAAGGTGAGGGTCATCGCTCCTTCTGTTCATGGGCACGGCCTCTACCATCAGGGGACCGCCTTCCCGGAAGAGTCGGGTGGAGAGCGTCTCGTCGACAAAAAGCACGCCTGGCTCGTGTACCTCTGGCTGGGCTGGGGTCGTCAGCGAGACGATGCTCTTGCCCGCTGGAGAGGGAGCAGCATATTCTGTCGGTTTTGCTGCGGCTTTTGGCACTGATATTTCGACTAACCGACCGCTTTGTTTGTGCGGCGCAAAAACAGCCACCTGGCGCACCGGCAGCGCCAGATGCACCTCGCCGATCAGTTGCCCTGCGACGCGCTGGGGGTCCAGGCCGGTGCGCTCGACCCCTTCGCCCTGGGCGATGAGCCGCCGATAGACGCGCACTTGCGGAAACAGCCAGGCTTCGGTGATCCAGCGGGCGCCAGCCAGCACAAACGGGGCCAGCACGGCGCCCGCGCTGATGCCGATGACAAGGGCAGGGGTGGTGGGCAGCAGTTCCAGGATTGCGCCCAGCAGCACGGCAATGCTCACCATGCCGATCACAGTTAACAGGACCAGCGTGGTATTGCGAATCAGCGAATCGAGGCGCAGGAGGTCGCGCTTCACAATGGCGTAGGCAAATGTGAGCGGCAGGACGATAATTGCTAGCAAACTTATAGTACCTGGCACAAGCGGTTGGCCTGAGATGAGCATCGGAATGACCGTCAAAGCCAATGGTGGAGTCAAACCAAGCAGCATGCCGCCCAGGAGGGTTCGCGCGCGCTCACGGGCTACACTGGGCCGATGAGACAGAGCTACCCGCAGAATCAAGAACAACGATAAGCCGAGCGCCAGGAGCGTCTGTGCGGCATCAAAGACGACAGCGCCCGCCAGCAGATCAGGTCGCATCAAGCTCACGGCGGCAAGATAGAGCGCGGCCCAGCATACCCCAGTCACAACAGGAACCTCTGGCAGCCAGCGAGGTTTTGAGCGCCGTCTCACTCGCTCTTGAGGTGATGGCCGATTGCTGTTGGGACGTAGATTCGCAGCCGGAGCAGGAAAGAGTAAACGCCAGAGAAAGCTCGCCATTAGACCAGTAGCCAAGCCAACAGAAAGGATACTGGCGAGATGGACTGCCAGCAGGTTCCCAAAGGATGTCGCTGGCACCAAAGAACTGGCTATTGCCAGCGCAGTCCACAGCAGGAAGAATCGCCAGGCAAGCATACGATCAGTGGCGTGAAGGAAAACCAGCAGACCGAGCAGGAGGGAGACGAAGCCAAGAAGAAACCAGCTTAGAGAAAAGAGCGTATCAAGGTGACCAGGTGCTTGCCATCTCACCACATGCGTTGAGGTTGCTCCTTGAGAGAGAATTTCCAGTTCATTTGCCTGATTGATCTCGTCTATGCTGTGGGGCGGCTGCCCGTCTGCGCGCAGAATCTGATCGCCAACCTGGATATTCAATCCGTTCGATAGCCCGCGATCACTCCAGGTGACTTGCCAGGCTCCTGAAGGGACATTCATCGGTTGAGCACCCAGGCCCCACCAGTGATTGCCACTGATCAGGGTAAGAATGCTCACCACAACTGCCGGAATATACAGCAGGGCGGCCAGAAAGATAAGCTGCCAGCGGCGTGCGCGCACATGCAAGGCCGGCTTTTGGTGTCGAGGTTGGGCAAGAACATAGTGAACCTCTTGGATGTCGCGCATGGGCACCTCCTGTGCTTGATTGCCATACCGACTGCTTAGCTTTCCTCCCAGGTGGGAAGTGTGAGCGGCCAGAGAAGCGAGTGCTGTCCGAATTGTTCCTCCAGCGCCTGGAGCGCTTTCTGGGCACGCAAGCGAAAAGTTTCTGCCATCACGTAGGTATAAGACAATGCTGCCTGCGCATTCAGCGACTGCGCCTGGATGCTGTTGTCGGTATTCTCTATCATACCGCGTTGTTCAAGCAGGAGGGGCAAGGTTTTTTTGTGCCGCTGGCGATCACTTTTGGCAGGCTGGGCCTGGGCTAGCTCGGCGTCGTGCAGGTCATTGAGAAGCTGGAACCAGACGCCCAGATGCCACCCAAATTGGCTGATGGCCTCAAAATAACCGGAGGGATGTGCCTGTTGATTGGATGTTCCGGCCATGGCTCCAAGCTGGCAGATGAGGGCCAGCAAAGCTCCTGATTTCTTTTCGGTCATTTCTATCACTTGCGCTTCGCTGACCGCGCTGCTCTGCTCGAAGCGCAGGTCCATGTATTGGCCGCCCAGGCTGGTGAGGACGTTGGCGTGCAGCGCCTCTTGCGCCGCCAGCGCCAATGAGTCAGGCCATCCTGCTGCCCGCGCCCGCCGAAGCGCGAGGGGCGCAAGCTCTAAAAGCGCGATGCCGATGTTGAGCGCAATTGGCATGCCTAATTGTTGGACGAAGGGGCTATCGCCGTCCTGTACATCATCGATGAGGTCGAGGGCCGCGCCCAGGTATTCAGACGCGGCGGCCACGGCGCAGGCGCGACGCCAGAAGGAGGGAGAAAGATCGGAAAGTACCTCGGTTTCCGCGCCTGAGGCAGCAGCGGCAGCGAGCAGCAGCGGCAGCGCCCATCCACGCAGATTGCGCGTGCCCAGCAACGCGCCACCCATCACAGGGCTGCCGAGTAGTTTGCCTGGCTGGCGCAGCGCCTGCATTATGGAGCGGGCAAAGCCAGGAGGAAAATGCCCTGCCCGCACTTCCTGAATAACGAACCGCCCTGTCACTCTGAGTTGTTCGCTGAGCAGCGCGCGAGAAGGCATCTGACTGAGCCATTCTTGTGCGGGAGAAGTGGTCATAACTGCTCTTTGCGGCCTCTCTCGTTCGTAGGTAAAATGAGGCCGCCGGGGGAATCCCTCCCCTGGCGGCCTCGTCCTCGTAAAAATAATATCTTGTTAGATGACTGGTGGGTAGCTGTACTGTGTGCTACCTGGGCTTGAGAAGCCTTGCTCTCAATCCCAGAAGGTCAATTGCTTGTCTTTTATTGCGAACGATGAATGGCGGCCCATGTTGCCCAGCAGGCTCTTGAGCGCCTGGCGCTCTTCTGCGTCAAGGCTGTAGTGGGCGAAGGCCAGTTCTGGGTTGGTCAACACATCTTCTTTGAAGGCTGCGTCGCTAAAAATCCGCTCGATAATTTGCCTGACACCGTGACTTAACCCGTGTTGCTTGCCGTCCATCCGGACCTCCTTATATATCTGCCAGCGAAGTGTTCTGCCAGCAGAGTTAGCTGGGTCCGTCCGCTCATCAGGAAGTTATATGCCTGTTGGTCCGCTTCCTTCCTGTGTAACGATACCATAAAAGGCTAAGGTTGTCAACGCTTTTCAGGTTATTTCACATTGCTTATTTCTTGCCCCCTGGTCTGAGGAGTACAAACGCCGAAAGGATCAGGAAGATGATGGTGACCACGACATAGAAGGTGACCTCATCTGGCGCGAAAAGGCCCGTGCCACTGTTGCCGGGTGTCGGTGTGAGGGTAGGAATGGGCAAGGGCGTCGGCGTGAGGGTAGGTGTGATGGGTGAAGGCGTCGGTGCGAGGGTGGGTGAGAGGGTCGGCGTAAAGGCAGACGTGGGAACGGGTGTCGCGCTGGCGCTGGCGGCGCTGTTGCCAACAGGTGATTGCGTCTGGGTGGTGCTGTTGGCGTTCATCAGCGCGATGATGCCAATGGTGAAGAAGAAGCCCGCGCTGAAGCCGAACGCGATGCCAATGACCAGCGCGCGCCAACCTGTTGGCAGTTGGCGCTGGGGGGGCGACGGTGGAGAGGGCCATCTGGTTGATCTGCGCGGTAAGGACATGCTGGACCTCTACAAGAAAATGTAGGAGTCTTGGGCACAAGGCCGATCAAGACGAGTGCTGCCGGGCTGGCTAGGGTGTGGGCGACGGGCCGGGCGTTGGTGTTGGCGCGGGTGGGTAACAATAGGTCGCGTAAGCCGGGACGCTGCACTGGTTGAACGCCCAGAGCAAGGTGGGTAACATATCGCCGACCAACGGGTTAAAATAATCCTGCGTGGTATAGAGGAAGGTTGCTGCGATGGTTTGTTGTTGGTAACGCGCCAACAAGACATAAGATAACTTATGGATGGCATTTGTGCACCACATACACCCTTTTTTCACTGCCAGCACCTGAAAAGGCAGGTGCAAGTTTTTGACGGGATCAGGCGACGGGTCATCGGGCGATTGCACGCCTATCCAGCTATCGGGCAGCGTGTGACCAGGCCCGCGATAGAGCCACGTGTCCCCTTCGTGATATTCGGTTGCGCCAAAGATGGTGACCAGATCGGGATACTGCGCGAACTCTAGCATAAGTGTTGCCATATCATGCGCTGTGGAGTAATTCCCGACGGAAGTTGTTTCGCCATCCTGCCAGTTATCCGCTGACACCAGGGCATAGCCATAGGGGCTGGTATAATGGGTATGCTGCATGCCCAACGCCTGGGCGTGCTGGTTCATCAGCGCCAGGAAGTCGGCGCGCGTTCCGGCGACCATGCGGGCCAGGGCCATGACGGCATCGGCGGCGCTGAGGATGGAAACCATATAGAGCAAAAGGCGAACGCTGTAGGCGTGGCCGACCTGGAGATCGGCGATGGCTGCATCCGATTCGACTTGCGTGTCGATGGACTTGACGGTTATGGTGGCGTTCAGGCTGAGATGATGGGCTTGCAGATACTGCTCAACCAGGATGGCCGCCATCACCTTGGTGGTGGAGGCGGGCTGTGCGATGTTGTTGGGATTGCGTTCGCAGATGGGTTGGCCTGTCCGGACATCCATCAGGCTGACGCCCAGCGTCGGGTCGGCGCGCAGCACCGGGCAGGGCGGCGCAATCGCCTGTGTGGGCTGATTGTCTTTCCAGGTAAGGGGCGCGCTCGATGCCTGAGAAAGATTGACGAGATTGCCAGGACCAAAAATCACCCCCGCGACGATGACGACGACCAGCAGCACGGCCAGCATGACCATGCGCCCATTGACCAGGCGCGCCCTGGGCAGCGGCTTGTTGTCTGGCGGGGCCAGAAGCGTTGCTCCGGTGATATTCTCTTGGTTTTCTGGTTGTTCCGTTGACATGGCGGTATCGTCTCTAGCCAGATGGGTGCTCTGAAAAGCCTGAGTTTTCGCGCTTCAACTCTAGCACACCCCTTTGTTCCTGGCAAGAGGAGTGGAGAAGCATGACGGGAATGTGCTGTGATGAAAGCTGTTGAGGTGACGCTGCCTGCCGCGCTGAAGTCCCGGTTGGCGGCAGGCCATCCATGGGTCTATCGCAATCAGATCGACGCACCGCTGGCGTTGCCATCTGGCGCGTGGGTGCGAGTCCGTTCCGGCGGCTTCAGCGCGTATGGCCTGTGGGACGCGCAGAGCCAGATTGCGCTGCGGCTGTTTTCGCCGCGCCAGATGCCCGACGCGACCTGGGTGCGCGAGCGCGTGCGCCGCGCCTGGGAACTGCGCGCGCCGCTGCGCGAGCAGCACGTCAGCGCGTATCGCTGGATATTTGGCGAGGCTGATGGCCTGCCCGGCGTGACGGTAGACCTTTATGGAGCGTTTGCGGTCCTGCATACGTATTGCGAGAGCGTGGACGTTCTCGTTCCCTGGCTGACCGAAGGCTTGCGGGCGATGGCTCCGCTGCGGGGAATTGTGCTGCGGCGACGGGCGCGGGAACGCGAGGCCGAAGAAATGTCAGACGAGATGGGCAAGATCGCGCGGCTTTGGGGCGCGCTGCCGCCGCGCGATCTGATTGTGGAGGAGCATGGGCTGCGCTTCCATGCCAATCTGTTTGTGGGGCAGAAGACGGGCCTGTTTCTGGACCATCGCGAGAACCGGCGCTTTCTGGAGGGCTGGTGCGCCGGGAGAACGGTGCTGAACTGCTTTTCGTATACGGGCGCGTTCTCGCTCTATGCGGCGCGCGGCGGGGCGAGCGTCATCACAAGCTGCGATGTTGCCCCGACCAGCGCCAGCGAGGCGGCGGCCAATTTTACGCTCAACGGCTTTGACCCCGACGGCTATGAGTTTCTGGTGGAGGATTGCTTCGCGCTGCTGGCGCGCTTTGCCCGCGAGGGCCGCATGTTTGATCTGGTGATTCTGGACCCGCCGAGCTTTGCGCACAGCAAGAAGCAGCTTCACGCGGCGCTGCGCGGCTATACGCGACTGCATCAGTTGGCGCTGCGCTGTGTGCGGCCTGGCGGGCTGCTGGCGGCGGCAAGCTGCACGAGCTATGTCTCGCCTGATCTTTTCAAAGAGACGCTGAGCCAGGCGGCGGCGAGCCAGGGCAAGCGCTTCCTGATCATCCACGAGGCCGGGCAGCCGCTCGACCATCCGGTCCCGGCACATTTCCCAGAGGGCCGTTATCTGAAGTTTGTGCTGGGCGTGGTAGATGAGGCGTGAGCGCGCGGTTGACACGCGCGCTCGTCCATTGCTATGATCTAGCTGGACCCTTGAGAATCTTGGTGCCGATGATTACGCACGCAGAGAAAGCCTGGATGGAGGGCGCTGATGAGTTTGCCTCCGCTGGTCGATGAAGCCGCTTTGGAGCGCTATCTGGCCGAGCATTTGCCTGGCGAGGATGGGCCGCTCAGTGTGGAGCGGATTGTGGCTGCCGGTCATTCCAAC
This sequence comes from Ktedonobacterales bacterium, assembly GCA_035307385.1. Lineage (GTDB taxonomy): Bacteria > Chloroflexota > Ktedonobacteria > Ktedonobacterales > DATBGS01 > DATBHW01. Next base: position 163,513 of record DATGID010000136.1, on the reverse strand, counting down.
GAGACCTTTTTTATCACGCGCGGCAGCCAGTCGTGGGTGCTGCGCCGCCCTCCGCGTGGTCCGCTGTTGCCAACGGCGCATGATGTGCTGCGCGAGTACCGCGTGATCTCGGCGCTTGCCAGAACATCAACCCCTGTGCCAGCGCCGGTGGTGGTGTGCGAGGATACGTCGATCATCGGCTCGCCGTTCTATTTGATGGAGCGCATGGATGGGGTGGTTATCCGCGCGACGCTGCCAGCGTTTGCTGACCCCCCGGCTGTGCGCCGTGATCTGGGCTTCGCGCTGGTGGACGTGCTGGCTGAACTGCATAGTGTGGACTGGCGCGCGGCTGGGCTGGAGGGGTTTGGCAAACCGGAAGGCTATCTGGAGCGCCAGGTGCGCCGCTGGATTGGGCAGCTTGACGGCGCGCGCAACCGCGATATTCCTGAACTCGACCAGGTGAGCGAGTGGCTGAAGGAGCATCTGCCGGAGTCGCCTCCGGCGACGATTGTGCATGGCGATTATCGCATCGATAACGTGATGTACGCAGATGGGCTGCCGGTGCGCCTGATTGCTATTCTGGATTGGGAGATGTCGACGCTGGGCGACCCGCTGGCCGACCTGGGCTATCTGCTTTCTTTCTGGCGGCAAGCCGACGACCCGCCAACGGAGTACTCGTCGCCAGTCTGGCGGATTTCCGAAGCTGAAGGCTTCCCGACGCGCCAGGAGCTTGCCGAACGTTATGCCGAAAAGACCGGGCGGCGCATTAAGGATGTGGCGTTTTATCAAGCGCTGGCGATCTGGAAGCTGGCGGTGCTGCTGGAGGGCAGCTATAAGCGTCACCTTTCTGGCACGACGGATGACCCGTTTTTTGCCACGCTCCGCGAGGGCGTGCCCGCGCTGGCGCGGCGCGCGCTGGCGGTCTGCCAAGGCGGAGCGATGCTGTAACCTGACTCTGCTATCCCTGGACCTCCAAAGGAGCGAAACGCTTGAGCAGCGCTGAAACGCCGATAGAGCAGCCGTTTATGAGTCGCAAAAGCGGCGCGACTGAGATATATCTGATTCGTCACGGAGACGCTTTGCCTGGCGGCGATGAAATTGTGCCAGGCGGCACGTATGATGACCAGCCGCTTTCTAGCCTGGGGCGGCAGCAGGCCGAGGCAATGGCGGTGCGGCTGAAGAATACGCCCTTCGATGCGGTCTACAGCAGCCCCTATCGCCGGGCGCGCGAGACCGCCGAGGCCCTGGCGCAGCCACGCGGGCTGGAAGTGATGATTGAGCCGGAGGTGCGCGAGATTCGACTGGGGCAGGTTGGGGATGGGTTGCCCAGGGATGTGTCGCCGGAAGAGTATGCAGTTGCCTTGCGCGAGCGATTGGACGCGATTGTGCGCGCTGTGGCTCGCACGGGCTATTGGTCTTCGATTCCGGGCAGCGAGCCGAGCGGCGAGTTTCGGGCGCGCGTGCTGACGGCGATTGACGGGCTGGCGGCACGCTACGCGGGGCAGCGCATTGCGATTTTTTCGCATGGCGGGGTGATCAACGCCTATATAGCCCAGGCGCTGGGGCTGGAGCGCGATTTCTTTTTCCCAATTCTCAATACCTCGGTGAGCATTGTGCGCGTGAAGGGCGATGTGCGCGTGCTGCTGGGGCTAAATGATGTTTGCCACCTCAGCGATGCCGGGCTGCTGCGTTTCGCTGATTAACACAAACAAGGCATCGATATGGAGACTTCAGACATCGCCGTGGTGACGGGCGCGTTCAGCTTCACCGGCAAGTATCTGACGGAGCGCTTGCTGGCGCAGGGCAAGCAGGTGCGCACGCTGACCGGCCATCCCAATAACCCCAACCCGTTTGGCGAGCGGGTGACCGTCTTTCCCTATCACTTCGATGATTATGGCGCGCTGGTCAAAAGCCTGGAAGGGGCCAGCACGTTTTATATCAGCTATTGGATTCGCTTTTCGTATAGGCAGATGACGTTCGAGCGGGCAGTCGAACAGACGAAGCTGCTCTTTCGCGCCGCCAAAGAGGCGGGCGTGGGGCGCGTGGTGTATATCAGCATCTCCAATCCTTCGGAAGATTCTCCGCTGCCGTATTTCAACGGCAAGGCGCGGCTGGAGCGCACGCTGATGGAGTCGGGGCTGTCCTATGCGATTCTGCGGCCAACGGTGCTGTTTGGGCCAGAGGGTATCCTGATTAACAATATCGCCTGGCTGGTGCGGCGCTTTCCGCTGTTTGCGGTCATGGGCGCGGGTGACTATCAGCTTCAGCCCATTTTTGTGGAAGACCTGGCCGATTTGATGATTCGGGTGGCTGAACAGCAGGAGCCGGTGCGGATGGATGCTGTCGGCCCGGAAACCTATCGCTTTGATGATCTGGTGCGGCTGATTGGGCAGACGTTGCATCGCAACGTGCGGTTCGTCTACATCAGCCCGGCGCTGATGCTGGCGATCAGCAAAGTGATGAGCCTGTTCCTGGGCGATGTGATTTTGACGCGGGACGAAATTACCGGCTTGATGGCAAATCTGCTGATTTCTGCCGAGCCACCCACCGCCTCGACGCGCCTGAGCGAATGGTTGGCGGCACATGCCGCTGAGGTGGGCAAGAGTTATGCTTCCGAGTTAAAGCGTCACTATCGGTAACCTTGCCAGGGAGGCGCAAAGATGCGACTGTATTTCCTGCATTGTGGCTCGCTTGATCTGGAGAGAAGTGTCATCATTCCTGGCGCGCCAAAGGGGCAGCGGCTTACGCTGCCGATTCCGGCGATGCTGCTTCAGGTGGACGGCAAGAATATTCTGGTGGATACCGGGCTGCCGGATTTTTGTGTGGACAATCCGCGCGCTCTGGCCGATGAAGGCGAGCCGGACCCGCCGGAGATGGTCCCCTATATGAGCCAGCAGCAGACGGTTGCGGGGCAACTGGCGCTGCTAGGCCTGACGCTGGGCAATCTGGACCTGGTAGTCAACAGCCATCTGCACTTCGATCACTGCGGCGGCAATCAGCATATGACGGCCAGCCCTATCCTGGTGGACGCCCGCGAACTGGAAACGGCGCGGGCGGGCATTGGCGTTGGGCCGGTCTTCGAGGGACCAGGCGTGACCTTTCAGACTTTCGAGGGCGATTACGAGCTAGCGCCAGGAGTGCAGCTTTTGGCAACGCCGGGGCACACGCCGGGGCATCATTCGCTGCTGGTGCGGCTGCCGCACAGCGGGCCGCTGCTGCTGACGGTTGACGCGGTGTATACTGAAGCGCTCTGGCGAGAGAACGCGCTGGGCGCGTGTGCCAATGCGGAAGATGCCCGCCGCAGCATGGACCGGCTGCGGCAGGTGGCCCAGGAGGCTGGCGCGCAAGTGGTCTTTGGGCATGACCCGGAGCAGTGGCGAACGCTGCGACATGCCCCGGCGTTTTATGAATAACGTCAGAAGGCGAGGACATGGCTATTACGAAAGAACAGACGGGCAAGCTCAGCGCGCAGGTGTATGCGCTGGTGCGGGCATGCCCCAAAGGACGAGTGACAACCTATGGCTGGCTGGCCGGAGCGATAGGCTATCCGCGCGGCGCGCGGGTGGTTGGCTGGATTATGAGCGCGACCCCGGCGAATCTGGACATCCCGGCGCAGCGAGTAATTAGCAAGGAAGGTGTGCTGACCGGCGCTCAGGCATTTGGCGCGAAAGACCGCATGCGCACCCTGCTGGAAGAAGATGGGGTGACTTTTGAGGAAGATGGGCATGTAGATATGAAGCGCTATGGCTGGGACCCCAGGCTTGACTTGAACCCCGATGAGCTTCAAGAGATTCTGGACGGCGCGCAGTCGCTAAAAGTGGAGCCGCCCGATACGCTGCTGCGGCTGCTGAACGATGACCCGGCTTCGCCCTTCAAGAAAAGCGACCCGCTGTAGATGGAGATAGAGCGTGCGCTTGCAGCGCCATCAGCTACGGCGCTGTAAGCACACGCTTTCCTGTGGTCTCAGGGCACAGTCAGGATGAACCAACCGCCCTGAATATTGGCAAACGAGCTTACTACCTGGTCTTGCGTATCAAAGACCAGGAGATTATCAGAAGTATCTGGAGATGTTGGGTCGGCATTGGGTGGCGGGCCGAACAGATACAAGTTGCGCCCATCCTGGCCGAAGGTCAGCGTGTAGTAATCAATGCCTGTGAACCAGCGCCCCACGATCTGGGCGGTCTGGGTATCGATCTTCAGCAAGCCCAGATTGGTCCCCTGCTCGCCGTTCCATGAACCAGTCGAAGTAAATTGTGGGGCGCTGCTTGAGCCGCTCAGGTAAATCCAGCGGCCATCTGGCGAAACCGCGCCCGTTTCGCTGCGGCCTGTGTATGGTCGCCCCTTGTCGGGCCGCACGCCAAGCTTCGGCTGCATTGCCAGCGACCTGCTCTGTGTTGCCAGATGAAGCGCGGCCCCAGCCTGCCCCACATTCTTGAGAGGAATGTCTGCGCCAGCAGTCATCTTTGCCAGGTCAATGACAAGCAGCGCGTCTTTGCTGGGATTTTGCGCTTCGGCATGCACCAGATAGAGCTTGTTTTGCGCTGGCGCGAATATGACGGCAGGCTGATACCAGGTATAGATGGGGTCGCCGGGCTTGTAGGTGTAATTCTCATCGTTAAAGGGCGGTTCCACGCCGCTGGCAATGGAAGGCAGTGAAAGGATATTGGGGTTGCCAGAGCCGTTGGCTGTCAGCGGGAGGGCGGCAAGCTGCGGGGGATTGGTGGCAGCGCTGAAGATGTAGGCCGTTTTGCCATCTGCTGAGAGCGCAAACGAACCATCGTTGATGACCCCGGTGCCCGGCTCAAAGGGCAGATGAGCGCTCCAGCCGAACTTGAGAGCATTGTGCGCGCGATCATAGCTGTAATAGCGCAGCGTTGCCTGCTGGGGCGTTTGCCCATAGTCATCGATCACGACATAGATGCCGGTGCCGTCGGGCGTCATGAGCAGGTCTTGCAGGCTCTCGGTTGGGGTGAGTGTTATTTGCAGCTTCGCGCCCAACCTCCATGTGTCCAGCCAGACGATTTGCAGAAGCGTGGGGTCGGTATTCTCATTGGGAAGAATGCCCAGCGCCAGCGTGCGGCGATCAGCCGAAGCCGAGGCCAGCAGCGCGTTGCCCACTTGCAAGGGCTTCAGCCCGGCGAGCGGTTGGCCTGTGGTCGGGTCGATCTCTTCCAGCAGCGATGGGGTCTGTGTGTAATCCATGGCGACCAGGCCGCAGGGCGGCAGGTCTGGCGCTCCTTTGGCCGCCTCAATGGTGCAAGGATTATACGTGATGGCGGTTGGAGGAGTTGCGGCTGGCTGCTGAGGCGCTCTTGGCGCGTGGCTCAGCAGCAAGAGCCAGAAGCCGCCGATCAACCCAAGCAGCATGATGGCTGCGGCCAGGCCGCTCAGCACTTTGACGCCGCGCTGATTGGGCGTGCGGCGCTGTGGCCGGATGGCAATGGGTGGTTCTGGGCCAGAACGATCAAGGGTTTCTGGCTCCGCGCTTTCTGCCTCGGCTTCCAAGAGCGCGGGCAGATGTGGCCCTTTGCCGTTCAGGCCGAAGGCTGGTTTGCCGTTCAGCACCTGAGCGGGCGCGGTTTCGAGCCGCACCAACTGCGGCATGGCCGCTGCCAGCGCTCGATATTCCCGCAAGCGTTCCCGGCAGGCCGGGCAGGCGCTCACTTGCGCCTCCAGCCGGGTTTGTTCTTCTGCTGAGAGCACCTGCATAGCTCCCAGCGCGATCAATTCATCGTTATGGGTACACGTCGTCGAGGACATGTCGGCCTCATTTCTGGTACGCTTTGCGCAGCGCTGCCAGCCCTCGGAAGAGCCGCATGCGCACTGCGCCTGGGGTGAGGCTCAGTTGCTCTGCCACCTCTGGCACGGTGAAGCCCAGGCTGAGGTGCAAGAGCAAGCAGGAGCGATACTCCGCCGGAACCTGGCGCAGCGCCTGTTGTAGCGTTTCGGTTTCGATCAAGCGCTCCTCGAAGCCGCTTTCGGGCGCGTGCAGCGCCTCGCTAGATGCGGCGTCGCGCGCCAGGTATATGCTCTCGTTTTTGCTGCTGCCGAGCCAATCTAAAGAGACCCAGCCGATGAGTCGGCGGTGGCGCAGCCAGGAGCGCCCGCGATTGGTTGCCACGCGAAAGAGCCAGGCCCGAAAATGCAGCGGATCGCGCAGCCTGGGCAGGCCGTTCCATGCCTGCCAGAAGGTGTCCTGGGCCAGATCGCGCGCCTGTTCATCGTCATCGATCAGATGGGCCAGATAGAGCCGTACCGGCGTCTGGAAGCGCGTTACCAGCGTCTCAAATGCCGCGTGGTCGCCTGACTGTGCTTGCTCAACCAGGGCCGCCAGATCATCGGTGGGCTGACGCGCAGCGTCAGCCAGGGGATTGGTCGGCTCTGGCTGTTCGCTGGCAGCATCATCACCGGCTGATTCATCGGCCATACGCAGCCGTTCTTGTTGTGCCATTGGTCACGTTCCCTCCGGCATCTTCGATCACGTGGGAGGCCGTCGCTTGATTGGCCGGATCAGCCTGCCAGCGTCCCGCATGATAAAATACACATATGTGTCTCGTTTTTATAGACGCGCCATTTCGCTGAGCTATCACGCGAAAACGACCATCATAAAGGAGCGAACGTGCAGACACGACAACTTGGCACCAGTGACCTGTTCATCACGCCGATTGGCTTCGGCTCGTGGGCGATTGGCGGCAGCGGCTATGCCTTTGCGTGGGGCGCGCAAGATGATGCTGAATCGGTGGCGGCCATTCAACGCGCGGTTGACCTGGGCATCAACTGGATTGATACGGCAGCCGTCTATGGGTTGGGTCATTCGGAAGAGATTGTTGCCAGGGCGTTGAAGGGGCGCGCCAACCGCCCGTATGTGTTTACCAAATGTGAGCGTGTTTGGGATGAGCAGGGCAAGATTAGCGGCAGCCTGAAGGCTGCTTCGCTGCGCAAGCAGCTTGAGGCCAGCCTGAGACGGCTGCAAACCGATGTGATTGATCTTTATCAGGTGCATTGGCCGCAGCCGGACGAGGATATTGAGGAGGGCTGGAGCACGCTGGCGCAGTTGCAGGCTGAAGGCAAGGTGCGCTACATCGGCGTCTCGAACTTCAATGTGGAGCAGATGCGTCGGGCGCAGGCGATTGCGCCGATAACATCACTTCAGCCGCCGTATTCGCTCCTCAGGCGCGAGATCGAGCAGGAGATTCTGCCGTTCTGCGCGGAGCAGCACATCGGCGTGATTGTCTATTCGCCGATGGCTTCAGGTCTGCTGACGGGCAAGATGACCCACGAACGCATCGCCAGTTTGCCAGACGACGACTGGCGTAAGCATGATACGCCGTTCCGCGAGCCGCAGTTGACCAAGAACCTGGATGTGGCGCAGGTCTTGCGTGAGATTGGAGAGAGGCACGGGCACAGCGCCGCTGAGGTGGCGATTGCCTGGACGCTGCGGCAGCCTGCCGTGACGGGGGCAATTGTTGGCGGGCGTCGCCCGGAGCAAGTTGAAGAGATTGTGGGCGCGGCAGATTTCCGGTTGAGCGAGGAAGAACTGAGCGAGATTGAACGCCGGAGAACTGCCAGCCTTTAGCTGAGAGCGAGGGCACCGGATGATCGAGGCAGTCCTTCTGGATATTGACGGCACCTTGATTGATAACAATCTGCTGCATGCGCTGGCCTGGGAGCGCGCGTTTCGGCGGGTGGGCAGGCAAGTGGATGCCAATAAGATCATCCACAAGGTGGGCATGGGCGGCGATCAGCTTGCTCCGTCCGTTCTTGGCGAAGGAGCGGGCCAAGCCATCGAGCAGGCGCGCCAGTTTCACACCGAGGAGTATAGCCAGAAGGGATTGATCGACCATTCAGAACCTTTGCCGGGGGCAGTGGATTTGCTGAAGGCGCTGCGGCAGCGTAGCATCAAGGTTGCGCTGGCTTCTTCGGCCAAGGAGCAAGAGGTTGAGCGCTATCTGAAGCAGCTTGGTGGCCGCCAGGCGGTTGATGCCGTCGTGATGTCCGAAGATGTGTCGGCGACCAAGCCTGCTGGCGATATTTTTGCCAGCGCGCTGGACAAGCTGGGCAAGCCAGCCAACGCGCTGGTGGTTGGCGATACTATCTATGATGTGGCCTCGGCGAGCAAACTTGATCTTCCCTGCATTGGCGTGCTTTCGGGCGGCCTTGAGGAAAAGCTGCTCATCGAGGCGGGCGCGGTCCTGGTCTATGATGGGCCAGCCGATCTGCTGACCCATCTGGATGCTGTCTTGACCCGGCCCAACCTCTCGAATATGGCTGCTCAGCCTTTGTGATTGCGCGATGAACGTGGCGATTACGTCGGATTGCCAGGCGCAATCAGCGCTTCATAGAGCCGCTGCTGCCGAGCGACGGCGGCGCGATAGCGTTCCTGATGCGCCGGGTTGGGTTGATAGACCACGCCGTCTTCAGCCGGAATCTGCTCCACAGCGGGCACGATTTTCAGCGCCTCCAGGGCCAACAGCGCCGCGCCCCGGCTGGTGGCTTCTGCCTCCTCTGAAGCGACCACAGGCCGCCCTAGCACGTCGGCGAAAATCTGCATCCAGGCTGAGGAGTGGAGCAGCCCACCGCCGCTGGCGATGAAGCGATGTGTGGCATCGGTGGCCGCGCCCATGCTTCGCGCAATCAGCCCGAAGCGATAGGCGACGGCCTCCAGGCTGGCGCGCAAGATATCTTCCGGCGAGGTGCTCAGGCTCAGCCCCACGATGGCGGCTTTGGCGTCGCCAGCCCAGCCAGGGCTGCGCTCGCCAGCCAGCAGCGGCAGCACCGTCAGGCCGTGGTTATCCGGCTCCATGCCCTCCAGCCGCTTCTCCACTTCGTCGGGCTGGGCCAGATGCAAGGTCTCTTTCATCCAGGCGTAGACGTTGCCGCCTTCGCTGGTGGCCCCGCCCAGCAGGGCGCGGCGGCGGTCCACGCGATAGAGCCAGAGGCCCGCTGGCACCTGGGGCACATCCTCCACAATTTCGCGCATCGCGCCGCTGGTCCCGATGGTCAGCGCGATACGTTCCTGGGTGACACAACCGCTGCCCACATTCGCCGCCGCGCCATCGCCAATGGCCGGGAACCAGGGCACGTCGCGCAGCGCGGGCCAGCGCGCGGCGTATGCTTCAGCCAGACCATGTAGGGCTTCGTCTCTGTCGACGAGCGGGGAAAGATGCTCTGGCGTCAAGCCCAGGGCTTCGAGCAGCGGCGCGTCCCACACCAGCTTGCGACGATCTAGCAGGCCGGTCCAGGAGGCAATGGAATAGCTGACCCGGCTTTGCCCGAAGAGGCGCAGTTCCAGGTATTCGCCCAGCGTCAGCCAGCGCGCGGCAGAGCGCCAGATGTCTGGCTGGGTACGCCGAAACCAGGCCAGGCGCGCGGGCCAATAGCTTGAGCGCAGCATACAGCCGGTGCGATCATGGGCATTGCGCTCGTCGAGTTGTTGGCGCAAGGTTACGGAATCGGCGGCGTTGCGGGTGTCGGCATACGTGATCAAGGGAGTGATGGGCTTGCCAGCTTTGTCGATTGCCAGGATGGTGCTGGCAAGCGTATCGCAGGCGACGCCGCCAATGACGTGGGCACGCGGCCCGGCTTGTTGCAGGGCTTCATCGATGCAGCGTTCGATGCGCGCCAGCATCTCATCGGGATGTTCTTCGACGGCCCCCTCGGCGCTGGTATACAGCTTACATGGTTCGTGGCCGACAACGCCTTCCACCTGGCGGCCCTGGCGATCATACAGCAGGGCGCGCACCGATGAGGTGCCCGCGTCAATGGTCAAGATCAACGGCGCTTCATAGCTTTGTGGCTGCATGGGTATCGTTGCTCCTCTCCGCTCCTATTGTACAGCCTTCTCCGTTGCAATCAAGAGGCCAAGAGCGTTGAGGCACCTTGCCTTACCCCAGCATCGTGGCGATATGCTGCTGGGAGAAGCCGGGGCCGGTTGACATGCCCTTGCCAGCGATTCCAGTGACGATATGGATGCTGTCGGTGATGGCTTCGGTATAGACCTGGCGCTCTGGATGGAGCAGATAATAGCCGTTCCAGAGGTTTTGAATCTGCCAGGATGGCAGCGTAATCATCCGCTGGCCGTATTCCAGCACGGCCTCGTTGATGAGGCAATTGGTGCGTTCTTCGCTGCTGGTGGCCTCATCGAAGCTGCTGTATTCGTGCGAGTCGCCGATGATGATGGAGCCATCGATGGCTTGTTTGAAGAGCAGATGCACGCCGTAATCGCGCAGGCGCTGGTCAACAGATTGCTCGGCCAGCAGCGCATAGGATGGGGCCGATTTGAAGGCGGGATAGCGCTGGATGGACAGGCCGGAGAGGATGGAATGCGGCAAGGTCTCTGGTGGCTGGGGCACGGTTTGCATCATCTGAAGTTTGCATACCTTCAGGCCGCTTGCCTGGAAAAACGCGGGGAAGAGCGTGCGATAATCCGCGCCGCTGCACACAAAGATTTTGTCGGCGGTGAAGACGTTGCCCCTGGCGTCGGTGGCGCGTGCGCCCTGCTCGCCTGGTTCGACGGCCACGATGGTGGTTTGCGGCAGATAGTCTATCAAGCCCTGCTCAACAAGATGAGGAATGAGCAGGCGCAGCAGCCGCCGGGGTTCCAGCGTCAAATCATCGGGGAAGAGCAGCGCGCCTGTGCAATAATCTGGCTGAATAAAGCGGTAACGCTGGCGCGCTTCGTCGGCGGGCAGATACGAGCAGTGATAGGTGGGCGCAAACGCCTGGGCGAACTCTGCCAACACGGCACGCTCGGTTTCTGTGGAAGCAAGGTAGAGGCTGCCGGTGCGGCGCACGTTGAGGTCGTGTTCCTGCTGGAGCGCCAGATAGATTTCGCGGCTGGCGCGAGCATAGCCTGCCCATTCGCTGTCGGTTTCGACGATGGATTGCACGACCATGCCGAAGTTGCGCGTGGAGGCGTCGTTGGGCCAGGGGCTGCGCTCGATCAGCAGGGTCTTATAGCCCTTCTGAGCGGCAAAGTAGGCGTGAAAGGTGCCCAGCACGCCCGCGCCGATGACGATAACATCAGCGCGGCGGTTGGCTGTGGATGATGCGGAGGTCATGGGCGATTCTCCCCTGGCGCGGTTCATTCAGGAAAACAAGGCGGGCAGATCGGCAACGCTCTGAAGCAGCCGGGTGTGATAGCATGGGCCGAGCGTGTCGGCAGTGTGCGCGCCGCTGAGCACGCCAATCACTTCGGCGCAGCCCGCGTTTGCGCCTTCTTCCAGGTCGGCGGGCGAATCGCCCAGCTTCATTACCTGGCGCACATCCAGCACATCCAGGCGCTGCATGGCGTGGAAGATCATATAGGGAGCGGGACGGCCCCGCGAGACATCGCTGGAGAAGACGGCCAGATCGATCAGGCGCCTCGGCCAGTTCAGGCGCTCCATAATCAGGCCGCCAATCGTCGCGTCGAAGCCGGTATCGGTGGCAACCTTGATGCCGCGCCCACGCAGGAAGGCAAAGGTTTCTTCTGCCCCAGGGATGGGGGCCAGATGGTCCTCATACGCCGTCTTCATCTTCCCGATGAACGTCTCCAGCGCGGTATCGGCCAGGCGCTCAGCCTGCGCGGCATCGCCAGGATGCAGGCGCGCCGCCAGCAGACCAAAGACCTCGCGCTTGTTCATGCCCATCAGCGCGTTGAGTTCGTCGGGCGTGCCGGGCAGATCGTAGGCTTGCGCCGTTTCGACCAGGCAGCGCAGCACGGCACCATCGTCTTCGATGGTGGTCCCGGCCAAGTCGAAGACGACAAGCTGGATTGGTCCCATGTCTTCCTCGCTTTATCTGCTGTGGTTTATGCTCAGATGATTTATGCGCCCAAGACCTGGCAGGCTTCCGGAGCAAATGAGAGCTTGACCTCTTGCCCCGCGTCGTAGCCACGCGCCTGCTGGCTGGGCACGTCTGCCGTCAGGAGGGTGGCATCATCGACACGCACGTGGAAGCGTGTGAACGGTCCCAGGAAGGTGCGCAGATCGATGGTGCCCGTGATGGAATTATGTGTGCCATTGCCGTTATGGTTCGTGGCTCCGTTGCCGTTGGCGCTGGCGATGCTCAGTTCTTCTGGGCGCACGATAACCAGCGCGCTGTCACCATCCTTCAGGTGAGGCGAAGCGGGCACGCGCAGGGTGTGCTTTCCTGATTGGAAGAGGCCATCGGTCACGGAGGTCAGCACGCCGTTGAACTGATTGCTGGTGCCAACGAAGGTGGCGGCAAAGGTGGTGCGTGGATTACTATAGACTTCTTCGGGCTGGTCAAGCTGCTCGATCTTGCCTTTGCTCATGACGGCGATGCGGTCAGAGATTGCCAGCGCCTCTTCCTGGTCGTGGGTGACGTAAATTGCTGTCATCTTCAACTGCTGCTGGATGCGGCGAATCTCGTTGCGCAGTGTCACGCGCACTTTGGCGTCCAGGGCTGAAAGTGGTTCATCCAGCAGCAGCACTTTGGGTTCCACTGCCAGGGCACGTGCCAGGGCGATGCGCTGCTGTTGGCCGCCCGAAAGCTGATGCGGATAGCGGCGACCCATTTCGCCCAGGCCAACCAGTTCCAACAGTTCGGCGCAGCGCTTCTTGATGGCCTCGGCGGAGACGCGCTTGATGCGCATGCCAAAGGCAATATTTTGTTCAGCCGTCAGATGGGGAAAGAGCGCGTAGGATTGAAAGACCATGCCCATCGGGCGCTTACTCGCCTGGCGATGAGTGATGTCTTCGCCATCGAGCGAGATGCTGCCGATGGTTGGCGTTTCAAAGCCCGCCACCATACGCAAGAGGGTCGTTTTGCCGCAGCCGCTTGGCCCCAGCAGGGTCAGAAACTCGCCTTTTTCGACGGCAAGATCGATATTCTTGACGGCAGGCGCTGCCCGCCCGAACTGTTTGGTTATTCCTGCTAACTGAAGAAAAGCCACGGTCAGCTCCTTTTATTTGCTTGCGGCAATCTCGATATCGCCTTCTTTGCCTGCGCGGCCTGGACCGCGGCGTACCAGGAAGATGATGGCAAGGACACAGAGCAGCGTCAAGATGAAGCTCAGGACGGAGAGCGAGGCTGCTTTGTGGGCGTCGTTTTGCCCGGTTACGTCCAGATAGATGGGGAAGGTATAGAGGCCAAAGAGGCTGGCTATCGTAAATTCGCCCATTGCCGTGGAAAACGTCAGGAGCGCCGCGCTGATGACGCCCGGCCAGATGTTTGGCACAATGACTGTCAAGAAGGTGCGCCACCAGCCGCTTCCCAGGCTGTACGCGGCTTCGGTGAGGGTGCTGGTGTTGATGGCACGCAGGCTGTTTTCAATCGGACGATAGACAAAGGGTAAAGAGATGATGACGTAGGCGCACACCAGCAGTTGAGGGGTATCGACGATATTGAATGGGTCATTGCTCAGGACCGGAACCAGCCCAAACGAAAGGACGTTGAGGAGATTGTTGGGCGTTCCGTACACCTCTACCAGCCCCAGCGAGAGAATGACAGCGGGCATAGCAAAGGGAATCAAGGTCAGGAAATCCATCAGCGGGCGCGCTTTGGGCAGGCGCAGATGTACCCAATAGGCGGTTGGCGCGACCAGGATGACGCCCAACAGCGTGCTTGCCAGCGAAAGCACCAGCGAAAGCTGAATCGTCTGCCAGAAATCGGGGTCGGAAAAGATTTGCTGAAAGGTATAGAGGATGCCAGCAGGGCTGGATAAGCCAAACGCCAACGTCGCCCCCAGAGGCAGCAGGAGATAGATGATCACCAGGAGAAGAACCAGCCGGTTCAGCCCGAAGCTGAGGCGTCTCGCCGGGCGTGTTTCAGTTGTTACAGCCATCTTATTTTCCTGTCCAGACGCTGGCGCGGCGCACCAGGGTAACATACAGCGAGACGGCTGCCAGCAAGACGACAATCATGCCAACTGCCAGGGCGTTGCCCAGGCCGGTATCGACTTGCACGTTGCCCGCTGTGGCGTAGCCAATCAAGATCGGCACGATGTTGATGTTGCCCTGGGCCAGCGCGTAGGCGGTGGCATACGCGCCAAAGGCGTTGGCAAAGAGCAGCATGGCGGCGGCGATCAGCGACGGCAGCAGGATGGGCAGGGCTATTCGTCGCCAGTAGATGAAGCCGGATGCGCCCAGGTTGGTGGCTGCCTCGCGCCATTCTGGGCGAAGCGCGTTCAGGGCGGGCAGCATAATGAGCACCATGAGCGGGAGTTGGAAATAGACATAGACAATGACCAGGCCCCAGAAGCCGTACAGGCTGAAATGCAGGTCTTCATAAATATTGACATGGAACCAGTTCTGAATCGCTACGGTGATAAAGCCGGTGGCCCCCAGCGTGGCGATGAAGGCGAAAGCGAGCGGCACCCCGGCAAAGTTGGCGGTGATGCTGGAGAATCCCACCAGGAAGTTGCGCAGCCAGCCGGAGCGCAGGCTATAGACGCCGTAGGCTGCCATGAAGCCGACGACAGTGCCGATCAGCGCCGTCACGAGCGAAATGCTGACGCTGATTTGGAAGGCGTTGAGGTTGTTGCTCTGGGAAAGGAGATGCTGGTAATTATCGAGCGTGAAATCGCCAGTATTGTTGTCGGTTAAGCTGCCCTGGATGACGACAACGGCGGGCAAGAGTTCAAAGAGAAGACAAAATAAGAGAAAAGGCACCAGCCCCAGCCAACTGCTGAGCATATATCCCCAATTGATGCGAAACAGCCGTCGAGGTTTGGCTCCTGCTTCTTCATCCTCTATGGCCGTATTGGTGACCTCGGTATCCACGGTTCCCGATATATCCATGCACCCCCCCTTTAGAAAAGGCGGAAACGGCAGCGTAACACCCTTCAAGCGATGTTACGCTACCGGAATTGGAGGTCAGGGCTGGTTTATGACCCGACCACCGAGGGCCACCCATTGGTGACAGCCGTGGCCGCATTCGCCAACTGAGTGGGATCGACGATAAACTTGACGTTGGCATACTGCTCAGCCGCTGGCAGTTTGGCTGCCAGGTCTGCGGGAATCTTGCCAGCCTGGTTGAGCGCGTTGTAGCGCGCCGGGTGCGCGTAGCCTTTGAGGTAGAAAAGCTGGCCCTCATCAGAGAAGATGTACTCAATCCAGAGGCGCCCGGCATAGGGATGGGGAGCCGTTTTGTTGACGATGGAGACGTAGGGTCCGGCGACCGAGCCATCCGAAGGAATGACCACGCTCAGATTCGGCTTGCCTGCCAACTGATCGCGGAAGCCCAGGCCAAGGTAGTCCCACATGATGCCGATGGCGACTTCGCCCGTCGTCATGTTGGCGATGTTGGCGCGCGCAGCGCTGAAGTTCCCGACCTGTTTCAACTGCTTGAAGAAATCGATGCCCGGCTGGATGTTATCCTCACTGCCGCCGTTTGCCAGCGCTGCGGAATAGACGGCGATGAAGGCGTCGTTGGCCTGGCGTGGGTCGCCATCGATGCCAACCATATTTTTGTAAGCCGGATTGAGCAGGTCTTTGAACGAGGTCGGAGGGTTCTTGACTTTGTCGGTATTGATGACCAGCGCCTGCGTGCCCCAATATTCGGTGCACCAGTAACCATTCGGGTCTTTCAGGTTGTCTGGAATATCGTTCCAATAGGCATGCTTGTAAGGAGTGATGAGACCCTGTTGAATGGCCTGAGGGCCAAACTTGAAGCCGACATCACCGATGTCGCCGTGGGCATGGTGCTTGGAATTGGCGAAGACTTCCAGTTCCTGTGCGGATGAATATTCCGCCTCGGCCTGATAGGCAATTGGAATGCCATAGTGGCTGCTGTAGCCCGCCAGAATGTCTTTATAGTCGGCCCATTCTGGGGGGATGCCAATCGCCTGAAGCTGGCCTTCGCTTTTGGCCTTGGACTCTAATGTTGACAAAGCGATGGGGCCGCCTAGATTCACATTGGATGTCGAGGTGCTGGTTGAGCCGCACGCCTCCAGGGCGTTGGCGAGCACCGGCAGCGAAAGTCCAGCCGCGCCAGCACGCTTGAGCAGTTGGCGTCGACTTTGTGGGCCAGTTAACTGATTGATAATCTCGTGTTCTTGGTCACTCACGCGATGAACCCTCCATCAGAATCCCCATCAAGGAAGCACAAAAAAAGAGCGTCATCTGGTCCTGATGCGTCACGGTACCGTGATGCTCAGCCAAGACTATAGCGCTCCTTTGTTAAGGGGAGATATGAGCAGAGTTAATTTTTTATTGGCTATTTGTTAGTTGAACCTTATCTCTCTATTTGGCCTTTACTAAGTAAGGATCGTAAGCTGGCAATCATAACGCATTTCGTAACGCTGGCGAGACAGCTTCGTAATATCTTGTAGAAAGGGAACCTTTCGGAGTGGCGTAACGCGAGGGACTAGCATGTCAGCCTGTTGGGGTTCTTTGTATGGCTGTTGAGGTGTTGTATAGTATTACATAGGGGGTCGAAAAGCGTCATGGGGGACACACAAGCGTTGACAAAGGGTTCAAAGGAAGAGAAGGAAACGACTATGGCTGATCGAGCCACCCTCCAGGTGAAGGATGCGCAGGGCACCCCTGATATGGAACTGGTTCTGACTGAAAACCTGGACATGCTGCTGCGGGGCGCCGAGGTTCTGGAACGAGAAGTGGAGCAGGCCGAAGCGACGGCTGATGCAACAGTGTCTGGCAGGAATCTGGTTTCGCGGCTGGTCAAGTATATGGTGAATCGCCGATTGGAGGAATCAGAAAAGGCGATTGAGCGGCTGGCGGCTGGAGTGCCTTTAAAGGAGGTCGAAGAGATCGGGCTGGATAGCACTGGCTTTAAGATTCGGCTGAAGGGGCATGGGCACGGCGTCATTCATCTGGACCGCAACGCGATTGAGTGGATCGAAGCCTGCGCGTTTGTCGAGAAGGTAGACGAAGCGCGCGGCTAGCGCGTCGCGCAAGCGGCTGGCTCACACGATGTCTGGGCCTCTCCCAGGCTTGAGAACAACGGAATAAGGAGCGGCAGCATGGCAGAAGCCATCGAGCGATCTGTAACCACCGCCAACGAGGGCACGGCAGATACGGACCTGACCCGACTTTCGGCCAGCGAACTGGCGCAGCGCATCCGCGCGGGCGAACTTACGTCGCAGCAAGTCGTCGAAGCGCATATCCGGCGTATCGAGGCGGTCAATCCGCGCATCAACGCGCTGGTCTTTCCGCTGTTCGATCAGGCGCGCGCCGAGGCCAAAGCTGCCGATGAGGCCCAGGCCCAGGGCAAGCCGCTCCCGCCCCTGCATGGGGTGCCGATCACCATCAAAGATCAATTTCTGGTGAAGGGCACGCCATCGACCTGGGGCCTGCTCAACCAGGCCAATCACCGCGCTGAAGACGATGGCCCGCTGGTGAAGCGGCTGCGCGCTGCCGGGGCGATCATTCTGGGCAAGACGAATATCCCCCAACTGCTCTATTACCCCGAAGCCGATAACCCGGTCTATGGACGCTGCAACAATCCCTGGAATCTGGACCGCGTGCCCGGCGGCAGCAGCGGCGGCGAAGGGGCAATTATCGCTGCCGGTGGCTCGCCACTGGGGTTGGGTGGCGATATTGGCGGCAGCCTGCGCGTTCCGGCACATTTTTGCGGCATTACGACGCTGAAGCCGACGACGGCACTGCTCTCCAATAAAGATAATCCCGACCACCTGGGCATTACCGGCCAGGAAGCGATTGTGAGCCAGCAGGGAGCGATGGCTCGCAGTGTGGCCGATGTGGCGCTGGGGCTGCGGCTGCTTTCCGCACCCGGCCAGGAAGTCTTCGACCCGACGATTCCGCCTGTGCAGTGGCGCGAGCCAGAAAAGGTGGATGTGGGCAAGGTGCGCATCGCTATGTACACCGATGATGGCTTCATCACGGCTTCCCCGGCGATTCGCCGCGCCACCCGCGAGGCGGCAGATGCCCTGCGCGCGCAGGGCATCGTCGTTGAGGAATGGACGCCGCCCGATGTCCATGAAGGCATGGCCCTCTTTGTGGGGCTGCTGGGCGCGGATGGCGGCGCGTGGGCGAAGCGTTTGCTGGCGGGCGACAAGCCGACTAGGCCGATTGCTGGCCTCTTGCAGATTGTCAATTTGCCCGGTTTCCTGCGGCCCACAGTGCGCGGCCTGATGGGTATGCTGGGGCAGCGCCGTCTGGCAAACACAATGCGCAGCCTGAATCCGTTGTCGGCAGATCAACTCTGGCAGTTGGTGGCGCGGCGCACCCACTATCGCCGCCGCTTCCTGGCGGCCATGGATGCAGGCCGCTATGACGCGATCATCTGCCCGCCCTATCCGGTTCCGGCGCTGACGCATGGGGCCAGCTATTACCTGACGACGGCTGGCAGCTATACGATGCTGTATAATTTGCTGGGCATGCCTGCGGGCGTGGTGCCTGCTACGCGGGTGCGCGCTGGCGAAGAGAGCGACCGCCCGGACAGCAAAGATTGGGTGGAAAAGGCGGCAAAGCAGGTGGAAATGAACAGCGCCGGGCTGCCTGTGGGCGTGCAGGTGGTGGCGCGGCACTGGCGCGAAGATGTGGCGCTGGCGATCATGTACGCGCTGGAGGCGCACTTCCGCCAGCAGCCCGATTATCCCGCGCGCCCGGAACTCTGATCGAAGATGCGTACCGGACGACGGTGAGCCTCGCCACGCCGCAGTTTAGCGCGGCTGCGGCAGTGAGTTCTGCGAGGCTGCGCTTTGCCCCAGGCTGTTCAGGCCCTGGCTGCCAGAGACGAATGCCTTGTCCAGATTGGTCCCGACCAGTTTCGCGCCGCTCAGATTTGTCCCGGTCAGGTCCGCATCGTTCAGATTGACGCCGAACAACTTCGCGTCGCTCAGGTCGGCGCCGCTCAGGTTGGCATCTTCCAGATTGGCTCCCAGCAGGTTGGCGTGCTTGAGGTTGGCTCCATGGAGGTCGGCGCGGCTGAGATTGGCCCCAACCAGTTTCGCGCCTTCCAGGTCCTTGCCGCTGAGGTCAGCACCCTCCAGGTTGGCTCCGCGCAGATCGATACCCCGCAAGTCTGAACCAAGCCCGCTCAGCCGCGCGCCAAGCCCGCTGAATCGACTGCCTGGGCCACCAGAGGGGATAACTTGCGCCGAGCCGATCAGCATCATCTGATGGATGGTGAGGTGCGGCGCAGAGGCAGCGTCCGGGCCTTCCGCCGGAAACTCCTCCTCATCGAGCATGGTGAAGATGCCGTTGCGCTCTTCGCCCAGCGCTTTGTTTTCGCCAATCAGCGTAAATTGCCGCACGGTCACATGGACGTTGCGGGGGACATAAATCTTGGCTTCGCCGATAAGCGAATAGACTTCCAGCAGCGCGTTCTGGGGGATGGTTGCCATACGCAGGTCGAGCTTGAGCGCGCCGATGCCCATCCACACGGCGGTACGCTGCCCCATCTTCCAGGGTCGCCGCATGCGTTTTAGCTCGCCAACGATGTTGAACAGCCGCACCTGCGGCGGAATACGCGCAGCCATGGGCGCTGATGTCGGCGTAAGCGCGTCCAGCGCGGTGTGCGCTGGAGCCGATAGCTCCTGAACAATGCCCCGATATTCTTCCGGGGTTTGCGCCTGAAGGAGCGCGTTGAGCGCATATTCAAATTGCTCGAAGGTGAGCAAGCCCTTTTCATAGCGGGTACGCACGTCGCTGATCGCCTCTTGCTGCGGCGTTAACGCTGGCTGCATGTCATATCCTGCCTTTCTCGTCTTAGCTCTCTATCAAGAAAATGCTACAGCGCCGCTGTGCTGATCTGTCTCAGAAATGATGCTATACCAATAATACTATCGATGAGTGCAACCGTCAAGGGAAAATAAATATTTTTAGCAGCAAGTTCATAATAATTAATATAAAAATAAAGATTCATGGAAATAGAAGCACCATCGCCACAGTTTGGGCGATGGCGCAGGGTAGGATATTTCTTCTTTCTTCGTGCTATTTATGGGTTGAGGGGGCGCAAGGCAAAATCATATTCGACGGTGTAAAACGGCGTGCTGATCTGATAGCGTGCCGCTTCCTCTGCCGAATCGTGTCGAATGAAGTCGACCACCAGCGAGTCTTTGGTGCCGAAGACGGCATCGGAGTCGAGGTACGAGTCGCCTGAAACGAAAAGATGCGTGGTAACCGGCGCGAAGCCTTCCGCCGAGATGAGCAGATGAATATGGGCCGGGCGATAGGGATGCCGCCCCACCGCGCGCAGCATCTGCCCAACCGGGCCATCGTCGGGAATGGAGTAGGAGACGGGCTTGATCGCCACGAAGCAAAAGCGCCCTTCGCCGTCCGTGCGGAACTTGCCGCGCAGATTCATATCGGGTTGTTCGGGGTCTTGCTGTTCATAGAGGCCGTTCTCGTTGGTCTCCCACACGTCGAGCAGCGCGTCGGGGATGGGCGCGCCATCGGTGGAAAGTACGCGCCCGCTGACCACGGTTGGTTCGCCGCGCCCATCCTGGCTGATGTTGGCCCCCATGGGCAGTTCAGCCGCGCCTTCGCGATAGAACGGGCCAAAGACGGTGCTTTCGGTCGCGCCATCTTCCACGCGATGATTGATGGCATCCACCAGCATGCTGACGCCCAGGGTATCGGAGAGCAGAATAAACTCCTGGCGTTTGTCGTCGCACATCTGGCCGGTTCTGGTGAGGAACTGGATGCCGAACGCCCATTCTTGCTGGCTCAGTTCCACCTCGCGCACGAAAGCGTGGAGGTGCGAAATGAGGCTGGTCATGACCGCCTTCAGCCTGGGGTTGGACGTGTTAGCGATGCTGTCAATGACGTTCTGGGTAATCTGCTCTTCAGTATTGTTGCTCATGTGGCTGGCTCCTGTTTGGCGCTGGCTGCCGGGGTTTCATCAGGCGCTGCTTTACAACGGATTTTGGGCGGTCAGCGTGCGATTGACCAGATCGACCAGGCGGGGATACAACCGATTGCGCATGCTGGCGTAGCGGCTGGCCCAGAAGCGATCACTCGACAGCAATTCTTGCTCCTGCGGGGTGAGTGTGACCATACGAGTGTGCATGTCGCTGATGAGTTCGAGATTGCGGTAGATGCGGTCAACCAGTTCGACTTCTTTTTCATCCAGAAGGTTGAGCCAGCTAGGCGTCGCAGGCTGCCAGCGCGTGGTGTTCCAGTGCGGCAGCGGATACGTCAAAAAGCCGTTTTCAGTCATGGCGGTCAGGTGTTCGTCTGAGCCGATTTCGGCGTTCTCGGTATCGAGGGCGTTGATCTCCTGCCAGAACGCCTTCAGCGCGGCGCGATTGCTCTCAAGCTCCAGCGACAGAAGCTGGCGCGCGTTGCGGCTGGCCCGCATCTCCAGTTGATTGTCTCGCTGGATTTGCAAGGCAAACGCCAGGAGTGCGATGAGGACGCCAGGCACACTGGCAAGGAAGAAGTTAGCGATAAACTCTGTGGCACTCACGTACTGAGGATTCCTTTCATCATTGAAGTTGGCGTCCGCAGTATATCATGAGCTATACAAGAGGAAAACGGGTCTGAGGCGGGTCGAAACCAGGCGATCACGGGCAAGCATCGCAGCCTCAGTCAGCGACGCTGCTGGGAGTTTTGGGCTGTGTCAGCGCTAATTCGCCACGTACGCGCCGCTCGGCGAAGCCTACCAGCACCGAACGCCCCAGCGCGTTGGGGAAGAGCCAGCGTGTCAGGCGCAGCGTGTTGCTGACCAGCTTGAACGCTAGCCAGTCTGCCCAGGTCCAGCGCAGGCCATAGCCCTTCCGAAGTTCTGGGGGCAGTTGGCCGCTGGTGATGAGGCGCACCACACCCCACAGGCGCTGGCGATACCAGGGCAGCGGGGGATAGAGGACGGTGTGGGCAACGGTGCGCGCACCTGGGCTGACGGCCACCTCGCCGGAAGCGATAGCTTCGCGCAGATAGGCTTGCATAGCCGTGTAGCTGGCTGGCAAGGTGGCGTCGGTGAGGCCCAGCCGCCGCGCATAGCGCAGCGACTCTTGCCAGTATTGCTCGCGCTGGGCGGCGGAAAGTGGCCCGATGAAATGTTGATAGGCGCTGAGCATGCTATCGACAAAAGAGACCTGCACCCAGAGCAGTCCGTCAGGGTCCATGCCGGTGTAGGGTTCGCCCGCCGGATGCCGACCGGCGCTGGCCTGGTTGATGGTGCCCGTCACGGTGGCGTGCAGACGATTGATCTGGCGCGCCATGGTGTTGACTTCGTGGGTGGTGCCCGCCAGGAAGACGCTCATTGCCATGACCGTGCGATAGACACGGCCAAAGGGGTCTTCGGCATAGGCGCTGTGGTCGAGCGCGCCCTGCGCCACTTTGGGATGCGCTGCTTGCATCAGGAAGGCTCGCGCGCCGCCCAGAATCAGCCATTGTTCGTGGTGCATGTGCCAGGTGAACGAGTCAGGCCCCATGATGCCGGGATCAGGGTCGGTGTCGCTGATGGACAGGTCATCGGGCAGGGACGCGCCGCTTACCCAGCGAATCAGGCGAATCGGGTCGATGTGCATCTCACTTCAGCCTCTACAAGTTCTTTAGAAACACGCTACAAACACATCATGCTTCGGTGAGCGACCGCTCAAACACGATGTACCGTAGTTCTCCACCAGAGAACTGGTTCAGCCCTTCTTCGACAGGCTGGAACCCAAGGTGCTGCGCGAAGGCCATGCCAGCCTCGTTCGCTTCCAGTACGCCAGCGCGAAGGCTCGGCCAGTTATATTCCTTGAGAAAATAGTTCATCAAGCAGTAGAACGCCTCGGACCCCAGCCCTTGGCGGTGATGGTCTTTGCGAATGCTGAGCACGCCCAGCCAGGGATTGCCGTCCTCGGCTTCTTCCCAAAATTCGATGAAGCCCACTGCTTCACCTTGCGGTTTCAAATAGCAGCCGAGCATATGCCGTCCAGGCATCATTTGCGCGATGGTCCAGTCGCGCTGCCAACGCTCCAGATCATAGCGCCCGGCTTCCCCCTCTGACCCTTCCATGTAGGACAGAAAGTCTGGGTTGCTCAAATGGACAGCCATCATCGGCTCAAGATCATCTGCGCTGAGTTCGCGCAGGCGCAAGCGTTCGCTTTCGAGTTCGATCATACGGCTCTTACTGCCTTCTTCGTATGCTTTTTTCCCCCTCCTGTTATTGTACATCCTGCTTTCTGCTTCCAGCATATCTTCTCTTCGTCTGCGCAGCGTTACGGCAAGCGTTACGAAGGCTCGCCGGTTTGAGTGGTTTGGCGTTTGCGCTGGTAATGGCTGCGCGCCTTGGCGCGGTTGCCGCAGCCTTCCATGGTGCACCAGCGGCGCGTGTGATTCTTGCTGGTGTCCAGAAAGAGCCAGCCACAGCCAGGGCCGGGGCATTCCTTCAACTGGCGCAGATCGGGCGAGAGCAGCACATCTGCCGCCGAGAGCGTAATGGGCCAGAGCATCCAGCCTAGATCATCTGTATCAACTTTCCAGCGCCAGGCAAAGCCGTTGTCCACTGCGGCTATCTCCGAGTGTGCCAGGGCGTGCGCGCGTGCGGCGTTGAATATGGCGAGATCATCGGTGGCGGGTGTTTCTTCTGCCAGGGCTGCCAGGAAGATGCGGTAGAGCGCTTCGCGAAACGTGATAGCCGCTGCAAGCGTGGCGCTGGCTTCGTCAGGATACCGCGCCGCCCCGGTAAGAAGTTGCTGGCCCTCGGCTGCGGTCAATACCTGCGCGTGCTGGCTCCAGGCCACAAGCTCGGTATAGCTGGTCAGATATTCTATCGGATGAGCGCTGGCGTGCTCGTCCACGGTATTGATGAAATCCAGGCAAAGCCGCCCGCCTACCAGGCTTTGCTGCGCCGCATTTGATGGTGTGACATCCATAGGATTTTTGCCTCCAGACTGATGAATATCATGTATAACCACTATTAAATCATTGACAGGTTAGATATTTTCTGGTATACTATAACTACTGAACGGATTATAGCAGGTTAGAGAATTATCGTCAAACTCAACCACAAGGAGCATTCTTGATGGAAACGTTGCTGGACAAGTCAGCCATCCTTCACAACATCGAGACAGAATACAAGGCGTTTGAAGAGTTGCTGGCTCCGCTGGATGGGTGGCAACTGACCACCCCAAGGGTGGTTGGCGAGTGGTCGATCAAAGAGGTGTTGATTCATCTGACGGCCTACCATAAGCGGCTCTTGCTGCTGCTCGAGGCGGCTGCCCAGGAGACAGCCTCGGCGCAATCATTCGCTCGCTTAAGCGAGGAAGAGATCGAGCGCCTGAGTCAGCAGTTTTACGCGGCGTCGCGGGCGCGTCCACTGCGCGAGGTGTGGGCCGCGTTCCAGGCGACGCATGCCCAGGTGAAACAGATGATCGAGGCGCTGAACGAGAAAGCGCTGCAAGATGCGCAGAGCTATGGCTGGCTGCAAGGGATGCCCCTCCAGCGCCTGATCGCTTGCGATACCTACCAGCATTATGCAGAACACGCGCTGGCGATTCATATCTGGCTGGCAAAAGCCGAGTAATCCCATGATCGACAGCAAAGAGCCGATCACATTTACTCGCGCTGGAGCGCTGGCCGGAGCGCAAAAGGTGCTCCCCATTGCTGTGAGTGATGCCGTTTATGGGCTGGTCTTTGGGGTACTGGCGCATCAAGCCGGGCTGAGCTTGCTGGAGGCCGCGCTGATGAGCGGCCTGGTGGTGGCAGGCTCGGCCCAGTTGGTGGCGCTGAGCCTGTGGGTGGCCCCGCTGCCGGTGCTGGCGATTGTGCTGACCACGTTGCTGGTGAATCTGCGCTACCTGGTGATGGGTGCGGCCTTGCGGCCCTGGTTCGAGCGACTTTCTGCGTTTAAAGCATATGGCTCGGTGTTTTTCATGAGCGACGAGACCTGGGCACTGACCATGGGCTACTTTAAGGCAGGTGGGCGTAACGGGGCGTTTCTGCTGGGGAGCAGCCTGGTGCTCACGCTCACCTGGCTGGGCGGGACGGTCATTGGGCATCTGGCGGGCGCTGCGGTGCAGAATCCCGCTGCGTGGGGCTTCGATTTCGCCTTTGTGGCCGTTTTTGTGGCGCTGCTGGTGGGCATGTGGAAGGGCAAAGGCGACCTGCTGCCCTGGGCCGTTGCCGCAGTGGTGGCTATCGCGGCGGCGCGCTGGCTGCCGGGCGAGTGGTACATCCTGCTGGGCGCGCTGGCCGGGAGTTTGACGGGAGCGCTGCGCCATGCAGATTGATGCCATGGTTGCCATCCTGGGGATGGCTGTTGCTACCTACGTCACGCGCGCCGGGGGCCTCTGGCTGATGCGCTTTGTATCGCCTTCGCCGCGCGTGGAAGCCTGGCTGCGGCATCTGCCTGGCGCTGTGTTGGTGGCGTTGATTGCGCCAGCCATCGTTGAGGACGGCATGATTGGAGCGGCAGGGGCGTTGGCAACGGCACTCATAGCCGCGCGCACCAGAAATCTGCTGCTTTCCATACTGGTGGGTGTCGGGCTGGTGGTGCTCCTGCGCCATTTGGTGTAGCTATTGGCTTCTGCCACCATTGTTCTCTTTGCTTCCCTCTGTTAGACTGAATAGGTGTGGTGCGTGATTGAGGAACTGCATAAGAAGATCAGTCGTCTCTCCGGGAGAGGATATACAGAGCAGTATACGAAGAAAGAGGAACATCCGATGGCAGAGACACGGGAGCAGGAGGGTCAACCGTCCCCAAAACTGCGCGACCGCCGCGTGACCCTGGATGGCTGGCGGCTGGCGCAGCGCGTGGGCGATCTGGTGATGGTAGGCAAACGCTTCGCCTTTTTTCGGCCCGGCTGGATTGAAGAGGCGGCACGCGGCATCGATCAATTAGGCTTCAGCCCAGCAACCATTGATGAGTTCAAGCAGCGCGGCGCGATTGTCTTCCTGGGTGAGCAAGACGTGACGCTGCCCGGTGCGGACATCGCTGGCAGTTCGTTTACCTGCCCTGATCTGATCTCACTGACCAGCGACAAGGCGCTTTATCGCGCGGGCAAAGATACGGTGCGGCTGCTGATCGTTTCGCCGCAGCGGCCCAATCAGGAATTGAGGCTGACGCTGCGCCTCAGCGGCAATCACTATGCCAGCTATCCTGTTACGCTCGATCAATATGGTGTCTGTTTGCGCGCGATTGCCGGGCTGCCAGAAGGGGAATACGAGGCCACGCTGGACGGGACAGAAGCCGTGGTGAGTCGCTTCGAGGTGGCAGAATATCGCCTGGCGCCGCTGACGGCTGATCTGGTTGGGCAGACGCTGGAAGGGACCGAGTTCGCCTTTACCCTGCTGCTGCGGGCCTTTGGGCAGCCGTATTCCGGCGCGGTGGAAGTTGAATTGCAGGAGCGTGGGCAGCGCGTGGGCAAGCGCCAGCAACTGGCGACGGACGCGCAGGGGCGCTGCTCTGGCAAGGTTGAACTGACCGGCACTGGCCCCTATACGCTGAACGTGCTTGCAGGTGAGCGCACGGCAACAGTGGCTCTGAAGGGGTCCGAGCAGGAGCGCCGCGAGACGCTGATGATCAGCGAACTGGGCCAGGTGCAGGAACTGAGCCTGCTGCCGCTGCCGGGCGCGGAAGTTTGCCGGGGGCTGCATGTGGCCCCGCGCGGCAGCAATACGTCGCCGTTTCTGGTGAGCCAGGTGATTGGCGAAGAAGTGGAACTGGTGGCTCGCGAGCCGGTTGATCTGCTGCGCGCGGTGGTGGTTGCGCCTGCTACCGGCGAAATCGCCCAGGTAAGGACGGCGCAGGATGTGGCGGCAGGCTCCAAGCTGTCGCTTGCTGTGCCCGCGCCGTATGGCTTGCTGCTGGTGGGGGCATTGGTGAAGGGCAAGCCGTGGGAAGGATGGTGCGCGGTCCTGCGGCCCAGCGATTTGACGCTGGAGGTGACAGCGCCCGCTAACGCGAAGCCGGGCGAGCGCGTCAAGATCATGCTGCGCACCAACCGCCCTGAGAAGATCGTGCCGGTGCAGGTGATTGTCAAAGATCAGCGGCTGATCGCGCCGAGCGACCCGCAGGTGGAACTGGCGGCGCGCATCAAGGCGGCGCTGACAACTGAGAGCGGCAAGCTGCTTAGCGGCGCGCCAGGAGCCAGCCTCTTTGATGCTGGCTATGACCCTCCGCCGCCTCCGATGCCGCTGCCCCCTCCGATGATGGCTTTTGCCGCTCCGATGGCTGCCCCTGCCGGTCTGCCGCGTGCTGGTGGGCGCGGGCCTGTGCTTGCGCGTGCGCGAGCCATTACGATGGCGGCAGCCCCGGCGGCTGGGTATCAGCTAGCTGAAGAGCTGGTTTTTAAGACCAGAGAAGACGCTGTGCCTGCCCAGGCAGGCAAGGCCGAACTGACGCCGATTCGCGTCGAGTTTCCCGAGGTGATTCACAACAGCATCGTCTATGTGCAGGGGCAGGCTGAGGTGGAAGTAAAGCTGGGTGATGCGCTGACGGCCTACACCGTTGAAGCATTTGGGATAGCCGGGTTGGATTGGGCGCGCGAGGAGCGGCAGCTTGAGGCGCAGTTGCCCGTCTATGGCGATCTGGCACTTTCGCCGTTCGTGTTTGCTGGCGATCAGGCGGTGGGCATGCTCTATGTTGGCGCGGCCAGTGGCCGGGCGCGCGTGGAGGTGCAGCGCGACGGCGAGGTCGTGCCGCTGTGGGTGGATGGCCGCCGCCTCGCGCCGGGTGAAGAGGTGACGAGCGGCGCAGCAGTGCGCTTCCTCGCGCAGCCGGGCGTGTTCACCGCGATTGTCAAAGACGCGGTGAGCGGCGCGGCGGATGTGAGCGAGCGCTTTGTGACACCGCCAGGGCAGATTCGCTCTATCGTGAAGCGCACACGGCTGCTGACGGCAGGCGAGACCCTGACCAGAGCGGCAGCGGGCGCGCAAAGCCTGCGCGTGCTGCCGGGGCTGGAGCGGCCTTTCCAGGTGTTTGTGCAAGGTGCCTGCGCCTATCCGCATGGCTGCATCGAGCAGAGTTCGGCGAAACTGATGGCGATGGTGACGGGCTATATTGCCAACCTGGATACGCCCGACAAACGCGACGAGTATGAAAGTTCGGCGCTGGCGTATGTCAAACGCGTTCAGAGCATGTATCTGCCTGGCCGGGGGTATACGATGTATCCGCCGAGCGAGGGTGGCAGAAATGAGCCAGACCATCACTATGGTCCGGGCGGCACGCGGCATCAGTTGAACCTGCCGAGGCCGGAGCGCGTAAGCGGCATCAGCCGGGCAATGGCAGACGGCCTCAACGAGATTCATCGCATGGCAAGCGATGCCGCAAAGGTCTACAAGATCACCTATCCGCCGGAGCAGATAAACGACTGCCACGATGCGTATCTGGTGCTGGCGGGGAGTAATGGCGACAATCAGGAGAAAAAGGGGCAGGCCGCCGCCTATGTGCGCAGCCGGTTGCAGGAGAAAGATGGGCAGATGTTCGTCGAAGTGCAGCCTAATCAGCGCTCCTATATGCTGGAGGGCGCAGCCGTGGGCAACCGCGAAGAGACGGCGTATGCGGCGGCGGCGCTGCTGGTGGGGGGCGAGCCGCGCGATCTGCCGCTGGTCATCAAAGCGGCCAACTATCTGACCAGCCAGACCAACGAGTCGGGTATCCTCTACAGTACGCTGGATACGGGGTCGATGCTGGTGTTGATGATTGCGCTGCGCGAGGCGGGCATCGGCGCGACAGGCGGCAGCGCTGATCTGCTGGAACTGAATGGCAAGCGGGTGACGCTGGCTGAGGCGCTGGTAACGACTGAGCCGATTGAATCGGTAACTTGCCTGAAAGGCGTGCAGACGGTGGAAGTGACGGCGGAACTGGTGGAGGACTGGAACATGTTCCAGAGCGCGCTGAATGTGGAAGTTTCGCTGGAGAAGGATGGTCGGCCCGCGCAGGTCTTCAAGGTGGGCGATGCGCTTGATCTGGTGATTCGCGTGCCACGCTATGAGCCATGCTTTGTGGCGCATGTTTGCCTGCCGGATGGGTTGGCGCGGGTCGTGGGCGGCGGCCAGGTGAAACGCTTCGCGCTGGACTTTGCCGAAAAGACCGAACTGCGCGTGCCGCTGGCTGCGGTGGCCCCAACGCTGCTGCCTTCAGAAATGGTTTCAGATGGCAATGGCAACGGCAGTAAAATGGGATTCGTACAGCAGCTTGCCGGGGCGCTTGGCGGCGCGAACGCCAAAAATGTCCCCGCGCAGCACTGGGCGGTGCTGGTGCGCAATATGTTCAAGGAGGAGCAGGCAGGCAATCCGGGTCTGCTGGAAGTGAGGATCACGCCCTGATGGTGATGGTGAGCGGGTTGGCCTAACGCCAACCCGCTCATAGCGCTTCTTGGAGGATTCATTTGGATACATCTGTATCAAGCACCTGGGAACAACATCCCGCACGGCTGGCGTGGAAGACATTGGAACCCTATCACGCGATGATCTATTTCGCGCCGGAGGCCCGCGAGGCGTACAGCGCGGCGGGACTGAAGGGCTATTGGATGGGCTACTTTGCCTCACGGGTGGCCGCGATGGGGCCAGTTTCGGCCAACGTGGTTGCCGCGACGTTCTTCAATTTTCATCCGCGCATGGTGGCGAAGGCCATCCCCGATGCCTGGCAATTTTCGACGCCGGAAAAAGTGCTGGCAGCGCGCTTCGCCAGCGCAGACGCGGCGCTGCGTCGGCTGCTGGGCGAGCAGGTGAATGGCCCTGAAGTGGCTGAGGCGGCTGCATTGGCGAAGCAGGCCATTGACGGATGCAGCGTGTCGGGGCGTTCACTGTTTGCCGCGCATCTGACACTGCCCTGGCCCTCCGAGCCACATCTGGCGCTCTGGCACGCGGCAACGCTGCTGCGCGAGTTTCGCGGCGATGGTCATGTAGCCGCGCTGCTGGCGGAGGGTCTGGATGGCTGCGAGGCGCATCTGACGCTGGCGGGGACTGGCAGCGCGCCGCGCGAAACGATTCAACCCGCTCGCGGCTGGACTGATGAGGAATGGGAGGCTGCGCAGGCGCGGCTGGCGAGCCGCGGCTGGCTGGATGAGGCTGGCGGGCTGACGGAACGCGGCTGGGCTGGCCGCAACGCCATCGAGGAGCGCACCAACGAGCTAGCGATGCCGCCCTGGCGACATCTGGGCGATGAGCAGCTTGCCCGGCTAATTGAACTCGCCAGATCGTTGAGCGGGCGCATCGTCGAGCAGGGCGGCGTGCCTATCCCGAATCCGATGGGCTTGACCTGGCCGTAGTATTGGCTTGACAATCTGATGCGGGGCATGGTATTCTGAATGCCCTTGAACGCCTGTTCCTGAGCATCTGCTTACCCTGCCACGTCAGGAGATATTGCCGCATGCGCTGTTCTGCCTGGGCCACCGCTTGCCTCTCAACCACGCTGATGCATAAATGGGCGGCGCGGGCGCGCGAGCCGCAGGCGAGAGTGCGGGAACCCGGTTCCCGCAAGCGCCCGCCGCCGCAGGCGCGGCCATGAGTGCGAGCGCAACCACGCCTCGGCTGGCGGCGCTGCGGCATCGAGACTTCCGGCTGTTCTGGGGTGGTGAACTGATCTCGTCGGTTGGCTCGCAGATGCAGGTGGTGGCCGTCAACTGGCACGTCTATCAACTACTGCAAGGGACGACCTATAGCCTCGCCTTCTTTGGGCAGCGGGTGTCGGTGGATGCTGGCCCGCTGGGCCTGGGTTTGCTGGGGCTGGTGCGCATCTTCCCCATCATTGGGTTTGGTTTGTTCGGTGGGCTGCTGGCGGACCGCTTTGATCGTCGCAAGCTCATTCTCGTCTGCAATATCGCCTCAGCGGTGATTGCTGCCGCCCTGGCAGCCGTGACGCTGACCGGCCATGTGACGCTGCTCGCGCTCTATGGGCTGACGGCGGCAGGCATCGCCATCGAAGCGTTTGATGAGCCAGCCCAGAACTCGCTCGCACCTCAGTTGGTGCCGCGCGAGCATCTGACTAACGCGGTCAGCCTGAACTCGCTGATTTGGATGATCGGCACGGTGATTGGTCCAGGACTGGCAGGCGAGACGATTGCGCATCTGACCATTGGCCTGGTCTATGCCATCAATGCCTGCTCGTTCTTGCTGGTCTTCGGCGCGGTCTGGGCGATTCGCTATCGCGGGCAGGAGGGCGTGGAGCGGGCGGAAGTTAGCTGGCGGGCGCTAAAAGAGGGCTTGCGCTTTGTGCGCGGCGAGCGGCTGATCTGGGGCACGCTGCTGATTGACTTTTACGCGACGTTCTTTTCGTCGGCGCGCACCATGCTGCCTATTGTTGCTGATCGCCTGCTGCATGTGGGCGTGCAGGGCTATGGCGTGCTGGCAACGGCGCAGCCGGTGGGGGCGGTTTCGACGGGTATTCTGCTTTCGCTGCGCCGGGGCATTCGGCGGCAGGGTGCGACGATGCTGGCGAGCGTCATGGTGTATGGGCTGGCAACGGCGCTGTTTGGCCTGTCACCCATCTTTGCGCTATCCTATCTGCTCTTTGGGCTGACAGGCGCGGGCGATACAGTCTCGACGATCATTCGGGCGACGATTCGCCACACGCTGACGCCCGACTATGTACGCGGGCGCATGTCCAGTATCCATATGATTATGGGAGACGCCGGGCCGCAACTGGGCGAACTGGAAGCGGGCCTTGTGGCGGCGTTTCTGGGCGCGCCCTTTGCCATCGTGTCCGGCGGGCTGGTCACGGTCCTGCTGACGGGCTGGGTCGCCTGGCGCTGGGTTGCGCTGCGCCGCTATACACAGCAGCAGCTGCCCTCGTCAAAAAACTAATGCTGCTGCTCTTCCTCGGCTGCTCTTGCGTTCCCCAAAGGCGTAAATAATGCGACCTCCGCGAGACGGCGGCGCGTGTGTTCGCCGCCTCAGTCTCTTTTCAGGAGGCACGCCGAATGGAAGGCTTTAAAGAGTCGGCAGCGTTTCTGTTTTCCTGGACTTTCAGGCTGCATCAGCGCGGGCGCAGGTTGCTTTTGATTGGAGGCATTGCCCTCGCATTGGCGCTCACTCTGGGGGCAGCGCTTGTTACCAGCCAGGCTCAGGCAGCCGGGCCAGGTGCAGCGCCTGGTGCGAACGTCCGGCTATTCCCAACCAGAACGCCTGGTGCGTCGGGCCAGTGCGGTGGGCAACTCACCGTCTCAAGCGTGACTGAAAGAACAATCACAGTTACCGGGCCGAACGGGAACACAGAGACTATCTATATCACCTCCCATACCCAGTATGTGAAGGCTGGACAGGTGGTCACAGCCAGCGCCGTGCAGGTTGGTTCCCATATTTATGTGACGGGCGCCTGCGGCCAGGGACACTCTATCAAGGCTACACGTGTTGAAATCGTTAGTTGATGGCCCAGCCACAGATCGGCGCAAGGCGAGACCCAGAAGAGTCTCGCTGGCATGCTCTTTGCCGCATGCCCACATACCCAGCCCTGGTGTTGTCTGCTGAGTGGTTCGGCAAAGGAGAGCAGCATGAATGCTTTGCGCGAGTTCAAAGAGTTCATTATGCGCGGCAACGTGATCGATCTAGCGGTGGCTGTCGTGATTGGCGCGGCCTTTGGAGCGGTCATAGCCGCCTTTGTAGCCGACATCATTACTCCTTTGCTTGGCATCACGGGCGGCTTTAGCTTTCCTGATTGGAGCATCCCCTTGCGGGGCCACAGCAGGCTGCTGGTTGGCGCGTTCATCAATGCGGTGGTCAGCTTCATTATTATTGCAGCGGTGATCTTCTTCCTGGTCGTGCGGCCCATCATGGCCTTGAATAAACGACGCGAGCGTAACAAGGAAGCGGCCACGCAGGAATGCCCATTCTGCTTGAGCACCATCCCCGTCAAGGCGTCTCGCTGTGCCTTTTGCACATCGGAATTGCCCTCAGG
Organism: Ktedonobacterales bacterium; assembly: GCA_035307385.1. Classification (GTDB taxonomy): domain Bacteria; phylum Chloroflexota; class Ktedonobacteria; order Ktedonobacterales; family DATBGS01; genus DATBHW01. The sequence continues at coordinate 130,837 of DATGID010000136.1, read as the reverse complement.
AGAACTGACCCCAACCGACGGCCACAAGGTAGCCTGCTGAGCGTGCCATGAACAGATCAACAGCAAAGAGCATCTACAGCGGGTTATCTGGCGAGTTGATGGCAGAGTTCCTGGGCACGCTGGTGCTGGTGCTCTTTGGCGATGGCTGCGTGGCAACCTTTCTCTTGTTTTCTAATAACGTCTTTCCGGCCACACTTTCCAATGTCAAAGGGGCAGTGACTCCAGGCGGGTTCTTCCCTGTTGACTGGAACCTGGTGGCCTTTGGCTGGGGTTTCGCGGTCATGCTGGGTATCTATGTGGCCGGAGCCGTCAGCGGCGCGCACATCAACCCTGCGGTGACGCTGGCGTTTGCCGCGCGTGGCAAGTGCCCCTGGAGCAAGGTCGTTCCCTATTGGATTGCGCAGGTTTTTGGCGCTTTTCTCGCGGCGCTGCTGCTCTATCTCGTGTACCGGGGCGCACTGTATCACGCGCTCAATGGGCATAATATTACGACGCTGGGCGGCGTATTTTATACCGCTCCCAGAGCCTTTGTCGGCATCGGCGGCGCGTTTGGCGATGAGTTTATTGGCACAGCCCTGCTGGTCGGATTGATCTTTGCCCTGGTGGACTTGCGCAATCAGCCAGTTCAGGCGAACCTTAGCCCGCTCGTTATTGGGCTGATCGTGGTCGCCATTGGCTTCTCGTTCGGTGGCAACACGGGCTACGCGATTAACCCGGCGCGCGACTTCGGGCCTCGCCTGCTGGTGACGGCTGTGGGCGGTGGAACGCTGGCCTGGCCTGCCGACTATTGGTGGATTCCGATTGTGGCACCATTGGCTGGCGGCGTCTTCGGCGCATTCATTTATGATTTCACTATTCGGAAGGTGCTGGAGGTGAAAGGAGCAGGAGTGTCTGGCGAGGCACGGGTGGATGGTCGCGCGGTGCGCGAGGAAAGGACCGAAGAGCACCCTGAACCCAGCCGCAGTTGAAAGTGTAGCGGCATTGGAGGATTATCCAGATGGAGAGCTTCTCGGCTGCGGCGCGTGGTGAACACCTGGCACGTATGGCCCGCACGCCCGTTGATGTGCTCGTCATCGGCGGGGGCATTACGGGCGCAGGCGTGGCGCTTGACGCGGCGGCGCGCGGCTATGCTGTGGCGCTGGTGGAGCGCAACGATTTTGCCAGCGGCACCAGCAGCAAATCGACGAAGTTGGCGCATGGCGGCATTCGCTATCTGCCGCAGTTCGATTTCGGCCTGGTGCACGAGGCGCTGGCGGAACGCGGGCTGCTTCTGGAGCATGTGTCGTTTCTGGTGCGCCCGATGGGCTTTGTGTTGCCGATGTACCAGGGTGAGCGTCATCCCGTGGGCCTGCCAATCACCTTGCCCGGCGGATTCGGCAATAGTTGGGTGTTGGATGTTGGCCTGTATCTCTATGACGCGCTGGCCGGACGGCGCAATATTCGGCGACACCAACGCATCAGCCACGCTGAAGCGCTGGACCTGGCCCCACCGCTGAGGTCCGAAGGACTACGCAACGCCTTCACCTATTACGATGCCCAGCTTGACGACGCCCGGCTGACGTTGATTGCGCTGCGCACGGCGGCGCGCTGGAACGCGGCCATTGCCAACCACGCGGAGGTAATTGGCTTTCAGCAGCAGGACGGCAAGCTGAGTGCCGCGCAGGTGCGCGATACGCTCAGCGGGCAAGAGTTTATGGTTCAAGCGCGGCATTTCGTCAACGCGGGCGGCGTCTGGGCGGAAAAGATCGAGGCGCTGACTGGCGCGAAGCCGCAGATCGAGGTGCAGCCCAGCAAGGGCGCGCATCTGGTGGTGTCGCGCGATCGTCTGCGGCTGGGCGATATGGCGATTGTGTTGCCGCAGACGGAAGATAACCGCATTCTCTTTGTGATTCCTTGGGAGGGCCGCGCCATTATCGGGACCACCGATACGGAGGGTGGTGATCTGGACCACCCCACCACCAGCCAGGAAGACATCGACTATCTTATCCGGCATGTGAACCATTATCTGGATATTAATTTGACTCAGAAGGATATTATCAGCACGTATGCTGGATATCGCCCGCTGGTCCGTTCGCGCGATAAAACGCAGGGCAAGAACCTGTCGCGCACGCACGCGATTCTGGAAAACCCCAACGGGCTGGTGTCGATTGTTGGAGGCAAGCTGACGACCTGGCGTCGGATGGCCCAGGATACGGTCGATCATCTGGCAAAGCGCGATCACCTGGAGATCAAACACCCTACTGAGCATCTGGCGCTGCTGGGGGCTGAACGCTGGCAAGAAGTGGCCCAGGAACTGCCCCAACGTGGGCGGGCGCTTGGCCTGAGCGCGGATGTTGTGGAGCATCTGAGCCTCTATTATGGGAGCCAGGCGCTGGCTCTACTTGATCTGATCGAGCAGGACGCCAGTCTGGCCCGACGGATTGTGCCTGATCTGCCCTTTTTGCGGGCGGAGGTCGTGCATGCCAGCCGCGCCGAAATGGTGCTGACGCTGGAAGATATGCTGACGCGCCGCACGCGCATTGCGATTGAGGACCACCGGCACGGCGTTGAGGTGGCCGCCGACGTGGCGGGCCTGATGGCGCGTGAACTTGGCTGGTCCGCCAAACAGACACGCGAACAAATCGATGTCTATCGCACCTGGGCAGGCAGGGAGGAACTGCCCGCAGAAGTGGGCATCTGAACCGCTGGCGTGCTGGCAATCTGCACTTTCTGCCCCACTTTGCGTTCTGTGCCTGCCAGCAAGCGCTGAAGGTTATCGTGGTGTTCGGCCACGACCCAGGCTGCGCTGGCGAGCGCGTAGGCGAAGTGCGCCCAGGAATCGCGTTTGGTCAGCGCCAGCGGCAGCGCCATCAGCGCCTGGCTGGAGACACCGATCATCGACCCCAGCGAGATATAGCGCGTCAGGGCGATGGGCACAGCGGCCACCACCAGGGCCAGCCAGGGGATGGGCAGATTCATGGGCAGCATCGCGCCGCCCGTCGTCAGGACGCCGCGTCCGCCTTTGAATCGCAAGAAGATCGAATGGGTATGCCCGATGACAGCCCCCATGCCTGCCGCCGCGTCGTTCCAATCGCTGCGCGGCTTGAAGAGCGCCCACGTCAGCAGCACTGGCAGCGTGCCCTTGAGCATATCCAGTCCAGCGACGAGCGCGGCGCTGCCTGGGTCGAGCGTGCGCAGCACATTGGTTGCGCCGGTTCTGCCGCTGCCATAGCGGCGCACATCCACGCCCTTCCAGCGCCCAATTAACACCCCGGACGGAAACGAGCCGAATATGTATCCCAGCAGCAGGGAAGCGATCACGCGCATGGGAAGAGACCTCTTTCTGGTGCTGGCTCTTTGATTTGCTATGGTATGGACAGGCCAGCCGGTGGAAGTCTCTTCCGCAGCATGTGTGCCAGGGGCGCTGGCTCAATCACCCGCAGGAATGTTATACGCCTTGATGCTGGTGATGGTTGCCTGGTCAAGCGTCGCCAGGTTAAGTATTGCCGTAGGATAGGGTTGTGGAATGGTCGTATCTATCAGCGGTGTCCCATCAAGGTAGAACACAAGGCGTGTTTTGTCCAAAACAAGAATCAACGTATGGGTGTTTCCATCACCCCAGGTTGTGTTAGGGCTTGTGGCTGTGCCATCCGTCTTAAATGTTTTGTTATCGGTTGAATCGGCTGCCTGCGGAGCCGCATTGTTTGTGAGTTGCAGCCGGTAGTAATGATGAGCGCCACTCGGATTTGTCGTATCCAGGAGGATATAAAACTGCCGGTCGGAAGGCGCCTGAAGTTTGACAGACAGAGCAAACGGAGTTGAAAAGTTGTGAGCGTTGTAGGTAATGATTCCGTTGAGGAACACGACAGAGCCGCCCGGGGAGTTAAAATTATAAGTCCCATGTGGATTGATTGGAGTTGGTCCATCCCAAGGGGTATTGCCCTGGGTCAGGTCTACGGTATAGCTCGGATTTTGCGCCAGAATGGCGTTGAGCAGATCGCCCGCCGGAATGGCCGTTGGGCTGGGGATAGGCGTCGCGGTTGCGGTGGGTTGGCCGGTGGACGTGGCCGTTGGCGCTTGCGTGGCCTGGGTGGCGGGCGCGTTCTTGTGGAACGGGCCTAATTGCAGGAGCACCCCACTTCCCAGGACCACGCCAATCAGGATGATGGCGGCCACCACCGAAAGTCCCACGACCATGCTGCGGCTGCGCCGACCTGCCGGAGCCGGACCCTCATCTCTGGGCGGCCTGGCTGGTGGCTTGTGGTCTTCGATGGCGATGGTGGGCAGCGAGCCTTGATCCGATTTCCCGGCAATCGTTGGCAAATTACCGAACGAACTTTCGGCGGGCTTCGCGGGGGCAGCCGGGGCGCTCTCTGCCGCTGGCCCTCTGGAGGTGACCAGATCATCGGTACTGACAGTGGCTGCGGGCGTGATCGTTGAGGCTTCCAGCACCGACTCAGGAGTTTTCGTAGGAGGCTCCAGCGCCGCTGTTGGCCCCAGCGATGCCGGGGGATTGCTGTTCGGCGTCTGGAGGTCAGACGGACGCACGGCAGACACGGGCATCGACTCTTGCGACACCAGCAGCCCAGCCTCCACCAATGCTTCGTGGGCAGCCTCGGCCATGGCTGATACCGAGGGATAACGTTCTTCGGGGGTCTTTGCCATGCCGCGCTGCACGACGTTGGCGAGCGACTCTGGAATGCCTTCCACGCGGCTGGCCGGCGACGGGGGCGTGTCGCTGAGGTGATGAAACATGAGTTCGACAGGCGAGCCGCGATAGGGCAAATCCCCGGTGAGGAGATAGAAAAAGAGGATGGCAAGGGAATATTGGTCGCTGGCTGGGGTGGCGTGCCCTTGAAACTGCTCCGGGGCCATGTAGGTTGGCGTGCCGGAAAGGTGCGTGGTGTTGCTGGAATACGCCAGAAACTTGGAGAGGCCGAAATCGGCCAGAAAGAGGTGCAGCCGCTTCGTGCCGCGCCCGCTGCCGGTGGTGCGCGAAAGAGAGCGAATCAGAAAATTGGCCGGTTTGACATCGCGGTGAATGAAGTTACGATCATGCGCGTATTGGAGCGCCGCGGCGGCTTGCTCCACATAGATCAGCGCCTCGCCTGGCGGCAGGGGAAGCTGAAGCTGCTGGCGCTGCCCTGGGCGCAGGGCATCTTGAAGCGAGCCTTCAGGAAGGTAGGGCATCACCAGATACGCGGTGTCCTCGGAGCGCCCGGCGTCATAGAGTGACAAAATATGGGGATGTTCCAGGGCCATCAGCGCTTCGGCCTCGCGCGTCAGTTCGTCTGCTGGCTCGGCGCCATTTTCTGGCTTCACATCCAGATGGACCAACTTGATTGCAACCTGGCGGCGCAGGCGGAGTTGCTCGGCAAGAAATACCTGCCCCATCCCGCCTTCCCCAACTTTTTTAATCAGTTTATATCCGGCGATTTCCTGCCCGTCTTGTGCCACTGATAATTCCTCCCCCTACTTGGTGTGCGTGTCAACTAGGGGGAGTATAGCAGTTTCAGCGGCAACAGGCAAGATAAATCTAGCCGGTTTAAAGCAGATTGGGAAGGCTGACAGGCAGCCGCCCGCGCGCTGGCGTTTCGCCAAACAGAACGCGCGCCGCCGCCTCCAGAGCGGGTCGTGTGTATTCGTAGGTGGCAAGATAGGTGCGCAGCGCCGGAAACGCGAGCAGGTCATAGGGATTGCCCACCGCGACGCCAATCACCTGCGCGCCAGCCTGGAGCAAGACACGCATCAGTTCGGCTTGCTGCTTGTCCAGATTGGCATTCATGGTCAGCATGATGGTTGCCCTGGCGCTGCGGGAGGCTTGCAGCGCTCGCTGGATTTCCGCATCGGTTAGCTGAGGAGATAGCACGAAGGCGTTAACGTTGCCGTGACGCTGGCGCATACTTGCCACGAAAAAGTCATGATGCTGCACTTTATCTGATGCCTGGGAGAATGTATTTGGCTGGGGGATCAAGATAGCCAGTGAGTCTGCCGGGTCCAGGCGCAGCGGCAGCAGAGCGTCTGCATTTCTGACGAGTGTGGCCGTTTGCTCATATGTTTGCTGAGCAAGCTGCTGATGGGCCGGACTGCCCGACCAGATCGAGGGCGTGGCTGGCATGGCAGCGTCCCAGGAGAGCAGGCGCTGCTTCAGACTGAGCACGCGCTCTGCCGCCTGGGCGATGGTCTCTGACGATAGTTCGCCGGAGCGCGCTGCCGCCAGCGCGGCCTCGATGCTGGCGCACTGGCGATCATAACGATGCGACACCAGCACGATATCGGTTCCAGCCTTCAGCGCCAGCACCGACCCCTGCGCCGCGCCAACCGTGTTGGTGATGGCGTCCATTTCCATGCAGTCGGAGACGACCACGCCAGCATAGCCAAGCTGCTCGCGCAGCAAGCCTTGAATGACAGCGGGCGAGACGGTGGCGGGCAGCCCATCAGCGGGCATCAGGGCAGGCAGGAAGATATGGGCGATCATCACGCTGTCTGCGCCCGCCGCGATGCCGCTTTTGAAGGGCACAAGTTCGACGGCGTTCAGGCGCTCCATGGTGTGCGGGATGACCGGCAGGGCGCGGTGCGAATCGGTTGCGGTGTCGCCATGCCCAGGAAAATGTTTGAGCGACGAGACGACCCCAGCGGCACGATAGCCGCGCACCGCGGCGGCAGTGAGCCGGGCGACCTGCTGAGGGTCTTCGCCAAAGGAGCGCACGCCGATGACTGGATTGGCCGGATTATTGTTGACATCGGCAACCGGCGCGAGGTTCATATTGATGCCGAGCGCCTTCAGTTCTTCTCCGGTGGCCTGGGCTACCTCGGCAACGATCTGCTCCGAGCCGACAGCGCCCAGCGCCATGCTGCCCGGAAAGGCGGTCATATCCTCGCCCAGCCGCCGGACCATGCCGTTTTCCTGATCGATGCTGATGAGCAAGGGCGCTCGCTGCCCAGCGGCAAACGCTGCCGCCTGCAAATTGCGTGTCAGGTCGCTGACCTGCTGCGCCGTGCCGATGTTGCGCGTGAAAAAGATAATGCCACCCACATGGTAGCGCTCGATCAGGTCAAGGACGCCTGGCGTGGCGCTCGTGCCATCAAAGCCCACCATGAAAAGCTGGCCGATTTGCTCCTCTAAGGTCAATCCGGCAGTGTAATCAGTCATGCGTGTTTTCCTCCTCTAATGGGCATTGCGCAAAGCGTCTTCTGGGGCGCTGGTCCACGCGCTGGAGGTAGCAAGGGTGATGGCGGCCAGCGCGGCACTGAGCGCTGGTTGTTCGACCATGGCGACGCGCCCAAGTGGTAGGCGGCGGCGCAGGCGGCGCAGCACCTGGCTGCGCAAGGCGGCTTCGTGGATGAGCAGCCCGCCGCCCAGCGCCAACGCAACGCGCTTATCTGAGAAATCTAGTGCCGCGCAAACGGTGAGCGCGGCCAGCGCCAGTTCATCGGCGGCGTGCTGCGCAATCTTGCGCGCCACGCGGTCCCCGTCCTGGGTGGCCTGAAAGACCAGCGACGACAAACGCGCAATGGCGGCTTTATCATCATCGCCATAGACGCGCCCGATCATGTCGTCTGGACGCTCCAGGTTCCATTCGGTCATGATGCCTTCCAGCAGCGCGGTGGCCTCGCCCCGGCCATCGGCGGCGCGTGTCGCTGCCTGCAAGGCCAATCGCCCGATGTCATAGCCGCTGCCCTCGTCGCCCAGGATATGCCCCCAACCGCCAGCGCGCACGATGAAACCGCGCGCATCGCGCCCCAGGGCAATGGAGCCGGTGCCCGCCACCAATGCTACGCCCACGGCGGCATCCAGCGCGCTCAGCAGCAGTTCGGCATCGTTGGTCAGGCGAATGGTCTCGGCCAGGGGCTGCACATGGGGAAGGAGCAGCGCGTGGTCGGCGGGGCGGTCAACGCCCGCCAGCCCCAACCAGGCGGCTTTTACGGGCAAGTGGCAGCCAGCGGCCTGAGCCGCCTGCTCAGCCGCCGCGTGGAGGTTCGCCATGGCTTGCTCCACGCCCACCGCCGCGTAATTGGCACTCCCTGCCAGAGCGCGCCCGCGTTCCTGCCCATCGGCATCGACCACCACGGCCAGCGTCTTGCTGCCCCCGCCGTCGATGCCCAGAAAGCAGGGGCCGAAGCCATTGCGCGCCGAAGTTGTGGTCATGGGCGCGCTTCCAACGCAGCGCGCAGCACGTCGCCATGCTCGGTGAGCCGTGCTCTGGCCCGCTCCGGCGCGATGTTGGCGCGCGCCGCGAGGATGGCCGTCTTGACCTCATCGCCCGACGCCGCCAACAGCGCTTCGGCGGCGTCTTGCTCCAGCCCCGTGGCCTGCCGCACAATGCCGATGGCGCGCTGGCGCAGCTTCTGGTTGGTCGCCTGGACATCAACCATCAGATTGCCGAAGGTTTTGCCCAGCCGAATCATGACGCCGGTGCTGAGCATATTCAGCACCATTTTCTGCGCAGTGCCAGCCTTCAGGCGCGTCGAGCCGCTGATGACCTCTGGCCCGACGACGGGCGCGATGATGATGTCCACCTGCTCCTCCAGCGGCGTGCCGACGTTGCATGCCAGGCCGATGGTCAGCGCTCCGCATTCTTTTGCAAAAGCGATGGCCCCCAGCACATAGCGCGTGCGCCCGCTGGCGGTGATGCCCACCAGCGCGTCGGCTTCGGTGATGTTCAGGCGCTCGGCGTCGGCCTGGCCGGACTCGGCGCTGTCTTCCTGGTCTTCCATGGCCCTGGTCAGGGCGGATGGCCCGCCAGCCATGCAGCCAATAATCATATCCGGAGGGACGTTGAAGGTTGGCGGGCACTCAGAGGCGTCGAGCGCGCCCAGGCGTCCCGATGTGCCCGCGCCCATATAGATCAGCCGCCCGCCGCGCCGCAGCCGCGCTGCAATCGCGTCGATGGCGCTGGCAATCTGGGGCAGCGTCTGGTGGACGGCATCAGCCACTCGCGCATCCTCGGCGTTCATGGCCTGAACCATCTCCAGGGTGGTCATGCGGTCAATCTCTCTGGTCGCTGGGTTCACCTGCTCAGTTGCCAACAGGTTGTATGGCTGCTCGTGCTGAAGAGGCGCGCGCGGATCGGCTGACATCTCCTGGCCCTTTCCTGCTATAAAGATAGGTGTCCACAAGCGCTGCTGTGATAAGTGGTATGATTGGTATGTTGTATAGACCACCATCTGCTATGAGTATGCCAGATACCCCGCTGGTTGTCAAGCCCGCTCGTCCTGATGGCGAGCATCAAGCGGGGTGAACCGGATCACATCCGAAAAATGACCCACTTCATAGTTTTCCCTTGCTGGGTCATGTATACTCTGCACAGAAAGAACGAACGGACCAGGGAAATCAAAAACAACAATACTCAAAAAACACTTTCTGGAACGTTTCCCTTTCTGGCAAGGCAATCGAGCGCTTGCCAATCAAAACAAAGCTGTACAAAGTCCATTGGGGGCTGCGACAGCCAAAAGACACAATTAGGAGGGACACACAATGTCTGGTGGTGGCAGTCAGTTTCAATTCGACGTTTCTTTGGCCCAACAGGTAGTGCCGATTTTTCAGAACATTGACAACGATGTGGCGCAGTATCGCAGCCAGCTTATCAATCTGGTGAATCAGTTGGAAAGCAGTTGGAACGGCCCAAACAAGGCGAGCTTCTATAACGATTGGGTCTCCTATTGCAACGCCATCATCCAGATTGGCGATACCGGCCCCAAGCTGGTGGCGGGTCTCAACCAGGAGATCGCCCTGGTGACGCAGGCCGAGCAGGTTCAGTTCTAAGAACTGGGACTTCGCGTGAGAGCAGAACCCCTCTGGGAACGTGTTCCAACCCCAGAGGGGTTCCTCTTTGCGGTTCGTGTTCTGTATGTAGTGGACGCTCTTGACGGCAAGCGGCAAATTCGGGTATAGTAATCTCCAGACAACTCAAAGTAGCGCCCACTCTTATCAAGACTGGCTGAGGGATAAGGCCCGATGAAGCCTGGCAACCACTCGCAATGAGGCGAGAACGGTGCAAACTCCGGCGGTATCTACCGCGAGATGAGAGGCGGGAAAGACAGAGATGGAACCGCATGCCTGTACTTTCCGCCCTTATCCGCTCGCTGGATGAGGGCGTTTTCTTTGACCATAAAGCGTAACAACCGTGACGAGGACGAGTACGCCCGGAAAGCCGAAGACAGAGAGCCGTAGCTGGTGAAAAGGCGGCATCGGGGTTTTCAGGCGGAAAATGACCTTCGAGTTGCAGGCTGACAGCGTGTAGCACCCCTTCGCGCAAGTAGGCCCAGGCCGGGTAGGCGCCGTTATCACGCCCTGGCGTTCGCTGCTGCCGCGCAGTGGCTGATGTCAACAAGGCCAAGCCGCTGCGTGCCAGCGTTGGTAAATCAGGGTGGTACCGCGAAACCCTTCGCCCCTGCGGGTGAGGGGTCTTTTTGTGCATAACAAAGGAGCAAGCAGGTGAGCGACTCTGGCGATCTTCTGACCTCAGCGTTCCTGTCCGATGAGGATCGGCAGCCACATCAGGAGCAGGCGGCGGGAACCTGGCAGCGCGGCGAGGTGGTGCTTCCCGCACTCCAGCTTGATGACGGAACCACCCTGGCGCCGGTGACGCTGGCGTATGAAGCCTGGGGTCGGCTGAATGCTTCGGCGGATAACGTGATTCTGTTGTGCCACGCATTGACCGGCGACGCGCATGCCTTTGATGAAGCGCTGCCCGATGACCCACGCGCGGGCTGGTGGAATCCGATGGTCGGGCCGGGGCGCGTCTTTGATACCAACCGGTTCTTTGTGTTGTGTTCCAATGTGCTGGGCAGTTGCTATGGCAGCACCGGCCCACTCAGCCCGCATCCGCTCGATGGGCAGCCGTATCGCCTGCGCTTTCCGCTGGTGAGCGTTGGCGATATGGTGCGAGCGCAGCGCGCGCTGCTGGAGCATCTGGGCATCAAAAAGCTGGCCGCTGTGGCTGGTGGGTCGCTGGGCGGCTTGCAAACGCTGGAGTGGGCGCTGGCGTATCCTGATATGGTGGCGCGCGCGCTGGTGATTGCGGCGTCGCCGCGCCTTTCGGCGCAGGGGCTGGCAATTGATGTGATCGCGCGCCAGGCAATTCTGCGCGACCCGGCCTGGCAGGAGGGAAATTATCCGCTGGGCGCTGGCCCGGCGGCGGGCCTGCACATTGCGCGCATGCTGGGCATCCTCACCTATAACAGCCCGGAGGGACTGGAAGAGCGCTTTGGGCGTCGGCTTGCCACGCGGTCTGGCGACTGGCCGACGTTTGGCCCTCAGTTGGACCTGGAAACCTACTTTCTGCACCAGGGCGATAAGTTGGTGCGCCGCTTCGACGCGAATAGCTATCTGTATCTATCGAGCGCGATGGACCGCTACGATGCTGCTGAAGGGCGGGGGTCTGACGCAGAGGCTTTCGCGCGCATTCGCTCGGCGGTGCTGGCGGTGGGTGTCGACAGCGACTGGCTGTATCCCGCGCGCCAGGTGCGCGAACTGGCCGAGGGCATCAGCGCTGCGGGCGGCAACGCGCGCTATGTGGAGATTCATTCGCCGCATGGGCACGATGCCTTCCTGAAGGAATGGGAGAAACTTGACGCGCTGCTGCGGCCTTTTCTGGCAGCGCCAACTGCGAGCGAAGAGCCGGACCTGGCCTGCAAGGCTGGACGTGTCTCGGCTGAGCGATAGATTGGAAGCAGGTATCTATGCTGGTTGTCAAATTCGGTGGCTCTTCGGTGGGCACGGCGGAACGTATTCTGGCAGCGGCGCGCATTGTGGCCGGGCACCGCGCGCAGACTCCGGTTGTGGTTGTGGTTTCGGCAATGGCCGGTGTGACGGACGCGCTGATTCGCGTGGCAAACGCCGTGCTTGCAGGTCAGCCGCCCTGGTGGGATGATCTGGCCGCGCTGGAGCAGCGCCATCGCCAGACCTATCTGGAAATTGCTGGGAAGGTTCCTGAGGCGTTTGGTCGTGAATGGGCCAGGATGGAAGCGGCTGCCCAGGCGCTGGCAGCGCGCGCATGTTCGCAGGCGAGCGCCGCACGAGAGATCAGGCGCTTTTCGGGCTGGGGCGAACGGCTGGTCGTTGATCTTTTCGCGGCTGGCTTGAGAAGAGAAGGCATCAAAGCATCGGCTTTCTCCGGTGAGCCGGTGCTGCTTGCCAACGTGGCCGAAGAGGCAGAGCCGTCGGTGCTGGCGACACGCGCCTGGCTGCTGCCGCAGTTGGCTGGCGCGCTGGCGCAAGATGCAGTGCCGGTGCTGCCTGGTTACATCGCCCTGGATGCGTCTGGACAATCGACGACGCTGGGGCGCAATGGGTCCGATCATTCCGCCGCCGTCGTCGCGGCGGCTTTGGGCGCGCAGGCGCTCTATATTTACAGCGATGTGGCGGGCGTCTATACGGCTGACCCGCGCGTGGTGGCCGACGCGCAGCTTTTGCCGCGTCTGTCTTACCGCGAAGTTGCCGAGATCGCCGCGGCGGGCGCGCGTGTGCTGCATCCGCGCGCTGTGGAACCGCTGGCGCGCTGGGGGATTCCGCTCTATCTGCGCAGTTCTTTTGCGCCCAGCGCGCCAGGGACAGATATTCTGCCCCTGGAGGAAAGGGATGAGCTTTCCGCGTAGGCGCGGCGGGCGCTTATGCCTGCGCTGCCTGGAAGCGGCGCAGCGAGAAGCGGCTGATGTCGATTCGGCTCTTGCCGTCGGTTACCAGTTCGGCCAGCGTTTCGCCGATGGCGGCTGAGTGCTTGAACCCATGGCCCGAACACGGCGAAGCGATGATGACCTGCGGGTGCTGCGGGTGCGTGTCGATCACAAACCCTTCATCGGGCGTGGCTGTGTAAAGGCACGAAACCGCTTTGACGCAGGTGTCGCTGATGGCAGGGAAGCTGTTGGCGATGTGCTGCGTATACATCTCCTGCATTTCCTGCGCGCTGACGGCACGCTCTACGGTGTCGGGGGTGGTGGTCTTCGTATAGTCTTCAGTGGCGATCTTGATGCCACCTGCCGGGCCATCGATAGCCGGAAAGCCGTAGATGGAACTATTGGGGCGCGCCCAGATGAAGATGGGGAAGCGGCCAGGCAGAAACGGTTCGATGGAGCCTTTCAGGCCAAACCAGAACAGCACCTGGCGGTAGACGGTGAAATAGCGCGTATACTCGGCTTCGAGCAGGCTGCTTACCCAGGGGCCAGCGCTGATGATCAGCTTTTCAGCCGTGTAGCTGCCGCGCACGGTACGCACGGTGACGCGGCTGTTGGTGGCGTCGGTTTCGTAGGCCAGCGCTTTCTCGCCCGTCTGGATGGTTGCGCCAAAGTGCTCGGCCAGCGCGAGCTGCGCCTGGATGCAGCGTTCAGGGCGCAGAAATCCTGCATTCTCCTCATAGTAAGCCAGTTCGTCACCCACCAGTTGAAACTGCGGGAAGCGCTGGCGAATCTGGTCAGTTTCCAGCACCGCATGTTTGATGTGGTACTGCTCGGCAGTGGCAATTGTGGTCTGGAGGAAGCTTTCCGCGCCATGCATGGGGTCAGGGCTGCTCTGGCTTGCCATGATTAACCCGCCAGTCACGGTCAGCAAGTCCTGACCGGTCTGCTGCTCGATCTCGCGCCAGAGTTCGTATGAGCGCAGCGTCAGCGGCACATATTCCGCGCCTTCGCCAATGGCCTGGCGGGTGATGCGCGTGTCGCCATGCGTGGACCCCAACGTGTGCGGCGGGGAAAATTGATCCAGCCCCAGCACCTTCTTGCCTTTGCGCGCCAGTTGATAGACGGCAGCGCTGCCCATTGCTCCCAGGCCAAGGACAATGGCGTCGTATTCGTTGCTCATAGCATCACTTACCTGCCTATTTGTGTTACGCCTGCGCTTTCGTCGATGCTGGAAAAGGGGCTGAAGCGCAGCAATGCACCGGTAGTGTAACATGTTTTGCCTCATCTGGTCTACTCAGATAAGCAAGCGGGACCGGCGCGCCGTCGTTTACAAAGGTTTCACCAATCGAATATCTTCTTCCAGAAACCCAAGGTGCGCGTAGAAGCCCCTTGCCCGCGTATTGGCGATGCCGGTTTCCAGGGCCAGAAATCGATAGCCCTGTTCACGCGCCCATCCAGCACAGGCTTCAACCAACGCCTGCCCTGCCCCGTGTCCCTCCGCGACTTCACTTACCGCCAATTCCCCTATGTAGGCTTGCTGTTCGCCAGTAAAATGCTGGTGATGCGATACCGCTGCCGCGCCCAGCCGGGTTCCCTGGCTGTCTTCGGCAATGAAGATCATGGTTTCTTTCCCGAAGCGGGCGATGCTGCCGGTGAGCCAATCGTGGGCCGTCGCCAACCAGCGTTCAGGGTCACGCCAGGGCGGGATTCCGACAAGCAGGCGCGGCGCAAGCTGCAAGACAAAAGCCGCGTCGTCGGGCATATAGGGGCGAACACGAATCGCGGTCTGCGCCGCTGGGGAAGAAACATGAGCCATAACGAACCTCCTTATGCAGAACCGTAGACACCGGATCAGAGCTACGCAACCTCACCACTGGCAGGAACCTACATATAGAGTACACTATTTCTTCATAATTGTAAAGCTATGATTTATTTTAATATTATAATAAAAATAGAATGAAGGAAGCGGCAGGCAGTATCGGGGCGTAGGTAGCAGATGTGGCGCGCATCATCCAATTGCGGAGATGGCCTCTTTGTGGTATAGTAGCGCAAAAGCGGACTGGCGCTTTATCTTCGCCGCCTGGAAGGACTAGCCCTCATGTCAGACCTCCTCTACAACTTCTCGCTGCTTCCCCCTCCGGCTTCTCCCTATCAGGGATAGGTGAGAGGCTTCTAGCTTCATCCTCGAAACGACGCGCCTGCTGATGGCAGCGTGCGCTCTGGTGTGTTGTTCATCCTATCCCTGCGCTCTTTACCAATTGATGGCTTTCAGGGAAAGGATGATTTTATGGATCGCGCTTCCCTTTCTTCTCGCCGTGGCCTGTGGTTCATTATGGGCGCGGCAACGCTCTGGGGCACGACTGGGGTCGTCACCCAGGCCGTGTACGACCTGCGCCCGACCAACGCGCTTTCAATTACCTTCTTGCGCCTGGGGATTGCCGCGCTGGTTCTCTTGCTGCTCTGCTGGAGGCGGCTGGGGCGGCGTCTCTGGCAGGTGAAACGGCGCGATGCACTGTTGATGCTGTGCATGGGCGCGATGCAGGCAACCTCGCAATATTGTTATTTCGCCGCGATTGCCAACAGCGGCGTGACAATTGCCACCATGGTGACGATTTGCCTGGCCCCGGTGATGGTGGTCTTGCTGGCCGCGCTCTTTCTGCGCGAGCAGGTTACCGGCAGAATATTGCTGGCATTGCTGGGCGCGCTGGTTGGGACAGCGCTCTTAACGGGCGCGCCTTCTGGGCAAAGGCCGTTCGGGAGTTTGCTGGTGGGCGTGCTGCTCTCGCTCATCTCGGCGGCAACCTATGCCATGGTCATCTTGCTTGCGCGCGTGTTGAGTGGCCGCTACCATTCGTTGCAGGTGAACGTGGCCTCGTTTGCCAGCGGCGCGCTGCTGTTGCTCGGCTGCTCTCTCTTGACCACCCCTCTGGTGCTCAGCTATCCAGCAGTGGGCTGGCTGCTGCTGTTCTATATGGGCGTTGTCCCGACCGCGCTGGCTTATATGCTCTTTCAAGTGGGGTTGCGTTCAACGCCAGCCACGCTCACCAGCATTCTCACCTTCTGCGAGCCATTGACAGCGGCTATTTTGGCCTGGCTGCTGTTTGGCGAACGGCTTAGTCTGCTCGGCCTGCTGGGCGCGGCGCTCTTGCTGGGCACGATGCTGCTGCTGGCGCTCGCTCAGCCTGCGCCTGTGGCGGCGCAAGCGAGCGAGTGACGGCAAGCTGCCCTGTTCCACGGTTCATGGAAAGCTGGAATGGGGCAGCCTTATGACTCCAGGGCTAGCACAAAGTTGCGCAGTTCATAGCCGGTGACCAGGTCGTTCCATCCCATCGAGGGCTGGCACTCGATCCGCAGCCCCTCCAGCACTAGCAGCCGCTGCAAAAAGATATCGGTTTCCTGAATGGCGATGAACGCGCCTGGGCAGCGGTGATGCCCATCGCCAAAGCTCATCACCGCCGGGGTGATGCGCTCGTCGCGTAGTTTGCGCCCGGGGCAGAGTGCGAGGGGCTGCTCTCCGACGGCGTTTTCGTCGGCATTGGCCGCGTAAATATGGATGTCGATCAGATCGCCTTTGCGAATGGTGACGGATGCGCCCTGACTGACAAGTTGGATGTCGGCAGTAGCGCGGCGCAGCAAATGCCCCACCACCGGCTCCAGGCGCAAGATTTCTTGCAGCAGCTCTTGTCGTTCGGCTTCGGGCGCGGCCAGATAGCGGGCACGCAGCGTGGGCTGTTCCAGGAAATGCCAGGCGGCAACGCTGATGAACTCGCGCGTGGTTGCCATGCCAGCCGCCGCGTAGGTGATGCACTCCGTCAGAATTTCGGTGCTGTTGTAGCGTTGAGCAATCAGGTGGGATATGACATCCTCGCGGGGCTGGCGCTTGCGCGCGCGAATGGCTGGCTGCACATCCAGATAAAAGAAGACAACCATGCTCAGTTGGGTATACAGGAAACGGGCGAAGGCCAGCGGCTTCAGACTGAAGGCGGGGATGTCCTGGGCGAAGAAGGCATCCAGGCGCTTTTCCAGTCCCGGCAGGCGGCTGTTAGTGAGGCCCACCACTTCGGCGGCGACGCGAACAGCAAGCGTCATACTCAACTGGCTCAGGTCGGCGCGGCGGGCGCGGCGTAGTTTGTCAAGCAGCCTATCCGAGAGCCGCTCCATCAATTGCCGATAATCGGAACTGACGGTTTTGGGCGTAAAGAAACGCGCCGTTTGCTTGCGCTGCTGCTGGTGCGCCTTGCCTTCCTGATAGAGAATGGGCGAGTTTTTGATGCCGGTGGGAAGCTGCTCTAAAAGCTCTGCCCTGAAGCCGGTCTGCTTCGTGTCCGCGCTGCGCAAGATGGCCCTGGCCGCTTCAAAGCCGCGCACCTGCCAGACTCCAGCGGCATCTTGTTCGATGGGCGTCCTGCTCGGCTCAGCCACGCGCCCGGTCTTTTGTCGCGCCAACGCGGCATGGTCAACTGGGCAGCGGTCGCCGTCATCTACGCTTTCGGTAGCTGGTGGATGGATGGGTTCGGCTGAAATGCTCATGGTGTTCCCTTCTTGATGTTAGACATCACGTGTCTTATAGTCCATAGAATATATTTTTGTATATTAAATATCTTATGAGATACTATAGATCATAATGTATCACTGAGTCAAGAGCAAGCCGCAAAAGGGGGTAGGTATGGTATGATAAGCAGACATACCAGCGCTCATATCCTGCCTGATGAGAGTAGAAATGGAAGTACAGGACCGGCGGGTTAAACGCACGCAGAACTTACTGGCAAAGGCGTTGATTGCGCTTACTCTGGAGAAGGGCTATGAAGCGGTGACGATTCGTGACATCACGGAGCGCGCCGATGTGGGCTACGCGACCTTTTTCCGGCATTATCATGATAAGGATGCCTTGCTGCTCGATGTGTTGGAGGTGGTGCTGGCGGAACTCATTGATTTGCTGCCGCTTTCGCCCAACGGCGACCCGGCTACGATTGGCACGTTGGTGTTTCGCTATGTGCAGCAGCAGAGCGAGGTTGTCAGGGTGCTGCTGAGCAGCCGAGGCTCGACGACGCTGCTGCAACGCATCATCGAGGCAGGCACCGAAAACGCGCTGAGCCAGAATACTCCCTTGCCAGAGGCTGTGGTGCCTATGGAGATTGCCGCCTATCATCTGGTCGCCTCGACGCTGGCGCTGATTCAGTGGTGGCTGGAACACGATATGCCCTATCCGCCGGAGCGAATGGGCAGCGTGTATAATGAGTTGATCGCCCGCCCCACCAGCGCTGTCGCGTTCAGTCCCCATCGCGAGCAGAACGAGGAGATGGAAGAAGGCCAACACGCCTGATGGCCTGGAAGGCTGATCGATACCCTTGCGAAGAAGTCTAAACAGTAAGAAAAGAATGTATCATGGACATTTCACATTTCGATACACGCAACTATCCTGTCCTTTCTGTAGAGGAAGGCTATGGAGAATGGGCGTCCACCTATGAAAGCATTGTGTTGGATGCCATGGACCTGCGGTTGCTGGAGCGCCTCCAATCCATCGCGTGGGAGCAGATGCGCGAGGCAGCGGATTTAGCTTGCGGCACCGGGCGCGTCGGCGTCTGGCTCAAGCAGCGCAGCGTTGGCGCGCTCGACGGCGTTGATCTCACGGCGGCCATGCTGGAAAGCGCGCGCGGCAAAGCAGTCTATCGGCAGCTTTTCCAGGGGGATATACGCGCAACACCTTTGGCGGCGGCGGCGTATGATCTGGTGACGGTTTCGCTGGCCGATGAGCACTTGCCAGATGTGCGCCCGCTCTATCAGGAAGCTGCCAGGCTCGCGCGCCCGAACGGCTATTTCGTGCTCGTTGGCTATCACCCGTTTTTTATGATGGGTGGCATGCCGACGCATTTCAACCGGGCGTCGGGTGAACCCGCCACCATTGAAACGTATGTGCATCTCATCAGCGATCACGTGCAGGCTGCGCTCGCGGCAGGCTGGTCCTTGCGCGAAATGCACGAAGGGCTGATCGATGAAGAGTGGCTGGCGCAGAAGCCAAAATGGAGCCAGTATCTCCATCGGCCCATCAGCTTCGTTATGGTCTGGCAGAAGCAGGGGTAAGCCGCCTGGAGCGTCGCCAGAGATGGGCGCTCCAGGCAGGCACGCTCAGACGCTTGATGACTGCCGAAAGCCCATCGCGTAGAGCGTGGCGTATGCCCCATCGCGCTGCAAGAGTTCCTGATGGGAGCCTTGCTCCAGGATACGCCCGTTCTGAAGCACGATAATGGTATCCGCGTTCTTGATCGTCGAAAGGCGATGCGCAATCACCAGCGCTGTGCGCCCACGCAGCAGTCGCTGCAACCCTTGCTGCACCAGCACCTCGGTGAAGGTGTCGATGTTAGCGGTGGCTTCATCCAGAATCAGGATGCGTGGGTCGGCCAGCAGCGCTCGCGCAAAGGAGATCAACTGGCGCTGCCCCACGCTGAGGTTGCGCCCGCGCTCGCGGATGGCGGTCTCGTAGCCCTGCGGCAACTGGATGATGATGTCGTGCACGCCGATGACGCGCGCAGCCTCTTCGACCTCGGCGTTGGTGGCTTCCAGGCGGCCATAGCGAATATTATCGCGGATGGTGCCGGTGAAGAGGAACGGGTCCTGAAGGACGATGCCGATCTGGCCGCGCAGCGAAGCCTGCGTGACATCGCGCACGTTATGGTCGTCGATCAGCACGGCTCCTTGCTGCACATCATAGAAGCGCGAAAGCAGGCTGGCAATCGTGCTTTTGCCAGCGCCGGTATGCCCCACGATGGCGGCAGTTTGCCCGGCTTTGATCGAAAGATTTAGCCCCTGCAAGACAGGCGCGTCGGCTTTGTAGCCAAAGACTACGTCGCGGAACTCCACGTCGCCCTTGATCTGCGGCAGCGGTTTGGCGTCGGGGCTGTCCTTGATTTCGACGGGGATGGAAAGGATATTGAAGATGCGCTCTGCGGCCACCCCTGAGCGCTGCAACTGTGTATATTGCTGGCTGAGGTCACGAATGGGATCGAAGAAGCGGTTGATGTAGAGGATGAATGCCACCAGCACGCCAACCAGCAGTTGGTGATGAGAGATCAGCACGCTGCCATAAAAGAGCGTGAAGACAATAGCCAGCGCGGCCACCACTTCCACCAGCGGCAGCACCAGCGCCGCAATCCTGCTGGCGGTCAGGTTGGTATCGCGGTTATAGGCGTTCAGGTCGTCGAACTCATCGCGGTTACGGTCTTCGCGCACCATGCTTTGAATGACGCGCATGCCGGAGATATTCTCCTGAAGCGTGGCGTTGACCAGGGAGATGGCGGCGCGTGTGATGCGGAAGGAGCGCTCGGCGTATTTCTGCCAGAACGCCGCGATGCCAACCATCAGCGGCAAGACGGTGAAGGCCAGCAGCGCCAGCGGCACGTTCATTGCCAGCATGGCAATGATAATGCCGACCAGCGCCAGCGTGGAACTCATCATGGAAAGCAGCCCCGAACTCAGCAGCCCTTCCAGCACGTCCACATCGCTTTGCAGGCGCGACATGACGCGCCCAATCTGTGTATGGTCATAGAAGCTGAGCGAGAGCTTCTGAAGGTGGGCGAACATATCCGAACTGAGGTGATAGAGCACCTGCTCGCCCACCCAGGACATACTCCAGACCTGCCAGTATTGGGCCAGCCACATAGCAACGTTCAGAACCACCAGCCCGACGCCAGCGATTGCCAGGCCGCCGAGATTGTTGGCGCTGATGAAGTTATCGATGGCAACGCCAATCAGAAACGGGTTGGCGATGTTCAACGCAGTATAGACCAGCATCAGGAGCATGCTGGCAATGGTGGCAGCGCGATAGCGGGCCAGATAGGGGCCAAAGCGCTTGATGAGCTTCCAATCAAACTTGCCGTACACATCCTCGTCGTCGTGGGCCAGGCTGTTTTCGCGCCAGCGATGGCGGCGCTTGTATTCTGCGTAGGCACGGGCATTCATCGGGCTATCTCCTGCTCTGCTTTGGGGCGTCTGCTTCCACCAGCGTTGGGCCAGTTTTGCTGCTCAGCAGCTTGATCGCCTGGGCTTCGTATTCCTCTTGTTCGCGCAGTTGCAACTCGTACAGGCGCGCATAGGTGCCGCCGAGGGCCAGCAGCGTGGCATGCGTGCCGCGCTCGATAATGCGGCCATGGTCCAGCACCAGAATCTGATCGGCGCGCTTGATCGTGCGCAGGCGCGAAGCAACCACAAAGCTGGTGCGCCCGCGCATTACGGCGTCCAGCGCCTCTTGAATCAGATATTCAGTTTCCATATCGACGCTGGAGGTTGCGTCGTCCAGCACCAGGATGCGCGGATCGAAGAGAATGGTACGGGCGATGGCGACCCGCTGCTTCTGGCCGCCGGAAAGCGTGACGCCGCGCTCGCCTACCCAGGTCTCGTAGCCTTCGGGGAGGGTGAGGGCGAAATCGTGCAGGCGTGCGACCTTGGCGGCGGCGATAATCTGCTCCTCGGTGGCGTGGGGCGCGCCAAAGGCGATATTTTCGCGCAGCGTGGCGTTGAAGAGAAAGACATCCTGCAAGACAAAGCCGATATTGCGCCGCAGCGATGCCTGCTGCATGTCCCGAATATCATGGCCGTCAATGGTGATGCGCCCTGTGGTCACATCGTAGAAGCGCGGCAGGAGGGATAAGATCGTGCTTTTGCCGCTGCCTGTCGTGCCCAGCAGCGCGATGATCTGCCCAGGCTGCGCGTCGATGTTGATCTCGTCCAGAATGGTGGGGCCGTTCCCATAGGCAAAGCTCACGCCCTCGAAGGTGACATGGCCGGTCGCCTGGGGAACGATGACGGCATCAGGCGCGTCTTTAATTTCCGGCTCGGTATCCAGCACCTCGAAGATGCGCTGGCCGCTGGAGCGGGCGCGCATCAGCCAGTTAATCATAAAACCAAACGAGCGCACCGGCGTGCCGAGCAGCAGCGCGTATTGAATGACGGCGACCAGCGTCGGCAGGCTCAGGCTGTGATTGATAACGGCGATGCCCCCGACCCAGAGCACCAGCACCGTGACCAGGTTCAGCGCCAGCACCATCAACGGCTGATTCCAGGCAGCCAGCCGCTGCGCGTTGATCTTGAGGTCGCGCAGTTCTTTATTCTTCTTCTCGAATTTGTTGATTTCAAAGGCTTCACGCACAAAGGAAAGCACCACACGCCGCCCGCTGAGGCTTTCCTGCATCACAGTGCTGAGCGCGCCGGTTTCTTGCTGGGCGCTGTCCCACATGGGGCGCAGGCGCTTTGCCACCTGAAAGCCAAGCACCAGCAGCACAGGGACGGAGAGCAGGATAATCAACGCCAGGGGCAGGTCGAGAACCGCCAGAATAATAGCAACAGCACCGAAGTACAGGACGGCGAGGATGGCGCGCAAGTAGCCCAGGGGAAAAGCGTTGCGCACCGACTCGATGTCGACGGTCATGCGCGACATCAACTGCCCTGTTTCGGACTCGTCGTGAAACGAGAAGCTCAAACGTTGCAGATGGTCATAGATGATGTTGCGCAGGTCATAGGCAACCTCGACGGAGATGGCCTGCGAGTAATAGCCCTGGCCGTAGGCCGCCAGCCCGCGTAGAATGCTGGCGATGAGGACAGCCGCGCTCACGAGCAAGAGCGTGCTCAGGTTGCCGCTGCCAATGCCGATAGCCACCACATCGGCGATCAATTCAGGAATGATCAGGGCCAGCGCCGTCGCGGCGATAAGGCAGAAGAGCGTGCCGAGCGCCAGCTTCCAATGCGGGCGCAGCAGGCCAAAGATGCGGAAATAAATGCGTCCATTTGCTTGCCAGGTCGTGAGAAAAGAGTGAATCGGATGAGTTTTCCAGGCGCTTGATGTCACCTCGCAACCTTTCTAGAAGATGGAGCCTTTCAGGCCATTGAGAGCTAAGGAGACTTCAACAGGGCGGATTACTATTATAGCACGTTTGACCAAAACTTTCACGCCAACGTA
Organism: Ktedonobacterales bacterium; assembly: GCA_035307385.1. Classification (GTDB taxonomy): domain Bacteria; phylum Chloroflexota; class Ktedonobacteria; order Ktedonobacterales; family DATBGS01; genus DATBHW01. The sequence goes on along the minus strand of DATGID010000136.1, from coordinate 108,291 downwards.
CACGTTATACGGGGCATCATCCCGCTTCCCATCAGCCCTGAACTCATTTTAAAAACAAATTGTGGCTCTTTTTTACACCCCTACATTGGCATCGCTTTTGCGTCATGGCTGACCAGCGACGATGCCCGCGCTCGCGCTAAGTGCCTCTTGCAAGGATTGCTCGTTATACTAGTAAGGCAGGCGCTTTTCCACTCTTCCCATCCTGGAGAAAATCGGAGGCAGGCTCGCTATGACTGCTGATGAGGGGTCTTTGGAAAGCAATGGGGAAGAGCATCCGACTCGCCCGTTGCTGATGGTCCAGCACTCGAACTTCCAATGGACAGCCGCGCTCCATGCCGGTGACCTGGATGATGGCTGGCAAAACCACCTGACACGCTATCTGGTTGCCGAGGCAACGGCCTCAGTTTCGTTTGAGGGGCAGAAACCGCTTCACTTGCTTGAGGTGAAGGTATTAGATGACCCCTTGAATCTGTACCAGATCACGCTGCACGCGCAGGCAGTAGATGTGCAGGTCGCTTACTCCGTGCTGAGTCGGGTGCTGGTGGACGTGCCCTACGACTGTCATCTGGTGCTGAAAACGGAGGAGGGTGGGCGCTTTGTCACCATCCCCGCGCCCAAACCGCCGAGCCAGGCCGAGTGGAAGCAGGTGCTGAGGAAGTTCTGGTTTCAATTGCTCCTCGCGGAAGATGACCAACTGGGCATCTCGGATGCTGCTCATGCTCTGGCGAATATACAGCCGCTGTACGCGTTTCGATTGCGCGCGGAGCTTGGCTGGGAAGAGGATGATTGGTCTCCCGCAGAAGGTGAACCCGGTGCATGGCAGCGTGAACTGCGGTTGGTGTTTGACCCTGCCGCGCCTGGCGTGCTGCGCGGCCAGGTGGGCTGGAGCGAATCGCCAGCATTCAGCAATCCGGCGCTGGAGGTTGTCCCGCTCCAGCGCCTCGAACCAACCGTACGGCGCGAAGGGCAAGCCGGAGAGCGCCAACTCACCCAGACAGGCACCAGAGGGCGCGAAACCAGGCCGCTGCCGGTTATCCTCTTTCCAGGCCACGACCAAAAGTGGCGCGGGCAGGCACGCCTGGCTGCCATACTCGCGGCTGTTTTATTGCTTATTTTAATCGGCGGCGTGGCGCTGGGCGCAACAAGAGGAGCGCCCACAACACGCAATCCTCTTGCCTTGAATCCATCTCCAACCAGCGGGCAGACGCCTTCTACTCTTCCATCGGTTGGCTCGACGCCGTCGCCACACACCACGCCAACGGCTCGCCCCAGCCCTGCTGGAACACCACCCAGGCCACCCACCGGGCCAGCGCCACCGACCACACCAGTGCCAACGCCTCCTCGACCAACCCCGACGCCGCGTCCGAATCCGACACCAACGCAGACCCCGACGGCGACGCCGACTGCTCCCCCCACGCCGACGCCGACGCCGATTATCAACTTTGTGGTGACGCCGACCGGCTTCTCGCAAAGCTGCTCATCGTCTATGTCATCGTTGGTGGTAACACTGGATAACAGTGGCAGCAATGTCGCGGTGAGCTGGAGCATGAGCATTACCGACACCGACCCGCAGGGAAACGTCTGGGCGTTTGCCGATTCAACCGGTGGAACGGTTCCGGCTGGGCAGGTCGCTTCGGTGACCATCACCCCGAACAGCATACTGTGTGCTGATCTGGCGGGCACCTCGGCAAGTTTCACTGCCACCATAAGCTGGCAATCAGGACAGGCGACGGTGGTTGATATGGTTTCGCCGTGAGGGATGGGCAGAGGTTGAAGGGCCTGCCCAGCAGTCGTCAGAGGCTGCTGGGCAGGCCCTTCGCTGCTGGCCTACATGCTCAGGTAATAGGAGGCAATGTGATAAGCTGGTTCGCGTTCAGCGAACCTTTGAACTTGACCTGCTGTTTTCCCTGGACGCCCGCCGCCTTTGAAGCCGGGATGATGGTGACATCCAGCGCATTGAAGGTGCCCGACTGGCGCTGCACCAGCAGTGAATAGGGCGATTGCCCAGCCTTCACCGTTTTTCCTGGCGCGGCAACCTTTGGTGTGTACCACGTCAAGGTGATATACGCCGTGCAATAGGGGGGAACCAGCACCAGCCCCCCCCACATTGCCAACCCCGGCTCGTCGCTGGTTGTATTGGTTGGCCCAGCCAGATAGTCGATGGGCCAGGGCGTCTTTTCGTCGGAACTATCCATATAGTCAAACGTGTAGGGTTGACCTGTCGCCCATCCGCCAGCCGGGCAAGCAAGGCCGCCGCCAGGGTAGGGGTCATAATACGAGCAGTCCGGCAGCTTGGCATATTTGCTTGGCTTGGGATGAGCGGGCGGCTTCGGCGCTTGAAAGCTCGCTGGAGGCGCGGGCAGGCACATGGGCGAACCGCTGTCGAAGCCATAGCCGCTGATAAGCTGGCTGCCAGCAGGCGCGTAGACCCGCACATAGTCGCGGTACGTGGGATAGCCGTAGACATCGCCTTGCTTGTTATAGTCGAGGGTGATGGTCAGGTGATGTGTTGCGCCGCCAGAAGCATCAAGATTGACCACATCGGTTTCGGTGGTATTCACATATTGCGTGGCTTTATTGACACTGATGTTGGATTGCACGACCATCCAGGTATCGGTTGAGGTGCTGCGGTCGATGGACGAATCCAGGCTATACTTCGTGAGCAGCGCCTCCGCTTGTGGGTTGCTCAGATAGACTTCCAGGTCTTTGCTTTGCATGTCGGCCAGCACTTGCTTGGCGACCAGCATCAACTGGCTAAAAGGCAATTGGCGCAGCCGCTGTTGCAGCAGACTTCCCACCAGCGAGGTAAAGCGCTTGCGGGCGGTGATGGACGTGTTGCCTGCGGAAATCTGCTTTTCCTTGGCAATGCCCGCCGGGTCTTGTTGATAGTAATGGATGCGATCTTCCAGATTTGTGGACGTAATCGTTTCGTTATAGCCTGGAACGAAAATCGGCCCGGTAATCGCAAGGATATGCTCGATAGGGATGGGCGTCAGGGAAATGACGCCATCAACCTTGCCGCCGCCTTCCTGCTCAAAGAGTTTGATGGCTTCCTGCGCCGTGGTGGGGTAATCGGCGGAGATGTTGGAATCGCGCAGCCCGAAGTTGCCGAAGGGCCACCAACTCCATTTGGCCGGGGCACTGTTGCCGAGAGCGGAGCAGGTGCCTGTGCCGCAGTAATCAAGCCAGGCGATGTCTTGCAGCGACAGCGACCCGATGCGTCCGCCGTTGATGGTGACGACGCCATACTGGCCGGAAAATCCGCCGCTGCCGCGCAGTTCGGCGCGGTCCAGGGTTTGGACCAGGAAATTGCGCGGTTTATCAATCCCCAGCGCCCAGATACCCACCGGCAGCAGCGTATTCACCTGATCGAGCAGGTGATGCGCTTCTGGCAGTTGAGCAATGGCCTTGCTGAAGGTGGCGCGCTGGCAGGCGCTGACCGGCAAACTGTTCAGGTCGAGGCCGGAAAGCTGGGTTTGCAAATCGCCCAGCAGATGATCGGCGTCGTTGATGGTGGTCTGAATCAGCGGAACTTCATCGTTCGTAAAGAGCGGTGTGTTGCCCGCCGACAAAGGGTTATCTGGCAGCCGCCCGACGATGGTCAGCGCGGTGGTGGTGACCTCAGCGCCCAGCGTGCCGATGTCGATCCCGGCTTTGGCGATCATCTTCGCCTCGGTGACTTGATTGCTGTAGCTGGGAATCAGCCCTGCCAGACTCAGCAGCATAGGATGATTGTTGAGTTCGTTCTGCAACTGCACAAAATCTGATTTGGCCGTCATAAAGTCGGCATAGGCTTTGTTGAGCGTGGCTTTGTCGGTGAGCGCTTTGAGATTGATGGAATTAAGCGAAGCGCTGCCGGGCAAGATGCTACTGGTGGTGGGAGTCGAACTCGCGCCAGGCGTGGTGCTGGCTGTGGGGGCAGTGGTGGCGCTGGCCGTGGGGGATGAGTTTGTGGCGCAACCGCTGGTTGGGGTGGTTGGTTTCAGGAACAGGTCTTTGACGGCCAGCACATGATTCACGCCGTCATACCCAAGCTGGCGTATGTTCTCGTAGACCTGATAGGCGGAACTTCCGGCCAGCGCAACGGGTGTCAGAATAAACGTCAGAACCAGAACGACCAGGGCAGCGTGGGCAATGCGCCGCCGTTTCTTGGAGAGATGCTTGAAGGAAAGCCAATTCAGCCCTGACCGCACTTTCCCCCGAATTGATACACTCATCGACTTCTCCTCATATGGGCCAGGCTCAAGATGGGTTTGCTTAATGTGCGCTTTTTCAATAAAAAGAGATTTTGAATGCAGAGAGAGAAAAGTGTTTGGCTGTTCTCGCTGAGAAGCTTAGCCACCCTTTATGACGAGTAAGCGCCAGGAAGTGTAACCTCCTGGCGCTTCTTTAGTGCTCTGGTTCCCTATCAGGCAGCTTCCAGACAGACGTGCCCACGCCTGGCTGGCTCCTGAAAAGGCGATTATTGGCGCACGAGTTTTCCTTGCTCGTAATCGAGACGCATCTGCTCGATCAATTCTGCGCGGCGCGCATACAGGCCCCGGCGCGGGCGCGGTTTGGCTTTGCTGATGGCATAGGCCGCCAGCACCGGCAAGGCCAGCGTAGAATCGGCATAGACAACCACCGTATCGCGCAGTTGATCGGGCTTGATCTTGCCCCAGGATACAGCCTCAGAAGGCGTCGCGCCGGAAAGGCCGCCCCAATGCGGGGCATCGCTGGTGATTTGAATGAAATAATCGTGGCCGCCCTTGTTGATGCCCAACACTTCCCAAAGCTGCGGCTGCGTCTGCAAATAGAAGTTCTTGGGCGAGCCGCCGCCCAGGATGATGACGCCGTTGCGCGTGGCGTTCAGGACCAGCGCGGTGGTTTCGTTGACATCCATCATGGGGTCGATGGTCAGCCGCCCGCCATCCAGGGCGTGCCGCGCCAGGTTCATGCCGATGGACGAGTCGCCCGGCGACGAGGTATAGATGGGAACGTCCCAGGCTGCCGCCTGCGCCAGCACGGAATATTCAGGCTTGACGCCCACATCCAGCAGACGACGGCCAATATAGTGATGCAGTTCTGCCGTGGACATGGGCCGATCTGGCAGGGTCTTGAACGTTTCGCGCAAGAAGGCGTCGGTATCTAGCAGCACCTCATCTTTGAAGAGAATGTCGTAGATGCGGATGACCCCTTCGCGTTGCAATTCGGTGTCGTCTAGCTCGAAGCTGCCGCGATGCAGCGCGAAGGCCAGCGCGTGATGAATGTCGTGGTACAGGTTCGCGCCGGTGCTGACGATGAAATCAATGAAGCCGTATTCCATCAACGTCAGGATGCTGCCGCCCAGTCCCGCAGGCGTCAGCGCGCCCGCCATGGTCAGGGCAATGGTGACATCTTGCTCCGGGTCGAGCATGCGCTCGGCATAAAGGCGACAGGCTTCATTGAGCCGGGCCGAGTTATAGGCTTGAAAGGAACTATCAACCAGTTCGGCAACGGTCATATCGGGGCGCAGGCGTTGGGGCAAGATTTGCTGGCCGCTGAGGTAGCCTGCCGATTGCTCGCCGTGCTCCTGGCCGTTCTGCGCGTGGCGCTGCGATTCGTGGCGTGGGTGATGATGGTTTTTCTTGGGTGTGCTCATCCTCCAAATAACTCCCTACGGTATTTGTTGAAGGGCGGGCATCATGTGCCCGCCCTTCTTATAGTCTTCAAGCGTGATCTTCACGGCAACACAACTGAGATGGCAAAGCCGTCCATTCCGTCTTCGTCAACGGGCAGCAGGATAGAGCGCAGCCTGGGATCAGTCGCGGCGCGCAGATTATAGGCAGCTATGTCGGCATTGTCACCTTCGGGGCGCTGCTGGAATGGTCTGCCAGAGCGTATGTTATTGTCGGCAACGATGATGCTGCCTGGGCGCGCAAGCTGGAGCGCCCAATCGAGATAAACAGGGTAGCCGTCTTTGTTGGCATCGATGAAGAAGAAATCGAATGGCGCTTCGCTCTGGAGGGCAGGTAAAAGTTCGCTGGCCGCGCCGACGCGCACTTCGGTGCGGTCAGCCAGTCCGGCGCGTGCGAAGGCGGCGCGTACCACTTCGGCGTGCTTGGGGCTGATTTCCAGCGTGATGAGCTTGCCATCAGCAGGCAATGCGCGAGCCATCCAGGTGCCGCTGTAGCCGCCCAGCGCGCCGATTTCCAGGATTTTTCGTGTGTTGTTGGCGGCAATCAAGACCTGCAATAAGCGCCCCTGGATGGGCGAAATCTGAATGTCGGGCAGCCCTGATTCGTGCTGTGCGACCAGCGTCTGGCGCAGCGCCTCATCTTCGGGGGCAAAGCGTTGGATGATCTGTTTCTCAATTTCCTGCCGCAGTTGGGCCTGGCGCGCCAACTCTTCGGCATTGATATTCTCAGCCATGAAGATAGCCACTCCTTATGAACAGAGAACAGCGCTTCTCGCTTGTCTCGTGTAAGCCGGTGAACGGCTTTGTAGAGAAAGCGGCAAGCGTTACGCGGCCTTCATTATCGCACAATTCGTGCAAAGAGGCATAAAGTTTTGACAGACACCAGAGCTTGACGCTCCTGTGCAAGTATGGTGTAGATGTTGCAGTAGCCCTGTGATGGAGAAAATGAGCGCTCCTTTACGGAGTAGGACTAGAAACCGAAACCATGGCCCGAACCACCTCGCAAACCTCGCTTGATCGTTCCCACGCCACCGCAGCCACCCTTCCCTGGCGCTGGCTTGCGCCTGGCGTGGCGCTGCTGATTGCAGCGTTCTTTGACTTCTTCCAGCTAACCGCCAACGGCTATGGCAATCTCTACTACGCTGCCGCAGTGAAAAGCATGCTGACCAGTTGGCATACTTTTTTCTTCGTCTCATTCGATGCAGGCGGCTTTGTCTCGGTGGATAAGCCGCCCATCGATTTATGGGCGCAGGCAGCCAGCGCGAAGCTGTTCGGCTTCAGCCCGTTCAGCCTGCTGCTGCCGCAGGCGCTTGCTGGTGTCCTTTCGGTGGCGCTGCTCTATTATCTGGTGCAGCACACCAAAGGTGTGCTGGCCGGATTTCTCGCTGCGCTGGCGCTGGCGCTGACGCCCATCAGCGTTGTTGCCAACCGCGCCAATATCGTCGATAGCCTGTTGGTGCTGACGGTGCTGGCCGCTGCCTGGGCGGTCAGCAAGGCATCTGAAACGGGACGTTTGCGCTGGCTGCTGCTGTGTGCCGCCCTGGTTGGCCTGGGCTTCAACATCAAGATGCTGCAAGCCTATCTGGTCGTGCCCGCCTTTGCGTTAGTCTATCTGCTGGGTGCGCCGCTGCGCTGGCGCGCTCGTCTGGCGCAGCTTGCGCTGGCAGGCGTGGTGCTGGTTATCGTTTCGTTTTCCTGGGCAGAGGCGGTTGATCTGACCCCGGCCAGCCAGCGCCCTTACGTCGGGTCAAGCACGGCCAATTCCGAAGTGCAGTTGGCCCTGGGCTATAACGGGCTGGAGCGTTTGGTCGGCTTTGCTGGATTTGGCAGAAGAGCCGCTGGCCCTGCTGAGCCGCTGAACGCTTTTGCGCGCGGCTTCATGTCCGGCGAAAACGGCGCGCCTGGCCCGTTCCGCCTGCTGGACCAGCAGTTAGGCGGGCAGGTAAGCTGGCTACTGCCTCTGGCAGTGATCGGGCTGCTTGCCATCTGCTGGCGGTATCGTCCTCAAAAGCCGCCGGAGGGCTGGCGCGCCTGGCGGCCTGCGCCTCTCAGCCGCGAACAGCAGGGCGTGACACTCTGGGGGATGTGGCTGCTGACGCAGGTGATCTTTTTCAGCGTCGCTGGTTTCTTCCACGCCTACTATCTGGTGATGCTCGCGCCCGCGATTTGCGCGTTATTCGGCATTGGCGTGCTGGAACTCTGGTCTGAATATCGTCGATCTGGCTGGGAAGGCTGGCTTCTGCCAGCGGCGCTGGTGATTACAGCGCTGGTGCAGGCGCGCCTGGTTGCCGATGCGAGCGGATGGAATAGCTGGCTTGGGCCGCTGCTGGTCGCGCTCTGCCTGGCAAGCGCTTGTGCTCTGGTGATAGTCCGGCTGGCAGACCGACGCCACCTGCCAGCCTGGCTGCGAAGACTGGATGCAATGATTAGCGAATCAACCTGGCACGGTCGCAGCAGGCTTCTTACGGCGCACCTGGCATTCTCGGCGGTGATCGCGGCTATTGGCGTTTTTACGCTCTTGCTGGCTCCCACCGCCTGGAGCATCGCCTCGGTACAGCACAACAGCGGCATGCTGCCCATCGCCGGGCCGCCGCGCCAGCGTGGCATTTTTGCAGACCTGGCAAATATGCGCGTGCAGGCAGACCCCAGGTTGGTGAATTATCTGGAGGCGCACCGCAACAACGCGCGCTATCTGGTGGCGACTCCGAGCGCCATGCAGGCTGCCCCGATCATCCTCGACACAAATCAGCCGGTGATGGCAATGGGCGGATTCGCAGGCAGCGATCCTATCCTGACGCCCGCCAGCCTGGCAAAGATTGTACAGCGAGGTGAGGTGCGTTTCTTCCTGCTGTCTTCCAATCCTTTGCAGGGCATGACTCCGGCGCAAATCGCGAAGCTTTCCCCTGAACTGCGAGAACTGCTTCAGGCGTTTGGGGGCGCGCGTGGCCGAGGATTTGGGCAGAGCAGCCTCACAAGCTGGGTAGCTGCACACTGCGCGACGGTGCCGCGCAGCCAGTGGAGTTCCTCTGACAGAACACCAGGCGCTTTCCCTGGCTTTGGGGGCAGCGCGTCGGAAAAGCTTTTTGTGTGTGGCGATCAGCATGCGGGCGGATGAATGACATCCTTTTTCGAGAACATAGGCAAGGCTTGAATGCAAGGCCGCTTCCTCTGCTCAGAGGAAGCGGCCTTGTTCAGGTAAGATTGAGAGTGTTATACTTGCCAGAAATGGCACGTGAAAGTGAACGCAGAGCGTCTTATGGAGCGGTAACTGCCTTTGGAAAGGCGAGCAGCGTGGATAATGGGACTTTTCGCAATTATGAGAAGATTGCCGAATCATCCGACGAATGGCATCTGGATGAGGCAGCATATCGCCTGCTTGAGAAAATCCCCTGGGTGGTGACGGAAAAAATTCATGGAGCCAACTTCTGTTTTGTGATGGATGGGCAGACGATTCGCTGCGCAAACAGAAAGCATCTGCTGGGGAGCGATGAGGATTTCTTTCAGTATCAGGTTGTTCTGGAACGCTTGCGCGAGACGCTTTGGCAGGTCTTCAGGCTGGTGAAAAGCAGCTACCCACAGGTACGGCTCACCTCTATTTATGGGGAATTGTTCGGCGGATACTATCCCCATCCCGACGTGCAACCGAACCCTTCAGTAGAACCGGTGCAAACGGGAGTGTGGTACTCTCCATCGCTGGAATTTTGCGCTTTCGATCTGGCAATTGAAGGGGAAGAGGCTCATTTGCCGCGAACATATGTAGATTATGAGCAGGCCATGAGCTTTTTTCAACAAGCGGGGTTGTTCTATGCCGCTCCTCTTCTTATTGGCAGCTATCAAGAGGCGCTGGCCTATCCTCTTGGGTTTCGTTCGACGATTCCTGGCTTATTAGGCTTGCCGCCGCTGCAAGAAGAGAATAAAGCGGAAGGAGTGGTTATCAAGCCGCTCAAAACGATCATGATTGCCACGAATAGAGGGAGCGTCAGGCCAGTTCTCAAAAGGAAAATAGCCGAATTTACTGAAGATAAGCGCTTTCATCAAGCGCAGAAATGGATCTCTCTACAGCCAACAGCCACGCAGAGCAACCTCGATCTCCTGATGTGGGAGGTGTTCAATCTGGTGACAGAAAACCGGTTGGACAGCGCGCTTTCCAAGCTTGGCAGCTTGAAATCGGGCAGCCCGAAGAAAGCACAGCAGATATTCAACGTCTTTGTTGAGGATGTGCTAGACCAACTGGAGAAGAACCAGGAAGCGGCGTATGCCGCGCTTTCATCTGAAGAACGAAGCACGTTGCTAGCGTATCTTCAGGACGAAGCGAGAAAGCTGCTGAAAACGCGCGCTCAGAATCTGGTAAAGATCACCTGAAGGCGATAGGACTTCTTGTTTGAGTAGAAAGCGCCCATTCCCCACAGATGCTGGGGAATGGGCGCTTTCTACATTTTGCGTGGATTTACGGCAAAAACTGATTGGTAAAGAACTGGCTTTCGTCGGGTTCGGTTTTGACGGGGTTGCCGTTGGCATCAGCCAGATTGCCGGTCTGGAAGAGGAAATGCGGGTAATCGGTCCACTTCTGGAGGGTTTGATAGCCCCACTTGGGCGCGCCCAGGGCGTATTGTTTGCTCAGATATTCCTGGCTGGCCGTGACCAGACCTGCATCATCGAAGGTGCCTGGTGGCACAGCGTTGATGAGGATGTTGGCGGCGTCATCGGGATGGGCAATGGCATAGTTGTATCCCTGCGAGGTGGCCGCCATGAACTTGCGCACCAGATCAGGATGGTTCTTGATGAACGCGCCGCTGGTGATGAGGACAGGAGTGTAATAGTCGGGGACACAATAGCTGGAGATAGGGAAGTAATTGAATTTCAGGCCAGCGCGCTGAAATTCGATGCCCTCCCAGCCATAGTAAATCCAGACGTAGTCAATTTTTTTGGTTTGGAGGGAAGCCAGCCCATCATCATTGATAACCGGACTGGTCTTTTTTATATCGGCTGGTGTGACGCTGCCACCGGCGCAGTCGATGACGGAAGAGATGACATATGGCTCGAAAGGGTCATCAAAAGAGCCATAAACTTTGCCCGCAAGTTGGGATGGGCTGCTGATGCCAGAATCGGCTCGCACAGCCAGCCCGGACGTATTATGCTGGATGATGGCGGCAATAGAAACCAGGTCTTCGCCCGTGACGCGCGCCGTTGTCACGCTTTCTTCATAGCTGATGGCAAAATCAGCTTTGCCCGAAGCCACCAGCGCCTCTGGCGCTACGTTCGCTGAATAGGGTAGGATGCTGAGGTTTAGTCCCTGCTGTTGATACCACCCTTTTTGCTGGGCGACGTAGATGCCGGTGTGGTTGGTGTTGGGCGTGTAATCCAGCGCCACCGAGACGGCAGTGAGATTTTGTGTCCCCTGGCTGGTATTGCTGCCGCAACTTGCCAAAAACAGCGGCAGCAGCGCCGCTAGTATCCAGGCGCTGGCGCGCGGGCGGCGAAGCAGTGTCTTCATAGCGTTTCCTTTCTTGGTGTGCTCAATTCGTGGGGCGGTTCAGTTGGAATGGTCACGGGCTGGTCTGCTCCTTGTGAATGCTTGTGCAGCGCTCGCCTGCGTCTAGCCGAGGGTTTGGCTTCGTGCCAGTCGCGCTCGCGCCCGGCGTAGTACCAGGGCAAGGCGATGCGCTCAATGACAGAGACCAGCGCAAACAGCGCGATGCTCAAGAGCGCCGTAATGATGACATCGCCAAAGGCCAGGTCGGTGCGGAACGAATGCTCCTCATAAGAGAACAAGATGCCCAGGCCATAGATCGCGCTGACATATTCGCCAAGGAACGCGCCAACGACGGCATAGGTTGCGGCGATGCGCAGGCCAGAAAAGAACGAAGGCAGCGCGTGTGGCAGACGCACGCGCCAGAAGATGACCAGTTCGCTCGCGCCAAAAGTGCGATAGAGCTTGATGAGTTCGGGGTCGGTGGCGCGCAGCCCATCAGCCATCGAAACCGTGATGGGGAAGAAGCAGATGAGGGTAACGACAATAACCTTGGGCAAGAGGCCAAAGCCAAACGAAAAAATCAGCAATGGGGCAATGGCGACAATCGGGATGGCCTGCGAGGCTACCAGCAGTGGATAAATCGCCCGGCCCAGGAACGGCGAAAGGTCGATGATGGTTGCCGTCAGCATGCCAAAAGCCAGCGCGGCGGCCAGCCCCACCAGCGTTTCATAAAGCGTCGTGCCGATATGCGCGGCGAAGGTGGAGCGGCTGGCGATGCTGGCCGTGATGATGCGCAGCGGCGCAGGCAAGATCAATGGGTCGATGTTGCCCGCCTGGACATACAGTTGCCAGCCCGCCAGCAGCAGCGCGAGCAGCAGCACGGGCGGCCACACGCGGGCGCACGTGCGACCAACGGCTCGCAGCAGCTTCACAGCGCCACCTCCTGACTCGCTTCCTGCTCCTGAAGCGCCAGCGCTTCAAGCGGGATGTCCTGGCCGGTGAGCAGGGCGCGCAGCAGCCGTCCTTTGAGGCGCGCGAACACTGGCGAGCCGACGATTTCTGTCTGGCGCGGGCGCGGCAGCGCAACATCGAGCGACAGGACGACACGCGCCGGGCGTGCCGAAAAGACATAGACGTGATCAGCCAGCAGCAGCGCCTCTTCCGGGTCGTGCGTGACGAGGATGGCGGCTTTGCCAAGCTGTCCCCAGATGTCCAGCAACCAGCGCTGCATGGCGAGCCGGGTCAGCGCGTCCAGCGCGCCAAAAGGCTCATCCAGCAGCATCAGGTTACGCGCCGCCAGCACCGTGCGCGCAAAGGCCACGCGCTGGCGCATGCCGCCAGAAAGTTCGTGCGGATAGCTGCGCTCGAAGTCAGCCAGGCCGAACTGCTCAAACAGCGCGTGCGCCCGCTGGCGTGCCTCGCGTCTGGGCACACCCTGCACCTGAATGCCCGCCAGCGCGTTATCCAGCGCGTTGCGCCAGGGAAGCAGCAGATCGCGCTGGGGCATATAGCCGATCTGGCCGAGGCGCGGCGCGTTGGGGTCACCTTCCAGGGCAATGCTGCCCTCCGTTGGGTCGTCCAGCCCGGCGATGATGGAGAGTAAGGTGCTTTTGCCGGAGCCGCTGGGTCCGACAACGCTGACAAACTCGCCAGCCGCCACCTGAAGCGAGATGTGGTCGAGCACGGCCAGCACCGGCTTGCCCCGCTGCGGGAAGGCTTTGGAGACGCCCTCGACAGTCAGGGCCACAGGTGCGGGGGGGGATGAAACGTTCATGTTGGCACCACCAATCAAAAAGCGCTGGATATATCCAGCGCTTGCCCGGTGATGATGCTATTCATCCCCTGCTCCCTGCGCTGGCATTACCCAGATCAGGTCCGACGGTCGGCGACGAAGCGGTCGCCCTCTCAGCCTGGCTTTCCCAAGCTCCCGTTGCGGTATGTAGAATTGTTAATGCTTCTCTAACGAACCCTAAAAGAAGCATACCATATAATGGGAGCAAGCGCAAGAGCGCCGCGCCCTTCTGACCTTCGACGTGTCTCCTCACCCACTAAACAACCGAGCAGTCAACTTGGCCTGCTGCGCCTCGCCGATGGCATCCTGGTGCTCAAGGATGGTCAGCTTGAAGCCAACGGACGCCTGGAAGACTTGCTGACGCATTCCGAGGATATGCAGCGCCTAAGTCAAGAACCCCGCTGAGATGAGGCAGCGGGGTTATAGTGCTATGGGGAAAATTATTCCCCTCCGCCTCCCAGCAACGATTTCAGCACATCGGTGACACCCCCCGCAGGGGATGATTCGCCTGATTGGCCGTGCTGCAACAACTGCTGTGCCAGACCTCCAATGACCGGCTCCAGTTTTTCAAGTACCTCCGGGTTAACCATTTGCGCCAGACCAGGCGGAATGGGCAAGGCAGCCAGGGGAGATTGCGGCGCTTGCTCAGCATCATCATCTGGCGCTGGCGCATCGGTTGGGGCAGGCTGCGCGACCTGCATTGCCGCCTGGGGAGGTGGCTGATTTGCGGCAGCAACAGGAGCAGCCTGTGGCGCGACAGCCGCCGCATCAGGCGCAGCCGCAGCAGGGGCCGGTGCGGGCGCAGCAGCGACGGGCGCAGCATCCTGCGTGGGCGCAGCAGGTGGCGCAGCCTGCGCGGCAGCGGCGGGCGCGGGGGCGGCCTGCGCAGCATCGGCTGGAGCAGGCGCGGCCTGGGTTGTATCAGCGGTAGCCGATTTGGGATCAGGAGTAACTTCAGACATGGGCGTAAGTTCCTTTCTGTTTGACCGAACCTATGTCTATTGTACACCCTCTGGCAGCACATGTCTTGCTTCGCTGCCTTAAAGTCATACACTCCTCTGCGGCAAGTGAGCAAGCAGGCCATTCAGCGCGTGAATGGCAGTGCGCATACCTGTCTCGCCGCTGTATCCGCCTGCGGGGCCGCTGATGCTCAGGTGTGGCTCAAGGGTCAGATAGCCACGATAATCACGGCTGTCCAATGCTGCCAACAGGCCGGGAATATCTCCATCGCCCTGCCCTGCCGGGCGCACACTGCCATCACGCATCAGGGCATCTTTGATATGGACGTGAGCCACATACTCTTTGAGCAGCGGCCAGGCTTCTTCCATCGGGCGTACTCCTGCCTGAACGAAATTAGCCGGATCAAAGGCCATGCGCAGCGCTGGCGAATCGATGGTGGCTAGCAAGTCATAGCAGCGCGTGGCGCTCTCGCCGTAAATGCCGCGCTCATTCTCGTGCAGCAGGGTCACGCCCGCCTGTGCTGCGCGCGCCACCAGCGCGCCAAGCCGCTCGATCACCTCTTCACGCGCGGCATCCAGGGCTTCCGGGGGCACATAAAAGGAAAAGATGCGGATGAGCCGAGTATTCAAGGCTTCAGCGGCTGCAAGAGCGCGCTCCAGCCGCGCTTGCTCAAAGGCTGATGACTCGGAGAGTGCTGATTTCCCGATAGGGCTGCCCAGCGCCGAAACACGGAACCCATGCTCATCCAACCGCTCGCGGACCTGCCGAAGCTGGTCGCTGGAAAGGTCAAGGATATTCACCCCCCACACGCTGCGCAGTTCCAGCGCGGTGATGCCTTCTGAAGCCAACACCTCAAGCTGTTTGATCAGGTCATCATCGATCTCGTCACCAAAAGCGCTAAGGAAGAAGGTTGCCGTCATGAAGATTGCTCCTCCTGGGGAAAAGACGAAAGTGCCGAAAGGTAGGCGTGCAACGCAGCGGCATACTGGGGCAGCGCCACCTCTGGCTCGGCCAATTCCGGGTGCCACTTCTTTTCCCATTCGACTGAAAGCCAGCCGTCGTAGCCAATCGCCTGGAGCGCCCGCAGCATCGCCAGCGTGGGCACATCGCCGTCACCTAGCAGCATCAGCTTCCAGTCGTCCTGCTGGTGCTGCGGGCGTTGTCCATCCTTCACATGGATGTGCAGCAGATGCCCCTGGAGCCGCCGCGCTGTTTCCTGTGCCGTTTCGCCCAGGCGATAGGGATGCAAGAAATCCCACAGCGCGCCCACCATGGGGTCGTTTACCTGGCTGATGACCTGGGCGACCAGCGCGCTTGACGAGAAAGCATCGTGCGTTTCCAATGCGAGAGCCACGCCAAGCTCGCGTCCACGCCGGGCCAGTGGTTCAAGGGTGGCAACGGCGCTGGCAACCGCCTCTGCCTCGGTGGCACCGCTGGGAGGGTCACCAAACACGCGCATAAAAGGCGTTTCCAGATCATGCGCCAGTTCCAGCAGCGCCAGCCCCTCGCGAATCTGCTCGGAACGGGTCTGAGCCTCGGTCTGTGCGATGCGCACCGACGTATCCAGGCCAATGATAGACAGACCGGCCAGCGCCGCGCCTGCTCGCATTCTCTGCCGCTGCGCGCCAGTCAGCGCGCTGCTGATGATCTCGCCATCCATCAGCCGCAGTTCCAGCCCCGCATAGCCGTGGCGCTGCGCCGCCTCGACGCACTGCTCGAATGTCCAATTGGGACAGGCCAGCGTGGAATATGCCAGTTTCATTGCTTTTGCCTCCATGCCTCTGCTCAGAGTTCCAGCCCGACGCGGCTGCCAGTCCTCGCTGCCTCGTAGATAGCAAGGGCCAGCGCGAGCGAGCGGCGTCCTTCCTCGCCAGGCACCACCGGCTGCCGCTTGTCTCGAAGCGCCGCCACAAAATCGGCAATGAGACGCCGATGCCCTTCCTGACCGATGCCCCCAGGACTGCTGCCCGCGCCCGCTGCCACCATTCCAGGCGCGGATACAGCCATGCCAGCGATGTATGGTATGCTCTCCGACTCCCAGCGCGTGATCTGTTCGCCCTCAAGCTGCATGCCTCCGCGTGCTCCATAGACCTCTACGCGATGCGGATACCCAGGCGCGGCGGCAGTGGTGGCGACCACGCTCCCCAGCGCGCCGTTCCTGAAGCGCACTGTGGCAGAAAGGCAGTCCTCGACCTCAATCGCGTGAGCCAGGGTGGTCATCTGCGCCTGGACTTCGGCCACATCGCCCAGATGCCAGAGGAGCAGGTCAAGCAAATGAATCCCCTGATTCATCAGCGCGCCACCGCCGTCCAGCGTCCAGGTGCCGCGCCAGGCAGCGCTTTCATAATAGCTCTGCGTGCGCAAATAGGGAACAGTCACGCAGCCCAGAACAAGCTGGCCCAGCGCTCCAGCCGCAATGGCCGCCTGAGCGGCGGCAAAGGCCGGGTCAGTGCGCCGCTGAAGGGCCACGCCCAGCAAGACGTCCGACTGGCGGCAGGTGTGAATCATAGCATCAGCTTCGGCAAGCGTCAGAGCCATAGGTTTCTCGACCAGAACGTGTTTGCCTGCCCGAGCCGCTGCCACGGCCTGTTCAGCGTGCAGCCCGCTGGGGGTGCAAATACAAACCACCTCGACATCAGGGCGCGCGAGCAAGGCGTGGTAGCTGGTTTCACAGGGCACGCCAAACTGCGCTTCAGCCTCGGCGGCGCGGGTGGCATCCTCGCGGCAGATAGCCACCAGCCGCGCGCCATCTGTGCGGATAATGGCTTCGGCATGGTAGCGCGCCACCATCCCTGCGCCAACGAGCGCAAAGCCAATGGAAGACCCATGCAAGGTATCTTTCGATGCTGAGGCATCTGGAGGATTCATCATCGCTGTCCCTTATTGCCGCCGCCCCTGAGCCGTAAAGTTTCCTGGGGGAGCCTGCGTGGCTGCTGGTATCTCCAGCCTCCCGGTACGTAGATCAGCGAGCAGTGCGCTGTAAAGGGAGCGGTCCAGCGGAAGCGAAACGCTCTGTCCGGTGAAGCTGGAAAGCGTGATAGCATTGGCAAGCTCCAGCGATGCCAGCGCATCGCTGCCAGCGCAGCGCGGCTTGCGCCCGGTGAGAATGGCATCGCGCAGATCACGGTGAACCGCGAGATGCCCCTCGCCACCAGGGGCTACGCCTTCAGGTGGTTCGAAAGTCTCAACCGCACTCTGAGGAGTAGCAAACTTTTCCAGGCTGGTCGCTGAAAACGCTGAAAGCGATGGAGTGAAGCGGCAGATATGCAGCGTCTCGCCGCGAAATTCCAGCGCCATCTTATCGCCGATGATATGCATCTGAGGCAGCGTTCCGGCTTCCAGGGTGCTTACCTCCAGGTAGCCTGGCGCGCCATTGGGATAGACCAGCATCGCCTGAGCGGTGTCTTCAGTTTCGATGCCATGGCGCAGAGTGCGTATCCAGCCCCAAACGCTGGCCGGGGAACCGGCCAGATAGCAGAGGCGATCAAGGGTATGGGGCGCCTGGTTCATTAAGACCCCTCCGCCTTCGCCGCTCCAGGTGCCGCGCCAGGTGGCCGAGCGATAATACGCTGCCGTGCGAAACCAGGGTTCCACGCACAGCACGCGCACCACCTCGCCAAGTTCGCCCGTTGCGATCATCTGGTGGGCAGCCTCGACAGCAGGACGGAATCGTTCCTGAAAATTGACCGCCAGCAATCGTCCCGCAGCATCGGCAGCGGCGATCATCTGCTCCGCCTCGGCGACTTCGACGGCGATGGGCTTTTCCACCAGCACATGCGTCCCGGCGGCGAAACAATCGAGGGCTAGCGAGCAATGCAGTGGGTGTGGAGCGCAGATAACCGCGACATCAGGGGTAACAGTCGCCAGCAACTCGCGGTGATCAAGAAAGAAGGGGCACCCGATCTGCGCGGCATGCTGCGCCCCTATCTCTGCATTGGCATCAGCCATCCCAACAATCTCTGTGCCGGGCAACTTTGCCAGCGCTTCAAGATGATGGCTGGCGATGCTGGCACCTGCGCCAATGAGCGTATAGCGCAGGCGTGGCGTATCCTTGCCCGGCGTGTCACGTGTTGCCTTATTCACTCAGGCTGCTCCAGAGGTCATTTTGCGCGCCCTCGCGAGGGCAACGCCAGGAAGTGTTTAGATATATGCGTGTCAGAAAAAAGATGAAGCACCCCAAGTATCTCACGCTGGTCAAGTTGTGTGGAAGTCAGGCTTTGGACCAGGGGCAGTGCTATTGAGGGGATGACTCGGTTGCCCATTGGACAACCGAGCCTTAAACGCTTACGGATGTGTCCAGGTATAGGTGCTGGTGTCGTGCTGAAGTCCACTTTGTTGATAGGTGAAGGAATAGGTAATCGTCTGGCCGGGACTCATGCCGCCAGCCGTGTATTCCCAGCGCGCGGTGCTGCTGTTATAGGTCATCTGGACATTTTGTTGGACCTGCCCAGGAACCACATAATGCAGAATTACATAGCCTGCGGTCCAGCCACAGGGTTTGAACCAGAACTGCGCGCTGCTGGAACTGGCGCTGTTGACGCCCTGCGTGAACGTGCCGGTGCAGCCTGAAGAGGTAGGTGTTGGCGTTGGGGTGTGAGCGGTGGTAGGTGTCGGACTCGGCGCAGAGCCATTCGCGGTATAGACACGTACATAATCGACCAGCATGGACGCGCCAGACTGCGTCGAGGATGTCGGCGTCGTCTTCCCCGAGACGCCATTGGGGAAGCCACCGCCCATTGCCAGATCAAAGATGACATAGAAGGCGTGATCGACGGCATTGGCCCAGGTGGTCGCGTCAACCTGATTGGCGCTGACGGTGAAGTAGTTGTTCCCATCCAGATACCAGCGAATCTGTTCGGGCGAGACGCTTCTGTCGATGATCTCTGTGTAGGTGTGGAAGCTGGTTTGGCAGCCAGAGCAGGCGCGCTGGCCGCTGCCGATGCCGCTGGTTTCGTTACAGGGGCCACCAGGATCAACGCCGCAGTGCAGGGTTCCATAGACGGAACTCAGCCCATTGACATCTTCCATGATGTCGACTTCGCCATCTTTCGGCCAGCTATGATCGGTGCGATAGGGCGTGCCCAGCGTCCAGAAGGCGGGCCAATAGCCAAGCCCGGCATTGCCGGAAACGTTGGGCTGCTGAAGCGAGGCCGTGATTTCCAGTTCACCACCCGCTGGCGCGGCGAAATCATCTCGCTGTGTCTCGATGCGCCCGGAGGTCCAGTTCCCACTGCTGTCGCGGATGGCAGTGATCTTCAGATGGCCCGCGCCATCCTGCGAGACGTTCGCCGTGCTGGTGGTCATCGTCTCAATTTCGCCGGTACCAAAGCCAGTGCCGGTATCGTAAATCCAGTTGGAGGTGTTGACGCCCGTCCCGGCAGCGCCACCGAACTCATCACTCCAGACAAGGTTGAAGGTAGCCGCCCTGGCAGTGGTGGCCCCTCCCAGGCGGAATGATAGGGCTGCCAGCAGTATGGCGGCAAACAAGATGAGCAAGGGTGCGCCACGAGGAGAGAATCGCTTGCGAGAACGCTGAGAACTGGTATCCTGGTTTCCGTGTGAAAACTGCTGCATTGCGTCTTCCTTTCCGATAGCTGCGAGGATACAGTCAAACGGTGGTTCAGCGATGAAGGTGGTGCCCCTTTGCTGAGGCAACAAGCCCGACATCCTCTATCGGGATATGCCAGGCAGGATGGTGTTCCCCTCCTTTCTGCCCGCCTGGGATAAGCACAGGAAAAACAGATGAACGGTTTATGCCCACCGAGCAGGTGCCAGGCAGCATCAGCGCGAATGCGCGCAAAGGCGGCTGCTGACATTGCTATTCGGTAGCGTTACCGGTAGCGTTACCAGCAAGTATAGAATAACTAGCGCCTTCTGTCAAGAGGAAGCAATAAGAGTACCAACTTTAAAGAGATGGATGCTGCGCAATGGAAACCAAAAAGTCCCGGTAACGCTACCGGTCAAAACATGATATGATAGGCCGAGCCCCAGGCACGAAAAGAGAGGAAGCAGCATGGCAAAGAAACTCACCATTCATGATATTGCCCGGCTCGCGGGGGTTTCGCATTCCACCGTCTCGCGAGTATTGAACAAAAAACCGGATGTTGATGCCTCCACGCGAGAGCGCGTGCTGCGGGTGATGCGCGAGCAGAACTATGTTCCCAATCCCGCCGCCTCACGGCTCGCGGGCAGGCACAGCCAAATCCTGGGGGTGTTGGTGCCGTCCCTGTCCTGGCCGTTCATCCCTGACATCATGCAGGGGGTTGTGAATCCCTCATTGCAGTGGCCGCTCATTCCGGAGATCATGCGCGGCGTGACCGAGTTTATCAGCGAAACGCCCTATGAGTTGCTGCTCTACAGCACCAGCCAGCAGAAAGATCATCGCGAGGTGATTGATCGCATTCTGGCGACGCACCTGATTTCAGGTTTGCTGGCGATTCTGCCGGGCCGGGCGCTAGAAGACCTCATGCGGGCGCATGAGCAAGAATTGCCGCTGGTGGTCATCGACGATCAGGGCGGCGCGAACGAACTTCCCAGCGTGGGAACTCATCATCGGTATGGGGCGTATCTGGCCGTCAAACACCTGATCAACCTGGGCCATCGGCGCATCGGGCATATTCGCGGGTTACACACGTGTTCAGAAGAACGCTACCTGGGCTATTGCGATGCGCTGCAAGAGGCTGGCATTCCGCTTGATCCCGCGCTGGTGCTTCAGGGTGATTTTGAGATCGTCAGCGGGCAGGCATGTGCGCGTATCTTCTTTGCGATGCCTGAACGGCCCACCGCCATCTTTGCGGGCAACGACCAGATGGCCTATGGCGTTCTCGCCGCTGCCGAACAACACAGCATCCGTATCCCGCAGGATGTCGCCGTGGTTGGCTTTGATGACATTCCGCTGTCTGCGCATATCCGGCCCGCACTCACTACCGTGCATCAGCCTTTTTTTGAGATGGGGCAGTGTGCTGCCGAGCTGCTGCTTTCGCTGGCGGATATGGATGCCGTTTTGCATCCTTCGCAGTCAATGGTGCGCGCGCTCGCAGCCAAACGGGGACAAGTGCCCCATATTCAGCTTGCGACCAGCTTGACGGTGCGTGAATCCTGTGGCGCGCGCGCGAGTTATCCGTTCGCTATCTCGATGGCGCATGCCTGATGAAACCAGGAAGATAAAATGTCTATACAAATCATCTGTATGAGAAGAAGGCTCAGAACTCGGTAGAACAGCAAGACGGTAAGATTTGTCTCGCAATTTCAGATATGCTGCTTATCTGCGGCGCCAGTTGACCTTGCGCCTGTAGACGAATGATGCTACAATATGTCCGGACATTTAATGTATAGACGGACTTTTCAAGAAAGAACACGAAGCTGATATGGCACGTATGGCATCTGCCAGACGCTCACCTGCGCGCATTCCATGGGCCACTCTGCTGGCGGTGGATGAGGGCATCCCGCTGCATCGCCGCATTACCGCGACAATACGCGAGCAGATGGATCAGGGCTTGCTGCGCCCAGGGGATGTTTTGCCGCCTGAAGTCGAATTAGCTCGCCAGTTTGATGTGAGTCGCCATACACTGCGCGTCGCGCTAGAGGCTTTGGTGCGCGCCGGGCGGCTGGAACGTCAACGCGGCAGAGGCACTGTTGTCAAACGCCCGCCCATTGAACAAAGTCTTGCGCGCTTCTATAGCCTGGCGGAAGAGATGCAGCTACGCGGAACCGACTTGCAGACCCAGGTGCTGGCGCGTGGGCGCTTGTCACCCGAGGATGATCTGGCCGCTCGCGCCTGCGAGCGGCTGGGAATCGGCGAGGCTCAGCAGATTGGCTACGTGCTGCGCCTGCGGCTGGTGGAAGGAACGCCGGTCTTCCTGGAAACAATCACCTTTCCCGTCGCGCTGTGCCCTTATTTGCTGGAAGTCCCTGCGCCGGGGCGAGCCGATGTCGGGGCCGCGCCGTTTTACGAAACGCTGGAGCAGCGCAGCCACTTGGCGGTGACCCGAGCGCGCGAAACGTTTCGCCCTCTGCTCGTCTCCGGCTATGAGGCCAGACTATTGGGGGTGCCCAGCGGTAGCGCCGTCTTCGAAGCCGAGCGCCTCAGCTTCGTGGATGAGCAACCGGTCGAGTGGCGTCGCACGCTCGCGCGCGGCGATCGCTATCTCTACGCGGTGGACCTCGTGAACCCTCGCGAGGAGGGGCGCCTATGAAGAATCCAGGGAATGGCCCTCCAACTCTTCGAGATGAGATTGAGCCAGGCAAGGACAATGGCCCAGAAAAAGAGCAGGTGATGCATCGCCAGGCGGTGGTGCGCCAGGCCGAGCTAGTCATCAGCTACGTGCTGCGCGGCGGCGTGCTGCTCAGCGCGGCCATCATTCTGAGCGGGGTAGCGCTTTTCTATTTCCGCGCGTTTGCTTCTGGGGGATATATGACGGCTGCATCGGCGTTTCCTCACACCCTGGCTGGTGTCGAGCAAGGGATTGCCCTGGGCAATCCCCTGGCAATCATTGTCCTTGGCCTGCTGGTGCTGCTTGCCACACCGGTGGTGCGCGTGGCCGTCTCGATTGTCGCCTTTCTGTTGGAGCGTGATTGGCGCTACGTCGTGATTACCAGCATGGTCCTGCTGATTTTGCTGCTCAGCTTTGTCCTGGGCAAAGGAGGCGCGTGACATGCTCGCGGAGCCGCAGTTGCTCTTCTTCCTCCTGGTATGTGCTGCATCAGTCATAGCCGGACTTGTGGGGTCGCTCGTCGGGCTGGGTGGGGGCGTTTTCGTGGTACCACTGCTGACGCTTGCCTTTGGTCTGCCGATTCAAGAAGCGATTGGGGCATCCATTGTCTCGGTGATTGCCACCTCCAGCGGGGCCGCTGCCGCCTACGTCCGAGACCGCATGACCAATCTGCGCGTGGGGATGTTTCTGGAGGTTGCCACAACTCTGGGTGCGATCAGCGGTGCTTTCCTGGTAGTCATCGCTCCCACTGCCGCTCTCTTCATCATCTTTGGCCTCGTTCTTCTCATCTCCTCAGTTCCATTAGCCGTTAAAATCGGGGAAGAGTTGCCCCGAAACGTGCATGACGATCGCTGGGCGAGATGGCTATCGCTCGGGGGGGCATATCCCGACCACAAGCTAGGCCGCGAGGTGTCTTACGAGGTTGCTCATGTTCCGGTGGGCTTCTCAATGATGTATGTCGCCGGGCTGATTTCCGGCTTGCTGGGCATTGGCAGTGGCACCTTCAAAGTGCTGGCGATGGATACGGTGATGCGCTTGCCGATGAAGGTCTCCACGACCACCAGCAATTTTATGATTGGCGTGACGGCAGCAGCCAGCGCGGGCATCTACTTTGCGCGGGGCGACATCCATCCCCTCGTGGCAGCCCCGGTGGCGTTGGGGGTGCTGCTGGGCGCGACGGTGGGAGCCAAAACGCTTGCCAGGCTCTCGAACAGCACCATCCGCAAAATCTTTATTCCCCTGCTCGCCCTCATTGCCGCCGAGATGTTGTTTCGTGGGATTCTGGCTGTCTAGCTGGCAGAAGTAAGTCGCTCGTTGCTCTCGCGTCAATCCTTGTCGGTGAGCAGCAGCACAATCAGGGTGCGTGGGCCATGAACGCCCTCGACACGGCTCAGTTCGATGTCGCTGGTGGCTGACGGGCCAGAGATGAAGGTGATGGGCCTGGTGGCATGCGCATGCAGCGCGGTGATGGCCTCTGGCACAAGATCGACGATCTGCCGGGCTTCCACGATGCACAGGTGCGCGTCTGGGATCAGCGAGAGCGCACGCCGCCCCTGCCCCACGCCGCCATCGAGCACGATTGTGCCCGTCTGCGCAATGCCCAGGCGGCAGCCGGTCAGCACAGCATTCACCCCATCCAGCGCCTCATAGCTCAGCGGCGGGTCATCGCGCAGCACTTCCATTCCGCTGGGCAGCCACGCTTGGGGAAGATCGCCAGGCGCAGCCACCCGGAGGAATTGGCGTTCAGCACAGACTTTGCTCATCGTCGCGGGCAGCGCGGCCTCTGTGGTCTGAATGACCGTGGCTTTGTAGTCTTCCACGCGCTCCACAAACTGCGCGACGACGGCTGCTCGATCTTTCTCTCCCACCTGCTGATACTCACGCAAGATAGTCTCATCCTCTGCTCGCGCCGTGTCGAGCGCCTGGCGGATGCGCTGCAACATCGCTTCGCGCGCCCCGCTCATCGCTTGGCCTCCCGCTGCTGCCACCACTCGCGAAACGTCTGCCTGGGCAACTGCCGCAGATCGCGTGTCGCCGTCCAGCCGTTGAGCATCCCCGGCAGCCAGATAATCAGGCCATCATGCGTCAGCGGTCCCTGGCCCAAGCGTCCCAGCCGCTGCGCGCGCTCATAGCGGGCGCGCGTAGCAAATTGCCGTGCCAGCGTGCGCATGGCGACATGCTCAGGATTCAGCTTGCCCGCCAGGCGGCGCTCCTGATGCCTCACCACCTGCCCGCGCAGATGCACCAGCACCTCAGGGATGTTGATCTTTACCGGGCAGACCTCATAGCAGGCTCCGCACAGGCTCGACGCATAAGGCAGCGTCTCGGCGCGCTCCAGATGGGCCAGTTGCGGCGTCAAGATCGAGCCAATCGGTCCAGGGTACACCGAGCTATAGGCGTGGCCGCCCACGCGGGCATAGACCGGGCAGATATTCAGGCAGGCCGAGCAGCGGATGCACTGAAGCGTCTGCCGCCCCACCGCGTCGCGCAAGACGTTGGTGCGCCCGTTGTCCAGCAGGACCAGATGAAACGCCTGCGGCCCATCGCCAGGCGTGACGCCGGTCCACAAGCTGGTGTAGGGGTTCATGCGCTCGCCCGTCGATGAGCGCGGCAGCAATTGTAAAAAGACATCCAAATCCTGAAACGTTGGGATCACTTTCTCGATGCCCATCACGGTGATCAGCGTCTGGGGCAGCGTCAGGCACATACGCCCATTGCCCTCCGATTCGACCACGGCGACAGTTCCCGTTTCCGCCACGGCAAAGTTGGCCCCGCTGATGGCGACGCTGGTGCTCAAGAACTTGCGCCGCAGGTGTGCGCGAGCCGCCGCCGTCAGGTCTTTGGGATGATCGGTCAAGTCCTGGCCTTTGGCAATCGTCTGGCGAAAGAGGGCGCGAATCTCCGAGCGGTTCTTGTGGATGGCGGGCACCAGGATATGCGACGACGACTCCCCGGCAAGCTGGATAATCAATTCGGCCAGGTCGGTTTCCGTTGCCGCAATGCCGACCTCTGCAAGCGCAGCGTTCAGCTTGATCTCGTCAGTCGTCAGCGATTTGACCTTGACCACCTCGCGCGAGCCAGCGGCCTGCACCAGTTCGGTGATGATGCGGTTGGCCTCGGCGGCATCCTGCGCCCAATGCACCTGGCCGCCCGCCCGTGTTACCGAGGCTTCCAATTGCAGCAGATACTCATCCAGGTGTTGCAGCGTCTGCGCTTTGATCGCTCGCCCTGCCTCGCGCAGCGCCTCCCAATCGGGCAGCTCACCGACGACGTTGCCGCGCTTGGCGCGGATAACACTGGTCGCTTTGCCTAGATTGCGCCGAAGCTGTGTGTTGGCTAAGGCGATGTGCGCGTCCTGTTGAAAGGTGTGTTCCCGAATAGCCATCCTCACGCCTCCTCCTCAGTTGAGGCCAGAATCTCTGCCAGGTGCAGCGGGCGCACGCCGGTACGCTGGCGGCTTAGCCCGCCGCCGATGTGCATCAGGCACGAGTTATCCGCCGCGCAGATGATTTCGGCCTTGGTATCCAGGACCGAGCGGATTTTATCGGCCAGCATGGCTTGCGACGTATCGGCATTCTTGACCGCGAAAGTGCCGCCAAAACCGCAGCACTCGTCGGCATCGGGCAACTCCACCAGATCGATGCCGCGCACCGCCCGCAGCAGCCGCAGCGGCTTGTCGCCGACGTGCAGGCCGCGCAGGCTGTGGCAGGTGGGGTGATAGGTGACGCGATGGGGGAAATAGGCTCCCACGTCTTCCACCCGGAGCACATCGGTCAGGAACTCTGAGAGTTCATAGACACGCGGGACCAGGGCCGCCACTGCCGCCGCCAGCGGCGCATCCTGAAACTGCGCGGCGGCGCGTGGATATTGCTCGCGCACCATGCCCACACAGGACGCCGAAGGGCTAACAACCATCTCGGCCTCGCCAAACACGCTGACAAAGTGACGGATGAGCGGCAGCGCCTCGCGTTGATAGCCGGTATTATAGTGCATCTGGCCGCAGCAGGTCTGCTCCAGCGGAAAGGTCACCTCGCAGCCCAGGCGCTCCAGCAGTCGCGTCATGGCAATGCCCGTCTCAGGGAAGAGTGTATCGTTAAAGCAGGTGATGAAGAGCGCGACGCGCATCTCTTAGCCCTCCTGTTGATCAGCGCCTTCCGCGAGCCACCGCCCCCGACGTGCATCCCTGCAATCTGCTGCTGCGAGGGTTCCATTGCCTGCTGAAGCGCCTGGCAAGAGCATATCACTAAACGCCCACAAATGCCACGCGCCAGAGGCCAGGTTCTTGCCAGTTTTCTGACCGTGCCGCGCCGTCTCGCCTCTCTGCCAGAAGAGCAAGGGCAGCGCGGCTTGCCGCGCTGCCCTTGCTCTTCTGAGTTGAGCCAGATTACCAGTGCCGCTCGCCCGCCACCTGCCTGGTGGAAGCGTTGAGGCGATTGAAGAGGTTCGTCGTGGCGATCATAAGCAGCAGGGCCGCGAGACCCTGCTCGTCGTAGTGCCGGGCTGCCTCATTCCAGATTTCGTCGGAGACTGCGTCGGCCCGATCAGCGAGCCTGGTCACAGCCTCGGTGAGCGCCAGGGCGGCGCGTTCGGCGTCGGTGAAGTAGGGGGCCTCTCGCCAGGCCACCACAGCGAAGAGGCGCTCGTCGGTTTCTCCTGCCTTCTTCGCGTTGCGTACCCCAAAATCGACGCAGACGCTACAGCCATTGATCTGGCTGGCGCGCAGGTGGACCAGTTCAAGCGTTGCCGCTGGCACGCCGCCCTGCCTGGTGGCCTTGACCAGCGCTTGTATGGCATTTAAGGCGTCAGGCAGGATCGTGGCCGGATTGCTCATTCGTGCTTGCATAAAACATCTCCTTTAGAGGTCTTCAAAGGATTTTAGAGAACCAGAATGCTGCCATCCCGGTTTCACTCTTGACGAGGCCGCCCACGCGCGTTCCAGAGGAGAGCGCTTCCTGGTCACATCGGGTGAGTTTCCCGCGTCACTACACTGACGGAACGCGACGAAGGAACGTGACCGAGAGAAGCACACCGTTTTCATAACCTATATAAAAACTACTGGCACGCATCATAAAGGAGAACCATTTTGAGCACCAAAAACCACGAATATGACTGGTTAGCGACGCAATTCGAGGCTGAGCGACCTCACCTGCGGGCAGTGGCCTACCGGATGCTCGGCTCGCTTGCCGAGGCAGACGACGCGGTGCAAGAGGCGTGGCTGCACCTCAATCGTTCTGATACCAGCGCCATTGTCAACCTGGGCGGCTGGCTGACGACGGTGGTTGCGCGGGTCTGCCTGGATTTGCTGCGCGCGCGTAAGGCGCGGCGCGAAGAAACCATGGGTGTCCATGTGCCTGACCCGATTGTGAGCCGTGCGGGCGGAATTGACCCCGAGCAGGAAGCGCTCCTGGCCGACGCGGTTGGGCTTGCGCTGCTCGTGGTGCTGGATACCTTGAATCCTGCCGAGCGGCTTGCCTTCGTGCTGCACGACCTCTTCGATGTGCCCTTCGACGAGATTGCCAATGTTGTAGGGCGCTCGCCAACCGCAGCCAGACAGCTTGCCAGCCGCGCGCGCCGCCGCGTACGGGGCGCGGCTACAGCTCCCGACGCTGACCTCACCCGCCAGCGCGCCGTGGTTGACGCCTTTCTTGCTGCCTCGCGCGCCGGAGACTTCGACGCGCTGTTGGCGCTCCTTGACCCAGACGTGGTCTTCCGCGCTGATGGCGGCGCTGTGCGTGCAGGCGCGTCGATGGTGGTTCGCGGCGCGCAAGCCGTGGCTGGGCAGTTCGTAGGGCGTGCCCGGGGCGCCCAACCCGCGCTTGTGAACGGAACCGCAGGGGCCATTGCGGTTGCCGAGGGCCAGTTGGGCGCAGTCCTGGGCTTCACAGTGAGGCGCGGCAAGATCGTCGAGATCGATGTGGTCGCCGACCCCGAGCGCCTGAGCAAGATCAACCTGACTGTTCTGGGCGACTGACGAGCAACCCGACGCTGTGTTAGCGATCTATTCTCCCATATGTGCGAAGAGATTAGCAGCCGCCTCGTTAATCTTTGCCTGCACGCTTGCTATGTCGGCGCGGGCTTTGAGTATCTCTTTTTCTGCACGAAATCGCTCAACCTGGCTGGATAGATGCTGCTCGAGTTGGATAGCGCTTGCCGCTCTTTCCTTGGCATCTTCGATCTGCCGCTGGTAGCCAGTGAGCCGCCCCTGAAGCTGCTGGCGGCGCTCAAGGACTATACGGGCCAGGTCCTCTCGGTTGGCTGCCATCGCCTGGCGCTCCTGATTCTCGTATTTTGCAATTTGCGACTCTATATGTGCCTGCTGAAGTTCTAAGCGCTTCTCGATAGTGACCATATCGGCCACAGCGCGCCGTAAATTCTGCAATTGTTCTAATTGCTTGTGGTAGGACTGCTCGAGAGTAGGGCCAGGGTCTTCACTGGAGTCTTCAAGAGCCTCCAGGGCCGAACTGAATACGTCTTGAAGATAGGATGTGAATTGGCACATAAGCCCCATAACTTGCTCCTCCTGTTTTGTGGCGCGCGCGTCCCTGGTCAAGATGAAAGCGATGTTTGCGGTGATGCACTGCTGCCGTAAACCAATGCTCATTCAAAATCATAACGCCTCAAAGCCAGCTCTGTCGATTCAATAACTCACATGGTGTGGGCATTTTAAACGAAAAAGCGGCGGTTAAGGGGCTACTTTTAATAGCTTCTTAACCGCCTGCTGCAATATCGAAACCGCTCTGTGGGGAGTGAGAGGATATTGGCCCAATGTCCTGGCAGGGCGGGCAGACACTCGCGCAGCACCGGATTGGCAAGCTAGCGTGCGCTCATTCTGATCGCGCCATCGAGCCTGATCACTTCGCCGTTCAGCATCTCATTCTCGATGATGTGGGCAGCCAACGCGGCATACTCGTCTGGGCGGCCCAGGCGCGGCGGGAACGGCACCTGTTGACCAAGAGAAAGCCGCGCTGGTTCTGGCAAGCCTGCCAGCAGCGGCGTATCAAAAATCCCTGGCGCAATCGTCATAACGCGAATGCCATAGCGCGCCAATTCGCGGGCGATGGGCAGCGTCATGCCCACAATGCCGCCTTTTGATGCCGAATAAGCGGCCTGGCCGATCTGTCCATCAAACGCCGCTACCGACGCCGTATTGATAATCACGCCGCGCTCGCCGCCCTGAGAGGGGGTATTTTCCGCCATCATGGCGGCGGCCAGACGAATTGCGTTGAAGGTACCGATGAGGTTGACGCTGATGACCTTGCTGAATGAGGCCAGGCTGCTCGGCCCGGTCTTTCCCAGCACCTTTTCTGCCGCCCCGATCCCCGCGCAGTTGATGAGTACTTGCAGCGCGCCAAACTGCGCGACGGCTGCCTGCACTGCCGCCTGAACCGAGTCTTCTTCGGTCACATTTGTTGAAACAAACAGCGCCGCATTGCCCAGTTCCCGCGCCAGCGCTTCGCCCGCGTCTTTATTCAGATCGGCGATGGCTACTTTTGCTCCGGCCTGGCTCAAGGTGCGTGCGCACGCGGCCCCCAACCCTGAAGCGCCGCCGGTGATAAGAACCCCTTTATCCTCTGGTTTCATACCGCTTGCAAGACCCTTTCTTTCTACGCTGCCGGTGTGGCTAGATGAGCGCCGCTGCTCAAGAAGGTGTGTCCCAGGCCCAAGATATGCAGAGCATAGCACACCTTGAAGGCGGTGTGCGCAAAGGGATTTGCCTGCTCACTCAGCCAGCAAGGGAAGGCTGGCCTTCTCGCAAGGGATCGCCTCGGTCATTCAGGATGGGAAATATGGTGCGCAGCCCGATGGATTTCCCCGCCAGCCGTGTCCGAACGGGCTGTGGTCGAGGCGCTGCCAACTGGCGCGGAGGTTCGCAGAGCATACACTCCTGATCACCCCATGTCAGGAAGCGTTCCCAATGGGGACAGAAGTACCAATGCTTGCGCGACGGCATAGATAGCCTCTTTCTGGACAGAGCATCGGCTATCTCAGAGATAGCCTTCGGCTCACAACTCTTCCAAAGGTGAGAACGATGAGTAGTCATGTTTTCGCACGCACTAGCCCAAAAGGGTGATCTATCTTTGCCTCTCTCTTTCCATTGTACACCATGTCAAAAAGAATCTTTTTGTGAGATAGTAAACAGAGGACAGGTGTTCTCATACCAAAAAGGAGCAATCACCATGTGTGGCCGTTATGTCCTGGCTGAAATCGCCGCTTTGGGGGAACGATTCAACGCTGCCGATGATGTGCCATCGGTGACACCACGCTACAACGTGGCCCCAACACAAACCATGCCAGTGGTGGTGAAACACAGCCCCAACAGCCTGGTTTTGATGCGTTGGGGGTTGATTCCTTCCTGGGCCAAAGATGGGAAATCTGAACAACTGCTGATTAACGCTCGCGCCGAAACGCTCTCGCAAAAGCGCATGTTCAGCAAGCTGCTGTCGTCGCAGCGCTGCCTGGTTCCGGCCAGCGGCTTTTACGAATGGCAGCAAGCGGCAGGTGGCAAGATTCCCCACTATATTACGCTGAAAGATGAGCCGATCTTTGCGTTTGCTGGCCTGTATGAGCATGGAACCGACGATCAAGGCGCGGATGTGTATTCCTATACCATTATTACCACCGAACCCAACGAGCTTATGGCCTCCATCCACAACCGTATGCCGGTGATCTTGAGCCGCGACGATGAAGCGTTCTGGCTGAACCCCGATGAAACGGAAGCCGCGCGTTTGCTGCCGCTGCTCAAGCCATACCCGGCGGAGAAGATGGAAGCCACGCCGGTTTCGCGCGCGGTGAACAACGTGCGCAACGATGGGCCAACCTTGCTGCAACAGGTATAAGGCGGCCAGCGCTGGTTGCGGGGAAGCGCCGTTTCGCGCTATGATTCTCAGCAGTACATACTGGTGCAGTGAGACATCTTTGAGCGCTTCTGGCATTTCATAAGGAAGAGGCAGCAACAGTGCGCGACATTCGGCGGCTTGCTGGTGATGAGTTTCAGGAGTTTGCCAGGATTTCAGCCAACGCCTATCCAGGCTTTCCTGTGCGCACCGAAGACGAGCGGCAGCGCATGGTCGAGCGCTTTCGGGAACAAGACCAGCATCCCGGCCAGGCGGTCTATGGTCTGTTTGAAGCGGGCGCGCTGCTGGGCGGGATGGAACTGTACGACTATACCATGAACCTGTATGGCGCTCAGGTCCAGGTTGAGGGCGTGGGTGGCGTCGCCGTTGATCTGGCGCATAAGAAAGAACATGTCGCCCGCGATATGATTCGCTTCTTCCTTGAATATTCCAGGAACAGGAAGGCTACGCTTGCCCTCCTCTATCCATTCCGCCCGGATTTCTATAAGCAAATGGGCTTCGGCTATGGCACCAAGCTCAACGAATATCGCGTGTCTCCTGGCAGCTTACCGAAGGGGCCTTCCAGGCAGCATATCGTCTGGCTCTCGCAGGCCGATATCCCATTGCTGCTGGACTGCTATCAGCGCTGCCAGGCGCGCACGCATGGCTTGATACAACAGTCCGAAGCGGATTTCGCGGGCTGGTTTGCTTCGCTGGAAAGGCGCGTGGTTGGCTATAAGCGTGACGGCAAAATTGAGGGCTATCTGATCTTTCGGTTCCAGCCGCACGCGCAGGGCAACTTCCTCATCAACGATCTGGACGTGCGCGAGTTTGTCTATGAGACGCGCGAGGCGCTCGCCGAACTGCTGACATTCCTGCACAGCCAGGCCGATCAGGTACGCGCGGTCATCATCCGCACCCAGGATGAGGAGTTTCATCACCTGCTGCCCGACCCGCGCAACGGCTCGGAGGTGCTGCTGCCATCGGTCTATCATCCCACCAATGTGCAGGCGGTGGGTCTGATGTATCGCGTGATTGATCTGCCGGGCATCTTCGCGCAGCTTCGCGAACACAACTTTGGCGGCCAGACGTGCCGCGTGAAACTGACAATCAGCGACAGCTTCTATCCGGCGAACGCGGGCAACCCGGTGGTACATTTCCGCGACGGACTGCCCGCTGTGAGTGTTGAGGATGCTCACGACGTAGAAATCCGGCTGGATGTGGCCGAGTTCTCCTCGCTGCTGCTGGGAGTCGTGAGCTTTCGCAGCCTCTATCTCTATGGCCTGGCGGAGATTTCAGACACCGGCTATCTGGAGACGATCAATCGTCTCTTCCTGGCTGCCAGCAAGCCAGTCTGCCTGACGGCATTTTAGCCTGGCCCGCGCGCTAGGAGGCAGTTCGCTCCCACAGGACGGCCCCGCCATCGGCAATGCGCTTGCGAATGCGCCCGGCGTGAGCGAGCGCCTGAAGGTGCGCCAGCGTTTCCATCAACGCCAGGCGCTGCTGGAACGCTTCGCCCTGCACGCGGGCGAAGATGGTTGCGGAGATGTCCCAGCCGCTGCGTGGCCCGGCGGTGAGCAAGTCCATCATCTGGTTCTTGCGGCGCTCGTGGTGCGCCAGCGTTTCGGCAATGCGAGCGCGGTGGTCGGTAATGGGGTTGCCGTGGCCCGGCAACGTCAGCGCCACATCAAGCTGCTCGATCATATGCAGCGCGGCGTAAAAATCATCAAGTGGGCTGGGCGACGACTGCGGATGCTGCGAGATGTTGGGCGTCGTGCCTGGCAGCAGGTGATCGCCCGCAAGCAGGATGCGCCGCCTGGTATCGTAGAAGCAAATATGGCCGGGCGAGTGGCCGGGCGTCCAATAGGTGCGCAGTTCGAGGTCGCCAATCTCCAGCGTCTCGTCGCCCTCCAGCAAGATATCAACGTCGGTGGCTTGCACGCTGTTGAGCATCTGAAGCGATACTTTAGAAAGCGCCTTGGCCTGTTCATCGGATGCGCCGTGATGCAGCAGCCATTCCTCCACCTCGACCAGCAGCGGAGTGACGGCGCGATAGCGGCTGGCGATAAACGGCTCCTCCAGGCGATGGGTATACACAGGCGCGCCGCTCGTTTCTTTCAGGCGGCCTGCCGCGCCCATATGGTCAGGGTGCACATGCGTCAGCAGCAGATGCGTCAGGTCGCCCGGCTGGATGCCCAATTCATCCATGCCGCGTTCCAGCACATCCCAGGCATCGGGGCTGTTCAGACCGCTATCCACCAGCGCGAAGCCGTCTTGGTGCCGTAAGAGGTAGAGATTGACCGTGACGGGTGGAAATGGCAGCGGCGATACAATGCGATAGATGTCGGGCGAAACCATCTCTGCAATTGCCATACTTCATCTGCTCCTGCGCTGTGGTAGTGGTCCCCTGCTATGCCTTCTGATGAGCGGGACACACTGCAAGGTGCGTGTCTCCTTATAGTGTACCTTATCAGTGTATCTTAATAGAAACGCTGCGAAAGGCGCGCCCTCAACGCTGCCATAGAGAAAAGGAACATTGTCACGTCTGTAACGTATAAAAAAATAGATGCTGGCACGCCCGGTGCAGCGCGAACAGCGCAGTGGAAGGGCTAACAAAGGCCTTTCTTGAGGAGAGCAAGCTCGGCCATCCAGCAGGAGGAGCGCAATATGGGACTGATCTCTCGGTTTACCACCTATGTGAAAACTGTCTTTAGTTCGGCACTGGACCAGGCGGAAGACCCGCGTCAAACGCTGGACTATTCTTATCAGCAGCAGCTTGAGCAGTTGACGAATCTGCGCCGGGCGATAGCCGACGTTGTGACCAATGAGAAGCGGCTGGAAATGCAGCAGAGCCAGGCGCAGACGCAGATCACCAAATATGAGGACCAGGCGCGGCAAGCGCTGGCCGCCAACCGCGAAGACCTGGCGCGCATGGCGCTGGAGCGTCGCCAGAACCTGGAAACGCAGCTTACCGGCTTTCAGCAGCAGATCGAGCAGTTGAAGGCGCAGGAAGAGAAGTTTGCCCAGATGGAGCAGCGCCTTTCGGCGCGCGTGGAGGCATTCCGTACGCAGAAGGAGATGGTCAAGGCACAGTACTCCGCTTCCGAGGCGCAGGTCAAGCTGGGCGAGGCGGCCACTGGTATTTCTGAGGAAATGTCCGATGTCAACATGGCCGTCCAGCGCGCGCAGGATAAGGTGCTGACGATGCAGGCGCGCGCCAATGCCATGGACCAGTTGATCGATGAGGGCACGCTCCCCGAAACGGCCACCCTGGGTGCAGGCGGCGATAATCTGGACCGCGAGCTAAACCAGATCAGCAGCCAATCGCAGGTAGATGCCCAACTGGCCGCCATGAAACAGCAACTCCAACTTGGCCCTGGCAGCCAACCTCAGAATCCCCCACAACTTTCCAGCGGCGAAAGCGAACAAGCATAAGCAGAAGCCGGACAGATGGCGCTATCTGTCCGGCCCCTCGCTGCTTTGCGTGCCGTTTACTTCAGGCACGTGTCCTTGCCGGTCTCGTCACCAAGGCAATGGCCGGATTTTGTCAGGATGACCACGTTCTTGATGTTGGAAAATTGCCTCAAGGTAGCCGTGATCTCCGCTGTAACGCGGGCATCCGTGCCGATGCCCGCGCTGCTATACGTCCGGCAGAACTGCACCGTGGCCGTCCCCTGCTCAGTCTTCTGCCCCCGCTTGTTCAGGCTGAGCGTGAAGTCTGGCCCGCCGATGGGATGGGAGCCATTGCAGGCGGATGGGCCCGAAAGCGCGCTGTTCAACTCCGTGAAATAGCCCGCCGCGCGCTCCGACAGGGTTGGCCCGGCAATCAGCGATTGCATGGCGAACGTTGCCACCGCCAGGCTCGGTGAGAAGCGGTTCACCGCGAAGACCGCGCTGAGGTTGGCATCCGACGGCCCAAACCTGGAAAAGTAGACTTTGATGAGATAGCTGGCCGCGCCGCTGGCCTGGCCCGCGAGTTCGTCTTGCTCCGTGACGCTGGTGATGGGTACGGCAGCAGCCTGCGTGGCTCCTGTCGTCGCGGCGCTGCCGGTCTGGGTTGGCCCGTCGCAGGCGGCCAGGAACAGCGCCAGCGTTGCGACGGCAATCAAGCCTGCCGCGCTGAAGAAACGATGCCGATTCATGATGTTTCCTCCCCTGGGTAGAGCAATACAGACTGTTTGTAAAAGTTTGAATACGAAATGCCGTGCAAACCGCCTGGTAAAAATCCTTTCCGTAGGTAAAGAGGGCAACGACTTGCTGTTCCCTACAGGCAAAAGGTGAACTACTTCACATTTCCTCATGCGTTTGTGGTAGGCTACAGCCGAGAAAAACGGCGTCGTCTGTTCAAAGCGAGGTTGAGATGGAAGATTACCCGGCACTGTTGCAGGCGTTGCTACATCAGGAAGCGGTGTTGCAATTTCCCGCGTTCACTAACGAGGTAGCTTTTGAGGTGGGCAATAAGCTGGTGGAGTTCGCCCGGCAGCATCAGAAATCAGTCACGGTGGATATTTGCCGCAACGGCCAGCAGTTGTATCACTGCGCGCTGGCGGGCACCTCTGCCGATAACGATGAGTGGATCAAGCGCAAGAACCGTGTGGTCAACCGCTTTGGGCATAGCTCGTTCTATATGGGCAACCTCTACAAAAGCAAAAACACGACGATTCAAGACAGCGCCTTGCTCGACCACCGTGAATACGCGCCACATGGCGGGGCCTTTCCCGTCATTGTCAAAAACGTAGGCGTCGTCGGCACGATTACCGTCTCCGGCTTGCCGCAGCAGGAAGATCACCAACTGGTGGTGCAGGTGCTGGCCGACT
Organism: Ktedonobacterales bacterium; assembly: GCA_035307385.1. Classification (GTDB taxonomy): domain Bacteria; phylum Chloroflexota; class Ktedonobacteria; order Ktedonobacterales; family DATBGS01; genus DATBHW01. The sequence goes on along the minus strand of DATGID010000136.1, from coordinate 72,546 downwards.
ATTTGGGCGTGAACCTGGAAGCAAACGCAGAGTAAGGAGCGTGTATGACGCGAGCGGTTGAGACGCTGGTGAGCCAGCTTGTAGCTATCGATTCGATCAACCCTGATCTGGTGCCAGGCGGCGCGGGCGAGACAGCAATTGCCCGCTTCGTGGCGCAGTGGCTGGAGGAATGGGGCTTCGAGGTGGCATGGGATGAGCCAAAGGCCGGGCGGCCCAACGTCGTGGGCATCGCGCGCGGCTCAGGCGGCGGGCGCTCGCTGATGCTGAACGCGCATATGGATACGGTGGGCGTGACGGGCATGGAACATCCCCATGAGCCGCGAGTAGAAGGAAACCTGCTCTATGGGCGCGGGGCCTATGATATGAAGGGCGGGCTGGCGGCCATCCTGCTGGCGGCGGCCCAGGCGAAGCAGCGCGGCCTACGCGGCGATGTGATTGTGACGGCGGTTGCTGACGAGGAATACGCCAGCATCGGCACAGACTCGGTGGTGAAGCGCTGGCACGCCGACGCGGCGATTGTGACGGAGGCGACGGCGCTCGATCTGTGCCTGGCGCACAAGGGCTTCGTCTGGCTGGAGGTGGAAGTGACCGGCAAAGCCGCGCACGGCTCGCGGCCCGAGGTGGGCGTAGATGCCATCGTCAAGATGGGCAAAGTGTTGACCGGCCTGGAGCAGTTGCAGCACATGCTGGCGGCCAAACCCGCGCATCCCTTGCTGGGGCATGGTTCGCTGCACGCCTCGCTCATCACGGGTGGGCAGGAGCTTTCCAGCTATCCCGAGCGTTGTCTGCTGAGCATCGAGCGCCGCACGCTGCCCGAAGAAACGCCAGCCGTGGTGCTGGCCGAGATTCAGCGCATCCTCGAACCGCTGGCTGCCGCTGACCCTACCTTTGTGGCGACGGCGCGTGTGACGCTGGCGCGCGAAGGCTACGAGATTCCGGCTGACGCGCCGATTGTGCAGGCAGTGCGCGGCGCGGCCACGGCGCGGCTAGGCGCGGAGCCGGAGGAGTTTGGCGCGGCCTGGTGGATGGATTCAGCCATCCTGGGCACGAGTGGCATCCCCACGGTGATCTTTGGCCCAGCCGGAGATGGCGCGCACGCTGCCGTCGAATGGGTGGACCTGGATTCGGTGGAACGCTGCGTCGACGTGCTGGTTGAGGCTATCGCCAACTTCTGTAACTAACAGCGTATCCTCCTCGGAGGAGGATACTATGGCAAAGAATGTCTGTATCATGCTTATCAGCTACGGGGAGACCGTGGCTCCAGCGGTTGATGCCTTCCGGCTCGGCGCTGTTTCTGCTGAAATGGGGAACCGAACAGTAGTCTATCTGGGTCCTGACTGGCCCAGGTCGATCATTCCCAGGGGTCACCCGGAGAAGGGGGGAAAAAGCTTCCTGGGGCCAATACAGAACTCAGTGCTGCCACACTATCAACGCTTCCGGGCTGCCGGAGGGGTGTTGTGGGTCACCGCGCAAGTAGCGCAAGATTACACCCCGGACAAGCTCATCGACGGGGTGACCTTTGTCGATGAGCGGACCCTGCTGGAATATCTCGCTCAAGATACCATCGCTCTTCAGTTCTAAAATCTGTGGAGTGCTGTCACTTGTTCAACCCTGGGTGCACGGCGTCATTATATGCCCAGGCATCAATGTCGGGCGCTTCGATGCCGTGCTGCGCCAACAGCGTGGCGATCTGCGAACGATGATCGATGCCGTGGTCCATGGCCTGGAGCAAGACGATCATCACCGTCGCATCATACGTTCCCCCGTCCAGATGCAGCACCCGGCTCAGGTCGCCTTGCTCCGCGAAGGCGATAAGCTGGTTGCCCGAATGCTCGATGCGTCGCCGCAGGTCGTCGAAGCCGGGGAAGATGTCGGTTTCCTCCAGGTGAGGGGCCAGTGCTGACCCCGGCCCATGCTTTGCATAGCCCTCTTCGGACGAGACCAGATGCATCCAGGTATGGCGCACGCTGCCATACGTGCCGGTCATGGGCGCGTCAAGCTGCGCGTCGGTCAGATTGGCGCAGGCGTCGAGCAAACGCAGGTTTGCCCAGAGGTTATAGCGAAAGAAATCGGAAAATCCGATGGACATAGCGCTGCTTTCCTTTCATGATTGGCCTTTTCCTGTTGTTCGCCTCGCGGCTCATCTCAGCCCCAATTGCTCCAGCAGGCCGATGTGGTCCCATTCGCGCCAGCGCTCGATGATGCGCCCGTGTTCGATGCGCAGGATGTCGATGCCGCCAAAGAGGACTTGCTTCTCGGTTGCCGCTGCGCCCATGAAGGGGCCGCGATGCGTGCCCATGGCGACCCAGCGCACGACGACTTTGTCGGCGATTGGGTCGATGATGAGATCACTGTGCAATGCGCTTAAGTCGGGGAAGCCTTTATGGAGTGCGCGCACGCTTGCCTTGAAGCCTTCGTTATCGGGTGAATACTCGCCAGGGCTGTGGTCAAGGAAATTGGGCGCGTGCAGGAAGTCGGCAGCTTCCACATCGCCATTCTGCCAGACATCCTGCATCCAGCGTATAGCAAGAACTTTCAAATCGTCTATGTGCTTTTCCAGCGACTCCCGCCCGGCTTTTTGCATTGTTCCTCTCGGCGTTATTTCCGTTGGAAGGCGGCGTCGAAGGCCACAGAGGAGGGCGTGAAGTCGGCGCGGCGCACGAAGGCCAGCGCGTCTTGCGCGCCCCATTCGCGGTCCATGCCCACATCTTCCCACTCGATGGAGAGCGGCCCTTGATAGCCGATGCGGTTGAGCGCCCGGAACATAGACCCGAAGTCCACGTCGCCGTGGCCGGGCGACACGAAATCCCAGCCGCGCTGCGCCTCGCCAAAGTTCAGGTGCGAGGCCAGGATGCTGCGGCGGCCATCCAGGCGGCGCTGCGAGTCCTTGACGTGCACGTGATAGATGCGGCTGGCAAACTCTTCGATGAAAGCAGACGGGTCAAGGAACTGGTGCAGGAAGTGGCTGGGGTCGAAGTTGATGCCGAAGCCAGGGCGATTGCCGATGGCATCCAGCGTCTTGCGCGTCGTCACGAAATCATAGGCAATTTCGGTCGGATGCACCTCCAGGCCAAAGCGCACGCCTTCGCGGTCAAACACGTCGATGATGGGGTTCCAGCGCCGCGCAAAGTCCTCATAGCCGCGCTCGATCTCCGCGAAGTCGTTGGGCGGAAACGAATAGAGCAGATGCCAGATGGCCGAGCCGCTGAAGCCGTTGACCTGCTGCACGCCAAACCTGGCTGCGGCGCGGGCGGTATCCATCATCTCCTGCGCGGCGCGCTGGCGCACGCCTTCCGGGTCGCCGTCGCCCCAGACGTGCGCGGGCACAATGCCCTGGTGGCGCGCGTCGATGGGGTCGCAGATGGCCTGCCCGACGAGATGGTTGCTGATGGCGTAGCAGTTCAGATGATAGCGCTTGAGGATGTCCCAGCGCGATTGGGCGTAATCCGGCTCGGCCAGGGCGCGGCGCACGTCGAAGTGATCGCCCCAGCAGGCCAGTTCCAGGCCATCGAAGCCCCATTGGCTCACTTTTTCGGCCAGCGTCTCCAGCGGCAGATCGGCCCATTGCCCGGTAAACAGTGTGACTGGTCGTGTCATTCTACGCTCCTTGTGCTGCTGAGATGGTGATGCCGTCATCATATGCTTTTGAGGCGTCTTTCTTCAAGCCCACCGGGCACCTCATTGACAACAGGGCGAGCTTCATCTATAATTCGGATATTCGGGAAAAACCGGAAATAGGGCGGAAGCATATCGGAAAAAAACCGGAAGCGAAAGACGAAAGAAGAACACCATGAAAACGGGCGAATTGGCCCCGACGGCGCTCGAAGCGCGCGTGCTGCGTATGCTGCGGGCGCTGGCGAATCCGGCACGCTTTCGCATTGTTGTGCTGCTTGCCGAGCGCAAAGATTACACAGCAACGCAGCTTGTCGAGGCGCTCCCGCTGGCACAGTCCAGTCTCTTTGATCATCTTACCCTGCTGCGCGAAGCGGGCATTGTTCAGGCAAGCAGCGATGGGCCAAATCGCTACTACTGTCTTGACCCAGCGGCGATTGACTTCCTGGCGGCCTATCTAAGCGGGCTGGGGCAACAGATGCGCTCGTGGACGGGGTTGGTAAGCGCTACAGAGAGGGAGGACCACTTGGAGATTCGTGAGGCCACTCGCGATGATGCTGCCGCCATAGCGCGCATCTATAATCAGGGGATTGAGGACCGCGCGGCGACCCTGGAGACGCAGGTGCGCACGCCTGAAGAACGCGCCGAATGGCTGGCAGCGCGTGGGCCTCGGCATCCGGTTCTTGTCGCTGTCGACGGCTCCGGAGCGGTGGTCGGCTGGAGTTCGCTGAACTCTTTTAATCCACGCCCGGTATATGATCATGTGGCTGATTTGTCGGTGTATGTCGCGCGGGAGCAGCGCGGGCGCGGCATTAGCGATGCCCTGATGAGTGCTCTGGAGAAGCGAGCGCGAGGACTGGGTTATCACAAATTGGTGCTGGCGGCCTTTCCCACGAATGCGCCGGGGATGCGCTTATACGAACGCCACGACTTTCACACGGTGGGCATCTATCACGAACAAGGTTTGCTCGACGGCCAGTGGGTAGATGTGATTGTCATGGAGAAATTGTTGCGTTGAGCCAACCATCCAGGCAACTTACTGCACTGCTGCAACGGCGGGGCTTCTACTATGGCTGGGTCATGCTCATCGCCGTTTCGTTTACCGAAATGATCTCCTGGGGCGTGCTGTACTACGCCTTCACAGTGTTTGTGAAGCCAATGCAGGCGGCGCTGGGCTGGTCCACGACGCAACTGACCGGCGCTTTCTCGCTGGGGCTGCTCTGTAGTGGCGTGGCAGCCCTTCCCGTTGGCCGCTGGATTGATCGCCACGGAACTCGCGGGCTGATGACGTTCGGCTCGTGCGTTGCCACCCTCCTGCTGCTGGCCTGGGCGCTGGTGGGCAACCTCACCTTGTTCTACCTGATCTGGGTCGGCCTGGGCATCGTTATGGCGGCTGTCCTCTACGACCCTGCCTTTGCCCTGGTCGCGGTCTGGTTTCATCGGCAGCGCGCTCGTGCCCTGACTATCCTGACCTTCATTGCTGGTTTCGCCAGTGTGATCTTTGTGCCACTGGCGGGGTGGCTGGTGCAGGCTCAGGGCTGGCGTATGGCGCTGGTGGCGCTGGCACTGCTGCTGGGGCTTGTCACCATACCTTTGCACGCGCTGGCTCTACGCCGCCGCCCGGAAGATATGGGCCTCGCGCCTGATGGGGTCGCTTTGCCTGCCTCCGCGCCGCTGGCCTCCACGGCTGAAGCGCGGGATGTCTCGGTGCAGGGTGCGCTGCGCCAAACGACCTTCTGGTGGATGGCGGCGGCATTCGCGCTCACCACGCTGGCGGCTGTGGCGGTCACGGTGCATCTGGTTCCATACTTGATTGATCGTGGCTATACACCCGGCTTTGCTGCTGCCATGGCTGGCCTCGTTGGCATCATGGCGCTTCCAGGTCGCCTGGTCTTCACCCCGTTGGGGAACGTGTTTCCGCGCCATCTGGTGATTGCCTTGATTTGTTTGCTCCAGGCTCTATCGCTGGCTGTGCTCCTGCTGATACCCGGCGTCATTGGTGTGTTTGGCTTTGTCCTCCTGTTTGGCGCGGGCTTTGGGTCGATTACGCCGGCGCGGGCTGCCCTGGTAGCCGACTCCTATGGATCGACGCACTATGCACGGATCAATAGCGTCTTAGGGCTGCTGATTACCGGGGCACGCGCTCTTGCTCCTGTTGGAGCTGGAGTCCTCTATGATCTTCTAGGAACATATCCGCTGATCTTCTGGATACTGGCCTGGCTCTCGGTGTTGGCAGCAGGAGCTATACTCCTGGGTGGGTACAACAAGGCAGTCATTCGTGGTAAGATACAGTCCTGATGTAGAAAACTCAACAGCGGGAGCTTTTTTGTGACCGAGAGATCAGTTCGTCCAGCGGTAATCAGTCAAACAGCTAGCAGTGTGCAGCCCCTCCAACCGGTCAAGGTTGGCATCATCGGCTGCGGCGTCATCAGCGGCATCTATTTCGAGACCATCAAACGCCTGAAGATTCTGGAGGCGCACGCCTGCGCCGATTTGTTTCTGGAGCGCGCCCAGGCGCGGGCGGCAGAATTCGAGGTGCCGCATGCCTACAGTGTGGAAGACCTGCTAGCCGACCCGGAGGTCGAACTGGTCATCAACCTGACCATTCCGGCGGCGCACGCCGACATTGCGCTGGCGGCGCTGGCAGCGGGCAAGCATGTCTATAACGAGAAGCCCCTTGCCATCAGCCGCGACGACGCGCGCCGCATGCTCGACCTGGCCTCCGAACGCGGCCTGCTGGTGGGCAACGCGCCCGATACCTTCCTGGGCGGCGGCTTGCAGACCTGCCGCAAGCTGCTGGATGACGGCTGGATTGGCGAGCCGGTGGCTGCCTTCGCCTCGATGACCGGCCACGGCCCGGAGCGCTGGCACCCCGACCCGGCCTTCTTCTATCAGCGTGGGGCTGGTCCGATGCTGGACATGGGGCCATATTATCTGACGGCGCTGGTCTCGCTGCTGGGGCCGATTCGCCGTGTCACCGGCTCGACGCGCATCAGCTTTCCCGAGCGCACCATCACCAGCGCCCCGCGTTATGGGCAAACGATCAACGTCGAAACGCCCACGCATCTGGCCGGACTGCTCGACTTCGACAGCGGCGTCGTCGGCACCATCATTACCAGCTTCGATGTCTGGTCCAGCAGTCTGCCACGCATCGAGATTTACGGCACGCGCGGCTCGCTCAGCGTGCCCGACCCCAACACCTTTGGCGGGCCGGTGCTTGTGCGCCGCGCAGGCGCGCAGGAATGGAGCGAAGCGCCGCTGACGCATGGCTTCAGCGAAAACAGCCGGGGCATTGGCGTGGCCGATATGGCCTACGCGCTGCGCCAGGGCCGCCAGCATCGCGCCAATGGAGCGCTGGCCTATCATGTGCTCGATCTGATGCTGGCGTTCGAGGAATCGTCCGAGCAAGGCCGCCATATCGAGATCACCAGTCAGTGCGAGCGTCCCGCGTCCTTGCCGCTGGGCGTGGAAGAAGAGGCAACGCTTCAGCCATAATACGAAGAGGGGTTTTCAGGCAAGAAGGAGATACACCAATGGACAGACCGCCCATTGCCTTGCAACTCTATACGGTGCGCGACGAAACCGCCCGCGATTTTGTGGGCACGCTGCACCGCGTGGCAGAAATCGGCTATCGTGCGGTGGAGTTTGCGGGCTATGGCGGCCTGTCGTCCAGCCAGATGGCCGGGCTGCTGGCCGATACCGGGCTGCGAGCCGCCTCCACGCATGTTGGCCTGGCGGCGCTGGAAAGCGACCTGGACCGCGAACTTGATTATTGCCAGACGATTGGCTGCGCCGCGCTGGTGCTGCCCTGGCTGCCACCTGAACAGCGCAGCCCCGATGCTCTACGCGCCCTGTTTCCGCGCCTCAACGAGATTGGCCGCCGCTGCCACGAGCGCGGCATCGCCTTCGGCTATCATAATCACGATTTCGAGTTCGCCCAGAGCGATGGCAAGACGCTGCTTGATCTGCTGCTGGGCGAAACCGACCCGCTGGTTGTGGCGCTGGAGTTCGACGCCTATTGGGCGGCCTACGCGGGCGTGGACCCGGCGGCGTATCTGCGCAAACAGGCCGGGCGGGCGCTGCTCATCCACGTCAAGGACATGTCGCCAGCGCGCACCTTCACCGAGGTTGGCGATGGCACGCTGGACATCGCCGGGATTTGCCGCGCCGCCCACGAGCAGAACGCCCGCTGGTACATCGTGGAAAACGACCAGCCGAGCATCCCATCGCTGGAAAGCGCGAAGCGCTCGCTGGAAAACCTGCGCGCCATCTTGCAAGCGCTGTAATCATTGAAGTCTCCCCAATCTCAGGAAGATGGAGGGTCACACCCCTGCAACGGATGTCACAAGTGTCACAAGTGTAGCGAATGCATCTCTTAAACAGTATACAAGAAGAGATAACAATCTCTTCTTGATAAGAAAGTAAATACATCAGAATTTACATTCGTTACACTTGTGACACTCTTTACGGAGGTGTGGGAAGACAAAGCTGAAAAGAGGTTTGTATGTCTGAAGGTAGCGGATTTCTGACGATGGGCGAAAGCGGCCAGCCTGCCGGTGACGTGCCGACGCTGGGCGTGGGCATGCTGGGCTATGCCTTCATGGGCAAGGCGCACACCAACGCCTTCAAGAAGCTAGACTATATCTATACTCCTCCGCCTGCGCGTGCCCGGCTGGTCGCCATCGCGGGACGCAATCAAGAGCGCGTGGAGGCAGCGGCGCGGCGCTATGGCTATGAAAAGGCGGTCACGGACTGGCGCGCGCTGGTGAACGACCCCGACATTCAGGTCTTCGACAACGGCGCGCCCAACAATCTGCACGCCGAATCGTGCATCGCCGCCGCCAATGCGGGCAAGCATATCATCTGCGAAAAGCCGCTGGGCCGCACCGCCGCCGAAGCCAAACAGATGTGGGAGGCCGCGCGCCAGGCGGGCATCGTGCATATGTGCGCCTTCAACTATCGCTTCGTTCCGGCCATTCGGCTGGCGCGCGACATCATCAAGGCGGGCCGCCTGGGGCGCATCTATCATTTCCGCGCCCGCTATTTGCAGGAATGGATTACCGACCCCAACTTTCCGATGGTCTGGCGCATGGACGCCGAAACGGCTGGCACCGGCGCGATTGGCGACCTGGGCACGCATATCATCGACATCGCGCGCTTCCTGGTGGGCGAGCCAGCGACCATCAGCGCCAATGTTGCAACCTTCATCCCCGAGCGCACCACCGAAGACGGCGGCAAGAGCCAGGTCACGGTGGATGATGCCTTTGCCGCCACGCTGACCTTTGAAAACGGGGCCATCGGCACCCTGGAAGCGACGCGCTTTGCGCGCGGACGCCGGAATCATCAAGCGCTGGAGATCAACGGCGAAAAGGGGTCGCTGGCCTTCAATATGGAGCGCCTGAACGAACTGGAAGTCTTTCTGCCCGAAGAAGAGAGCTATCACGACGCGCAGGGCTTCCGGCAGGTGCTGGTGACCGAAAGCAATCAGCCCTTTGTGGGTGCGTGGTGGCCGTCGGGGCATATCATCGGCTGGGAACACACGTTTGTGCACGAGATCAGGCACTTCTTCGATGCCGTGGTCAATAAGAAGTCGGTTGCGCCAGAGGGGGCCGACTTCGAGGACGGCTATCGCGCCTCCGTCATTGCCGACGCCATTGTGGAATCGGCACGCACCGGCCAGCGCCTGACCATCTCCTACTGAGCCGCAGAGACGCGGGCAAGCTATAAACAGAGCCGAGCGCTGGATAAGAGAGCGGCGCTCGGCTCTGGTGCGTCGTGATGCATATTCCTGGCAGTTTCATAGCTGGCTCTTGGTCGCCCGATAACAGCATTGGCCCTTCAAAATGGATGAACCTCAAGATATGGATTCTTACCGTCCAGATTCACTATATATTGGGATTTTTGCCATTTTTCGCGGGTAGGGCTAAAGATCAAGGCCAGACGCTCCTGTTCACGTTAGCGATTGTTTGCCTCGCGGGTTGAAGCGGTCTGGGCGAGGGACATCTGCTCATAGGCTTCCTGGTAACGGCCTCGTTCGGCCAGAAACGCCCCATACTCCCCATGTCCGCTGCTGAGCAAGGCGTTATCGCCGATCTGTTCACCAATCGAGAGCGCTTGCTGAAATGCATGTTCTGCGGCTTCGTCCTCGCGCCGGGCGGCGGCGGCCACGGCATTTATGAGATAGAGATGGGCCTCGGAGCTGCGGTCCTGGCTGGCCTGCGCGGCTTGCAGACCTTGCACCGTCGCCGCCTCCACTTCTCGCGTGCGGCCCTGCTGAAGCAGCGCCCAGGCATAGAGCCAGTGCCAGCGCGCCTGACATGCCGCGCCGAATGCGCCTGCTGCCTCCTGGCTGCCCAGCCGTTCCAGGGCGGCCTGCGCGTCTTCGCGCCGCAGCAGCCGCTCGGCCTCATCCAGCCGTTGGGCAGACTCGTCCTGGCCCGCTGGCTGCGCCTGCTCGCCAGCAGGTTCCGGGGGCTGTGGGTTCAGGTGCTCCTCTCCCAGCAGATAGGACAGCGACACGCCCAGGCGGTCTGCGAGCAGGCGCAGAGCCGGTATGGAGGGCGTCATTTTGCTGCGTTCTACTGCGGAAATGTAACTTTTGGAGAACCTTTCGCCTGCCAGACCTTCCTGAGTGAGACGCGCGGTATAGCGGGCGGCGCGCAGGCGCTCGCCCAGGGTTGCGAGGCTTGCCGGGCGGCGGGCTGGCGCGTCGGCGGGCTGCGGCGTCTGATCCGTGCTGTTCGGACCAGGGGGAGTTGGAGGTTCGTCAAGGGGTTGATTCATAGGTGTCTTGCTGCGCTTCCGGCCACACGGAAGTCAGCTTCTCCTTTCCGACTGAAGAGCCGTCTGGCTCATCAAGTCAGAGGTTTTGCCAGATCGTCAGGAAGAGCCGACCAGAATAGCTTCGCGCGTCTTGTGTAGCGGGCTGAACGGCCTTACCAGACGAGAGGGTAAAGGTAAGTATAGCCTACTCTGCAAGGGGGGGCAATGTTTTCGGTACTTCTTCTCTATTTCTGAGATAGGGCTGCCTAACTCGAAAATCCTATATCGAGGATTTGGGCCGCATCGCGATAGAGAAGATCGGTGGATGGAGCGCCAAGCTCAGCGCCGATGAGGAGTCGCCCGTTGCGAGTGGCGGAGAAGACGAGGCAATATCCGGCAGTATCGCTTGAGCCTGTTTTTATCCCGTTTGCTCCTGGGTATGGATACTGACCGCTGCTCAGCAATTGATTGGTGTTTGTCCAGGTATAGAGGTGACGATGTGTCTGGGCCGGAACAGTATGCTGCCAGCTACCTACAATTGCGGCGAAGGTCTGGTTCTGCATCGCATACTGCGCCAGCTTGACCAGATCGGCGACGGAAGAGACGTTCGTGTCTTCTTCGCCATCCGGGCTGGTGAAGTGGGTGTCGTTCAGGCCAAGGGTGCGCGCTTTTGCGTTCATCATCGACACAAACTGTGCCGTCGTGCCGCCAATCGCGTGGGCCAGCACGATGGCGGCGTCGCACCCCGATGGCAGCATCATGCCATAGAGCAGATGCAAGATCGACATATTCTCATCGCCTGCCACGAGTTCGGCTGAGGAGCAGCCATCGGGCACCTCGGCCAGTTCTGCCTGGGTGACAGGCGCGACGTTGTTCGCTAAATCCCCGCCCTGCTCGATAGCCAGCACGGCAGTCATGATCTTGGTGATGCTGGCAATGGACCTGCGCGTGTGAATGCTGACACTATAGAGCGCCTGGCCGGTGCTCGCGTCGATCACATATTCTGCCACGCCGCTGGGAAATGGAACGGGCGTGGGCGACGGGGTAGGTGTGTCGGTAGGGGTGGGCGTGTCGGTGGGCGTTGGCGAAGGCGTGGGCGTGGGAGCCAGCGCGGCAGCAGGCCCGCCCGGCGAAAGCACCGAAGACACGAACGGGATAGAAATGGGAATCAGGATAATGAGTCCCACCAGCACGGCGGCCACAACGATGCCTTGCACCGAAGGCCGGGGCAACCGGCGTTTGAGCGCTGGGCGAGCAGGCACGCTCGTTTGGGCAAAGGGCGTTGTACCGCCCGGCACTGCCGCTGGAGCCACAGCCGCCAATCCGGCAGAGGTGGGGCGCTCCGGCAGCCCTGCCAGCCGCTGAAGCTCTTGACGCACATATTCGATGCTCGCCGGCCTGTTGGTCCTGTCGGTTTGCACCATCTGAAAGATGAGCGACTCCAGCCCGTCGGGGCCAGCCAGATGCAGGGGCGCGAAGACAAATGGATTCTGCGACGGGTCAATACCGCTGAGAAGCTGATGCAGTGTCGCGCCCAGGCTATAGATGTCGGCCTGGGGCGTTGTTTGCGCTTTGCCGTACTGCTCCGGCGCGGCGTAGCCGGAAGAGCCGAACGGGACGGTATCTTTCATCTGGCCGGGCTTGAAGAGACGGGCGATGCCAAAGTCGATGAGGTAGAGGCGCCCATCGGGTGTCAGCATGATGTTGGACGGCTTCAAGTCTCGGAAGATGATAGATGGCTGGCGGTTGTGCAGATAGGCCAGCACATTTGTCAGTTGGATGCCTAGCTGCAAGACCTCCTGCACGGGTAAGCGTTTGCCTGGCATTCTGGCAAGGTACGCCTCCAGCGTTTCCCCTTCGATGAAGTCCATCACCAGATACCAATGGTCGTCCACGGAAAACTGCTCGTAAATGTGGGGAAGATTGGGATGATTCAGTTGGGCAAGTAAGAGGGCTTCCTGGCGAAAGCCTTCGGTCACATCGGCCAGTTCTGCCTGGCTCAGCCCGTGCGCGCTCATCTCCTTGACGGCCACCAGGCGGTTGCCCAGATGCGTGTCTTCGGCCTTGTAGACCCGGCCCATGCCGCCCTGCCCTACGCTGCCCAGCAAGCGATAGCGCCCCCAGAGCAGATGTAAGTCGGGGAGTGGGGCGGTCAGCGCGCCGCTGATCGACTGCCCGGCCAGATTGATCGGGGCCGAACCAGCCGGGGCGAGCGTGTTGCTGCACGCAACGCACGTTGTCGCGCCTGGCGCGTTGGCTGCGCCACAAACAGGGCAGTAAAAAGGTGGCGAACTCATGGGTTCCCTCCTGGTGAGGTAACCCTATTGTAGCTGAGCAGGTTACCAGCCGTCAAGCGCCTATGCTCGGTGGAATCCCAGCCCTGCCAGGGTCTGACGAATGCCTGCGCGGTAGGGTGTTGCTTCGCCTCCGAAGGTATGCTGGTATGTGCTGCCCTCCAGAGGGCACCGTTTGTAGTGCCCTCTCTCTGGATTATCCTTTTCGCGCTGCTGTGCCACTCATTGGTGGCTCCTGGCGGGGTGGATGCTCTGCCCGGCTATGCGCGCGACGAGCCGCCGGGGAAACAACCGGGGAAGCTGCGCCAACAAGGCGTTCGACTGCCCATCAATGACGACAGTTCATCTTTGTCAAGAGGGTTTCGAAGGGTTTTATGATGTGAAGGCTGCCTGCCATGCCACACCCAGATTCGTGCGATTGTCCCGAATGAGCTGCTTCAGGTCGCCTTCCCACAGCGGGTCGGGAACATCCGCCGAGAAAATCTCCAGCACATAGGGACCTGTAAAGCCGCTGGCGTGGATGGCGCGCAAGAAGGCTGGGAACGGAATCTCGCCCTGCCCAATCGAGAGTCGGTCCTGGAAAGAGCGCGGGGTTCGCCAGTCGCTGAGTTGGACCACGAAGATGCGATCTCCACAGGCGGCGATGGCCTCAAAAAGATCGGCATTTTGCCACACATTCCAGCTATCAATGCACACGCCAAAGTTCGAGCGCGCTACCTGCGTGACCAGGTGGAGCGCTTGCTGGATGGTCCAGATTGCCGTTTCTACGTTCATAATAGAGGGGTTGAGCGGTTCCAGCGCGATGCGCGCCCCAAAACGGGACGCTTCATCAGCCAGTTCACGATAGACCTCGACGCCAACATCATAGACGCGCTGGATATTGCCCCCAGGAGGGCTGCCCGTGTTCGTCACAAATGGCACCCCCTGCGCCAATGGGCCAAAGCGCTGGATGGTCTGGGAGAATAACGCCATCCGCGCGCGTGGATCGAGCGGTTCGGGCTGCGATTGGCTGGGAAAGAGCGTGCGTATGCGGGGTTGCACTGAACTGATCGCCAGTCCGTGCTGGGCAATCAGCGCCAGTTGTTCATCTCTGCGCCGCTCGTCCAATTTGATTTCGCAGACCTCAATTGCCTCCACGCCGAGTTGGGCGTAGCGTTCGATGTCTTGCTCGAAGGTCCAGGGCATCGTCGTAAATTCACTGACCCCATAGCGATAACGCGGCATCATTTCAACCGAATCCTTTCTAACCGGCCTGATTCATGGGTCACTCATATCCTTCATTCTCTCGCATGAGTGCAAGGCTGTGTGAGGCATCCTGGTATCGCTATGGTGGTGACAGCCGGTTCATAACGTTGACGTAAATGGAAGCGTTTGATATAGTCTAGGCAAAGACTTTTCCAACAGACAACGGCTTATGAGAAGAGGTTTGGCATGGCACATAGTCAGATGTCGGCAGCGCAAGCAGGGGCAAACGGCTCGGTTCCCAGCAAGGTAGGGCGCAGGCAGCGCCCGGTTGGACCGAAGTACAAATGGATTGCGCTGTCCAACACGACGCTGGGCGCGCTGCTGGCAACGATCAATGGGAGTATTCTGCTGATTTCCCTGCCCGCCATTTTTAATGGTGTGGGTATTAATCCGTTGGCTCCGCAAGAAACCAATTATTTCCTCTGGCTCTTATTAGGCTATCTCGTGATCACCGCAACATTATTGGTCACGTTTGGGCGCATCTCCGACCTGTTTGGGCGGGTCAGGATGTATAACCTGGGCTTTGCGGTCTTTACGGTTGGCAGCATTCTGCTCTACATCACGCCAGGTTCGGGCAACGCGGCGGTCATTCAGATGATTTGCTACCGGCTGATTCAAGGGGTAGGGTCGGGATTCCTCTTTGCCAACAGCACTGCCATTCTGACCGATGCGTTTCCCGCGTACCAGCGAGGCCTGGCCGTGGGCGTGAACCAGATTGCCGCCATCCTTGGCTCCATTATTGGGCTAATTCTTGGCGGAGTGCTGTCGGTGGTGGATTGGCGGCTGGTCTTCCTGGTCAGCGTGCCCTTTGGGGTCTTTGGCACGCTGTGGGCTTACTGGATGCTGCGCGAAACAGCCACGATTCGCGGCCAGAAAAAGATCGACTGGGCGGGCAATATCACCTTTTTCCTGGGGCTGACCATCTTGCTCATCGGCATTACCTATGGCATTGAACCCTATGGCGATTCGCCGATGGGCTGGAGCAGTCCCTATGTGATCACAGCGCTGGCGGTGGGCATCCTGTTCCTGGTGGCCTTTATCTGGATTGAACTGCATGTCAGCGACCCGATGTTCCGGCTGGACCTGTTCAAGATTCGCATGTTTGCGGCTGGCAATGTGAGCAACTTCCTGGCCGCGCTCTCTCGCGGCGGCTTGCAGTTTATGCTGGTGATCTGGTTGCAAGGCATCTGGCTGCCACTGCATGGCTATAACTTTGCCGATACACCCCTGTGGGCAGGGATTTATATGCTGCCGCTGCTCATCGGCTTCATCATCATGGGGCCATTGAGCGGCTGGCTCTCTGACCGCCTTGGCGCGCGTATCCTTTCGACGCTGGGCATGCTCATTCAGGTGGTCGGCTTTTTGGGGCTGACCTTCTTGCCCGCTAACTTCGACTATCCCTGGTTTGCGGCGCTGCTGCTGATACTGGGCATTGGGCAGGGCATGTTTGCCGCGCCCAATACCACGGCGATTATGAACAGTGTGCCGCCGGAGCATCGCGGTGCGGCCTCGGGCATGATCGCGACGTTTATGAACTCGGCCACGGTCTTTAGCATTGGCGTCTTCTTCAGTATAGTGACGGTGGGGCTGGCCTCGGCGCTGCCGGGGTCGCTGGGCGGTGGGCTGGCACAGGTGGGCGTGCCTGCCCCGATAGCCAATCAAATTGGGCATCTGCCACCAACGGCGGCGCTCTTTGCGGCGTTCCTGGGCTATAACCCCATGGGAACCCTCTTGCCCCCGCAGGTCTTACATGGCTTGCCGCAGGCGAACCAAACCCTGCTGCTGAGCAAGGGCTTTTTCCCGAACCTGATCGCCAATCCCTTCATGGTGGGCTTGCACGCGGTCTTCTATCTTTCTGCGGCGATGTGCTTGATTGCGGCGGTGGCTTCGCTGCTGCGCGGCCAGCGCTACATCCATGATACGATGGCCGCCGGAGCCGCTGCCGTGGACACACCGCCGAAAGCATCGACGCTCGCTCTGGTGCCAGAGCCAGCAGACGGGGCTTCCTCCTGAACAGTGATGACAGGGGTGGTTACGAGTGGAGTTCTGTGTAGCCAGGTTTACACAAAGTTGGTGGTGAAGCGGCAGCCCCGGTATGCTCTGGGCGGGCAGAGGATGAGGCTTGCCCGCGACGTGGCACGCGCCATGCAGCACTTCGCCCCGGTGGGAATAGCTGGCGGTTGATACGCCAGCTATTCCTGTGCTGTCCCCACACCTAGCAAGGAAACCACCATGACCTCTCCAACCATGACCCCTTCCGCCGTCCGCCCCTTCCAGATCAACATTCCGGACGAGGCTCTCATCGAGCTTCGCCGTCGCATCGCGGCCACCCGTTGGCCTGAGCGGGAAACGGTCAACGATCAATCCCAAGGCGTGCAGTTGGCGACGATGCAGGAACTCGCGCGCTCCTGGGCGACCGATTACGATTGGCGCAAGGTGGAGACGAAACTGAACGCCCTCCCGCAGTTCATGACCGAGATCGATGGACTTGAGATTCATTTCATTCACGTTCGCTCGAAACATGAAGATGCGTTGCCGCTCATCGTCACGCACGGCTGGCCTGGCTCGGTCATTGAGCAACTGAAGATTATCGATCCGCTGACCAACCCCACGGCGCGCGGCGCGAGCGCAGCGGACGCGTTCCATCTGGTGATTCCGTCGCTGCCGGGCTACGGGTTCTCAGGCAAGCCGACCACGACTGGCTGGGACCCCATCCGCATTGCGCGTGCGTGGATCGTGCTGATGAAGCGCCTGGGATACACACGCTTTGTGGCACAAGGCGGCGATTGGGGGAATGCGGTTACGGAGCAGATGGCTCTACAAGCGCCTCCCGAATTGATCGGCATCCATACCAACATGCCTGCCACCGTCCCAGCCGACGTGGCCTCGGCACTCCAGTTCGGCAACCCGCCGCCATCAGGTCTTTCAGCCGACGAACGGCACGCTTACGACCAACTGGACTTTTTCTATAAGCACGGCCTCGCCTACGCCCAAGAGATGGGGAACCGCCCGCAGACGCTTTACGGGATTGCGGATTCACCCGTCGGCCTGGCGGCCTGGATGCTCGACCATGACGCGCGCAGTTACGACCTCATCGCCCGCGCCTTTGATGGCCGCCCGGGCGGCCTGACGCGAGAGGATGTCCTCGATAACGTGACGCTCTACTGGTTGACGAACACAGGGGTCTCATCGGCTCGCCTGTATTGGGAAAGCAAGCTGGACTTTTTCGCCCCGAAAGGAGTCACGATTCCGGCTGCCGTGAGCGCCTTTCCCGACGAGCTTTATCAAGCCCCGCGCAGTTGGGCCGAGCGGGCGTATCCAAAACTCATCTATTACAACAAGCTCAACCAGGGCGGGCACTTTGCGGCGTGGGAACAGCCGGAGCTTCTTACGAGTGAGGTCCGCGCGGCGTTCCGATCACTGCGCTAAGCGGAGCGAGGCGGAAGACGGGCACACGCTGTGCCCGTCTTCCCACGCCACAGCCGAGGTCTGCCTTGACCTGGGCGTGGTGCTCCTCGCGACGCTGGCCCTCTTCCTGATCGCCGTCTGGGTCTTGTGGCGGCAGGCGCGCGTGTTGGCGCACCTGTAGAAAAAAGTACCCTTTTTCCTTGCAATCTTCTACAAATGTTGATATGATACCAAATAAATGACTGACTGCCCACCCATATATATTGCGTAATAGTAAGCTGTCTTTGAAGAATGTATCAAACCTATACAGCGCCCCGAACGATACAATCCCCGCCGTTCGGACGCTAAGAAATGAGGATGCGATGACTGAAATGAGCGTGACTGAGGCACACGTTCTGGCGCGCCCCAAACTTCTGCAAGTATTCCGCTACCTCCAGGCGCTCCACCAACTGCGCAATCCCATCCAACGCGAAATCACCAGCCAGCCCTGGTTGCTCTGGCTGCATGATTTGCCTGATCATCCCTGTATTCGCCAGGGATTGGTGACAGACACCTTCAACGCGCAAGAGAGCAGCGAGAGCGAAGACGTGGCTGATAGCCATAGGGACGAAGCCAGCGCCGCCGATGCATTTATCTTGAAGGTCAGCCGCCCGCGCCTGACCGATCCCCCTGAGCCGCCACCAGAGATAGTGCCCTGGCTCCAGCCAGGCTGGCGGCAGGTGGATAGCAGCGTGACGATTCAGTCGTCTATTGTCGACCCTGAAAGCGCCTCTGAACCGGATGGAGAGCGGCGCTTGCTCGCGTTCGATGCTGATGTCCAGCGTCAACATCTGCTGGAGCGCTGGAAGGCTGCCCGCGATGCCTGGGCCGAGGCGGAGCGCCCGGCACGCCGCGCCATGACCATCTTCGAGCGGCTTTATACCCTGCACGCTCAGTTGGGGCGTGAGGCCGAGCGCCTGGAACTCTTGCTGGGTGATGGGGTGCTGACCTGGCAGCACAGCAGCGGTGTGCAGGTGCATCACCCGGTGCTGCTGCTGCGTCTGCAATTGAGCTTCAATCCCGACATTCCTGAGTTTACGCTTGCCGAAGCCGATTATTCCCCTGAATTGTATACGGCCCTCTTTCGCGCTCTGGCCGATGTTCAGGCCGAGGCCATTGCCTCGAGCCGCGAAGACCTGGAGCGCGGTGGCTGGCATCCGCTTGGTGGGCAGGAAACCGATGATTTCCTGCGCCGGTTGGTGGCGCGGCTTTCACCCTATGGCCGCTTTGCCAATGAAAGCGTTCCCGATGACGTGGCGCATATCCCATCGATCAGCCGTGACCCGGTGATCTTCGTGCGCCACCGCACGCTGGGCTTTGGTGTGGCGCTTGAATCAATCCTGGAGGATTTGCCAAAGCGAGAAGATTTGCCTTTTTCGCTGACCGGCATCGTCGGGATTGATACGCCGCAGCCCGAAGAGTCTGACGCCCTGGCGCTGGTATCGGCTGCGGATGCCCCCAACGGGGAAGATGAGGATGTCCTGCTGAGCAAATCAGCCAATGCCGAACAGGTCGATATTGCCCGGCGGTTGGAGCGCTACGGCGCGGTGCTGGTGCAGGGGCCACCAGGCACCGGAAAAACACACACGATTGCCAACCTGGTGGGGCACTTGCTGGCACAGGGAAAGAGCGTACTCGTCACCAGCCATACGGCGAAAGCGCTCAAGGTGCTGCGCGATCAGGTGGTTGAGCCGCTGCAACCGCTGTGTGTCAGCGTGCTTGACGATGATGGCAAGCAGATGGAAAATGCAGTCGATGAAATCACCGAGCGGCTGGCATTTTCAGATGCGGAGGCTCTGGAGCGCGAAGCCGCTGCACTGCTGCGCCAGCGCACCGACCTGCTTCGCGAACTGCGCGAGACACGCGAACATCTGAAAGCGGCGCGCGCCGACGAATACCTTCCCGTTCTCTTGCATGAGGAACAGCTTGCGCCGTCTCAGGCCGCCCGCCAGATTGCAGAACAGCGAGCGCGGGCCGGTTGGATTCCGGCCCCGGTGGCGCCTGGCGAAACGCTCCTGCTTTCGGCTGGCGAACTGGCCGAACTCTATCGCTCGAACGCACTGGTCAGCGCTGCCGATGAGCGCGAACTGGCGCTGGCGCTGCCAGACCCCCAGCGGCTTCTGCCGCCCGGTGACTTTGAGCGTCTGGTTGCCGAGCGCGAACACTTGCCACAGCAGCAAGCTGAGCAGCGGCGCGACCTCTGGGACGCGCCGCCAGCAGACCAGCCCCCAGAAGAACTGGAAGCTATCCAGCAGCGCATCCTTCAGGCGGTCGAGCCGCTGCGCGATGAGACGCGCTGGCGATTGGCCGCCCTGGAGGCAGGTCGCCAGGGTGGCCCTACCCGCCAGGCATGGGACGATCTCCTGGCCGAGATCGAGCAGGCCCACGCGCTGGCGACGCAGGCGCAGCCGCTGCTGCTGCACTATGTGCCGACCATTCCT
This sequence comes from Ktedonobacterales bacterium, assembly GCA_035307385.1. Classification (GTDB taxonomy): domain Bacteria; phylum Chloroflexota; class Ktedonobacteria; order Ktedonobacterales; family DATBGS01; genus DATBHW01. The sequence continues at coordinate 52,745 of DATGID010000136.1, read as the reverse complement.
GACGATTGCCTGCCCGACCGCATAGAGCAGGTGCTTGACGACCTCTGGGGCTATTTGAAAACGGGCGGGAAGCTCAGCGCCGTCAAATTGATGACGCGCCGCGACTGGAAGACGGTTATTGAGCGCGCGCAGGTGAAGCGTCGCCCGCCTGAGTTGCCAGAGCATTTTGAGGCCCTGCGCTCTCTGGTGCGGCTCCAGTCGGCGCGTGCCGACCTGGTAGATCGCTGGCAGCGCCAGATGGTCCCGCTGGGTGCGCCCGATGCGGCAACGCTCGGCGCTGAGCCGGAAAGAGCGCTCCACCAGTATGTGCCGCTGCTGCGGCGCTGTCTGGATTGGTTCCCCACCACGTGGCAGCCGCTGGAAGAAGGGCTAATCAAGCAGGGCTTTCACCTTGAGGATTTTCTGGCCGAGATGCCCATCAACCTGGCCGAGCATGGCGATTTGCTGCGCTTGCGCGAGGCCGCGCTGCACCATCTGCCAGCCATCCTTGCCGCCGAGGTCCAGCGGCGCGCGCAGGCGCATCAGGAGGCCCAACTGCTTGAACTCCGGCGCTGCCTGGAACTCTGCGGTGGCAGCGCGGCGCAGGCCGCCGTTGTCCGGCAAGCGTGGGCTGCCGTCGAGCAGCTTGATGCGTCGGCCTATCGGGAGGCGTTCGAGCGCCTTGCTGATCTGGAGACACGACGCGAGGTGCTGGCGCGCCGCCTGGCGCTCTTGACGAATCTGGAAACCAACGCGCCCACCTGGGCCGCCGCGGTTCGTGATCGGGCGGGACAGCACAGCGAGCCAGAGCTTCCTGGCGACCCGGCTGAAGCCTGGAAGTGGCGGCAGCTTGACGATGAACTGGAGCGCCGGGCAAAGCGCTCGCTGGAAGAACTCCAGGCGCGCATCGCGCAGCTTAGCCGCAGCTTGCAACAAACCACCGCGCTGCTGGTGGAGCAAAAAGCCTGGGCGGCACAGGTCCGGCGCACGACACCAGAACAGCAGCGGGCGCTTCAGGGCTGGAAACAACTGATGCAAAAAGCTGGCAAAGGCAAAGGCAAACGCGCGCCGCGCTTGCTGGCCGAGGCGCGCAAACTCATGCCCATCTGCCAGGCTTCCGTTCCCGTCTGGATTATGCCGCTCTCGCGGGTCGTGGAAAACTTCGACCCCCAGCGCAACCAGTTCGATGTTGTCATCATCGATGAAGCCAGCCAGGCGGACCTCATGGCGCTGGTCGCCGTCTATATGAGCCGCCAGGTCGTTGTGGTGGGCGATCACGAGCAGGTCAATCCTGTTGCCGTTGGGCAGCGGCTCGATGAGGTCCAGCAATTGATCGATGAGCATCTGGTGGGCATCCCCAACGCGATGCTGTATGACGGGCAGTGTTCCATCTATGATCTGGCGCAGACTACCTTCAAGCCGGTGTGCCTACGCGAACATTTCCGCTGTGTCTCGCCGATCATCGCTTTCAGCAATCAGCTTTCCTATGACGGCAAGATCAAGCCGCTGCGCGATGCCAGCGAAATCAAGCGCCGCCCGCACGTGCTCGCCTATCGGGTGGAGCACGCAAGCTCCAGCGAGAAGGTCAATGACGAGGAAGCGCTCACTGTTGCCTCATTGTTGGTGGCTGCAACCGAACAGCCAGAGTACGAGGGCGCAACCTTCGGGGTGATTTCCATGGTTGGGGAAGAGCAAGCCGTGCGGATTGAAACCCTGCTCCAGCGCTATCTCTCCCCGGCAGAGTATACGCGCCGCCGCATTCAATGCGGCAACGCGGCCCAATTTCAAGGGGATGAGCGCGATGTCATCTTCCTTTCCATGGTGGATGCTCCCAGCGGTGTCGGGCCGCTGCCGCTGCGCCTGGATGGGCCAGGCAAGCTCTTTAAAAAGCGCTTCAATGTGGCAACCAGCCGTGCGCGCGATCAGCTTTGGGTGGTGCATTCCCTCGACCCTGATGTCGACCTGAAACCCAACGACATCCGCCGCCGCCTCATTCAATTTGCCAGCAGCCAGGGGAACCATCAGCGCGTGGCCGACCAGTCGGAGTATTCCGAGCAATCTGAACTGGAGCAGCGCGTGATGCAGATGCTGACGCAAGCCGGATATCGGGTGAAGTCCCGGTGGCCGGTTGGCAGCAACCATATCGATCTGGTGGTGGAAGGCGCGGGTAAGCGCCTGGCGATTGAATGCGACGGTGATCGCTGGTATCCTGAAGTGCATCTGGCTGCGGATATGACGCGCCAGGCGATTCTTGAGCGCCTGGGGTGGCGCTTCGTGCGGATTCGGGGCAGCCAGTTCTTCCGCGATCCTGAGCGGACCCTGGATGCGCTGCTGGTTCGATTGCGCGCCCTGGGCATCCCACCGGAGGGCAGCCAGGCGAACGCCAGCACCTTGGAAGAGGATGATGCAGCCTTGCAAGCACGCATCACCGGGCGCGCAGCCGCGCTTCGCCAGGAGTGGGCGGTTCTCCGCGCCGAAGAGGAGCCGCAGCCAGGGCCGTCAGCCCACAGGTGGGGCCAGCCCTGGCGCCGCAACATCGTTGTTGATGCGGACCCAGAGCCAGTTTACGAGGAGGATGAGTTGCCCGCGCTTCCTCAGTGGCTGCCGCCCCCGCATGTGCCACAGTTGAATTTGGTGGTGCAGGCGCAGCCCGCCCTGCTCCCAGCACCGGCACCTTCCCTGCCGCCAGCCAGGGTTTTGCCGGAAAGCGCTCCCTTTTCCACAGATGAGGGTGAGTACCAGGAGCCGCTGTTTTTCCCTGGCGATGCGGCCAGGCACGCCAGGTATGGTGTCGGGCGGGTGGTTAGTAGCCGGATGATTGGTGATTTCGAGTTGGTGGAGGTGGAATTTGCCAGCCCGTTTGGTCGGCAGATGCTTGAGGCAAAACTGACGGGCCTGGAAAAAGTGCCTGGCGAGCGCCGTTGAAGGCCCCAAGGCTTTTGCACCCGCGTAAGGACGCCGTAACATTACGGCGTCCTTACGCGCATGAGATCAGGAAAAGGCTGCTCAGAAGAGCAAATGGCGCGTCTCGTTCATGTGTACCACGCTTGCGCCTGCACTGCCCCCTATCTGGATTTCCGTCGTCGCGGCATTGTCGTGGCGGAAGTCCCAGCGTCTGGACAGGTCCACGCCGAGCACGTGGCACAGCAAGACCTCGATCACCCCGCCATGCGCTGCCCACACAACTGTGCCCTCTGGGCAGCATCCCTGCCAGCGTTCCAGCGCCCGCACGACACGCTGATGCAACTGCGCGACAGTTTCTCCGCCGGGCGGCGCGTGGCGTGTGGGGTCAGCCTTCCAGCGCTCCACCAATGCCTCATCACGCGCCATCACCTCGTCATAGGTCTTCCCTTCCCACTCACCGAACGCAATCTCGCGCAGATCAACATCCTCCTCAACGGGCAGGCCATGGTGGCGCGCAATCGCCTGGGCAGTGGCGCGCGCGCGCTCTAAATCAGAAGAGACAATCACATCTACACTGGTCTGAGCCAACCATAGCCCCAGCGCCTCCGCCTGCCGCTGGCCCAGATTACTGAGCGGAATATCCAACTGGCCGGAAAAACGTCCTTGCGCGTTAAACAGCGTCTCACCATGGCGCGCGACGATCAAGCGCACGATGCGTCTTCTTCCCCCACCAGCGCGTAGCGGCTTTCCATCTCCTGAACCACCTGATAGGGTTTCATAAACGCCTCATCGGCCTGCACTGCCAGGTCTTTCAGCGCCGGATACACCCGAGGATACGTCAGTTCCAGGTCGAGGTCCTGGTAGAGTTGCCAGATGTGACGGCGCATGGTGCGCGAGAGAAACGATTCAAAGAGGAAAAAGCTTCCCAGGCTTTCTGCAATCATCTGCTTGATGTGCTCATCGCCCTTTTTCTCGTGGAAATGAGGACTCTTTGCCTGATACTGCTGGAGGAGCGCGCCTCTGGTATGGTGATCGGCAGCCTTGGAGAGAAAATCGAGCAGTTGGAAGGTCTCGACCGAGAACCCCGACGAGAATTGCAACGCTTGCGCCGTGTGGATAGTCATCCCTTGCTCTCCGGCATTCGAGACCGCGAGCGAGGCATCGCGTAGCCCAAAATGATCCTCTAGCAAGACGTTCAACACGGGGGAGACAACGCTGGAGCAGCGCCCCAGCACCCTTTCAGACCAGTTGGGCTGCTCCGGATTCGGCTTAGAGGCCCAGCAAATGCGCACATTGTGCAAGCCCTGGTCAGACCCACTTTGCGAGCCTCCGTCCAACCCCGGCGCATCGCTGCCTCCCAGGGAAGAAGATGTCACCGGAGCCGAAAGGAAGAGCCGTCCCAGCGCAATGGTATACTCCAGCAGCGCGCTGGGAGCAAAATTATCCGCATCGAAAAAGAGAACCCACTGTGGATAACCCAGGAGCACAGCGCCCAGCGCGCCCAGATACATGCCCTCCCCTTTCCCATCGGCCACCCTTCCCTCCGAGTCCAACAGGTGATGGACGCCACGGTCGTAAAAGAACTGGGCAAGGGAGGCATCCTTCTGGTGCATCAGGTATATCCTGGTGTGCCGCACCAGATGTTCTGCAAGATTCTGCTTGATTTCCGCAAATGCCTCTTCCGGGCAGTTGGTGACGACGAGGATGGGACTGTTCACCGGAAGATACCAGAGGACGCCTAACAAGGTTTCTATTTGTTCACTCTTGTGGCAAACAACAAAGGCCGTGTGGGAGAGGAAGTAGTTCAAACCAACAAACTCTTCGATCTCTAGCAGATGCGAGAGCCGCACGGTGTTAATATTCACACAGATACTCCTGAAAGTAACTGAGAAGGACAAGCCAGGCAACCTCCGCGCCTTCCGAGACGATGGAGAGTGCTCTTCATCACGCTTGCCCCACGGGCTGATCGTTCCTGGTAGGCTGTTTCTAAGGCGGGTGAAGCACGTTTGGTGCCAATACACCTCAGCCATAAAAACAGCTCTACCATAAGAACGACTTTCAGGGCGTTATGGAGTCAAACACTTTGAATTCGTTGGCCTGGCCGGATGAATGCTATAGATGAGGAACCATTTTGTCAAGTGAGGGGCCATTGGGTCGTATCGGATTGCCTGTTGCCTTGCGCGGCGAACCGCGCTCATGAAATCAAGTGCTCGCGCGCGTAGAGGGCAGCCTGCGTGCGGTCACGCAGCCCCAGCTTGGAAAGAATGCTGGACATATGGTTTTTGACCGTGCCCTCGGTGATGAAGAGGGTTTCGCCAATCTCGCGATTGGATGCGCCTTTGGCGACCAGCTTGAGGATGTCGCGTTCGCGCTCGGTCAGTTCTTCGACATAAGCCATCGCTGGCGAAGAGGAAGGCGCGGGCCTGGGCGGTGTTGGCTGCGCCAGGCCCGCGAACACTTTGCCCGCAATGTGCGGCTGCAACAGCACCTCGCCTCGCGCCGCCGCGCGAATAGCGTTGATCAGTTGCTCGGCGCTGCAATCCTTCAGCAGATAGCCCAGCGCGCCCGCCCGCAGGCCAGCGTAGATCAGATTGTCGTCGTCGAAGGTTGTCAGGATGACGATGTGTATCTCCGACCAGCGCGCTTTCAACGCCTGAATGGCGCTGATGCCGTCCAGGCGCGGCATGCGAATATCCATCAGGATGACATCAGGCGGCGCTTGATTTGCGTAGAGCCGCTCCACCAGCGCCAGCGCTTCTTCGCCATCGCCAGCCATGCCCACCACCTCTATGCCCTGCTCCAGTTCAAGCAGCTTGCGAAATCCCTCGCGCAGCAATGTCTGATCGTCGACAATCATCACGCGCACCTGCTGACTCATTCTCGCGCTCCCTGGGTCACTTCCAGACTTGCTGGCGTCGGCGTGCCCTGGGCGGCTGGCTGTACCCTGACCGTCACACGGTAGCCATAGCCATCGGGCGACGCCGGACCATGAATTACCTGACCGCCCAGCAGTTTCATGCGCTCTTCTAGGCCGATCAAGCCAAAGCCGCCTGCCTTCTGCTGGCTGCCACGCAACACGGCAGCTTGAGCCGTGGCAGCGCCCGACCCATTATCCAGCACCAGCAGTTCCAGCCAGCCCTCCTCATAGCGCAGACGCACCAGCACGTTGCTGGCGTGCGCGTGCTTGCGCACATTCGTCAGCGCCTCCTGCGCGGCGCGATAGAGCGCCACCTGCACGTCTGGCGCGAGCGGCGGCAGTTCAGCCTCCAGATCAAGCGTCAGCGCGGTGTCCTGGGCGGCGCGCTTGAATTCGTCCCCCAATTGGTCCAGCGCCTGCGACAAACTGAGCGTTGCCATCCCCGCCGGGCGGAGGGCAGCCACAGCAGTACGTACTTCCTGCATGGATTGCGCGGCCACATGGCGCGCTTCGGCAATCTCCTCTGCCAGCCGCGACGGGTCGCGCTCGACCAATCGGCTGATGGTCTCAAGCTGCACGTTCAGGATGCTCAGATAGTGCCCCAACGTATCGTGAATCTCGCGGGCAACGCGGGTACGCTCGCGGGCAACGGCCAATTCTTCCACCTGCCCCGCGTATAGGCGAAGCTGGGTATGGGCCTCTTCAAGCTGCTGCCTGGAGCGCTCCACCTCTTGCAGTAATAGCTCGGCGCGCTCCTTCTGCTCCTGAAGCAGCGCCAGCGCCAGCGAGAAGCCTACAACGAAGCCGAAGGCGGCAAGAATGCTGACCCCGTTTGAAAAGAGGTCCAGGGAAAGGTACCAGTGATCGAGAAAGGCCAGATTGAGTACCATCACTCCATATAGCAGCAGGCTGGAGACCAAGGCTATCCGAAAGGGGAGCAACTGAAAGTAAATGGCGACTGTAATTAAATAGAGCAGCCAATCCCAGTAAATGCCCGTCCCACTTAATATGCCGCTTGCCATGGATAAGAGCGTGAAAGCCAGCGCGTAGAGCGGCAGGACAAAGTGACGGGTGGCGGGCGCAGAGCGTGTGAGCATGACCAGCCCGGCGACATACAGAAGCTGCACGCAAGTGAACGCCAGAAACGTTAGCAGGGTGAGGTGCTTGGCAAGCAAAATGCCCAGCAGATAGCCCAGCACGAGTGTTGTATAGCCTGCGCCAAACAAAAGTCGCTCCGCCATAGCGATGCGAAACGCAGAGGTAGCGGCTGGCTTGCTGGACATCTTCAGGCTCCTTGCTGGGCAGCAGGTGTTTACGCCCTGTTTCCTGCTTCTGCGCTCTATTATAACCCAAGCGTAAGACGCTGAGATGTGAGCAAAGATAGAGCGCCAAACAGCGGGATAGATGAGGAAGTCATACCCCCCATGGCTTGGGTCATATGACCTGCAAAGAAAGAAGCCTGCAAAGAGATGACCTCACTAATGACCAGGCGCACATCCTTTCGGGCGAGAGGGCAGCTATACTCGCTTCTGGAAAGCACGAACGCTGAATCCGCTGTTTCAGAAAGGAAGGAAAGATGTCGCAGCAATCAGCAGCAGTATCCCAGGCGGCGCAAATGTCAGCTTCCGTCGATATGATGGTCGATGTGCGTGGCCTGGTCAAGCGCTATCATCAAAAAAAGGCGGTTGATGGGGTCTCTTTCGGCGTGCGTCGGGGCGAAATCTTCGGCGTGCTGGGGCCAAATGGGGCCGGAAAAACCACCACGTTGGAGATCATCGAGGGCATTCGCGCGTCCGATGAAGGCACAGTGATGGTGAGTGGGCTTGACATTCGCAAGCACAAGCGCGCTGTGCAGCGCATCATCGGCGTGCAATTGCAGACCACTACGCTGTTTCCAGAGTTGACCGTGCGCGAGACCGTTCAGTTCTTCGGGTCTATCTATCCCAAAGCGCTGGATGCGAACGACCTGCTGCGCCAGGTGGCGCTGGAAGAGAAAGCCAAAGCTTATCCCCAGGACCTTTCGGGCGGCCAGCGGCAGCGGCTGGCCCTGGCGCTGGCGCTGGTCAACGACCCGCAAGTCGTCTTTCTGGATGAGCCAACCGCAGGGCTGGACCCACAGAGCCGCCGAATGCTGTGGGATACTGTCCTCGGCCTGCGCGAGCGTGGCAAAACCATCATCATCACCACACACTACATGGATGAGGCCCAGGTACTCTGTGATCGCATCGCCATTATGGATGATGGGCAGATCATCGCGCTCGACACTGCCGCCGGGTTGATTGGGCGCCTGGGGGCGCAGGCGACGATTGATTGCCGCCTGGATGGTGCTGTGATCACTGCCGAGATTGGCGAACTGCCGGGCGTGAGCAAAGTGCGCGAGGCCAACAAGCGCTTTGTCCTGCAAACAAGCCAGATGGAGCCAACGCTGCTTGCATTGCTGGAGTATGCCACTCGCCGGGGCGCGGCCCTCACCGATCTGCAAGTACGCACCCCCACGCTGGAGGATGTCTTTCTCGATCTCACCGGGCGCGAACTGCGCCCAGAGCAGGCGTAGGAAATGGCTTAATCACCCAGAAGGAGCATAGTTATGGCAACCTTTTTCTCGCTGGTGCGCGCCAATTTTTTGATGGTGATTCGTCAGCGTACCCTGATTATTACCAGCCTGGGTCTGGCTGTAGTTTCTATCCTGGTCTTTGGCTATCTCTTCAGCAACAGCGGCGCGACCAAAACGCAGTTGGGCGTAGTTGATGCTGATCACTCGTCCGTCTCGGCCCAACTCGTCAGCCAGCTTCAGCACAACGATCTTTTCAATGTCTCCACCGGCAGCGAAACTGCTGGGCAGCAGGCGCTCCAAAACGGCAATCTTGATGCCTTACTCATCATTCCGGCTGGTTTTGGCACGCAGTTGACGCAAGGCGGGGCACACCTCCAGGTCTTCTATAATCAGAGTAACCCTGTGAGAGAGGACGCGACCCGGCTCGCGGTCAGTGCCATTGTGGATGGCATCAACCGCGCTGCCACGCACCAGCCAGGACCGGTCACGCTCGATGAGCAAGGCGTCATGGTCGCGTCAAAGAACCTGCGCACGATTGATTACGTCACTCCTGGCATGATTGGCTTGCTGCTGATGTGGGCCAACCTGAGCGTTGCCATCCAACTGGTCTTCTGGCGTGAGGAAGGCATTACCAAACGGCTGGCGGCCACACCGCTGGCCCCCATTGCGATGATTAGCGGGCAAATACTGGCTCGCCTGCTGCTCTCGCTCGCGCAAGAGGTGGTGGTGATTGGGCTTGCCATCTGGCTGTTCAACGTCCAGATATATGGAAATTGGGGGCTGCTGGCGCTGGTCATTGTGCTGGGCGCTCTGACTATGCTGGCAATCGGCTTCGCCGTTGCCGGGTTCTTCAAGAAGTCGCAGGCGGCCAACGCGGGCATTATATTGGTAACCTTCCCGATGATGTTCCTGGGTGGCTCATATTTCCCGGTTTCGCAGATCAGCGGTGTGCTGGGCGGCATCATTCACGCTTTGCCGCTCTACTATCTGAACGACGCGCTGCGCCAGGTCGTGAATAACGGCGCGGGCTGGGCAGCCATTCAAACCAGCGTGCTGGTGCTGCTGGCCTGGATTGTTGCCTCGATGCTCGTCACCTGGCGGGTGTTCCGCTGGCAATAGCCTCGCGTAGCTCTTGCGCCTTCTGGGCAGGCAGTGAATCGTTGCTCCACAAGCCCCAGAGCGATTCGGCGGAGGCAGCGTATTTCAGCTTCCCAGGGGCGCGAGCTACCGGCTGGATTTCCACATGCAGATGAAAGCGTTCATCGGCCAGTTGGTGAATGCCCAGCAGATAGGGCATTGGGGCGATGGCTCCATCGAACAGGCGATCATACCCGCGAATTACCTGGAGCAGCAGCGCGGCCAGGTCGCCCAATTCCTCATCGTGCATCAGGCCGAGATTTGCCGCGTGCCGCCGGGGGAACAGATGCGTTTCATAGGGATAGCGCGCGTAGGGCGGCAGAAATGCCTGCCAGGTGGCATGCTCGGCCACCAACTCGAACTCCGTCCCCGACAATTCCTGCTGCACGCGGCAGAAGGGGCAACCCCGACCCATCTTGTCGTCTTCAATGACGGTTTCCATCTCGCGCTCTAAGGTCGGAGGAACGACAGAAACGCCATACGTCTGCCCATGTGGATGCTGCTGGGTTTGTCCAATCGCTTCGCCGTTGTTCTCGAAAATCATCACCGCTGCATAGCGTTCAGCCAGCGAACGATACAGATCGCGCCAGAGATGCGTTACCCTGGTGACCTCAGCAACGCTCAACTGCGGGAACCGTCGGTGGTGATCGCGATGATAAATGACCACATAGGCTTCGCCGGTTGGTGGTGTGAATGGGGGAAAATCATTGGGGTGCAGCCAGACCTGGGCGTCGGAGGCAACCTTGCCGTTGTCGATGTCCGCGCAAAAAGGGCAGGCAGTCGTGCCTTCGCGGCGGTTCATGCGGTTGGGGGCATTCACCAGATACTGGCGCAATATGGGATTCCAGATGAGACCAGGATGGGCTTCGCTATTTCCTCTGTTCAAGAATAAGGCCTCTTGTTACGTGATATGCCTGCACTGGCCGTGAGTGGGGCCATAGCAGTTAACTGGCATATGGCATTATACCATTGGCGTCGCTGCCAGCGACATTATCTGCCGCTGGCAGCGACGCCAACGCTGTATTGCTCAGGGGAAGGGCGCCCGAGCAATACCCTCAGGGTTTGAATGATTTTATATGCTCATAGACCTGAATGGAGGGCAAAGCTCTGCCCTCGAAATCGAACAGGGTCATGTTATCCCAGGCATCGCCCGCGCCTGGCTCCCAGCCGACGCCGGGAATCCAGCCCGGCTCCCAATACACCAGACCCCGACCGTGCTCATTGGGCACCTGGCTCAGAATGCCAAGCACGTTGCGCACGAAGCCTGATTGACCTTCTGGCGTTGCCGGATAATCCGTGCCGAGCGGCGTGCTGGCGTCGATGCTGTTGGGGTAGCCGTCGCCGTCTGCCAGCGTCCAGGGGTACGCCGTTTCCACTACCACAATGTCCTTGGTGTAGCGGGGCGACAGGTCGTTGAGGTTCGCTTGCAGCGCCGAAAGCGGGCCATGCCAGAAGGGATAATAGGACAGGCCGATTACATCGAAATCCACGCCTTGCGCCAGGATGTGATCGTAAAACCAGACGCTTCCGCCGTTATCGCCGCCGCGATCAATATGCACCATGACGCGCGTGTCAACATGACGCGAAGCATCGCGCACCCCGGCAATGGCCGCCTTCAGCAGCGTCGTAAATTCCACCCAGTGCTGTTCGCTGCCCACATAGATTTGCCCCAGCGGCCACAGCATCCCATCAGTCACTTCATTGCCGGTCTGCACCAGCGCGGCGGGCGTGCCTTGCCGGGCGAGTTGTTCCAGCACATCGCGCGTATAGTTGTAAACGGTGTTCGCCAGCGTCGGCAAGTCCTGTCCCTGCCAGGCTTGCGGCGTGAACTGCTTGCCAGGGTCGGCCCAGAAGTCGGAATAATGGAAATCAAGCAGCAGCTTCATTCCAGCTTCCTTGATGCGCCGTGCCATCTTGAGCACATGCGGCAGATCGTTAAAGGGCGCGGGCGGGTTCACCCAGAGCCGTTCGCGCACATAGTTTGCGCCACGATGCGCCATAATCCGCTCCAGCGGTTGCACCCGTCCATGATCGGTAAATGTCTTGCCTACCGCCTCCAATTGTTGCAGAGTAGACAAATCATGCCCTAGTATGAGTTCCAGACCATGTTCATCTGTGGGCAGCGTCAAACCGCCCGAAGTCAGGGCAGTGAATGGAGCCGCCAGGGCTTGATTAGGCACGCCGAGCGCAAGCAACCCGGCCACCGTGGCCGCGCCCGTGACAGTCTTCGTCAAGAAACTGCGCCGACTGAGGGCCGCGAGCGCAGAGTCATCGGGAAACGATGGACGCCTGGACATCGCTCTATACCTCCGTGTGCTTCAATAGAGAAAACACGTCTGCACATCAGTGCATGTACCTGCCGAGGTCAACCAGCACGCATCTGTCGTGTTGGGCATCACCTCCTCTTCTGTTATTGATTTACTGGCTGCTGGACCGGTCCATTTCGAAGCGAAAAAGAAAGGCATCTGCATGCATGGAAGACGCTGCTCTTTAGCCTTTCAGGCTGCCGAAGGATAGCCCGTTCTGCCAGTAGCGCTGCAAGAACAAAAATCCGGCGACCAGCAACGCAATCGAGACAAGCGAACCGGTGATGATCTGCGTAAAGAGAATCTGCGAACCGCCGAACGTGGCAGCCAGCGAGTTCCAATTTTCCAGCCCTACCGTCACCGGGAAGTTGTTGGGGTCGCTCAGCACCAGCAGCGGCAAGAAGTAGTTATTCCACGTGCCTACAAAGCTAAAGAGCAGCACCGTCACAAACCCCGGCGTCAGCAGCCGCAGCGCAATGCTCCAGAAGATGCGCAGTTCGCCCGCGCCGTCCACGCGCCCGGCGTCCAGCAGTTCTTCAGGAACCGCCTGGTCGGCATAGACACGCATCAGAAAGACCCCAAACGGGCTGACCATCGACGGCAAAATGACCGCCAGGGGCGTGTCGATCAAGCCGATCTTGCTCAGCAGCAAGTAGAGCGGAATTGCCAGAGCCGTATTCGGCACCATGATCGAGCCAAGAATGATGGCGAACACCACGGTGCGGCCAGGAAAGCGAAACCGGGCAAATACATACCCGGCCAGCGTCGCCAGCAATGACGCGCCCAGCGCGCTGCACCCGGCATAGTAGATGGTATTGCCCAGCCACGTCGTGTAGATGCCCCCGTCGTAGGTGAAGAGGTCGCCAACATTATTGAAGAGGTGAAAGTCGGGGGCAAACCACAGGCCAAAAGAGGAAAACAGTTCCGAGTTGGTTTTCGTGGCAGAAACGATCAGCCAGAACAACGGGAGCAGGAAATACACCAGGCACACCAGCATCATCGCTGTGACCAGGCTCTGGCCGGTCCAACCCTTGCGCTGCTGTTTGTGACGCTGCTGAGAACTCTGCTCAGGCGCGGGCACGTTCGCGGCAACCGACATATCCTCAGTGATAGCCATCAGCGCTGCTCCCTTCGGTTCGTCGAAAGCATGAAGATGTAGGAAAAGGCAAAAGCAATAGCGCCCAGCGCGAAGGAAACCGCCGCAGAATAGTTATATTCCTGGTTGGTAAACGCAAGATTATAGGCGTAGAGGTTCGGCGTATAGTGATCTTGAATGACATTGGCCGCGATGGTTCCCATAATCTGGGGTTCATTGAAAAGTTGAAGCGTGCCAATGATCGAAAACACGATGGTAACAATGATGGCGGGCCTGATGAGCGGTATCTTGATGAAGCGCGCGATGTCCCACCCGCTGGCCCCGTCGACGAGCGCCGCGTCGTACAGGTCGGTGGGAATCGATTGCAGCGCCGTATACATGATAATCATGTTGTAGCCGGTCCACTGCCAGGTCACGATGTTTTCTATCGAGGGAAGCATGCCTTGGGATGTGAGAAAACCTATCGTGGGCAGATGGAAGAAGTCGGTAATATCTCGAAAGGGGCCAATGTTTGAACTGTACAGATAGCCCCAGAGCAAGGCCCCGATGACGCTTGGAATCGTGTAGGGCAAGAAAAAACCAACGCGAAAGAGGGTCTTGAAGCGCAGCAGCTTGCTATCCAGCAGCAGCGCGAAGAGCAGAGCCAGCACCAGCATGATTGGCACCTGCACCAGCAGCACCAGCAGCACGTTTTGCACACCGCTCCAGAAGTTCTGGTCATGCAGCACCTGCTGATAGTTCGCAATGCCGACATAGATGGTGCCACCGACTAACCGATCTCGAAACAGGCTGATGTAGAGCGCGTATCCCAATGGCAGCAAGAAGAACAGCGCAAACAGCAGCAGAAAAGGACTCAGAAAGAGATAGGGCAGCCCGATTCGTCTCCCCCAGAACCTCCGGCGCCTGAAGCGTTGCCCTGGAGCAACACTGCTGACCAGAGAGAGAGGCCGCTCGGCCTCCAGTTGTTGCTGCATAGGACGCACCTGACCTTTCTAGCGATACAACGCGCCAGCGCGCTGCTCCCCATTGCGCAGCAATATGCCCCACCTGGAGGGAGGGATACAGCAGCTATCCCTCCCTCCAGGCGTTGGGCTGCCGAGGTGTTTCCTTGTGTTAACTGGTGACGGTGAAGCCCTGCGCCTGCGCATACGAGACGACGGCTTGCTGCGCGTTATGCATCGCCTGTTCAAAGGTGATCTTCCCGCTCACCGCGTCGGCAAGTTGATTCGTCATCTGCGTATAGGCGTAGTCCTGGAAAGGACTCCATTGGAAGGAGGTATCGACCTCTTGCGAGGACTGTACGAAGATCGAGTTGACCTGCTGCCCGCCATAGAAGGGAACGGGAGCGCTGAACGACGGGGCCGTCAAGACACTCTTCAGCGTTGGGAAGAGTGACAACTGCTGCGTCAGCATGGTTGCCGATGCCTGGTCGTGGTTCAGAAACTCGGCAAACTCGGCGGCTTCTGCCGGATGTTTGCTCTGCACGGTCACGGCATCCGTTGACCCGCCCCAGTTAGAAGACACCTGCGCGCCAGCCGTCCACTGCGGCAGCGGCGCGACGCGCCATTTGCCAGTTGTCCCCGAAGCGGTCCCTTCCAGGTCGGTGGGCGCCCAGGCAGCGGTAATCCAGGTGGCAATGGTGCCATTCGCTAGCCCGGCATTCCAATCGTTGGTAAAGTCTTGCCCTGTCGAAACCGCGCCACTCTTGACGAGGTTGCCCCAGTAATCGGCAACCTGCAAGGCTGCGGCATCATCCATGTGCAGCGAAACCGTTGTCCCGTTCACTTTGTACGGGCGTGATCCTGCCTGCCAGAGCAGCGCCGTGAACCAGGAACCATCGCTGGAGGGGAAGTCGGTCATGAAGACCTTCGGGTTGTCTTTGTGCAGTTGAATGGCTTCCTGCGCGTACTGCGTCCAGGTCGTGGGCACCGCCAGATGATATTGGTCGAAGATGTCCTGGCGATAAATCAGCCCCATCGGCCCGCTGTCCTGCGGAATGGCAAAGATTTTGTTCCCTTGCGAGACCTGCGCCCATGCCCAATCTACATAATCGCTCTTAAGCGCGGCTGCGCCATAGGGCGACAAATCAACCAGATAATTGGAGAGTTCGTAGGTGGGCAGTTCCTCATAGGTAAGCTGCACCACATCCGGCGCGCCCGATTTGGCTTTGAGCGCCGTCGTCAGCTTGGTGTATTCATTCCCACCCGCGCCGACATTCTCCAGCTTGACTTTGATGTTGGGATGCGATTGCTCGAACAGATCAACCGCTTTCTGGAGATTTGGCACCCAGGACCAGAAGGTGATTGTGACAGGGCCATTATTATTTGTAGACCCACCACCGCAAGCCGCCAGCGTTCCCATGAGTAAGCAGGCCAGCCCCAACGCGATACCCACTTTGCAGTAGTGAGATGATGAACGATGAGACATCTATGGTTTCCCCCTTGTCTGTGGTTTCTCGAACAAGAGAAGCGGGTGATTCTTTCTGCGCATCCTCTGCCAGCGCTCAACGCGCCATGAACGACGATCAGCAGGGGCTTGCCAGAAAAAACAAAACTCACCCTCCCGGACGACCATGTACGGTGTTTTCCTCTGCAATGACGACGCAGATTGTTACCAGAGACCTTGGGAAATGCAGCGCTGAGGGAAGCTATCTCCTCCTCGTTGCTCGGCTCAATGGCGCAAACTACCCCCTGAGGCTCGCCCCATGCGCGGCGAGTCTGGTTGCAAAACGCACGAAAGTATGGTACAGTTCTCTATACTAGACAGGTCATCCAACCCACAAGAATGCTATAGGCCCACCTTCCTTTCTTAAACAGACCGTTCCGCAAGCTGCCTTTTCCTGGCAAGAACAATCAACGGGCCAATGGCGGGGCTGTTGATTGGCGTAAGACCAGATATGGCTCGACCATCCGCGAGGCGGGCATGTAGTCTTCCCCATCGATCTGCTGCAATAGCAGCTCAGTCGATTCTTTCGCCAACTGCGCCTTGGGCACGGCAATGGTGGTCAGCGGGGGCCGCAAGTGCGCGGAAACCTGAATATCGTCCAGGCCGATCACCGAAATGTCTTGCGGAACGCTCAAACCCTCTTCTAGCACCGCTTCGATCGCGCCCAGAGCCATCCAATCGGTGGTGGCAAAAATGGCGGTTGGACGATTTGGGCTGGCGAGCAGCGTTTTCGCGGCGGCATACCCGCTTTCTAGCAAAGAATCTCCTGGCTGAATCATCTCCTGGGGAACGAGCGAGCCAGCCCTCTCCACCGCCGCGCGGAACCCTTCCAGGCGCAGCGTTTGCTGCGGCTCATCCACAATCACGGCCATATGCCGGTGCCCCAGGTCCAGGAGATGCTGCGCGGCAAGCTGCCCGGCACGATAAAAGTCCACGCTGACCATGGGCATTTCCACCGGCGATTCGTTTTCCTGCCAGTCGCAGAGCACAATGGACAGCCCACGCTCGAAATACTGGCGAATATCAGCGATATCCATGCTTGAACCCATAATGATGTAGCCATCCACCCAGCGGCTCATCATGCGTTCCATCTGCAAGCGGCCCAGGGCGAAATCACCGCGCGTATTGCAAAATAAAGTCTGATATTGGTGCTCGCTCGCCATGATCTCGATAGCTTCCACAATTTCGGGATAGAACGGATTGACAATGGTTGGCAGCACCAGCGCAATCGTAAAGGTTTTATGTGAATAAAGGCTGCGCGCGAGTTCATTCGGGCGATAGCCCAGTTCGCGCACATAGGTTAAGACGCGCTGACGGGTCGTTTCCCCCACGCTCCCTTTGCCTGTGAGCACATTGGCAACTGTACTCTTGCTGACCCCAGCCGCTTTTGCGATGTCGTAAATCGTGACCATGCTTTTACTTTCCCGCCAAATGGCCTGCGGCCTTGCCTGTCTGTATGTTTAACAATGAGATTGACCGGTCCATTTATTTGCTCTAAGTATAGGGAATGTACCGGTCCATGTCAAGTGTTTCTCTGGCCTCATTCCTTATCAGAGTAGAGTACGAGCGAAAGGATACGATGCCTGCTCAACGTGGCAGCGCCAGGGTAACGTGATATTCCGGAACGAGCGTGATCGAGTTCACAGTAAGCAGCGCGGTTCCGTCCTCGATGGGGCGAAATGCCATGCCGGTTGGGAAATAGCGTCTGGCCGCAGTATCAGGTCGGAGCGGGCTGAGGCGGATGATTAACTCCTGGTCTCTTTCCGGCGCGACAAAGCGTTTCAAACCAATTTCCCACGGCGACCCATGCGAGAAGTGATCGCTTACCAGGCGACCATCCAGATAAGCGTGCCCCATGTCACCCACATAATCGATGCAGAGAAAGGCATCCTGCTGTTCATCCAACAGAGTTGCTGGTATCTGGACAGCAAAACAGTCTGCGCTCAGTTGTTGGATAGAGAGGTTGAGCTTAGATTTTGGCACAGTGAGCGTATAGCGGGTGAAAAAGCCATCGACCGTTGCGCTGAGTGTCCCCTTAGCAGGGCTGATGCCTGCATCGAGCGGCGGATAAATTGCCAGGCTCGCGGATGCCTCGCCCCGCCAGGAAAGCTCTAGCCTGTTCTCCTCAACGAGAACGAGCACGTCAGAAAGGATAAGCCGCTCCTGGCCGCTAATATGCGTTTTCCAGCAGGCATGTGCCCAGTCCTGGGTCAGCACCAGCACTTGCATCAGTGTTCCATCGGTCCCGGTAATCTGCACGGAACAGTTCAATCCAGGCTCAACGGAGACATGGCCCAGCGTCTCGTCCTCCTGGCAGGAGCCACCAACCACTTCAATAGCCTGGTAGGTCGCGCAATCAAAGGCCAATTCGGTGTGCATGCCTTCCGGCGTAAAGAAGACGTAGATGGTCTGTTCGGGCGTGCGCAGCAGCGTCAACGGTTGGGCAGTGGCGTATTTGAGCAGCACGCCGCCTTCCAGGCGCATATTGAACGGCAGAATAGCGCTGACCCCTTTGCGCAGCGTCAGCCCCTGCGCCTGCGGGAAAACCAACGATTCGTCTGGCAATTCCAGGCACAGGCGTATCTCTTCGTGGTCGCGCATTGCCACGTGGTCCTGATAATTGTTGAGAAAGAGAAAGCCAGCGCCATCTTTGTGGCGGGCAGCATAGCGCAGGCGTTCGGTATCTTCCAGGGTGATCTGGTCGGCGCCTGCTGGCAGGACGACAGCCATCGGGGCCAACGTTTCCCCAAACGCTTCCAGAAAGAGGTGCAGCGCTCGCAGGTGATGATAGGATGCGCCAGGCTGCCCAAACTCGCGCAGGGGCGCTTGAAAGTCGTAGGAGATGCGTGGAACGGTAAATTCATTCAGATAGGAGTGCTTGCCGACAGGGGTTGACCCCCCATGATACATATAATAGCCTAGCCAGTTTGCGCCCCCGCCCAGCGATACAATGGCGTGAGCCTGCACGCTTTCTGGTGGAACCATCGGGCGATGGTGATAGGTGATCTGGATGCCGCCGCCGAGTTCACCTTGCGCGTATGGATAGCGGGTCGCGTCATAGATTGCTGTGCCATCGGCGATGGGCTGGCGCTGGCAATCACGGAAGAGAAATTCGCGCGTTGGCTCCTGCCGATAGGCCGGGTCAGGATTCCAGGGCCTGAACGCATAGCCGCCCTGCATCGGCAGGAAACCGTGTTCAGGCACGGGCGTTCCTTCCCCCCACGCGGTACAGGTATAGATGGGAGCACGCAGCCCAACCTCCAGCGCCAGGTCTTTGAGGGCCTCTAAGTGCGCCACGCCATCGGCCCCGCCGGGCACCCATTCGCTGCCTTGCCGGAAAGTCACTTCCCAGGGCGCGCCCGCGTGCATATATTCATTTTCGATCTGGATGCCGATGATGGGGCCGCCATCCTGAAACAACAGCCCGCTCACTTGTTTCGCCACTTCGGCAAAGAAGCGCTTGACGTAAAAGAGATAGCGTTCGTCGTTGGAACGCACCCGCACAGCGCGGCCATAGAGCCAGTCGGGAAAGCCGCCGTTGCGAATCTCGGCGTGGACGAACGGGCCAATTCTCAGCAGCACCTCTAGCCCCACGGATTGGCACGCTTCCACAAAGGCACGCACATCCGCGTTGCCCAACCAATCAAAAATCCCCTCTTCCTCTTCCACCTGTACCCAGAAAATATAGGTGGAGACGATATTTATTCCTCCCGCCTGCATCTTGCGCAGTTCATCTGCCCAGTATTGCCGGGGAAAGCGCGAAAAGTGAAACTCACCCATCACCGGAATGCATGGCTGGCCGTTGCGGGTCAGATAGTAATTGGTGAAGGCAATCGTCTCCCCATGTGGAGAGACGCCCCCTAGCTGGAAATCTCCCTCGATAATGTCTGGTATGGGCTGCTTGAGATCGAGGGCATACCCCTCAGATAATCTAAGGTTCTGGTCAGCAGACAAACAATCGTCTCCCTTCATAACCAGCCACGACAGGGAAAGAGTAGGAGAAACACGTAGGATGTGCTGAGGTTGACCGGTCCATTTGAGGAGAGTATACTTGATGTACCGGTCCATGTCAAGAGGTGACGGCGCAACCCAACCGACGATCACGCAAATGGCCTCTGTAGGATGTGCGGCCTGAATGGTATTATCATCTTTACGAGCAGTATTGTGAGGAGAAGAAGCCAGATGAGCGAGCAGTTGAATTGGGGCATTCTTGGAACCGGGCGAATCGCGGGCATATTTGCCGCCGGGGTGAGAGCATCCCGTACCGGCAGACTGATAGCTGTGGGCAGCCGCTCGCTGGAAGCTGCCGAAGCATTTGCCGCTGCCTGGGAGATTCCACAAGCGTATGCCAGCTATGACGAAGTGCTTGCTGACAAGGGGGTGCAGGCCATCTACATCGCGACGCCGCATCCCTGGCATGCCGAGTGGTCGATCAAGGCGGCTGAAGCTGGCAAGCATATCCTCTGTGAGAAACCGCTGGCGCTTAACCATGCGCAGGCCATGACGATTGTCGAGGCAGCGGTGCGGCACGATATCTTCCTGATGGAAGCCTATATGTATCGCTGCCATCCCCAGATAGCAAAACTGCTCGAATTGATTCGCGAGGGCGCAATTGGTGAGGTGCGAGTCATTCAAGCAACGTTCAGCTTTGCTGCGGACGCTAACCCGCAGAGCCGGTTGCTGAATAATGCGCTGGGCGGCGGCGGCATTCTGGACGTAGGCGGATATTGCACATCGATGGCGCGCCTGATTGCGGGCGCGGCGCTGGGCAAAGCTTTCGCAGAGCCGGTGCAGGTCACGGCTGTCGGCCATATTGGCGAGACGGGCGTTGATGAATATACGGTGGCTGCGCTGGCCTTTCCTGGCGATATTGTGGCCCAACTATGGACGGGTGTGCGCGTGCAGGGCGAGGATGTCGTGCGCGTGTTTGGCACCGAGGGGTCGATTCTGATATCCGCGCCCTGGCTGCCGGTGGTGGGTGAGCCGGTCAATCTGGTGTTGCAGCGCGGCAGCGAACGCCAGGAAATAGCAGTCGGTATCGGAGAAAATCAATATGCACTGGAAGCCGATGCCGTTGCCGCGCATCTGGAAGAGCGCCAGTCGCCGCAGATGTCCTGGGAAGATACGCTGGGCAATCTCAAAACCCAAGACCAGTGGCGCGCAGCCCTCGGCGTCGTCTACGACGTGGAGCAGCCGGATGGCCCGGGGCAGACACTGCCCATCTATCAGCGCCCGTTGCAGGTGCGGCCAGACTGTCGAATGAAATATGGCCGTATCGCGGGCGTTGAAAAGCCGATTTCACACCTGGTGATGGGCGCTGATAATCAGCTTACCTGGCCTCATGCCGCTGCCATGTTCGATGATTTCTTTGAGCGCGGCGGCAACTGCTTCGACACGGCCTATACCTATGGCGGCGGCGCGTGCGAGCGCATGCTGGGCCAGTGGATACAGAATCGCGGGGTGCGCGAGCAGGTGGTCATTCTCGATAAGGGCGCGCATACGCCGCATTGCGACCCGGAATCGCTGACCAGGCAACACCTTCAGAGCCTGGAGCGCTTGCAGACGGAGTATGTCGATATCTATATGCTGCATCGCGATAATCCGGCCATTCCGGTTGGCGAGTTTATCAGTGTGCTCAACGAGCACAAAAGCGCCGGGCGGATGCGCGTCTTTGGGGCCTCGAACTGGTCGATCGAGCGCGTGGCAGAGGCGAATCGCTGGGCGGCTGAACACGGCATGGTGGGCTTTTCGGTGATCAGCAACAACTTTAGTCTGGCGCGCATGATCGACCCCGTCTGGGCTGGCTGCATTTCTGCCTCTGATGCGCGCTCGCGCGCCTGGCTGACCGAACAGCAGATGCCGCTGATGCCCTGGTCGAGTCAAGCGCGGGGCTTCTTCACAGGCCGCGCCCATCCGGAAGATCGTTCCGATGCGGAGCTGGTGCGCTGCTGGTACAGTGAGGACAATTTCCAACGCCTTGAGCGCGTCAGCGAACTGGCCCGGCAGCGCGGCGTGCTGCCCATCAGCATCGCGCTGGCTTATGTGCTCTGCCAGCCATTCCCCACTTTTCCGCTGATTGGGCCGCGCCTGCTCTCCGAGACGCGCACCTCTTTTCTGGGGTTGGACGTTGAACTGACGCCCGAGGATGTGCGCTGGCTCAACCTGGAAGCGTAAAGCCTATCCTACTCTTGCTCACATAATGGTAAAATGTAGCAGGCTTCTTTTCCAGCGAACGAGATGAGCGATCGCGATGACTGAGCCACTGGTCACTGCTCAACATACACGGCTGCGCGCCCCCGAGCGCGCGCCTGAAACGCCGCTGCTCTATCTTTCCAGCGAGGATATGGGCTGGGAAGGGTTGCTCGTGCAGGCGTTCCATGAGCCAATGGAGCTTGACGGCTGGATGACGACCGATCAGCCCGATATTTCACTGATTTTGTTCGCGGGCGGCGCGATGCATCTGGAGCAGCGGCAGCCGCGTGGTCCCTGGCGCGCGCAGCAGCTTCGGCCAGGCGATTTGATGCTCCGGCCAGGCGGCGGCTCGCCCTATGAGGTGCGCTGGAAGAGCCTCACCCCCGAACCGACACAGACGCTGCACCTCCATTTGAGCCAGAACCTGGTGGCGCGCACCGCCGAAGAAGTGGGCGGCTGTAACCCCACGCGCCTGGCCGTGGTGGGTCGCTCTGGCTTTCAAGACCCGCTGCTGATGCAAATCGGCTTTGCGCTGTGGCGTGAACTGGAGCAGCAGGCACCTGCCGGAAAGTTATATGCCCAGACGGCTGCGCAGATGCTTGCTGTGCATCTCTTGCGCCACTATACCGCTCGCGGGCTTGCCCTCAAGGAGCCAGCACGCGGGCTGACACAGCAGCAGATGAGGCGAGTCATAGACTTCGTCGAGGCGCATCTCGGCCAGGAGCTTTCCCTGGACGCGCTGGCCCAGCAGACCAGCTTCAGCCCGTATCATTTTGCGCGCCTGTTCCGCCGGACAACCGGCGAAAGTCCGCATCAATTTGTGCTGCGCCAGCGGCTTGAACGCGCGCAGCATCTCCTCAAAGAAACAGATATGCCCCTGGCGCAGATTGCGCTGGAGACCGGCTTTGCCAACCAGAGCCATCTGACCAGCGTCTTCAAGCAGCAGCGCGGCGTCACTCCACGCGCCTATCGGCACGGTCGTTAGGGCTGCGCACGTTTTTAACAAACTTCGCACAAATCTGTAAGAACCGCGCCCGTTCTCCGCAGTATCACTATAGGACAGGCTGATGAGGCATCAGCCTGTTGTGGCTTACACGAACAGCGAAAGGAACGAACACATGGCGCTCGAACTTTGTATGCTCGGCTTGATTGTGCAGGATATGGACAAGTCGCTGCAATTTTATCGGCAGCTTGGCGTTGATTTTCCCGAAGAGAGCGAACACAAAACGCATATTGATGTCAAGATGGGAAACCTAACATTCTTTCTGGATTCCAAACCCAAGCGCTGGGACCCCTGGTTTGCCAGGCAGGAGGATGCTGGGCCTTCAGAAGCAGCACAGAGCTATCCTGCTATTCTGGAGTTTTTCCTGGAAACCCAAACGGCTGTGATTGCAAAGTACGATGAACTCATCAGGCTGGGTTACCAGAGCTATCGTGCTCCCTATGAAACGTCCTTTAAGATGTATTTTGCCATGGTGAAAGACCCTGATGGCAATATTGTTCTGCTCTCCGGCAGTTTTGACTCGGCTAAAACTTTGCAAGAAGCGCAGGCATAGCAACGCATGAGCAGCCCGCCTCACTCGTTGGCAACAACGAGTGAGGCGGGCTGCTCATCAATCCCTGTAGCCGTTATTCCGGCTCGGGAATCAGCCGAACGGTCTCGCCAAAAGGTATCTGCTGCGCGCTGATGCCCCCAGGCGTGAGCACCCAGAGGGTTGGGATGGACGGCGCTTCGGAGGGAAATGTACCCATGCCATCGGTAAGATAGATGCACAGGGCCGGGCGCTGGTTGGTTTGCTCGTCCAGCACCGCCTGGAAGAATGGTCGGAAATCGGTCCCGCCGCCGCCAACCGGCGCGGGAAGCTCTGCCTGGGCGGTCAGTTCATGGGGGCCGTTACAGGCAGCATCGACGTAGTAGAGCATTGCCACCAGATGCGGATAAGCGCTCAGAATGCCGCGCACCTCGCCCAGAAACAGGGCCATCTCTTTCCCGCCCACCGAGCCGCTGGTATCCACCGCCACGGCTACGCGCACGTTTGTCCCTGAAAGCGTCTCCAGATAGAGTTCCTGCCCGATGAAGCGGCGGTCAAATGCTTCAAAGTCCGTTGGCGTCTGCACCAGGAAGCGCCAGAGGTAGGAGCGCCAATCAAGCTGAGATGGGCTGAGGTGTGTCATCTCGCGTTGCAGACCCGCAGGCAGATTGCCCTTGCCCAGCATATCGGCCAGCGTCTGCGCCTGCTGCAAGGCGTGTCGCCAGTATCCTTGCTGCGCGGTGCCATCCTGGTCTAAACCGCTGGGCAAGAGCAAATCGACGATGCTCAGCACGCTCATATACTTATCCGGGTCGGCTTGCAGCAGATGATAAACTTCCTCCACGCTCAGGTGCTCCAGGCTTTTTTCGCGCAGATGGCCCACGGGCAACTCGAAGCCGGGCTGAGCCAGGATGACGCCGTTCACCACAATATCGGCGGCAATGTTCCAGAGCAGCGGGTCGCGTGGCCCACGCCGGTAGACGTGCAGCAGCGCGGCGTGCAATACTTCGTGCGCCAGCAGCCCCAGCCGCTGCGGTGGAGTCAGGCCGTTCCAGAAGGCGACGTTGAGGAAAATATCGCGCCCGTCTGTTGCGGCGGTGGGAACCGTTTCTGTCAGGAGCGTGCGCGCAAACAGCACCAGCGTCGCAAAGAAGGGCGAACGCGTGCGCAGTTGCAGAATGGTGGCTGTGATCTGTCGTTGAAGCGTGTCGTGTGCGTTGTCCATCTTCTAGCCCAACAGCGTCATGTATTCGCTGTACATCTGCTGCAAGCGCTTGTCCTGCTTCACCATCAGCGCTAGCTTGCCAAGTTCGTTGCGCGCGTTTGCCATCCGGAAAAGATCGGTGGCATACAGTTGCACCCATTCGGCGGTGGCTTTCGTCGCCATCCATTGAAACGCCAGATAGCTTTCGTTCAACGACGCGGCGCGCATGGTCAGCGCCGCTGTCACCGCGTAGCACAGCGATGGCTCTTTGGGGAACGGAATTTCCTGGCCCTTGCCCCGCAGGATTTGGGCAACATCGGGCAGCCGCCGATAGATGGCGACAAAGGAACTGAACTCGGCGGCAGCGCCTATCCCCACGACGGGTGCCATGTCCAACCCCGCATGATAGAGTGCGTTTGCCATCATCCACGAGCGCGGCGACGGCCAGGCGGGCTGCTGCGGGTCGAGCTTGTGCAGCAGCGCCGGGCGGAACGAGAGAAACGCCAGCAGATGTTCGTGAATGCCATGGCCGACGGCGTAGGCTTTGAAGCTTTCGAAGTCCGATTCCACGACCAGATGGATAAAGCGATTTGCCAGCGGCGCGGGCATATCGAAGACGGCGGCGCGGTCCTCTTTGCGATTGCCTGCCGCCCAGATGAACCACCCATCCGGCACAGCGTATGAGCCAACTTTCCGGTCCAGAATCAACTGCTGGGCAATGCCCTGAATAGCGGGCGGAGCCAGATTGACTTCATCGAGAAAGAGCACACCGCGCCCTTCGCGCGGCAGAAACTCCGGCGGATACCAGCGCGAGATGCTGCGTTCGTGATCGGCCACCGGCAGCCCGCGCAGATCGGTGGGCGCAAGCTGCGAAAGGCGCAGATCGATCATTTCGATGTTATGCGCCTGGGCGGTCTGGGCAACAATGCTCGATTTCCCGATGCCCGGCGGCCCCCAGATCATGGTGCTCAGCTTCAGATCATGGTCGATTAACTTCTTCAGAAAGGTTGCTAACGCTTCAGGTGTCATACATCTCTCTTTATGCGTTCACGCTTTGCGAGCCGGGCGCGATTGATGAGCGCAGTGCGGGCGGCCATGCGCACGAAGCGATTGCCATCGTGCGCCAGCGCGGCCAGAACTTCTTGCGAAGCCCTGGCACTTCGGGCAACGCAATACCGATCTCGCCAGGATGTTGAGGTGAGCATTCTGCCGAAGTTCGCTTCAGGAAGGTCCTTTTGTTGAAAAAAGAACCAGGTTGGCAGACTCGATGAGGTGCGGTCTTCGCGTATTTTCTCGATCAACAGATTAATCAGCATACGCCGCTGGTCGCCAATCACTGCCGGATGATGGGCAGCCCGCACCCATACCTCGGTTTCGTCTGTGGCAAGCAGCAGCTTCAGTACATCGGGCGGCGTGTGCGGATTTGCGGCCAGACTTCGCCTGATGGGCGGTTTAGAATGGGTCATCAGTTTCCTCAGCACGTCCACCGGGGTTTGCGAATGCGCGGCCACAGCGGCGCGTATGCCCAACGACTTCTCAGCCTTGCCAGCATAATATTCTGCCAGAGTCGTCAGCATCGTTGGCGTCGCGCGAGGGTTGCGCGCCAGAGCCAGGCCGACCGGCATGTCATCATCCCCGGCAAACTCGTCCCGCTTGCTGATCGCTGCTTCTAGCCAGGTTTCCAGCAGTGTCATGGGTGTGCGCGGATTGGCGGCCAGGCGGTAACGGATGGCCGGGTCAGGGTCGGCGGCAAGCTGCTCCAGCAAGGGCAGCGGCAGCCGGGAATTACCCGCCAGGGCAACACGCACTGGCGCGTTTTCCTGCTGCAACAACACGGCAAACCCCTCACCCTGGGTGCTTCTGCCCTGAAAGAGCAGCGCGAAGACCTCCGGCGGCAGCCGGGGATTGCGCGCCAGAGCAACGCGCACCTCCAGAGCAGCATCGTGCGCCAGCGCCATCAGCGTTTCCAGCGGCGCGCGGACGTTGTGCGCCAGCGCCGCCCGCACCGCTGGCTCGGCGTCCTCGGCCAGAAAATGATAGATGTACTCACTGAGCCGGGGATGCAGCGCCACGGCAGCCCGCACAGTTGGGTCAGCATCAAGCGTCAGGGTTTCCAAGACCTCTGGCGTCAGGCGGGGATGATGCGCCACCGCCTGACGCACCGTCGCGTCATCGTCGCCAGCCAGCCGTCGCAGCAGCTTCACCGTGATATATGGATTGCTCGCTGCCGCGCGCCTGACTGCTGGTTCAGAACCATAGTCGATGAGCTTGAGCAAGACTTTGGCCGGTGCGCGCGGGTGGCGCGCGACTGCGCAGCGCACAGAAAGATCAGCTACCCGGGCCAGCACAGCAAGAGTGGCGCCGTCGAGTTCGGGGGTATGCTCTAGCACCAGGCGCTGCAATTCAGTGCGCGCGTTGCGAAGCTCAGCGCCCCATTGTGCCGCTAGCCCGGGGAAGGCCAGCATGCTGAGCAGAAATACCTGCGTATTGACGCGATAGAGGTAGTTTTGTATGCGCCCGTCCTGTTGCAGCGTTTTTTTGGCTTGCTTTTCCCATCCCCTGGTGGCTTCGCCGCCGATGGAAACGTGGAACTGGAGTTCTTGCACCAGGTTGCTCCGCTGCCAACTGAGCGGCAGAATCAAGCCCTGCTGTATCCACTTGAGCCAGACAGATGGCACCAGGTCATAGCGCAGAAGCTGCAACCAACCATCCTGGGGCAGTTTCTTGATGAAATCCGGCTGCGAAAGATTCAATAATGGCAGCACAGGATTGCTGAGAAACTCCAACGGAAACTCCCGGGCTAGAGTGAGCAGATGCCGAACGGGCGTATTAGGATTTCCGGCTATCGCCTGGCGAACAGCCGTATCCTTTTGAGCCATCAGTTTCACCAGTGTCTCGCCAGAGGTGGCAGGATTGGCCGCGACAATGGGCATCAGCTCCGGCAGGAGCGCCAGCTCATCCAGTCGGCCAAGCGGTGTGTCTATATTGGCGGCTTCGGCAAGTAAGTCCGCTGGTGGAGTGGTATCTTTCATAAAAACTCGCTGATGCTCAGCAGAGCCTATACCGTAGATTGCAAAGAGGTATACGTTCGCTGGCTACGTGTGGGAGTGGAGGTGACCAGGAGTTGAACCTGATGTCTGGAACCCTGTGCTGACGCTGCACCACGCCCCCACCTTGCAATATAGAGCGGCCCGGACTCGAACCGGGCATCAACAGGATTATGAGTCCTGGGCGCTTCCAGTTACGCCACATCCCCATATCGACCAGTTACGCACTGGTGGTGGCAGTATATTCCAGGCGCTCGCAAGCTGTCAACGCTTGAGCTTGTGAGCAGCGAGCAATCTTGAGAGCAGAGGTGACCAGGAGTTGAACCTGATGTCCGACGAATCAATGCTGACGCTGCACCACACCCCCGCTGAGCGATAGGAGATGACCAGGAATTGAACCTGATGATTTCGGGGTGTGCAGCCCCGCGTGTTGCCGTTGCACTACATCCCATATCGGCCAGATTGCTCCGGCAAACGCACTATAAGCGGGTACACGCGCGTTTGTCAACGGCGGGCGAGAGGAGAGCGGAGACGGCCAGGAGTTGAACCTGGCGTTTGTTTGCACTGTGCTGGCGCTGCACCACATCCCCGCTGGGCGATATGAAGCGGTTGGCCTCGAACCCAACAACCTTGGCCTTGGCAGGGCCATGCACTACCATTGTGCTACGTCCTCATATCGGCCAGAAAGCATCCGGCAGGGTCACTATATAAGCAGAGTGATCTGCCGTCAATGGCAAGATGGCTTGAGGAGCGGAGACGGCCAGGAGTTGAACCCGGCGTCTGACGAATCAATGCTTGCGCTGCACCACATCCCCGCTGTGCGATATGAAGCGGCTGGGTTCATCCCAGCAAATCTCTGGATTTGGAGTCCAGCAGACATCCCCATACCGGTCAGCCATAGGGCTGGCACGGGATACTATATAAGTTGGCAGAAAAAAGTCAACGCTTCCTGCTCCAGACCTTACCACGCGGCGGGCTGATAATCTTTGAAGAACATGCCAGCCGCCGCTTGCCCCGTTTGGATGGCCGTAAATATGGGGTCGCACACGCGCGCTGCCGCGTCGATCAAATCCAGCGGGAGCAGGCGCTGTTGCCCTTCCCAGGTCTGCCAATCGGTAAAAGGCGTCTGCTGCGAAATCCAGCCGGGGTCAACACTGTTCATAAAGATGCCATCGTCGGCCAGATCAGCCGCTGCCGTGTGTGTCAGCATATTCAGCGCGGCTTTTGCCATGTTGGTATGGGCGTGCGCGCCTGTTTTGCTTTGGGCGAACTGCCCCTCCGCCGCTGACACGTTGACCACAAAGCGCTGAGGAAATGGGCTGCGGCGCAGCAGCGGGCGCAGCCGACTCACTAACAGATACGGCGCTGTCACATTGATAAGCTGCACTTCCAGAAACTCGGTCGGATCGATCTCATCGATGCGGCTGGACCAGCTATTGGCTGGGCGCAGGTCAATCTGCTGCTGGTGCTCGTCATAGACGCCTGCCGGAAAGAAATCCTGCTCGCCTGCGCTGGCTTCAGTCAAGGCCGGTGTTGCAGGTGTGCCAGGAAGCAGCGCTGCCGTTGGTGGCTCAGGCAGGCTAGATAAGGCTGGCGGCAGCGCAGCCGCGCCGCGCTCCAACAGCAGCCGGTGTGCCTGGGGCAATTCGGAAAGCGGCGCGCGCTCGCCAGGCAGCAGATGCGCATAATATGTGGGCGGGCGTTTCACCGTCTGCGCGGCGTTGTTGATGAGCATATCCAGAGCGGGATAGTCAGCAGCAAGATGCGCGGCAAAGCGTTCCAGCGTTGGCAGATGGCGCAGGTCTAGCCCATAAATCTGGAGACGGTCGCGCCAGTCAGAAAAATCTGGCTCCTGACTATAGCGGCGCGCGGCATCGTGGGGGAAGCGCGTGGAGGCGATGACCTGCGCGCCTGCCCGCAGCAGCCGCAGCGCCGTGGCATAGCCGATTTTCACGCGCGCGCCCGTCACCAGCGCAACGCGCCCGGCGAGGTCAACCGCTGCCCGCCGCTTTTGATAGTTGAGGTCGCCGCAGCGCAGGCATAGTTCCGCATAGAAGAAATGGCGGCTTGTGTACTTTTGCTTGCAGACATAGCATTGGTGCGCCTTCGCCAGCGCTGGACCACAGGCAATGTTGATCGTCGTCGCCGCAAAGGCACTGCCATCCAGCAGCGGGCTGGAATAGGTAAGCTGTGGCGCTTGCAAGATTACATATTCCGGGCGCAGGCGTTCGGCCTGCTGTTTCAGGGCAGCGTCGAGCGCCAGGCACTGGGCTTCTTGCCCTGCCTGCCCCTCTGTGTCTAGCGCAAGGCAGCCCACCAGACCCAGCGGAAAAAGTTGTTTGGCAATTTTGGGCGATGCCTCGGCTGGACGAGCCGCCTGCCCGGCTGCTGTCGGGCGCAAACGTTTTACGCTGGCAATCGCCTCCAGAGCGGCCTCCAGCGCGGCGCGGTCATACGTTGGCGCGAGCATGACCGCCAGCAGCGCCTGACGCAGCGCGTAGCAATCTTCTTGCGCGCGCTGCTCGGTGGCGGGAATCGTCGTATCATAGATGATGACATCGATGGCCCCTGATCGTTCGCCCTGCGCGTTGACCAGATGCCCGGACGCAATGGCATAACTTGCGGGCAGCAATTCAGTCAGCGCGGCCTGCGCCAGAGAGCGCAGGGCAGGCGCATCCTCGCTGGCATTGGCAAGCTGATCACGAAGGCACGCGAGTATGCCTGGCAAGTGCCTGCGGATGTCGGTCATCTATTCGTCGTCCCAATCATCGTCATCATCTACGTCGTCATACGTGCCATCCTCCTCGCCCTCCTCTTCCCTGGGCAAGATGAACGCTGCGGCGGCGGCCACCTGCACGGAGGCATCCGCCCGATAGGTTTGCAGGCGCGCCAGATGGACCTCATCCCATTGTCCCTGTTTGGCGCTTTCGGCCTCCAAAACAGCGAAGGCCAGGCGACGCAAGCGCTCATCGGGGCTGCTGGCAAGCGCGACTTCCAACGCCTCTAGCTGCGCAAGCTCGCGATAGGCGGAATTTTTCATCAGGTCGCAAGCCCGCACCAGCGCCACGGCGTGCAGTTGGCCGCGCTGGCTGATCGCCTGGAACCAGACGGCAAGTTCTTCCGGCGGCAAATAAGCCATGGCAAGCTCGACCTGGATTACCCCGGTCAGGCGGTCTTCGGCCAGCGCCTCAAGCATCTGGCGAACCACCGGCAGGAGGCGTGGCTTGCTCTGGATGTTGGCTGAGGAGAATACGCTGGTCAGCGACAGTAGAAACCTTCGATCTGACAGCAGGTTGCGCACCGCTTGAGCGAGGGCCGGGCCATCGTTCTCGCGGCAGATGCTGACGATGGCCCGCGCCGCTGCTTGCGACTCCATGGAGGCAGGCGAGCGCAGCAGTTCCAGCGCGCGCGCCAAAAGCAAGCGCTGCTGATCTTGAACGGGGAGCCACCCGGAGCGCAAAGCGCCCTGCCGAACCTTTGAGTCGGGATGGTTGAGGAGCAGCAGCAGTAGTCGAAGGATATGCTGCTCCACCGTCTCCGCTTCGCCCTGCACCGTCGCGTAATACTGTTGGGGAGAAATGTTGCCGGGCAAGGTTGCCAGCGCTGTCTCGGCCTCTGCTGATCTGGCGGCTGCTTCCAAGATCGGCCAGGTCGCTGATTGAGTGACGTGGGCCGCCAGCGCGTGTACCAGCACCGTGCGCACATCGCGGTGCAGTTCGCCCTGCTCCAGAGCTACTAATTCGTGATACGCTGCTTCGGATGCGAGCGCTCCGGTCATGCGCACCCGCTCTTTGGCAATGGTGACCCTGGTCATGGGAATGGTGCGGATGATGGCAAGCGCCTGGTCCGTGGACATCTTTCCCAGGAACGAGCGCAGGGCGGGAATGGCGATGCGCGCCCGCGTATCCTGAAGTGCGGCGATCAGGGTTGGCAAGCCCTCGTCGGTATCCAGACGGCCCAGCGCAAAGAGCGCGATGGTGCGCACTGTCGAGCGCTCGTCGTTCGCCAGCGCAATCAGGCGTGCCGGGCTGATTGCCGGGAGCAGGGCCAGCTTCTTTATTGCCTGCGTCACCGCCTGGCTCTCCTGCATGTCATCGTTGATGATCTCCATCAGCGCGGCGGCATATATTTCTTGCTGCCGGGTGGTGCCGCTGATGAAGCGCCTGGTGATCGGGAAGAGAAACGGCTTGCGCCCTGTGCTCCAGCGGCCCGCGTAGGGCTGGAGGCGCAAGAAGGGCGTCAACAAATCCTGGCGACAATTCAGCAGATAGGCGGAGACACTGGAGAGCCTTACCCAACTGGCATCTTCACTCACCAGCGCGGGAATGAGCGTCTGAAAGCGCCTGAACTGCTGCGCGGCAACCAACTTCAGGATGGCTTCGGCGATTGGAAGCGCGCGCGTGCGCTGCAAAAGTTCTGTCAACACCGGCCAGAGGCTATCGAATGCCGCTTGCTGCCTGGTGCCAAACCAGCGCGCCACCTGAAGAATGTTATCCTCTTTTTCTTGCTCCATCCAGACGCGCAGCACCGGCAGCAGTGTTGCCAGCAAGCGCCGCGCCTGTTCATCCGAAATGTTCGCCCGCCACGTTTGACCAGTTCCCGTTGTAGGCGGCAGGCCGCGCTCACGCAGCACTGTTGCCAGTTGCGCGGCGCACCAATCCAGGTGCGCTGGCAGCAGCTTGGACAGCAGCGTGATGATGGCCCTGTGCGTTTCCGGCGACAGCCCCACATCGTTTAAACCATGGCGAATGATCTCCGCCAGATCACTCAGATGTTCCTGCTGCCAGACGCCGAGTGGAAGATCGGCCAATTGCTGCAAGATGGCTCTGCGCAGGGCGTCTTGTTCGGTGCGAAAGGTGCGCAGCCGGATAAGCACCTCTGGCAGATAGCCTCGTTGATACCTGGCTGTTTGAATCAACGCGTGAAGCGCCTGCTGCCGCGTTGCGGCTTCGCTGGCATGCAGCAGCGGCTCGATGTATGGCAGCGCTTCGTCCCAGGGCAGCCACTCGGCATAGTCCAGGCGTTCAGGTGGGGTCATGTGGGTCCGGGTGATGGCCTGGCGCGCCTCGCGCTCGCGCTCGACGCGGGGCAAGCCTGCCACCATCTCTTTGGGGAGCGCGCCCTTGTAGCGAAAGCTGCGCTCGCCCGCCTGATAGACGGCCAGCAGCTTTTCCGGGGAAAGCTGGGGCACCCAGGCATAATACCAGCCAATCATGGCGGTGTGGCGCGTGTACAAGGCCAGAATCTGGCTGACGCTCAGGCGATCGAGTACCTGGCTGAACGAGATGTAAATCCGGTTTGTTTCCGTCAGTACCAGCTCGGCAAGCTCACCGGGATAGGTCTTGACCAATGGTTGCAGGTGCAGTTGGTGGAGCGAGACCCGTTGGCGCATCGTCTGGATGAGCGCGAACGAGCGTTCTGGCGCGGCCCGCGAAAGCCTCGGCAGCAGCGCGTTGACGTGCTGCGTCAGCCTGGTATCTTGCGCCGTAGCGGTGCTGGCCCATTGTTGAAGCAGGTCAAGTGCAATCATGGGGTGAAAGCGCGCCAGCCGTGTCCAGCCAGCCTGGGTGGCCTCTTGTTGAAATTGCTCTGTGTGGCTGGCGACCAGTTCAGGGGAGCCAAAGGGCAGCAGAGGAATGAGCCACGCGCTCTTCTGGGCTGCCAGGCGCGTCAGGAAGGCGTCAATCGTCGCCTGCTGCTTGCGCTGGCGCAGCTTCCACAGCAGCGGCAGATACACCTGGGCCGGGGCAGAAGCCAGCGCTTGCTGCAACTGCTCGTCATCGCAGACCAGCGGCAGCAGGCGCAGCGCCAGCCCGCGAATGATCTTGGATGGGTCATCCAGGGCGCGCAGCACGTGTTCGCGGTTCTGGCTGCCAAAGCAGGAATAGAGCGCCATGTAGCGCTGGTAGAAGTCGCCTGCTTCAAGTTCTGCAAGCAGCGCCCTGGTTTCCGCGTCGCCGCGGCGGCCCAGGGCAATCATTGCGCGCACGCGCTCCGCGTGGTGTCTGGCCTCCAGGTCTTGGAGGAGTTCCTCGACGGTCATCCATAGCTCCTATTTTTCTCTTCATGCTACCATATGCGACCAGTTTCAGCGGCGCAGCGGCAGAGAAAAAAGCCCGCACGTGTGTGGGAAAAGCTATGAATGGCCGTTTGGGGCGAGCGTGTTTGCTTCGTTAGCGTTCTGAGGAAGCAAGAATCTTCAGTTCCTCGCGATATTTGGCGACAGTCCGGCGCGCCACCAGCCAGCCCTGCGCGTTGAGCATGTCCGCCAGCTTCTGATCGCTGAGCGGCTTCTTTTCCTGGGCAATCATGTTCTTGAGCGCTTCTTTCAGGCTCAAATTGGCAGTAAAGAAGGTGCTGAAAGGAATCACCTGCCTGCTAGGCAGCATGACATACTTGGAGGCAGTGGCGCGGCTGACGGTGGAAGGATGCAGCCCCAATTCTTCGGCTACCTGCTCGCGGGTCAGCGGGTGCAGTGCCCTCACTCCCTGCTCCAGATACTCCTGCTGGCTCTTGACCAGGCAAGAAGTAATCTGATGGAGTGTCTGCCAGCGCCGCTTCACATTGGCAATGAACAGTCTGGTGCGTTTCAGATAGTCATGGATGTGCTGCTGCTCGGTGTCGCGGCAGCCACGCTGACTCCCCAAAGATCGGGCGGCCTCAGCATAGGATGGGCTGACTTGCAGGCCAAAGCGCTGCGACTCTACAACCTCTATCTCGTACTGCCCAGGGGGCGCGTCTGGCTTGTGGCTGATGACGACATCCGGCTGGATCGGCCTGGCAACTTCGTCGGCTGCGCTGACCTCTGCGCCAAGATACCCACAGGTGGGAAATGGATGCAGGCGAGCCTTGATGAAATTGTGGGCCTCTTTGGCTTGCTTCAGGCTGATATGCAGTTCTTTGGCGATCTGGGCATACTTGTGGTCGGCAATCTGAGGCAGATAGCCATTAATAATCTCATACGCTGCGGGTTGCTGTTCCCCCTGCGCTTCTAGATAGCGAAGCTGAATGAGCAGGCACTCGCGCACATCCCGCGCCCCGATACCAATCGGCTCCTGGGCTTGCAGCGCCGCCAGGGCGCGCTCCACGCGCTCCAAAGAGACCTCGCAAATCTGGGCTGCTTCCTGAGTGGTGGCTTGCAAGTAGCCATTTTCGTCGAGGTTGCCCACCAGAAACTCGATCAGTATCGTTTCAGATTCCGGAAGCTGCGAGAGCATCGCCAGCCTGAGTTGATCTTCCAGGCTGGTTTTCGACGCGAGCAGCATAGTCGGGTCGAATTCGTCATCCTCGTGTCCGCTTTTTTCTATTTCTGGCAGCCACGTGCCTGCATCGTCCAGAGCTGTTTCGCTCTCGACCTGCGGCAGCGAGGATGGTGCAAGAGAAAGGCAATGGGGGCAGCAAGCGCCCTGAAAGGTGCGACCGCAGGCCGGGCAAACGGTGCGCTCGTCCAATTCAAGAGCCGGATTCTCTTCTAGCTCTTTTTGTACCAGAGATTGTAGCTCAGCCGAGGATAGCGCCAACACCTGATTTGCCTCGATGAGCCAGGCGGGAGTTTGCACCTGCGCCGGAGTTGCAACCTGATACATATCAAGCGACATACATGAGACTCCTCTCTGGGGAGTTAGGCTTGTGCCTTCCCCTGCTTCCCCCTTTGAGCAAATCCCGTGCCAATTTTGCGGTATCAGCAGCGGGTGGCAGAAAAATCTCCTTCTACGCGAAAAAGCACGATACACAAATGGTCATCATCTCTCGCTTAGAGATAGCGCCGCCGCCGCCGCCGGTAATAGGGAGCTACCCGGCGATAGGCCAGAAAGCTCCAGATGAGCACCAGAAGAACAGCAACCAGGATAGAGCTAATTAGCGGCACACCGTCCAGGAACGGCTCGCCAGAGATAGAGAAGTGAAAGACACCAACGACCAGGAAAATTGCTAGAAAACCTAAAATGATGGCTCCGAGCAGCCCGCCTGGGCCGTGGCGATGAGCCAACGCCTCGCCGATGAAACCCACAATTGCTGCAATAATCAACCAGATGAGCAATTCTGTGAGGGTAATAGACACGTCTATAAACCTCCTTTTTACGGATGACAATAAATGTGGAGAAATTGCGCGCCGAGAGGTGGGGCGCTGCTTGAGCAGCGCCCCACCCAACGTTAGATCGTCGAAGTGGTTCTGCCTCGCGTGATGAGCCGCACGATGAGAATCAAGATCACGGCTCCCACAAAGGAGGCAATGAAGGACCAGATGATCCCACCGCCGACACCAAAGAGCGCGCCCAACAGAAAGCCGCCGATGATGCCGCCGATGATGCCGACGACAATATCACCCAGCACGCCGAAACCAGCGCCACGCACGACCACACCGGCCAACCAGCCAGCTATGCCACCGATTATCAACCAGACGATCAGGTCTACCAACAAATTCATGCTCCAAATTCCTCCTTTACTCCTGCGCGCTTTCCTGCTGCATCGGGTGCCTGAGAACGCCCTTTCCAGCAGCGTGCCGCTTGTTGTTTCCCTCCAAACAGGTAACGCACGCAAAATGCCAACCGCTGGGTCATGAAGATGGAAGCCTTCGGGGAAGGAGCATGAAGCAATCAAAGAAGAGGCTGCGGCGCGCTGGTCAGTTTCTCTCTGCCTGTAAGCCAATCTGCCGCAGACGTTCGCCGCTGAATTGAAGCAGGGAAGCGCCGCTTTTCATTTCCCATATGCCCTCAGATTCGACCCACCACAGGATATACTGCGCCACCAGCCCCTTTGGTCGGCTGTAGATGTGCTGCACTTCTACGCGCAGCGCGCGATAGCGGCTCCGCAGGGCTTGTACGCACAGTTCCAGCGCGTCTTTACCACGGATGGTTCTTGCCAGAGGAACAGGGGAAGAGGGCAGCGAATAGCACACCAGATCATCTGTGCAGAGGCCGAACACCTTTTGGTGCTCTTTCAGGGGCAGCCCTTCCAGAAATTGCCTGACCACCTGGGCGTGGCGCGCCTGCGCGGGGAGAACGGGCCTCTGAAGGCAGATGGCAATCTCGGCCAGCAGCGGCTCCAGGTCAACGGGTGTGGACATGATGAAAGCGAGGCCTTGCTCCTCAGCCACCTCAGAGGAGATTTCTACATGCGTAATCACGCCCAGCTTCGTTGACTGAACGCGCTCTTGAAAAGCAGTGATGATTTGGAGAAGCTGGCGCGGGTTGTCGGCATTGAGGTGAAGCAGGATGAGGTCGAATACCTGCCTATCGGCATGCGCCAGGGCGTGTTCCAGCGATGCTGCTATCTCAAGCGCGTAGCCTTCCTCCCTCAAAACTAGCTTGAGAAAGGTTTGCCATCCTGCATCTGCTTCGATCAGAAGCAGGCAGGGCGTCGGAGAGGCAGACGGATAAACAGCTACCCGTTTTTCTTTCCAGGAACCTCCCCAGCTATGTGCTGAATCGGAAGGCGGCAGGTCAAGGGGATCATCGATTCCATTCTTTTCAAGCATCGGCGCATACCCTCCTCACTTGAAACGCCACAACGACACACGTTTTGTGCGCTCCTGCGCGCCTCAGACCTCTAGCATCAATAGTCTCCCCTCCTTGTTACAAACGACGACATTATTATACTGGTTTTTGTCACCTCATGTGTAGTATCTTTGGCAGATTCATTGATATAAAATATGGTCTAGGTGGGCTGCTCGCAGCGCCAGCCCGCATCTCATAAGAAATTGAGGAAACCAGCCATGAGCACACGCTATTTCGAGGATTTTCATGTTGGCGATACCTATGAGCTTGGCGAAACAGCGCAGATAACCGCTGAAGAAATCATCGCGTTTGCCCGCCAATTCGATCCCCAGCCCTTTCACCTGGATGCCGAACAAGCTAAGGACTCTCTGTTCGGTCAGTTGGTGGCGAGCGGCTGGCACACCGTCTCCCTCTTGATGCGTCTGCTGGTTGATGGATTCCTCAGCCACACGATCAGCATGGGTTCCCCTGGTGTGGATGAAGTTCGCTGGCTGCGACCCCTGCGCCCAGGCGATACCATGCATGCCCGCTTCATCGTCCTGGAAGCTACGCCATCAAAAAGTAGGCCAACGATGGGGGTCGTTCGCTCCAAATGTGAAGCATTCAATCAAGACGGTGAACTGATCCTGACGTTGGTGGGCATCCACTTCGTTGGGCGCAGGCCATCGTAACGCCTGATTGCCCAGCGCGTGTATCCGGCTTGCGTCTCCTGGCCTGCGGATTGCGGTACTCCATCTCACAGGTTGCCTCTGATAGCTTGATCTGGCTGAGTCAGATTGGAGAAGAACATCTATGCAGCTTGGTATGATTGGCTTGGGGCGTATGGGCGCAAACATGGTGCGGCGTCTGCTGCGCGCGGGCCACGAGAGCGTTGTTTATGATGTGGACCCCAAAAGCGTGCAAGCATTGGTGCAGGACGGGGCCGTTGGGGTGGCATCGCTCGAAGACATGGTGGCAAAGCTGAGCGCGCCGCGTGCCGTGTGGTTGATGGTTCCAGCGGGCATTGTTGATCGCGAACTAGACGCGCTCGCTCCGCTGCTGCACGCTGGGGATATCATCATCGATGGCGGCAATTCCTTCTATCATGACGATATGCGCCGCGCCGCTGCCTTGAAGCCGAAGGGCTTGCACTATATCGATGTGGGAACGAGTGGGGGCGTCTGGGGACTGGAGCGCGGCTATTGTCTGATGATTGGTGGCGAAGCCGATCCCGTCCAGCATCTGGACCCTATCTTTGCCGCGCTGGCTCCTGGCGTGGCTGCCGCGCCGCGCACGCCAGGGCGCGAACACCAGGCCAGCACTGCCGAGCAAGGCTATCTGCACTGCGGTCCCAACGGCGCGGGGCATTTCGTGAAGATGGTGCATAATGGCATCGAGTATGGGCTGATGGCCGCTTACGCGGAGGGGCTGAACGTGCTGCATCAGGCCGACATTGGCACACGCCAGCAGGACATTGACGCCGAAACCGCGCCACTGCTTGACCCCCAATACTATCAATACAAGCTGAACCTGGCCGATGTTGCCGAACTCTGGCGGCGGGGCAGCGTCATCGGTTCCTGGCTGCTGGACCTGACGGCGCACGCGCTCTGGAATAGTCCTGACCTGGCGACTTTTTCTGGCCGCGTCTCCGATTCTGGCGAAGGGCGCTGGACGATTGCCGCCGCCATTGACGAAGGCGTGCCCACGCCAGTGCTCAGTTCGGCGCTCTTTGAGCGGTTCACCTCGCGCAACGAGGCCGACTTTGCTGATAAACTGCTCTCGGCCATGCGCTTTGAGTTTGGCGGCCATCTGGAAAAAGGCGCAGGGATTTAGGCAGAGAAAGAGGTTTGCATCATGGCAGCACCCGTTTCAGATGCGCTGGTCTTTTTCGGCGCAACCGGCGATCTGGCCGAAAAACAAATCTATCCGGCGCTCCAGTCCCTGGTGCGGCACGGGCATCTGGATATGCCAGTCATTGGCGTGGCCCGGCGCGATTGGAGCATCGAGCAGTTTCGGACGCATGCCCGCGAGAGCATAGAAAAACATGGCAGCGTCGATGAAGCGGCATTTGCCAAACTTTCGACGCTCTTACAATATGCCCGAGGCGACGACAACGACCTGGATACCTTCCAGCGGCTGCGTCAGGCGCTGGGCCAGGCAAAACATCCGCTCCATTACCTGGCGATTCCGCCTTCCATGTTCGAGGTCGTCACGTCGAATCTGGCGCAGTCGGGCTGCGCCGAGGGCGCGCGTGTCGTCATCGAAAAACCGTTCGGGCACGATTTGCCCTCGGCCCAGGAACTGAACGCCACGCTGCACAAGTTCTTCCCCGAAGAGAGCATCTTTCGCATCGATCATTACCTTGGCAAAGAATCGGTGCAGAACTTGATGTATTTCCGCTTCGCCAATGCGTTCCTGGAACCCATCTGGAACCGCACCTATGTTGAAAGCGTGCAGATCACGATGGCCGAAAACTTTGGCGTGCAGGGGCGTGGCTCCTTCTATGAGCAGACGGGCGCGATTCGTGATGTCATTCAGAACCATCTGCTTCAGGTGGCGGCGCTGCTGGCGATGGAAGCGCCGTCGCGCCAGGACCACGAGGCGATGCGCGACGAAAAGTCGCGCGTGTTCAAAGCGATTCGCCCGCTTGACCCGGCACATGTGGTACGCGGCCAGTTTCGCGGCTATCGCCAGGAAGAAGGCGTTGCTCCGGATTCAACGGTAGAGACCTTCGCGGCGCTGTGTCTCTCCATCGATAGCTGGCGCTGGGCGGGTGTGCCGTTCTATATTCGGGCTGGCAAAGCGCTGCCCGTCACGTCCACCGAAGTCTTCGCTGAACTAAAAGCGCCGCCGCAGGTCGTCTTCAACGAGATCGAGCCGGTGCAGTCCAACTATGTGCGCTTTCGCCTCAGCCCCAACATCGTGCTTTCGCTTGGGGCAAGGGCGAAGAAACCTGGCGAAGAGTTGGTTGGCGAATCGGTTGAACTGGTGGCGCGCGAGCAGCCGCACGATGAGATCAAGCCCTATGAGCGCCTGCTCGGCGACGCGATGCGCGGCGATTCCTCGCTCTTTGCCCGCGAGGACGCGGTTGAGGAGGCATGGCGCAT
The DNA here is from genome assembly GCA_035307385.1 of Ktedonobacterales bacterium. Taxonomy (GTDB): domain Bacteria; phylum Chloroflexota; class Ktedonobacteria; order Ktedonobacterales; family DATBGS01; genus DATBHW01. The sequence goes on along the minus strand of DATGID010000136.1, from coordinate 12,852 downwards.
TGTGGACCCCATTCTGGACAATGTAACGCCGGTTCATCTCTACGAGTCCAATACCTGGGGGCCAGCGGAGGCCGACACATTGGTTGCGAATGTGGGCGGCTGGCACAATCCGGCCCCGGACGCTTGACAACCCTCGCGCCAGATGCGACCTTGAAAGCGCAGGGTTCATATTCGGCTAAGATCGTTTGATATAGGGAGGCAAGACCTGCTATGGCGACTGGCCTGACACCAGTAACCCAACCGCTCACCCAGCGCCCGGCCTGGAAGGCGCTGGAGGCGCATTACCAGCAGATACGCGATGTGCATCTGCGCACGCTCTTTGCCCAGGACCCCCAGCGCGGCGAGCGCTTCGCTGCGGAGGCCGTTGGCTTGTATTACGATTACTCGAAGAATCGCATCACCGCTGAAACCTTGCGCCTGCTGTTGCAGCTTGCCGAAGAAAGCGACCTGCGCGGGCGTATCGACGCAATGTTCCAGGGCGACAAGATCAACGTCACCGAGCAGCGCGCCGTCTTGCATGTGGCGCTGCGCGCCCCAAGGGGCGAGTCGATCATCGTTGATGGCGAGAACGTCGTGCCCCAGGTGCAGGCGGTGCTGGACAAGATGGCCGAGTTTTCCAACCGCGTGCGCAGCGGCGCGTGGCTGGGCCACACTGGCAAGCGCATTCGCAATGTCATCAACATTGGCATCGGCGGCTCCGACCTCGGCCCGGCCATGGCTTATGAAGCGTTGAAGTTTTACAGCGACCGCTCCATGACCTTCCGCTTCGTTTCCAACGTGGACGGCAATGACTTTGCGGAGGCCACCCACGACCTGAACCCGGAGGAAACACTCTTTATCATCTCCTCCAAGACGTTTACCACGCTGGAAACCATGACCAACGCGCGCACCGCCCGCGAATGGGCCTTGCGCAGCCTGGGCGACGAAACAGCCGTGGCGAAACATTTCGTGGCCGTTTCCACCAACACCGAAGAGGTTAAGAAGTTTGGCATCGACCCCCAGAATATGTTCATCTTCTGGGATTGGGTTGGCGGGCGCTATTCCTATGATTCGGCGATTGGCCTGTCGCTGATGATCGCCATCGGCCCTGAACAGTTTCAGCAAATGCTCGCTGGCTTCCATGCCATGGATGAGCATTTCCGCACTGCGCCGTTCGAGCGCAACCTGCCGGCGCTGCTGGGGCTGATCGGCCTCTGGTATAATAACTTCTTCGGCGCAGAAACGGTTGCCGTTTTGCCTTACGATCAATATCTGGCGCGATTCCCCGCCTATCTCCAGCAGCTTGATATGGAGAGCGACGGCAAGCATGTGACCCTGGAAGGCAATCTGGTGAACTATCAGACTGGCCCGATCATCTGGGGCCAGCCTGGCACCAACGGTCAGCACGCCTTCTATCAACTCATCCACCAGGGGACCAAGCTGATTCCCTGCGATTTCATCGGCTTCACGCAGACGCTGAATCCGCTAGGCAATCACCACGATTTGCTGATGGCGAACCTCTTTGCCCAGACTGAGGCGCTGGCCTTTGGCAAGACCGCCGAGGAAGTGAAGGCCGATGGCGTGGCCGATTTCCAGGTGGCGCACCGTACCTTTGAGGGCAACCGCCCGACCAATACCATCCTGGCCGAGCGCCTGACGCCCGAAACGTTGGGCAAGCTTGTCGCTCTGTACGAGCACAAAGTCTTCACGCAGGGCACCATCTGGAACATCAATTCGTTCGATCAGTGGGGCGTGGAGCTTGGCAAGGTGCTGGCCCAGCGCATCATTCCCGAACTTTCCAGCGGCAGCGATCTGCATCACGACAGTTCCACGAACACGCTCATCCGCCGCTATCGGCAGCAGCGCGGAGCGGGCGGCTAGGAGCATCGCCAGGCACACAAGAGGCCATAGTATCAAAAACCAGCGCCAGAAAAAATCTTCTGGCGCTGGTTTTTTCTGGGTTCGTTTCGCTGGCAGAGCAACGACTGAGAAAAGCCTCGGCATTCATCTTGCAGCACATCTATCTCATATCACACACTTCTACATCGTTCCAACGCGAAGGAGATACATTATGCCCACCGCCCGTGAGTTTGAAAATGCCGCTATTGAATATTGCCTGGACAGGAGCAGTGTCGGCGTCTGGGCCATGCACCTGGAACAGATCGATCACACGGCCTATGACATCACTGTACGCATGGGCGGCCATTATCGGGCAGACGTTGGGGGTGTAGCGACCATTCGCGTGACCTATCATCCTCTCCAGCAGCGTTATTCCTGCCAGCCTACCGATTCTATCCTGCCCGAACTGGCAGCGATGGATGAAGCCATCCAGCTTTATAATTAGCAGCGGGCCTCAAACCAGCGGGACCAATCGGCGCAGCCTTACATCTCCTCTGTGATAGAATAGGAATCATATGAGGAGGAACAGGAGGCGCCGATGACTCTTTCCTCAGAGGTTCTCTATCTCCAGGCTGAAGAACGCCGCGAGCAGTTGCAGGCGCTCTATCAACTGGCGCTGGAGATCACCGAACTGCACAACCTTCAGCAAGTGCTTGGGACGGCGCTGCGTTACTGCCTGGAACTGACCGATTCGCAGTTTGGCTTTATCGGCCTGAATACTGCCGACAGCGCCGCGATGGATGTCGTTGCCATTCAGGGATTCCAGGCCAGCGCGCGCTTCTATGAACATTTCCACCTGATTCCCCTGCGCCCCAATATTTTTGCGCGGGTCGTGCTGGAAAATCGACCTGTGCGCAGCGACGACGCGACAGCAGACCCTACGCGCATCGGTCAGCCCAAAGGGCACCCGCCCGTCAAGGCATTCCTGGGTGTGCCCCTGCGCGCGCGGGGTGCGCCTATGGGCATGATTGGCGTCGCCAACCGCCCCGAAGCCTACACCGAAGCGCACGAGCAACTGCTGATGACCTACGCTGCCCAGGTTGCCATTGCCATTCGCAACGCCCAGCTTTACGAAGAATTAAAGGCCGCCAAAGCCGATCTGGAGCGCAAAGTGACCGAGCGGACCGAAGAACTGGGTCTGGCAAAAGAGGCGCTGGCCCAGCAGGCCCATCAGCTTCGGCTTTTGCTGGCGCAAACCGTTACCATTCAGGAACGCGAGCGGGCGCGCATTGCCCACAACATGCACGACGGCGTGAATCAACTCATCATCGGCGCGATTCTTGAGGTGAAAGCGGCGCGCGAACGGTTGGCAAGTGGCAATCCGGCGCGCGTGGAAGCGGCGTTGCAGCGCGTGCGCGCCGTGTTGGGCCAGGTGGATGGCGAGATCAAACGCATCATCCTTGACTTGCGCCCGCCTACGCTCGACGCGCTGGGCCTGCCCCCGGCAATTCTGCGCTACGCTGAGCGTTTTCAGGTCTTTACAGACCTATCCTGCCAGGCGCAGATCATAGGCCAGCCGCGCCGCATGGACCCTGAAACGGAGATCGGTCTCTATCGCGTGATGCAAGAAGCCCTTCAGAACGCGGCGGCCCACGCGCACGCGACCAAAACCTGGGTTCACCTGACCTTTTTGTCCGAAAGTGTGCAATTGGAGGTTGGTGACGATGGGCAGGGCTTCGACCAGACGCTGATGATGGCGCAGCGCGAGGGACATCTGGGTCTGGTGGGCATGCACGAGCGCGCGCAAAACCTGGGCGGCACGCTTTCGGTTGAAACCAGACCCCAGCAGGGAACCAGAGTCTTGCTGGATATTCCCCTCAATGACCGCTATGCAGCCAACGAAGCTCTTGATGAGGACCATGGGCATGGATACATCCAGGCGGCCAATTCGCATTCTCATCGTTGATGACCATCCTGTCGTGCGCCAGGGCCTGCGCAGCCTGCTTTCCAATCACGCCGACTTGCAAATCATTGCCGAAGCCGGGCAGGCGCAGGAAGCGTTCGCTGCGGTCAAGCAGGACAGCCCCGATATTGTCCTGCTGGATATTCGCCTGCCTGGCATGACGGGCATTGAAGTGGCGCGCCAGATTCATCGTGACTATCCCCACATCCGCATCATCATGCTCACCAGCTACGATGATGATGAGTATCTGGTCGGCGCGTTGCAGGCCGAGGCTCAGGCATATTTGCTCAAAAGCGTCTCCGATGAAACGCTGGTCTGGACCATCCGCGCCGTTCATCGCGGCGAGCGCCTGATTAGCCCCGAACTGCTGGAGCGCATGCTGCGCCAGTTTGCCCAGGTACGCTACCAACAAATCCAGCAGGAAGTTGGCCTGAGCGACCAGGATATTCAGGTGCTTCAGCGCGTGGCCGCCGGGGCCAGCAATGAAGAGATCGCCAAAGAACTCGGCTGGAGCCGCGCCAGCATCAAACGCAAGGTCCAGCACATCTTCGATCAATTGGGCGTGATGACCCGCGCCCAGGCTGCCGCAGAGGCCGTGCGGCGCGGCCTGGTGTAATCGGGCGTTCCTCCTTGCGCCCATTGGCTCAAAATCTGAGCCACCTGTCCCTTTCTGTACCAGGCTTGTGTATGCTAGTGTAAGCATATCCCCGGGCTGAAACGCCTGCATTATCCTATCCTCTGAGGGTTGTGTACTGGCTCGATGCTGAACACCAAAGGAGGTGCAAGCCTGTGATCCCACCCCCGTTTGAGTATTTTGCCCCGCAAAGCATGGCTGAAGCCATCGGTCTGCTCCAGCGGTATGGAACAGACGGCAAGTTGATGGCTGGCGGCCAGAGCCTCATTCCACTGATGAAGCTGCGCCTGGCTTCCCCCAGCTATGTGATTGATCTACAAAAAGTGCCTGGCCTTTCCACCCTGGAAGAGCATGATGGCTTCCTGGTCATCGGCACCATGGTGCGCGAAAGCGCGCTGGAGCATTCGCCCCTGGTTCGGAGCCGCTATCCGGGCATTGCCGAAGCGAGCGAAGTCGTGGCCGACCCGGTGGTGCGCAACTTTGCCACGCTTGGTGGCAACCTGGCCCACGCCGACCCGGCGAACGATCACCCGGCGATGATGCTCGCGCTGCGGGCGCGCGTCGTGGCAACCGGCCCCACCGGCCACCGCAGCATCTCTATCGATGATTTCCTGGTCGATACGTTCGAGACCAGCCTGGACACCGATGAAGTGCTGGTGGAAATCCACGTGCCCCAACCTGCGGCGCACAGCGGCTCGGCCTATGTGAAGTTCGAGCGCAAAGTCGGCGATTACGCTGTTGCCGCCGCCGCGGCGCAGGTGACGCTGCAAGGTGATACCTGCACGCAGGCCGGGCTGGGGCTGACCAACGTTGGCCCGAAAGCCATCCGGCCAGTGGCCGCCGAGCAATTCCTCGTTGGCAAGCGCCTGGACGCCCAGACCATCCGCGAGGCTGCGAAACTCGCGGGAGACGCTGCCGAGCCGACATCCGATCTGCGCGGCCCTGCGGAATATAAGCGGGCTGTGGTGCGCGCGCTCACAGCACGAGCGCTGCGCAAGGCAGCCGAGCGCGCCATGGGGGGAGCAAACTGATGACCCAGAAAGTCACCCTGACAATCAACGGCGAGAAGAGAGAAGCTGAGGTGGAGCCTCGCCTGCTGCTGGTGCATTTCATTCGTGAGGTCTGCAACCTCACCGGCACGCATATCGGCTGCGACACCACAAGCTGCGGCGCATGCACCGTGCTGATCAACGGCACTCCGGCCAAGTCCTGCACGCTGCTGGCGGTGCAGGTCAATGGAGCCGACATTACGACAGTGGAGGGCCTGGAGCAAAACGGCCAGCTAGACCCCATCCAGCAAGGCTTCTTCGAGGAGCATGGCTTGCAGTGCGGCTTCTGCACGCCGGGCATGATGCTGGTCGGCAAGGCGCTGCTCGAAAAGAATCCTGACCCTAGTGAGGAGGAAGTACGCCAGGCCATTTCCGGCAACCTGTGTCGCTGCACCGGGTACGTGAACATTGTCAAAGCAATTCAATATGCTGGCAAGAAGATGCGCGAACCCGCTGAGGCGGCTGCGCCAACGGCATAGCAAGCGGAGGTAAGATACAGTATGGTGACTCATGCGGGAGGCTACGGACGCAGCGTCAAACGCAAAGAAGACCCGCGTTTCCTGCGTGGCCTGGGCAACTACGTCGATGATCTCAAGCTCCCTAGCATGCTCTATATGGATATCGTGCGCAGCCCCTATGCCCACGCCAAAATTGTCAGCATCGACACCAGCAAGGCGCTGGCAATTCCCGGTGTGCTGGCGGTGATTACCGGCAAAGACCTGGATGCCTACAAGCTGGCCTGGATGCCCACGCTGATGAGCGATACTCAGATGGTGCTGCCGGTTGATCGCGTGGTGTATCAGGCGCAGGAAGTGGCAGCGGTGATTGCCACCGAGCGCTATATTGCCGCCGATGGCGTGGCAGCGGTCGAGGTAGAGTACGAGCCGCTGGAGCCGGTCGTTGACCCCTTCAAGGCGCTGGACCCCTCTTCGCCGTTGGTCCGCCCCGACCACGCCGACAAAAACACCAACCACATCTGGCATTGGGAAAGCGGCGACAAAGCCCGCACTGATCAACTCTTCAACGAGGCCGAAGTCACGGTCAAAGAGCATATCTATCTGCCGCGTATCCACGTCTCATCCATCGAGACGTGCGGCTGCGTAGCCTCGTTCGATAGAGTCAGCGGCAAGCTGACCGTCTGGATGACGACCCAGGCCCCGCATGCCATCCGCACCGTCTTCTCGCTGGTGACGGCGGCCTCGGCAGTCGGCCAGATTCCCGAACATAAGATTCGCATCATCTCGCCCGACATCGGCGGCGGCTTTGGCGGCAAAGTGCCGGTCTATCCCGGCTATGTGATTGCCACGGCGGCTTCGGTGCTGACAGGCCATCCGGTGAAGTGGATTGAGGACCGCTCCGAGAATTTGCAGGCCGACAGCTTTGCCCGCGATTATCATATGGATGTCGAACTGGCGGGCAAGAAGGACGGCACCATTACGGCCTTGCGCGTCAAGACGCTGGCCGATCACGGCTCGGCTGACGCGGCGGCCAACCCCTCCAAGTTCCCTGCCGGGCTGTTCAATGTCTGCACTGGCTCCTATGCCATGGAGGCCGCGCATGTCGAGGTCGATGGCGTCTACACGAACAAGCCTCCGGGTGGCGTGGCCTATCGCTGCTCGTTCCGCGTGACCGAAGCGGTGCATGCCATCGAGCGCATTGTGGACAGTATGGCCCTCAAGCTCAAGGTGGACCCGGCAGAGCTGCGCCTGAAGAACTTTATCCCACCGGACCAGTTCCCCTACAAGTCCCCCACCGGCTGGGAATATGACAGCGGCAACTACGAAGGCGCGCTGAAGAAGGCCATGGAAAAGATTGGCTACGCGGAACTGCGCCGCGAGCAGGCCGAAAAGCGCGCCCGGGGCGAGTTGATGGGCATCGGCATCTGCACCTTCACCGAAATCGTCGGCGCTGGCCCCTCCAACACGTTCGATATCCTGGGCATCAAGATGTTCGACAGCGCGGAAATCCGCGTGCATCCCACTGGCTCGGCCATTGTGCGCATTGGCGTGCAGTCTCAGGGCCAGGGCCACGAAACGACCTTTGCGCAGATCGTTGCCGAAGAGTTGGGGCTGCCCGTCGAAAATATCACCGTCGAGCATGGCGACACCGACACCGCCCCCTATGGCCTGGGCACCTACGCCAGCCGCAGCACGCCCACCGCTGGCGCGGCAACCGCGATGGCGGCGCGCAAGATTCGCGAAAAAGCCAAGCATATCGCCGCGCACCTGCTGGAAGCCAGCCCCGATGACATCGAATGGGTGAACTATCAGTTCCAGGTGAAGGGCGCGCCTCAGCGTTCCAAGACGATGGCCGACATCGCCTTTGCCGCCTATACCAACCACCCGCAAGGAATGGAAGCTGGCCTGGAAGCGGTTGACTACTACGACCCGCCGAACTTGACATTTCCCTTTGGCGCGTATATCTGTGTGGTGGATATTGATCGCGGCACGGGGCAGGTCAAGATTCGGCGCTTCCTCGCCGTCGATGACTGCGGCACCATCATCAATCCCATGATTGTTGAAGGGCAGATTCACGGCGGCCTGACCATGGGCATGGCGCCCGCGCTCTTAGAGGGCATCTTCTACGACGAGAATGGCAACATCCAGCAGGGCACCTTTATGGATTATCTGCTGCCAACGGCCATGGAAACGCCCGCCTGGGAAACTGACAAGACGACCACCCCGTCGCCGCATCATCCGTTCGGAGCCAAGGGCGTAGGGGAGTCGGCCACGGTGGGCGCGCCGCCCGCAATTGCCAATGCCGTCGTAGATGCGCTGAGCCATCTGGGTGTGACCCACCTGGACATTCCGATTACGCCCTGGAAAGTGTACCAGATTCTCGAAGAACACGGACTGGCGGAGGTATAGCCACATGCACTTTGAGGGGCAACTATCGATCAACGCACCCATCAACAACATCTATGCGTTCTTTACCGACCCGCATCAGGTGGCGTCGTGCGCTCCAGGCTTCCAGTCGATGGAAGTCCTGGGGCCGGACCACTTCAAACCCCGGGTGGGCGTGGGCATCGGCGCAGTGAAAGCCACCTTCACGCTCGATGTGCACCTTACCGATCTGCATGAGCCAGATCACGCGGTGGTGAAGGCGCACGGCGTCGCCGCTGGGAGCGCGGTGGATATTGCGGGGGCGATGCAATTGACCGCTGAATCCGACACTGTCACCCATATGGATTGGCACGCGGATGTCAATGTCAGCGGAACGATTGCCAGCGTTGGCGCGCGTTTGATGGAAGGCACGGCCAAGAAAATGACGGCCAAGTTTTTTGAATGCGTGCGCGAAAAAGTGGAAACCCCTGCATCCACAAGCACAGCATAAGGAAAGACCAATGCGAGACATCCTGGATGAAGTCCAGCGGCTTCGGGCTGAGCATCGCCCATTCGCTCTGGCGACGGTGGTAGCGGCGAATCAACCAACTTCAGGAACACCCGGCGCGCGGGCGATCATTACCTCGGATGCCAAGATCGAAGGCTGGGTGGGCGGCCACTGCGCGCAGCCCACCGTCGTTCGCCAGAGCCTGGCAGCGCTGGAGGACGGCCAGCCTCGGCTGGTGGTGCTCAGCCCGGATGCCGAAAAGGATGTCCCGCGCAAGGACGGAGTCGTTCCAGTGATGATGACCTGCGCCGGGCAGGGCGAATTGCAAATCTTTGTCGAGCCATTCCTGCCCAAAGCGGAACTGGTCGTCATCGGTTCGTCGCCGGTAGCGCGGCTGCTGGCGCAGTTGGGCAGCCTGCTCGACTTTGAGGTCTGGGCCTGCGACCCCAACGCTGACATGGATGCTTTCCCGCAGGCCGATCGCCTGGTGGAAGACCTGGAGGCGCTCAAGTCGCAGCTTTCGCCCCGCAGCTATGTCGTCGTGGCAACCTTCGGCGGCTACGATGAGGCTGCCATCGAGGCCGCGCTGGCGAGCCAGGCAAGTTACGTGGGCCTGGTCGCCAGCACCAAGCGCATGGCCTCCATCGTTGCGTTCTTGCAGGAACACGGCGTTGCTGCCGAGCAGTTGCAGCGGCTCAAGCGGCCCGTGGGACTGTCCGGCAGAGCGCTGCGGCCTGCGGAAATCGCCTTGAGTGTCATTGCCGCGCTGGTGGAAGTGCGGCGCGACGGGGTGGGCCTTTCTCTGGAGGAGGTTCCCGCGCCGCGCGAAGAAGCCATCGACCCAATCTGCGGCATGACGGTGGACATCGCCACCGCCATGTACAAGACCGAACGCCACGGGCACACCTATTACTTCTGCTGCGCGGGCTGCCAGGCAAAGTTCGAGGCATCGTAACTATGCGCGGTTTTCTCACCGGGCTGGTCCTGGCGGCAGGCTCTTCTAAACGCCTGGGCCAGCCCAAGCAACTTCTGCCCTACCGAGGAACGACGCTGCTGGGCTGGACCATTGCTCAGGCTGAGGCCAGCCCGGCGCTCGATGAAGTGCTGGTCATTGTGGGCCACGCCAGCGAGACCATTCTGGCGAGCGTGGTCCTGGGCCGCACGCGCCCGGTACAGAACCCTGAGTTTGGCGAAGGTTGCTCCGCGTCCTATCGGACGGGCATCGCGGCAGCCGACCCGCGCGCCGCAGCCGTGATGATCTTGCTCAGCGACCAACCCGGCGTTGACCTCGAAGCCATTGAGCGCGTTGCCACTGCCTGGCGCATCGAGCGCGAGCCTATTACACTTGCCTCCTATCAAGGCGTGCCTGGACATCCCCTCCTGTTTGACTGCCAGCTTTTCCCCGATCTGGCCGCCCTGCATGGCGACAAGGCTGCCTGGAAGCTGGTTGATCAACATCCTGACTGGGTGCGGACGGTCGAGCTAGACCGCCCGCTTCCTAAAGATGTCGATACCTGGGCCGACTACACGGCTTTATCGAAGTGATGCTAGCGGGATGTGATGGCGCGTTCGGCAAGCACGCGCTCAATCGCGCGCCTGAGTCCTGTTGGATTGTATCCAATCACCTGATCAACCACCTTGCCGCCTTGGAATAGCAGAAATGTAGGCTGGCCCATGATCCCAAAGCGGCTGTACGTGAGTGGGTGCTCATCGGTGTCCATTTTCGCAAAGTCCATCTTCCCAGCGTATTCCTCACTCAATCGCTCGTACACGGGAGCGATGGCGCGACAGGGCGGGCACCAGGCTGCCCAGAAATCCACAATGATGGGCTTGTCAGCGTTGAGGACTTTTGCCTCAAAATCCTCATCCCCAACTGCAATGATATGCTTCGAAGGTCCCATGTGTTTTGCTCTACTTTCTTTTCGGCGGGCCGTCTCTCGTGCGTTTTACCAACTTCTCCGCGCGTCTTGTTGGGTCCGCACTTCGAGCGTACAATATCAAGTGGACTTTAAGTCAAGAGGTATGAGGGACCGCATGAAAGAAATGCTCACAATTGGCGAGGTGGCCCGCCGCGCTGGTATCCAGCCTTCAGCGATTCGCTACTACGAAAGCGTGCAGGTGCTCCCCGCGCCAGAACGCCTCAATGGGCGGCGGCGCTATGACGCTGGCGTGCTGCGGCGGTTGGCGGTGATTCAACTGGCGCAAGAGGCAGGCTTCAGCATCAGCCAGATACGGCTGTTATTCAACAACCCTGAAGGCGATGCCTCGTTGTCAACGCGCTGGCAGGCTTATGTCCATGGGAAGCTGGCCGAAGTAGACGCGCTGATTGCCCAGGCGCAAAAGATGAGGGGCTTGCTGGAGGATGGTCTTGGTTGTGGGTGCCTGAATCTTGATGAATGTATGGATTGTCTGCTGAAACAGATTTCAGGCACCCGGCAGTAGGAATTGCTGCGTCAGTTCGACTGCTTGATAGCCATACAGCTTGCACCCTTCCATTCGTCTTACACCGCCGCCTGGGCAGGGGCGCTCTTCAGCAGTGCCGCGACGTGATCGAGCGCCTGCTCCAGTTCGGATTCCAGCGTGAAGCCATGAGGCGCGAGGCGCACAGCTTCCCCACGCGCCGAGGCGATGACCCCATGTTGGCGCAGCGTGTCTTCCAGCCAGTGCGCGCGCTCCGGTGACCCGGCGTCGATAGCGGTAATGGCCCCTTTCGGGGTTCCAGACTGCGGACCTAGAATCTTCAAGCCGCGCTCCGGCGCTGCCCGATAGGCAAGCGCGGAAAGGCGATCAATCTGTGCCTGGATGGCGTCAACGCCGGTCTGGCGCACAAGCTCGATGCCTGCCCGCGCCGCGAAGGCATTGATGAGCGGAGGGGTGCCAAGATCGAAGCGGCTGGCCTCAGGTGGATAGTCCAGGCCAGCGGAATTGAAGTCGAAGGGGTTGACGCGCCCGAACCAGCCGGTCATGGACGGCTCAAATCGTTCGCGGACGCGAGGGCTGACGTAGAGAAACGCGATACCCGCCGTGCCCATCATATATTTCAGCGCGCCCGCCGTCACAAAATCCACCTGACTGGCCTGCACATCAATGGGGACGCTTCCCGACGCCTGGTAGGCGTCGAGCAAGACCAGCGTGCCTTGCTGGTGGGCTGCGGCGCAGAGCGCCTGCGCGTCCAGCAGCGCGCCATTGGTATAGCTGACCAGCGGCGCAGACACCAGGGCAGTAGTTTCATCGATGGCTGCGGCAAACTGCGCGGTGCTGACCACCACCGAAGGATGGGTGTGCCGCAGCAGCAAACCAGCGCGTTGTGCTGCAAGCGTGTCAGCCTCCAGCGCCTCGGCCTCGGTGCCGGTGAGCAGGTCAAGCTTCCACCCAGGAACGGCGCGCACTGCGGCGTGCCATGCCTGGCCCACGCCTGGAAATTCGACGACGCTGCTCAGGATGCGCTTTCTGGTTGCCTGGGGCTGGACTAATGCGCTGGCGAGGGAAGAGACCAGTTGCGAAACCGAAGCGCCGATGGCAATGTCCTCTTTGCTCGCGCCGATGAGGGCGGCAAACCCGGCGCGCGCCTCTTCAACCTCCTCAATCCAGCCGCCCCAGTGCATGCCGAGTGTCGCCCAGCTTTCCAAAAACCGCCCAATCCCCGCTTGCACCGGCTTCGACTGTGGGGCTTGCGAGCAGTTAGCAAGGTAGATGATCTGTTCCACCAGCGGGCAGGAGGCGCGAAATTCCTGAAGCGCTCTGGGCAAATCTGAGACGCTTGTCCTGGACATGGGAATCTTCCTTTTCTTTTTAGTAGTATGGTGTTGAAGCCGCCAGGCCAGACGAACTGAGCATTACTATAGTGGGAACGCTGCCGCTTGGCAAGAGAACGAGCAGAGACTTCTGGCGTGTTATTGCAGCGCCCTGGCAGCGCGTTCCAGCCGGGAGGCGCCGCGTTCAAGCTGTTTGCTGGCGTCATCGAACTGTTGGCTGATCTCGGCGGCGCCTTCCATGACATTGCCCAACCGCTTCTGCACCGGGTCACTCTCCAGGCCGGTCGAGATGCTGGTCGCCAG
>DATGID010000135.1:0-1472 GCA_035307385.1 Ktedonobacterales bacterium | reverse complement strand
GGAAGGAAACACAGTTTCATGCGGAAGAAAGCATTTCTCATCTCACAGGTGCTGGTGCTGGCGGCCTCAATCGCCCTGATTCTGTCAGGCTGCGGATCGTCGAACACCACCACCAATCTTGCCTCCAGCCAGAAGTTAGTCTTTCCCAACGTGGGGACGCAGGATGTGCGCACCCTGGACCCGGCCCTGGCGACCGACCAGAACTCCATCTGGGCGCTGAACCTGATTGATGCCGGCCTCGTCACGTTGGATGGCAAATCCCTCAAGGTGGTGCCGGACCTTGCCAGCAGTTGGGATATCTCGGCTGATGGCAAAACCTACACCTTCCATATTCGGCCCAACCTCAAGTTTTCCAACGGCGACCCGCTGACGGCGCAAGACTTTGCCTACAGCATTGACCGCGCCTTTGCCCCGGCCCAGAGCGGCCAGTCCTACACGCCGACCTACTATCTGGGGCTGATCGTGGGCGGCAATGACCGCGCCGCCGGCAAAATCCCCACGATGATTGGTCCGGGCAAGGGGCTGGTGGTGGTCGATGACCATACGCTGCAGATCAACATCACGCAGCCGGCCTTGTGGTTCCTGGATGCGCTGACCTATATCGTGAGTGCGCCAGTGGACCAGAAGGTGGTCGAAGCGGACAAGAACTGGGCGCAGGATAACAACGTGGGCACCGGGCCGTTCATGCTCAAGTCCTGGCAGCACAAGGTCCAACTGACCTTTGTGCGCAACCCCAACTGGTATGGGACCAAGCCCACGCTGACCGAAGTGGACATGCCCATGATTGCGGACCCCGACACGGCCTGGAAGGAATTCCAGTCCAAAGAGGTGGACCTGGACGGCGTGCCTGCGGCGGACTACACGATTGCCAAGGCGCTGGGGTCCAGCGAGTTCTTCGAAGGCCCTGCGCTCTCGATTAGCTACGTGGCGCCGAACAGCCAGGTGGCTCCATTCAACAATGTGACGGTGCGCCAGGCGTTTGCCGAAGCGACCGACCGCAACACGATTGCCAACAGCGTGCTGCAGGGCACGGCCATCTCTTCCGATCATATCATCCCCGAGGGCCAGCCGGGGTATAACCCGAACCTGCAAGGCTTGCCGTTCAATCCCTCCGATGCCAAGACCAAGCTGCAGTCGGTGTATGCGGATGTGAGCAAGATGCCCCAGGTGACCCTGGAGTATGGCAAGGGCGGGGACAACGACAAGATCGCCCAGCGGTTGCAGCAGGACTACCAGACCTATCTGGGGGTCCATATCAACCTGAACCCGGTGGACTTCGCCCAACTCCTCAACGATACCAGCAGCAAGAACGCCAAGGGCATCTTCCCGGTGCAGTTCTATATGCTGGGCTGGATCGCGGACTATCCCGACCCGCAGGACTGGATTGACCTGGTGGAGACGGGCAACCCGAACAACACCATGAACTTCAGCAACCCGGCGGGCGATACCTTGACCCAGCAAGCGGATTCCTC
>DATGID010000134.1:0-25968 GCA_035307385.1 Ktedonobacterales bacterium | reverse complement strand
TTCAACCAACTGCCGTGCTTGGGCGTGTAGTGGAACTCCAGACGTTGCAGAATCCGGCGCGCTTCGGCAGGGGGGGAGGTCTCATACAAGGCCGCAGCCGTATGGGTATTGAGATTATCTTGCACCAGCCGAACGTATTCGGCATGCGGATAGACCTCGTCCACCAGCCAGCGCACGACCTTGGCATACTCCTGCATGGTGCGCTGGCTCGTCACTTCCACATGCCGCCAGCCAGCAAGGGGCTCCACGACGACGAACAGGTTGCGCGTCCCTTTCCGTTCATATTCGTAATCCACGCGCTCAGGCCGACCAGGCGCCACCGGAACGGGCGGCTGGACATCGGCATGCAGCACGACCGGTTTCTCATCCAGGCAGACCGTTGGATACTGCGGATCGTACTCCTCTTCGTACAAGTCCAACACGTCTTCCATCGCCGCGACAAACTCCCCACCCACTGAGGGGAGACACCAGTGTTCGTGCCGCCAGGGCTTCAGCTCGTTTTTTGAGCAGTTCGTGAATGGTATTGGGTGAAATGCTCTTCACGAAGCCCAATTCTACGGCCTTACCAGCGAGCAGGCGCATAGTCCAGTGGTCATGCCCATCGGGTGCCGGGCTACAGGCCACGGCGATCAAATGGGCCGCTTGTTGGCCGGTCAGGGCTTGCCGCCGTCGCGGCTGTACTTTATCATGGAGCACTAGATCGAGCCCGCCTTCGGCAAAGCGGTGGGCGACGTTCTTCACCGTCGCGGGAGCAATGGCAAACGTCTCGGCAATCTTGGCTTCGTCCCATCCATCCGCGAGTTTCAGCAAGGCCCAGGCTCGGGTGAGGGTGCGCGCATTCGCCTTGCTTGACGGACAAACTTTTGGACTTCGGTACGCTCCGTTTCGCTGAGAGAGAGCTTGGCTGGCATTTCTCACCTCCTCAGTTTGTCCTGAGTGTACCACCTGTTCAGGATGTTGGGCCACTGGCGAACCGATGCATCAAAACGAGCACGCAGCACACCACCCCAGCTGCCCAGGGGCAGCCCTCACGCGATGTCCAGAGCCGACGCCAGGATCGGCTCCAGATGATTGGCGATTTTCACCTGCCCTAAGTCGCTGGGATGGATGTTATCCTCGCTGGGACGTTGCGGATTCATCGAATAATCCGCGCTGCCGAGTTGTAACCAGCCGGTGGTATCGATGTAGCTGACCTGGTGATCTCCTGCCGCAATCACCGCCTGGACCGCTGCCTGAATCAAGGCCGCCTCCGCCCCATTGAAGGGTTCCATCGCAAAGAGGAGCGCGTGGGGATAGGTGCGTTGAATCGCCTGCACAAAGCTGACATAGGTGGACTCGAAGCGGGTGTCACTCACATGATAGGCCGCATCATTAATCCCCAGATTGATTACCACCGCCGTGGCCTGGTAGCGTGCAAAGTCCCAGTCAGGCGAATCTGGGAAATAGGAGGGTTTCAGCTTGAAGTATTGCTGACTCATGCCGCTGGGCGTGGGCGCGCCACACTGCACCTGATCCACCAGGCAGATGTTGGCCTGCGCGATCTGCGTATGCTCCACGCCCAGACGTTCCGCCGTGAGCCAGGCATAATCGGACAGGGCACCGTTCGTATCCGTTTTCCCCACCGTCACCGAACCGCCAATGAACTCGATCAGTTTGGACGGGAGGGCCGGAGCCGCCGTTGTTGCCCCTGGGTCGAGGATCAGCCCCTTGAACTGGAGGGTATCGGTGTCGTCGGCTACCGCCAGGCGTAGCGTATGGGTGCCAGCCGCGAGCGGCGTGGGCGTCAGGTTCACGATGCCGCTCGATCCTGGAGCCGCCAGGCGCACATCGGGATGGTGATCGAGGCTCACATAGATCGCAGAAGACCCGGCCAGTTTGACCTTGACTGTTGTGCCAGTAAAAGCGGTCTCCAGGTACGCGCCCGGCCAGTAGCTGATAGAGACGGCACGATTGCTGGTGTCCCAACGCCCGATATACGTGATATGCGGGTCCTGGGGTGGTATCACCCTGGCTGCAGCCTGCGGCCTGGCAGTGAGGAGGAGACCAGCGACCAACGCTCCGGCGAGGAGGACCAGCAGCAGACTGCCAATCAGGAGACCTCGGACGATCCACGTTGAGGGGAGACGTGACATATGACCTCTCGAGTCCTTTCTTGCTCTTATGAGAGCGTTCTCATCGGTGCCGCGAACATGAGCCGACCCCAGAAATTGGGGCCAGCTTGTGCATATACAGTAGGTACGAACCCTACCTTACCTCTCCCCCTCTACTTCGCTCGGCAAAGGCATTCCCCTCGCGGAGAACACCCATTCACCCATCAAGCAGCGTTAAGGTGATCGGCGCAAATGCTCCTTGGAGGTTTGCTACCACGATCACCAGCAGCAGTAAGGAAAAGGTGATCGCAACGGCTCCGCAGACCAGGAGAGCGCTTTCTGTGAGTCTCCACGTTGCCTCGCGTATCCGGGACTTCTTGAGTAATGTGCGCCAAATAAGTGTGCCGAGCACTACGAATACCACGAGCAACACGCCGCTCACAATAGCTTTGGTCGTATGGAAGGCCATGCGTTCCTGTATCTTTTCTTGGACAAGAGACGGAATAGTGGTACTGCCCGACTGTATCCAGGTATTGAACGCCTGGTACAGGTGATCCATTGGCGTGCCAGCCTGGGGCGTCCCCATCGAATCGACGAGCAGCGCAAACCCTGGGTGTGGGTCCAGAACATTGGTAAGATCCACCACAACAATCAAGGCGATCACCAGACCAACTCCGGCGCTTAACACCCCGAAAGCGAAGTAGGTCTTCTTTTCGAATGGCCAGGTGCGCCGAGCAGATTTAGGTGTTCTCTTAAACCGAACCCAGAAGAAGATGCTCAGCAGCAGAAAAGCGAGTGCCAGCAACCCGCCAACGACAACCAGCACCACATGATACAGGATGTAATCGTTGACGAGGGTGGCCATGGCAGGATTGGACCACGCGCCTGATTGAATCATTTTGTTCAGCGTATTTTGCAGATTATTGTTCATGGTATTCATCCATTCCCCAAATCGGATTGCTCAATTGCCATGTCGATATGCTAAACCAGAGTTCTCAACGAACCCTAAACAGGGCGATGTTTTTGAGGGCGGCTGACGAATAGTTTTGGAAAAGTTTAGCTTTGAGGTGTACCATACAGGTGCAGCAGGTGGATGCTTACCTGTAAAGAAGAGCAAAAGGCAGAGAGAGCAGAAAGGCAACACGTGTCATCTTCTCGTAACGGTTCGCCAGAGACGATTTTAGTGGTGGATGATGAGGATGCCATCGTTCAGTTTGTGCAAGATGCCCTGGAAGACGAGGGGTATACGGTGTGGACCGCATTCGATGGCGGGCAAGCGATGAAAGAGGCGCGGCAACGCCATCCTGATCTGGTCATTCTCGATATTATGCTGCCCGGTGGTGATGGCTTCGCGGTGTGCAAGGAACTGCGTAAGGATCTGGATATCCCCATTCTCTTCCTCAGCGCGAAGCAGAGCGATGCCGATAAGGTGTGGGGGTTTCGTGTGGGCGCAGACGACTATGTGGTGAAGCCGTTCAGTATCAAGGAACTCCTCGCCCGCGTCGAGGCCCATTTGCGCCGCGAGCGTCGTGGCTGGGGGCGCGGCCGGCAACCACGCCAGGCCACGCAGTTGTGTTATGGGGCATTGGTCGTCGATCTGAGCGCCTATGAAGTGCGCTATGCTGGCGAGGCGCTTGCCTTGACGCGCAAAGAATTTGAGATTATCCAGCTCCTGATCCTGCATCCGCGCCAGGTTTTTTCACGCGAGGTCATCTATGATCGCATCTGGGGGATGGATTCGCTTGGCAATACCGACACTGTCACCGAGCACATCAAGCGCATCCGACGCAAGCTTGCGCAGGTGGATGGACAAACGGAGTATATCAGCACGATCTGGGGAGTAGGCTACCGATGGGAACCCAACGCATCAGCATAACACGGCCAAAGCCGCGTCGACGTCGCTCCAGTTTCCAACGTCTCTTTATCTGGTACTGCGTGGGTATCCTGGTTGCTACGGTGGTCATCACCTGTACCTTAGAAGGTGCGCTCCTGCTCTGGTTTACCGTGAACGCGAAGCAGCACGCGCCATATCTCTCGTACCAACCGGTAGAACTTGCGCTTTTTTTTCTCGCTCTGGCTTTGCCCATTCCCGGGCTGATCGCGGCTATCCTCTTTTTCGCCTGGCGGATGGGGCGCAAAGTCAATCGACCAGTCGGGGAGTTGATGGTGGCGGTCGAGAAGATTCGGCAACAAGATCTCAATTTCTCCATTCGTTACCACGAACGGAACGAACTGGGTGACCTCTGCTCTGCTTTCAACGACCTGCGCTCCGAACTCCAGCGATCGCTTGAGCGCGAGTGGCGCAAGCAGGAAGAGATGCGTACGATGATCGCGGCGCTCTCGCACGATCTGCGCACGCCGGTGACGATTCTTCAGGGGCATATTGAGAGTCTGGTACGTACCGAAGCTGGCGAGAAACGCAATCAACGCCTGGAACGATATCTGCCGGTGCTGGAATCGAGCAGCCAGCGGATGACGCGCCTGCTCAACGATCTGCTGCTCGTTGCTTCGTTGGAGGAGACCAGCTTTGTGATTCGGTCTCAGCCGGTGCATCTGGCAGCAGCGCTGGAGCGCAAAGCAGCGCTGTACCGGCTCCAGGCTGCTGCGCACGACATTACCTTTGCTTATGACTATGAGGCTGATCCTGCTCTAGCGAACGGTACTGACCTGGTGCTGCTGGATGTGCACCGTCTTGAGCAAGTGCTGGATAATCTCTTCGAGAATGCGCTGCGTGCTACCTCTGCTCGCGGCCAGATCAGTCTTCACTGCACGCAGCAGCCTGACCGGCTCCGCTTTCTGGTGCGCGACACCGGCTGCGGAATCGCGTCTGCCGACCTGCCGCACGTCTTCGAGAAGTTTTATCATGGGCAGGCGCGACCTGGCGAGCAAGCGCGCCAGAACGCTGGACTTGGCCTCTATACCTGCAAACTACTGGTCGAGAGACAGGGTGGCGTCATTGCGCTCCAGAATCATCCCGCCGGTGGGTGCGAAGTGGCTTTCAGCCTGCCAGTGAACGAGGCTTCTGGCGCTTTGGCTGATGCGCCTGGCAGCCAGCCCATCTCGTCTTTGAGCACAGCAGAAACGTGTGAGGGTTTCCCATGCAAAGGGAAAGGAAACGGTGCAGTTTCCGTGTAGGCTGACCCGTTGAATCGGCAGCGGAATCGCCACCTGCTGCTCTTGGGGTTCCACATCGAACGCCGGCTGGGTATCCGACTCACGTGGAACGCATCAACAGAAGGCGAGTAAAACCTAAGCGGACTGACTACTAGCCTCCCTCCACCAATTTATTGTCATTAGGAGGAGAGGGGTACTTGCTCTTTGCGGAGAACCACCCGTGCTTGCCAGAAGAGAAAGCATGACTACGAGAATGTGCATCATAGCCCGCTTGTAAATAGCTACTGCAAAATAGCACCACACCTACTGCAGTGCAAAATCAGCGGTTACACCTTTGTTGTCTTGATGGTTGGCCCTCTTTTCTGCTTCCGAAAGTATAGCATCGGTATCTTTCGTGCGATAGATTTGGGGCTTGTGTCATTTTGCTGAGGTGAAAAGCGTCTTCAAGAGTGAACGCGGAAGAGCAAGAACCGCACTGCCGATGTGGGCGTCTTGAGTGAAAGGAGCATATTTTCTGCTATGGATTATTCGGCGCGACCTGAACTGACAGAGGCAAGAGTTACCCGAGCTTCCCCAGCGGAGGCTTCCCACATTCACAGGTCAGGTGGCGTCGATGCCCTGGCTATCGGCTCAAGGAGCCACGGTTTCCCCTGGATACACTCGTGGCTGGCCGGGCAGCTTGAAGCGAGTAAGCCTCAGGGGGCCATTGCATCGTTGGATGGGGTGCGCGCTTTTGCCTGTCTGACGGTGGTGGGCTATCATATCAGTCTGGCGGCCCGCGATATGGGTCTGTGGACCTTAACCGACAACCCGCTGCTCACATCGTTTTTGCTGGCTGGCGGCGCGGGGGTGACACTCTTCTTTGTCTTATCGGGCTTGCTGCTCTTTTTGCCCTATGCGAAAGCGCTGCTTTCCGAGCAGCCCTGGCCGGGCACGCGGCTGTTTTATCTGCGGCGCGCTTTGCGCATCATCCCAGGCTATTACTTTTCTCTGGCAGTGATTGTTTTGCTCGCCCAGCCACAGTATCTTGAGCCGCAGCGTTGGAAAGAGTTTATCCTGTTTCCCCTCTTCTTGATGGATTCAACACAGGCGACCTTTCAGCAATTGAACGGCCCCTATTGGACGCTTGCGATTGAATGGCAATTTTATTTGCTGCTGCCGTGGATTGCGCTGGGCATTTATTTTGTGGCGCGGCGCGTCCGATCCGAAAAGCGTTTATGGGTGGTTGTCGGCTGTTTGCTGGGATTGATCGGATGGGGACTCTTTTCGCGCTGGTGGGGCAGCTATTTTGTGGCGCACCCAGCAGAAACGTTTCTGGTGCCGCGTGGTATCCTCAATGTGGTGTTGTTCTTCACGTATGGTTACAGCGGGAAGTATCTGGAGGATTTTGCTATTGGTATGCTGATTGGCCTCGGCTATACTTCTCTGCGTGACCCTGCTGCCCGCGCCAAGTTGGGCCTGCGCCTGAGGCAGGTCAGCCCGGGCTGCTGGACAGGGGGTATTCTGCTCCTGCTGTTTATGGCGATGCAGCACTATACGCTGGAATATGGCTATATCTGGCCGGTTCTGCCCGCGCTTTTTACCATGCCCGGATGGCTGCTTGAGCTAGGCTTTTCGTTGGGGTTTGGGCTGTGCATTGTGGCGATTATCTTTGGCTCGGCCTGGCTGCGTATTCTCTTTGCCTGGACGCCGCTGCGCTGGATTGGGTTGATTTCTTATAGTATGTATATGTGGCATTTGCCCCTGCTGGGCACGTTCATTCATCATATCGGCCCCAGCGTGAGCGGTCTGCCCCCGCTCATTGCCTACGCTTCCTTCTGGGGCTGGGTGGCCGTGGTGATTATCCCCTTCTCGTTTCTGCTCTACGTTTTGATCGAGAAACCAGGCATACGCCTGAGCGATAGACTCCGCGGCCAGATGGCAGCCTGGCAGACGCGGGCGAGTGTCACGAAAAAACTGGCCCGGCTGGACAACGGCTCTGGGGTGCAGCAAGAAATTGAAGCTTATCCTTGAGCCTGCTGCTTTTGCTGGCTGCGTTGAAGCTGGGCCGCTCGATACTCGGCCATGACGGCGGCATGCCCGGGCGAGCGCAGGCAATCTTCCTGCGCGGCCAGCATCTCGGCCATGAGCGTGGCGTTGTCCTCGGTGAAGGCCCGATCTATCTGGCGTTTGGTGTGCAGCAAGGCAGTAAAAGGAATGGCGAGTAGTTCTTCGGCCAGCGCCAGGGTGTGCTGCTCCAGGGTGTCGGGCGCTACGACTTCGGTAATCAGGCCAAGCGAGAGCGCTTCCTCTGGCCCGAAGCGCCTGCCCAGGAAGCAGAGCCGCTTGGCCGGTCCCGCGCCAATGAGCCTGGCAAGGCGCATCGGACCCAAGGCTGCAACGACGCCTTCTCTGACGGCAGGGATGCTCATCACAGCGTCGGTGCTGGCGATACGCAGATCGCAGGCGAGCGCGACTTGCAGGCCGCCGCCGAGGCAGTAGCCATGGACTGCGGCTATGGTGATGGCGTCGAGATTTGCCAGCGCGACGACGCCGCGCTCCCAGGTGGCGAACCACTCGCCGCTGAGATTGCCCTGCGCTAATTCTTTGACATCGAGGCCGCTGCAAAAGGCGCGCCCTTCGCCGCTGACGATGACGACATGCGCCTCCGGGCTGTTCGCCAGATAGTCCGTTGCGGTGACGAGATCGTTGACCCAGGCCCAGTTGGCGGCGTTGAGCGCCTCGGGACGATTCAGGCGCAGCCGCGCCAGGAGTCCATTCACCTCGCAGCGCATGGTTTCAAGTTCTAGTGTAGCCATAGGATGTGTTCTCCTGCTAAGAAAGTGGCTTAGCGTTTATAGCTTTCTCAGGTCAATGGTCCGGCGGAGTTTGCCGCCTTCGCTGCGGGCAACCGCGCCGGGTGGCATGAGGGTAATCTGCATGTTCAGGCCGATGCTGCCCTTGAGTTTTTGCTGGATGTCGCCGCGCAGGCTGCGCAAGCGATGATCGGCAGTGATGACTTCTTCGGAGAGCGTTTCCTGGGCAACCTCGCGGAAGAGCGCTTCAGCGACCTCTACCTTGACTTCGACCTCATCGAGCGTGCCCTCGCGCTGCACCACGATTTGATAATGGGCGACGATGCCCGGAATGTCCTTGAGCACGGCTTCTATCTGCGTGGGATAGAGATTGACGCCGCGTATGATGAGCATATCATCCGTGCGGCCTCGGATTGGCCCCATCCTGACATGCGTTCTGCCGCAGATACAGGCGTCGTGGGTGAGATAGGTGGTGTCGTTGGTCCAGTAGCGCAGGAGTGGCATGGCCTCTTTGGTGAGATTGGTGAAAATGAGCACGCCTTCCTGGCCGTCTGGCAGCGGCTCGCCTGTGGTGGGGTCAACCACTTCTGGGTAAAAATGATCTTCCCAGATATGGCTGCCAGCGCGCGCTTCGATGCATTCCTGGGAGACGCCCGGGCCGATGATCTCGCTGAGGCCATAGAGATTGGTCGACCTGATGCCCAGACTGGCGTCGACATCGGCGCGGATGGTTTCGGTCCAGGGTTCCGCGCCCATCAGAGCGTATTTCAGACTGATTTCTTCTGGCGCGATGCCCAGCTTCTTGAACTCTTCGCCCAACGTTTGTGCATAGGAGGGCGTACAGCAGAGGACTTCGGGTTTGAGGTCGAGAATCAGGGTGATTTGCCGCTGCGTCATGCCGCCTGAGACAGGAACGACGGTCATGCCCAGTTTTTCGCCGCCATAGTGAATGCCCAACCCTCCAGTGAAGAGGCCATAGCCATAGGCGTTGTGGAGCAGCATGCCCGGGCGCGTGCCTGCGGCGATAAAGGAGCGAGCCATGACTTCGGCGAAGAGGTCTATGTCGTTTCGGGTATAGCTGACGACGGTGGGCTTCCCGGTAGTGCCGCTGCTGGCGTGAACGCGGATGACTTGCTCGCGCGGGACGGCTAGCAAGCCAAAGGGGTATTGGTCTTTCAAATCTTGTTTTTGAGTAAAGGGAAGTTTCGGAAGGTCTTCGACGGAGTGAATGTCGGATGGTTTGAGGCCCGCGCGGTTGAACTGCTCTTGATAAAAGGGAACACGTTCATAGACATAGCTGACGATGTGTTGCAAGCGTTCGTTTTGCAGCTTCCTGAGCTGGTCGCGGGGGAGCGCTTCGACCTGCCTGTACACGTTGATCTCCCTCCTTTGGCCTCAAACGCTGAGGTTTGTCACGTAAGATAAGAAGTGGGGATGCAAACGTTCCTCTTTGCTGCCATTGTAGTCTGTTGCCGGGCCAGCATCAAGGGGGTAGATGGATCGGTCGTGTTGCGCGATGCGCTCCCCACGCAGTATACTTCGTGGCAATTCTGCTGAGGAGTGAACCCATGTTGGATGTTGAACGCCATACGCCGGTTTTTACGATACACGATGCCAGCCGCATTGCTGCGGCATGCTATGGTCTGCACGTTGAAGCGGAGTCGCTGCCTGGGGAGCGGGATTATAACTTTTATCTGAAGGCAGAAGCAGGGCAGGCGTTTGTCTTGAAGATTGCGCCTGCCGATGAACAGCGCGCGCTGTTGGAGATGCAGAATGCAGCTCTGGAGCATCTTGCCGCGCGTGGCGTGTCGCTGGCGCTGCCGCAGGTGCGCGCCACTTTGGCTGGAGAGGCGATTGCCACGGTTACAAGCGCGGCAGGCGCGCAGCATTTCGCGCGGCTGCTCACGTACATTCCTGGGATGCTTTTTGCAGCAGCGCGACCCCATAGCCCTGACCTGCTGCACAGCCTGGGCCTTGCCCTGGGGAAGCTGGATGGCGGGCTGCGTGATTTTGCGCACCCGGCGGCGCAGCGCTACTTGAAGTGGGACTTGCGGCATGGCTTGTGGATTCGCGGGTATGTTCAGCACATTGCCCGGCCCGAACGGCGCGCGCTGGTCGAGCAGTTTCTGGCGCAGTTCGAGGCGCAGACGTTGCCTAAATTAGCCGCGCTGCGCACGAGCATTATTCATAACGACGCCAACGATTACAACAGTGTGGTCAACGAGGCCAGCGCCGCGCCTCGGCAGGTGGTAAGCCTGGTGGATTTTGGCGATATGGTGCAGACGTATACGGTCTGCGAGGTGGCTATTGCTGCGGCCTATGCGATGCTGGGCAAAGCCGACCCGCTGACAGCGGCGGCACAGGTGGTGGGAGGCTATCACGAGGCGTTTCCGCTAACCGAGGCAGAGCTAGAAGTGCTCTATGCGCTGATGTGCATCAGGCTGTGTATCAGCGTGGTCAATTCAGCCTATCAACAGACTCTGAAGCCGGGCGATGAGTATGTGACGATCAGCGAGCGGCCAGCGTGGGCGCTGCTTGAGCAATTGAAGGATGTTCCAGCGGCGCTGGCGCATTATACGTTTCGCCATGCCTGCCATTTGCCACCGTGCCCGACGACCGGCGCGCTTGTCGAATGGCTGCAAGAGCATCAGGACAAGCTGGGGCGTGTGGTTGAGCCAGATTTGCGCACTTCCAACCAGGTGATCTTCGATTTGAGTATTGGCAGCCCGGAGGTGGCAAATCTGGCGGAGACGGCTGACGTAGAAAGCTTCACGCGCCGTCTGTTTGGGCGGATGGACGCGGCCAATGTTCGCGTGGGGATTGGTCGCTATAATGAGGCGCGCCTGATTTATACGACTGATCTCTTCAAGGTGCCAGGGGACGACGGCCCCGAATGGCGCACCGTGCATCTTGGTCTGGACGTGTTTATGGAGGCTGGCTCGCCGGTTTTCGCGCCTCTTGATGGGGTGGTGCATAGCTTTCGCAATAACGCGGCGCTGCTGGATTATGGGCCGACGATCATTTTGGAGCATACGATTGCCGAGCAGCAGCTTACGTTTTATACGCTGTATGGACATTTGAGCGAAGATTCGCTGGGTGGTCTCTATGAGGGCAAAGCGGTGGCGCGGGGAACGCAGATTGCCAAGATTGGGAGCTATCCGATCAATGGCAACTGGCCGCCGCATCTGCACTTCCAGATCATCACCAATTTGCTGGGCCGAACTGGCGAGTTCCCCGGCGTGGCGCGGCCAGGCCAGCGCGATATCTGGCTGAGCCTGTGCCCTGACCCGAACCTGATCGTTGGCATTCCTGCTGATTGTTTCCCACATGATGGTCTGAGCTTCGAGCAGACGCGGCATCTGCGGGCGCAGCACATCGGTAAATCGCTCAGCATCTCGTATCAGAACCCACTGAAGATTGTGCGTGGCTCGATGCAATACCTGTATGATGAGGATGGGCGCGCCTATCTGGATGGGGTCAATAATGTTTCGCACGTTGGGCACAGCCACCCGCGCGTGGTCAGAGCAGGCCAGGAGCAGATGGCGGTGCTCAATACCAATACACGCTATCTGCATGACAACCTAGTGCGCTATGCCGAGCGTTTGTGTGCCAAGCTGCCGCCAGCGCTCAGCGTGTGTTTCTTTGTGTGTTCGGGGAGTGAGGCGAACGAACTGGCGCTGCGGCTGGCGCGAACGCATACGAAGCGCAAAGATGTGATTGTGCTGGATGCGGCCTATCATGGGAATACGACGGCGCTGGTTGAAATCAGCCCCTATAAGTATGAGGGGCCAGGCGGGACGGGCGCGCCGCCTTATGTTCACAAGGCTCTTATGCCGGATGTCTATCGCGGGAAGTTCAAAGCGTCCGACGCGCAAGCGGGCATCAAGTATGCACGCCATGTTGAAGGAATTATTCAGCGAATGGAGCAGGATGGAAGCCAGGTTGCGGGGTTCATTGGCGAGTCGCTGCTGGGCTGCGGTGGTCAGATTGTGCTGCCAGAGCATTATCTTGAGGAAGTGTATCGCCATGTGCGCGCGGCAGGTGGTGTGTGCATTGCTGATGAGGTGCAGGTGGGTTTTGGGCGCGTGGGCACACATTTCTGGGGATTCGAGACGCAAGGTGTTGTGCCGGATATTGTGACAATGGGTAAGCCAATTGGGAACGGGCATCCATTGGCGGCGGTGGTGACGACGCCTGAGATTGCCGCTTCGTTCGATAACGGTATGGAGTATTTCAACACGTTTGGCGGCAATCCGGTATCATGCGCGATTGGGCTGGTGGTGCTGGATGTGATTGCCGATGAGCGGTTGCAGGAACATGCGCTCAGCATTGGCGAGCATTTGCTGACAGGATTGCGGGGGTTGATGGAGAAGCATCGCATCATTGGTGACGTGCGTGGGCTGGGTTTATTTGTTGGCGTCGAGTTGGTGCTGGACCAGGAAACGCTGTCCCCGGCGGCAGCGCAGACTTCGTATGTGGTGAATCGGTTACGGGAGCGAGGCATCTTACTAAGTACTGATGGCCCGCTGCATAATGTGCTGAAGATCAAACCGCCGCTGGTCTTTTCTGAAGCGAACGCGAATTTGCTGGTGGCGGCGTTGGATGACATTCTGGCTGAGGATTTTGTGCGGGTCTAAGTGCGATGCTCTGCGCATTGGAGGGATAAGATGGCGCTGACCTGGAAGCATCAGCCGGTATATAAAGATGCAAAGATTATTACGGCACTGGACGCGCATGCCGCCGGGGAGCCGCTGCGCATTGTTATGGGCGGATTGCCTGAACTGGAAGGAGCTACGATTTTAGCGCGGCGGCGCTTTATGCAGGAGCATTACGACCATATCCGGCGTGCGCTGATGTGGGAGCCACGCGGGCATTTCAATATGTATGGCTGCGCCCTGACGCCGCCGGTTACGCCCGAAGCCGATCTGGGTGTGATCTTTATGCACAACGAGGGCTATAGCACGATGTGCGGGCATGGGGTGATTGCTCTGGTGACGGCGCTGGTTGAAACGGGCACATTTCCGGCGAGAGGGACGAGAACGCCAGTCAATCTGGATACACCTGCCGGGCTGGTGCGGGCGACGGCGCATGTTGCCAGCGATGGGCATGTGGAGCGCGTCACGTTTATCAATGTGCCGTCGTTTGTGTATGCGCGTGATGTAGAGATTGTTGTGCCAGCGTGGGGAAGCCTGCACGTTGATGTTGCCTTTGGCGGGGCATTTTATGCGTTTCTGGCAGCAGCAGATGTTGGGCTGAGGGTGGCTCCAGAGCAGACGGCTGAACTGGTGGCCGCTGGGGAAGCGATCAAGAAGGCGGTCAATACTGTGCTACCTATCAAGCACCCGTTTGAAGCGGATTTGGGCTTTCTCTATGGCACGATTTTGACGGGCCCTCCAGATGATCCAGGGCATCACAGCCGCAATATTTGTGTGTTCGCTGATGCTGAGGTTGATCGCTCGCCAACGGGGACGGGCGTTTCTGCCCGGTTGGCAATTCACCATGCCAGAGGAGAGCTTTCAGAAGGCCAGCAGATTATCATCGAGAGCATTCTGGGAGCCGAGAGCGCGTTCAGCGGGCGCGTAGTGGGACAGACAACAATGGGGCCATATGAGGCGATTCTTCCAGAAGTGGGCGGAACAGCGTTTATTACCGGGCGGCAAGAATATTGGCTTGATCCCCGCGATGCGCTGGGGCGCGGCTTCCTCATCAGCCAATAACCTGACGCTTCTTTCTTCGTATTTACCCAGCGATGGTAAGCAGGAGACCGGCAGGATGCGCCAGCCAGAGCGCTGCCAGGAGCAGCGCAGCGATGCCTACGAACGGGCTGAGACAGCGCCCACCTGGCACGGTCTTTTCCACGAGCATCACGCCGGTTAAGACGGCCATCCAGGCCGGGCTGCCGACGCCGACGCCAAACATGAGCAGCATGAATGCCCAGCAGGAACCCAGGCAGCAGCGGCCATGATGTAGGCCCAGACGCCAGGTATCATAGACTTCTGCACGAGCGGGCCAGGGCAATTGACGAAAGGCTCCTCTGCATCCCAGGAGCGAGCGCCGCTTGAGCGGGCTGAATTGAAAGACGCCAGCCACCGCGAAGGTGACCGCACCAATGAGCCAGGGATGCCTCGCCAGCCAGGACCACTGATTTACCAGCAGGTGAATGCCGGTATCACCCAGAAAGGCGAGGGCGGCGAAGGCTGTCCAGGTGAAGGCGTAGCCAGCCAAGAAGGCTGCTATGCTGGCATGCGGAGGGCGAACGGCGCGGGTGAATCTGAAGAGCAGCGGCAGGCTGGAAGGCAGCATCATTGCGGCGATCATGATTTGCCAGCAGATGAGGAAAAAGATCAAGGCGGCTATCCAGGGCAGCCCGCTCTCTTGGATGAGGTAATCGTGGTTGATGAGGTAGCTCTGATGTGTCCACGCGGCGAGCAGTGCAAGTGCCCAGGCACCGGCCACAAGCAGCCAGGGCCAGTGAGCCAGCGGTGGCGAATCTCTTTCTGCTGGCTCAACCAGTTTGGCAACTTGAGGCCGGTTTCCTGTATCCATCGCATGTTTCCTTTGCTCAAATCAGGCAATACCATTGAGCGCCGTTTACGCCTGGGCAGTCAGAGCGTCGAGCGCGCGCTGCAAGCTTTCAGTGGCTTTGACGGGTACCTGAACATCTACCAGATGCCCAGACTCATCAATGATAACCTGGCTGCGGGTGATGTATCCCGCGCCCTCTTGCCAGGCGCCATATGTCTGGGCGACGGTGTGGTCGGCATCTACGAGCAACTGGAAAGGCAACTGATACTTGGTCTTGAATGCCTGGTGCGAAGCGCTGTCGTCGGGGCTGATTCCAAGCACGACGGCGTGCTGTTCCTCGATCTGTGGCGCGGCGTCACGAAAGTTGCACGCCTGAAGCGTGCATCCAGGGGTATCGTCCATAGGGTAGAAGTAGACGACAACCCGCTGCCCTCGCAAGCTGGCAAGGCTGACGATCTCGCCTGCTTCGTTGGGCAGGGCGAACTCGGGCGCGAGATCACCCTGCTTGAGAGGTGAGTTAGACATAAGTTCCTTCTTTCTCAGCAGTAGATGGATGAGCAAAGCTGCTCATGGCTTGATACGAGAGCAGGATACGTTGCCTCGCATATTAGTTCTGTTTGTTGGAATGGGATTCGGAGAGTGCGCGTTCTAGATGTGCCAGGGAGGTATTGCCGCCCGAACAGATCAGCCCGACTTTCTTGCCCTGAAGTTGCTCGCGCAGCCGATACGCTCCAGCGAGCGCTGACGCGCCAGCGCCTTCTGCCAGGGTGTGGGCATATTCGATCATCCAGACCATGGCTTGCAAGATTTCTTGCTCTTCGAGCACGATAAAATTGTGCAGCCCTTCCCAGAGAATCTGCTGCGTCATGGCGAAGCCAAGCCCGGTAGCCAGGCCCTCGGCAAAGGTCTGGTTGGCGGCCTGGGCAATTGTGCGCGTGCGCCAGGATTCGTAGGCGGCTGGTGCGGCGGCGGCTTGTACGCCGATAACCTGGATGGCTGGATTGACAGCCTGGGCGACGATGCAGGCTCCAGCGCCGCCACTGCCGCCCCCGATGGGCACAATGATGACCTCCAGGTCAGGCGCATCTTCCAGCATCTCTAGAGTTTCGGTGGCGACCCCGGCGATGAGCAAGGGTTCGTTGGCAGAATGGACGTAGCGGTAGCCTTCGCTCTGGGCGAGCGCTTCGCAGTGCAGGCGCGCGTCGTCGAAGGTCGCGCCATGTGCGATGATCTGCGCGCCCATGCCAGCGATGGCGGCCACTTTCCCTGGATTGGCGCGCTCGGGCACGACGATGCGAGCGGGAACGCCAAAGAGCCGGGCGGCATAGGCGATGGACTGGCCGTGATTGCCGGTGGAGGCGGTAATCACGCCGCGCTCGCGGGCTTCTTCGGGAAGTTGGGAAAGATAATTGATGCCACCGCGCACTTTGAAGGCTCCCACCGGCTGATAGTTTTCGTGTTTTATGTGGACCTGCGCGCCAAGAAAGGCGTTCAGGGCCGGATAGCTGTGCAAGGGAGTGCGCGCCAGATGGGGTTGAAGGCGGCGCTTGGCATGAAGAACATCGTTGAAGGTGACAGGCTGCATACGCCTCTCCTTTACGTGAAGAGCTGCTGATGGATGCACTATAGCATATTTGGCAGGGAAATCTGGTAGTAAACTTGACGCAGGTTGTTTGAACGACTAGAATGCTGCAACCGGGGGTATTATCTCATACGTGCATATCTTAGAAAGAGAGCCGAGCATGACCTGGCAGCCGGAGATTGACGAGCTTCATCAGCGCGAGCAACTTGCGCGCCGTATGGGCGGGGAAGAGAAGGTTGCCAGGCATCACGCGCAGGGGCGGCTGACGGTGCGGGAGCGCATTGAGGCCTTGCTGGACCCTGGTACGTTTCACGAGGTTGGCGCGCTGGCTGGGTCTGCTGAATATACGGAGGGGCGGCTGGCTGCCTTTCGCCCGGCCAATTTTGTGATGGGGACTGGCGCTATCGCTGGGCAGAAAGTAGTTGTTGGTGGAGATGATTTCACGGTTCGCGGCGGCGCGGCAGATGCTTCGGTGGTTGGCAAGCAAATTTATGCCGAGCAGCTTGCCAATAGCCTCCAGATTCCGATGGTGCGGCTGGTCGATGGCACGGGAGGCGGGGGCAGCGTCAAGCTGCTGGAGCAGCACGGCTATACCTATGTGCCAGCGAACCCCGGATGGGATTATGTGGTCGATAACCTGAGCCTGGTGCCGGTGGCTGCCGCGTGCCTTGGCTCGGTTGCTGGGCTGGGCGCGGCGCGGCTGGTGGCCTCGCATTTATCAGTGATGGTTGCGGGCACGGCGCAGTTGTTTGTGGCCGGGCCGCCAGTGGTGAAGTTTGGCATGGGCGAAGATTTGACGAAAGAAGAATTAGGCGGGGCTGACATCCATCAAAATAGTGGAGCGGTCGATGTGATTGTGCAGAATGAGCAAGAAGCTTTTGTGCAGATTCGCCGCTTTCTCTCGTATCTGCCGCCGAATGTGTTTCATCTGCCGCCTGTGCAGCCTTCAGAAGACCCGGTTGACCGACGCGACGAATATCTGCTGGCGGCAATTCCGCGCAACCGACGCCAGCCGTATCGCATCCGCCCGATTCTGGCGGCTCTGTTTGATGCTGGTTCGGTCTTCGAGCTTGCCCGCTATGGCCGGGCGACGGTGACGGCCCTGGCCCGGCTGGATGGGCATCCGGTTGGGGTGGTGGCTGCGGACCCATTTGTTGGCGGCGGTGGGCTGACTGTCGAGGGGGCGGAGGCCATGATTCGGCTGGTTGATCTGTGTGAGACGTTCCATCTGCCTATCGTCACGTTGACTGATCAGCCTGGGCTGGTGATTGGGCGCGGCGCAGAACGGAGGGGAACAATTCGCTATGGGGTGCGGGCTGTTGCTGCGGTGTATCAGGCGACGGTGCCTGCGGCGGAGGTCATTATTCGTCGGGTCTTTGGGGTGGGCGGCGCTGGGATGACGAACCGGCACCGGTTTGTGCAGCGGTATGCGTGGCCTTCGGCTGATTGGGGGTCGCTGCCCATCGAGGGCGGTCTGGAGGTGGCATATCGGAGCGAACTGGAAGCCAGCGCTGATCCTGCGGCGCTGGCTGAGGAGATTCGCGCCCGCCTGGATGCGGTTCGCTCGCCATTTCGCACTGCCGAGCACTTTGGCATCGAAGAAATTATTGACCCTCGGGATACACGCCCGCTGCTTTGTGACTGGGTGCATGACGCCTATCGGCTGCTGCCAGACCAGCCAGGCCGCCCGACCCACGGGACTCGACCCTGATTGCGAGGGAGGAGAAGCGGATATGTCAACCAAGGTGGCCGCGGAGGTGACGGGGGTGGTGTGGAGAGTTGAAAAAAGTGTGGGCGATGTGGTCAACGCTGGGGACGTATTGTTGATTTTGGAATCGATGAAAATGGAATTGCCTCTGGAAGCGCCAATTGGCGGGAAAATTGCAGAGATACGCTGCAAGGAAGGGCAGAGCGTAAGCGAAGGTGATGTGCTGGTCATCCTTGCTTAAGCTGCGCTATACGAGGCTTCACAGGAAGTGAAGGTTGTTAGAAATCAGGGGGTTGCTTGCTATAGATTCTTGTGCTATACTAGCAATAAGCCGCTGATAGCGAGTGAAAGAAGAAAGGAAAACACCATGGCTACGAGTAAGCGCGGACCAGAGCCAGGCTCTGAGAAGGCCAAGCACGGCGGACAGGCAGTGCGCCAGAAGTACGGCCCGGAGTTCTACGCACGTATCGGCAAGAAGGGCGGCGAGGCTGCCAAGGCGAAGTTGGGATCAGAGCATTATTCGCAAATTGGCAGGATGGGTGGCGAGGCCACGAAGCAGAATCACGGTTCGGCGTTCTACAGCCGAATTGGTAAAACTGGTGGCGAGCGCGGTCGTAAAAAGGTGTAACGTTACTGCGCTTTGGCTCCGCTCTGGCAAGGCAGCATGTTGCTGCGTTCATACCCCCGAGGCAGAAATCCTGCAAGGCGTTTTCTGCCTCGGGGGTATCATGTATCTTTTCATGAGAGTATCCCGGCACGTACTGCTCATTAGGAGAAGCCTCTGTATGCTGTGCCAATAAGGGGTTTTCGGTTCTGACTCCCTCAAAGGATAGGCTATGTCCCCGCGCCTCACCGATTGGAGCCTTGCACTTACTGTTGCTATTGCGTCAGCGACGGGTCTCTTGGGCTTGTTTAGTGGCCGCCCTGACGAGTGGTTTATCTTTGCGCTGCATGGCATTGGGGGATTCTGGCTGCTGGTGTTGTTATGGGGAAAGCTGCGACGTGTCTGGCCCAGGGTGATTCATCTGCGACACTGGGACAGGCGAACTGTGCTGGGACTGTTTGCGACTATCTTTGCGCTGGTGGTGATTGGCTCGGGCATCTGGTGGGCCGGTGGCGGCGATCTTGATGCTGCCGGATTTGGTTTATTGAACTGGCATATTATCCTGGGGTTCACGCTGGCAGCGGCCATACTGGGGCATATGGTTGCGCGGGCGAAGCGACTGCGCAAACGCGACATTAAGGGGCGACGGCAGCTATTTCAATTTGGCGGGTTGCTGGTTGGCGCTGTGGCGCTCTGGCCTCTCCAACAAGTTAGCGAGCACGTTTTGCATTTGCCGGGCGCAGAGCGACGATTTACCGGCTCTCATGAAGCTGGAAGCTATGCCGGTAATGCGTTTCCTACCTCAAGCTGGGTTGCCGACCGGCCTCGACCAATTGATGCAGCGACCTGGAAGCTTGCGCTGGATGGCGCTGTGAAGACGCCGCGTATGTTTTCGTACGATGATTTGGTTGCAGCAGGGGACGAGCTGGAAACGACGCTGGACTGCACTGGCGGCTTTTTCAGTACACAGCGCTGGCAAGGTATCCGCGTTGGGCGATTGCTTGATCAAGTTGATGTGCATGCTGATGCTGGCTACGTCAGTTTTGTTTCAGTGACCAGCTATCGCTGGAGCTTGCCACTGGAGGAGGCGCGCGCCGCGCTGCTGGCGACACACGTTGGCAGCGAACCTCTCTCCTACGCACATGGTATGCCGCTGCGTCTGGTTGCCCCGGGCCATCGAGGGATGGAATGGGTGAAATGGATTGTGCGTGTCGAGGTGTTGACTACACCCGACCCAGGGCAACTTCTGAGCATCTTTACCAGCAGCTTCACGCCCGCCGGGCGCGGCGATTAGATTCTGCCGAAGGCGCGTAGTATGATCAGGTTCTGGATAGTTGTCCAGCCCCGCCAGTTAGTATCATAGGGCGTGGGCCAGCCGCCGTCATCTTCTTGCTCCGCTTGCAGCCGATCTAATTGTTTACTCAGGATGCTTTCGGGTAGGTTTCTGGCTGTGTAGGTGTTTGGGTGGCGAACATAGGCAAAGAAGTGGTTGCCGTCCAGACCTTTGTCGCCAAAATGCTGGCGGATGAGCCACCAGAGGACGCCAGAGATGTACAGTTCGCGCTGTGGATAGGTCCATTCCGGCAAGAAGTAGTAGGCATAGGGGCGAACGCTGTAAAACTCATCGCTGGTGAGGTCTTCGACGCGCGCCAACTGCGTAAAGAGATGTTTGACACGTGCATGCAGCCTCTCGGAGCCTAGCCCTAATTCTTTGAGCAGGCCGGAAATGGTGCAGGTAGGATTTAGATTCGGCCACTCCCAGCCCTGGAACCAGGGAGCCAGTTCATACTCGTAGATGCCGGGCACAAAACGCCAGTTTCCGTTTTCCTCCTGGGTCTGCTCCAGATAGACTACGGTCTTTTGGAGCAGAGGATGTTCGCGTGG
Source organism: Ktedonobacterales bacterium (assembly GCA_035307385.1). Lineage (GTDB taxonomy): Bacteria > Chloroflexota > Ktedonobacteria > Ktedonobacterales > DATBGS01 > DATBHW01. Next base: position 5,666 of record DATGID010000134.1, on the reverse strand, counting down.
TGTGTTGGCTTGCAAGCAGATGAGCAAGGCCAGTTCTGTGGCGAAGGGATTGCTTTCGGGCGCTTTGATGTCAACCTCCAGGCCGCGAAAGCCACCATCAGGATTTTGATAGCGGGCGAGAACGGTCAGCAGGTGATCTAAAGATGCTTTGCCAAAATGATGTGCCCACTGCGCCTGGTCGATGTCGCGGCCATTGTGCTCGAAAAACTGCTGCGCTTTTTTCTGCGTATCCATTCTATCCTCCTCAATGATGGGATGTCTTACTCGTTATGCTTGAAGTATAGTAGGGAATGTGGTTAGAAATGGTCCTAATTAACTCGATGATGAAGAAATCGGGGAACATATGTATTCTCCTGTGACACGGCTCTTGACGGTGCTTGAATTGTTGCAAGCACGGCCATCAATTACAGCAGCGCAGCTTGCCCAGCGGCTTGAGGTGAATGCACGCAGTGCCCGGCGCTATATAACGATGCTTCAAGACCTGGGGATGCCGATTGAGGCCGGACGTGGGAGATATGGCGGCTATCGACTGCGCCCAGGTTATAAGCTGCCTCCGTTGATGTTGACCGAGGATGAAGCGCTGGCTGTGACGCTGGGCTTGCTGGCTGCCCGCCAACTGGGCTTGACTGATGCAGTTCCAGCCGTGGAGGGAGCACTGGCGAAGGTTGAGCGCGTGTTGCCCATCGCGGTGCGCGAGCGAGTGCGGGCGGTGCAGGACAGCGTCACAGTTGATTTGGAAGCGCCTGTGGGCGCGCGCGTCGCAGATTGGCTGAAAATGTTTACGACTGCGGCGCAGCAAACGCGGCGTCTTATCATGCGCTATCAGTCTAGCAGCGGTGAGCAGACTCAACGCGCATTTGATTGTTACGGCCTGCTCTATCGCAAAGGGCGCTGGTATGCTGCGGGCTACTGCCATTTGCGTCAGGAAGTTCGTGTATTCCGGCTTGATCGGGTGCTTGAGGCTGAACTGGGTGATGAGCGCTTTGAGCGCCCAAGGGATTTCGATAGCAAAGATTTTGTTGTGGCGCGCATTGCCGCTATTCCTGATGCCTGGCATGTTGAGGCGCTGCTGGAGACGACGCTGGAGGATATTCAACCGCTGGTTCCACCAGAGTACGCGACGCTTGAGGAGCGTTCTGATGGTGTGCTGCTGCGCGCTTATGAACAGGATTTAGATCATGCCGCTCGTTTTCTGATGGGACTGGGGTGCCTGCTGCGGGTGCAGCAGCCCAAGGAATTGCTGATGGCGTTGGAGCGGCTGGCACAGGCAATTACGCGCACGGTTGCCGAAAGCGGCATTAACCTTTGATGGCTGGGTGGCGGCCCAGGAAGCTTTTCCTCGACGCATGTGGTAAAATAATACTTGCTCGTTATGTGGGATGCGCTCATTAGGAGAGAATGGGATGTATCAGGTCAGTCTGGTACAGAGATAGGATGAACGCGCCAACTACTGTAACTCAAAAGCAACTTGCTGAGTTCCTGCTCAATGTCGCGGTGGTGCGCCCCGTCTTTATCTGGGGGCCGCCAGGCATCGGCAAATCGGCCCTGGTGCAAGAGTTTGCCGCGCAGGTCGGCTTGCCTTGTGTATCGCTGCTGGGCAGCCAGCTTGCGCCAGAGGATATCATTGGTGTGCCCCAGATTGAAGATGGGGTGAGCCGCTTTTGCCCGCCGAAGATGATTGCGCGGGAAGAGCCGTATTGCCTGTTTCTGGATGAATTGAATGCATGTTCGCATGAGGTGCAGAAGGCGTTTTATAGTCTGATTCACGAGCGGCGCATTGGCGAATATATGCTGCCCAAAGGTTCTATCGTGATTGGCGCGGGTAACCGCAGCCAGGATAGCGCGATTGTGAAGCCAATGTCGTCGGCCCTGCTCAACCGTATGGTGCATGTGCATCTGAAGGTATCCCACAGAGATTGGCTGGACTGGGCATATCACAACGATATTCACCCGCTGGTGCTGGAATATATTCAGACCAGGCCAGATCACCTCTGGAGCCAGCCACCCAAGCACGAGGAGCCATTTTCGACGCCGCGTTCGTGGCATATGCTGAGCGATGCGTTGCATGCTTATGGCGAGAAGATCAGCGATGAATGGCTGGAGACGCTGGCGTATGGCTGCCTTTCGCCGCATCATGCGGGACAGTTTAAGGCGTTTATCAAGCAGGTGCGCAGCAAGTATCGTTTGACGGCGATTCTCAAGGGAGATGCTGGTTGGCCTTCCAAGCCCGAGGACCGCGATGTGCTCTACTTCCTTTCGCAGTCGTTTCGCGCACATCTGCTGAAGGAACTGCCTACTGAGGCCGGTGCCAGGACGGATAGCCACCGGCAACTAGCGCATCGGGCGAAGGGGCTGATTAAGGAATTGGCATCTATCAGCCTGGAAATGGCGCAGATGGTGGTAGCTGAACAGGATAACGAAGTGCTGCCGGGCTGGTTTATGGCTGAGATCGTGCGTGATCTGCCGCGCCTGGTGGAGAAGAAGCATGCCTCGTAGCGTGCGCAAGGCGGCGAACGCGCCGCGCGACCTTGCCATCGAGAACTTTGAGGCCGGGCTAAGCTTGGTGCGCGCCCACCCGATGTTGAGTGGGTTGTATATGCACAGCCATATTGTACGTCAGGAGGGTAACCGCTGCCCGAAGGACGGCTGGGCGTTGGTGACGTTGAACGGAGCCATTCATGTTCACCCGACGCGGCGCGGCGCACCAGAGGAATGGCTGTATGTGCTGGCGCATTGCCTGCTGCACCTGGGGTTTGGGCATTTTCAGCAGCGCGCCAGAGAGCGCGAATGGATTGCGGTTTGCGATTTCTTTGTGGGCAAGTTCCTGGCCGATTTGAAGTTGGGTCGCCCGCCAGAGGATATGCTGGCGCATATTCAGCCCGCGGCGGCGACGGAAGATAAGCTCTATGAACTCTTCCGCGAGCGTGGGATGCCTGATCGCCTGGCTCCAGGGACCGCTGGGCCAAACGCCGGGGATATGTTCTGGGAGCCGGTCAAACTGGACTGGCAAGGCAATAAGTTCGATTGGCAGGAATGCTTTGGCGTGAGCCTGGCGCGGGCGGCGAGCAAAGCAGTGAACATTGCTGCTGGTGTGGAGACTTCGTTTAGCGATGGCTCCACTGCGCCGACGCAGACGCTGGCCCAGCGGGCGCGCTCGTGGTTCATCAACAGCTATCCATTGCTTGGCTCACTGGCAGCGACGTTTAGGATTATCGAAGACCCGCTGGTTTGTCATCGTATGGATATTTCTGTGGCGGCTGTGGATGTCGAGACGAAAGAGATATTTATGAATCCGGCGACGGGGCTGGATGAGCAAGAGGCGCGCTTTGTGATGGCGCATGAACTGCTGCATGTGGGGCTGCGCCACGACGCACGCCGCCAGGGACGCGACGCCTATTTGTGGAATGTGGCCTGCGATTATGTAATCAATGCCTGGCTAATTGAGATGGCTGTGGGGCGCGTGCCGCAGGTGGGGCTGCTGCTTGACCCTGAATTGAAGACGGATTCGGCGGAGGCCATTTATGATCGCATTGTGACTGACCTGCGCCGGTTTCGCAAGCTCAAAACGATGCGTGGGTATGGCCTGAGCGATATTCTTGAGCGTGGCCGACCTGATTGGTGGAACATAGGCGATGGTGTGCAGCTTGATGAGTTTTATCGGCGCGCGCTCTCGCAGGGACTAATCTATCATCAGGAGCAGGGGCGCGGTCTGGTTCCTGCTGGTTTGGTGGAAGAGATTCAAGCGCTGAGCCAGCCGCCGATTCCGTGGGACGTGGAACTTGCCAAGTGGTTTGATTATTACTTTCCGCCAGTAGAAAAGATTCGTTCGTATTTCCGGCCCAGCCGCCACCAGTCGGCGACGCCAGATATTCCCCGCCCACAGTGGGTGCCTCCCCCGAACTGGGATGAAGGCCGCACGTTTGGTGTGCTATTAGACACATCAGGCTCTATGGACCACACGCTGCTGGCGAAGGCGCTGGGAGCAATTGCCAGCTATAGTATTTCGCGTGAGGTTCCGGCAGCGCGGGTGATTTTCTGCGATGCTGCCACTTACGATCAAGGGTATATGCCGCCCGATGCCATCGTTGAGCGGGTGAAGGTGCGTGGACGTGGCGGAACAATCTTACAGCCGGGCATTGATCTTTTGGAGCATACAGAAGATTTCCCGGAGAAAGGGCCAATCCTGATTATTACGGATGGGCGGTGTGATAGACTTTCTATCCGACGGGAGCATGCGTTCTTGCTACCAGTGGGCCATGACCTGCCTTTTGTACCCAAAGGACAGGTTTTCAGAATTAGCTGATCGTTTTCTTGAAAACTCTTGAGGGAGACTAATTGTGGAGAAAGTTCGCTGGGGTGTGTTGAGCACGTCTGCTCTTGCTCTGAAGCAAGTTATTCCTGCTATGCAGCAGGGCCACTACTCGGAGATAGCCGCGATAGCATCGCGAAATTTGGAAGCGGCGCAGGAAGCGACGGCGAAGCTAGGTATAGCGAAAGCGTATGGCTCGTATGAGGCGCTGCTGGCTGACCCAGACATTGACGCCATTTACAATCCTCTCCCCAATCACCTGCATGTGCCCTGGTCTATCAAAGCATTAGAGGCTGGCAAACACGTGCTCTGCGAGAAGCCTGTTGCTATGACGGCTGCCGAGGCCCAAACGCTGGCCGATGCTGGCAAGGCACACCCTCACCTGAAGCTGACAGAGGCGTTCATGTACCGCTACCACCCGCAGTGGCAACGGGCGAAGCAACTGGTGGCTGAGGGAGGTATTGGGGAGTTGCGCACGATTCAGACCCTCTTTTCATACTACAATGACGATCCCAACAACATTCGCAATATCGCTGATGTGGGCGGTGGAGCGATGATGGATATTGGGTGTTACGCGGTGTCGGTGCCCCGGTTCATCTTTGGGGCCGAACCCAGCCGTGTATCAGCAATTGTGGAGTATGATCCGCGCTTCAAAACGGACCGCCTGGCGTCGGCAGTCCTGGATTTCGGTACAGGCACTGCTATCTTCACCTGCGGGACGCAACTCGCGCCTTATCAGCGTGTGAACATCCTTGGCACGCAGGGATGCATCGAAATTGAAATCCCGTTCAATGCGCCGAAGGACCGGCCCTGCAAAGTTTGGTATGAACATGGCGGCCAGGTTGATGAGATACTATTGGATATTTGTAACCAGTATACGCTCCAGGGAGATGCGGTTTCGCAGGCGATCTTGAACGAGACGCCGGTGCCTACGCCCATTGAGGACGCTGTTGCCAATATGCAGGTCATTGAGGCTGTGTTGCACAGCATGCGCCAAGGTTCCTGGGAGACAGTCCTTCCAAACTGAGTCATTTGGAGCGTGCAAGATTGAAACGCCCGTTCGATCAGCCTATCCTCCCTCAAGGTTGGTCACGGTTCAGCCAGAGAGCAAGACGGCAGAAGACCGCGCTCTCTAGTGACGGCTGAGGTCCGCGAATCCAAGCCAGCTCGGTAAGATGCTGCTCAGGTGCTCTCCATTCGTGCGCTCGGTCACGCTCTGGGGGGAAGCTGATTCCCTGCTGCCAGTGGAGATGGATGTCGAAGATGGTGAGCAACTGAGGATCGCTGGCGGTGAGTGCGAAGTAGAGCGTGGCGCCCAGGGCGTAGAGGTCGGAAGCGGGCTCGGTGCGTCCGGTCT
>DATGID010000133.1:0-9670 GCA_035307385.1 Ktedonobacterales bacterium | reverse complement strand
GATCGCCTGTTACATCACGGGGAGGTGTTTTACGTACGAGGCAGCTCCTACCGCATGCGGGGCAAGGAGTTGGTGACACTCACCGCCAAACCTGAGGCGGGAGCCGCAACAAACAATGGAGCGGTGTAAACGGATGCCGATATTTAGGCCGGGGACCCTTCCTCCTTGACAACCGCATCCTACAGCAAGCAGCTATCCTTCAAGGCACCCTGTCCTTCTGGCGGGTGATCACCCCCTTGGAGGGTGGCCCTCATGGATGGTGCCGCGTTGCTCTTGCTCCCTTCTGGCCTCGAGATCGAGCAGATTGGTGCTGATGTCATGGTGCTTACCGTTTCGGTGATCTCGCGGCTTTCCACCTCGACCTGCCCGCTCTGTGGGACGAGCGCCACGCGCATCCACAGTCGTTATCACCGTACCGTGGCCGATCTGGCTTGTGGTGGGCGCCAGGTGCTCTTTCACCTCACTGTCCGCAAGTTCTTTTGTGACACGCCGGAGTGTCCCCGGAAAATCTTCACCGAGCGCTTTAGTCCCTTCATCGAGCCATAGGCGCGCATGACCACCCGACTGACCGAGGCGCTCTTTGACATTGGGCGAGCGACCTGTGGCAAGTTGGGCGCCAGCCTGACGGCACGGCTCTCGATGCCCACCTCGTGGAAGACCATCTTGCGACGGATCATGGCGGTGCCTACGCCACCCGTTGGTTCCGTCTCCCAGCTTGGCCTGGATGACTTTTCGTTCCGGCGCGGGGTCCGCTTTGGGGCCATCGTGGTGGACCTGGAACGCCATGCCGTGCTCGATCTGCTGCCCGATCGCTCCGCCGCAACCGCCTCGGTGTGGATGCAGCGGCACCCCGAGATTGAGTTGGTCAGCCGGGATCGCTCCCCGGAATTGCCACCATTGTGGCCGAGGGTGCCCCCCAGGCGGTCCAGGTCTTGGATCGGTTCCATGTGATGAAGAACCTGGTGGAGCAGGTCGATGTCGTGCTGGCCCGCTGTCTGACCCACTTACGCCGGGCGCTGCCTCGTCCTACCTTGCCCGCAGACGCAGCGGCGTCAGCAACGCCACCGCCAGCATTGCCAACCGAATGGAAGCCGACGCCGGCCCGGCACCTCCGACAGGCGCAATCCGCCCGGCACGAGCTGCGGTTGGCGCAGTACGAGCGGATGCTCGCCTTACGCGAGCAGGGGTATCCCTCGGCCGAGATTGCCCAACACCTGGGGATGAAGGCCCGCACCGTGCGGGACTGGCTGCACCACTTTCGTCAGGACCCCCATCGACGCAAACGCCCAAGTTCCTTCGATGCCTTTGCCCCCTACGTCTGGCAACGCTGGCAAGCAGGCGAAACGTCTGGCCCCTTCCTGTGGAAGGAGCTGTACACCCAGGGCTACAGAGGCTCGGAGCGCACCGTGTATCGCTATCTACAGACCTTGCGACGAGGATTCATTCCGTCTTTTGCCCAGGCGAGGCTTTCGGAGTCGTCGGCGCCTCTGCCGGTCACCGCTTCAACGCCCCAACACCGCCCGCACGCCAACGAGCGCCCGGCTGATCCGCTCCCCGCACGCGCGCGGCTGGATGACTACACCCGGACCCAAGCCACATGGTTCGTGGTGCGCGCTCCCGACACCCTCAAAACAGACGAACATGCGCATCTGATGTGGCTGTGCGACGCCCATCCGACCCTCAAGCGCCTCTACGAGCTGGTTCAAGGCTTTCGGCGCGTGCTGCGCAAACACGAGGCAGCGCTCCTCGACACCTGGGTCAGCGAGTGCCAGCGGAGCGGGATCGGTGAATTGCGGCAGTTTGCCAAAGGGCTGCTCCGCGAGCGAGATTGGGTGGTCGCTGCGGTGGCGCAGGCCGCCAGCAATGGACCCGTCGAGGGGCACGTCAACAAACTCAAACTCATCAAGCGGACGATGTACGGGCGGGCTGGCTTTCCCCTCCTGCGCCAGCGCGTGCTGCATGCCCTGTGAGCCACTCACCAAGCTGTCCTGGCGTTCTCCTATGTATCTCCTATGTATCTGCTCAGCCAGAGGTCCCAGGCTCTTCAGAGGGCTTCGTCCCAAGGGGCTGCGCAAAACGGAGGAGATAGCCATCGGGGTCCTGGACGAGCAATTGGCGCTGGCCCACCAGCAGGCGCTCTTTCCGATACCACCGCTCCTCTGGCTCCACTAGCAAGGGGTAGCGATGGATCCTCAAGGACATGAGCAGCTCCTCCAAATCATCTACCAGGATTTGGAGATTGAGCCCGCGTCCAAACGGGTAGGTGAGCGCCCCCGTTTTCCAGACGGTGTTCACCTGTTCCAGCATGACCTGGCTCCCTTGATACGAAAGAAAGGCAAAGAGCTGCTCCGGGCGTTGGTAGTCGACCTGAAACCCCAGGATCTCGGTGTAAAAGGCCAGACTGGTAGCAAAATCAGCGACACCCAGCTCAGGAATGAGACGATTAAACTCCATCGGTATGCTCCACCAGCATCAGGGGGACACTCGCTTCAGGGAGTATACCGCACAGGAGCTCTTCAAGCAGCCAGAAACATCGATGGGCTTTGCTCCTGCGTGGAAGATCGAAACCAGACAGCCACATGGCCGGCTTCACCAAAAGTGTCTATGAGCCCATATCTCCCCGTTCTGGCGAACTTATGGGTCAAACGACACAGCCACCTCCGTCAGTCGCGCTGCTGGCGCTGGGTAGAGTGGTTCCCTCCGGTGTCTGTTCTGCTGCATGGCACCACCTTCACCCCGTGACGGGTGGAGACGGTCGCTCTTGAGCGCAAGGCCTCGTACGGTACATTGGCACTCTGCGTGCAGCACCTCCTCCAGGAGGACCAGCACCTCCTCCAAGCAGAAAGGAGCTCCACTGATGAACCACCCCATGATTGATGAACCAAGCGACAGCCGCTCCACCCTCGAAGGGACGGCAGTGTTTGATGTCGCAGGTGAGCGTGTGGGCACTCTGAGCGTGCCAGACCCGCAGGCGGGCCATCTGGTGGTCCAGCAGGACGGGCCGGTCGCCCAGGACCTCTACCTTCCCTTCTCTCTGATCGGAAGCCAGGAGAGGAATGGCATCTTCCTGAACGTATCCAAAGAGGAGTTGCAAGCGGATCGCTGGAAGGTTCGCCCATCTGGTTCGGAGAGGGGTGCTGCTGCGCCCGCTTCTGAAGGCCTCATCTCCCAGGGGGTCGCGGTGATGGAGGCGACTCCACAGACGCACACCCTGGGCAGAGCCGTGATTGCGGACAACTCCTCTACGGTCACGCAGGGGACGGCAAGTATTGAGCAGCGTTCGGATACCATCACCCAGGGCACCGATACCATTGAGCCAGAGGGCAAGAAGACTGACTGACCGCCGAATCGCACTTTACCGCGCACGCTCGCCAGGCAGCGGCAACCCTCCGATGGCAGCCGCGCGAGGTGCAGGAAAATGCCCCAGCCGGGGAGAGACACGGCCAGGGCAGGGGCAGATTGGCGCGCCGCAGACGTTGCCACGCCAACACCTCTGGTGGGATGCACGGCGCAGGCCAATGGCGCAGGGAGAGTACAAGCCCTGGCCGAGCCGAGCGTCACTTGACCTGGGCAATACAGAGGGAGCGCTGCCTGGGGTAGAAAGAGTGTGTGGATGCTGTGAGCGCCACCTGGGCAGAACGGAAAGCCACTCTTGAGCGCCTGGGGACGGAACGGTGAGTCTCCACTCCAGGGAAAGAGGTGAGCCATGAAGAATCAACCAGAAACCGAGGGAGTGCATGAACTGCTTCAGGCACACCTGAGAGACGTGCTGGTTGCCAATGCGCGGTTGCGCCGAGAGCATGCCCAGATGTACGAGCTGCTTCGCCTGTTTCTGAATGAGGCCTGGCCCATGGATGTCTCCACGGCCAAAGAGCGTGCCCGCACCTTCCTGGCGCAGTACCAAGAGGAAGGCGATGGCGACAGAACCGCAGCAGCCAGGCATGCCTGGCTGCCCTGATGGTGGCGCACCAGTCCGCGCTGGAGACGCAGCCAGAGGTTCGCACCACGCGTGAGCGTATCTTCAGGTACGCTCCAACTATAGAAACAGCAAGAGCCATGCTATCCGTTCGCTCGGCTTGTAGGCATTGGGAGCCGTTGACGAGCCGAACCATGCCGCTCGCTCTTACGAGGCGGCGGCAGCCCTCCGGATGAGCAGCGAAGGCGCGTCTGCGAAACGATTGGGGAGACATCCAGAGGCCTTTCTTGGAGCGGCTCGTGGAGAGACGGCAAGGCAGCCCAGGAGCCCCATCACTCCTGAGCTGCCTTCATTCCCAAGGGAAGGGGAGTTGGTACACACTTTCGTGAACTGCCTATTGTATGCCTCCGTCTCTTATCTCGCTCCAGGGCACACTCGCTCCGACGATTAGGAACGAGCCTCCAGCCGCTGTTGCGCCTCGGCCACGGTCACCAGCAGGGCGTCCAGGTCAAAGGGTTTGCGCACCACCGGCATCGAGAGGGTCTGCACGACCTCCAGCACGGGTTGCGAGATGCGGGTGCGGGCGGTCAACAGGACATAGGCATGACGGGTGGAGAGCACGGCATCCCGGCGCACCACCTCGAGCACGCGCTTGCCACCCCCACTCGGCATCAGATAATCCAGCAAGACCACCAGGCGATAGGGGCTGCTGCGGAGGAGGTCCAGCGCGGCATTACCCTCGGCAGCGAGGAGGACGCGGTAGCCCTCCGCTTCGAGCAGCTCGCGCAACAGGTCCCGCAGCGTCGGGTCATCATCCACCACCAGGACAGATCCCATGGAGGCGCTCCATGCTGGAGCAGGCGAGGATGCTCCTGCTCCACCTGCACTGTGTCCACCTGCGTGCTGGCGAAGCAGCGAAGCACCCAGGGGAGGCAGGCACATGATAGCAAAAACACGGGCGAGTGCCTACCCCCTGGCCCGCCCCCACGCTGCCTCCCTCGTCTCCAACGACTGGCAGCACGGAGCGACACCCCGACCAGTACGGGTGCCCAGGAGACGTCGCGTGCTCGTGCCGGGACCGCTGCCCATTGGCCTGTGGATTGCGTCTCAACCAGGAGAGTGGTCAAGGAGCAGCGTTCCTGTCTGCTTCCAGAGCGGCTACATACCTGCTTGTTCGCTACGTTCACAGCAAGAGATATCGGAAGGAGGGATCATGTGCGCGAGATCGGACCGCAGCACGGCAAGCTGTGTCAGTATATTGCACGCTATACCCAGGCGCATGGCTGGCCTCCCAGCCGCCGGGACATGCAGCAGGCGCTGGGGTTGTCCTCGCCCAGCCATGTCGGCTATTATCTGGAGACCCTGGAGCAGCAGGGGTATCTCCACTGCCAGCCCCACATCAGTCGGGGGGTGACCTTGACGCTTGCGGGTGCTGCCCTGGCAGCGCAGACCGCCAGGACCGGAGCAGGTCAGGGGCTTGACGCGAGGAGCCGAGCGCAAAGAGGACGCGGATGACGCCGGATCTTCAGTCGTCCCCACGGGTAGCCCTGGTCTGGTCTCTTCGGGCGCGAGAGGGGAACAGCGGGCGCGTTGCTCGGCTGGGAGTGCCCCCACACCCTGCCTGCATGTGGGGAGATTGGCATCCCGCGTGCGGTGCCCGCCTGGAGAGTTTACACAAGGTAAGGGCATGGGCTTATGCGACGCTATTGTCCCTGTGGCGCTCCCATCTGGGTGACCGCCCACTGGACGGGCCAGGAGATTGTCCTGGTGCTCTACGATGGGTTGCTCGCCGTCCAGCGCGGGGCTGAGCCGCTCCGGATCTGCCCCCGCTGCCATCGCGCCCTGGTTCTGTCTGAGTTGACCTGGCTGCCGGAGCCAAGCCAGCCGGAAGTGCACCAACGCCAGCGGAGCATCCTCATCGTGGAGGATGAGGACGACCTGCGCCTTCTGTTGGCCGAGCTGCTGGCCGACGCGGGCTTTCAGGTGCGCACGGCGCGTGACGGGCAGGAAGCGCTCGCGCGTTTGCAGCAGGAGCGGAGCTGGGTCGTGTTGCTGGATTGGATGCTGCCCCGTCTCAATGGACGGCAGGTGCTGGCACTACTGGAAGCTGACCCGCTGCTACGTGCAGACACCAAAGTGATCGTCATGTCGGCGGGCTGGCGGCTGGAGCAGGAGCGGCAGCTGCTGGAGAGCGAGGTAGTGGCGGCACGACTGCCCAAGCCATTTGATCCGGAAACGCTGCTGGACCTGGCCCGTCACCTTGCAGACCCCGCAGCCTAGCTGGTCAGGCATCCTGTTCCTGCTGGGCACGCGGCGAGCCGAGGGGGAGCGTGTCGTCCTGCCTGCGCGCATCTGGCAGGGTTGGTGGCCCTCCTGCTTGGCGCGGAACGATCCAATAGAGCGGTTCAGGTCCTATCGCATTCCCCTGGTCGTCGAGCGCCTAGAGTCGACCTCCACTTTGTGGGTCTGGCCCGGAGAACCGTTCTCCAGAACTTAGACAAAGAGGACACGCCTATTTGCAGTCTGGTTCCTGCTTCACCGCAGACCGTTTCACGCGAGGCTTCCGCTTCGCGCCAGCGCTCTCTGCTCCACAGGCGTTTACCGTGTCTGCCGAACTGGCAGCCAGCCGTTCTCAATTGATCGCGGCGTTCCAGTCACGATCCAGGACCAAGCCACACGCCTGGCAGTGAAAGGTGCGGTCTGAAAGCTGCAAGCCTTCATCGTACCAGCCACAGCCAGAGCAGGTCTTGCTTGACGGCTCCCACCGGTCTGCCAGAATGACCCGGCTCCCATACCAGGCCGATTTGTAGACCAGTTGCCGCTTGAACTCGTAGAAGCCCACGTCAGCTATGGCTTGGGCCAGGTGGTGATTCTTCAGCATCCCCCTGACGTGCAGGTCTTCAATCACAATGACTTGCTTGGTTTTCGCAAGCATTGTGGTGACCTGATGCAGCGTGTTCTGGCGCTGATTGCTCACGTTGCGGAAGAGTTTCGCAAGACGATTGGCGGCTTTGCGCCGATTCTTAGAACCTTTTTGCTTCCGAGAGACGGCCCGATGGAAACGCTTGATCTTCTTCAGACGGCGCTTCAAATGGCGCGGGTTGGCAATCACTGTCCCATCAGAAAAGGTGGCAAGAGACTTCACGCCCAGGTCTACGCCGACGACGGGGCCAGCATTCGCCGGGACCACCTGTTCTTGCTCCACCTGCACGCTCACATACCAGTGCCCCGCTTGTTCGCTCACTGTTGCTGACCGTATCTTGACGCCGTCGGTCGGCAGGTAGTGCTTTTCTTTCAAGCGCAGCCGCCCCAGGCGGGGCAATTGAATCGCATCGGCAAAGATGGCGATGGAGCCAGTGAGCCGGAAACTGCCCAGGCCCTTCTTCTTGCTCTTGAACGTGGGATAGCCCACCTTGCCGCGCAGTTGCCCCGCTTTCTTGAGCGCACAGCGGCGGAAGAAATGAGCGAACGCGCTATCCAAATTGCGCAGCGCCTCTTGCGGCGCGCACTTGGAGGTCTCGTACATCCAGGGCACCTCGGTCTTTTTGAGGGCGTTCAGTTCCCGGTGCACCTCCCCCGCGTAGGGACTCTTGCCCGTCGCTTTGTAAGCATCCTGCTTACGTGCCAGCCCCCAATTGTACGCCCAGCGGGCCGCCCCCGCGTGGCGTTTGCAGGCGGTCACCTGCTCGTTGGTCAAGTCGAGTTCCGTCTTGTAGGCACGGACCGTCAGCATCAGGCGTCCCCTTCCTGCATGACCCGTTCGACACAGGCGCGGATTTTGGCGGCTGTTTGGCGGGAACTGCGTTGGCCGTAGATGCGCGCCGCCATGCTGGTAATCACGGCCACAAAGTCGTCTACCAGGTCGTTTTCCGAATCAGAGGGGAAGAGGACTTCTAACCGCCTGCCCTGCGTTTCCAGCAGTTGCCGGATGTACTCATAGCCAAAGCGCGTGAGCCGGTCCCGATGCTCCACAATCAGCGTGCCAATGGTCGGGTCGGTGAGCAGTTTGGCGAGCTTGGGCCGATGATCGTTCAGGCCAGAGGCAATCTCGCTCACTTCTTTGGAGACGCTGTAACCTTTCGCCGCCGCGTAATCGCGCAAGCGCTGTATTTGGCGGTCCAGGTCGGCCTTCTGGTCGGCAGAGGAGACCCGCGCATACAGCGCCACGCGCCCCGTTGTGGGAGCAGGCAAGGTGCCTTCCCGCACAATCACCGTTCCGGTAGGCGTTTGATAGGCATCAAGTTGGCCTTGCTTCCACCAGCGCCACGCCGTCTTATAGGTGACCCCGGCTCGTTTGGCATACGTGCTTAGCTTCATGTCTATAGTAGAGCATAAAATAGCCATGAAACACAACGTTTTAATAGCTATTTATCACCCCCAGCGCTTTAGCGCTGGGGGTTTTACGCGGCCCTCGCTAATAAGAGCTGCCAGCACAGCGGCGACGTTCGCCTGACGGGCGCGGAGCCCCAAGGACACCTGGGTCAGGTCAGGAACTGAAAGCTCTGCTCCATGGGCGCATAATAGGCGGTGTCATCGGCCTGGAAGCTCGCCGCTGGCGAAGAGTAGTCGATTTGATAGACCGCTCCCTGGTACGTCACCACCTCGACGACCAGGGGCTCAGAAGGTTGGGGATCATCGCCGCATTGGGCTTTGAACCAGGTTTGTCCGGCCAGCACGACCGGCGTTCCTGTCACGACTTGACTGGTCGTCTGACCGATCGCATTACAATAGTCGGTGATCAGCTGCGCCGGGTCGGCGCCTTTCGTTCCAGCATCGTCGGTGACTTCGAAATTCTGGTTCGGCCCGCTGAAATCCACTTTTCCAGGATTGCCATCGGCGGGCTGCGCCTGCCAGCCGGAGGGATACGAGATGTGATACGTATGATCCGGGCTGGTATAGACGGTCATGCCACTGGCTGGCGTATTGGTGGGTGTGGACTGCGCGGTGGTGGGGGGAGCGGTAGGCGAAGAGTTCCCAGCGGTGGTGCTACCGCACGCGGCCAGCGTAAGCAAGCATACGAACAAGAGTAGAAAACGGACACGGTGATGCATACAGAACCTCCCACTTTTGAGTATCTGACCTCCTGTCTCGAGCGCTCCTGCCTGGTTCTGCCAGTGTAGCTCTCCGCGTGAGCCAGCACCAGGCACAATGCGTATCTTGTGCGCATCTTGTGCGTAGAATTGGCTCCTCCCCCCTCTTGCCTCTCGCGCAGGTGCTCTGGTAGAATAGCACCCCAACCTCCAACCGAAAGGTTGGAGGCCAGGAGAGCGGTAGATTCGAGAGGAAGGTGAAGGACTCGGATGGCTCACCCCCACCCACGTCCCTTTGGGGCCCTGCTGCGGCAGCACCGCATCCTGGCCGGACTCACCCAGGAAGCGCTCGCCGAGCGAGCGGGGATGAGTCGAGACGCCATTAGCGCGCTGGAGCGGGGCGTGAACCAGACCCCGCAGCCAGGCACCCTGGACCTGCTGGCGGAGGCGCTTCAGCTCTCGGCAGCAGAGGAGGCAGCGTTCAAAGCCGCCGCCCGCTGGGAGAAACTGGAGCATCGGCCCGCTCCAGCGCCGCTGGCGGCGCGGCACCTGCTTTCCACCGCACCAACCCCCCTCTTCGGGCCTCTCTCCCCGACAGTTATTTTTAGAAGCGAAGGGTGAAGACCAGAGCCGCTCCCTGGCGGTGAAAGGGTAAGCAGTGTGCCAGCGAGGCCGCCCGTTCTGTCCGCCGCAGCAGATCGTGCAGCCACAGGCGTCCAATCCG
>DATGID010000132.1:0-22364 GCA_035307385.1 Ktedonobacterales bacterium | reverse complement strand
CAGGCGCGACAAGTTTGGCGTGCGGCGCAGGCGCTTTCGCTGGGGGCGCACCACCAGCGGCGCTGTGCTGCTGCTGGTGGCAGTTTCGCTGTTGTATCTGGCGCTGCTGCTGCAAACCTATCTCGGCCTCACCAGCGAGATGCTGGTGGCCCGCGTGCGCGCCACGCAGCTTACAAACGTCCCCAACTTTATGAGCGTCGAGATTACGCTCTATGACCAGCAGGGCCACGTCACCCATCAAGAGACCGATGGCGTCTGCGGCAACGAATGGGAGCTTCAGGGCGACATCGTGCGCTTTCCGGATTGGGCCAATCTGCTGGGCCTGCACACCGGCTATAAGCTGACCCGCCTGGAGGGCCGCTATGACGACCCCAACAGGGAGAATCACACTGTGGTCGAACTCAACGGCGGCGACGACGGCTTTTTCAAGAATATTCAGAGCCAGGGTGGCTGGCTCCATCCCATCGTCGAGGCATCCTATGGCAATGCCATCATCCTGCCCTCCGATGGCAACACCTACAACGTCTACCTGTCGCAGACCGGACTCAGCACCAAAGGCCCAACCACGCAGGCAGCGCACGCGCCGCTGCTCACGCGGCCAACACTCCGGACGACGAACGGCAGCGGTCCATCGGATTGCCGCCAACTGCACTGAGCAAAGCTGGCTGGCTGCCGACACTCCCAGGTGCAGGCGAGGCATTTGGAGGTCTTCTATGCTCGGTGCAAACGCCTATCGGCTGCTTCTGCTCACTGTCGCGCTCATGCATATCGCTCTCTTGCCGCTTGCCGCGGTGCTGCTGGGCGCCTCGTTCAGCCGCCGCCTTCCCAGGAGTCCCCAGGGAGGGTGCACTGCCATTTCACAGAGAGGGCGGCGTGGAAGCCCCGTGCATTCATGCCGGGGAGGAAGCGCCGTCCTCTCTGTGAGAAGAGCTCCTTTCTTCTTCCCAACCGGTCGAGAGGGCTAGCAGCCCCGCAGAGATTGAAAACAAAGAAGGACGTATGCGACCGATGTGACCTTCATCTGCCGCTTGGCTCTCCAGGCGATGGGGCGCTTCCTTCTGCGCTCGCATCTGCTTTGAGCAGAAACCGCGCATGCGGCAGTTTCCGTGCCGCTGCTTTTCCAACCGAAATCATCCGCTGAAGATGATCTCGTTCGCTATTGCTAATCCCGTGTCCCTTCCCCTCCTGAAAGGCCGCGCGGCACGGTCACTGCCCTATTGGGTGGGTTCATCCTGCGGTCCCGCCAGGCGTGCTTGAGCTATCTGGAGCCACCCTTGGGCTTCGGCCAACTGCTGCTGGAGAGCGGCAGCACGATCTTCGGCCTGCCGCAGTATCAGGAAGGCACGAAAGAGCGGGTCGGTGGTGGAGAGTAGTTGTCGGGCCTGAGCGTACTGCTCGGACAGCGCCTCCAGGAGCGGCAAGACCTCATGCACCCGAAACCAATCCGCGCTCAGTCGCTCAGCGAGGTGGTGGAGTTCCTCTTGGACATGTCCTAGGGAGAGAGAAGTTTCGTCAACGATGGTCTGGATCATCCTGACCCTCCTTCAAGGGATGCTGGAGTACCCCACCGGGGCATGATGCGTCTCTGAGAGACGCATCCGGATGCAATCCGCGATCCACTCTTCAGGAGACCGTGCAATGTGCTTGCCATCTCCTTTGCGGACAATAGACCTCGGTGCATGCGCAAGGGATGTCCAACTGAAGCTGCCAACAGGTGCCATATCTCACACCTGCTGTTCGCGCCGTTCCTCGCTATCGATGGTCCCATGGGTTCCGTTCTGGACTGTCACATCGCGGTGCATATCCGCAATTCATACGCGGCTTATCGCTCGCTGTGCCGTGCGCGTGCAAAAGAGCGTAAAGCCCACCTTATGGCGCGAGGGAAAGCCCTGTCGGCTTCTGGCGGGTTGGCGCCTCGCGTCAGCACTCTGTGCCCCTTGCTGGTTTCGGTGGATTGTGGCACAATACAGTTGCGGACCTCCTGCACGACGCATCATGCGGACAGATCATATCGTATCCCAGGGGAGCAACTGGGCGCGCTCTCGCGCATCCCGACGCTGCAAATACCGAAGAGATTCTCAGCCCAGCGGCCCAAAGAGCAGTGCCGCCGACAGAGGCCCAGGCAGGCGGCGCCCCTGCAACTCGCAGTTGGCAACCGTGTGTTCGGTCCCCTGGTCGCGCGGGTGGCACAGTCGTTCTGGGCGCGAACATCCCGCGCGACCAGCCAGGGGACATCGTTTCTATGGTCCGCCGAACTGGGCGTGCGAGGTACGCAAGGAGTGGCAAACTGATGCGGCTCCAGGCGGAAGGCGGAGCAAAGGTCGCCTCCTGCAACCAGACTACTTTCGTTCGGCGAAGGATGCAACCATGCGGAAGATCGATACGTTCGCACACATCCTGCCTCGTGCGTACCTTGAGCGCCTCGTGCGGCAGCTTGAGCAAACTATGGCTCCGAGCCAGCTCGACTACTACCGCGAGGGCGTCTTCTCCTTCGATCCCGTGCTGACCGATCTGGACGCGCGTTGGCGCAAGATCGAGTCGTACGGCGATTACGCCCAGGTCCTGGTGCTGGCCGGGCCGCCGCTCGAAGAGGTCGGGCCGCCGGAAGTCGCGGCGGAGTTTGCTCGCATCGCCAATGACGAGATGGCGGCACTGGTCCAGCAGTTTCCAGATCGCTTCGTCGGCTTCGCAGCCGCGCTACCGCTCTCCGACGTCGAGGCGGCCATGCGCGAGCTTGACCGCGCCCTGAAGCAGCTTGGCGCGCTGGGGGCACAGATGTACACCAACGTCCTGGGCGTGGCGCTCGACGATCCGCGCTTCGAGCCACTGTTCACCAGTCTCGAGGAGGCTGACCGCGCTGTATGGCTGCACCCCACACGGAGCGCGGCGTGGGCTGACTATCCGGCCGAGAGCCGGTCCGACTTTGGCTTGTGGTGGTCAATTGGCTGGCCCTATGAGACCGCCGCTGCCCTTTCACGCCTGGTCTATTCCGGGCACATGGAGCGTCACCCGCGCCAGCGCGTAATCGCGCACCACGGGGGCGGCATGGTTCCGCACTTCTCCGCCCGACTTGCGATGGGTCCCGGCTATCGGCAGGTCAGAGACACCCTGCCACTCCCTCCGCTCGACTACTTCCGGAGGTTCTACGTCGACACAGCGCTGTTTGGTGCGCCACACGCGGTCCGCTGCGTCCTCGAGTTCTTCGGCCCGCAACACGTGCTCTTCGGCACCGACATGCCCCTTGGACCCGCGAACGCGGTCGAGGCGACGATCGCGGACATCGACGCGGCTGGTCTGTCCAGCGAGGACCTGGCGGCAGTCTATACCGAGAATGCCGTACGCCTGCTAGGGTTGCGAGCCGACTAACGGCTGCTGCTTGTTTAGTCTGGATGGCCGGTATTCCCGAACGCCATCCGGTCACGCACGACACGGGTCCGACCGAGCAGCCACGACCGCTGGACGCCGTCCAGGCATGTGCGGTTGCGGATGGCTTCGACCGTCGCTGTAAGCCAGTCGAGGCACGTAGGCCAACAAGTTCGCCCGCAAAGCGCTCCGGCTCTGGATGGCAGGCGAGGGACGAGCCTGTATGCTCTTTAGGATATAGACAGGCAAGTGATGATTTGACAGATATCTCCGCTCATCCCTACAATGGAGGCAACCCAGATTACAGAGAACAAGCCAGAAAGCCCCGCGCTTTGAAGCCGGGGATGAATGGCCTAAACGAAACGCTTGACAAGAACGTTTGTTCGTGATACGCTGGGAGCAGCCTACCATCTGGCGTATGCCGGGTGGCTTGTACCTTCACAACCAAATCATGTTTGGGCGTTTCAAGGGAAGTCGCTCCCGGCAGTCAAAAGCATGGGCGCACCCTTGAGGGTACAAGCAGTCAACGTGAAAGGAAGCGTATTGCTCTCGCAAGAGGGGCGCTGTACTTGCCTCACGGCTGGTCTCCTTTCAGGTTTGTCCGATTGTATCTGGCTCCGTACCGCCGGGCAGGCGGAAACGGGTCGCTCTTCGGAGCGGCGCAACGCTTCTGGACAGTGGACCTCTAGCGCCATCGAGCGATTGATGGTGGTCAAGCCCGCTGGTTGAAGGAAGAATCCCCTGGTTTTAATCAGGGGAGTGTCAAGAAGAAATGGTCGTGGAAGGGAAAGTGTAAGGAAAGGGGCAGATATGCCTAGGAACGCTTCGGCTGGTCGTGCATCCCTGCGATTGGGCGGAGTAAGCTGCCTGTTCGCCTTCCTACTCTGCCTGCTTGCAGGGTGCGGTGGCACGCTTCCGGCAACGGTCAGTCCCGGCTCTGCTCCTACCTCTTCAATACCCCTTCCGGCTCCTCCAGCCGGGGCGCCCGCCGTCTTGCGTGTTCCGGAAGCGTACTCCACTATCCAGCAGGCGGTCGATGCCTCGCTTCCCGGGCAGATCATCTCCATTGCACCGGGAGTCTATCACGAATCCGTGCGCGTGGGCAGAGCGCACGCGGGCATCACTATCCGCGGGCGCGATCGGAATCAGGTCATTCTGGAGGGGGATAATCGGCTGCCGAACGGCATCGAGATCGAGGCGAATCAGGTCGTGGTCGAAAACCTGACAGCCCGCCACTATGTCGGCAATGGATTCTATTGGGATGGCGGGGACGAGGTGAATCACCCCCTCATTGGCTATCGAGGGAGTTATTTGACTGCCTATGCCAACGGCGACTACGGCATTTACGCCTCCAATGCCCAGGACGGACAATTCGATCACAGCTACGCGGCGGGCAATCCGAATTCCGGGTTCTATATCGGGCAATGTTACCCCTGCAATGCGCTCATTGATCAGGGGGTCTCCGAGTGGAACGGGCTGGGGTATTCTGGCACGAATGCTGGTGGCAATTTAATTCTGCGTGATTCGGTCTGGCGCGACAATCTGGCGGGGATTGTGCCCAACTCCCTGGACGTGGAGCTGAGGCCACCCGAACACCAGACGATCATCCTCAACAATGACGTCTCCCAGAATAATAACGCTCAGGCACCCGCCGAAGCAGCAGAGTACCCCCTCATTGGGACGGGGATTAGCCTGGCGGGGGGCGTAGGTAATGTCATCTACCACAACCAGATTCGCGATCAGCACGCCTTTGGCATCCTGGTCCTGAGCAGTTCAGATGCCCATTTCTGGGTGCCTTCGGATAATCGCATCATTGGCAACACCATCACCAACTCAGGGGTAGCCGACCTCGCCCTGGCGGCTCCATCCGGCCAGGGCAACTGCTTCTCGCAGAACGCCGTCACCTCCACATTGCCAGCGCTTCTCCAACAGCAATATGCCTGTAACGCCCTACAGGTGCCATTCCAGGGGGGCGACACAGCTATCACGGCGCTCTTGCTGACACGCGACCTCTACGCCCGAGCGAGCTTCCACCCGGCCAGCTTTCCCGACCCGAGCATCCCACTCCCTCCCGTCCAACCACAAATGCCCAACGTTGATGGCCCGGCGCAGCCCATCTTCACAGCACTTAGCCTCTTCAAGGTTCCCCAGGCAGCCAGAGCCTTGTCCGTACCGGCTGCGGCGTTGGCGCCATTTCCTGGAAGTGCGGAAGCAGTGCTCCAGGTCGCATTGGGGATAGGGACGGAATGGCTTCCGGTGGCCCTGTACGCTGCCTGGCTCGCAGCCGCCTGCTGGAACCTGGCTCGCAACCCGCAACGCTCTTCGAGCGCACAGGTGGTATGGATGGCGGGGATCGTGGCGCTGCCCCTCGTGGGCTTGCTCGTGTTCTCGCTCTTTGGGCGCTCGCACGCTCGCCCACAGTACCCCTCGGCAAGACACCCATGATCGTGAAGTACCCAAAGCTAAAGCAGTGGGCTTCTACAGAGCCGTAGCCCTGTGGGCCACTTCCTGGCCCCGACACAAAATGTTTAACGCGGCGTTGTGGTCCCGGTCTAAGGAGCAACCGCATTCGCAGGAATGCCAGCGTTCAGAAAGCTCCTTCTTGACCACAGCGCCACACCCGCTGCATAGCTGGCTGGTGTACTTGGGGTCGACCAAGACCACGCGCCGCCCAGCCCTTTCAGCCTTGACGATGCAGCAGGATTGGAACTGGCCCCAGCCAGCGTCTAAGATCGATTGGTTCAACCCTGACTTGGCCGCCGCGCCATTGGGCAGATACTGCCCATCGTTTTCTGGGTCTGGCTTTGGTTCTGGCGCTGTGGTCAAGTTGAGAATCTTCAGGTCTTCCATGACGATCAGGCCGTAGCGATTCACCAGGGGGCGAGCAAGCTGATGATGGGCGTTCAGACGCTGGTTGCGTACCTTCCGATGGGCTTTCGCCAGAGCAATGGCGACCCGTTTCCGTCGATGGCTGCCCCGCTTGCGTCGGTCCTTGATTTGGGACAGCACGTTGATGCGCTTGAGTCCTTTGCGCAGGTGACGCGGGTTTTCAACCGTCTCACCAGTGGACAGCGTAGCAAAGCGCATGACAGAAACGTAAGCCGCCGCAAGCCATGCCGTCTTCAGCGGAAGTGGTAAGGCGGCTTTCTCGTTTTGGGCTTCAGCCCGACTTCCGGTTTTGCCTCGTTAAAAAAGAAGGGGTAGATGCCAGAACGTTTGAAAGGAGGCCAGTCCAATGCTGCGAACGATCACATTTGCCTGCTCGTTGCCCAAAGACGAGGCCGACACCTTGAACCGCGAGAGCGGGCGTATCTACAGTGACATGCTCACCCGGCACTATCGGCTCTATCGCAAGCAGGGCGTGTGGTTGGCTCTCAAGTCGGGCGAACGCCTGGAAGATGCGCTGGGCGGGCCAACCACCTTGCACGCGCACAGCCGAGACGCGGCCCAGCAGGGCTTCTACAAGGCGTGTAAAACGGCCAAAGCCTGTAAAGCCGCTGGATTGGTCGCCAAGTACCCGCACTGGCAGAAGCGTTGGCGCACCACGATTTGGAAGAGCACCGGCATCAGTCGGAAGGGCACTGATCTGCTGTTGGCACGGGCGCGAGGGCTGGCTCCGGTTGCGGTACGTTTGCCTCACAACCTGCTCACGCTTCCCCAAGCACCCTTCTTGGAAGCGCGGTTGGTGTGGGACCGGGCCGCACGGCACTACATCTGGCATGTCGTCGTGGAGGATGGGCTGAAGCCAGAACCTCTGCCAGGAAACCACACGGCGGCGGTAGACCTCGGAGAGGTTCACCCTGCCGCCGTCACCGACGGACAAGAAACCGTCATCATCACCTGCCGTGCCTTGCGTGCCAATGCGCAGTGCACCGCCAAGCGCTTGAGTGAGATACGCGCCAAACAAGCCCGCAAGCAGCGAGGTTCCCGGTCCTGGTGGCGGCTCCAGCGCCGCAAGAGTCGCTTTCTGGCGAAGCAAAAACGCCGGGCGCGGGACATGGAGCATAAGGCGAGCCGTGCGGTCGTCACGTGGGCGAAGCAACGCCACGTCAGTACCGTGGTGATCGGGGATGTGCGCGACGTAGCCGATGGCAAACGCTTGAACGCAAAAAGCCAGCAGAAAATTGACGTGTGGTCGCATGGACGGCAGCGACAGTACATTACCTATAAAGCTGAGGCGGAGGGGATGAGCGTCGTACTTTGCCCTGAAGCCTACACCAGCCAGACCTGTCCGCAGTGTGGTCACTGCACGAAACCCAAGGGGCGCACCTATCGCTGCCCGGCTTGCGGTTTTGTGGCCCATCGAGACGCGGTAGGCTGTGCCAATATCCTGAGTCAGCACTATACGGGTGAACCCGGTCATGTGCTGCCACCTCCTGAAAAGTATCGTCACCCCTTCGGGGGCAAGCGTAGTCGCCCGGACACGGCGGACCTGGCTTGGGCGAGAGCGGCACGGCAGGTGCCATCCCAAGAAGCTGCGCCGCTTTTGCGGCAGCGGAGTGTCACCAATGAGAAAGCACTCGTAGGACCGACCTTCCAGCAAGGCTGCCCGCTGCTCTAGGGGAAGTTTGTCGGCGTAGACGAGCGCGGTGGCATAGTGCGCTGCCGCTTCCCGATGCGCCCCCTGTGCCGCTGCGTGTCTGGCCGCCAGAGGTGCATAGCGGGCAACCAGCGTCTCATCGTGGGCTCCCGTCGCGTGATGGACCAGACGGGCCGCCTGCGACGATTCCTCGCCACGAGTGAGCAGACTCCGGAGCACCTGGGCGTGCAGCGCTTGCGTGCGCAGCGGGGAGAGGGTGCTTTCGACTGCCAGGCGTGCCAGTTCGTGCCGAAAGGCCACTGTTGTCTGCCCTATTGTCAGCATGCCACTGCTCAGGCATTCCTCCAGTGCCGTTGGAACTGCCTCCAGGGCCTCCTCCAGCAGCCAACGCTCCGTTCGGATGGGAATCACCGAAGCGAATTCGAGGAGGGTCCGCGCTGCTGGTGATAAGCGGGCGACTCGCGCCAGGACAGCATCACGTACCGTCAATGGGACATCGGGAGTATCACTGGACAGAACTTCAGTGACAAAGAACGGGTTCCCACCAGTGATGGCGTAGAGCTGCTGGGCAGAGCGCTGCCGCTCTTTTGCCTGCCGGGCCAGGCGTGTGACCGCCTGCTCAGATAGGGGGAGAAGCCGCAGGCGTGCCACCACGGTGCTGGGCAAATCGCCCAGCACCGTGCGCAGCGGATGATGGCGGCCCAGTTCGTCATCGCGGTACGTCAGGAGCACTAACACAGGCAGGTGCGCGATCCGCCTTCCCAGGAACTTGATTAAATCGAGGGTCGCTTCATCGGCCCAATGCACATCTTCTATGACCACCACGGTTGGACCGCCATGCTGCAACTCATCCAGGCAGGCGGCGAACAGCACAGGGCGTGGGGTCTCGCGCTGGAGGAGGGTCGATAAGGCTCCCTGCGTCTGAGCGGCTATATCGTAGAGAGGGCCAAGCGAACGTGGAGTAAACAAGGCGTCGCAGGCTCCCCACAGACGCCGAGCAGCCTGACCCTGCTGGCGGAAAAACTGCTCCGCCAGCGCGGTTTTGCCAATCCCGGCCTCTCCACTGACCAGCACGATTCGCCCTTGGCCGGTCATAGCAGTGCGCAAGAGGAGCGACAGTTCTCTGAAACACTGATCACGTTCTAGCAGGTCCACAATGCTTCCTCCTCAAAGGGCATCTGTTCGGCATATACATCCATTTTAAAGAAAGGGCGCGAGAATTCCCATCCCCTTGAGGGGATAGGGGTGAGAGCGCCCAAACGCTTAGCTTGCTACTTCCCCTGGCATTCCAGGATATAGCGCCGGATGATTTCTGCTGAGACGTTGCCCGCTGTCCCCACATAGTAGGCTTGGGTCCACAGATGCTCTTTGCCACACACCCGCTTGAGATGAGGGAAGCGCTCTCTGAGGTAGCGGGAACTGTAGCCTTTGAGCAGGTTGGCAATCTCAGCAGGACTGAAGCGTGGCGGAGCCGACACAAACACATGCACATGGTCCTGGTCCGTTTCCAGCGCCAACAGCGTCAAGTCGTGTTGCTCGCAGCACTCCGCAATCAGTTCTTTCGCGGCCTTCTGGACTTCGCCCGTCAGGACTTTCCGGCGATATTTCGGAATTCATACCAGATGATAGGCGATAGAACAGTGTGCCCATCTCGTTTTACCTTCTTGCATACCACCCTCCTGCTGTGCTGTGCTGATTCTAGCACACAGAAAGGAGGGCGGACACATGGAGACGGTTCGTATCTATCGGCTGGCAGGTTTGCGTCCTGGCTTTCAGACCCGCTTGCGAGAAGCCCAAATGGAAGCGGCGCGGGTCTGGACGCTGTGCCGGGACATCCATCTCTCAGCGCGGCAACAACATGCCCGCTGGCCCAACCGGGATGAACTCCAACAGGCGACCAAAGGGCAGTTTGCCTTGCACAGCCAGACGGTCCAGATGATTTGTCATGCCTTCCTTGCCAACATCGAGACGACGCGGGAACTGCGCCAGACAAATCCGAAGATACGCTATCCCTACAAAGATAAACGGTACTATCCCTTGTGCTGGCCTGCTCAGGCGGTCAGTCGGGAACGTGGGCGCGTCGTCTTGCCGATGGGACGGTGCAGGGCCTCGCTGGTGTTCCATGTTGATCTGCCGACAGACAGCGGCGCGTGCAAACTGGTGTGGAACGACGGCTATGAGTTACATGTGGCTGTTCCGGTTGTCCGCGCCGACGCTGCTCCTGGTCAAGCGCAGGCCACGGTAGACTTAGGTGAGATTCATCAGGCGGCAGTTACTACCAACACGGGCGCGGCGCTGGTGATCTCCGGGCGCGGCATCCGCTCACTGAAGCGCCGCCATAACATGGCGCTCGGACAAATCGCCAAGAAGCGCAAACGCTGCCAGAAGGGGTCGCGCCGCTGGCGCAAACTCCAAGCCGCAAGAGGTAAAGTCACCGCCCGTAAGCGCCGCCAGATACGGGACTTGCGCCACAAAGGGACGCGAGCCGTCATCACCTTTTGCCAGCAGCAGGGCGTCGGCTCTCTCTTCATCGGCAATCCCCACGGCGTCAGGAACCACAACAGCGGACGGCATCATAATCAACGGATGAGCCAATGGGAGTACGGCCAGGACATGGCCTACCTCGGCTCCAAAGCCAAGCAAAGTCGCATCGAGAGCTTCACCGGTTCAGAGCGGGGTACGTCAAGCCGGTGTCCAATATGCGGGTGGAAACAAAAAGTGAAGGGGCGTGTGTGGCGTTGTCGGAATCGTTCGTGCTCCTTTGTGGGGCATCGAGACGTAGTAGGAAGCGCCAACATGCACCCGCTGGCGTTTGGGAACGTTATCGACTTTCCCGCTCAGGTCACGTATCAACGGCCCGGCCCCGTCAGGGTCCATCGGCGGGACAAACAACCGCTGAGAGTGGTGCAAGCCAGCCGGAACGTTGTAGCCGCCCGGACACGGGTCACTAACTCCGGTTAGTGTTGTCTTGGTCAGTCGGAGCCGCAACCGCCGCTCAGATGAGTGGGTCTCTGCGGAGACAGGCTACCGTTCCGGCAATGCCAAGAAGCCCATCACCTTTAGGTGATCGGGAGTGTCACGATAACCGGTTCCTGGTGAATAGCGGGCTGGAGGTCATAAGAAAGAGCGCCAGGTTAGCGACCTGGCGCTCTTCAAAGTTGGGGGTCGTTGATCCAGGAATTCTCCTTCCTCAACTGGGTGCCACAATCGGTTTTCGGTCTGCTCGCGTCTCTTCATAGGTCTCACTGAAGGCCAGCACTTCCTTGTCCGGTTCGATGCCCCACCTGACACAGGCATCCCGATAGAGTTCGGGCCACCAGTTGCGATGCTGCGTGAGTCCTTGATCACGCCAGGTCTGCCAATTGCTCATCACCCTTGACCAGGCGTGATCCCCATAGGCGAGTGCTTCCTGGAGATTGGCAAATTCTGGGACATACCAGGCCCGGCCAATATGAGCATGCAGGACTTCATCCGCCCAATCATAATCCTGGAAGGTGGCTGCCAGCGGATCGTGTGAGGCCACGCCAACTTCCCATTCAAAGCGCTTACCTGTGTTCGACATCAGCCCACGTTCGATGTAGTACAACACTCCATGGCGTTCTAAGGGCGTCAACTCCGTGTTGAGGGTCAGAGACCAGGTAAAATTGAAGGCGATTTTCCGCCAGTCCAGACCAAGACTGACCAGGCCGACTTCTCCCATCAGCGCGTGGCGAGCCTCGTCCCAGACTTGTCGGCTCATCTCCTGGTAATACTCCCATGGTTTCCCGGAGGTCTCGGTGATGATACTCGCCATCATTTCAGGAACGTCGATTTCCCGCATGCGTTTGAAAAACATCATCAGCACTTTCGCCTGGGGAGCGAAGTGCTCATCATAGAGGAATGCTTCGGCATTGACGCCCATATTATACGGGTCCTGGAAGCGCTCATCGCGACGTGGGCGCCCATCATACACATACGGTTGAGCAGAAAAGCGACGCTGTACAGCACCCGTCGCTGGCTCTTCTGCTCCGTCTAAGCCGCCAGCCGCCAGCAGGCAGTTATCCAGCAAACCAAGCCACTCCTGGGCAGCGGTGCGGGCAGGCTCGTCGACCAGACCTTGAACAGCCTGTGTTCCAAAAGCAAGAATGTCGTTGAGTTCGAAAAGGGCCAGGCGACAGAGACGAACTGATGGCTGGTCAACGAGAGGATTGGTATCCTCCAGATGCCGCTGGAGCGCTGCCTGGAGGGCTGGGAAGGCTTTTTCGTAGAGGCCGAGTACCAGGGCTTCCGTGGAGGGGGCCGCGCGAATCTCATCGAAAAAGATTTCCAGGAATGTATCAGGGACAATATCCAGATGGAGAGGAGGCTCGCGCATCTCTGCCACTCGCTTGCGCAGTGCCGCCACGTATTCCGCGCAGATATGGGCTTGCAAACTCCATCCCATTTTCAATTCATAGATCGGTTCGGCGGTAATGCGGGCCGTCAACATCTGGTGAAGCCGTTTGAAGGCATAGTGATAGCGTTTGAGACGGGTCACACAGGCGTCCACAGACAAGCCTGGTCTCATCGCATCCTCGAAGGAGCACACTCCAGCCAGGGATGGCAAACCGCGATAGGATTGATAGGTCGTGTGATGTTCCATAGATACCGCTCTTCCTTTTGCAAAGGATGGTCCTGACATGCTTCACGAGAAAAGTTGGCTGGGTGCCAGGGCGAGACCCCAGCAGCAACTCAACGTGTGCATAACGCGAGCAAGCGATCGATTCCCTTCTAACTATCAAACACCTTGAACTCAATAATGGCAAAGTGATTCCACTCCAGGTTGGCACTATTGACCTTGATACGTAGCCCTTTCATGCCCGTTTGCAGAGGAAACGTGAGTGATTGTGTCTCAACAGTCCCATCATTGGTGGCGTAGGTCAAAGCTCCCGATGCAGCCACCTGGGTCCAGGTACTGCCATCAGTCGATACCTCGACGGTGAAGTTGGCGATGGCCTGCCCCTGCGCGTACCACGTGGAAAGTGTCACCTGATCAAAGCTTTGGGCCGAAGCCCAGGTATACGTGACGTATTGAGGGAACGCCGGGTTATCGACACTGACCGTGCCGGTGGCGTCGTTGTTATCGTGGATGGTCTGGAGATTGCCCGTCAAGCCCGGCGCGCTGAGCGTCGCACTGGGGGCAAGATTCACGGGGTTAGCGTCAAACACCTTGAATTCATTGATGGCAAAGTGCTTCCACTCCAGATTGGCGCTATTGACCTTGATGCGTAGCCCTTTCATCCCTGTCTGGTTGGCAAAGTTCAGCGTTTTCGCCTCCACGGTGGCATTATTGAACGTATAGGTCAGATTCCCTGAGGCGGCCACCTGAGTCCAGCCGCTGCTGCCGTCGCTGGAAACCTCGACGGTGAAGTTGGTGATACCCTGTCCCTGCCCATACCAGACGGAGAGCACCACTTGATCAAACGTCTGCCCAGCAGGCCAGGTATAGGTAATATACTGGGGGAACGTCGGGTTATCGACACTGACCGTGCCCGTGGTATCGTTGTTATCGTGGATGGTCTGGAGATTGCCCGTCAAGCCCGGCGCAGTGACCGTGGCGCTGAGGGCCAGGTTTGGGGGGGCGCTGCCGATTCCATTCGTGTAATGGAGCCGAATAAAATCGCTACTGCCGACAGTCACGCTGAAGGTGCCATTGCCATTGTTGGTATAGCTCGCCGACCCTGTCGAAACCCAGTTGTCGTTGGAGTCGTAGTAGCCCTCATCGATGGAATCAGGAAGAGCATTGGTGACCGTGAACGTCCCTGCCCCATTGATACCCATCAGCAATAGATCATTGGAGTTCATGATCGCCACGCCCATACCAGAGTTTGAGGTCGCGTAATTGACACTGACTCCATTAAGGGTCTTGCTTTCATTATCCGAGGCATTCGTATCCAGCACGTGGAAGTAGCCAATATTCTGGTTCGGCGTGTGATCGGCGATATCCTGCGGGTCTTTGGCTAATTGCAGGACAGCGCTGCTTATGGCCGACGTATTCGCGGTCCAGCTATGGTCAGCATTCACCAGTCCCGACCCACCAGTATCTCCGTTGACTAACGAATACGTTGAATAATAGATGCCACCGGCGTCGTAGGTCGTTAACATCAGCGTGGGCGTATCGCTGTAGGGGCCATTCTCACAAATGGCTAAACCATTATTCTGGAGATTGCTGGTGATAAGACTCCTGATCGAGCTAATATCCATGGTGTAGGGATCATCGCCTTCAAAGTCGATGTTAGGCGCCCGCTGCTTGATCTCCGCAAAGGTGGCCCCACAGCCATATCCCCAGTAATTCATGCGCGTATAGACGGGGTAGTTACTCTGTTTGACGACCTGCCCCAGTGCGTTTTGCCAGTCCGCGAGTTGATCGCGGGCGAATTGCTGGCTATTTGAGAGGCCAGAAGCCTGGAAGGCCGCAGTCGTGGCCGCATCATAGGACCGATCTTGCTCATTGCTGGTATCGCAGATACGCGCGTTGATCATGGTTTCGTTATTGATCTGCACCCCGATGACTGCGTGCTGGGTGTCATACGTGGCAACATGGTTCATGAGCGCCTGGAGCGCGGTTTCCTCCTGGGTCAGCGTATTCTGATCAGTGAAACTGAAGGCGTCATCATTACCCCAGCCATCACCACTATTGACTTCGGATATTTGTCCATTGGAGTTGATATGCCGTTGATAGGTGGTGGTGTCGTTGGTAATCCAGGACGGGAAGATATACCCAGGGGTGTAAATCGGATTCTGGCTAGTCAGCGCGCC
Source organism: Ktedonobacterales bacterium (assembly GCA_035307385.1). GTDB lineage: Bacteria > Chloroflexota > Ktedonobacteria > Ktedonobacterales > DATBGS01 > DATBHW01. The sequence continues at coordinate 7,684 of DATGID010000132.1, read as the reverse complement.
ACCAGCAATGTCGGTGCCCAGCCAGAGAAATTCCAGCTTCAGGCCATACTGGTCAGCAGCCGAAATGAAATTCTCCGGATAGGTCCAGTTCCACGTTCCTTGGGAAGGTTCGATCCAGGCCCACCAGATCGGGAGAGAAACGGTGTTAAAGCCGATTGCCTTCGCATCGGCAAAGAAGCTGTCCGCGACGCTCAGGTTGGTAACATGTAGGTCTACGCGGTATTGGACGACCAGCGGAAGAAATGGTTTCCCATCCACCTCAATATAGGGTTTGCCATTGGCATTCGTCGTGACCGAGGAAATGACGCTCGCCGCTTTGGCGACATGAGGTCGTGCTAGAGTGAAAACCAGGGTAATCGTTGACAGGAAGCTAAACAATAGGGCGACCAGTGCCAGCAGATGCGTTGCTCGAGTACGTCGAAGGACTGGTATCGTTCTCATCAATTCCTGACCCCCTTTGAGTGGTGCTTTCTCTGCTCCAGCGCTTCATCGCGCAAGTGATAGCTCGCCTGGTGATTGTCCCTCCTTTCCTAGCTAACAGAGTTTCATCACGCTTGCTCAGGATCAATCTCCCCACAAGGAGCAGCACCTGCCTGGCCGGAGCCTCTATCCCCGAATACCAGCGCGACTCACGCTCTCAATAAAGCGCCGCTGGAAAAATATGAAGATCAACAGGACCGGCACCACCGCAACCACACTGGCAGCCAGCAAGACTGGATAATTCACCTGAGCAGCATCTGCCGAAGACGAGAGCGAATACAGCGCGACGGTCAGCGTCTGCGACGAGGGATCAGAAAGGACCAGATGGCTCCAGACGAATTCGCTCCAGATAAAGATCAAAGCCAGAATAGCCAGCGCGGCCATTCCCGGTTCCAACAAAGGCAAGGCAATGGAAAAAAAGCAGCGGGCGTCGCTGCACCCATCTAACTTGGCTGCCTCAATCAGTTCGTCGGGGATAGAGAGCGCAAACTGGCGCATCAAAAAGATGCCGAAGGCACTGTACAGGAAAGGCAGCACCACCCCCTGGGGAGAATTGAGCCAGCCGATGTCCCTGACCAGATCATAGATGGGAAAGTAGGTCGTCTCCTGAGGGATAAGCAAGGTGATGAGAATGAACAAAAAGAGCAGGTTTCTGCCCCTGAAATGAAACTTGGCAAACACGTAGCCGGTGATCGTCGCCAAGAAGACATGAACCGGAACATAGAGGACGACCACTTCCAGGCTGGTGAGAAAGGCGCTGCCGAGATTCCCATTTATCCAGGCAGCCACATAATTTTGCGGAAGCAGGTGCTCTGGAATCCACTGGAACGGCGTCTGATACATCTCTGCCTGATTCTGAAAAGAGGCGGAAATCATCCAGAGCACCGGGCTGATCATGAGGAGCGTGAATGCTCCCATCAGGATAAATAACAAGATTCCTCGCCAGTGGCGACGCCTGATCTTTTTGGGCAGGTAGTGTTGGAGCAGCACAAGCGAACCCCTTTTCTCTTAGTCGGCGGAGAGCCGTGTGACGCGCAGTTGAATGAGGGTCACCAGCAGCGTAATCAGGAATAATGCAAAAGCGATCACTGCAGCATAGCCAACATTCTGGAAGTCGAACCCTTGCTGGAACATATATAGCAAGATTGTTCTGGTTGAGCCGTAGGGGCCACCGTTGGTCAAAATTGCCACCTGGACATAGGTTTTCAAGAAATTGATCACCATGGTAATGGCTAAAAAGACGATGGTTGGTCTGAGTTGAGGAATGATGATAAAAAGCAGACATTGCCATGCATTTGCCCCATCGACGCGGGCAGCCTCAACCAACTCCTGGTTCACATTGGAAAGCCCGGCCAGATAGATGACCATGTTGTAGCCAAGGGTGCCCCAGATGATGACAAGTAGAATGCCAAACAACGACCAGGAGGGCTGCGTCAGCCAGGGGATACGTGCCAGATGCAAGCTGGCGAGCGTATTATCGATAAATCCAAGTTCCTGACCAAACCACTGCTTAAAAATAATGGCCGCCACAATCGCACTAACCAGGGATGTTGAAAAGATCGCACTGCGAATGAGCGTTTTGCCAATGGTCATGTAAAAGACCGCAATGGCTACCAGCAACGCCAGGATCAGAGCAAGCGGCAACCCGATGGCGGTCAGGAGGAAGGTATTAGAAAAAGCAGTGGTGATGTTTGGATCGTGAAAAAAGTGCAGGATATTTTTGAGGCCAACAAAGTGGCTGTCAGTAATATAATTATAATTGGTGAACATATAATAGATGTTCACGAAAAAGGGATAATAAAAGAAGACGGCAAAGAAGAGCACCGCCGGTGTGACCACGGTGTACGCAAACAGGTGCTTTCCATTCATTTTCGAGCGAATGTATGCTCGCACGCGCGTGCGAGGCATTTCAAGCGTGCGTGACACGCCGGGCGTTTTCAAGACGGTTTCTTCTCTCATCTCTTTCCACCTGGACAGTAGAGGTTGCAGGATGGAATCGAACGTTCAGGAGAAGCAGCATCTGCTGGCACATAACCAGGCCAGCAGATGCTGCGAGGTCTCTTTAGGAATTCACCGCGCCGCTGATGCCCTGGTTGATCTGACTTGCAGCCGACTTCATTACCGTGGCTGGATCAGCCAGTTGGACGAGGACCTGCTGCAAAGCATCATTATAGATGGTCGCCGCATCTGGGAAGACATAGGGCGCTTCCAAGAAATTGTAGCGCGATGACTGCAACTGGTCAGCGGTGACCAATCGCGATTGCGCCACCCCAGGACCCTGACTGTTCCAGGCTGCCTGTTTCGCTGGGTTTGCGTAATCAGACAAATCCGAGAAGTAATCAATAACGTGGGGATTCGTATCGGTCTGATATGTAGAGGAAGCCGCAGCCTTGAGGAGCGAAAGGGCCGCATCCTGATTCGAAGATTTCTTCAAGATAGCGTACTCCACACCTCCAATACTTGTTGTATTAAGGCCGGTCGGTCCTTTGGGCATCACCGCAGTACCATAATTCAATTTGGCCTGGGCGGTTGCCAGAGCGTCCCATTCGCCGCTGATATACATGGCAATCTGACCATTGAGCCAGAGTTGAAGGGAGGTGCCATCCGGTTTGGGGGCTGCCCCGCTTTTCACCAGATTCTGCATGGTAGCGTAGGCGGCAATGGAAGCTGGTGAGTCGATGAGGGTCTGCGTATAATCATCGTTCATCTGGGAGCCACCACCAGCCCACAGCCAGTAATCAGTGGCCCAGTTCCCGCCATCAAAGGCCGTGGTGTAAATGGGATTGCCGTGGGCCGTGGTCAGCCGGGCCGCCAGGATTTTGCTCGCCAGTTCTTGCACCTGGTCCAGCGTCGTCAAGGGACCAGTCATACCAACTCGTGCCAGAATGTCTTTGTTGTAATACTGAAACACCGTGTTATTGCCCAGAGTGAGGCCATAAATCCGCCCGTTGTACGACATACGCGCTATTTGCGCTGAGTTCAGATGCGGATACACATCCCAACTTTTCGCCGTATCCGTCAGATCAAGCAGCAGTCCCTCGCGCGCAAACTCCTTCAACCAGACCATCTGAGCCAGATTAGGAAAAGTCCCTCCACTCATCAGGACCAGCTCTTTTTCCTTCATGTCCTGCCCACCATTGCCCCAAGCGCTCACAATGGTGGTGACCTTCAGATGCGGATTGGCCGTGTTGTAGGTTTGCACAGTGGGCCAGAATTGGTTGTCACCAGCGACAACGGTGACGGTATCGGTCCCAGTGGTACTGCCCCCACATGCAGCAAGCAGCGATGCGGCAGCACCGGCGCTAAGAGCAAGCGCACCAGCGCGCACAAGAAAAGTACGACGCGAGAGGCGTCCTGTGGCAGCACGAGCGATGATATCATCGCTGGGCTCCTGGGGTGAAAAGGTAGACATAAGAACGTATCTCCTTTTGATACCATGTGGGACGATCATCGTCTTCCGACAAAACCGCTGTCGAGTGAAGAAGAATCACAAATACCGTGGTGTATTCTCCACACATACCAGTATTATAATACTGGTATGTGTGGAGAATACACAAAAAAAATCCCCTTGTCAAGAGGGAGAAACATACCTTTTTCGCGCAATTATGAAGATATGACCGCGATTGATTCACCAAAAGAGATGATTTTGTGGAATCAGCAGGGAGCATTGACAAAAGCATATACCATGGTATATGCTTTGCACAAAAGAGTTCGTCATCATGGGGGAATATACCGTGTCGCAAAGAAAAGAGCAACAACCATCCCTCCCATTACACCGTCAAATTGCACAAGCTATACAACAAGATATTGCCCAGCGCGAACTTGGCCCTCATAGCAAGCTTCCTTCTGAGTTGGAGTTAACCCGTCGCTATGGTGTCAGCCATAACACAATGAACAAAGCCATCGGCCTGCTGGTGCATCAGGGAGTCCTCTACCGGCGGCGCCCGCAAGGAACTTTTGTCGCCGCGGCGGACTCGGATGAGCTTCCACTTTCTGGAGACAACCGGGAGCAGTTGTCTCCATTACAGATCGGCTTCATTGTTCCCTATCTGGCTGATAGTTTTCTCGATAACATCGTGCTGGGGGTGGCAACAGAGGCCCGAACGGCTGGTGCTCGTCTGAATTTTGCCTATTCTGAGAACGACTGGGCGATGGAACGCTACCATATCAGCCAGTTTGTCCAGCAGGGAGTCGCCGGTATCGTCATTTTTCCAGGTGATCATCCCGTTGAACTTCAGGATGGGCGTCTTGTCTCAACAAACGGCAAAGAGCGCAGAGAAATGCTGTTCCAGTTGCAAGAACAGCATATCCCATTTGTGTTGATTGACCGCTATGTCCCCGAGGTTGAGTGCAACTACGTTCTCTCGGATGATATTGCTGCGGGGTATGCGGCCACGCAGCACCTGATCTCCCTTGGGCACCAACGCATTGGTCTGATCTCAACTGCCTCACGCATGACCAGCGGCATCAGTCGTGAGCTTGGCTACCGCCGCGCCCTATCCGAGCATGGCATCCCCATCGATGAACGTCTCCTTCTTTTGAGCCTCAACCTGTCTGGGCCATCGCGGCTGCCCAGTCACCTTTCCGCCCCGGAGCTTGATCCCGCTGATCAGGCCCAGGTGCGTACCTATTTGCAACGCTCTGACCGCCCAAGTGCTGTCCTGGCAATCAACGACTATGTTGCTTTACATGTGTTGCAAGCCGCGCAAGATATTGGTTTGACTATTCCCGATGACCTGGCTTTCGTGTGCTGCGGCGGGGGGGATATTGGAGCATTTACGAGGGTTCCTTTCACTTCGATTCTGCAACCGGCGGCTGACCTTGGCCGCCAGAGCATGCAAATTCTCTTCAATCTCATTGCAAAACGAACGTCGCAATTACAGCGCGTCATACTCCCCGTCAGCTTGATTGTCCGCAAAAGTTGTGGCGCTACCGAACGGAATGTTGCGTTTGCTGTTCCACCGACCTATCAGCGAACACTTGCCGAGTAGGGGCAAGAGACGAACCATCTTAGAGAAAGAGGAAAAGTGACCGTGGCGATGAGTCCTCCCGAACGTATCCATTTGATCTTCAAAACACATCTTGATCTCGGATTTACCGATTTAGCCGAAAAAGTGCTGGCCCAGTATTTTACCTTTTACATTCCAAAAGCATTGCAAACAGCCAGGCAACTACGCGAGCGCGGCTCATCTGAACGTTTTATCTGGACGACCGGTTCCTGGCTCATTCAGGAATATCTAGAGCAGGCGTCTTCCAGTGAACGGCGGGTCATGGAAGAGGCGATTGAGGCGGGTGACCTGAGCTGGCATGGGCTTCCATTCACCACGCACAGCGAATTTATGGATGCGTCGCTCTTTTCGTATGGGCTAAGCCTCTCGCAGAAGCTTGATAGCCGTTTCGGCAAAAAAACGACCGCAGCAAAAATGACGGATGTCCCAGGCCACACACGCGGGATTGTGCCCTTGCTCGCGGAAGCGGGTATTACCTTTCTGCATATTGGGGTAAACCCTGCCTCCACGGCTCCAGAGGTGCCCCCCCTCTTCGTCTGGAAAGATGCAAGCGGCGCAGACGTGATCGTGATGTATCAAGCCGGATCGTACGGGGGGTTCGGCGAGGTTCCTGGCTCACCAGCAGCACTTGCGTTCGCCCATACCAACGATAACATTGGTCCTCAATCTCCTGGAGAAGTGGTCGAGGCTTACCATCACCTGCGGGTACGCTTCCCGCAAGCGATGATCAGCGCCTCCACGCTGAGCGCTTTCGCCCAGGAACTCGTGCTGATCAAAGAGCAGCTTCCGGTGGTCACTGGTGAGATTGGAGATACCTGGATTCACGGCGTTGGAGCCGACCCGCTGAAGGTGAGTCAGTTTCGTGAACTCTCGCGCTTGCGCCGTCAATGGTTGCATGAGGGCCGCCTCAAGGAAGACGGGCGAAGCACCAACCGTTTCAGCAATGCGCTGTTACAGGTAGCTGAACACACCTGGGGTCTGGACGAGAAGACACATCTGGACAACTATAGTTCTTACACTCCTGCTCAACTGAAAGAACTCAGAAAAACCGAACCGGCTCAGCGCTTCGAGGCTTCCTGGCGCGAGCAACGCGCCTATCTGCAACAGGCTGTGGCTGCTCTAGAGGAATCACCCGAGGCAGAGGAAGCGCGGGCGCATCTGCAAACCCTTGCACCTCGGACAAGAGAGCGAGCGGGCTGGCAACAAACGCAAGATTGGAGCCAGCGCTTTGAGACAGAGCACTTCACCCTTGGTTTTGATGCCCAGTCGGGCGCGCTGAGTTATCTCCAGCACAAAGCAACGGGACATCAATGGGCATCGGCGGACCATCTGTTAGGGCATCTTCATTATGAGGTGTTTTCCCAAAGCGACTATGATCGTTTCTGGAAACAATATGTCAGAACGGACGAGGAAACGCGCGGCTGGGCAGAGAAAGACTTTAATAAACCTGGTATCGATCGCTACATAGACGCCCACCAATCTTGGACCGCTCATCTGACCGCAATGTATACACGGCGCGATGAGCAGGGGGTGTCTTTTTTCCTCGAAATGCGCCTGCCAGAGCAAAGCACCGCGCTTGGTGCTCCTTGCACCCTGACGATGGAACTCATAGCCCCTCGCAGCAAGCCAGTCCTCTCTCTGAATATCCAGTGGACAGACAAGCAAGCGTCTCGTCTCCCCGAAGCGCTCTGGTGCTCGTTTCAGCCAATCATCAGCAACGCGCAAGGATGGTCTTTCTCAAAGTTAGGCACACAGATAACGCCTCTAGAGATCGTTCCGCTGGGAAATCGCACCTTGCATGCGATCGACCAGGACCTTATCTACGAAGGAGGCGATGGGAAATTCATCGTAGCAACGCTCGATGCGCCACTGATTGCGCCAGGAAAACCTTCTCTGCTGAATTTCACAGATGAGCAGCCTGATCTGTTCGAGGGCATACACTGCAATCTCTACAATAATGTGTGGGGCACCAACTTTCCTATGTGGTACGAAGAAGATGCGCGTTTTCGCTTTATCTTCCGGTTCAGCTAACATAACCTCACATAGGATAGGCCGTCAAGTACCCCCGCCTAAAGGCGGGAGCTTGTAACTAACTCGCCAGGAGGCGAGTTGCTACCAGAGGCGGCTTGACGGCAGCCCTGGAGATATTAATAGCGGCATTGTGGTCCGCATTCATCTGCATGCCACAGCGCTGG
>DATGID010000131.1:0-108109 GCA_035307385.1 Ktedonobacterales bacterium | reverse complement strand
AGCCGCTCCACCGCAAAATTCGCCATGCAAGCCTCCTCCATTATGCGATGGGGCGAGTCTCTCACGCTGGCTGGAACCTGTCAAATCGATTCTTGCCCTAAATCACTCAACACAGCAAGGAAACGTGCGGAAGATGGGTTGAAACCTCGTCAACCATGAAAAAGAAAAGCTTATCCAAACCCGTCTCGTCAGCCTCTTTGGCCGCTGCAATCAAGGCGCGGGCGGTCTCGTAGGCATCGGCATCGGTGCTGCTCAATTGATGGAGTCCCGAGGAACGCAACAACCCTGCCACCTTCTTCTCGTCCACATGAAGAAAGGCGTTCCATCTTTGAGCGACGTTGACCGACAAAACCCTTCGGACAGCGCCCGTGCTGTCGGCTGTTTATCTGCCCCCTTCAAGCCTAATTCAGTTAGCTCCTTGCCAACGGCGATAGCGCTCATCCCAAAGTGCTTGCTGAGGTTGGTCTGATTCACCCACGTATTCGCAAATGTACTGTGCTTGCCCATCCCACTTCCCTCCTGAGTCATCTTACCGTCGGGTGCGGCTGATGATAAACTGATAGGTCTGAGGGCGAGGTATCGTATATGCTGCGCCATAGCGATTCGTAGCCCAGCTTTCCAGGCGCTGAATCGAAGCCGCAAAGATATCATCAGGCACCAGCCAGGTCCGTGACCAGACCCGCTGCGCAATATAGTCAAAAGCTGCGCGCGGGCTTTCCTGCGTTTCCCAGATCACGGTGCGCAGGACCTCGACCGTGAAACCTCGTTCGCGCAGATAGTCTGTCACTGCACTCCGCCGCTCGGCACCGATAATGCCAACCTCGCCGCCTAACTCGCGAACAATCTGGACCCAACGCTCTCGCAGCGCTTCATCTCCAGACAAGTATTCATCCCAACAGTGCAAAAAGACCCCTCCAGATCGCAGCACGCGCAGCACCTCCTCAACCGCCTGCTTCCAGGCACGAACAAGATGAAAGACATGCACCGCAACCACCACATCAAATGAAGCATTGGGAAAAGGCAGCGCCGTCATATCGGCCATCACAAGCTGAAGATGAATCGGCCTGGCTGTGCTGGTCGCCGACTGCTGAAGCTCAGTCACTTTGGCGCGCAGCCGATCAAGCATAAGCGCTGAAATATCGACGCCAGTATAGTCATAGCCCTGGCGCGCAACGGGCAAGGCAATCCGTCCAGTGCCCACACCGACTTCCAGGAAGCGCGTGTCAGCAGCCGCAGCAGCGGCTTCGATGATAGCTGCGCCAATCTGCTCGGCCACGTCAAGCGGATAGCCGCGTGTGGCGTCATAGCGAGGCGCGGCGCGATCAAACCCCAAGGACTGTGGTTCAGATGAGGGCGAAGAATTCGACACCATTAATAATGCTCCCGAGCAAATAGCTCTGTAGATTGTTGAGCAGGCCACGCAGATGATCAGGCAAGACCAAAGCCAGATGAAGCACACCACTCCCACTTTGAGTATAGCATCCCAGAAAGATTAGTCTGGGCGCCTGGTATGCTATACTCTGGCTGGGGACAGATTCAGCCGCCAGCCGTTCATGGCTACACGAAACTCCATCCTGTCCCTCATAGCACTCACTCAATTTACAGCACGGAGCAGAACATGAGCGCGTACCCCATCGTTCCCGCCTATGCCACGCATGGCATGGTCGCAACCCCACACTATCTTGCCACACAGGCTGGCGTAAGGATGCTGCTGAAGGGCGGCAACGCCGTTGATGCCGCCGTTGCCGCTAATCTGGCGCTAACTGTCGTCTATCATCGCTGGTGTTCAGTAGGTGGCGACCTGTTTGCGCTCGTTTGGGATGCCCACGCCCAGGAACTGCGCGCCCTCAACGCCAGCGGGCGCGCACCCCAGGCCATGACGCCTGACGCCTTTGCCGAGCGTGGTCTGAAAGTGGTTCCGCGCTATGGGCTGCTCTCCGTCACGGTGCCAGGCGCTGTTGACGGTTGGCACGAACTTATTTCCAAACATGGCAAACTCGACTGGGCCGAGGTCTTTCAACCTGCCATCGAATATGCCGAAGAAGGCTTTCCCATCAGCGCCAAATTCACCGAAGCTATCGAATCCAACCGCAACCTGCTCGATCAGTTCCCGACGACAGCCGCCACCTTTGCGCCAGGTGGGCATATCCCCCAGGGCAGCGAGCGCTTCCGCCAGCCCGATCTGGCGCGATCGCTGCGCGCCATTGCCGAAGGCGGGCGCGACGTTTTTTACACTGGCGAAGTAGGTCGCTCCATTGCCGCCTTCAGCCAGAAGAACGGCGGTTTCCTGACAGCGGCAGACCTGGCCGCACACCGCTCGAATTGGGTTACGCCCATCAGCGCCACCTATCGCGGCTATCGCATCTACGAATTTCCGCCAAACAGTCAGGGTCTCGCCGCGCTGGAGATGCTGAACATTCTGGACGGCTTCGATCTGGCGGCGCTGGGCCACCAGACACCGGAATACCTGCATCTGCTGGTCGAAGCCAAAAAGCTCGCCTTTGCAGACCGTGACCGCTACATCAGCGACCCCGACTTTGTAGACATTCCGCTTGATCGGCTGCTCTCTCAAGACTACGCTGACCGGCAGCGGGCACGTATTGATAGAACGAAAGCAGCGGTTCAGGTGCGGCCAGGCGCAGAGCTGGAGGGGGATACGATCTATCTCTGCGCTGTCGATGGCGACGGAAACGCCGTCTCGCTCATCCAGAGCCTCTTTTTCGGCTTTGGCAGCGGCGTCGTCGCAGGCGATACAGGCATCCTCTTGCAGAATCGCGGCTCCTATTTCTCGCTCGACCCGGTGCATGTCAACTATCTCCAGCCAGGCAAACGTACCATGCATACCCTGACGCCCGCCATGGCCTTCAAGAACAATCAGCCCGCCATCGTCTTTGGCACCATGGGCGGTGACGCTCAGCCACAGATTCATGTCCAAATGCTCTCGAATATGCTGGACTTCGGCATGAACCCACAGGCGGCCATCAGCGCGCCGCGCTGGCGCAGCGGCTTCTTTACCGGCGAGGAGGGGGGGCTGGCTGAAACGGTAGCCGCCGAAGACCGCATCGGCTCAGAGACGCTGGCCGCGCTCGCAGCCAAAGGGCATCGCATCGAGGTAGAGGAAAGCTGGTCCTCAGCCATGGGTCACGCGCAGGCCATCGTCATTGACCGAACACAGGGCGTGTTGGCTGGCGGCGCAGACCCACGCGCCGATGGGCTGGCAGTTGGTTGGTAAGAGAAGGAAACAAGCCATTATGGAATCATCCGAGCGCCTGGTGGCGCTGATTACTGGGGGCTCGCGGGGCATTGGCGCGGCAAGTGCCATCGCACTGGCCGAACGCGGCTATGATATCGCTATCACCTATCGCAACAAAGCCGCACGCGCCAGCAAAGTGGTAGATGAGATTAAGCAGCGCGGCATGGACGCCATCGCTGTGCGTGGTGATGTCACCCAGCAAGCCGATGTCGCGCAGCTTTTTGCTACCGTGAAAGAATGGCGTGGCTGCCTAAATGTACTGGTCCTCAACGCTTCGGGAGGACTGGAGCGCGACCTGCTGGCCGTCGATCCGGACTATCCGATGCACATCAACCGCGATGCCCAACTGGCGCTGGTCGAGCGCGCGCTGCCCCTCATGCCATCAGGGAGCGCCATTATTTTTGTGACCAGCCATTGGGCGCATCTGTACGGCCAGATAGAGCAAATCCCTAACTATGCCCCCATCGCCGAAACCAAATATGCAGGCGAGCAAGCATTACGCGCGCAGCAGGAAGTCTTCTCTCAGCGTGGCATCCGCCTGCTCATCGTCACCGGCGATTTGATTGAAGGCACCATTACCCCCAAACTGTTGGAGCGCAAAGCGCCAGGGCTTGCCAGCCAGCGGCGAGAGCAGATTGGCGCACTTCCCACCACAGTCGATATGGGCGAAGCTATTGCCAACGCCGCAACGAATCCTACCTTCCCCAGCGGCTACACCATTATCGTGGGAGGCAGCCTGGAAGCGGCACGCAGCCAATAAGCAACTGGACAACTGACGTTGTGGTCCCCTTGACACCCCCCTATGGGGGGTGTCATATTCTTAACAAAACCCCCACCGGGTGGGTTAGGGTGTACCCACCTAAGCGCTGGGGGAGGAGGAAACAAAGCTATGCTAGACGAAAGGCGTACCGACGCGCTGAAACGCCTTTCCTACATCGAAGGGCATCTGGGTGGCATTCGCAAGATGATCGAAGACGACAAATACTGTGTCGATATTTTGCGCCAGACCTACGCCGTGCGTAAGGCGATTGAGAAACTGGAAGCGTTGATCCTGGAGGGCCATCTGCACACTTGTGTGCCAGATGGCATCAAAGGTGACCGCGAAGAACAGGTGATTGAGGAATTGGTTCAACTCTATAACCTGGCTGGAAATCGGTAGCCCCCATGAACACTACTCACGATACTATGCAGATAAGCACCGAAAAATTCGAGGCGACTGGCGGGCAAAGAAGTGAGCATCAAGCTCCAGCAACCGAGGTTACCCTGGCGCTGACAGGGATGAGCTGTGCGTCCTGCGCCGCGCGCATCGAGCGCAATCTTAAAAAGGTACCAGGAGTCGAAGGCGCGGCGGTAAACCTCGCAACGGAACGCGGCGTCGTGATCTATCAGCCGCAGCAAGTCGATGTGGCCGCACTCATTGGTGCTGTCGAGAAGGCGGGCTATGGCGCGCGGGAGTTTGTGCCAGAGCCAGTGGCTGAAAATGGCACAGAGGCAGATGTCGACACCCTCCAGCGCCGCAAAGACCTGCGCCGCAAACAGATCATCTTGCTGGTGGGCATTGCGCTCACCCTCCCGTTGATGGTGATGATGATCTTCTTCATGCGGCCCGTCACCATGGGCGGCCTGACCACGCTTATGCCACTGTATGCCTGGGAACCTTATGTGCTGCTGGCAATGTCGCTGACCGTCTGGAGCGTGGTCGGCTGGACCTTCCATCGTAGCGCTATAAATGCCCTGCGGCACGGAACTGTCAATATGGATGTGCTGGTTTCCATGGGGTCAACCGTCGCCATTGCCTCCAGCGTCGCCGCCACGTTTGTGCCAGCGCTGCAAGGCAACATGTACTACGACACCCCCGCCATGATCGTCACGCTGATCTTTCTGGGCAAGTACCTGGAAGCGCGAGCCAAAGGGCGCGCCAGCGAAGCGATCAAGAAGCTGTTGGGGCTTCAGCCACGCATCGCTCATATGCTGCGCGGGGGCCAGATCATCGATCTTCCAGTAGACCAGATAACAGTCGGCGATACCCTCCTGGTGCGCCCAGGTGAGCGCGTGCCCCTGGATGGGCGCGTTCTGGAAGGGACATCGGCAGCCGATGAGTCCATGCTGACCGGCGAGAGCCTGCCGGTTGAGAAAAAGCCCGGCGACACGCTGTTGGGTGCAACGGTCAACACCACCGGTCTGCTGCATATGCGCGTCGAGAAAATTGGCAGCGAGACCATGCTGGCACAGATTGTCAGGTTGGTGGAGCAGGCACAGGGCAGTAAAGCGCCCGTCCAACGCCTGGCCGATCAAATTTCCAGCATCTTTGTTCCAGCAGTTCTGGCTATCGCGGCGCTCAGCTTCATTGGCTGGTATCTGGTAACCAGCGTCTGGGGCACACCAGCCAACGCTCTGACTATTGGTCTGCTGGTTGCCACTGCCGTGCTGGTGGTGGCCTGTCCCTGCGCCATGGGCCTGGCGACACCGGTGGCCCTGATGGTCGGCTCTGGGCGCGGCGCCGAGCTAGGCATTCTGATCAAAAATGGCGAAAGCCTGCAACGCATCAGTCAGGTCAATACGCTGGTGTTGGACAAAACAGGCACAATCACTCGTGGGAAGCCCGAAGTCACCGATCTGCTGCTGGCTGATGCCAGCGGCGCTCCCGACGATCTGCTGCGCCTGGCGGCGCTGGCCGAACAAGGCTCTGAACATCCGCTGGGACAGGCCATCGTCCAGGCAGCACGCGAACGCGGGCTGGACCTGAGCGCCCTTGTAACCAATACACAGGCTATCCCGGGCAAAGGATTGCAAGCCAGCGTCGCCGGAAAGCCAGTGCTCATCGGCACACAGGCGCTGCTGCACGCGCACGGCATTACCAATGACACGTTGGGGCCACAGATTGCCGAACTGGAGGCACAGGGCAAAACGGTGACGCTGGTAGCAAGCGAAAGCAAACTCATTGGCGCCGTGGCTGTAGCGGATACGATCAAGCCCACCTCGGCGCAGGCGATCAACCAATTGCAGCGTTTGGGTCTGGAAGTTTGGATGCTGACGGGCGATAACCAGCGCACCGCCCAGGCCATGGCGCGGCAGGTCGGCATCGCGCCGGAGCGTGTGCTGGCACAGGTGCTGCCTGCCGACAAAGCGCAGCAGGTCGAGCGGCTGCAAAAGAGCGGCAAGGTAGTTGCCATGGTTGGCGATGGCATCAACGATGCTCCGGCGCTCACCCAGGCCGACGCAGGCATCGCCATGGGCACCGGAACCGACATCGCCATCGAGGCCGCCGACATCGCGCTGGTCAAAGGCAATCTGGAAAGCGTGGCAACTGCCATACTGCTCAGCAAGCGCATGATGCGCATGATCAAACAGAATCTAGCCTGGGCGTTTGGCTACAATATCGTGTTGATTCCCCTGGTAATCTTGTCGCCGCTGCTCGCTGTCCTGACGATTTACGCGCCGGTTCTGGCAGCAGCAGCGATGGCGTTCAGTTCCGTCACCGTTGTTCTCAACGCCTTGCGGCTGCGCAGGTTTGGAAGATAAACGCTGATGTGGTAAGGAGCAAAACCATGGCCGAATTGAATTTGAAAGCCCCAGATATTTCTTGCGAGCATTGCCAGCGCACTATCGAGGGCGACATCGGCAAACTGCAAGGTATCAGTCTGGTGAAGGTGGATATTCCTCAGCAAACCGTGCTGGTCCACTACGACCCACAAGCCATCACCCGCGACCAGATCGTGGCCGAGATGGACGAGATTGGCTACCCTGTCGCCAACTGAACAGAGGCAGCCGAGAGGCCACAGTCGTGTTTCAGTGGCTGTAGCCTCTCATGCTCTTTACTGTTGGACAGAAGGCATCGCCGCTGTAAAGATTTGCTGGCTGCCGGTGCGGGTATCGTTCCAGAAGACATGCGCAAAGTGATCATCAACGGCCAGCCCTTGATAATCACCAAAGAAGGTGACATTCGTGCCATCGTCGGGCACAGGCGCATCGACAGATGGGTCGGAGGCAACGCTCGTCACACGCACGTTGGGATGAAAAGTCTGGCCGCCATCGGTGGACTGCGCCAGATAGACATCGACCAGCAGATTGTTGGGATCGTTGCGCCGATCAAAAAACATCACACTCACCACGTCATCAGGCGCAACAGCAACCTGCGGCTGGAATTGATCTTTGCCATCGCCAACCGGATCATCGTTCACACGCACCGGCGCGCTCCAGGTCTGGCCGCCATCGGTGGAACGCACCAGCACAATATCGGCGTCGCCATTGCGCTCATCAGACCAGGAGATATATAGCGTGCCATTGGTGGAATCTACCGCAAAAGCCGGGAGCGAGAAATTGCGGAAGCAGCTATTGCGGAAATGAAAAGGCACATCGTAGACCTCGGCAGCATCAATAGGATTCGCCCACGTCTGGCCGCCATCGCGCGACTGCACCACCATCATCTGGGTATGCGCCGCCTGGCTAGGTGGCAGCGCTGCGCACTGCGCCAGATGGGGTTGGCTTCCAGCAATGGCTGGCCCACCTGGCTGCTGGGTGCTGCCTTGATCTTGCCCGTTGTCGCCATCATCGGCAAGACGTGGGTCCAGATAGGCGTAGACGACCGAGATCGCGCCATCAGGGCCGATCACCGGCGTTGCGCCCAGCGCAGAATCACAGGTGCGCGCCCCGCTGTTTCCCTCTGGATTACCAAACTGGCAGTGCGGCGAAACCCCATCAATCTCTACGCCTTTTGAGAACGTACGCCCACCATCGGTGGAGCGTGAAAAGTAGATAGGCGCGCTGTTCATCCGATTAGAATCCAGATTCCAAACGACATAAATCGAGCCAGAAAAAGGGCCACCTGTATTGTCCACACCAATCCAGGGCTTATCGCTGAAGGTCGCGCCCGTCGAATCGGCCTGAAGCAGCACTGGCGCTTGAAAGGTACGCCCACCATCCGTCGAACGCGAAACGGCAACACCGCTAAACTGCCCATTACTGGCTGAACCATCCACCAGCACCGCGCCATAGACATCATTATGGCGGCCAAAGGCAAAGCTAATATCAGAGGTCAGGGTATAGGCACCATAGCCAGGAAAAATCCCGCCATCCGTCCAGGTGCAGCCGCCATCCATCGACGTATAATAGCCAATCTTGAACCGGTAGTGGGCTGGGTCAGTGAAGAATTTGGAGCCGCCTACCAGGTTCAGCGGGTTCAGGGGATTCTCGGCAATTTCTGGTTCACTGTGCGCCAGAAAGCTATCATGGCTTACCTGGACATTGCTGATCTGCTTCGGCAGAGACGAAGGAAGCTGCACACAGGAACCACCTCCGGCCAGATACCAGGGTCCACGCGCTGCTGTCGTGGTTGGCGAGGTCGTGGTTTTGGGCGCAAGCAAAAGCGCAGGCAGAGCAGGCACGGCCAGCCCGATAAACAGGGTCAGCAACGCCAGCGCAACGATACCCAACCACAGCAGGCCGCGCGGTTTCCTGGGCACAGGAGAAAGTTGCTGATCCATCAGGTCACTGCGCTCCTACTCTGCGAAAGCGGTACCACGCTGAACCTGTGCCCGGTGCGTCATTGCCCCAGTCGATCTGCTCGCAGACAAAGGCGTCACGCAAAGCGGCCTGGATGTCATCAGGCGACACCCCCACCGTGCGCCCACGAAATTTGTGTGGGACAAACGCATAGAGCAAAAGGAGCGTGCCGGGGCGGCTCAGGCTTGCCACATCCTGCGCATAGGCCACGCGGCCCTGGGGAGATAAGCTATGAAAACACCCAAGATCAAAGAGCAAATCAAATGGCCCGCGCAGCGGCAGATCGCCCAGACGAGTGACATCGCCACGGAAGAATTTCACCATCACTCCGGAGCGCGCGGCTTTTTCGCTGGCACGCTCCAGCGCACGAGCCGTGAAATCGACGCCGCTGACATCCCAACCGTGCTGTGCCAGATAGATGCTGTTGGTGCCAGTCCCACAGCCCAGGTCAAGCGCTTTCCCCGCAGGGAGCGCCTGCTCTCCTTCAATCACCTGCATCAATTCCGGTGGACTGATACCTGTATCCCAGGGAGGGCGTCCACGCAGGTAGGCATGCCAATAAAACAAACGAGAAATATCAAACAGTGCCATCGCGCCCATCCTTCTCATCCAGGCCGGGGCAGTGGTATGTGCATCCCGGTGCTCCTGCTTTGTTGTGCAGTATAGCACGCACTGACGCCAGGGCAAGCTTGCGAGGAATGCATCAAATGAGCGCCGAGGCCACCACCCTACAGACATGCTCGGCTATGGCCTGGCCGTCTTCCAGGGCGTTATTGTTGGCGGTATAAACCGATATGATATAGGTCTCTTTGCCTAGCGTCACAATACCGGAGGAGTTCATCGACCAGGGGCCGGTTTCGGGGCCGTCTGGCCCGTCTGCTTGCAGCCAGCCATCCTTCATAGCGACCGTTGCGCCATTCGGGGCCGTATCACCCACCCCAACCTGCTGATCTGACTCGATATTCTCCATCAAATTGAACGCCAGATTACGATCTTGCTGCGTCAGTATCTTGCCCGCATCGAGCAAGGTCAGCAGTTTGACCATCGTCAACGGTGAGATGGTACTGTAGCCCCAGGCATCATCATCAGGGTCCAGGCCGGTAATCCCAATCTGCTTGAGATAACTGGAAAGTCCAGCGGCTCTGCCAATTGGCTCGAAATTATCGCCACACAGATCATATGGATACCCATAGAAGAACGCCGAAGCAGCGTCGTTGTCGGAGTTTTCAATCATATGGGTCAGCAGACACAACTCATCGTCGGTCGGCTCGCGGCCCTCGTTCTCGGCCTTATCGAGGAAGGCCAGCATGATAGGCACCTTGATGGAGCTGCCTGTAATAAAACGCCCATCCATGTTGTACGTATAATAGCGCTGGCGAGTCGTATCATACACAACAGCGGCAACATTGCCACCCTCGCCATTCAGATACATGGCAAGGTCGGGCGAAAGCAC
Organism: Ktedonobacterales bacterium; assembly: GCA_035307385.1. Lineage (GTDB taxonomy): Bacteria > Chloroflexota > Ktedonobacteria > Ktedonobacterales > DATBGS01 > DATBHW01. The sequence continues at coordinate 97,901 of DATGID010000131.1, read as the reverse complement.
ATCGAACGCTGCCCAGCCGGCCACATTGCCCGGAGAAGTAAAAGTCACCGCCTTTGCAGGCACCCATCCTATGCCAGAGGCATGAGGAGACTTCCACGCTACCTGATACCAAAGCGCCCCCTTGACTGTTGCCTCCCCGCCAAGCAGCGTCAGAGGGAACTGTTGCCCCACATGAACGGTGACCTTTCCTGTTCCTGCCGCGCTCAGCACAGGCGTATCTGCCAATGCCCAAATGGGCACGTTGCGCAAGGTGGCATCAGTTGAGGTCGCCTGAACCGCTGCTGCTGCTGCTGTGGCTTGATGAGAGCGCTCTATCTCTGTAATCAAGTAATAGCTGAAAAAGAGCGAGCCGGACAAAATGATGGCGACAAAGGCGGCAACAGCCATCCGGCGTACAACCTGAGATTTCCACCCGGCGGCCTCGTGCCACCCATCCATGGCTTGCCCCCCGACAACCTCCGACCACCCTTCCGTTCGCTCCTTGTTGTACATCGTCTTCGTTGCTCCTTGTGTGCCATACACAAGCCACCAGCAGATAGTGGATAATTTCGGAAAGCAGCCAGAGCATATCTCGCGTAGAGGCGTGACGAGCAAAGACACGTGCAAGAGGAGCACTCTACCAGGCGCTTGAAGATGACATAATAAGAAAACCGCCCGATGGGGTCCTGGCTCTCCTGCCCCTCTCTACTATAATACGGATGAAAATGGCCGAGGGAAACAGATAACCTGTGTGGTAAAAATGCCAGCCATAACAGAAAGAGGGCAAGCCTGTGTGGCTTGCCCTCTTTCTGTTATGGCTGGCATCAGGCGCGCTGATCGAGCGACGTATAGGGGACATTGGTTGGGCCGCTGTAATAAGCCAGGGGGCGAATCAGCCGATTATTCGCATACTGCTCCAGCACATGAGCCGTCCAGCCCGCAATGCGGCTGCACGCAAAAATTGGGGTAAAGAGGTCAATGGGAATGCCAATCTGGTAATAGGTCGTCGCGGAATAGAAATCGACGTTCGCGTTGAGGGTTTTGTGCTCTTTGATATACAACTCCACCTTGCGCGACATGTCGAACCACTTCGTATCACCCGCGCGCTCGCCCAGGTCATGAGAAACCTGGCGCAGATGGGTTGCGCGCGGGTCTTCGGTCTTATACACCCGATGACCGAAGCCCATGATCTTTTCTTTCTTCGCCAGCGCCTCTTCCAGATAGGTCTCTACGTTGTCAACGCTGCCAATGCGCAGCAGCATACGCATCACCTGCTCGTTGGCACCGCCATGCAATGGGCCGCTGAGCGCGCCCAATGCCGACGTAATCGCCGAATACATATCGGCCAGGGTCGCTGCTGTGACTCGCGCGGCAAAGGTCGAAGCGTTGAACTCGTGATCGGCGTGTAAGATCAAGGCCAGGTCCATGACTTTGGTACTATATGCATCAGGTTCCTGACCAGTCAGCATATAGAGAAAATTCGCGGCCTGGCTGAGATCAGCGCGAGGCGCCACGACAGGCTGGCCTTGACGAATCCGCTCAACACTGGCAACAATGGTAGGTACTTGCGCGGTCAGGCGTGTGGCTTTGCGGATATTGGCTGCCTGCGATTCATCGCCCGCATCGGGGTCATACAGCCCCAGGGTCGATACCACCGTCCGCAGCACGTCCATGGGTCTGGCCGTTTTGGGGAAAGAGTGCATCAGGGCGAGAACTTCGGCTGGAAGCGCACGGTTAGCATGCAGTTGCTCGGTAACTTGCTCAAGCTGGGACGCATTGGGAAGCGTTCCGTGCCAGAGGAGATAGGTGGTCTCCTCAAACGTTGAATACTTTGCCAAATCGTGAATATCAATGCCAAAGTAGGAAAGTTTGCCTTCCTTTCCATTTAACTCACAGATGGAGGAAGACGCAGCAACGACTTCTTCCAGACCCCCCTTGAGCGGATGATCTGCTCCAGAAAGACCTTCTTTGGAGGGAGCAGCAGTACCAGAACTACCGGACATAGCAAAGCCTCCGTGGTTCAGATCGGCGGCGCTGGCTGAACGGCGCCGCGCCATTAGCGCTTCGACAGTGAAGCAAACGCAATATGACAGTTCCACAAGTCGTATGCGATTCTGTCAAGTATTATACTGTCATGAAGCGACCATTGTCAACGAAGAGGGGAGAAAAAGGGATATGCCCCTCTTGACTTTTTGATTGCAATCTGCTATAGAAGATATAGCAAATAGTAAAAAGAACCAGGCATAAACGTTATGGACCTTCATCAGAAATTGAAACATCTGCGCGCAGTCGAGGGCAGCATACGTGGGCTGGGCCGCCCGATGACCCAGGCTGAGGTCTCGCAAGAGATGCAGCGGGAGCTAGGCGAAACGCTCAGTCAGGCGTATCTCTCGCAGATCGAGGGAGGGAAACGCCCGCATCTTTCCGCCCGAAGTCGTGCCCTGTTGGCACGTTTCTTTAAAGTGCATCCGGGGTATCTGGTCAGCGACCCACCGGGCTATGAGGAGGGTCTCTTCACAGAGATCGAAGACCCACAAACACGCCTGGCAACCTGGCTGGCGGCCAGCGCAGAGGAGTGGCGCTCCGACTATTTGATTCAGCACGTCTTTGAAAAGCTGGCGGAGTATCCTAATCCCCGGCGTATTTTTGAGATGCTGAATACATTGCTGGACCAGTCACCAGAAGAGCTTGAAAGCCTTTTGGGGAACCCGGTAACGTAGCACGACAAGCCGTATTCAGTCGCGTTCAATCTGACTAAAAGAGGTGATCGCCAATGATTGCCACCGACGCGCTCTCCCTGGTCTTTATTGGTTGTTTTGTGGCATCCGGCACGTTTCTCATCCTTTCATCAGTGCTGGGCTTTGGGCATGGGCACTTTCATCTGGGGCATATCGGGCACGCGGGACATGCTGGCCCTGCTGGTCATGGTGTCGGCCATGCCAGCGCCGTGCTGCACCATGCCTTGCCGCAAGGGCATGCGGGCGCGCAAGCCCCACACGCGCCGCATGCCGCCGCGCATCCCAGCACAGCCAGCGCGCAGCAAGGGGCAGGGACACAAGCCACCCCACCATTGTGGGCATCGCTGGTGAATGCGCTCAACCTCTACGCCATCCTGACCTTTCTCTTCTGGTTTGGGCTGATTGGCTACATCCTGCATAACCTGACCAACCTTGGTTCAGTCTCGGCCTTTATGGGCGCGCTGGTGGTAGGTGTCGTCGGCGCGGTGTTGGTGAACCTGGCAATGGCACGCTTGATGGGCAGGGACGACGGCGAACTGACTGCCGAAAGCTCAGAAGTAGTGGGCACCATCGCCACAGTCAGCATGGCAATTCGCGCGGGGGGCATCGGTGAAATCATCTATACCAAGGGCACCGGAGGCCGCAAAAGCGTTGGCGCCCGCAGCATCGATGACCAGCCCATTGCCCGCGATGCTGAAGTGGTGATTGTTGGCTATGAAAAGGGCATTGCGCAGGTACAAACCTGGGACAGATTTTTAAATGAACATGATGAGTTAGAAGACTTCCTGCGCACACAGCAGAGGGAGGATAGCACAGCGCAGACGACGGATGTAATCTCTTCCAATCCTATGGAACAACCGTAAGGTCAAAAAATCAATGAATGGCGCAGCTTCTGCTGTGAAAAGGTAGGAACAAAAAATGGGCGATTTTTCAGTGGCCTTGATTATCGGGTTGATCGTGGTCGTGATCATCTTCGTGCTGATCCTGGTCAACATCTGGGGCAGTTTGTTGAAGAAGGTTCCACCCAACCAGGCGTTGATCAAGTATGGGCGCGGCGGGACCAGCGTCGTCACCGGAGGGGCAGCCTGGGTCTGGCCGTTCTTCCAGCGCTCGGCCACCTTCTCGCTGGAGTTGATGTCCTTCGATGTCGCGCCCTCCCAGGATTTGTATAGCAATCAAGGTGTCGCGGTCAACGTCGAAGCCGTCACCCAACTCAAAGTCAAATCCGACCAGGAAAGCATCATCACCGCCGCCGAGCAGTTCTTGAGCAAAAGCTGGGATGATCGCCAGGCGGTCATCCGGCTGGTCATGGAAGGCCACCTGCGTGGGGTTGTCGGCCAGTTGACCGTCGAGCAGTTGGTGAAAGAGCCGGAAATGGTCAGCGAAAAGATGCGCCAGACCAGTTCCAGCGATATGGCAAAGATGGGGCTAGAGATTGTCTCCTTTACCATCAAAGAGGTCCGCGACAAGATCGAGTTCATCAACAACATGGGGCGGCCAGAAATTGAGCGTATCCAGAAAGAAGCTCGCATCGCCGCCGCGCTGGCTGCCCGCGATACGCAAATCCAGCAGGCCGATGCCATGCGCGCCGCCGCCATCGCCAAGGCCGAGGCCGACCAGAAGCGCGTCGAGGCCGAAACCATCTCGATGACTAAACAGGCCGAGTATCAGCGCGATCTGGCCCTTAAGAAAGCCGCCTACGACGCGCAGGTCAAGCAAGAGCAGGCCAAGGCCGACAAATCCTATGACGTGCAAGCCAACGTGATGCAGCAGCAGGTTATCACCGAGGCGGTGAAGGTCCAGGAGTTGGAAAAGACGGCGCAGGTCAAGGTGCAGGAAGCTGAAATTCAGCGCCGCGAACTGGAACTGCAAGCTACCGTCTTGAAGGCTGCCGAATACGAGCGCAAGCGCGTCGAAACCGTGGCCGAAGCTGAGCGCCAACGCATTGCCCTGGAAGCGCAAGGCCGCGCCGACGCGACCCGCATGGCTGGTGAGGCCGAGGCTGCCGCGAACAAGGCGCGCGGTCTGGCGGAAGCCGAACTGCGCCGCGCGCAAGGTCTGGCCGAGGCCGAGGTCATCAAAGCCAAGGGCGAGGCCGAAGCTGAGGCGATGCGCGTCAAGGCTGCCGCGTACCATGAATACAACCAGGCCGCCGTGATGGATAAGCTGCTCACCAGCCTGCCGGAAGTCGTGCGGGCGATAGCCGAGCCGCTGAGCAAAGTCGACAAAGTGACCATCGTTTCCACCGGCTCAGCCAACGGCACCGGCCTGGGAGCCAGTCGCCTGACCACCGACATCGTCAACATGGTGGCACAGGCTCCGGCGCTCTTCGAGGCGCTGACCGGCCAGAAGGTTTCTGATCTGATGAGCCAGGTGCCCATCATGAACGGGGCAAATCACGACGAAGCAGGCGTCAACGGGCACAATGGCGCCACCGTAGAAGCCAATGCCCAGGATGAGGACAAGGCACAGTAAGTAGGAGCATCGGCGACATGGAAGCGGCATCAGGACCTGATGCCGCTTCCGCATACTCTGACAGAATAGTTCAGCTTCGCACCATGGAGATCAAGAGCGACCAGGCGGATCATCGCTGAAAGAGAGACGCATCATGAAATTGCTGCAACGGGTAATGACGCTGATTCGGGCCAATATCAATGACATGCTGGAACAATCCGAAGACCCGGAGCAACTGCTGCGCCAGTTACAGCAAGATTTGCGTAACCAGATGATGCAGGTCAAAACCCAGGTGGCAACCGCCATCGCTCAGGAGCACAAGCTTCAGAGCCGCTGCGAAGAACTCACCAAGGACGCAGCGGAGTGGCAACACAAGGCAGAGGCTGCCGTTGCGCACGGCGATGATGCTCAGGCGCGGCGCGCGCTGCAACAGCGCCTGGACACCATGCGGCTCTTGGAAAACTATCGGCGGCAGCACGAAGAGCAGCAGCACCTGATTGTGACGATGCGTAATGCCCTCAAGCAGCTTCAGGCCAAAACAGAAGAGACCGAACTCAATATCGAACTCTTGCAGATGCGCCGACGCCGCGCGCAGATGCAGCAAACCGTCTTTGAGACTCTGTCCAAGAACAGGCAAGAGCAAACGCAAGAGCGCGTGCGACGGGCTGAAGATAAGGTCATGGACGATGAGGCGCGCGCAGCGGCCACGCGCGATGACGCACAGCGAAATACGCTCAATACGCTCGATACGCAGCTTACCCATCTCTCTCAGCACGAGATGGTAGAAGAGCAACTGTCACGCATAAAAACGCGACACCAGAAGCCCGCGCAGCCGCGTCAGCTTCCCCATCCAGGCGCAGCAAAGGGAGCGGCGCTGCGTCAGCCCCCATCTGCCCCAGCCCAACCTGCTGAGGCACAGGCAAACGCTTCCCCTCCGGCGCTGCCGTCTGGCGAGCGCCTCCCCTCGATGCTGCCCCCCCTCAACGAGCAGATTGACGAACTCTTGAAAGAGCGCCAGGCAAAATTGGGAACAGGGCCAGAAGCAGAGCCTCCCTCTGAAGCGAGATTGGACAACCACGACAAGCACCATACCAGCAAAGCGTAGACCATCCAGCAGCATCAGATAGCGATAGAAGGATTGTGTGGCTCCGACGTATCGGAGCCTCCTTTTGTTTTCGACATGCCAGAAGATATAATGGAGCCGCAGAGCAGCAACAAGCGGCGCTTTCGTCTTCACCGCACAGAAGACAAGCAGAGGCGCAAACTGGAGAGAGGAGCTTCAAGCGTGGAATATCAGTATATTCTTGTGGAGCATGAGGAGCGAGTCCAGATCATTACCCTCAACCGACCCAATAAATTAAATGCCCTCAATTGGGATTTAGTCGGTGAGGTAGCAACTGCCCTGGAGGATGCCGACCAGAATCCGGAGATTGGCTGCACCATCATCACCGGCGCGGGAGATCGCGCCTTTGCCGCCGGAGCGGATATTGCGGAGATGGCCGGAGCCACCCCCGTCACCATGCTCACCGGTTCCTTTCAAGCCTGGGAGCGCATTCGCCGCATCCATAAGCCGCTGATTGCCGCCGTAAACGGCCTGGCCCTGGGCGGCGGCTGCGAACTGGCGATGCACTGTGACCTGATTCTTGCCAGCGAGACTGCTCGCTTCGGTCAACCGGAGATCAACCTGGGCGTCATCCCTGGCGCGGGGGGAACGCAAAGGCTAGCGCATTCGCTGGGCAAGTTCAAAGCGATGGAACTGGTGCTGACCGGCCAGCCGCTCAGCGCCCAGGACATGGCCGTCGCCGGATTGGTCAATCACGTCTATCCTGCCGATCAATTGCTAGACGAAGCCAAAAAGCTGGCGCATCTGCTGGCATCGAAGGCTCCGCTTGCCCTGCGCCTGGCAAAAGAATCGGTCTTGCGAGCCTTCGAGGCGCCGCTGGAGGATGGCCTGGTGTTCGAGCGCCGCAACTTCGCCCTGCTCTTCGCCACCGAAGATCAGAAAGAGGGCATGCAGGCATTCGTTGAAAAGCGTCCCCCAACCTTTAAGGGCAAATAGGCAGTCACTCAACGTTCCCGATGCAGGGAAGGAGCCATCAATGGACGAAGTCGTCATTATTTCTGCTGTTCGCACACCCATCGGCAAATACGCTGGCGCGCTTAAAGACGTGCGACCAGATGACCTGGCTGCGCTCGTCATTGCCGAAGCCGTGCAGCGCGCAGGCGCGCCTAAAGACGCTGTCGAGGATGTTATTCTGGGCTGCGCCAACCAGGCTGGCGAAGACAATCGCAACGTCGCGCGCATGGCGCTGCTGCTGGCCGGATTGCCCATCAATGTCGCCGGTCAGACGGTCAACCGGCTCTGTGGCTCTGGCTTGCAGGCAGTTAACAGCGCGGCGCAAGCCATCCAGACTGGCGCGGGCGATCTGTTTGTGGCGGGCGGCGTGGAAAGCATGACACGCGCGCCCTTTGTGCTGGGCAAGCCCGAGGCCGCCTTCCCGCGCGGCGCACTCAGTTTGCAAGACACGACGCTGGGCTGGCGCTTCATCAACCCACGCCTCGCCGAGATGCATCACCCTTACAGCATGGGCGAAACGGCAGAAAACGTCGCCGAAGCCTGTCATGTGAGCCGCGAAGATCAGGACGCCTATGCCCTGGCGAGCCATCAGCGCGCCGTCGCCGCTATCAGGGCGGGTCGCTTCCGCGACGAGATTGTACCCGTATCCATTCCCCCAAAAAAGGGGGAAGCCCTGCTGGTCGATACCGACGAGCAGCCGCGCGCCGACACCAGCCTGGAAAAGCTGGCGGCGTTGAAATCAGCCTTCCGCCAGGGTGGCAGCGTCACAGCGGGCAACTCTGCGGGCATCAACGACGGCGCGGCGGCGCTGGTCCTTACCAGCCGCAAGCGCGCCGAAGCGCTGGGCATCCGCCCACGCGCGCGTATTCTGTCTACTGCGGTTGCAGGCGTCGATCCGGCACAGATGGGCCTTGGGCCGATTCCGGCCACGCAAAAGGCGATGGAGCGCGCCGGACTGCAAGCCAGCGATCTTGATCTGGCCGAACTCAATGAGGCGTTTGCCGTCCAGACCCTCCAGTGCATGCGCACCCTGGGTCTGGACCACGAGCGCACCAACGTCAACGGCGGCGCGATTGCGCTGGGCCACCCGCTGGGCTGCTCCGGAGCGCGCATCCTGACCACCCTGCTCTATGAACTGGAGCGCCGCGGCGGACGACTCGGGCTGGCGACCATGTGTATCGGCGTCGGCCAGGGCATTGCTACTATCATCGAGCGGCTGGACTAAGCGCTAGATGGAGGAGCCAGGCAACATGACATCCAGAGACACGCTGCTGCAAGAGCAAATCGCCTATTATCGCGCACGCGCCAATGAATATGATGAGTGGTTTCTGCGCCAGGGCCGTTATGACCACGGCCCGACAGAAACACGTAAGTGGTTTGCTGAGGTCGAGCAAGTGGAGCGAGCGCTGGCGGCTTTCGCCCCAACGGGTGAGGTGCTGGAACTGGCCTGCGGCACGGGGTTGTGGACACAGCATCTGGCGAACTATGCCACCCGCATCACAGCGGTAGATAGTTCGCCAGAGGTGCTGGCAATCAACCGCAGACGCCTCGCCGAACGGAGCAGTACCATTGAGTATCTGGAGGCTGACCTCTTCTCCTGGCAGCCAACAAAGCAGTACGATGTCGTTTTCTTCAGCTTCTGGCTTTCCCATGTCCCGCCAGAGCGCTTTGCCGCCTTTTGGGATTTGGTGCGCCAGGCGTTGGCTCCGGATGGTCGAGTCTTTTTCATCGACTCACTCTACAGCGAAACATCGACCGCCCGCGACCACCAACTTGAGGGCAAGGCAGCCACAAGCGTGACGCGCCATCTGAACGATGGACAGAAGTTTCGCATCGTGAAAGTATTCTATCAACCAGAACAACTGGCCGCCCAGTTGGAAGCATTGGGCTGGCAGGTAGATGTACAGGCAACCTACACCTTTTTTCTCTATGGCGCTGGTCAGCGCAAAAACAACGAGCGCGCAGCAACACTCTGCTAGCGTGATTGGAGCACTATAGCCTGTGGACGAGATGCTGCTCACTCATCATCGGGCCGGACTGCTGCGCCTTTCGATCAATCGGCCCCCGCTCAATATCCTCGATCTGCCGACACTCAAGGCGTTGTCTATCGCTCTGCGCCAGGCGCGCACCAATGGGCAGACGCGCCTCATCGTCCTCACCAGTGAGGGCGAGCGCGCATTTTGCGCAGGTGTCGACGTGCACGACCACCTGCCAGGCAAGGATGCGGAAATGATTGCCGCCATCCAGGACCAGTACCAAGCATTCGCCGAACTGGCTGCGGCAGGCATCCCCACCGTTGCGCTCGTCAAAGGATTGGCGCTGGGGGGCGGCTGCGAACTTGCCGCCTTGTGCGATACGCTCATCGCGCGGGAAGACGCCGAGTTTGGCCTGCCAGAAATCAAGCTGGGTGTTTTCTCTCCGCTGGCAGCGGCCCTCTTTCACCAGCGCCTTACGCCGCGTGTGGCCCTGCGCCTGATGCTCACTGGCGAACGTATCGACTCCGCCGAAGCCCAGCGTGTCGGGCTGGCGCATCAGGTGTTGGCGAGTGACCGTTTTCACGACGACACTGAAGAACTGTTGCTGATGCTGGCAATGCTCGGAAACGCGCATTAGATTGACAAGCGACTCTATCTATTCGAGAAAAAGCCGTGTTTTGGCTACTCAATCATTGAATACATTCCCCTTAAGCAGCTTTTGACTTTATAATAATGGGGTGCAGGCGTTCCGAACTCAAAGCAATACGCTTCCCTTAAGGGAGGCGCCCATGCCGCAATCCTAATTCATCTCCAGCAGTTCAAACTCTTCCTCAACAGGGCGGTTTCGGGTTTTCGCACATCCAACGGGCCTTGCCTGGTGGAGAACAGCGATTGAGAAAGGGGGCGAGCGTGTCCACGGGCAAGCTCAACACCCTGGCAGGAATGCGCTTCCTGCCCCCACAATCCTCCCGCCAACCGGTGTGGCGTTGTTGCCTCAACCGGCTGACTCGTTCTGTGATTGTGCCAACGCCTGCAAGCTTGCCCTCAGCGCGTGCTCCCCCGCCTATGTAGCCAGCAGATTGCTGTTTTCCCTGCACGCAGCCAAGGGTGCGCTGAAGCATCACCTGAGCCAGACCCCAGGGAAACCCGCCCTGATTGGCAACGACTGCCCTTGCAGATTCCCTCGTAATATCGCGGACTGCATAGATCAGACGTTTAACGAGCGTAACTGAGGACTGAACGATGAAACAAGAGATACACCTCAAGGTAAATGGCGTGGACCATCACGATGAAGTCGAGCCACGCCTGCTGCTGGTACATTATCTGCGCGATGTACTCAACCTGACCGGCACGCATGTCGGCTGCGACACCAGCCAGTGCGGCGCCTGTACCGTCATGCTGGACGGCCAGGCGGTAAAAAGCTGCACTGTGCTGGCTGTACAAGCCAGCGGCGGAGAGGTGAAGACCGTCGAAGGTCTGGCGACCAATGGCACGCTCCATCCCGTCCAGGAGGGCTTCTGGGAGAAGCACGGCTTGCAATGCGGCTTCTGCACGCCAGGCATGATGGTTGCCGCCGTCCAACTCTTGGAGCGCAACCCCGACCCCACCGAGGCCGAGATTCGTCACGCCCTGGAGGGCAACCTGTGCCGCTGCACTGGCTACCAAAACATCGTCTCAGCGGTTCAATATGCCGCCGAGCAGATGAAGGCTGCCAAAGCTGCGCCCGCGCCAGTGACGCAATAGGGAGGATAGCAAGATGGCTGTCAGCAAAATCTTTGGGAGTTCAGTCAAGCGGCGCGAAGACCCGCGCCTCATTACCGGGAAAGGCTATTATACCGATGATATGAACCTGCCCGGTCAGACCTACATGGCCGTGCTGCGCAGCCCATACGGTCATGCCCGCATCCGCAGCATCAACACAGAAAAGGCCAAACAGTTAGGCGGCGTTGTCGCTGTCTACACCGGCCAGGACCTGGCCGATGGCGGCATCGGTCCTCTGCCTCAGGCATGGCCGCTGGAACTGGGCATGGTCAACGGCGAGAAGATGACCATCCCTGAATGGCGGGTGCTGGCAATCGACACCGTGCGTTTTACCGGCGACGGCGTGGCTGTTGTCATCGCTGAAGACCCCTATACCGCCAAAGACGCCCTGGATTTGATCGAGGTCGACTACGAGCCTCTGCCTGCCGTTACCAACCAGGCCAAGGCCATGGAGCCAGGCGCGCCACAGTTGCACGCCAACGTGCCCAACAATCTGGCCTTCCACTGGCGGCTCGCCAATGGCGACGTTGATGCGGCCTTTGCCAGCGCAGATAGGGTCGTCAAGGCGCACTTCATCAATCAGCGCCTCATTCCCAATCCGATGGAGACGCATGCCGCTGTGGCGAGTTGGAACGCTGGCGCGGAAGAGATGACTTTCTGGAACACCAGCCAGAACCCTCACGTGACCCGCCTGCTCGGCACACTGGTCACCGGCATCCCCGAACACAAGCTGCGTGTCATTGCCCGGGACGTGGGCGGCGGCTTCGGCTGCAAGATCTCCCTCTATCCTGGCGATGTCCTCGCCATGTGGACCTCCAAAAAGCTGGGGCGTCCGGTGAAATGGACTGAAGAACGCCGCGAGAACTATGTGGCAACCGCGCACGGTCGCGACCATATCCAGGATGTCGAGTACGCCGTGAAAAACGACGGCACTGTGCTGGGCATTCGCGTCAAGGCCATTGCCAACATGGGCGCTTATCTCAACACCGGTCCCGCGCCGGGCGTGCCAACCTGGCTGTTCGCTCCGATGCTGGCCGGATGCTATAAGCTGATCGCCTTGCAGAGCGACACATACGCCGTCTATACCAACACCACCCCAACCGATGCGTATCGTGGCGCGGGCCGTCCCGAGGCCACGTATATTATCGAGCGCGGCATGGACATCATTGCCCGCGAACTGGGTATGGACCCGGTGGAGATTCGCCGCAAGAACTTCATCCAGCAGGAAGACTTCCCCTATACGTCCATCGGCACCTTCACCTATGACAGCGGCAATTATGAAGGCTCGCTGGCGAAGGCGCTGTCAATGGCCGACTACGAGAGCTTCCGCCGCGAGCAGGCCGAAGCGCGCAAGCATGGCCGCTATCTGGGCCTGGGCCTTTCCACCTATGTGGAGGTCTGCGGCCTGGGTCCGTCGGCTGGCGCGAACGCCATCGGTTTTACCGGCGGTCTGTGGGAAAGCTGCGTCGTGCGCATGCACCCCACCGGCTCGGTCACCGTCTATACCGGCTCCAGCCCGCACGGCCAGGGCGAAGAAACCACCTTCGCGCAGATCGTCTCGAAAGAACTGGGTGTGCCATTGGAGCAGGTTGACATCATCCATGGCGACACCAGTTCGGTTCCTTTCGGCATGGGCACCTATGGCAGCCGCGGCCTGGCCGTCGGCGGCGCGGCGCTCGTGATGGCCGCGCGCAAAGTGCGCGAGAAGGCGCGCAAAATCGCCGCCCATCAGCTTGAGGCGGCCCTGGATGACGTGGTTTGGGAAGATGGCATCTTCCATGTTCAGGGCAGCCCCGACAAGAAAAAGGCCATTCAGGAGATCGCCTTCGCGGCCTATATGGCCGGCAATCTGCCAGAAGGCGTGACGCCGATGCTAGAGGAAAGCCATTTCTACGACCCGCCCAACTTCGTCTTCCCTTTCGGCGCGCACATCTGCATCGTTGAGGTCGACCCGGATACCGGCGTGACCAAGCTGCTGCGCTACATCGCCGTCGACGACTGTGGTCCCGTCGTCAACCCGATGATCGTCGATGGGCAGGTACATGGTGGCCTGGCGCAAGGCATCGGTCAGGCGCTGTTCGAGCATGGCATCTATGACGAAGACGGCCAATTGCTCGCTGGCAGCATGATGGATTACGCTGTGCCCAAGGCAGGTGATTTGATTCACTTCGACCTGGCCCGCACAGAAACTCCTTCGCCACATCAACCGCTGGGCATGAAGGGCGTCGGCGAAACCGGCACCATTGCTTCAACCCCAACTGTGGTCAATGCCGTCGTCGATGCGCTTTCACCGTTTGGCATCGCCCACATCGACCTCCCGCTGACCGCGGAAAATGTCTGGCGCGCCATTCAGAACGCGCGGAAGCCGTAGAAAGTGAGGAACGCACGCTATGTTCCCCAGTGAATTTGACTATCACCGGGCGCAGAGCATTCAGGAAGCCATCGAACTGCTGGGCAAACACGACAATGCCAAGCTGATCGCGGGCGGCCACAGCCTGCTGCCCATGATGAAGCTGCGCCTGGCCCAGCCAGAGATGCTCATCGACATCAGCCACATCTCAGGGCTAAGCGGCATCAGAGCCGATAACGGGTCCATCAGCATTGGCGCGCTGACCACCCATTATCAGGCCGAAAGCTCGGACGTGCTCAAACACTCTTGCGCGCTGATCCCCGAGGCCGAGCAAGACGTTGGCGACGTTCAGGTACGCAATCGTGGCACCATTGGCGGCAATCTCGCGCACGCAGACCCGGCCTCTGATCTGCCAGCCGTCGTGCTGGCGCTCGGCGGAGAGGTGCGCGTGGTGGGACCAAATGGTGAACGGACCATCACCATCGACAATTTCTTTGTGGACATGCTCACCACAGCGCTTGATGGCAACGAAGTGCTGACCGAAGTGCGCGTGCCCGCTATGAGGCCAGGGCAGGGCGCGGCCTACGTCAAGCATCCGCATCCAGCCAGCCATTACGCCGTCGTCGGTGTGGCCGCCGTAGTCACCCGCGATGCCGGTGGCAACTGCACGGGTTGCCGTGTTGGCATCACCGGTGCCGGTCCTAAAGCAGTCCGGGCCAGCGCCACGGAAGCCGCGCTGACCGGCAAGCCTCTGACGCCGGAGAACATCGCCGAGGCTGCCAGCCACGCCGCCGAAGGCATGGACTTCCTGAGCGACCCCTATGCATCGGAAGCGTATCGCAAGCATCTGGTTCAGGTCTACACCAGGCGCGCCTTGATCAAAGCGGCGGAGCGCGCCAAAGGATAATCCTGCGCGAGAACCAGCACCGATGAATGAGACTGGTGGTCACCCATATGTACAGGTGACCACCAGTCTTTTTGAACTCGCTTGAGCAGCCGCACACCGTTGCCAGTCAGCAGTTGGTGCGTTATAATGACCAGCAAGGTTTCCAGCTAGCATGGGAGGAAAGCCAGGCATGGCAACGGGAAAAGGGGCTGCGTCTCGCAAGAAAACGAAGGCGACGGCTGAAGTTATCGAAGAAGAACAAACATTAGCAGAGGTGGCGTCCGGCGAACTACCTGTTCTGCCGGTACGCAACACGGTTCTGCTGCCAGGCATGGTAGCCCCGCTGTTTGTGGGCCGCGATAGCTCATTGCGCGCCGTTGAGGAAGCGATGCTCGGGCAGCGCACGATGGTCGTCGTCGCACAAAAAGATGACTCGGTGGAGGAGCCAGACCCGGATGATCTCTATCAGGTGGGCACGGAAGGCATCATTGGGCGCGTATTGAAGATGCCCGATGGTACTACCAACGTATTGGTCCAGGGGCAGCGACGGCTCAAACTGGAGCGCGTGCTGCGCAAAGGTGTCTATCTGCGGGCGAAGGTCGAGCCAATCGAAGAAGAGGTCGAGAAAACACCTGCCATTGAGGCGCTGATGCGTGCCACGCTGGCAATCTTTGACAAGTGCATCAAGCTGAGCCGCTCCTTGAACGAAGAGGCGTATGTCACCGCACTGAACATCGAGGCGCCTGGTGCGCTGGCCGACTTCATCATCTCCACATTGGAGCCGCCAACGCCACAGCGCCAACTGGCGCTGGAAACGTTCGACCCGCTGGTGCGCCTCCAAAATATCAGCGTCATGCTCTCCAAAGAGCTGCACATCCTGGAACTGGAAAACCAGATTCAAACCCAGGTCCAGCAGGAAGTCGATAAATCGCAGCGCGAATACTTTTTGCGCGAGCAATTGAAAGCTATCCAGCGCGAACTGGGTGAAAATGATCCCACCATCCGCGAGAGCATGGAATTGCGCGAGAAAATTGTCTCCTGCGGCATGCCCACCGAGATTGCCGAACGTGCCAACCGCGAGCTGGATCGGCTGGCGGCCATGCCAGCCATGGCGCCAGAATTGACGATTGTGCGTACCTATCTTGATTGGCTGGTCGCCCTCCCTTGGGACCAACGCACCGAAGATCGGCTCGATACCATCGAAGCGGCCCGCATTCTCGATGAAAATCACTACGGCCTGGAGAAAGCCAAAGAGCGCATCATCGAATATATCGCCGTGCGTAAACTCGCGCCGCAAACGCGCAGCCCCATTCTCTGCTTCCTGGGACCGCCAGGCGTCGGCAAGACCTCGCTGGGCCGTTCCATCGCCCAGGCGCTCAATCGCAAGTTTGTGCGCCTCTCGCTCGGCGGCATCCGTGATGAAGCCGAGATTCGCGGCCATCGGCGCACCTATATTGGCGCGTTGCCTGGGCGCATCATCCAGACCATGCGCCTGGCCGGAACCATCAACCCGCTCTTCATTCTGGATGAAATTGATAAGCTGGGCGCGGATTTCCGCGGCGACCCTTCGTCGGCGCTGCTGGAGGTCCTGGATCGGGAACAAAATCATGCCTTTTCCGATCATTACTTAGAGGTGCCCTACGATCTTTCCCAGGTCATCTTCATCATGACCGCCAATTCGCTCTATTCCGTGCCCTGGGCGCTGCGTGACCGGATGGAGGTTGTGGAACTGCCTGGCTATACCGAAGAGGAGAAGATGCGCATTGCCCGCAACTTCCTCATTCCCAAACAAATGACCGATCACGGTCTGACACGCAGCCGCTTTGGCATTGATGACGACGCCGTGCGCCGCATCGCGCGCGAGTACACCTATGAGGCTGGCGTGCGCAATCTGGACCGCGAACTGGCGCGGGTGATGCGCAAAGTGGCGCGCCAGGTAGTCGAAGGGCGCAAGAGCAAAACGGAGGTGAGCGCCAAGCGGCTGCCCAAATACCTTGGGCCGCCCAAACACGAGCATGCCCACGCCCAGGAAACCGACGAGATTGGCATCGCTACTGGCCTGGTGTGGACCAGCGGCGGCGGCGACATTCAGAGCATCGAGGTCACGCTGGCCGACGGACGAGGCAGCCTGATGCTCACTGGTCGGTTGGGCGAGGTCATGAAGGAGTCGGGGCAGGCGGCTATGGCCTATATCCGCTCGCACACGAAGCAGCTTGGCATTGACCCGGCATTTTACGAGCGGCGCGATATTCATGTCCACGCGCCAGAAGGGGCGCAGCCCAAAGAAGGGCCATCGGCGGGCATTACCATCGCCACTGCCATCATCTCCGCATTGACCAGGCGGCCTATTCGTCGCCAGATCGCCATGACTGGCGAAATCACCATTCACGGACGGGTTTTGACCATCGGAGGCGTGAAAGAAAAGGTCCTATCGGCGCATCGGGCTGGAATTGAGCAGGTCATCCTCCCCAAAGGAAACGAAAAAGACCTGGAAGAAGTCCCCGAAGAGGTACGCGACCAACTGCGATTTACGTTTGTGGAACGCCTGGAGCAGGTGCTTGAGGTGGCGCTCTATCCGGCAGAGGCCCAGGAAGAGGGCAAAGCTGACCAGGAGAAAACCAGGGCAGAGGCCGGACCATCGGCGCGAAAGAACCATAATGGCGAGCGTGCCGCTCGTCACGATGTGCAGCGGCCCAAGCCGCGCTTGCGACGGGTCGTTATCCCACCACAGGCGCCAACCCAGCGCCCATAAAAATACTGACGCCAAAGGAGGCTGCGGTGGCCGTTCAATTTTGTGGAACCTGCGGACACCCGCTGATTCCAGATCAACTCTTTTGCCAGCACTGCGGGTCGCGTGTCGATGAGCATTCCACGCGCTCCGCGCCGCCCGTTACCCCTGGCATAACCGTGTCATCCCCTGGCGCATTCTATTGTGGCGAATGTGGAGCGTTAGTAGGAAGCCAGGATCGCGTCTGCCGTCGCTGTGGCGCGCCTGTCGAGCCGACACCAGGCGGAGTATCAGACCCTTCGCTCAGCGATCTGCCCACCAGGATGGGCACGCCTCCCCCACCAGTTATGCAGGCTCAGCTAGCTCCCCAGGTCGCGCCAGCATTTCAAGCTCCGCCAGCCTATCCAGCGCCTGTATCTACCGAAGGCCCACAGACGCCTGCTCCCAACTACGCGAACCAGCCGCCTTCAGCATGGGGCGCCAGCTATTCACCCGCTCCCTATGATGAATCGCCCACCTATACCTTTGGCGGCGCGCGCCCAGGCGTGCAAGCGCCTGTACGACCAACTGGACCGGGTGGCCCTCCGCCACGCCGAGGGGCACGCTGGCCGTTGGTGCTGGCGCTCGTGCTCGTAGCCATCGCCTTGATCGCCGGTGGAGGCATCTTCCTCCTGCTTGCGAAGTCCGGGCCAACATCCCAGGGGAACGGCTCAACGCCAACCACAGCCCCTGGCATCACACCAACAACGGGTGTCACTGTCACGCCTAACCCTAGTCCCACTCCTGTGGTGCTGAACACCGCTAATGCTACTGCACTCGTTCAGCAGTTTTACGCCGACATTAACGCGAAAGATTACAATGCCGCTTATGATCTCACGTCAACGGAGTGGCAGCAAACGCAGACGCGCCAGAACTTTATCAACGGTTATCAAAACACCGTCCAGGATACTCTCACTGTAGACAGCGCCGAAAAACTTGCAGATGGAACGATACAGGTAGATGTGCATCTTCAGGCGCAGAACACAACTGGCATAGTGAATTATGCTGGGTATTATGTGGTGACGAAAGAAAACGGGAAGCTGGTCCTCCTCAGGGGCAATTTGAATCAGCAATAGAACGAAAAAGCGTGTGATAGGTCCATCGGCCACCATCCGGTGTGGGAACCTCCGCTGGTTAGCTCTCTAAGTTGCGAGCTAACCAGCTTTTTTCTGCTTCTTTCCACATTGAGCAGCCTGCATCAGAATAGTCTACAAGAGACGTGCGCCAACACACACAACCAGGACGCATTTCACATCCTACCCCAAAACATGTTACAATGAGAGACATCCGGTATTGAACATCTATTCTATCCTCCTATGAGGAAAGCGCCATGACGACACCAGCAAGACGCCAGTATCTTCAGATCAAGGCGCAGCACCAGGATGCCATCCTCCTCTTTCAGATTGGAGACTTCTACGAGACCTTTGACGAGGACGCCCAGCTTGTTGCCCGCGAACTGCAAATTGTGCTCACATCGCGCGAATATGGGCCAGGTAATCGGGTACCGCTGGCGGGCGTTCCTATCCACGCCCTGGATACCTATGCTGCGCGGCTCATCGCCAAAGGCTATAAGGTGGCAATTTGCGAGCAAGTCAGCGAACCGGGCAAACGCCTGGTAGACCGCGCCGTCACGCGCATCCTCACGCCAGGCACGCTTTCCGAGCCAGGACTGGTGCCACCGCGCCAGAATAATTATCTGGCCGCCGTCGCGCTCAGCCGTGATGGCACCAATGCCGGGCTGGCATACGTCGACGTGACCACTGGCGAGTTTGCCGTCACCAGCTTTCCCAGTGGCAACGTGCCGATTGCGCTGGAAGCCGAAGTGCATCGCCTACGGCCAGTGGAATGTTTGCTCGCCGAATCGCTCAAGTCAGGCGCAGAGCGCGCTCGGCAGGAATCATCAACCCAGCCAGAAACGAAGCAAGCACCTGGTTCATCGGCGTTGGCTGCGCCATTCACACTGCCGCACCAGACCACCCTGACCACCTTGCCCGCCGCAACATTTGACCCCGAAACGGCGGCACAGCGCCTCTGTCGCCATTTTGATGTGCGCACGCTGGAAGCCTATGGCTGCGCCGATATGCCGCTGGCGGTGGCCGCCGCTGGAGCCATTCTAGCCTATCTGGATAAGATGAATCCGGCGCTGCTGGGGCTGCTGATTGGCTTGCGTACCTACGCCACGGACACTTATATGATTCTGGATGCCCATACGCAGCGCAACCTTGAACTGCTCGAAGGCGCGCGCGGCAGTACAAAAGGCGCGCTGCTGGCGGTGCTCGATCAGACACGCACCGCCATGGGCGGGCGACTCATGCGGCGCGTCCTGACACAGCCGCTCATTGATCTGGTTGAACTGAATCGACGCTATGACGTGCTCGAAGAATTGGCTGATCGTCCCTCGCTGCGCGCCAGGCTGGGCAGCCTGCTGGATGGTCTGGGCGATCTGGAGCGGCTGGCCGGGCGCGTGCGTCAGGGCACCGCTCTTCCGCGCGAACTGCTGGCGCTGCGCGAACTCCTGAATGTTATCCCTCATCTTCAGACCGCGCTGGGGTCCACCACCACTGAACTCTTGCAAGAAGTGGCCGAGGCGCTGGACGATTGCCCTGAACTGACAGGCTTGATCGAGCGCGCCATCGCTACCGATGACGAGCGCGAAGGACGCATCATTCGGCGCAATTACAGTGCCGACCTGGATACTTTGATCGACTCCATCAGCGAATCGCGCCGCTGGATTGCCGGGCTGGAGGCAGCAGAACGCGAGCGCACCGGCATTAAATCGTTGAAAGTGGGCTATAACAAAGTCTTTGGCTACTATCTGGAGGTCAGCCACGCCAACAGCAGCCGCGTGCCCGACGATTATCTGCGCAAGCAAACGCTGGTTAACGGCGAACGCTATATCACGCCTGAACTGAAGGACCACGAGTCGCGCATCCTGAACGCAGAGGAGCGCATCGAGGAACTTGAGCGCACCCTTTTTGCTGATCTGCTGCGGCAAGCTGGAGTGTATTATCCACGGCTCAGCGCCACTGCTGGCGCGCTGGCCCGTCTGGATGTGCTGCTGGGGCTGGCCGACGTGGCGTCGCGCAACAGCTACATACGCCCCACGCTGGATACCACGACCGATCTGGTGATTTCGGCTGGGCGGCATCCAGTCGTCGAACAGATGCTGGGCAGTGGCGAATTTATCCCTAACGATGCGGCCATGGGAGACGATGCGGGCAATATTTTCCTGCTGACCGGGCCAAATATGGCGGGCAAATCCACATTTTTGCGCCAGGTGGCGTTGATCTGTCTGATGGCACAAATTGGCAGCTTCGTGCCCGCGCGCCAGGCGCGTATCGGGCTGGTGGACCGCATCTTCACCCGCGTGGGCGCGCATGATGATATCGCCAGCGGGCAATCGACCTTTATGGTCGAGATGGTCGAGACAGCCAATATCCTCCATCACGCCAGCCGCCACAGCCTGATCGTGCTTGACGAGATTGGGCGCGGCACCAGCACCTATGATGGGCTAGCCATTGCCAGAGCCGTTGTCGAGCATCTGCATTCCACTGTTGGGGCGCGCACGCTCTTTGCCACACACTACCACGAACTTGCCAGCCTTACTACGCTCCTGTCCTCGCTGCGCGCCTATACCATAGCAATTAACGAGCAAGAAGAAGAAATTGTGTTTTTGCATCGCATTCTGCCAGGCAGCGGGGGACGCAGCTATGGCATTCAGGTCGCGCGACTGGCAGGCATGCCGCCGAGCATCATTCAGCGGGCACGCGAGGTGCTGGCGCAGATCGAACAAAAGCCGGATGCGCCCGAACAAGCAGCGGCATCTACCCGGCTGGCGTTGGTGGCCGAACAGAGCGCAGCCTACACGCCAGATACAACCGGGTGGAACGTATCTCTAGAAGAAGCCGCCGCACGTAACAACCACCGTGAACCAGCAATATGGCTTGACAGTGGGGCAGACGCATTTTTGCATGAACTCCTTGCATTGAACGTCGCGGCTATCACGCCGCTGGAGGCCATGAACCGTCTCTTCGCCTTTCAGCAAGAGGCGCGCTCGCTGATGCTGCGGCAGGCCAGCCACAGCAACAACGCTCATTGAACTGTCACACATCGCAGATAAGCAACCATCGTACACAATCAGCATCAGAGAAACAACCGCCTCTATCAGCGTACAGGAATACAGGCCATGACGATCACACCTCTTGACCGACAAACCATCGTCCTCTTGCCGCCCGAAGTGGCCGAACAGATCGCGGCGGGTGAAGTCATCGAGCGCCCGATGTCGGTCCTCAAGGAATTGTTGGAAAACGCCATCGATGCCGGAGCCAGGGAAATCAAGATCGAGGTACGCGGCGGCGGGCTGCGCCTGGTGCGCGTCAGCGACGATGGATGCGGCATTCCCGCCGACGAGGTGGAACTGGCGTTTCATCGCCACGCCACCAGCAAGATTCGCGCGGTAGAAGACTTGAGTCACCTGCGCTCCCTGGGCTTTCGCGGCGAAGCGCTGGCAAGCATCGCCGCCGTTGCCGAAGTCACTATGATCACCGAAGCTGAGGCCAGTGGGCTGGCAACGCAGGTGACGGTGCGCGCAGGTGAGGTCATCGAGCGAGGCCGCCGTGCCCGCTCGCGCGGAACGACGGTCATCGTTCGCGATTTGTTTCAGAACGTCCCGGCGCGCCTGCACTTCCTCAAAGGCGCGCGCACAGAAACGGCGCAGTTGGCCCAGCTTGCGCGGCGCTATGCCATCGCCTATCCTCACCTGAAAGTGGGGCTGGTGCTGGACGGTCATACCGCATTCCAGACCAGCGGGAGCACCCAGATGGAGCGCGCTATTGCTGAAGCCTACGACTTGGCCCTTGCCGACGCGCTGCTGAAGATTGGCCCCATTGACATCGCTGGCGCTGAAATCGACGGCGTGATAGGCGCGCGCGCGCTCAGCCAGGCGGGCAAGCAACATCTCATGCTCTTTGTCAACGGGCGCTGGGTGCTATCACAGTCATTGCTGGCCGCGCTGGAACTTGGCTATCGTCCCGTGCTGCCCAAGGGACGCCATCCACTGGCTGCCATCAGCGTTCGTGTTCCGCCTGAAGCTATCGATGCCAATATCCACCCGACCAAGGCCGAGGTCAAGCTGCTGCATGAAGAGGAAATCTGCACGACACTCAAAGCCGCCGTACATGATGTCCTGGGCCAGAGCGCGCTTCAACCGCCAGAAGAGGCATTGCCTGGCCCGGGGAACGTCTATCAATACCGGCTGCCGCTGCTGCGACGACGCCGTGGCCTACCGCTGGCAGAGCAGCGCCAGGACTATGACACACGCGCTTCCCCTGCCGACGCGGGCATCCTGGCTGAACTGGCGCCGCTCGCGCAGATTCGCCAGACGCTCATTCTGGCCGAAGACGCGCAGGGCGGCCTATATCTGATCGATCAGCACCGCGCGCACGAACGCATTCTGTACGAACATCTGCGCCATCGGCTCATCGGCCACCCTGAGCCTATCGCTCCCCAGCAGGAACGGCACTATGCGACCATCAGCGATGAAGAGAGGCCAGGCAACCTTATCGGACGGCATGAGGATGAAACGAATCCAGCAGAGGAGGCGTTGGCAAGCGCGTCCGGCCAACTTTTGTTGGAGCCGGTCGTCATCGAGCTTTCCACCCATCAGGCAGCCGTGCTGGGCGAGCGTTTGCCGGTGCTGGCCGCGCTGGGCTTTGCCTGCGAGCGCTTTGGTGGGCACAGCTTTCTCATGCGCTCAGTGCCAGCGCTGGCAGGTGGGGAAAGTTTAAGCGCCCATCTGCCAGCGCTGGCCGCCGAGGCTGCCGAAGAGGAAGAAAATTGGCAAGATCGCTTCTGCGCAGCCGTGGCCTGCCATGCCGCCCTGCGCCGTGGGGCAGCGCTGAGCCTGGGCGAGCAGCGGGAACTGCTCGCAAACCTGCGCCAGACTTCGGCCCCTGCGGTTTGTCCACACGGCAGCCCATTGCTCCTGCACTACAGCCAGCAGTTCTTTATTCGCCAGTTCGACTGGTGAGATCGTCTTGCCTTCAAAGCCGTCTCGCCCTCTCAGGGGTCGACCATCAAGCTGTCAAAGAAGCGATCCAGACGAGCAAACCGGTGATAATCAGATAGAGCAGCGGCGCACCGATCACAAACATTACGCGGAACGAACGCGACAGTTCGGAGCGGCCAAAGAAGTAGTAGGCAATTGGCCCCAGAATGGGAATGACGACCAGCACCACCATCCAGATCAGCCGCGCAGCATTCGACAGCTTCTGATTGCGCGCCAAATCCCAGAAACCCAGCGAAAGCCAGGCAGCATAAATTGCCACCGGCAGCAACTCGGCGTAGAGGCCAAGCAAAAACTGAACCAACGAAGCACCTCCTATGGAAAGCGGCAGGATGGCCGAACTATCGATGCTGGGGGCCTGGGCCGCTGCCGGAAGAGTGAAGAGGCTCAGGTCCGGGAAGATCGGAAGCGCGGGACCGGCGACATCGGGCATTTGCGGCTGGTTTCGCGAGGCCGGAATCGCCGTCACCGGGAGCGTTTGCCACTGGCGCGGGTGAAAGCTGTCGCTGTTGGCGTAAAGCAGCCGCGCCACCACAACCGGGGTCACGCTGGGGTCGCCGCCTTCCAGGTTGGGCAGCGGCGTATCGCAGGGATATTTCTGCTCGATCAGCGCGGGCAGTGTGCTGGCAGCCGTGTTGTCAGAAAAGCAATTGCCTGGGCCGATGGGCGCGGCCAGCACCAAGTCGGCAACGCCAGAGTTCGTGACGACATTGCCGATAATGCGATTATCCGAGGGAATCCAGAAATGGGTATCCACATTGCCGATCACGATGATGCCATAGTTGCTCTGATCGCGAACGTGGTTGTCGATGACCACATTTCCATCACCGCCCGGCACACCAATGCCCGTGCCGATCAGCGGATATTCCAGCGGCTTGGTAGGCGCTTCGGCATTATTGTTGTCATAGACCGTGTTGTTGATGATGACCGACTGATGTTCGGGAGGGTTGCCCTCTGAATCCAGTGTGTTGGGTAAAATGCCGGTCAAATTGTCGTGCCAGGTCGAATCGCGAATAATCAGGTTGCCGCCTGCATTCGTCCCCGAATAACCCAGCGCGTTCCACTCCGAAGTCACATCATCGACGACTGCGTTGCATGGATAACACTGGCCGATATAAAAGCCGGAATCAGGACTGCCTGCCGCGTAACTGTGATCAAACTCGCCATTCTGGAAATTATAGGCGTAGATGCCATAATCGCCGTTGGTATACGCGGTCAAATAGCTCCCACGAAAGCCAGAGCGCGGCTGGTTGGGGTCTTCGCCGCCAGCCCAATAAAAGCCGTTGCCTTCATAGTCGCGGGCTGTCATATTCTCAACGACCACATCATTGGCCTCGATCTCAATCCCGTTGGAAAGCTGGAAATTGCCATCCAGAATCACGCGGTTGCGGTCCTGCCCACGAATGGTGATCCCCGCTGTCTTGACACGTACCGCCTCATGATACACCCCTGGGGCAACCAGAATCATTTGCCCGGGCTGCGCCGCATCAACCGCCGCCTGAATCGTCGCATACTCATCGGGAACGTGCAGCGTCGTGGGAACGCCTGGCGGAAGCGTTGGCATCGGTATCTGGTCCGTGGGAACCGGACCAGGACTCACCTTTTGCCCTCCTGTCCCGGCGCAGCCTGACAGCAATCCCAACGCCAGCAGCAGATAAGCGGCTACCCACAGATTCCGGAAGTGTAGTCGGCCAGCGGCAACGTCCCTGTGCACTCGAAACCTCCCTCTCCGCTGCGCAGTCGATGCAGCAGCAAGCATGTTGATGCCGCCCATTGTAGGAATCTGGCGAACGGCTGTCAAGTGGAGAACTTTTACGTTACCGTCACACCGCTGCCCTCGTCTCTATAGAAAGAAGCGTACATAGTAAGTCAAACGCCTGACCTTTTCGTCAGGCACAGTGCGCACCCCGGACGGGCCAAGGAAGCCCTCTGGCGCAAAAAAATCATTTGGATGGTTGAGGCGTGGCATGTTTAGCAATCGGTTTTCCCAGGCGCGTATAATGACGCGCCATTTTTTGTCGGCATCGTTCCTGATGCGCCCCTTCGTTTCAGCGCGTTCCCTTGGAAGCGCGGGGCTGGTGACCACGAAACCCCCAACCAGCCTGACCCGGCGAGACACTGGCGTTCCGCCTCTGAAGCCTGTTGCCGTCCCCCAAAAGGCAGCAAGTGAGCGGGCGCAGTTGGGCAGGCGGGTCTGGACACTGGCAGTGCCAGCCATCGGCGAGCAATTATTAGCGTTATTTGTTGGTCTTTCGGACACCTTTCTGACCGGCCATTTAAGCGCGCAAGCCATTGCCCAGGTCGGCTATGGCCGCGCTGACGCGGTAGCCGCCGTGGGGGTCGGCACGACCACCGTCTGGGTCGTCTTGACCCTCTTCTTTGCCGTGGGCGTGGGCGCAACGGCCCTGGTCGCGCGTGCGGTTGGGGCCAAAGATCAGGCGCTCAGCCAAAAAGGGACCGGGCAAGGCATCATCCTGGGGCTGCTGGCGGGCATCCTGCTGACAGCGCTGGCGCAGCCCATGGTCCACGCGATCACCGATGTCATGGGCGTGCAGGGCAACGTGGCCGATCTGGCGGCGGCGTTCCTGCGCATCTTCTCGCTGGCGCTGCCCGCCGTAGGCATCACCTATTCGGCCAATGCGGCGATGCGCGGGGCAGGCGATACGCGCCGCCCCTTGGTGGTCATGTTGCTGGTGAATGGAACCAACATCGCGGCGTCCTGGCTCTTGATGAATGGCATTCCTGCCCTGGGCATTCCCGCGCTGGGCGTCATTGGCTCCGCCTGTGGCGCGGCGGCAGGTTGGACGATGGGTGCTGGCCTGGCGCTCTTCTTCCTGAGCCGCCAACATCCGGTCAGCCCCAGGCTGACGTTTGGCGCGTTCAAGCCTGATCGCGCGGTGATGTGGCGCGTCTTACGGGTGGGACTGCCTTCAGCCGCCGAGTTGTTTGTGCTTCAGTTCGGGGTGGTGGCCTTCAGCCGCTTTGTCGTCGGGCTAGGCGACGCCACCTATGCGGCCAACTTGACCATCAATACCATCGAGAGCATTGGCAATCTGCCAGGGCTGGGATTTGCCGTCGCCGCGACGACGCTGGTCGGCCAGGCGTTGGGGGCGCAAGACCCTGAATTGGCAAAGCGCTCGGCCTGGGCAGCGCTGCGGCCCTGCTTCATCTTCATGCTCGGCATGGGCATCTGCGCGCTGCTGCTGCCGCAATTCCTGCTAAGCCTCTTTGTGGCCGATAACAGCGTTGTTCAGGCTGGAACCCCAGCCCTGCGATTCTCCCTGCTGACATTGCCAGCGCTGGCAATCAGCTTTATCTTCAACGGCTCCCTGCGTGGCGCGGGCGACACCAAATTTCCGGTCCTGGTGCGGGCGGCTGGCACCTGGGGCTTGCGTATGCCCATAGCCCTGGTGCTTATTCCCTGGCTGGGTCTGCCTGGGGCGCGGTTGGCAATGGCCGCCGATTTCTGGATGCAGGCAACACTCTCCTGGTGGCGTTTCCGCAGCGGGCGCTGGCGCAAAGCCCACGTCTAGCCGCAGACGATGCGTCCCTGGAAGCGAGCTTCCAGGGACGCATGGACATAGCACAATTGAAGGATGCCTCCTCAACGCTTATCTGCGTGGGCAACCTCACCGGTTTCCTTCTGGCGGCGGGCGCGCACCGCAGCAACCTGCTTAAGCAGATCGCGCGCCCAGGTGATGCCACGATAGGCGAGCGGCGAATACACATAATCAAACGAACCAATATAGCGAATCATCTTGCCGCCCCAGCCACGCTTGAAGCGGTAGACGCCCGCCATCGGATCGTTTGGGTCTTCGGTCTCAGCAACGCCCCACAGATCATAGAGTGTTGCCCCCTGCGCTTTGGCCCAGCGCATAGCCTCCCATTGCAGCAAATGATTGGGCATCAAATGCCGCCCTTCATTTCCCGAAGCGCCATAAAGATAGATGCCTTCGCGCCCCAACAGGCTAACGAAAATACCTGCCAGCAGCTTGCCCTCATGCTCAGCCAGCAGCAATCTGGCCTGGTTGGCTTCGCCGAAGACCTTCCAGGCATAGAAATAATAATCCAGCGTGTGAACGGCAAAGGCATCTCGCTGACTGGTGATTCGCATAAGCTCATACCAACGCTGCACATCATCCTGGCTGGAGGCTACACGAACGGTGACGCCCTTGCGCACCGCCAATCCTGCATTATAGCGCCACTTTGGTTTCTGACGCAGGGCAATGGTGCGTTCATCAGGCGTCAAATCGATTGCAATGGTGCGACGAGGTTGGATGCTATCCTCTACTGCCCGAAACCCAAGCGAGCGTAATTGTTGGGCGACCAGTTCGCCTTCAGCAACGCTGTACAGACCGCCGAAACTGGCCTCAACCGATGCCGCATCGCTGGCATTGCCCGAAGCAGGTTCGCCTTCCTCGGCGTCTTCAGCGGCAGGCACGCTGATGCTCTCGGGAAGATCGGGGTCGATACGCAGCAGAGCTACATGCCGGGCGCGCAACAGCGGGTGAAGTAGGCGAAAAAAGCGCTGACAAAGCGCGG
This sequence comes from Ktedonobacterales bacterium, assembly GCA_035307385.1. Classification (GTDB taxonomy): domain Bacteria; phylum Chloroflexota; class Ktedonobacteria; order Ktedonobacterales; family DATBGS01; genus DATBHW01. The sequence goes on along the minus strand of DATGID010000131.1, from coordinate 70,307 downwards.
GATTCGACCAATCCAGCACCGGCCCCTTTGGAAGATAGGCAATAGAAAGAGGAGTGAAGGGAAGAGCGCGGAAGAGTACCTGTGCGCCTGCCAGGATGCGCCGGTGGTCATCATCCCAAAGAACCACACGCAAGGCACGCCAGCCAAAGGCGGCTTTCAATTCGCCCCAGCCCCAGGATTGAAGGATATGTCCATATGGGGCAGCCGACACAAACGTATCCCAGAGCACGCGCTGATCGGCCCCGAGAATCTGTAACTGCGCAGGCTCAGTAGTATTATCCAGTTGACTTGTGAGAGAAATAGATGATTGTTTTGCCATACAGAACAAGCGCCTCATCTTCCATAGAAGAAATAATTCGTCAGTAGTATACAAAGCAGGTGACATGGTGTCCAGAGCGGAACCGAGTCGGTTCCGCATAGATGAGACCGAGCAATGCATCTCGATCTGCGCAACGCCAACCTGCGCGACGCTGATCTGAACTATGTTATGCGGTACCAATCGCCAATATTCCAGGCATTTCCCAGAATGGTTGGATTGGTAAAGTAGTTTCCAATGACCGCGCTGATGAGGGCAATATTCGGCTCCAGATAGAGTGGGATAACATAGACTTTTTGCACGAGAATACGCTGGACACCTTTATATATCTGCGAACGCCTCGCGCTATCTAGCGTGGTGCGTCCCTCATCGAGCAATTCATCAACCCCGATATCATTCACTCGCTCGTAATTCTGCCCCGTTGGATTCTCGACACTCGGAATCTCCGAGCTGTGAAAGCTGGGATAGAGGTTTACGTCTGAGTCCAGGGTGAAATTGTAACCATAGACCGCCAGGTCGTATGCGCCGGTTGCTAACACCCCATCGTGCGTAAAGTCAGCGAACATCGTCTGGCTATCAAACTGATGGAGGCTGACCGACAGCCCCAGCGCCGCCAGGTCTTGTTTCAATAGCCGGGCGATTGCATCGTATGGAGCGCCCATATAGGTGATAAGATTCAGGGTAGGGAACTGCTTACCATTTTGGGTACAGAATGCCTCGGAGCAGTCCCAACCAGCGGTTTGCATATCCTCCTGCGCCTGAGCCAGATCAAAGTTATAGGTCTTGTTGGTCGGGTCAAAATCAGGGGAAGGCTTGGGCAGAATAGTATCCGCGCGCAAGCGGTCGCAGGGCTGGGTAAGAATGGTCTGGATAAGCTGGCAGCGGTCAATGGATTCCTCAATGGCCTTGCGCACATAAACATCTTGCAGGGACGGAGTAGTCAGATTGAAGTCCAGATGCATATACCCAATCGTGGGGCTGATCTGCACCCCTGGCAAGTTCTCCACCCCTGGAAGGTCGCCGGGTTGCAAGTTCTCAACCTGATCAACTTCTCCGTCCTGGTAAGCCGCAGCGGCGCTGGCTACATCGGCGTAGCTCTGGAAGATCAATTGGCCCAGCACCGAGTTGTGCAGCGTGGTCGAGACATAATACGGATTAGGAACCATCACGAAGCGTGGCCCGTTGATGCTATCTCCATCGGTATAGCTTGAAAGCATGAATGGTCCGCTCGTTACCCGCGGGGCGAGGGTAATATCCTGTCTGCTCGCCAGGTCATTGTCTGGAACGCCTCTCCAGGCATGCCTGGGAGCTGCAAAGGGCAGATAGGCAAGATACGGCGCGAACGGATGCTTATAGGTAAGGATCAGGGTATAGGGGTCTTGCTCTCGATAGCCGACAATCTGATCAATGCCATTTGAGGAGGTTACACCTGTGCGCGGGTCTTGTGCGACCTCCAGCCAATAAACAAAATCATCTGCCGTCAGCGGCTGCCCATCCGACCAGCGCAAATCTTGTCGGAGCTTCAGGGCGACCATCAGGCCATCCTTGCTGACGTCACCGTTGGCTTGCGTCGGAATCTCCGCTAATTGGTCGGGCAAATACGTTCCTGAGGGGCTAATGACCAGCGGCGCGCCCCACAGGGCATCGATCAGGTCAAAATCCTCGGTATAGCCAGCAAACCAGGGATTGGTGCTTTGGATAGAATAGGGCGATCCGTACACGATGGTCCCGCCTTTATGGGTCGGCACGTGGTAGGGGTAAGGTTTGGCAATTGGTGGGACAGCTTTGGTTCCTTCACCGGATTTGAACCAGAAGAAGTAGCCCGCCGCACCCAGGCCGCTCAGGACGACCAGTTGGACCAGGATGATACTCACTACTGCCAGCATTCGATTGCGGCTTCTGGCAGGCGGGGAGAAAACTGCCTTGTGCGGCACTGGGGGCAACGTCTGGGAAGAGGAGAATATGTCAGGAGGGTCGAACTGCGGGCGCGTCTCGAACTCCTCCTGTTGGGCAGCTTCCTGCAAGGCGCGAGCAAACGCCTGCTCATTGATAAAACGATCTTTTGGGTCTTTCTCCAGCGCGGTCATGATGACCCGTTCGACCTTTGGCGAGAGGGTGGGCACTTTGGCTCGGAGCGATGGAGGCGGTTTCACCGCGTGCTGAGCCGCCACTTCGGTAAACGTGCCTTGAAAGGGGCGGTCGCCACTGAGCCACTCATAGACCACGATGCCCAGCGAATAGAGGTCGCTGGCCGGACGAGGCTGCCCTTGAATCTGCTCTGGAGCCATATACGCCACTGTACCAGCCACATTCTGTTGGCCCTGGTAATGCGCGCTCTGCGCCACTGTGGCAATGCCAAAATCGGTCAGCAGAATCTCACCGCGAGGCCCAATTAACATATTCTCTGGCTTGATGTCCCGATGTATCAGCTTCTCCTCGTGCGCATACTGAAGGGCCTCGGCCACCTGCTGCACATACGGAAGAATCACCTCTAAAGGGAGCCGTGTCCCTCTTGGATGGTGCTGGAGCAAGGTGCCATCAGGGGCATACTCCATCACCAGAAAAGGTCTGCCATCCTGCACGCCAAAATCCAGCACCCGCACAATGTTGGGGTGCCGCAAGCGCGCAATTGTCTGGGCCTCGCGTATGAAGCTTTCTATGTCTTCTTGTGCCAGGTGCGTTGTCAGCACTTTGATAGCCGCATGGGTCTTCAGAAAGATGTGCTCGCCCAGAAAAACCTGCGCGAAGCCCCCTTCTCCCAACAAGCGTAGAACGCGATAATAGCCAAGCTGCTGGCCCTGATACTCCGCCATATGCTCCCTAAGGTCAGTTTGAAGACTTCCTACCTCATCAGGAAGTATACCCCGCTTGGCAAGAGCACGTTTATCAAAAGTGGACCAGGTCACAAAATCTATTGTGTACAATAAAGAGAGAAACGGAAAGGAGTATCCATGCGTTATCACACTGCGCCACCACCCGCCCCGACCAGCGAGAAAGAGGCCAGGAGGCCCTTCTCCCTCCTTTGGACGGCGTGCTTGATCGTCGTGATTCTGGCCTGCCTCACATGCGGCGCAGCGGGTATCTTTGTCTGGCGAAACCTTCCGTCGCTTCTCCCCCCCATCCTTATCGATACCCCACTGCCCGTGACGCCAGAGCCAACCTATCAGCCTACTACACCACCCCTCTTCGGGCTGACCGGCCAGGCCACCTGCCGCAACACTAAGCCCCCGACGACTTCTCCCTGGCTGCCAGTCGCCATTACAGACGCCCAAAAATATCAGATCGACATCCTGGCGTTTATCTGGCAAATCTGGCAAGAATCACAGTACAATCCAAACGCCGTCAGTTCGGCTCAGGCCATCGGCATCGCTCAATTCCTCCCGGAAACAGCCGCCAGCCTAGGCATCGATCCCCATGATCCAGCCGCCTCGCTGAACGCGGCAGCGCGGCTGGATAGGGAGCGATTAGATCAGTTTTCCGCCCGCGCCCAACAACTCAGCGCTCACTATGGGGGCGCGTCGGTGCACTATGCCTTTGGTCTGGCCCTGGCAGCCTACGACGCTGGCATCGGTGCGGTTAACGACGCCTGGTCGCAGAGTCTGAGCAATGGGTGGCCGCCGGACCCCTGGGACTGGCTGGCACGAATGCACCAGGAGCCGCGCCAATATGTCCCGGCCATCCTGGGGTGCCTGTAGCGCAGGGAGCTTCTTCTTTTCGGTCTGGCTTTCCTCACGAGCATACGCCAGTTTTCCAGAAGCTTTTGCGAGCCGATACCCTTTTGCGTGCTACGCCCAAAAGTACTACCAAGGGGATTCCTCACTTAGCCCTTTTCTTGTCTGCTCTCACCTTCTTATAGCTGCCTCCTCGGCTGCTCAAAAGGGGGCTTGTATAACGCGCTGGCGTCCTGAAGAATCAGCACTGAAGGCACTTGTTTTCTCGCTCAACACGTTGGGGGCAAGAAGAGAGCGTGGCTGAGAATGCCTGCCTGGTTTCCAGGCACGCATCATGCAGACTTCGTTGCGTGGGAACCATCTGGAAGTTGCTGCTCCACCGTGCCTCGCTTCGCGTTTTGCTGGCAGAAAGGAAGTCTATGAGATCATTCCTGCACGAAATAGGTGTGTTTGGGAAGCGTTTGAAGGTCCATTTCCGCCACCATGTCATCATCAAGGGCCGAGAAGCCTCATTCTGGGTGGCAATCTCCTTCCTGCTGACCTTTGGCTCGGTACGCTTTATCACCGCTCGTATTCGGAAACAGGGTTTGGCTACGCAGAAGAACCCACAATCTGGTCCGCGCCATCAGAGTCGGTTGGGCTTCCATGATATTGTGCTTCCAGGTGGTTTGCACATTCACCATGCCGTGCCTGGCATCTTTCTGACGCTGATGGCTGGCTACCTCGCGCTTATCACCGAGAAAAAAGGCACCAGGAAACTGAGCGTGATCTATGGCATGGGTTCGGCGCTGGCGCTCGATGAATTCGCGCTCTGGTTGGAACTGCGTGATGTCTACTGGTCTAAAGAGGGCCGCTTAAGCTTCGATGCTGTTGCTGTCGCAGGTGCCTTCTTTATGGGCGGGTACGCCCTGAGCGAATTTGGGAACGCCATCTTACGGGATATCCATATCCGCGCGACAACAGGCGTCTATCCCCCACACCATCCTGAACTTGCCAACAGACCGGCAGCGGAGGGGGAGGGCGACCCATCTGCCCCTGGCGTTACTCATCCCTAGATTTCACCTGCACGTAATCGTGCGAGCCAGCTCTTCTCAGGATCAGTCTGAAAGGCGCAGGAAACGCTTGCAGAGCGGTACTGGCTGCGATTGGTTCCGGTGGGTCTGGGAAGCATTGTCCTCTCCTTGAAAATAGTATGTTGTCTCTGTTGCGATCTAGGACTACCTCTGCTATGCTAGGCGTAGATCACTGCTTGAGATCATACCTATAGGCTGCCGGGTTTCGATGCGGAGGGACCCTTTTCAATGCGTATCCCATCTCCTCCCCAGTATTGCGCCTATTGTGGAGCCATCCTGAACCCTTTGAGTAAGTTTTGTTCGGCATGTGGTGGTCCTGCCGCAGCGACGGTTACTGGCTTGCTGAGCAGCGACCACGTGCTCAAACAGCGCTATCGCGTCCAGCGACGGCTAGGCCAGGGCGGCTTTGGTGCAGTCTATCAGGCCCAGGATACCCTCTTCAAGAACACCTTGCGGGCGATCAAGGAAATGAGTCAGAGCAGCCTGAGTCCACAGGAACGGCAGCAGGCCATCAGCGCCTTCGAGCAAGAGACCAACCTGCTGGCGAGCCTCCTCCATCCCCACCTGCCGCGCATCTACGACTATTTCGAGGAGGCAGGCCGCTGGTATCTCGTCATGGACTTCATTCCCGGGGAAACCCTCGAAGCCCGCCTGGAGCACATGCCCACCGGCGCCCTGCCGGTGGAAGAGGTGCTGGATATTGGCCTCCAACTGGCGTCGGTGCTGAGTTATCTGCACACACGCCAGCCGCCAATTATCTTCCGCGATCTAAAACCGGCTAATGTCATGCGGACCCCGGAAGGTGACCTCTACCTGATTGATTTTGGCATCGCGCGCCTCTTTAAACCAGAACAAGCCAAAGATACCACCGCCCTTGGTTCACCAGGCTATGCCGCACCCGAACAGTATGGCAAGGCGCAAACGACGGCCAGAACTGACATTTATAGTCTGGGCGCGCTGTTGCACCAATTGCTCAGCGGCATCGACCCGTCTACCAATCAGCCCCTGCTGTGGGACTTCAAACCCCTTGGGGCAGCGGCCCCAGCCAGTCTAGCTCAGCTCATTCGGCAGATGGTGCAGCGGCATGTGGACGAACGTCCGGTCAGCATGGCCGCTGTCCGCCAGGAACTTCAGCACATTGCCGGGCGGCAGACCATTGGCGGAGACGCGCTCATCGCTGTTCCCTCGGGGCCATCTTCGCTGCCGTTTCCTGTCGCCACCCAGCCAGCATCTCCAGCGCCCCAGCGTTCCCCGCAGCGGGCGGCAACGGCAACCCAGCCCATAGCACCGCCATTTGGCACACTGCTGCTCACCCTGACGAGCCACGCGAGCGCCGTCGCTCTCGTCGCCTGGTCCCCCATTGGGCAACGGCTGGCTTCTGTCAGCGATGATGGAACGATGCGTCTATGGGATGGGATCACAGGCCAGCCGCAAGGCACGCTGCGCGGCCATACCGGCTCTATCTATGCGGCAGCCTGGTCCTCCGATGGCACGCGGCTGGCTTCCGTCAGCGATGATGGCACAGGGCGCCTCTGGGACGCAGCAACAAGCCAGCCCCTGGCTACTCTGCGCGGCCACAGTGGCGCTGTGTATGCGGTAGCCTGGTCCCCTGATAGCACATGCCTGGTCTCGGCTGGCTGGGATAAGACCGTGCGCTTGTGGGATGGGAAAACAGGCCAGCCTCTGACCATCCTGACGGGCCATACCAGTGATGTGCGAGCAGCGGCCTGGTCGCCCGATGGGCGGCGGCTGGCCTCCGCCAGCGATGATCGGACGGTACGCTTGTGGGATGCAACAACGGGTCAGCCTCTAACCACCCCAAGGAACCATCCTGGCTATGTGTATGCCGTGGCCTGGTCGCCCGATGGGCGATACCTAGCCTCCAGCAGTGATGATAGGGTGCGCCTGTGGGATGGGAAAACAGGCCAACTACAAACCACTCTGGCAGGCCATACTAGCTCTGTACGGCTGGCAGCCTGGTCGTCCGATGGGCGGCGGCTAGCTTCTGCCAGCGATGATGGAACCGTGCGCCTGTGGGATGGGAAAACAGGCCAACTGCAAACCACCCTGACGGGCCACAGCGGCGTTGTGCGGGCAATAGTCTGGTCGCCTGAGGGGCGATATCTAGCCTCCGCCAGTGATGATGGAACCGTGCGGCTATGGGACGGCACAACAGGCCAGTTACAAGGCATTCTGACAGGCCATACCGAGACGGTGAACGCGGTAGCTATATCCTCCGATGGAACTCGGTTGGCTACCGCAAGTTGGGATCGCACCGTGCGTGTGTGGTGGGTGGGAGCGAGGTAAGTGCCTCTGCTCATCCTGTGCAACCGTTTGATCAACCGAAGCACAAGAGGCCGTGTGCGCCTACATGTTCTTATCGACGGACCGATACCGGACCTTCGACAGCAAACTTGCCTACAGCCCGAAACTTCTCAAAGCGCTGCTGTACGAGTTGCTCCTGACTCAGCGGAGCCAGCGCATCCAGGTGCGTCAGAATCGCCTTCTTGAGATTTTTTGCCGCTTCCTCATGGTCACGGTGCGCGCCCCCCAACGGCTCAGTAATAAGCTCATCTACTAACCCAAGCTGGCAGAGATCACGCGCTGTCACCTTCATTGCCTCGGCAGTTTGCGGTGCATAAATCGTGTCACGCCAGATGATCGATGCGGCAGCCTCAGGCGAAGCCACTGTATAGATGCTATATTCGAGCATCAGCACCCGATTACCCATCCCCAACGCCAGCGCCCCGCCGCTGCCCCCCTCACCAATAATAACCGCAACCAGCGGCACACCAAGCTGCGACATCACCAGCAGACTTTCCCCAATGGCCTGCGATTGTCCACGCTCCTCAGCCCCCAGATCAAGAGCGGCTCCCGCAATATCGATCAGCGTCACCACAGGAATGCTAAACTTCTCCGCCTGTTTCATCAAGCGGGCAGCTTTGCGGAACCCTTCTGGATGAGCCATCCCAAACGAGCACTCAATACGTTCCTTCGTATCACGCCCCTTCTGATTGCCCATCAGCATCACCGTGCGGCCATCAATCACCGCCAACCCGCCCTGAATGGCACGATCATCATCGAAACGCCGGTCGCCACGCAGTTCGAAGAAATCGTCACACATCAGCTTGATGTAATCAACTGTGTATGGCCGATCTTTATGCCGAGCCACCTGGACACACTGCCACGAACTCAGATTCCCATAAATCTCGGCAGTTTTCTGGTGCAGTTCCGCTTCCCACGCCTCAATCTGCTCGCGCTCCTCTGGTTTCAGCTTCTCCGCCTTGCGCCGCAACTTCAGAATCTTTTGTTCGATCTCAGCGAGCGGTTTCTCAAAATCCAGATCATAAGCCATAGCACATCCCCCAACAATCAGTATGTCGCGCTCCGCGCTCTGGTTCCTGCATACATACGCAGCAGCCGCGCCAGCGTTGGCCGCAGCAAGGAACGGGGCACCACAGCATCAATCATCCCATGGTTTAACTCAAACTCTGCCGTATTTGCATCGGCTGGCAAGCGCGAATGGATGGCTTGCTCAATCACCCGCGGACCGGCAAAACCAATCAGCGCGCCTGGTTCAGCCAGCACCACATCGCCCAGAAATGCAAAACTGGCCGAAACGCCGCCAGTCGTTGGATCAGTCAGCAGCGAGATATAGGGTACGCTCGCCTCACCCAGCCGCGCCAACGCCGTAGTCGTCTTTGCCATCTGTAACAGCGAGAACAGCCCCTCGTGCATGCGAGCGCCCCCAGAAGTGCAAACGATCAGGAGCGCGCTGTGGTCCGCCAGAGCACGTTCAGCGGCGCGAGTGATCTTTTCCCCCACCACCGACCCCATGGTCCCACCCATGAAGGCAAACGCCATCACCGCCAGCGCCAGAGGCATATCCTCAATAGTTCCAGTGCCAGTAATGACGGCCTCATTGAGTCCTGTCTTCTCACGCTCCTCATGCAGTTTGGCCTGATACGACTGCGAACGGCTGACAAACGTGAGAGGATCAACCGAGAGCAAATTATTATCAAGCTCCTGAAAACTGCCTTCATCCAGCAAGAGCGCAACGCGCTCTTCCGCAGGAAGCCGGAAATGATGGCCGCAACGGGGGCATGTCTTCAGGTTTTTTTCCCAGTCCTTGCCGATAAGCAGCTCGCGGCACTTGGGGCACTTCACCGCCAGATTCCCCGGAATCGAACGGCTTATCTGGGGCTGAAGATCATCCCCGCCTGGCCCACGCAGGGCATCAGGGGTGGGATCAGGTTTTCTTTCGCTAGCGATGGCACACGCTCCGTTTCTTCTTCCGGGTCACTTCCAGAAGCTGTCACTTAGACTCCATCAGCGGAAAAGAGCGCGCTGACAAACGCATCAGGGTCAAAGGGTGCCAGGTCTCCCACACGTTCACCCGTCCCAATAAACTTGATTGGTAAACCCAATTCTTCCGAGATAGAGAACACAATCCCACCGCGCGCCGTGCCATCCAACTTGGTCAGCACCAGACCCGTCAAACCTACGTCTCCCACAAACTGCTTGGCCTGGATCAGCGCGTTCTGCCCCGTGGTTGCATCCACCACCAGCAACACTTCATGCGGCGCTTCCGCGTCTTTTTTGCCCAGCACCTTCGCAATCTTCTTGAGTTCTTCCATCAGGTTGTATTTTGTATGCAAACGGCCCGCCGTGTCAATAATCAAAACATCGCAGTGGCGATTTTCAGCGGCCTCCAGCGCATCAAAAACCACTGCTCCAGGATCAGCGCCATGCTGGTGGCTCACCACCGGCACTTTGACCCGCTCGCCCCAGATTTTCAGTTGATCGATAGCTGCCGCGCGAAAGGTATCGCCCGCTGCCAGAATGACCCGATGTCCTTTTTTCTTGAGATACTGGCTCAGCTTGGCAATCGTGGTCGTTTTGCCAACCCCATTGACGCCAACCACCAGAATAACCGTCAAGGCGTTATCCTTCGCAAAGGTCAGCGGCTCTTTATCGCCAAGCAGAATGAGCAATTCTTCTTCCAGCGCGTCGCGCACATCGCGCGCATCCTTCAGCCCCACATACTCCACACGCTCTTTCAAAGTCGTGATTAAACGCTCGGTAATTGCCACACCCACATCTGCGGTAATCAACGTCTCTTCCAGATCATCCCAAAGTTGGTCGTCGATCTGACCGCGCTGAAACGCCTCTGACACTTTTCCAAACATCTGGCGCGTGCGTGACAGGCTCTGGCTGAACGGATTGCGGAAGAGGTGGAATCCACCCCTGGCTGGCTCCTCCTCATCAAACTCTTCCTCATCCTCCCATTCCTCCGGCTCGTCAGGCGAAGGAGCCAGCGGAGGCAGAGCAGCCTGCGGTGGAACAGTTGGTGTTTCAGAAACCTGCCTGGGAAGAGCCGTCTCAGGGGGAAGTGCTATCGAAGCAGCAGTGTCAACCACCTGTACTGCTTCTTGTTCCTGTGGTAGCTCGTGCGACTGGTTCTCCTCAGCCGCTTCTTCATCAGATTTGCGTCGGAAGAGTCCTTGCTTGAAGCGATTAAACACAGCGAGCTTGTTGTCCTTTCAGCAGCACCCAGCCGGATAAGATGAGAGAAAAAAATAGAGAAAAAGAGCAGGACACATAATCAGCCTCCGGTCTCGCAAAGCGCGTGGCCGGAGGCGGGACCTATCGCACCGTGTTAGCGATTGCTGCGATAGTTGTGCATCGAGCCATCACTGATTGGCTCATTAATAATGATGTCTCCGTTACGAATCTTGATGTTGTACAGGCACCCCGGATTCGTGCAAACCCATGCCTTGTACTCGATCGAAGCCCCCTGGCTCCCAAAATCAGAGAGCGGCACCAGGTCGCCCTCACCGCACTTACGGCACCGAGGAAAAATCAGTTCCAAAGCCGTTCGCCTCCTTCCTGCTCAAGGATTCTTCAATCGCGCGCACCACCCGATACCAACCCTGGCCTTCGAGTGTCGGGGATGGGAGGGAGAGCCGAAGGAGCCTCCACCGCTGCTTCCGCACCCCATTGCGTCACAAGCGAAACCGTATCTACTATACCACAAATGCTCTCTTTATGTCATACCCCGATACTTTTTGTCTATCAGCGGCCCATGTACAAAGAGTATATACGATGCGCGAGGGCCTTCCAGCATCAAAGCGCCCAGACAACACCATTTGCCAGCCGGAGACGCCCGTCTTTCCCCAATCAGTTTTGTAGGTTACCAGATCAGCGCCACCAATGGCAGCAATCGCAGGGTCATGGGTGCGATGCACCTCGTGGTGCTTCACGGCTGCCCACAAGAGGCGCGGCGGTGGAAACCAATCAGGAAACATCACCACATAATCGACGTGTGCCCGCTGGAGATAGGCGATCAGAGCCTGCTGATCGTTGAGCAACGGCACAATCTCTGGCTGGGTCAAGCCGCCAAGATCAATTACCTGCCGACCGCTGAAATAGCCAATCGCGCCAATATCATGGGTTGCCACTAACGCATCAGGCGCTGTATTCGCGCGCAGCCAGAGCGCCGTTTCCACCTGATAGCCGTTGATATAGCGAACATTCGCTGCGTAGATTCCCGCTCCGCGCACGATAGAGAGGACTCCCAACGCCAACGCCAACACTAGCAAAACACCCGGCAACAAGCGAAAGTCCGTTCTGCTGACAAAACGCAGCGACCCTGCTCCCCCCAGCGCCAGCAGCACGGGCAGAATCGGCATCAGGTAGCGACCATTTTGATAGACAACCGGAAGATGAATGGCATAGACGCCGATCAACGCTACCACCCAGCCCAGCGCCAACCATTGTGTGCCGCACCTCACGTCGCGCCGAGCCAGCCAGAGCGCATAAGCCGCGCCTGGCAAACCCAGGGCAACCAATGGGCTGCTCCCTACAAAGCCAAGCACGCCCAGCGCATAACCTACCAGACGTGTAAGCTCGCCTGTCCCCAACGCATAATAGACGCCCTTCGCGTAAAACGTGCTGGGAAGCAGACTCCCAGATGCGACTTCATTCAACACCAACAGCGGAATCAATCCCAGCGCATACACTCCCAGATATACGAGCACTGCCCGCCAGTGCTGAGAGGTTGGTTTCAAGTGAGCACTGGATTGCAGCGCGAGATACACCGCCACCAGCAGCGCCAGGACAATGCCCTCTGGCCGGGTGGTGGTCAACAGCGCAGCCAGTGCGCCCAGCCAGGCCGGATGCCAGGCGCGGCTGACGCCTAACAGCAGGAGCACGCTCAGGAAGACAAACAAGATTGTCTCCATGCCAGAGAGCGCGGCCCAGGTCAGATGCCACTCGGCAAGCGCCGCAATGCCCGCCACCAGAGCGCCCAACGCGCGCAAGCGTTCATCCACATCCGCCAGCCAGAGTTCAGCGAGCGCGCTCGTGGACCAGGCTGTCCCAAAGAACGCCAGCGTGCCCAGCGCGTCTGCCCACCCCATCACCAGCCAGAGAGGAGCGCCGCCCGGCACGAGTTGAGCGGGAAGCAACAACAGCACCCACAGCGGCGATGTGGAACCCGCGCCGCCGCGACCGGGAGCATAGGCAAAAACGCCGTGCTGCGCCAGGGTACGAGCAAAATCCTGGTGAATCCAGGCATCATCAAGGGGAAAGCCAGCAGCATGATTGACGAACATATACACGGCAACAGCCAGTACTGTGACCATGCTTAGCAATAGAAGCCGCCTGCGTGTACTCAGAAGCCAGCCCATACGGTCCCAGAGAAAGACGGCTGCCCTCTTCTGCCCTCGCGTCTCTACGGCCACATCCTACTCCTCTTTCCTGCTTGCTGTACTGTAAGCCAGAGCCATTATACTTGATCTTTGCGAAGCGCATGCGCTTCACTGGGCCAATCTGGCTATGCTTGAGGGGTATCATCTCTGTGAGTGTTTGTTTTAGAGAGACGAAAGAAGAAGAACACTGTTGACGCGAAGCCACCCGCATGGCATACTGCGGACATGATCAATCAATCAACCTCAACATATCTTTCTCTCGCGGAAGAAGTGCGCGTTGCGCTGGCCGATGGGCGGCCAGTTGTCGCGCTCGAATCCACGGTTATCGCTCATGGTCTGCCTTATCCAACGAATATCGAGGCGGCACACTCCATGGAAGCAGCCATTCGCGGCGAGGGAGTCATTCCAGCAACCATCGGTGTGCTGGATGGGCAGATTGTGGTTGGCCTCAGTCCGACCCAGATCGAACGGCTGGCAAAGACGGAGAGCGAAGCAGTTGCCAAAGTCAGCAGGCGCGACCTGGCCGTCGTGCTGGCGCAGCGGCGCCTGGGCGCAACCACGGTAGCGGGTACCCTGGCATGCGCGCAGCTTGCAGGCATTCGCTTCTTCGCCACCGGAGGCATTGGCGGCGTCCATCGCGGCGCCGAGCGTACCATGGATATCTCCGCTGACCTCCCCGAACTGGCGAGAACACCAGTCCTCACCGTCTGTGCAGGCGCAAAGTCTATTCTCGACTTAGGGCTGACGTTAGAATACCTGGAAACACAAGGCGTCCCAGTGATTGGGTTCCAAACCTCGGATTTTCCCGCCTTTTACGCCCGCAGCAGCGGCTACCCCGTCCCCCACCGTGCCGAGACTGCCAGAGATGTAGCGGCCATTGCGCGCGCGCAGTGGCAGGGGGAATTCGGTCAAGGCATCCTGGTCACCTGTCCCATTCCAGAGGAGCATGCTCTGGACCTGGCGGCCCTTGAAACGCTCATCAACGATGCGCTTGTCCTGGCAGAGGAACAGCATATCATCGGCTCGGCGGTCACACCGTTTCTGCTTTCACACATTGCCCAGGCCACCGAAGGCCAAAGTGTGAAAGCCAACCTCGCGCTGCTCGTCAACAATGCGACCTGGGCGGCGCGCTTTGCCCAGGCCTATGCCGAAGGAGACGTGTGATAATGAGGCTGATCGTTGGCAGCGATGAACACACCCACATGACCGATACGCTGATAGCAGAACTACGCAAGCGCGGGCATGAGGTTGAACTGGTTGGCCCCCTGACCGACGAAGCGCTGCAATGGCCTGAGGTAGGCCGGGCGGTTGGTGAAGCTGTTGCGCAGGGTCGAGCCGAGCAAGGCATCGTCTGCTGCTGGACCGGCACAGGGGTCAGCATTGCCGCCAACAAGGTGCCAGGCATTCGCGCCGCCCTCTGCACCGACGCCGAAACGGCACGTGGGGCACGCCGCTGGAACCACGCCAACGTCCTCGCGCTCAGCCTCCGCCTCACCAGCGAAATCATTGCCCGCGAAATCCTCGACGCCTGGTTCAGCGCCCCCGAAGAGGCTGGAGATGACGCGGCCTGCGTCGCTCGTGTGGAGAGCATGCAGGCTCAATGAATGATCGCTGCCTCAGGCGTGTCTAGCAGGACTGCCGCACCCAGCAGTGGGGCAGTCTGACCCAACTGCGACCAGAAAAGCTGAGGCACGTCCCGCGCACAAAGGACAGCAACACTCCCTGGCAGATGCTCGCGCAGATAGGGAACGTTCAGGGCAATTCCGCCGCTGATCGCAATGGCCTCGGCGCGCGTCAGCCGTGCAAGATTCAGGATGCCCAACGCCAGCGCCTCTGTGAACTCTTGCCAAAAGGTGATGTCATCGATCTGGGCGGCCTCGCGCCCAAACCGCAGAGCAATCTGCCTGCCACCCGTGATGGTCTCCAGGCAGCCAACCTGACCACACAAACATGGGCGAGTATTTCCAGCGAGCAGTTGATGGCCCATCTCTATGGAAACAGCCAGCGCCTGACCGGCTTTACGCAGTTGGATAGCTGCGCCCGTCCCTGTCGAAACCGTCAGATAGGCGCAGAGATCGAAGGGGGCCAGCGCGCCAAATGACTTTTCGGCCAACAACCCGCAGACGGTATCATGCGCCAATCGGACCGGGCAGCCAGCCGCCTCTTGTAGCAGGGCCACCAACGGCTTGCCCTCATAATCGCGCAAATTGGCGGCGTCACGAACAGAAAGGCCATCGCTGGCAATGTGCCCACCCAAAGAAATGCCAACTCCCACCAGAGGCTCACGTCTCACAGCAGCAAGAACACCCAACAATGTTTTCATCTGCACCGCGAAAATGTGATGAGTGGGAAATTGCTCGATGAGTTCAATTCGTGAGGAATGCAGGTCACTGGTACACCCTACTCTGGTGGTGCTGCCTCCAATATCGATGGCAAGATACATCTCGCTTGGGTATCCTTCACACAATGGCTATAGGATAATGTCGAGTTGGCTTACTGCGCCCAGGTTTAATTCGCCACATCTACATCAAAGGTTGTGCTGGCGCTGGCTTCGCCGGGAGGCATCACCGTCACCGTCACCTGCCAGGCACCAGGCATCAAAAATGCTACCCTGGCCTGATAGCGACTCTGGCCCACTCCCTGGGCGGGCGTTTCACTGGCTCCCATATCCATGGTTATCATCGTCAGGCTGAGTTGAACGCGCGTGCCATCAGCGACCTGCCCGGAGCGTCTCTGGATGGTCAACTGTACCAGGGTCGCTGCATCGGTGCTGTACTTCGGAGGATTAGGGGTGAATTGCAGCGTAACCTGGTAGTCGCCTGCGCTCCTTGAGCGACCATTCGCAAAAGGTGCTGTGGTGTGCGGCAAGAAGCCGCCAAGCGCATCGCCTAGCCCAACCACAAGCAGAAACGCCAGGATGCCCAGCGATACAAAGATCGCCCGGCGGCGAATCGCGGCCACTGAAGGAGCAGGTCTTGTGATGTGTTTGCTGGCACCGGCTTCGCTTGTATGCTCACCAGTGTCCTGCTCGTCGTCAGGCTTTGTGTGCTGGCTCTGAATACTCATTGGTCTCTTCAAGGCGCTCGAATCGTGTTCCATGGACGAGAGATATGCCTCACGCTGCAATCAAGTATACCATCCAGCGTTACATTGCTCTTTGCCTGGCAAGACAGCATCCGTTTGAGCCGAAGCATCCGCCAGGAAACGCCATATGGTATGATCTTTTCGCATCTCAAAATAACATCCGCCTTGCGGCATGTTCTCGCAGAGAGGAGTATGCCCATGCCAGAAATCCTCAGCCCCGATCTCCTCTGGTCTGGTGGGCAGTTCACGCCTGATCTCAGTCTACTGATAGAAGATGGAGCGATTCAACAGGTCGATTCACCAGCCAGGTTGCAGGCCAACCACCCCCAGGCACAAGAAACAAAACTGGCGGGACAGGCATTGGTTCCCGGCACGATTAACGCTCACAATCATTCGTTTCAATCGTTGGTGCGCGGATTCGGCGATGATCTTCCTTTCTTTCAATGGCGCGATAACGGCATCTATCGCTATTCGCTGAACCTGGACGAAGAAGGCGTCTATACCGGCGCTATCCTGGCCTTTGGCGAGATGCTGCGCTATGGCGTCACCACCGTCGTCGATTTCTTTTATCTTCACCACGAAAGCAACGACTATGATCTGGCGGTGATGCGCGCGGCGCATGATGTCGGCATTCGGCTGGTGCTGGCGCGCTGCCTCTACAATTGGGAGACTGGCCCAGAGCCATATCGTGAATCGCTGGAAGACGCCATTGCCCGCACTCGCGAACTGGCACGGCTGGCCCGCGAACGCGACGCCGGGCATGGCATGGTCAGTGTGCAGCCCGCGCCCCATAGCCCGCATGCTGCCTCGCCAGAGATGATCGTCGCCGGGCACGCGCTAGCTCAGGAGCTTGATACGCCTTTTCATATCCACGTCTCCGAGGGGCAATACGAAGTGGAGATGATCCAGGAGCGTTACGGCCTCACCCCCATTCGCTGGCTTCATTCGCTCGGTGTGCTGGATGAGCGCGCCATTCTGGTGCACTGCGTCTGGGCCACGCCAGAAGAGATTACTTTGATGGGCGAGCGACACGTCCACCTGGCCTATAATCCGGCCAGCAACATGTTTTTGGGCGATGGCATCACCGACATCCCCGCCATGCTCGCGGCGGGTGTGCGGGTGGCCCTCGCCACCGATGGCGGGTGCAGTAACAACCGCACCAGCGTCTTCGATGAGATGCGCACATGCGCCCTGCTCCAGAAGGTAAAGCGGCTGGACGGCGCAGCACTGAGTGCCGAAGAAGTCTTTGCCATGGGCACCACCAATGGCGGCAGCGCGCTGCGGCTGCCCATCGGTGAGCTAGCGCCCGGCAATCATGCCGACTTCGTTGCCCTTGACCTGGAAGACATTTCCCTTCAGCCACCCAATCGGCTGCTCAAAAACATCGTCTACGCCATGTCTCCGCGGGCCATTCGGGGCGTCTGGGTGGATGGCAAACAGCGCCTGCGTGATGACGAACTGACCGGCTGGCTGTCCTTGCGCGAGATCAGCGCGCGGGTGCAACTCCTGACGCAGCACTGGTAAAAAGAAATAGAGGAAACGATGGCAGACCAAAGCGAAATCGCTCCTAATGCCGGGCGCATGCAAGCCGCAATTGAGACGCTGGCGCAGTTGACCACCCCTGAGCAGCCCTACACGCGGCGCTCATTCACCCCGCTTTATCGGCAGGGTCGGGAACAGGTGGCAAGGTGGATGCGTGAGGCCGGGCTGGAAGGGTCTCTTGATCAGGCCGCCAACTTGATCGGACGGCGGCCCGGCAGCGACAGCGGGCTGGCACCCATCGTCATTGGCTCACATACCGATACCGTGCCTGGAGGTGGGCGCTTCGATGGAATCATCGGCGTCGTGGCGGCCATCGAGATTGCGCGCCGCCTGAACGAAGAGGGTATGACACTCAATCATCCTTTAGAAATCATTGATTATCTGGCCGAAGAACCCAGCGAGTTTGGCCTCTCTACCATTGGCAGCCGCGCCCTGGCGGGGGCACTCTCGCCCGAACATCTGCGCCTGACGGACCCAACCGGGCGCACCCTGGCCGAAGGCATCGCGCAGATGGGCGGCGATCCTGAGCGCCTGGGCGAAGTGCAGCGAGCGCCAGGCGCGTTTGCGCTGTCGCTTGAACTGCATATCGAACAGGGGCCGGTGCTGGAAGAGGCGCAGATACCCATCGGCGTGGTTACTGGGCTGGTGGGCATCCAGCGCGCCCAGATTGTTCTCAACGGCGAAGCAAACCACGCGGGCACAACCCCCATGCGGCTACGCAGGGACGCGCTGACCGGAGCAGCCGAGGTGATGCTCGCGCTGGAACGGCTTTGCCAGGCCACCGATGGGCAAGCAGTTGGTACAGTGGGCAAGATCAGCACCGCGCCCAATGCCAGCAATGTCATTGCGGAGCAAGTCGAACTGATCGCTGAGTGGCGCAGCGTCGACCCGGCGTTGCTGACGAACCTGGCGGCCCGTTTTGAAGAGCAAATTCGCGACATTGCCGCGCGCCGCGGTCTTCACCTCAGCTATCATATGCTCTCGGATACAGAGCCGGTGCTGATACCCCAGCAAGTACAGCGCTTGCTGCTGCAAGCCGCTGAAGCGCTGGGGCTGCCAACACATCTTTTGCCCAGTGGGGCCGGACACGACACGAATCATCTTGCCGTCCTGGCTCTGGCTGGCATGGTCTTCATCCCCAGCCGGGGCGGGCGCAGCCATTGCCCGGAGGAATGGTCAAACATCGAAGCAATTGCGCAAGGGACGCACGTGCTGGGGCAGGCGCTGCTTACATTTGACCGCCAGGAACGCTTATCTGGCATATGAGTCTCCGCGAGATACTGACGAGATTACTCATCAGCATCGGAAGAAGCATCAGCCAGCGGCAAGGGTACCTGTACCCACACCTGCCCATCGCGGACCTGCACCTGCATGCGCGGCAGCGAGCGCAGATAATTCTGGCTGCCAGCGGCAGGCGTGCCATAGCGCGTAAAAGCACCCTCATGGCAGGGGCAATGCAGTTTGCGGTCCCTGCTATTCCAGGCGACGATACAGCCCATATGGGTGCAGGCCGCCGACATCGCTATCCACTCCGGCTCCGACTGGCCGTTTTCAATATCGGGCACTTCGTCATTATGGAAGACATAGCCAATTAACGTCTCGGTACGAAACTGCTTCATCTGCCCTGGAGCAATATCAGCGGCATTGCCAATTGTCATCCAATCTTTTCCAAGACCGACAAGTGGGGTGTTCCAGGTGTTCGCTTGTTGGGCGTTGCTTATTTTCTGTTCCATCACCCCACCCAGCACAGCCCCAGCAGCCAGGCCCGCTGCCGCCGAAAGACCGCCAGCCAGCAGCGAACGACGCGACATACTGCTCGAACGCGGCGCGGGGAGTAATGAACGAACCCAACGACCTCGACCTTTCAGGGTTCCCTCTAGCTGCGCCTCCAGCCTGGCAGCAAAGGCAGGGTCAGGCTCGGCAGCCCCAGGAGCAGCCGTCCGGAACAACGCGGCCATTTGATAGGCTTTTGCCTGGCCCGGCGTCATCCGGCGGGGACGGCGTGGACGCTTTTCCTGTTGCAAGCGCTCCAGATGGCGCTCAAACTCCAGATACTCTTCCAGCCGCTCGGCCTCATTTTCTTTGCCCATGTCGTTCATGTCTACATCGCCCCAGTGATTGTCTGTCCCCATGCGCCTACCCGACCTCAGCCGCTTTTTTGAGCGCACGAAACTGCAATACCTTCACATTGGCTTCACTCAGTCGCATCCGCTCCGCCGTCTCCTTAATCGATAAATTCAACAAAAAACGACAGGTCAAGACCTCCCGGTAATGGGGAGGCAGCAAGTCTAGCAGATGGCGCACGCGCTCTTCTGGACGGTAGGATGCCATTTCCACCCGCTCTTCGGCTGGTTCTTCCCACCCCTGCTCCAACATGGACTCCAAGGAGGTAGCTCGCACCTTATAAAATGCTCGCCAGTAATCGGCAATCGTTGTGCGCGCCACCTGATAAAGCCAGCTTTGAATGCTCTGGCTCCCCCGCTCGCGGTCCAGACCCCGCACTGCCTTCAAAAAGACCTGCGAGGTCAAATCCTCAGCCTCTTCGCGGTTGCCTACTTTACTATAGACAAAACGATAGACCACTCCCAGGTTTTCCTGATAGAGCGTGCGAAAAGACTGGGCATCTATGGCAGGAGACGCGGCACCTACCTTGCCCTTGGTCTTTATACCGCCTTCTGCCATTCTCGCTCCAGGTCTTTCGCCTTCACTTCCAGCTTGCTCGACATTTCGCCGTCCCACCAAGAAACTCCCTCATGAGGTTCTAGTGTGTCCTGGCTCCGTCCCCTGGTGCCTGATGCCACAACATTCCATCCTAAGATGGTTTACGTATACACGTTACGTTCATTCTGTCTCCACAGCCCTGCACATGGACGCTCGCAAGAGCGCAAGAATCTTAAGAGCTTGCCCTGGCGGCCCTTTCTAGGGTACACTGGCGGGCAGAAGGTCTGCTAGGCAGTAGGACATCTGGCCCATCTCCACTGGATACTCGCAAAGGCATTTGGAACCTTCTTGAAAAGAGTTTTTGTCTATGGTTGATAAACTCGATGATATTTTTGCGCATCAGGCCAGTCTGAGCGAGTTCTATCGCGCGATGCGCCCCGACGGCTTTTATAGTCAGGAGCCGATTACGCGCTGCACCACCTGGACCCGGGCTATCGTTCACGAATGCTGCGAGCTAGATGACGAACTCAACTGGAAGCCCTGGAAAAATCCCGCTGATCTGGACAGTACTCGTCAGGCGCGGCTCAACGAAATGGCCGACATCCTGCACTTTCTCGTGCAATTAGCGCTGGACCAGGGATTGAGCGCCGATGATCTCTACCAGGCATATCTCGCCAAGAATCAGGAAAACCGCAGCCGTCAGACCGATGATCCCCGTTACAAAGCGGCCAGGTAGAGCAAGAGACCATGTCGACGCAGCAGAAAAATCAGATTGCCGCCACCGACACGACGTTCACGTATGCGGATGGCTTCTGGGTGGGCAAGTGCTTGATCTGTGGCGGGCGGTTGCGCTTTAACGCCTACACCGGCTTCGGGGCTACCATCGAGCATATCTATCCACGCAGCCTGGGTGGCAGCAATGATCTCCTGAATCTTGGCCTGACGCATCCACAGTGTAATAACGAAAAAGGCCATCATTGGGACCCCAGGCGCTGCCATCGCCAGGCGCCAGACGCCTATCGTTCTCTGGTTGAGCGGCTTCTGAACGAACGCCAGCGGCGTTGGCGTCCCCCGAATACACTCCCAGAATAGCGACACACAGATGCGAGCTAGCATCCTCATGGTGAAACTGCCCCAATCTTCGCCTCCCCGCCAGCATCTGGCATGACCCATGCGATACATCCCGATGAGAGCAACCCTATCTCGTGTCGGCCCAGGGTATACAGATCAACCGGTCGGTCTGATCTCATCATCTCAGGAGGACGCCATGTCACCTCATGATAGCCCAACACCAGCCAACTCATCGCCTACATCCTTACGCAGCTTCAGCCGTAAAGAAGCCGAGCGTCTTTCTGTGCTGCGCCAACGCTACCAGCTTCACGGTGAATACTTCGAGCGCGTAATCGATGAGCGTCGGCTAGAGTTTGCGCGCTGGCTGGCACAACAGCGCCGCCTCAGCGAAGATTAGCGCCTATTCGCTTCAGCGTGTGACATCTGGCAAAGGTGCTAAAAATTGAAGGGGCATGAAACACCATGTCCCTTCAGCTTATTCGGGGAGAAGCTGCATAAACACCTCATTGCCTAGCAATCGTCCTTGCTCACTCAGGCGTATCATCCCATCTGCCCGCTCTAATAATCCCGCAGCCTCAACCTGCGCGAGGCGCGCCCCAAAAACGGCATCAAAGCGCCTTCCATAGCGTCGCTCAAAGAGTGCCTCCGAAAGCCCGGCATTCAGGCGCAGCGCCAACATCGCCGTTTCAGTCATGTCCAGATCAGGGCTGATCTCTTCTGACTCCACGAGCGCGTGTCCCTTGCGGCCCATCTGCTCGATATACTCGCGCACCTTCAAGACCGTTGAGAAACGGCGTCCTCCAAAGGAAGAATGTGCGCCCGCGCCAACCCCCAGATACGGCAGGTTGCGCCAGTAGGTTAGATTATGCTGACACATCTTGTCCGGTTTGGCCCAATTCGAGATTTCATACTGCGCGTATCTGGCCTCTGCCAGTTTTCGCTGCGCCAGCAGATACATCTCTGCGGTCATATCCTCATCCGCCGGGTGTACGCGCCCCTCTTCTACCCAGCGATGCAGCGGCGTTCCCTCCTCCACAATCAGCGAGTAGAGCGATAGATGGTCAGGAGCCAGCGCCAACGCGCGCTCAAGCGTCGCTTCCCATTGCTCCATTGATTGGTCGGGCAGCCCAAAGATAAAATCCAGGTTGATATTCTCAAACCCGGCACGACGCGCGGTATGAAATGCGCTTTCAATCTCTTCGGGGCCATGAATGCGTCCCATCCAGCGCAGCAGCCCGGCGTCAAAGCTCTGCGCACCCATGCTCAGCCGATTCACTCCGGCAGCGCGCAGGGCAAGCAGATGCCCTTCTTCCAGTGTGCCCGGGTTCGCCTCCAGCGTCACCTCGGCATCAGCCTCAACCTCAAATGATCGATGCGCTGCCTCCAGTATCTGGGCAACCTGCTCTGCCAGCAGCAGGCTGGGCGTTCCTCCACCAAAAAAGATCGTTCGGCAGGGCCACCGTTGCCCCATTGGCGCGCCATGATGACCAGAATGGCTTGCCAGATCACCGGCCCAGCGAATCTCATCCAACAGCGCTTGTACATAGGACTCTCGCCAGCGAAGCTGCCCGGCATAAGAATTAAAATCGCAATAGTGGCACTTGGCGTGGCAGAAAGGGATATGCACATAGAGCGAAAGCGTACGCAGCAGGGCAAGTTCTGCTTCAACCGCTGCTGATACTCTCTCAGATGGTCGTGTTGCCATCACCGCTTTGTCCAATCTCGCAGCCTCGCGCATCACGTACTCGCAGTACAGGGCTGCTGCACTGGCCGATCGGCCAGTGCAGCAGCCCTGTACTGCGAGTACGTGATGCGCATCCGCTTCATCGCTTATCCAGCGAAAGGGCCATTGATCTTACCGGTGCTGGGCGTGCTCGCTGGCGCCCCAGCAGGTAAATTCGACGGGAAGTTGCTTGAGTCAAGCTGCTTGGTTGAATCGAGCGCGCCCACATGGGTCTGCGGCGAGGCTTTGAGCACCGCAATCCAGTTACTCAGCGCGTCCGACTTCAACGTACTCAGATTACTGGAATTGATAGGTCGATGTGGATCAATCGCGCTGATATAGTAAATATCATATTCGCCACTGACAGGGGTGAGCGCCGGGCTGAGATCACCAACTTTGCGGGCCGGATCAAAAAGCCAGCGCTCAGCAGTGGCCGTACCAGTAAGGTTTGTATCACCAGCAACCAGCCAGCCCATATCGCCACCCTGCGCCTTGGTGTTGGCATCGCGCGAACTGCGTTTCGCCAATTTTTGGAACTCTGTGAGCAGATTCGCCCCGCTGAGTCCCTTCAACTGTGACAGGAACTTATTGGCTTCAGTCTGGCTGTTGCCCTGGAGAATCCAACCATGCACCTGAAGCCCGGCTGCCCCGATCTGGCTCGCCAGGTAATTCTGCATGTTATCACGCCGCACCAGGATTGCCAGCAACTGCCGGAAATCATCCTCTGACATTTTGGCAGAGTTGAGAAACTGGCTATACGTCACCGTCGGCGGAAACTCTTTCTTGAAAGCTGCCAGCTTGGCGTCAATCTCTTTGGAGGTTGCCTCCAAATAAGCGGCTGGAACCCCTTTGGCCTCAAGCTGCGGGATTTGCGCTTGAATTAAGACATCATCAACCAGGTCTTCCGCCGAGAGAGAACCAACGGTTGGCACACTATATTCGTTTTGCAACGTTTGCTGCTGGGTCGTCAGATTACTGATGGCCTGGGTGCCCTCAGCTTTGGTGGTCGGATCGGATGAGTTCTCCTCTTGCTGCGCAGCACTCAGTTCGGTCTGAATTGCAGCAAGCTGATTCGCCATATCTTGCGAAAGATAAAAATTGAGCTTGCGGTAGAGGCTTTGTGGAATCTGCTGCCCATTCACGCTGACGATGGGCTGAGCCGGAACAGCGTAATTGACATAATAGAACGAATAGCCGAGCACTCCGACAACCGCAACAATCGCCACAATCGCAAATGTCCAAAACGCGCGCGTCTGGATTCTTGTCTTCTGGCGACGCGAAAGATGCTTGCCCCAACCAAAGACCAGGGGCTTGCCGTCGCGGCGTTCTTCCACTCGCGCCGTCTGGCGACGATACACGCGACCTTTGGCCTGGCGGGCCGACTGCGTCTTTGCGGTTGACGCTTCCTTCGAGTTCTTTGGTGATTTTGGTAGCGTCTGATTACTCATGGTTCCAAGTTTCCCCTGTCCGCATGGCTAAAGCCGCCCGCACGCGAGCGCCCTGGCCGGGCTGGCATTGGACATTCCACACGGTCAGCCCGGCCTTATGCGTTTATATTCCTCGGATATGTTCCGCCGTATAGGGCAGCAGCGCCATATGACGCGCGCGTTTGAGTGCGAGACTCAAACTGCGCTGGTGTTTGGCGCAGGTGCCCGTTTTACGGCGCGGCTCAATCTTGCCGCGATCAGAGATATAGCGGCGCAACCGAGGCGCATCCTTGTAATCAATCTCACGCACCCGATCAACGCAAAACGCGCAGACCTTTCTCCGCGAACGATAATCGCGCCCACCACCTCGACCACCACGCGGCCCACTGCCGCCTTCAGATCGTTGCATGTCTGTACTCCTCTTGTGTGTGGGGTTGCCGACAAGAAGGGAGAATGAACTTGTCGGCACAACACTTCTTCGTTAAGATAGACGTTTCATCGGGCCAAAATGTCGTCCCTAGAACGGAATATCTTCTGGCGATGAATCGCCTGGATCGCCATAGCTACCCTCGCTTGCACCAGCACGTACAGATGCGCCTTCTTTGGGGTCAAGCATCTGCATATCACTGGCAATTACTTCCCAGGCGGTCCGTTCCACCCCATTTTTATCAGTATACTTGCGCGACTGAATGCGCCCTTCGATAAAAACCTTGGACCCCCTGTGCAGGTAGGTATTGCAGGTTTCCGCCAGCCGATCCCAGGCAACGATCGAGAACCAATCGGTCTCTTTCTGGGCCTCACCGCTCTCTTTGCTACGCTGGATGCGATTCACCGCAAGCGTAAACTTCGTGACAGCTTTTCCGCTCGGCGTATATGACATCTCTGGGTCACGGCCCAGATTCCCGATCAAGAAAATGCGATTTACCATCTGTGTGCTCTCCTTTGGAGCTACACCTCGCCCCCAACCTCTTCATCCGCTTCTGACGCATAGGCCAGTTCACCAGCCTCGGCGGTCTCCTCTGCTTCAGAGACGGCTTCGGCTTCCCCAGCTTCGGCCTCTTCGACCAGCGCCTCTGGCTCAGGCGCTGCCTCTTCCGAAGCTTCAGCAGCCTCAGCAGCAGCCGCTGCCGCCTGGGCTTCTCTGGCGCGCTGCGCCGCAATAGCACGCGGATCACGCTTCACAATCAAATGACGGATGACCTCTTCAGCCACCTTCAGATTGCGATCAATCTCCAACACCGTTTGAGGAGTGAGGGAAAGGTCCAAGAAAAAGTAGAGGCCATCGCGGTGCCGATCAATCGGATACGCCAGTCGGCGCCGCCCCCAGGGGTGAACCTTCACCACCTGGCCTCCATTGGTTTGTACCACTTGAGTTACCCGGTCCAGAATCCCCTTTGTTTGCTCCTCACTCGCCTCGGGGCTGACAACGATTCCCAATTCGTAGTCCCGCACGCTGTAAACTCCCTCCTCTGGGTATGCTCCCGGTCAGTCTGCTCGTCTTGGAGCAGTATGAGCACTGCCGGGGCAGGATGGATCAGATGGCAGCTCGAATTTGCTGCTGCAAAATGTACTGGGCCATTATAACACTCAGCTCCGCATGCTGCAACCAACAACCAGACGCAGAGTATATTCAATTTCCACGCCTACCAGTCACAACATTGGTAGTTGCTTGCTAATACACCTCCTGCCGGAACGTCTTCAGGCCATCAACCAGGCTGATGTTATCACTCGCCCAGCCTGGGGGAATCAACAGGTCTGCTCGCCCCTTGCACAACGTCATTCTTTTCAAGTGACACAAAAACGGAAATAGAACTGGAAGAGCAGGGAACTACCACCGTGCTGAGCAAGCCAGGGCTACTGACTGCCATTCGGCCAGTCCGGCACTAGCTTCGAGTAAAAAAAGTGGTATGGCAGCTTGCCATACCACCGAAGAACCAGAACGCCTGAATAGATCACAGCGGCCTAATAGAGTATCTCCCCAAGGAGAGATGCTTCAGACCAGCTTATGTTTTACACAAGGAAACGTTCGCAAGAACTTTTCTCGATGTACGTATCATCCCATTGACCTAGAGGCCATGAGTAATAGTGCTAAAAGCATTTCCTAGCTGCGGGCCAAAAATGAATAGAACAAGGATCACCACCATTGCCACCAGCACAATAATGAAGACATACTCAATAAGGGCTTGCCCGCCCTCCCCAGACCGAATCAATTGCCTAGCCATGCTGTTCCTCCACCTTCAACCTGCCCTAAAAGGCAAGTTTGGTTCTGAGAGCCTGTGCTTCTCTAGGCTGTTCCCTCAGCCTGCTTGTGACTCTTAGCGGGGATTGTACCTGCTCTGTCAATATTTTGCAAGCTTTTTTACCCACCTTTCCTACCCATGAGTTGAAAGGCAGAGTCTCCTTGAAGCGTATCTGGTGAACTTCTTTGCTCTTTTTATTGACCCATCATAGGGTCAGCACGACCGGCCTCGCGGCGCGTGTTCTCCTGGCTCGCTTGTCTTTGGAGTCGTTTCCGCCGTGTTCCCTCATGTCCCTCACCAGAAATACGCCCCCTGGTTACATGATCGGAAGTGGAGGTGTCTTTCTGTATTTCCCAAACTCCTAAAGCCGCCGCGCGTTGTTCACACCAGGCAATATTGGGCGCATGGATATGATCCAACTCTACCAACAATTCGCGCACCTCCATTGGCAACTGGTGGCTCCCCAGCAGAGTACGCAGACTTTCAAGCATCGTCTGTTGTTGCTGGGTAAATAAACGCAAACGCGCCGCAAAGTAGTCTCTCGAGCGCATTTGTGCCAGCAAGGGAGCAACCCGGCGGCTGGGCATTCCACCCAGCGCCTCAATCTGCTCCCGCAGACTGGCGCATGCCCCGGCTTCATCGCCACCAATCCGCTGCAACATCTCGCGTTCCCCACGATCAGCCGACATCCTGGTCAAATCAACCAGCGCCTCTACCCCCGCGCGTTCAGCCTCCAGCAAATCATTCAGCGCTTGAATCACATCATTCATCGTCCTAAAACGAATCCTCCCACTCCTCTAGGTGCTCCCTGAGCAAGTGATCGCCTGGTGTGATGAGTATCCGACGCCTTGCCTGACGCGCCACGACGCTCCTATCAAACCGCCAATCCGATACATCTGGCGCTGGCAGCACAAATCGGGCCAACTTGTTCTACGCAGCGCCATCTCTATCCCTGGCCCTTCTCTGCTTGACACAACCCATCGAGCAAGCATATACTAGGCGCAGAAATACGTGTTAAGCACACCCCCCAAGGACAGCAGGAATGGCGCTAAGAAAAATTATTACCATTGAAAATCCCATCCTTCGCCAAAAAGCCAAGCGGGTCACGCGCTTTGATGCCAGCATTAAGCGCCTGGTTGATGACATGATTGAAACGATGCACGCCGCCAATGGAGTTGGTCTGGCGGCTCCGCAGGTAGCGCAATCGCTGCGGATTCTGGTCGCCGAATATGAGGACCGCTTGGAAGTGCTCATCAACCCGGAAATTGTCAAGGCCAGCGGAGAACAGATTGGTACAGAGGGGTGTTTGAGCATTCCTGGCTATATTGGCGAGAACATCAAACGCTCGATGATGGTGATCGTCAAGGGGCGCGATGTCCATGGGAAGGAAGTTCGTGTGCGCGCGGATGGCTTCTTCGCGCGCATTTTACAGCACGAGATCGACCACCTGGACGGTATCCTCTACCTGGATCACCTCCAGCGGCCAGAAGACCTGCGCCGTGTGGAGGAAGACGAGGAAGTCAGCGAAGTAACACCCGAATCTCCCAGCAAAGCTACCACCCCGGCAAAAGTTGCCAGCGCCACCAGCCATACCGATGAATCACACTCCAGCTAGGCAGCGCTGAGCGTGGTGTGCGGCCAGGCAGCAGAAAAGCGGCAGATTCAACGCTGCTGGCGGCGCACCATCTTGATGCGCCCATTGCCCAGCGAGCGCTGACAGCGTTGACAGATATAAAAGCCCTCTTCTTCTCGAAAGAGAAGATCAGTCTGCCGATAGTAGAAATAGCAAATACCACATCTGGCTGTGCCAGCCTGGCTCGCTATGGTGCGATCTTGCTCAAATTGCTGATGCAATGATTCGATTAAATGGGCCAGGTCCATGCGGGGCTGCCCATCTCGTTCCTGGCGCTCGGCTCCGTCGCTGCGCTCCGCCCGTTCCACTCGATCAACACGCTCTCTTGGCTCCAGGCGATTCTTTTGCTCGTTTGCCTCACCTGGTTCATGTCCCCTACCAGACCCACGATCATGCTGAGAGTTCTTCATCGCCGCTCCTCATAGTTTGCCTATCACCCAGCGCAGCCTCATTATATGGTCTGCCAACCACAAGCGCAAGGAGCACCCCGCAACCTGGCATGCCTCTTGCAACAAGACCACGCCACAAAGGCAGCAGGGTGCCCACAGGGAGAAGAAGGCAAAACGAGTGCGATACCTTTTTGCGCTGGCGCTGGCTGTATTAGCGCTCCTGGTAATGGCAATCACTCCCTGGGCTACCATCCAGCAAGCACTCACAGCGTTCAACACGCCCGCGCCCGTAGCAAGCGGCTGCCCAGCGCTGCCCCCTAGCCCAAACTACTACGCAGGTGGTGGAGAAGCAGCAGCCATAGCAGCCATCAATCATGCACGCGCCAGCGAAGGGTTGGCAGCGCTGGCGCTGCCACAGAACTACTGGCAGCTTTTGCCGCCCCAGCAGCAGTTCACTCTGGTGAATCTTGAACGGACCAGCCGCGGGCTTGCCCCGCTGCGCTGGGATGCGACGCTGGCGCAGATTGCCACCGCCTACAGTCGCCAGATGGCGCAGCTACATTTCTTCGCCCACACCAGCCCGATCAGTGGAGATTTTCAAGACCGCCTGAACGCCAATCCACAAATCGCCAACCATTACCTCGCTATTGCTGAAAACATCGCTGGCAACTGGGCGCCTGCTGCCGGGTCCATGTATGAATATCTCTATAATGACGCCGCTGAACACTGCGCCCATCGGCACAATATCCTGAACCCGCAGTTCAATTTCATCGGCATTGGCACCGCGCCAGGCGGTCCCTGGCACGTTATGTCTGCTCAAGAATTGCTGGCCTCGAATCCCACCAACCCCTACATCGGCGGCACGCCAGACACCACCCCTCCTACCGTCAGCATCAGCAGCACCCTCAGCGCATCCGCAGCACGGCTCACCATCCACGCCAAGGCCCGCGACAACCAGGGAATCGCCAGCGTGATCTGGTATCTGGATGGCCTGAACCAGCACAGCCAGTCAGGAACAAGCTGGGCACTCGATATCCGTTCCCTTGCTTCCGGCCAGCACCGCCTCACCGTGTATGCCGTAGATGATAGCCAGAACTACGCAACAGCCGTGCTCTCTTTTCATGTTGGCCCCAAGGGCATAACACTGCTCGGCTGAATGTCACTGGAAAACGGGGAGGGTAGGATCATCCTCTCATTGGAGCAAACCACCAGCCGTACAGTGATACTGACTGGCTGTTCCCACGTTTAACGGGTAGGATCATCCATTCACTAGAAAATCAGAGGAATAACGTTGCCGCAAGGCAAACGAGGAGGCAGGGGCGCAGGGATTGTTTTTTAGCTCCCGTTGGAAGAGGAAGAGAACCATGGACCCGACACAGACGCTGACTTCAGAGCAGACCGCCCGCGATCAAGCGCTGGCATCATCAGAGCCACTTTTTTATTGGTCTACACCAGAGAGCACCAGCACCAGGGAGTATCAAGCCAGACGCTTTCTCAAGGTGCTGCTCCCATCCATTCCACTGGCCGCATTTTCGATTGATTTTCTCTACGCCTACATCACCCAGGCCAGCGCCGACCTTGCCGACAATCGCCCCATCGACGCCACGCGCCCTTTTTATGGCGCGCTCTTGCTGGCGCTTGTCTTAGGCCTGATGTGCATTTTCATTTACCATGGGGTCCTGAAAATCTTGGAAGAGAACCCGCGCTGAGTTATCCTCAATCCTGAGGGTTCTCTTCCAGCCAGAACGCCCGTTGCTCTGCTGCCATCGAAGGGCTGTGCTGGACGGCTTCGGCAAAAGCCTGCTCCTGAACGGGCTGGCCCTCCGGTTGGCTCACTTTTCCAACAGAACGCTGACGCAGCAAAGCGGGCTGAACACTGGTTCCTGGTGTGCTGCGCAGCATCGACCAGATTTGCTCTTTCGAGACCGCCAGCGTCTCCGCCAGCCGATCTACCAACCGCTGTGGCACACTCGCTGCTGTAATGCGGCCCCGCTCCAGCTTCTGCACCACATCAGCGCCAAGCGCCAGCCGTCGCGCCAATTCCACCAGAGACAGGCCACTGGCTTTGCGCACCTGCGCCAGCGTGTTGACGGCAACAGTGCTTGATGGAGACGCGCTGGCCGCGCTAAAAACGGCGCTGAGCGCACGCTGGCGGGCACGCAGCGTCAGTGCTTCGATGTCAGCCGTCACAGGCAGGGCAACCCCTTGCTCATCCACATCAGTGGCATACAAGCCCGCCACAAAATCGGTGAGCGTTTCAAGCTGCGCCGGATAACGCAGCGCCACCTGACGCAGCAACATTGCCTCGCCAGCAGCGTGCGCCGCCGCCAGTTCCATCTTAGCTTGTTGCAACTCGCGGGACTCTTTCTGCTTCTCTCGCTGTACCATTGTTAGGCTCCTTCGCTGGCCGCTTCGCGTTCAACACATGCCCGCAAAAACGCCCGTGCCCGCTCATAACGCAGGCGCATTGTTCGCTCTGTCTTTCCACAAAGACGAGCAATCTCGTCCCATTTCAGCCCTTCCAACGCCCGCAAGGTGACAATGGTGCGGTCCAGAGGGTCGGCCAGGTACGTCAGCACCCGCCGCGCCTCCATAACGGCATGGAACGACTCTATATCATCTGATGGGTCGGCCAGATGCGCCCCGCTGACTCCCATTCCCCCCTCATCCTCTTCCTGCGCGGTATGAATCCGCTCCACCAGGGCTGCTGGCACATGCGTCGGGCGACCTGCCGGGCGGCCCTCTTCATCTCGACGATATCGCAGACCCTCCTGGCGCAGCACTGCGTTAAAATTATCCGCGCAGAGGCAGCGCAAATAATGGGTGAAGTTGAGAATCATAAACTCCTCGCGCGGGTCTTGCGCCTCGTGGAGCAGTTGCTCGGCCATGCCTGCAATTGCGTCTTCCATCAGGGCTGGGCGATGTCGCAGGCCCAGCGAGCGCCGCTGGAACTCGCTCTGACAGCGATCCAGCAGGACCTCGCTGAGCAACCGCACCCGCTCTTGATCGCCTCGCGCCACAAAGGCGCGAATGCCCAACACCAGATGCGCCTCTGGAATCTCGTAGCGCCCGCTGCTGTTCCGTTTCCAGAGACGCTCACGCACCTCTGGCAGCACGGGGTCTACCTGTGCCAACACAAAATCTTTACTGACCTGTTCAACAGTCTGGCCGCGCCAGGGGATGACCTCATGCCCCTCTTCCATTTCTATTTCACCAAGCGCGGCATCTGGCTCAATTGGTTGCGCCCGACCAATGGGGTTGGTTGGCTTGCCTAACGAGGCAAGCGTTCCTTCTGGCTGGTTCATCGCTGCCCTTGTGTCCCCCAGTCTCTCTAAATCTTGCTTATTCATCACTCATCTCGTATCGGGACTTAGCGCGGCTCCGCCCGCCACATCATCTTTCTGCATCGCCCTATCAAAAGCGGAAATGCGCCTCCCATCAAGGGATACTCCTATCCTTTTTGCTTGCGCGCCCTCATTGTACTTCAGCGGCTCACGTCACTGCCAGCGCCCATCATCGTGACCACTTCGCCCTGCTGAAACGTCTCTTAGAAGGGAGGGAAGCCATGGAACTCACACATTTTGATGAAGCGGGCCGGGCGCGCATGGTTGACGTTGGCGCGAAAGCCGATACCGCCCGCGAAGCCATTGCCGAAGGCGAGATACACAT
The DNA here is from genome assembly GCA_035307385.1 of Ktedonobacterales bacterium. GTDB lineage: Bacteria > Chloroflexota > Ktedonobacteria > Ktedonobacterales > DATBGS01 > DATBHW01. Next base: position 38,096 of record DATGID010000131.1, on the reverse strand, counting down.
GCAGGCAGAAACGCTGGCGCGCATTCGGGCAGGCCAGGTTGCCAAGGGCGATGTGCTGGCAGTTGCCCAGGTCGCAGGCATCATGGCCGCCAAACAAACACCGCAAATCATTCCCATGTGCCATACGCTGCTCTTAACTGGCGTCGAACTAGCCTTTCACCTAGACGAAACACGCCACACCGTCACCATTCGCGCCACCGTGCGCACGGTGGGTAAGACAGGTGCCGAAATGGAGGCGCTGACAGCCGTCAGCGCTGCCGCGCTGACCATCTACGACATGTGCAAAGCTGTAGATCGCGAAATGACCATCGAGCACATTCGCTTGATGCGCAAAAGTGGCGGCAAAAGTGGTGTCTTCGAGCGCGCTGAAGAACCGCTTTTACCCCCATCAAACGCAGAGCAACCACCAACGTAAATGGAGAGAGCGGCGTTGGCAGGGTCTCTGATCGCCAACGCCGCTCTCTCCATTTACGTTGCCTTCAAACTGAACTTAGAGTACCAGGGAAGTCTCTCCACTGCTGGCAACACTGCGCCCGGGAAAATCAGCAGGGCCAAGTGGCAGAGGTGCAATACTTCTGCGTCGAAGAAGCCCCAGAGAAGCAGCAGGGCTGGTAATTTCAGCGCGGCGCTGCTGGGTGGGCATCCCCACCAGGCGCTGGAATAAGCGGCAATAGGAGCGTCCCACCGATGACCAGTGCATACGCTTCCCGTAGTTATAGGCCGCACGCTCCATCTGCGCGCGCAAAGCCGGTTGGTCCAGCAGCGTATTCATCGCCACAGCAAGCGACGCGCTATCGCGGAACCGCGCCAGCAAGCCGCGCCCCTCGCTCAATAACTCCTGCGCGTGCACAAAAGGAGTCGATACCACCGCTTTGCCGCTGGCAACGGCGTACGAAAGCGTGCCGCTGGCAATCTGGTAAGGATTGAGATAGGGGATCACATAAATATCTGTCGCTTGCAGAAACTCTACCAATTCACTTCTATCCAGGTATCGCTTGTAAAAGCGCACATGCTCTTGCAGCCCTAACTCTGCCACGCGCTCCATGAGAAACTCGCGATACGACTCGCCGCTGTGGCGACGCAGTTCAGGATGGGTCTCCCCCAAGACCAGGTAGAGGAGATCGGGATGCCGCTGCAAGACAGCGGGCAGCGCATCCAGGGCATATTCGATGCCCTTGTCCGGGCCTAACAAGCCAAACGTAGCCAGCACCGTACGCCCTTCCAGGCCCAATACCTTCTTGAAGGGGGCAGTGGGCGCATAGGGTACCTCAGGCGTGCCATGGGGAATAAAGTGTACTTTGTCTGTATCAACGCGCGGATAATATTCTGAGAGAATCGTCCTGGCGCGTTCTGCCAGCACCACCACTGATGAAACAGCCTGCGCCAATTCCTCTGTTACCCGCTGCATAGCCGGGTCTGGATGTTCCAGAACAGTGTGCATAGTGAGTGTCACCGGCTTATCTAACGCGCGCAGGAAGGCGAGCAGGTAGCCGCCGTATTCTCCACCAAACAGTCCATACTCATGCTGAATAGAGACGAGTTGCACACGCGAACGGTTGATAGCTCGGGCAGCGCGCCGATAGCTCTCCAGGTCATCCCGCTCAATCGTCCAGCGAACACGAGACCCATAGCTATACTGCCGTCCCCCTGGATTTACCGCAATGACCTGACTGGACTGTGCCAACAATCCAGCATTATCAACGGCCTCAGCGAGATCAGCGGTAAAGGTAGCGATACCACACTCGCGCGGGGGGAAACTTGCCAGGAAAGCGATGGGGGAACGGGTGAGGATAGGACTAAGCGTTCGTTTAAAGGGATGCTTCGGCAGAGCCTCTTTCTGGGATGACTCCTTCAGCATACGTACTCCTCCTAGTAGAGCCTGAAGGCGTGCCCTCCTCAACCCTTTGCCCTCCTCACTTCGTCTCCCCATGAGACGAGCGCCCTCAGGACAGTGGCGCGTGCCTGACATCGTATCTCATGTCAGCAATTGCAATCGAGCCGACAACCGTGCACATTGCCAGCATGCATTCGTGGCTGGTGGATGGGACACTCCCCTCAAACACCAGACCCCTGATGCACTCTAGCAGGTAATCAGGCATGCACAGGAAATCTTCTTCGCAAAATCTATGCCTATAGCTGGGGACGCCAGCAGACAGGGCTGGCGCAAGCAACAGGGGAGAGCAAATCAGCGGCCACCTGTGGTTGGGCCTGAGTGAGCAATAAGCCGAATTCTGTGTCCATCGCGCCTTACGGCAGCGATAGATGACAATCATCTATCTAGGGCGACGGTTGCCCGACGCCTCCAGCAGCCTACCCGGAGGTGACGCGGGCGAGCCACCCGCAGGCGCAACCAGCACGCTGATCGCGCCATTCCTCCTGTCTGGCCTTGCTCCAGATGGGGTTTACCGCAGCCAATCAGTCACCTGATTGCTGGTAAGCTCTTACCTCACCATTTCACCCTTACCCGTTGCCGGGCGGTATGTTTCTGTGGCACTTTCCCTGGGGTCGCCCCCGCTGGACGTTATCCAGCATCCCGCTCTATGGAGTTCGGACTTTCCTCAGACGGCTTGAAAGCCGCCCGCGATTGCCCTGCTTGCTCAGGCCCATCGGTAAATATATCACTATGAAACGTATCTCGTCAAGCACGGCGCGCGTGCGAGCGCATTAGCCGCGTGTCTCGCTGGAGGTTTCGAGTTCGCTGTGGGCAGCGACAAATGCCCGCGCCTCTTCAGCCGCCCCTGCCTTATCGTCAGGCGGCATCTTGCCATCAATAACCAGTCCCAGCAAATGTTCTTTCACCGGCTTCAGCCAGGGGCCAGGGCCGCGTCCAAAGAGCTTCATCAACTCATTGCCGTCGAGTGGGCTTTTCAAAGGCACCCGCTCGGCTTCCTCTTTCAGATACGCGACACGTGCGCGTAACTCCTGCACGCGCGCAACGGCACGGTTGACCTTTTCTGGGCGATAGCTGGTAATGTCCGCCTGGGAGAGATCGAGCAGGTCAGGCAAGCGATCATCTGCCTCCAGCATCAAACGTCGCACCGCGCCATCCGTCCAATCAGACATATAGGCGTTCGAACGCATGTGCATGTGCACCAGCAGGGTCACCCCCTCGATATGCTCGCGATCAAACTTCAGGCGGCGCAGAATATCGCGGGCCATATGCGCGCCCACATCTTCATGTCCAAAGAAATGCACCTTCCCATCTTCAATGGTGCGCGTGCGCGGCTTGGCAATATCATGCAGCAAACCTGCCCAGCGTGTCAGCAGGCGCGGCGGCGTATTTTGCACCACTTGCAGCGTATGAGCATAGACATCTTTGGATTGCACCGGGCGCTGGCTCACCCCACGCAGTTCCAGCACTTCAGGAATCACCCATTGCATCAAGCCCAGATCAACCATCAGACGCAATCCCACGGTAGGCTGAGGGGAAAGCAAGATTTTATTCATTTCATCGCGGATACGTTCGCGACTAATCTTCTCTAATGTCTGGGCCTGGTTGGCAATCGCCTGGGCGGTCTTTGGCTCAATGGCAAAATCAAGCTGGGCGGCAAAACGCACGGCACGCAACAGGCGCAGTGGGTCTTCATCGAACCGCTTTTCGGGTTCATTGCCCACCGCTCGCAGGACGCGCGCTTCCAGATCGGTCCGGCCCCCAAAGGGGTCGATGATTGCACCTGTCAAGGGGTCGCGCGCCATCGCATTGATGGTAAAATCGCGACGCAGCAGGTCTTCTTCCAGCACCGTCCCAAAAGCCACTTCCGGCTTGCGCGAGTCTGAGTTATAGCGCTCTGTGCGAAACGTCGTGATCTCGATAATATCTTCTGTCGGCTCGCCGGGCACCGCTCCAGCGGATGATTCCTCATCAGAAAAACCTGCCGAGCGCGCCTCGTTCCGATAATAGAGCCGCACCGTGCCAAAGCGCTCGCCCACCAACACCACCGCCTTGGGATGGGTCGGGTCCACTAAGCGCTTGACCTCCTCGGGAGTGGCATCAGTGGTAAGGTCGGCATCAGGGCTAGATTCGCGGTGCAACAAAAGATCGCGCACCGTCCCACCAACCATATAAACCTGCTTGCCATGATCTTGAAAAATCCTGGCTAATTGAAGAATGATGTCTAACATGGTGTCTAATTCTATCGTCAGTGCGGTTGTTCTATATGGGCCTTGATCCAGTTGGCAATGTCGTCATCCATGGCGCTGCGATCAGCTTCAAATTCGCTATCATGCGCATAAGCAGGATACCATTTCCAGGTTTTATCGGCGCTGCCCAGTTGCCGGAACGCCCCTTCGGAGGCACTGGCAACAACGGAACGATCCTGGCCTGCCTGAAGCACGAGCGCAGGCAGCGTAACACGCCGCGCCTGACTTAGCATTTTGCCACGCATCAGCGAAATCTGCCAGAGAAACGAGGCACTCTCAGCGCGCACCCAGTAGGAGTCACCGTTCAGCAATTTTACCGCTTCGGGATTGGTGGTCATGACATCGGGGCCACCGGCCACCGCAAAAGTGCGGGCTGACTTGAATATCCCACGCGGGAGGACCGCAAGCAATGTGCCCGCCGATACCTTGGATTGATCTTTTACCCAGGGATTCAAGAGCAGCAGCCCGGCAAGCTTCTTGGGATGGGCCACAGCATAATGCGTGGCAAAGATAGCTCCCATGCTGTGTCCCAACAAAAAGACGGGCGTTTCTGGCTGCGCTGCGCGCACGGCCTCAACAACAGCATCGCTATCCTCAAGGTAGCGCCGATAATCAGCAACATGCCCACGCGGTCCCTCGGAGCGGCCAAAGCCGCGATGATCGACAACCCAGACATTGAGTCCACGCGCCGCCAGGGCATTGCCCATATCGATGAACCAGCCGCTGTGCGCGCCCAGACCATGCAAGATCAGCAGCGTTGCTGAGGCGTCTGTGCGCCAGACCCGGCAAAACAAGCGCGTGCCATCGTTCATCGTCACCCATTCTTGCGTGGCTTCAACGCTCGGCACTGACTCAAAAGTGCCCCAGTCGCCCTGAGACTCGGCGCGATACGTCACCTGCACGGCGATACCCTCCCCAACGGCGGAACCCTCTTCTCCCAATTATTCCGCCTGTTGCCCAGCCATTGTAACACGCGCACGCCACGACAACAATTGGTGCCCCAAAAGAAGAGGAAGCAGCACAACAGGGCAGGTGCCCTCATACGCCTAATTTTGATAGAATATCGTTACCATACATATCAAAGACCGGCAAAGACACCAAACACAGCGAATCTGTTTCCGCTCATTCGCCAGCCTGCCATCCAGCACACCGCAGGCTGGTACAGAAAGCAGCACTATATGCGCGTACTCATCATTGGCTCTGGGGCGCGCGAGCATGCCCTGGCCTGGGCTGTCTCGCGTTCGCCAGAGGTGAACGCCCTCTACTGCGCCCCTGGAAATGGCGGCACAGCAGCACTCGCCCAGAATATTCCCTTGCAGATCCTGGACTTCGCGCAGTGCGCTGTCTGGGCCGCCGAGCACGCCATTGACCTCACCATCATTGGCCCCGACGACCCCTTGGGCGGGGGCATCGTGGACGCTTTTCAGCAGCGCGGCCTGCGCGTCTTTGGCCCGACCAAAGCCGCCGCACGGATTGAAAGCAGCAAAAGCTGGGCAAAAAACCTGATGCAGCGTTATCACATACCAACCGCTCAAGCCAGCAGCTTTGATGATCTCGACGTCGCCCTCCGGTTTCTCGCTTCCAATGAATGCCGCTATCCGCTGGTCATTAAGGCCGATGGCCTGGCGGCAGGCAAGGGCGTCAGCATCGTTGCCACCAGACAAGAGGCCGAAGCGGCTATCACTGCGCTGCTCGTCGAGCGGAGATTGGGCGCGGCAGGCAGCACTATCTTGCTCGAAGAGTTTCTGGAGGGGCGCGAGGTCTCCTTCTTTGCCCTCAGCGATGGAAACACGATACTGCCTCTGGCGGCTGCCTGCGATTATAAGCGCGCGCTTGATGGCGACCGGGGGCTAAACACGGGAGGCATGGGCGCGTATTCGCCGCCTGGTTTTGTCGATGCCGCCCTGGCCGAGCAGATTTTTCGGACGATTCTGCGCCCCACCATCACAGCCATGGCACAGGAGAGCTGCCCCTTTGTAGGTGTGCTCTACGCCGGGCTGATGCTCACTAAAGACGGGCCAAAAGTGCTGGAGTTCAACGCGCGCCTGGGCGACCCTGAAACTCAAGTGATGCTGCCGCGCCTGCAAAGCGATCTGCTCTCCCTTTTCACAGCCGCCAGCGAACAACGCCTGGCCGGAATGCGCATCGATTGGAGGCCCGAAGCCGCCTGTGGGGTTGTGCTCGCGTCGGCGGGCTACCCCGACCAATATCAGATGGGCTTCCCTATCAGAGGCCTTAACCAACTTCCGCCAGATATTCTGGCGTTCCACGCGGGCACCAGGCTGGCTGAAGACGGCCAGTTGCTTACCTCCGGCGGGCGCGTGATGACGCTAGTTGCCCTCGGCCAGAACGTTGCCGCCGCGAGGAAGCGCGTGTATGAGGAGATCGAGCGCGTGCAGTTTCAAGGACGGCGTTACCGCCAGGATATTGCAGCCCGCGAGGAAGCATCACCTGCCGCACCAGAATAGCCAGTCCAGGCCGGTCTTAACCTGTTCTTTTCGCTCAAAGAAGAGAGGCGAGGATTCTCATCCCCTGAAGGGGATAGAGAGGAATTGCTCCAACGTTCGCTTGATACTTCATCAGCCATATGATATACTCTTTCTTGATGAAGCAACAACTGACCGCCAAACTGAAATTGACCATCACCCCTGACGAGTTTCGCGTCCTGCGGCAGACCCAACTGGCCTATCGGGACGCCTTGAACTTTGTCAGCGCGTATGCCTTTGCGCACGGTAAGACCAGCAATGCGCTGCGCCTGCAAAAAGAAACCTATTCTGCTATTCGCGGCCAGTTTGGGATTTCGGCGCAGATGGCCTGCAACATCCCCCGGCAAGTGGGCGCCTCCTACAAAGCCCTCTGGACGAAAGCCAAAAAGCATGCGGAAGCCCGTCGCCTGGGCTATACCAAAAAGCGCTTTAAGGGACTGGATGACGCGCCCCGCTACATATCGCCCACGCTCACCTACAGTTATGGCCGCGATTATTCCCTGAAAGACGGCCAGCGGGTGAGCCTCTTGACTTCCATTGATCGGTTGATTCTGCCCTATCAGGGCTACACCAAACATGTTGCGTTGTTGCAAGCTGGAGCCACCATTGGAGCCGGAAAACTCTGGTATGACCGGAGCAAAAAACGGTTCTATCTGCTCATTGCGTTGGAAGTGGACATCCCTGACCCCGCGCCAGAGGGCCAACAGCAGATTGGTGGGGTAGACGTGGGCCAACGCTATCTTGCCACCGTGGCTACCCTCGGCAATGGCGCGCAGTTCTATTCGGGAAAGGAGATACGCAGCCAGGCGGACCATTATGCTCGCCTGCAAAAACGACTTCAGCAGAAAGGCACTCGCTCGGCCACCAGACGACGACTCATTATCGGCCAGCGAGAGAGACGGTTGAAGCTGAACACCAACCACACGATCAGTAAGCATATCCTGGACACCCACCCCCACAGTTTCATCGGCCTGGAAGAGTTGACAGGTATTCGCGACCGCACCAAACGCAAGAAGGGCAAGAAGGCGAGCAAGAGGCGGCGCCGCGCCAACCGGAACGCCTCCAAATGGGCGTTTGCGGAGTTGCGCAGCTTTCTGGACTACAAGGCGGTGCTCTCTGGTTCACTCTGTGTGAAAGTGGATGCTGACTACACGAGTCAAGCATGCCCGAAGTGCGGCTATAGCAGCCCGGACAATCGCCCCAAGAAAGGGCTGCGCTTCCTCTGCCAGAACTGCCATTACACCCTCCATGCCGACTTAGTGGGAGCCAGGAATATTGCGCTGAGAACGCTCGTCATCCGGCAAGACTGGATGACGACGGGGCAGTTGTCAGGTGCCCCTGATGTGACGGACGGCGAAGCCAAAGCCGCGCGCCTCTCCAGGTATGCGGAATTGCGGTGGAGTCCGGCCACAAGCCCATCCCCTAAAGGGGATTGGGTATCTGACGTGTTATAATCAACATGTTCCAACTCAAGATGCAAAGACAGGCGACGATGGCATCCGACCTATCTTCTGAGGATGAGTCACTTCCTGGGGCAGCAACCATGGCGACTGAACTACCAATCAGCATTGTGCGATATGGCATCGCCAAAGAACTGCGGCTCTATCGTGATCGTTTGGTCACGATAGCCTATGAAGAAGGCGAAGAGACGGCTTTCTATTTCGATTCGATCAAACGGCTCGTCCTGATGCCTGGCGAGCACATCCCCAGCAAGCTCATCCTGATGCTTGATCTGACCGATGGCAACACCATCATTGTTGCCGAAGGCATGTCCAATGTAAAAGATTTTCGCAAGCTCCTGGCCCGGCTGACCGAAACACAGCCAGACGTCGCACTTGACCCACCAGATATGGATGAACAACTTCGCCAAGCGTTAGAAATCCGCCGCCGCAGCAACTACGGCTGCTATGCCTTTGTGCTGGCTACCTTTCTGGTGACTATCGGTGTGATCTGGCTGCTCTACATCATCGTCGGCTTCATTGGCAACATCCATCACTAATGCTGTCCCATGCCGATCAGTGATGCTCATTGCTGGCAGCATTACTCGATCCGCCTTCGTCCGTTCCATCTGGCGTTGCCGCGCCCTGTTCTTCAACTGCTTCTGAAGATGGCCCTCTCCGTATACTTGCCACCCCCGGATCAGGGCGTTCTGTGGGCGGGCCGCTCGGCCCGCCACGCCCCATTGTTGGAACCGTCAGCCGTCGTAATAGACGGCGCTGCTGAAGGAACAACCAGAGAAAGAGCAGCGCAAGGACGCCAAGCACCACAAAGGTGAAAATCCCCCCAATCAATGAACCCGTCGCGCTGGGGTAACGATAGACCTGCCCATCGCTGACGAAAATCGTTCCCAAACTTGATGAAGCGCTCCCCACAATGACCATTGCGACCACTGGATGGGCTGTTGGGATGCCTCCGGCAACTTGCCCCCAGCTTGTGCCGCCATCTGCCGAGCGATAGACGCCAGCGCTGGTCGCGGCATAGAGAAACTGCACCTGCTCGTCGTTCAGCGCCAGAGCGAACACCTGCGGAGCCGGTTCTCCCAGGCCCGCGCTTGCTGCTTTCCAGGTCGCGCCATCGTCTATGCTACGATAGACGCCAGCGCTGGTTCCCAAATAGAGGCCACCGGGATTGGAGGGCTGCTGGAGCATGCTCAATCCATCGACTCCTGCCGGTAAGCCGGTGTTGCTGGCCGACCAGGTTGCGCCGTTATCGCTCGATTGATAAACTCCAGCGCCTGCCAGCCCCGCAAACAGGCGGATCGCGTCGCCTTTGATCTCCGCCATGAGGGTATGCACCAGCACCCCTGTGGGCAAGCCTTGCACGCTCGGCGACCAGGATTTGGCAGCATCATGGCTGACATAGACCCCTTTGTGGGCCGTCCCGGCATAGAGCGTTTTAGGGTCGTCAGGATTGACCAGCAGCGTCGTCACAGCGCCATCCACGCGCCCCGGCAGCCCTTGCGACGCGCTTTGCCAATGGTCGCCATTGCTCGTGCTGACAAAGACGCCTGCGTCGGTTCCCAGGTACACTACCCCAATCTGCGTCTGGTCTAGCACGATGCTGTTGATCGTAATCCCCGCTGGCAGATCAGCTTTCAGCGTGGTCCAGGTGCTTCCATCATCCTGGCTGCGAAAAAGACCCTGGCCGCTGCTTCCCGCAAAGAGGGTAGGCTGATTCAACGAAGTCAAGGCCAGCGAGACAATCGATGTGCCATTGGGTCCGATGCCTTGCCAGTTCACCGCGCTGCCTGAAGCGCAGCCGCCAAGCAGCAGCACGACCATGAGCGACCAGCCCATCATCCAAACGGATATGCGTCGACGCCAATGCGCATACTTTCTCATGGAAGCTCCCGCTCACCTATTTCTCTAGCGCTCACATCTTGAAGAGCAAGAAAAACCTTCAGGACAGGAAATCCAATTCCTCGCCAACCCCGCGCTCAAGCGCCAGCATGTAAACATGCGCTGCAACAGCTATATCTTCGAGCGCCAGACCCAGCGACTTAAACAGGGTGATTTCCTCTGGTTTCTGGCGGCCAGGGATAGCGCCTGCTACCACTTCATGCAATTCATGCACACGATCCCAACTCAGCAATCCCTGCTGGATAGGTAGCAAGAGATCGCCAGCCTCCAGCAGACCCTGCTCTTTCGAGTCGATCACAAGCAGATCACTGCGCTCCAACGTGCGCTCGTCTACTTCGCGGCGATTGGCCCAATTGGACCCCATCACGTTCAGGTGTACTCCTGGCTTCAACCATTCGCCCTGTATCACCGGCTCCCTGGCGCTCGTGGCTGTAATTACAATATCAGCATCGCGCACAGCGGCTTCCGCATCAGCGACAGGTGTCACCAGCACACCCACAGTGGCGCTTATCTCTTCGCAGAACAGGCGCAAGCGCTCCGGGTCACGACCTGCTGCGCGAATCATCTGGACCTGGCGTACCGCGCAGACTGCCTGCAACTGCGAGCGTGCCTGCCAACCACTGCCCACGATGCCCACCGACACGGCATCCTGACGCGCCAGGTAGCGCGTCGCCAGACCACTGGCCGCACCTGTACGCATCTGTCCCAACTTATCGGCCTCGATCAACGCCAGCAAATGCCCATCTTCGGTACTGAAGAGCATCACCGCAAAACGCGCCTTCCCCGGCTGGGCCACCGTGTACGCTTTGAAGCCATACACTCTCAGTCCGGGCGCTGCCGCTGTCATAAAATGCAGGATGGCGCCAGGCGGCTGAAGACGCCCACGTGGGCGATTCAGCGCTTGTTGATCGCCCGCCGTCGGATGCTGCTGCTGGAAAACCGTCTCCAGCGCGGCAATGGCATCTGGCATCGTCAACAAGCGCCCAACATCCGCTTCTTTGAGCACTCTTGCCATAGTGCAGTTTCTCTCTATTTCTTTGGCTGGATGACCCGCTGCATATAGAATACGGTTTCCGTTACTTCATAGCCTTTCGGCAGGCGACCGGGCGGTCTGTTCCCGCCGTGCAGGTTGCGCAAATTGCCCAACGTAGGCAGCGCCGTCAGCGCGGGCAAACTGCGCCCCACCGGTTTTTTAAGCCAGAGCTTCAGTCCCCAGCGCAGCAGTTCATAGCCAACGCCCAACGCCACAAGGCTGGCTCCTGCCTTTGCAGGCGTGATAACACGGCTGGGCCGCTCAGAAACCACCGGAAGCGCTGGCTTTACCGGCACAATCATGGTACTGGGAATGGTGACATCCGCGCCACAGCGACGGCAGTACGTTTCAGCAGCCCCGTGCGATGCCCCACAAACTGGGCAAGCCATAGCAGCCCTCCTCATCGCTTTACAATTGGGATACACACAAGATCAACAAAGCTCCCAGGAGAACAAGGGAGCAGAGGTCAAAGAGCGCACGTGTCACCGCTCATTGTGCCATGTTTCTGACCCTGGCGCAACCCAACAAGACCCCTCCGCTATTCCTTCCAACGGAACAGAGCACCAGCGGAGCATCCGGGTAAGGCTAGGCGCGCTCGGCCAGAATCCGGCTCATCTCCTCCACAATCGCCTCGTTTTCGGCCAGCGTATTGTAGAAATAGGGTGAAAGCCGCACCAAACCCGGACGATGATCGACAATAAAGCGTCGCTCCACCAACTGCTCCACAATTTCCTCGGGGCGATCCAGCGCCAGCATCACAATCGCTGAGCGCCTGTCTTCCTCCTCGGGGCTGCGCAGCGTCCAGCCTTTGGCCTTCACGCGCTCGATCAAATCATTCGTCAGCGCTCGCGTGCGCTCATAGATGCGCTGGACACCAATCTCAAGCACCATATCCAGGCCACCACTGGCTGTGTGGATGGTCGGCAGCGCGGGCGTCCCCGACTCGAAGCGGCCTGCATCTTCACGGAAATGAAACTCGCGGGTATTAAACTGAAATTGATCGCGGTTGGCAAACCATCCGGTAATAGTTGGCTGAAGCTGCGAAATCAAGCCCTCGCGCACATAGACCAGCGCCAGGCCAGGGCCACCCATCAGCCACTTCAGCGTGCCCGTCACCAGAAAATCAACCCCCAGCGCGTGAACATCAATGGGAATCTGGCCGGTGCCTTGATAGTCGTCGATCAACGTATAAGCGCCCTTGCGCTGCGCCGCGTCGACCAACGCCGCCACATCCTGGATATACCCACTGGTGTAGAAGACGCGCGAACTCGCCACCAGCGCCGTTTTCTCATTAATCTTCTCAATCAGCAGTTCGGGCGGCACATGGATGCGATCAGGGCTCTCAACAAAATCCACCTCAACGCCAAAGCGCTGCTTCACCAACACCTGATAGGCCAGCGTTGGAAAATCCATATCAGCCATCACCACGCGGTTACGTCGGCTAAAGTCCAGCGCGCTGGTAATCTCGCTGATCGCCGACGAAACGCTGGGGGCGATAGCAACCTCGCCAGGTTTGGCCCCAATCACGCGGGCAAATTTCTCTTTGACTGCCGCAATCTCGCCCAACCAGATTTTATACCAGGCATGCGCGCCATACTCATTCCAATTTTCGGTAAAGCGGTGCAGAGCATCGATGGAGCGCTGTGAAAGCGCCCCCAACGAGCAGCTATTGAGATAGGTTTTACGCTGCAAGATCGGAAATTCGTTGCGGTACTGCTCCAGTTCGGGATGGAGCAACGCCGAATGAGCGGAAACATTCAGGCTCATAGACACCAACTCCTTTGTTTCTATTATACTGGCTCCTGTGCGCCGTTGCGCAGTGTCAGAATGGCCTCGCTGAGTTGTTCGACAGCAACATCGATCTCTTCAACCGTGGTCCAGCGCCCCAGCGACAGGCGCAGCGCGCCCAACGCCAGCGCAGGCTCAATGCCCATTGCCAAGAGCACAGGCGATGGCTCGGTCAGCCCGGCATGACAGGCCGAGCCGGTTGAAGCGGCCACACCCGTGGCGCGTGCCAACGCCTCCTCGCCAATCACGCCGGGCACGCAGATATTCAGGGTATTGGGCAGGCGCTGTTCAGCGTGCCCATTCACCTTGACCGGCCCAACGCGCGCCTCCAGGCCTTCCAGTAACTGCTGGCGCAGCGCCAGCCAGCGCTCCCGCTGAGGAGGCAGCTGCTCATGTGCCAACGCACATGCCGTGCCCAAAGCCACTATATAGGGCACATTTTCGGTTCCGGCGCGCCGTCCGCCTTCATGCCCAGCGCCATGAATCAGCGGGTCCAGCACCGTTCCCCGGCGGATATAGAGCGCACCAATGCCCTTTGGGGCGTAGAGCTTATGGCCGGCAAGCGTCAGCAGGTCTACCCCCAGATCATCTACACTCACCGGCACTTTCCCCACCGATTGCGCGGCGTCCGTATGAAAGGCGATGTCACGCTGCCGCGCCAGTCGACCAATGGCGGCAATTGGCTCCAGCGTGCCGACCTCATTATTCGCATGCATGATCGTAATCAGAATAGTCTGAGAGGTGATCGCCGCTTCAACCGCCGCCAGGTCTATCCGCCCATCTGCATCGACAGGAAGATAGGTGACCCGAAAACCATGCCGCGCTTCCAGATACCGGCAGGTATTCAAAACCGCCGGATGTTCGATCTCGCTAGTTATGATATGGTTCCCCCGCCCGCGCTGCGCGAAAGCAATTCCTTTGATTGCCTGGTTATCGCTCTCCGAGCCACCGCTGGTAAAAATCACCTCATCGGGCAGGCAGCCTAATAAATCCGCGACCTGCTCCCGCGCCTGATCTACTGCGTCTTTCGCCGCATGCCCATAAGCATGGCCGCTGGAGGGGTTACCAAAAAGCGTCTCCAGATAGGGGCGCATCGCTGCCACCACAGCCGGGTCAAGGGGAGTCGTTGCGTTGTAGTCGAGATAAATTGGTTGCGCCATCACATAACTCCACATTCGTTTCGCCCCAGCTTCACGTGGCGCAGGAAAGCGTACATGTAAAGTGAGGTATCAGACGGTGCCTCTAGTCAATTTCAAACCAGCCAGCGCCCGGTGATAAAGACCAGAGAGAAGAGGGCTAGCAATCCTGAAAAAAGAATCATCAGCGCCTGATGGGTCGTTTGACGGCGCACCAGCAAGCCCAATGTGAGAAACGCCGGAAACACTTCCAGTGCAAAGCGTTGATTCGAGGTCAGAGGGTCGTTAAAAGCGAGCGGGAAGAGCAAAAAGTTCACCAGCAGCACCGTCGCAAACATATTAAACGATAATGGCAAATGCCGCCACCCCAAGACCACCAGCACGATCATAGCCACCGTAGCAGCCAGGTCAATCAGATTATGCGCCTGAAAAAACGAAGCTGGCTGCGCGTCAATCAAAAAAGCCTGCTGGTTCCATAACCCTACCCAGGGCCAGGCCAATGCGCGCCCCCAGTGCGCCTGCGCATGAACAAACGCCAGGAAATCCCCAAACTGGAGCCAGCAGTAGCCGCCATAGATGACCAGTCCCAGTGGCACCAGGCCAACGGCCAGGGCATTCGGGCGCAAGCGCCGCCACTGCCAGCGATGCTGGTTCAGATACTCTACCATAAAGGGCGCTACCAGAAACAGGCCCGCGCTGCGCGTCAGGGTCGCAAGCAGGCCCAGCACCCCGGCACGCCACCACCAGCCGCGCCGTAGCGCCAGAAAACAGCCCAACGCCAGCAACAGAAAGAGCGACTCGTTATAAGGCGCGAAGAAGAAAAGCGCGGTAGGAAAGAGCGCCAGATAGATCGTCGCCCTCGACGCTGCCTCTGGACCACATTCTCGCTCCGCCAGCACTCGCAGCGCCCACAACGCGAAAAAGAACGCAATGTTCGAGATCAGCAGCCCGGCAATATAGACACCCGCGTCGCCAAAGGGCTGCCCGGCGATATGAACGAGCAGCGGATAGAGTGGGAAAAACGCTGCCAGAATCGGGGCATTATAGCCATTCAGGGCAATATTGAGGTAGCGAACCGCATCCCAGCGCGCCCAACTGAAGAGCACATTATTCACTCCCACCGAATCTGGGGAATAAATACCTGCGTTGAAGAGCACATAGCCAAAGTAGGTTACCAACACAAACAACAGGCGTGTGGCGCAAAAGAGCAAGATCGCTTGCCGCAGGGCTGGCGATGGATGGCGCAGCCAGTCGAGCCGCCGCCGGGCAGGGTAGGGTGTTGGTGGGAGTTCTATCGCCTCAGGGGCAAACTCCGAATCACTGATCTGCTGCATCACACTCCTCAAAAGGAAGCCCAAAGGACACGCCTATCAATCGAGGACACTGAAAGCAAGGTCTATTGCAAGATTATTGCCGCCACAGCATAACATACCGCGCCTCATCATGCCTATCGATCAGGCAGGGGCGATGGGTGTCTCGCAGTTCTTCACCTGCACATGTTAAGATACAAGAAGGAGAACTCTGGCGTATCCTTTCCAGCGCGACACAGTGGAGGCCGGTATCTTGAATCTATCGACGTCTGGGCCAGCTATTCAGCAACATCTTCCCCCTACCTTAGTAGAAGATCAGCCGATTCGTGAGAAAAGGAAGTCTAAACCACGTTGGCTCCTGCTCGCCTTCGAGGTTTGTTTGTTGGCAATTATCCTCCACGCGATTACCTCATTTATCTGGTCGCCTCAGTTCCTCACTCTGGGCGATGTCATCGAATACCATCAGTATGCGCTGGCATTCTGGACGCAAGCGCCGCTCTTTCACCAATTTCCCCAGGAATATCCGCCATTGGCGCTGCTGCCCTTCACGTTCACGCTTTCTCCATTCTCCGGCATCCTTTACTACTGGGCTTTTGCTTTTTGGATAGGCGTGATCATCTGTCTGTCCTATCTCTGGCTGGCACGGATGGCCTCGCATCGTACAGCGCTGGCTTATGCGCTCTATCTGCTCGTGGGCGCGATGGCGACGCTGCTGATGCGTTATGATCTGCTTCCGGCGCTGGCAACGTTTGGGGCGCTGCTGCTAGCTGAACGTAAGCGCTACGCCTGGGCCTATGCCATGCTGGCCGTCGGGGTACTGCTCAAGCTCTACCCGGCCTTTCTCCTGCCTGTGCTCATGGCGGCAGAGTGGCGCGAGAGGTCAGCAATAGGCTCAACAACTCAGAATAGGCAGAAAGAGAGGTATAGGCTGCTGTGGCAGCGCGGACGCCCAATGCTCAAAAATCTCGGCACTTTTGCCGCCCTGGTGGTGCTGGGCTTCGGCCTTCCACTTGCAATCAACACTCTCCAAGTCACATCCGTCTTCACCTATAACCTGGAGCGGCCCATCCAGATTGAGTCGCTGCCCGGCTCGCTGCTCTGGTTAGGGACATTTTTCGGTTTTCCTGTGCAAGGGGTCATCTCGTTTGGATCGCTCAATCTGATCGGGCCGTTGGAAGACCTGCTCAAGCTGCTTTCATCTGTAGGGCTGGTAGCAGGCTCATTGCTGGTCTATTGGCGTGTCTGGCGCGGGCAGTTAGCGCTTGGGCAAGCATTCCTGGCTGCTGTCGGCGTCATCCTCATTTGTAACAAGGTGCTTAGTCCACAATACCTCATCTGGATACTGCCCCTAGTGGCTTATGTAGTGGGATTTGACCTGCTCTGGTTCTTGATCTGCCTTCTGAACACCCTCATCTACCCCTTTCTATATCACGTCTATTATCACGTAGATAACGAGATCACCAACCCTGTGCTGCTCGGCGTGATTGCTGCACGTAACGCCGCCTTGATTGTTGCCGTCGTGCGAGCGGTGCTGGGGAAACCAGCCTGGCCCCGGATACTCAAAGGCATAAATGGTTGAGCTTGACAGCGCAACGTTTCGATGTTATGCTAAGGATACCCAGGGAGGGTATCTGGATTCCTCCCTGAAATACAACAAAACCAGGAGCCAGTGTCGCCACTAGGAGGTTCTCAATGGCGGGTTCTTATGTGCATGTGACCGATCAGGACTTTGAGCAGCAGGTGCTGAAGTCGCCTGAGCCGGTGATTGTTGATTATTGGGCGCCCTGGTGTGGCCCATGTCGGGCCATGGCGCCGGTCTTCGAGCAGATGAGCATCGAATATGCTGGCAAGCTGCGCTTTGCCAAGATGAATACCGACGAAAATCCGGACACTCCCGTCAAGTATGGCATTCAGGGCATCCCCACGGTCATCTTCTTCAAAGATGGTCGCGAAGTGAATCGCATGGTTGGCTTTGGTGGCCCTGCCGCACTCAAGCGTGTCATCGAGAGCGTGCTCGCTGCTGCCTAACCGATAAGATTGCTTTGGCTGCCAGGAGGGTTCATACTCCGCAGCCCTCCTGGAGCATCAAAGCTTATCCTGTCCAGGTCAGGGATACGCCTGCCATGGCGACTCTGGCCCATTCCTTGCAAGAGAAGCAGAAGATCGTTGGGATTATGGCCGCACTCGAAGAACAAAACGACAGCGATATAAGTAACCGGCTGCGCCGCATCGAAGGCCAGGTGCGCGGAATTATTCGCATGCTGGATGAGCAGCGCAACTGCGAAGATGTTATTACCCAGGTCCTGGCTGTCCGCTCGGCAATGGATAAAGTAGCGGCTGAAATCCTCAAGCATCATGTTGACGATTGTTTAAGCCAGATGCCCCCGGCAGAGGCCAAAAGCGCCATCAGCCGGGCTGTCCAGCTTATTAACAAGGTCTCCTGATCCTGGTGAGGAGCACTCGCTGATGGCGCCATCTGGTGCAGGGCTGCACCCCATTCACCTGCGCGCAAGCCTGCATGAAACCATTTGGGGCGGCCAGAACCTGGCTCGCTATGCCGGAAAATCCGTGCCGCCCGGCGCAAAGGTTGGGGAATCCTGGGAAACCGAAACAGGCAACCAGGTGATCAATTCACCGTATCAGGGGCGCAGCCTGAGTGATCTGGTGGTTGAACTAGGCGAGCCACTGCTGGGCACCCAGGCGCTGGAGGTCTTTGGTCCGCGCTTCCCTCTGCTTGCCAAGTTCATCGACGCCCAGGATAAGCTCTCCGTCCAGGTGCATCCTGCCGACGAATACGCCCGCCAGCACGAAGGCGGCAAGCTGGGCAAAACCGAGGCATGGTACATCCTCCACGCCGACCCTGGCGCAGCGCTTATTCATGGGCTGCGACGCGCCGTTACCCACGAGGAAGTACGCCATGCCATCGCCGATGTGACCCTCGAATCCCTGCTACATGAAGAGCAGGTGCAGGCGGGCGATGTTGTCTTTGTGCCTGCCGGAACGGTTCACGCCATCGGCGCAGGCATCGTCCTCTATGAACTCCAGGAATACTCAGATGTCACCTACCGCCAATACGACTATGGGCGTCTGACCGCCGAGGGCAAGCCACGCGAATTACATGTCGAGAAAGCCCTCGACGTGATGGACTATGAACCAACGCCCATACATAAGGTTCGGCCTGTGGTGCTGAACGACCAGGCTGGAGTTTCCTTGCATCGCTGTCTTGTCGCTTGCCGCTATTTTGTGTTAGAAGAACTCATCCTCCAGGGAGCGTTGAAAGGTATCACCAACCGCTCCAGTTGTCAGATACTCTCGCTACTTGATGGCACATGCACGCTCAGCACCGGACGCGACGAACCGCTCGCGCTCGGCAAGGGCGACACAGTGGTATTACCGGCAGCACTCGGCGCATATTATCTGGCAGGGGATGCCTGTCGACTGCTCCGCTCCTATGTTCCCACATCTGATGATGCGCTGCTGCGCCGCTTCTGGTCGGCACGGTAGACCACTTGCCAGGTTGCCAGACAGAAGCCGCTATTGTACAATACAGCCGATAGCGTCTCATCGAGGTTGATGTGCTCGCGTGGCAGGGTTTACATGATGCTTAACGCCAGCGCTCCCTCTTCAGACCGCGATTCGTGAGCTTACGAGGTGCATGATGTCTGCAACGCTTGAACGCCGCCCCGAGTGGCTGAAGATTCACACGCCCCAGGGCCAGAATTATACCGCGCTCAAAACGCTTATGCGCGACAAAGGGCTGCATACCGTGTGTGAGGAGGCGCGCTGCCCGAATATCGGCGAATGCTGGGGCCACCGCACAGCCACCTTCATGATTCTGGGCAGCGTGTGCACACGCAGTTGTGGCTTTTGCGCTGTTGCCACCGGACGCCCAATGGCGCTCGACTGGGAAGAACCGCGCCGTGTGGCCGAAGCCGTCAAAACCATGGACCTGCGCCACTGTGTCGTTACTTCGGTCAACCGCGACGAACTGCGCGATGGCGGCGCGACACTCTTTGCAGCAACCATCCGTTGGATTCGCCGCGTCAATCCTGAATGCGCGGTTGAGGTGCTGACCCCCGACTTCAAGGGCGACCACGACGCCTTGCGCATCGTCATGGAAGCGAAGCCGAATGTCTTCAATCACAACATCGAGACCGTACCGCGCCTCTACAAGCGCGTTCGCCCTCAGGCGGTCTATACCCGCTCGCTCCAGGTGCTCAAGTGGGCCAAAGAACTGAATCCCGAACGACCTACCAAGTCCGGCTTTATGCTGGGTCTGGGCGAAGAATACGATGAAGTCATCCAAACCTTGCGCGATCTTCGCGAGCACGACGTAGATATCGTGACCATTGGGCAATACCTGCGCCCATCCTTCAACCACCTGCCGGTTGAGCGCTATGTCAAGCCGGAGGAATTCCGCACGTTTGCCCAGGAAGGCAAAAAGATGGGCTTTCGCCATGTCGAGGCCGGGCCACTCGTGCGCAGTTCCTATCACGCTTGGGACCAGGCCAAAGCCGCTGAAGAAGCCACACAACAAGCATAAGTTTCTGAATCAACGGCCCGCCTGCCGATAATGCAGCAGGCGGGCCGTTGGTTTCTGGCAGCGCTCCCGAGCGGTGCTCGGCCCCTTTTGGCTATAAGAATAGCTTATGCCAGGATGGGAATCAGCGCCTCCTGGATGGGCACACCCGTTACTTCGATGCTCTTAGCATGCACCAGCACATTGACCTCACTGCGCACGCCAAACTCTGGCAGATAAATACCCGGCTCAACAGAGCAACACGTTCCGGGCAGAATCAAACGCTCATCGTGTGTCTCCAGATTATCCAGGTTCGCGCCATCGCCATGTTCCACCGTCGTAATGCTGTGGCCGGTGCGATGGACGAAATACTCGCCATAGCCGTTGGTCGTCATCAGATCACGAACCGCCTGATCAACTTCCCAGCCTTGCACCGGTTGTCCTTGCTCCACCCGTTCGCGCAAAACACTGATGCCATGATCGCGCGCCTGGCGCACCAGATCAAAAATCTTCTGCTGCTGTTCCGGCACACGCGCGCCAACAAACACCGTCCAGGTATAGTCGGCAAAGATAGCGCCTTCCTGTGCAAGATGCCCCCAGAAATCCAGCAGCAGCAGATCACCTTCGCGTATCGTGGTGGTCGCTTCAGCCGACGGCCCATAGTGCGGGTCGCCTGCATGCGTATTCACGGCCACAATCGGCGCGCCATCCGTCACCAGACCGGCAGCCTGTATGCGCGCCAGAAAATCTTGCTGCACGCCATATTCGGTAAGCGCGGCACCCGCACGCACCTGCTGGGCGATGGAGCGTATCAAATCATCTTTGATCGCGATCAAGCGGCGACCAGCCTCGCGGTGCATCTCCATCTGCGCTTCGCTTAAAACTGCCACAAACTGCTGCACAAGGTTGGCCGAACTCACAATCTCTTTATCAAGCGCGCGAACCAGTTCTACCGTGCCTGCGTCCACGCGCGCCATCGTAGGAATCGCATTCATCGGCGAATATTCCATCGCCAGCCGCCGCGCCCCCTGGAGTGTCTCTGCCAGGGCAGAACCAAGCTCCTGCCAGGAGCGGAAGACCAGCCGTTTTCCTGGCAGTTCACGCAGCACATGTGGCTCGACCGAGCTAATGATGGCCGTCGGCTCCCCCTGAGCAGGGATAAAATACAACCAGCGGCGGCTATAGAACCCTCCCTCATCTAACCCCAGCACCCGATACGCCAGCAGGTTTGATTTGCGAAAATCGTAAAAGAGCCAGCCGTCGAAACCTGCGGCGCGGATGGCATGTTGAATGCGTTCTTGATCCATTGCCTTTCTCCTGAAAAACAGCGTTGGAAAGACCCTTCACGTTGGGGATATGATAGCACACATCGCTGGCCTTCTCTCAGGCTTGCCCATGCTCTGTGCTCTGGTGCCGCGCTCTCGCATGCCTGAAGCGAGACCTAAAAGGGTCCTTGAAATCAAGGGTATAGTCTGTGCAGTTAAGAAATATACACCCAATTGAGAAGGCCACTGAGCAGCGCAGCCCGGCGAAAGGAGCGTATTACTATGCGCATCCAGGCAAATGGCATCTATCTCGGTTACGAGGAATGGGGGGCAGGCAAGCCTTTAGTGCTGCTGCATGCCTTTCCCTGTAATCGCTCCATGTGGGCGCCCCAGATTAGTACGTTGATACAAGGTCACGACTTTGAGGTGATCACCCCCGATTTTCGCGGCTTTGGCGAATCCGAAGTACCAGAAGGCCCCTATTTGATGGATATGCTTGCCGATGACATCGCCGCGCTGCTTGATGTGCTCCACATCGAAGCGTGTGTGCTGGGCGGGCTTTCGATGGGTGGCTACGTTGCCTTTGCCTTCTACCGCGCATACCGAACCCGCGTGCGCGCATTGATCCTGGCCGATACACGCCCACAAGCCGATACACCCGGGGGACGCGCCACCCGCGAAGAAACGGCCCGGCTAGCCGAGCGTGAAGGAAGCCAGGCTGTCGTAGAGCAACTTCTCCCCAAATTGCTCACCGCAGAAACGCTCCAGGAGCAGATCGGAACAACGGCCCGCTTGCGAGCGATGATGGAAATCGCTACGCCTGCCGGCATAGCAGGTGCGTTGCGCGGCATGGCACTTCGGCCAGACTCCACCGATTTATTGTCCCAGATTCAATGCCCCACGCTCGTCCTGGTAGGTGAGGAAGACGGCCTCACCCCACCTTCGGACGCCAGGATGATGGCCCAGTGTATCCCTCATGCCCAGCTTGTGACCATCCCAAAGGCTGCGCACCTTGCCAACATGGAGCGGCCCGAGGCTTTTAACCGCGCACTGAGCGCTTTTCTGGAAACATATGCATAAACAAGCGGTAGGCGCTGCTATCAGTAGCGCCTACCGCTTCGTCACACACCTACTAGAGCGTCGGGGGGAGAAAGAAGAGGCCCCGCGCCATAATTTCTCCGGTGAAGGCAAAGGCCACAGCCAGATAGAGCATGCCTGTTGCCGACTGGAAGGAGCGCCCTCTCGTCAGACGATAGGCCAGCGCGCCCAGGCCCAGGGTGAAGACAAAGCCGAAGATAAACCGAATCACATCCAGGCCATTTGCCGAAATAGGCGGTGTTCCCAACTGCGGCAGCCCGGCAGGAACGGTGCTGTGGATGAAAAAGCTGAAGATCAATTCCAGCGCCACCCCAACCAGCATCACCAGCGTGGCAAACTCCAGCGGCTTGCCGGAAGCGGTGGGCGTGTTCAGATACCAGTGCCCCAGCAGCATCGCCGTCAGCACGCCACCCAGCGCGAGCGCGCCCACGATGATGCTGGCAATGGTCAGCGCCCCTCCCAGGCTCTCAGACGCCAGCGGGCGATAAGCCATCCCAATCACCAGTAACTCTGCCAATCCGGCCAGGCAGGCCAGCCCACCAACGACCCACCGCGTCAGGCGCCGATTCAGCCAGAGCAATACGTTATAGACCAGCAGCAGCCCCATAAAGATCAGCAGCGGCGTAAATTGATACGCCAGCCAGGGCCGATCAAGGGGATACTGCTGATAAAATCCTTTCACTCCGTCAAAAACAGCAGTGGTGGCAAAGACGGAACCAAACCAGAAGGTAAGTAACGCCAACAGCAGATAAAGTAAGCCCTGGAAGACCAGAAAGCCCCTGGTGACCCCAACGCGCTTTTCCGCCTGCGCGGCGGAGAGCGTCTTGGGGCTTTCCGCAGCTTCCTCATCCGCCGATGCCGATTCCGTTGTAACGGCTTTAGCATTAGTCGCCGCAATGAGCTGCGTCGTTTTGATACTGCCGTAGACATCCAGCAAAAACAAAACGATAAACGACCCGAGAGCGGTTTCGAGCATCACCAGAAAAAAGGAGAGTGGAAGCGCCAGTGCAAGCATGATTGATTCAACCTCGGCTCCGTCAAAAAGCTACAGAGCAATGCTCAGATCGAACGTTTCGATTTGACGCCCTCGCCACCCGGAACAATATCCTCAGTACCATTGACACCTGCCAGAGTGGGCAGATAATCCGTTTTCTCGCTCACCACCAGGTCATTATGGACCGCCTTGACGCCAGGAACATCGAGGGCCACCTGCTCAGCAATCTGCCTTGACTCTTCCGTGCGTACCAGGCCGCGCAGATAGACATCGCCCAGCGTAGGATACACGCCGATAGGCAGTCCTCTTGTCTCTTCGTGCTTCGCCAGCGCCCCAGCGATAGCTACCGCCAGATCAGTATCCGCAACGACCTCGTTATGCACTTCGCGAACGCCTGGCACAGCACGGGCAAGGTCTTCTATCAAACGGCGGTTGATGTCGCTGGAGACATGGCCCAAAAGCCAGACCTCGTTACACTGGGCATGCACAGTCACCGCGCCAAGATCAACGCGCAGGCGCGGATAATCCCAAAGCGCCTGGCGCACCACCTCTTCCAATGCGGGGTCGGCCTGATAATGGGGCAGCAAAGCAAAATCTTTGGAAGCGATGGTCACTTCCAGGCGATCAGATGTGAGACCAGTGACCTGATCGGCGGTCAGCAATACCTCGCCGCCAGCGATAGCGTGGCGATGCACCACCAGATAGGTTAACCGGCGGGTTTCGGCATCAAAGAATAATTCAGAAAGGCCACCCAGGTTCTCTGAGCCGCTGACCACTGGCATATGCTCTTTCAGGGCCAGCAGATTTTCTTTGGGCATCTGCGCCTTTTGCAGCAGATCATCGACCATCAGCGACAGGCGTAGCCCATCAGCGCGCGCCTCGGTGATAAATTCTGCCGGAAGTACCAACAGTTTTTTCATGACCAGACCACGCTGAACCACCACATGGCTGATCTGCCAGGTCTTGGGGTCAACCAACACCTGCGTTACCTTGCCCAGTACGTCATCAGTTGCATTCGCCACGCTGCCCAGATTGATCTGAAGCAGCGAACGAAGCGATTCAGTCGTTGCTACCATCGAGTATCCTTTTCACGTATTTTATGAGAAATGAAGAGAACAAAACCGAGCGTAGAACATGCTCTTTCCCACTACCAGGAAAGCAATGAAGAGTGCTCATTGAAAGTGTAGCACGCTGCTCATCCCCCCGCAAGAGAAACGAGCGACGACGACATTACCAGTCGCTCTGCCCGGTGGGGAAAATCTTTCCCGGATTCAAGATCATCTGCGGGTCCAGAGCAGCCTTGATGCGCCGCATCGCCTCGATCTGCGCCGTGCCCAGGTCACGTTCTAAAAATTCTTTTTTGAGCAGCCCGATGCCGTGTTCCCCTGAGAGCGTTCCCCCCAGCGCAATCGCCGCCTTGAAGATTTCCCCCGCTGCCAGCCGCACGCGCGCCATTTCATCCGGGTCACACCGATCACACAAAATGTTGGGGTGAAGATTGCCATCGCCAATATGCCCAAAGACCGGTATGGTCACGTGATGCCGCGCGGCAATCTCCCGCACAGCGCGGACCATCGCAGGAACCGCCATTCGCGGGACGCTCACATCTTCGCCCAGCTTATTGGGACGCCGCCGCGCCAGTGCGGGCGACACCGAGCGCCGCGCCCTCCAGAGTTGATTGCTCTCCTCGGCATCCTCAGCAACGCGCACCTCCGCCGCGCCTTGCGTCCTGCACACCTGAGCGATGCTATCCAATTCGGCGCGCACAATCTGCTCATAGTTGCCATCGACGGCAAACAGCAGCAGCGCCTCGGCCTCCACCGGCAGCCCGATATGCAGCAGTTCCTCCACACATTGCACCGTGGTCTGATCCAACAATTCCACGCTGGCCGGAATAATACCGGTACCCATCATCCGCGTCACTGCCTCTGCTGCATCCTCCAGCCTGGGAAAGATAGCCAGCGCCGTCAGCGCATATTTCGGTTTGGGCAAGAGCCGCAGCGTAATCTCCGTCACGACGCCTAGCGTGCCTTCCGCGCCAGTAAAAAGCGCGCGTAAATTGTAGCCGGTCACATTCTTCACCATGCGCCCACCGGTGCGGATGATCTCTCCGGTGGGCAGGACGACCTGCAAGCCCATCACATAATCATTCGTAACGCCATATTTCAGACAGCGCGCGCCGCCAGCATTCTCCGCCACATTGCCGCCAATCGCCGAAACGCTCAGGCTCGACGGGTCCGGCGGATAAAATAGCCCCACCCGCTCGACGGCCTTTTGCAAATCACCCGTAATCACACCCGGCTGCACCACAGCAACCGCGTTGCCCACATCGATTTCCAGAATGCGGTTCATGCGTGTCAAGCTCAGGGCGATGCCGCCCGCAGCCGGAAGCGCCCCGCCAGAGAGACCGCTGGCCGACCCTCTGGGCGTGACGACAATGTGTTCCGCGTTCGCCAGGCGTAAGACCGCGCTGATCTCCTCCGCGCTGCCAGGCAAGACCACCACCTGCGGCTCGCGCTCGACCCAGGTGCCATCAATGCCATAAGCCAATAAATCTTCGGGGTCACGCAGCACATTGGCTGTCCCGACAATCGCTCTCAACGCCTGAATGACCGCTGGTGGCAAGTCCACAAGACCAGCGCTTTGCGCAGAGGACATACTCTCCATCAATTGCTCTCTTGCCTTTCCAGTCCGCCGATTCAGGGCGCTTCAACATAGCGCTCGGACGGTGGCACAGTGTTTGCAAGGCGGTAAAGCAGACTTTCTTCTGCTAGCACTCTGACCTTAAGCGTGAAGTACCCCAGCGCTAAAGCGCGGGGCTTCTACAGGCCCGTAGACCTGTGGGCTGCTTCCCAGCCAGAAGAATGTTGATAGCCGCGTTGTGATCGCGGTCCAGTTCACAGCCACAGGAGCAGGAATGCCAACGTTGCGCGAGGTCTTTCTTGACAATCGCCCCACACTGGCTACAGCGCTGGCTCGTATAGTGGGGGGCCATAAACTCTACTGTGCGTCCGGCGCTCGCAGCCTTGGCAACACAGAGGGCTTGGAATTGGCCCCAGCCAGCATCAAGAATGGATTGGTTGAGGCCCGCCTTGGCGTTGGCCCCATTGGGCAGATACGCGCCGTCGTTTTCGGGGTCCGGTTTTGGGTCAGGCGTGGCACTCATGTTCATAATTTTCAGGTCTTCCATGACAATGACGCCGCAGTGATTGACCAGGGAACGCGCCGCTTTGTGCAAGAAGTCTCGTCGTTGGTTGCGAATGGTGCGGTGAGCGCGGGCTACGGCTTTGCGGGCGCGTTCTCTGCGATGGGAGCCACGCTGGCAACGAGACACTTTCTGCTGCGCCAGCGCCAACTTCTTCCGTCCCTTGCGATAGTAGCGTGGGTTCTCTATCGTCTCGCCTGTAGACAAGGTAGCAAAGTGCAAGAGGCCCAAGTCAATGCCGATGGCTTCATCGCTTGGAGGCAAGGCTTCCTCTTCCACCTCACAGGAAAAACATACGTACCATTGGTCGGCATCGCGTTTGATAGTACAGGTTTTCACCTGCCCAACCATCGGGCGATGCAAGCGGACCTTGATGTCCCCCATTTTAGAGAGGGTCAAGCGTTCGCCTGCCAGGGCAAAGCCTGCTTGGGGGTACGTGAAGGAATCATAGCGGTTACGGCCCTGAAAGCGCGGGTATCCTGGCTTCTGGCCCAGCTTCCCACGTCGGAAGAAGGCTTGCATCGCCTTGTCTACCCGACGCAGGACATCCTGCAAGACCTGGCTGTGGATGTCAGCATATTCCGGGCGAGCGGCCTTGATAGAGGGAAGTTGGTTGATTTGATCGTAGCAGCGAATCGAGACGCCTCGCATGCGGTAGGCGTCTCGGCGCTCTTGCAGGGCCACATTGTACAACTCCCGGCAGCGGGCAAGCGTCCAGTGCAGGGCTTGTTCCTGGGAGTGGGTGGGATAGAGGCGGTACTTACACGCTTTGCGCGTCAGCATCCTTCTTCCCTTTCCGCCGCTCGGCTTTGGCATACTGCTCTAGCGCCCAGACCAGTTCGCTATTCAAAGACCGCTTGTGTTCGGACGCCAACCCGCGAAACTCGTCAATCAAGGCGGGCGAAACCGTGATAGTCCAGCGTGGCAATTTGGGTTTGGTTGATTGTTCCATGTACGTAATTTATCATAAGATACACGTTTATGTCAACCGCAGCGAGGCCGCTTATATCGGCATTGCTAAAGCAAGGGGTTTTACGTAGCCCTTGATAAGTTGATGATCTATGATGATGACCTATAAGTTGAGATGTATGTTACTTGAGACATCCCCTATCAAGGCCGCTTCTACGAAGCGGAACTGGGCAGCGCTGGCATTGCTCGCCGCTTTCCTCCTGGCGGGATGCGACATTTCTTTGGCATCGGCTGGCATCAGCGACACTGGCAATCCGGTGGTCATTGCCAATCAAGCTCAGGCCATTTACGCAGCCTCCAATTGCACCGGCCCAGGCGTAACCGTCGTGCCGCAAGGGGGCAACCTGGTCGATCTCGGCCCGGCCAATTCCACCTGTGAGGAGGTGGCTTATCCCACCGAAACGGGCTATACGCAAAACGGCTATGTGCCCATCTATAGCATTCATCGGGCAAATAACTCGGTCCAGTGCATCTTTCAATCGGGATGCAATCTGCGGGCAGGCCCCAGCAGCACCGCCCCAGTATTATATGTCCTCCCTTTTGGGCAACGGGTCCAGGGACGCGGCACCGCCTCCACTGGCTCCATCATGACTGATGGCAATCAGTATAACTGGTGGGAAGTGATCGTCCCCTCCACCAGCCAGGTTGCCGATATTTATGGTTCGCTCACCGTCGCCTTCTGAAGCGCCACGCATACATAGGCCAGATGGCAGACTTCCAATGGTTTTGTTATGCTTATCCCGGGTGCTTTTTGGGCAGCAAGAGCGCCCGGTTTCCTCGATTTGCAAGCAGCAGGAGGCTTCTTTCCTTATGAATACCAGGCAGAATACCCAACGGTCTGACGAACTCTTTACGCACGCGCGCGAGATCATCCCTGGCGGAGTCAACAGCCCGGTTCGCGCGTTCAAAGCGGTGGGCGGCCAGCCACGCTTCATCGAGCGTGGCGAAGGCGCGTCCCTGTATGATGTTGACGGCAACCGCTATATCGATTATGTCCTCTCCTGGGGGCCGCTGATTCACGGCCACGCGCACCCACACGTCATCAACGCCATCACACGCACGGCAGCGCGCGGCACCAGCTATGGCGCGCCCACCGAACTAGAGGTACGCCTGGCAGAAATGGTCACCGCGGCCATGCCCGCCGTCGAGATGGTGCGCTTTGTTAATTCAGGAACCGAAGCCACGATGAGTGCCTTGCGGCTGGCACGCGCCTATACCCGGCACAGCAAAATTATCAAGTTCGCTGGCGGGTATCACGGCCACGCCGATTTTCTGCTGGTGGCGGCTGGCTCTGGAGCGTTAACGCTGGGCATCCCTGATAGCCCAGGCGTCCCAGCGCCGACCACCGCCGATACGCTTATCGCTCCTTATAACAACCTTTCAGCCGTCGAAAGCCTTTTTCAGCAGTTCCCCGAAAGCATCGCCGCCGT
Source organism: Ktedonobacterales bacterium (assembly GCA_035307385.1). GTDB lineage: Bacteria > Chloroflexota > Ktedonobacteria > Ktedonobacterales > DATBGS01 > DATBHW01. The sequence goes on along the minus strand of DATGID010000131.1, from coordinate 9,364 downwards.
CATCGTCGAACCAGTTGCCGGGAACATGGGCTGCGTGCCTCCCGAGCCAGGTTACCTCCAAGGGCTGCGTAACCTGGCCGCCCGCTTTGGCGCGCTGCTGATCTTTGACGAAGTGATGACAGGCTTCCGCGTTGCCTATGGCGGAGCACAGCAACTCTATGGCATCACTCCTGACCTCACCTGCCTGGGGAAAATTATTGGCGGCGGGCTGCCAGCAGCGGCCTACGGCGGCAGGCGCGACATCATGAACCTGATTGCTCCGGCTGGCCCGGTCTATCAGGCTGGCACGCTTTCGGGCAATCCTCTGGCGATGGCCGCAGGTATTGCCCAGCTTGAACTCCTGCAACAGCCTGGCGTTTATGAGCAGCTTGAGGCGCACGCTGCCCAACTGGCCGAGGGCATAAGCGCAGCCGCACACGCCGCCGGTGTGCCCATTACCCAAACGCGAGTTGGCTCCATGTTCTGTACGTTCTTCACTGACCAGCCCGTAAGAGACTATACCAGCGCCACAACGGCCAGCACCGAGCAGTATGCGCGCTTCTTTCAAACCATGCTCGCACAGGGCGTGTATCTGGCACCCTCCCAATTTGAGGCTGGATTCCTTTCGTTGGCGCATCAGCAGGCCGAGATCGAACAAACCATCCGGGCGGCCAGGGTTGCTTTTGCCAGCGTTGCATCATCTCAAAGGAAGTAGTCTGACAGGACGACTGCCGAATGGCATACATATTGCACACACATCAGGCGTACAGACGCGAAGGGTGCGGAGTCGTAGATCATTGGCGCCTCCGCGCGTTATGTTGAATTTGCACCAGTAGGAGGACTCGCTTCATGAGCACATTACGAGCGTTTTTATGGGGAGGCGCAATCGGCGCGGTCCTTGGCCTGTTGTTTGCGCCCAAGCGTGGCGAAGAGACCCGCGCCGAACTGCAAAGCCGCTTCAATCAGTTGCAGGGCCAGGCACAGGAGCGCATGACCGAACTGCGCGGCAGAGCAAATACGGCGATTGAGCAGGGTCGCCAGAGCGTGAACACCACGCTTGACAAGGTTCAACGATCTACTAATCAGACATCAGATACCATGAGAGACCAGATTGGCCGGACCAGTTAACGAAACGACATCTTGTCAAAACAGGTGGGATGGTAATCAACGCCTGGTCAAACTATATGATCGCTGGCCCCTTGAGTGTTTGTGAGGGGCCAGCGGTTTTTCACAGCACTCGTAAGCTGGACAAGCGTGCCTGGCAAAGCTATCATGGCAGCATGAACATGTACGAACTCATTGCCCCTTATTATGATCTGGAACACGCCGGGTATCAGGATGATGTTGACCTTTACCTCAATTACGCTCTGGCCGTCGGCTCGCCCGTCTTGGAGATTGGCTGCGGCAGCGGGAGGCTGCTTGAGCCGCTGGCACAGCGAGGCATAGAGGTAGTTGGTGTCGATTCATCACCTGCTATGCTCGCGCGCGCGCGCGCGCATCTGCAGGAACGCAGCGTGCTTAAACAGGCGGAACTGATCGAAGCTGATGCGCGTGCGCTTCATCTCGACCGCCGCTTTCGCCTGGCATTTGTCGCTTTGAACAGCTTTGCGCAGTTCGCCACACGCCAGGAGCAACGAGCCGTCCTCGCTGCCATTCACGAACACCTGTTGCCTGGTGGCACGCTGCTTCTTGATCTGCCGAACGCCGATATACGTCGCTATCAACAAGCGGAGGGGCAGCTTTTCCACCAGGGAGTCTGGACCGACGAACGCCAGCACGCCATCGTCAGCCACTTCATCGCCGCCACTCATGACCAGGAGGCGCGCGTGCTGCATCTGACCCATTTTTATGATATTCATCCGCAGGCTGGCCCGCTCAGTCGCATCGTGGTAGAGAACGAGCTGGCGCTGCTGAGCGGGGGCGAGGTAGAACTGCTGGTGGAAAGCTGCGGCTTCCAAATCGGCCATCTCTTTGGTGACTACGATCTCAATCCCTGTGCTGATAGCTCACCGCGCCTGATCGTCGTCGCCACACGCGATACTACCTAGCCCAACCTAAAGGATATCTTATGTCTACACCTCACCTCTTGCATAGCTGGGATTTGCCCCCCCAGGAAGCCGTCCAGCTTCAGCGAGAACTGGCAACCAGGGTCATTCGGGAAGGTCAACCGGAAGCGGTCAATATCGTTGCTGGCATCGACATTTCCGCTAATGACCGAACGGGGCTGGCACGCGCCGCCATTGTCGCGCTGGCCTACCCATCCATGGACGTTTTGGAATGGGTGCTTCATGAAGAAACGCTGCGCTTTCCCTATATCCCTGGCTTGCTCTCCTTCCGCGAAGCCCCCTCGATCCTGGCGGGCTTTCAGAAGCTTCGGCACGCACCTGATTTGCTGATGGTTGATGGGCAAGGGATCGCGCATCCTCGACGGCTCGGAATCGCCAGCCATATTGGTCTGCTGCTTGACCTGCCCGCCATTGGCTGTGCCAAATCCGTCTTGACCGGACACCTCAAAGGCGAATTAGGACAGGACATCGGGGCGCAGGTTCCCTTGATAGCCAATGACGAAGTCGTGGGCGTGGGGCTGCGCACCAAACCCCGCACGAACCCGCTCATCATTTCCATTGGGCACCGGATCACCCTGGAAACGGCAGTGAGCTACGTCCTTGCCTGTTGCCGAGGATATCGGCTGCCAGAGCCAACACGCCAGGCGCATAATACCGCCAGTGGAAAGGCCCCTACCAGCGTAAAAACAGAAGAAAGCGACCAGCAGCCACATGCTCACACGCTCTGGGAAAACCTCTAGCAATTACTGGCCTGGCTCTGCCTGGGAGCGAACGAGATGTTTCTGGGGTTGAAAGAGAGGAATAGTAAAGGAGAAGTTTGAGCCATGGCCTGGCTCGCTTTGCAGCCAGATACGCCCACCATGCTGCTCCACAATTACGCGCGCAACCGCCAGTCCCAAGCCAAACCCACCCTGCTTTGCCAACAAAGCGTCTTCTGACGGATGAAATTGCTCAAAGACGCGCGACTGATCTTCACGCGGCACTCCACCGCCGGTATCGATGACGCTGATCTCGGCCCAATCGCCCACACTGCGGGCGTAAATAGTAATCGAGCCACCAGATGGTGTACATTTCAGCGCATTATGCACCAGATTCATGAACACCAATTGCAGTCGGGTGGAATCAGCCCAGAGCCAGGGTAGAAGGGGAGGCAACTGGCTCTGAAGCGTGACCTTCGCTTTTTTCGCCACTGGTCCCGCGTGGCGCAGCACTCGGGCAACCATATCCGGCAGGGCCAGGGCAACCCGTTGCAGTTCAAGCTCGTTGGTATCGGCCCTGGAAATCAAGAGAATGTCTTCCACCAGCAGCATCAATTGCTCAGTGCTATCGTGGGCATATTCAAGAAACTCGCGCTGGCGATCATTCAGTTTACCAACCTGCTCATCCAAGACAATCGAAAGAAAGCCATTGATCGCATTCAGCGGGCTGCGCAGTTCATGGGAGACCATGGAGACAAAGGTACTGCGCGCTCGGTTAGCTGCATCAACCGCTAAAATTCCCTCAGTGCTGCTGGTAGAAATCGCTTCAAGCCCTTCCTGTTCCACAGCAACCTGCTTCCTCTCTCATCTTCAGAGAACCAATCATCCCTGGCAATAGCGTTGGGCAGAGATTGCCATCGCAGATGGCACCATCAATGCGGCTATTTGCCAACAAATTTATATCCGACTCCACGCGCCGACTGAATATACTGAGGGTTGGCCGGATCGTGCTCCATTTTACGCCGCAGCCGTCGAATATAAACATCCACGATATTGCTCTCGCCTAGATAGTCTTCACCCCAGATCATGTCAAGCAATTCTTCCCGCCGAAGAATCTGCCCAGCGCGCCCGGCCAAAACCAGCATGATTTTCATCTCACGTGGGGTGAGCAAGACAACACGTTTGTCAGGAAGGGTCATCTGATGATCGGCAATGTTCAACTCGAACTCACCAACGCGCAAAATCTGGTTGCTCGCCTGGGCAGTGGCTTTCCGGTAACGGCGCAGGACCGCCTGCACGCGCGCCAGCAATTCAGCCGGATCGAAGGGTTTGACGATATAATCATCGGCCCCCTGGCGTAGCCCGTGCAACTTGTCCTCCAGTTCCCCTTTCGCCGTCACAAAAATAATCGGAATGTCATAGTCGTTCTCACGCAGGCGCTGATGAAAGGCAAAGCCGTTCATTTGCGGCATATTCACATCCAGCAGAATCAGGTCGGGCAACTGCCGCTGAATCATTGCCATCGCACCACGCGGGCTATCGACTGCGTCTACCTCATAGCCTTCTTCACTCAAGATAAAATGAACGAGTTTGGTGCTGATTGGCTCATCATCAACGACTAAAATCTTCATGGCTGCTGCGCGGTGGAATCCCTGCGCCCGCCGAAGCGAGAGAAAGGGAAGCCGCATCCCTCCTTGCGCGATGATTCAAATACGACGCCGAGGTTGGGCAACCTCTTTAGAAGCGCTGCCGAAAGCGCGAGAGCTTTTTGTGAAGCTTATAGTAACGAGCACCAGACGCCTTGTCAACACGTTTACGCTGGAAGCGCACTTTGTTGCCGTCGTTGGCGTTCAAGATAGACAAGCAGCACTGCAATATCCGCCGCTGTCACGCCACCGACACGCCCTGCCTGCCCCAGCGTGTAGGGGCGCATGCGCGTCAGCTTCTCGCGTGCCTCCGTCCGCAAATTGGGCACAGCCGTGTAATCGATTGCTTCGGGAATGACCAATTCCTCGAACCGGCGAATACGCTCCACCGCGCGCTCCTGCTTGCGAACATAGCCCTCATACTTTACCTGCAACTCCACCTCTGTCGCCACATCCTCCTCCACGGTCGGCAGTCGGCCCTCCAGCGCAGCTACTTGCCAATAGCGCGTCTCTGGCCGCCGCAGCAGTTCGCGCCCTGTCAGCCGCTGCCCCAGCGGCGCAAGCCCTACAGCGCAGGCACGCGCCTCTTGAGTCTGATTAGCATTGAAGGCTACCGTATCCAATCCCTCCAGTGCCGCCTCAATCGCCTGGCGCTTGCGCTCCGCCGCCTCCCAGCGCGCGTCATCCAGCAAGCCCAACTGTCGTCCATACTGGCTCAGGCGCAAGTCGGCATTATCCTGACGCAGCAGCAGCCGATGCTCCGCCCGCGAGGTATGCAACCGATATGGCTCTTTCATGGGCTGCGTCACCAGATCATCCAGCAACACCCCGATATAGGCTTCATGGCGACCCAACACAAAGGGTGCTTTCCCTTGCGCCTTGAGCGCCGCGTTGATTCCAGCGATCAGACCCTGGGCTGCTGCCTCCTCATAGCCCGACGTGCCGTTAATCTGGCCTGCCAGAAAGAGCCGCTCAACAGGCTTGGCTTCGAGTGTCAATGTAATTTGATCGGAAGGGACAAAATCATATTCGACGGCATAGCCGACACGCATCATCTCCACATGCTCCAGCGCCGGAACCGTGCGCAGCATGGCAAGCTGCACATCTTCTGGCAAGCTGGTATTCATCCCTTGAACATAGACCTCGCCAGTCTTCCAGCCCTCCGGTTCCAAAAAGACCTGATGCATCTCTTTCTGAGAGAAGCGCACCACCTTATCCTCAATGGAGGGGCAATAGCGCGGCCCAATCCCCTCAATCAGCCCGCTGTAGAGCGGTGAGCGGTGTAGATTCGCGCGAATCACAGCGTGTGTCTCTGCCGTCGTATGCACCAGATAGCAGGGCAATTGTGGACGCCAAGCGGTCTGGAACTCCTCGGGAACGGGATACACTGGATTGGGCCGTCCTGGCGGGAGCAGCACATCCTCGCGTGCAGCCCGGTCAGCCGAAAAATAGAGAGGCGTGGGGCTGCCCGGCTGTGGAATTGTCTTGCTGAAATCAATCGTGCGCGCATCGATGCGCGGCGGCGTCCCCGTCTTGAGACGACCCATCGTCAACCCAAGCTGTAGCAGCGAATCCGAAATCATCAGCGCCGGGCCTTCACCTGCACGCCCACCAGGCTGTGTTTTCTCCCCCACCACCAGCCGTCCATTGATAAATGTCCCGGTGGTCAAGACAACAGTCTTTGCGTGATATTCCCAGCCCTGCGCAGTAATGACGCCGCGCATCACCGGGCGACCATCCGGCCCATGCTCGGCAACGAACTGCGTGATCGACGCCTGCTTCAGATCGAGGTTTGGCTGCGCTTCCAGCGCATACTTCATCGCCAATCGATATGCCTGCTTATCACACTGCGCGCGTAGCGCCTGCACTGCTGGCCCTTTGCCGGTATTCAGCATGCGGATTTGAATAAACGTGCGATCTGTCGTGCGCGACGCTTCCCCACCTAGCGCATCAATTTCACGCAACAAATGCCCCTTGGCAGGTCCCCCCATCGACGGATTGCACGGCATGAGCGCAATGCTATCCAAATTCATCGTAATCAATAGGGTTGAGCAACCCATCCGCGCCGCGGCCAGCGCAGCTTCACAGCCCGCATGTCCGGCCCCCACCACAATTACATCATAGTTCCCGCCAGGAGAAAGACTCCTAGCGCGCGGCGCTCCATCCCGATCAGCAATCTCAGCCATATTTGCTTTAGCCTCTTACACTGGCTCGGCCAACAACTCTATGAGGATAGCGTGATATCCTATTACCCTTATCGCATTATCGCGTACAGCCTGAGCCGCTGTCAATTCAGCCAGGCAAACGATTGCAATTCAAGCCCACCATATGATATGCTACGTGGGTATGGGGCGGTGGCGAAATGGCAGACGCAGGGGACTTAAAATCCTCTGGGGTAACACCCGTGTGGGTTCGAGTCCCACCCGCCCTACCAAATTGACGAGACCAGACGTAGCCAGGCCAGAAAACAAGGGGTCGTTGAGAGCAAAACTGCTCCAACGACCCTCTTTTTGGGCCTTTTTTGAAAAGTCCTTTGGGGTTCGCCATATGCTGGACCCCAAAGGATATTATTTTTCCTTCTTGTTTTGCCTGCCAGATCGTTTGGTCTGATTGAGATCAATCCTACTGATCGGGGAGAACACGGTATGCTCCCGCCGTGCCTCGGTACTGCGAAAGTCCTTGAGATAGGTTTCCGTCACCTGGATCGTGCTATGCCCCATTTCCCGCGAGAGCTTGAAGACCTCGCCACCCTGCTCCAGGTACATCCTGGCAAATGTGTGCCGGAAGGTGTGCGGGGAGACTCTGACCCCCTCTAGCCCACACTTCTGCTTGAGTTCCTTGAATATCTCCTCGACACCGCTGACCTTCAGCGGCCCGCCAGTCCGGTTGAGGAACACGTTTGGTTCATCCGAGCTAGCAGGCTTGCGGTACTTGTGCAGGTATTTCCAAAGCAGCTTGCTGACCTCTGGATGAATGCCGATTTCGCGCTCTTTGCGCCCCTTACCAAAGACCTTCACATACCGATCATGGACATCGGCCAGGCGCAAGCCGCAGAGTTCAGGGACTCGCATCCCGGTATCCAGGAGCAGCAGGAGCAGCACATAGTTTCGAAACCCCAGGGGCGTCTTCTGGTCGCAAGCTACCAATAGCGCATTGATGTGCTCTGGAGAGAATGTCGGCACCAGGAAGACCGGCGCTTTCGGTTGGCGCAGCCGCGTGGCCGGGTTGGTGCTGAGCAAATCCTCATCCACACACCAAACAAAGAACACTTTTAGAGCGCGCACATACCCCCGCACGGTGAGGACAGACAGCGCGTGCTCTTGTGCTGGTTTATTGGGATGATGAGCGTCCGCCTTGCTCGCCAGTAAGTATTGTATAAACTGACGGAGATGACTTATTTGGACTTCCTCAAGCTCTGTAACCTTCTGCTCCTGGTCTATCATCTGTGCGAATAACCCCAGCCGCTGTTTATACCAACTGATAGTCTGTAAGGATCGTCCTCGCACTTCACAATCTAACAGGAACTGGTTCAGTACCTCCCGCAACTGCATAGGTCCACCTCCTTCATGCCACAGTAAGTTGCGGTTGCCCCAACCAGGCCAGCTTGCGCCGCATCACCTGTCCAAAGGTCGCCCGTTTGCGCTCATCCAGATAGGTCTGCATCTGGTCAAATGCCCAGGCCAGAAACCCGCCTCCATCTTCCTCCACTGCTGCTTTCGGCAGCCCTGGCCCGACATCCAGCAGAAACCCGTGTTCCTCCGCCTGGTTCGCCAGCTCTTCCAGGAGGACCACTCGTGCTGCCAGGCTCGTCCCATACCCCACAAACCCAGCCAGGGTGTGCTGACTCTCCAGTTCGACCTTCTTGGCCCGTACCGCTGGCACCGCTTCGGTCAGGAAGAGTGACGCCTGCTGGATGACCTGCCACACCTCAGAGACCTCCCAGCGGGACTGGTTGGTATCGGCGGAGGGCACCGTATGGCGCAGCCACTGTTGGCTACTGTACGCCCAGAGGCTATCCAATTGGTCCAGCAGGTCAAAAGGGTCTTCAATGCCCATCTCGCGCAGGCATTCGCGCTCATAGCGGAACTCGACCCGTGTGACGGATGCTTCTCCATCCCAGCCATGCTGCTTCCAGATGTCATGGAACCATTCCTTGTGATGCACCTGCACCTCACTGGACTTGTTGTAGATCAGGCAGGAGTGCGGAGCCGTCTTGCTGAAATAAAAGCCCTTCATCCGCCGTCCACGCTGGTCAATTTCCGGGTTGACGCTGACGGCTTCCTCTGGCAATTGATGCAGCGCCCCCCGTGAGACAAAGCAGCCAGCGTCGGCAGCCGTCAATTGCCACCCGGCAATATCAGCGCACTGGTGGACCTCACTCACCTGCAACTCCGGCTCGTAGCCCAGGAAACCGACGAGAAAGTCATAGACCTGGCTCAGCGACTCGCCCAGGTCACGGCTATGCAGATAGACGGACCGGAAGGTGAGGCGGCAGATGGTCTGATTCAACGTGCCCTTGCCCAGGGCCAGGTGGATATCATCCGAGTACAGCAGCCAGCGCCAGCCATGCCCCGACCCATGCGGCTTGATCGCCAGGGGGCATCCCTGAAACTGCCAGGGAGTCAAGACATCGTCCTCAGCTTCTCTGGCCCGGTTCTGTTCATGCTGCAACTTGACATTGAGGGTATTGGGCAGCTCTCCCTTGACGTTCAAGATCAGGGTGTCTACCCACCGATTGACCACCCGATACTGGGGTGAAGTAACTTGTGCTTCCATAGGCCCCCTCACTTTCTGCTGCGCCCGCTGGTAAGTAGGGGAGTGCGTGATACTGCTTCCTGGAGTGAACCCCTCGGACCGGACCACCAAGGCAAGTCAACTGAGCCATTCCTCTGTGCTAAAGTAGACACAGAGCAAAGGTGAGGTGACGAGTTATGCCAGGACGAACGTTTAGCCGAGAATTCAAGCTGGAAGTGGT
>DATGID010000130.1:0-1879 GCA_035307385.1 Ktedonobacterales bacterium | reverse complement strand
CACATTCGCCGTCGTGAACGGCTGCGGCCACGCGCGGATCGCCTGCGCGACACTCAACGCCGCTGCTGCCAACGCCGCCCAGATTGCCAGCAGCCGCAGCCAGCGTCTCGTGCTTCCCCAGCGCACGATAGCGCCGGTGGCAACGTCTAAGGTCGCCCGTGGATTCTCGACAGGTGCCAAGTAAGCCGAGATGGATATCTCGGCTTACGCGATCAAGAGAGCATCGTGTGCCAGGGGAGTAGCGCGTACCCGCTAACTATTGGTGACGTAGACGACTGCCACATTGAGACGATGGGTAGGGTCCATACCCGTCCACGCCAGCAGCACCTGACGGTTCGTGCTGCCGAAGGCATTGAAGGCAAGTTGTGGACTCGACATCGCAGCCTCGTTCAAGACTGTTGTTGCGTTGGCGTCACTCCAACTGGGATAGTGCTGGGTATACTCTACGCTGATTTGATGGGTGCTGGCAGTGCCGCTGCCTGTCCATGCCAGCCAATAGGTTGGCATATTCGTCGCATAGAAAGCGATCAGGCTCGGCGCCCACGCGCTCTGCTGCGCGAGCGGCGACGTGGAAGGCATGGTCCACTGCGTGGCAGCCGTGGTCAGGGTCTGGGCGAAGTACAGGTGATTGTTCACTCCCGTCCACGCCAGCAGCAAGGCGATGTTGCTGTCTGGGGATTGATCGTGGGAGATAGTGGGCCGCGAGATGCTGCTCCATCCCCAGAGCGTCACTTTCTTATTGGTTTCAGGCGCTGCAGTCGTATGGTGGATGACATTCAGCGAGTGCGCGCTGTCGTTGCCTGCCCAGGCAAGGTACACATCACTGTTGACATCCCCGTTGATGGTGGCTACCGCTGGCGCGGTGAAGCTGGTCTCACCCCAGTAGGTAATCTTCTCACGCACCACGAAATCGGGCGTTGAGATGAACTCGAGGTTGAGCGTATGCACAGGGTCCATGCCCGTCCAAGCAAGGACGATGGTGCCATAAGGCGCACCCCGGCCCGAATCAATGAAAGCCAACGCCGGGCGCCACGAGGAAGATTCTGGCAGGACCAGCTTGTGGCTGTAGTGTAGTCCATCGGTGCTGGTGAGCAGATTGAGATGATGGGCAGCGTCGGTGCCAGCCCAGGCCAGAGCCGTTGCAGGCGCATAGGTAGCAGTAATGGCTGGGCCATCAATGCTGGTCTCACCTAGAGTGACTTTCGCTCCCTCTTTTGGCGGGCTAAAGGTGGCTGCGGGAGTATGCAAGCCACGAGCCGGCGAAGGGGCTTTAGGTGCGGCCTGCGCTACACTGGTGATGCCCCAGAAGCACACCATGACGGTGAGTACCACAGCAAGGAGAGGAACGGGCAGAACGAACCGCCCCCAGAAACGACGTTTACTCATACCGTACCTCCTTCGATATCAGCCGGTAGAAACAACTGAGAAGATGTGGTTTGTGAACGGTGTCGCCTGAGCGTCCCGTTGCGCCAGACGCGAAAAACCGCAACAGCACAAACGCAAGCAGCAGGCGCATTCCACAGCAGATGCACAATATCTCAGTGGAATCACAGCCTGCTCACATTCATCAGTATCCCGGTCACGAATGCCTCACAGCTTTTTGGAGATAACGCCGCTCTGCCACAATCAGGCGAGGAATGGTGACGAATGATTTGGCTTCCTGGCCGCAGAGAAGTAATGTACAGCGATTGCCGGGTCAACAGGCATACCTAGTGAGAAGTCGTTTGTGTTGTTTGGCTTTGCGCCGGTTGGCTTTGCATCACGCGAAGCTTGGCGCGGGCAAAGGAGGCGATGCAGAGCCACGCCAGGAGCAGGACCACGACGCTGATGAGCAGCAGCGCCACATTCGCCGTCGTGAACGGCTGCGGCCACGCGCGGA
>DATGID010000129.1:0-27623 GCA_035307385.1 Ktedonobacterales bacterium | reverse complement strand
CCATTGGCGCACCTGCCGGGCTGTACCCACGACCTGCGCCAGATCGCTTCTCTCTTGCTTCGTCAGACTGCTCTTCATCAGCGCACCTCCTTTGCTGAAGATCAGTCTACCAATTCTACCTTATTCTGTCCATCTACTTAGAGGGGAGCAGAGTCGAGCGCCTTGTGGGTCAGACGCCAGTGACGGTCTCAGGGCTCCGATGAGCCCCAGGTACTTCGCTCTGGTGTTCCTATGGTCATGGGCGCGGGCCACTCGACCAATCCTGACTCCCCCAATCAGCTGTAAACATCAAGGACTAGCCCGCACCCACATACACGCCAGAGTTGAGTTCCGCACTCCCGTCGAAAGAGCCCTCATCTGCCGACTCACTCTTTGATTGAGTTGGTTCTGGCTCCCTCCCTCGCTTGTACGCGGCCCTGCTCCAGGATATCCTTCTCCCTTGCTGTTCGAGCCATCACTACCGCCCCTCCTGCAGCCGCGCCAACCGTGCTGCCCACGCCTGCTCGCCTTCCGGGTCCTGCTCCAGCGCCGGACGCAGCCAGCCCTCCGGCCAGTCCGAGAAGGTGGCATAACGGCCCGTGAAGCACAGCGGCACCATGCCGCCAGCCTTCCCTTCCCGCACCCTGCCTGCCCAGACCTCGGTGTACTGCTCGTAGTGCGCAAGCGGCAGCCCTGGCTCATACTCACAGGGTCGATGGAGGAAGAGCACCATGTCCGCGTCTATCTCCAGCCGCCCGCTCATCCGCAGGTCCGCTTGTTGGGGCCGATTCCCTTGCACCCCGGTCCGGCTCTCCAGGTTGCGACTCGGCTGGACCAGGCAGAGCACCACGATCTGCAGATCTTTGGCGATCTGCTTCAAGGCCTTGGAGATGGCGCTGACGTGCTCCTGCTCGGTGGCGCGCCTATCCGTGTCAGCAAAGAGGTCCAGCTGATCAACCAGCACCAGTCGGCAATCGCGAGTGGTCACGACTTCAGTCAGGTGGTCGCGCAGCCGCTCCACCGTCAAGCTCTCCTCCATGTATCCCTGGTACATCCGCGCCAGAATAAACATTCCTTACTCGCCTGCTCCATTCGCGGGTAGCCCTAAAGAACACCTTCTGATTGCTACAGGCCCGGCTCGCCAGCATCCGTGGCCGATGCCCGTACAAACCGGGGCGCACACGGACCCAGGGGCTTTGGCGGCCTCCACCGGGTGACTATCAGAAGCACAACAGCCGGCATAGAGCAGGCCGGAGGCGTCGCGCGCAAAGGAGCGCATCGTTGGCTCATGGGCTATCCTTCCCCATCCTCCGCCTGCTCTGGTGGGGTGAGGAGCGTTCTGGCCTCCCTGGCAAACAACTCCGGCGGTCGCTCATACCAGGCACAGTTCCCCGCGCGCCAGGCACCCAGCCTTCCCTCGCGGAGAAAGCGCCCCATGGCAAGCAAGGCCTCCTCCAGCGACATCCCCGCGTCCACCAGATCCCTGACGGTTTCTCCTGCGATCTTCCAGCCTTCCCCCATCCCGCGGCGGAAGCTGTGCTCGCTCGTTTCGGGCCCTTCGACTTTTCCCATTTCCGCCAGTTCATTGAGCGAATAGTTGGCACTATAGAGGTACCGTTGGCGGTCCAGCAGCTCCTGGGCGTCCCACTCCGGCCTGCGATGCAGCAGCACCATGCGCCCGTTGGTCAGCCGTTTCCAGGTGGTGCCATCAGGCTGTGGGCCTTCACTCTCGGGGATACGCCGTTTCTGGTTTGGATGCATGTGAGGTCTCTCCTTCTCTGTTGTCTCCGCCAGGTGGAACTGATAAATAAGGTGACAATTGATCTGATTTTCGGGCCAAGAGTGAGCAATCGGTGCGCAGGGATAGCATCGACGGTGGGAAGCTGCTCAATACTCTGTAAGCGCCTTCCACGCCAGACTGGCTGAAAACCGTTCCGGTCAATTCAACGCTGCGCCCAGATGTAGCACAGCCTGAGCCACTGGAGCAAGGACACTAGCAAGTGAAACCAGTTTTGGCTGCCACGGAGCAAAGGAACTCACTTTACGAGCCTCGTTGCGCGTGTCATCTGGCAGATGCTTTCTCGACTGCTTCGAGCTCCTAGCCCCAATATTGGGCATTGATGAGCTTGGCTATCTGTTCCATGGTTTCACCGTATTTGGGATCTGAAGAAACAAAACTGACCTCAGAAAGCAGGTGTTGTGCAGCACACTCTCTAGAACAGAAGCATGGAGTAAAGACATATTCAGGTCTACCTTCTATTGGTTCTCGGAGAAAGATCCAACTGCCAGGTGGCTCACCACTCTCATCGACGATAGCAGAGCCTGGACATGCTACCCACATGCATCGGGCTACCTTTTGTCCGTCCAATTGCTTCTGACGGCCTGGCCAAGCCTTGAACCAGTGGCGCGCGGCTATCTCTCCAACAGGGTCACACAGCATCAGCACTCCTTTTCGTCCCGCAAGAGCTAAGGAAAGGGGACTATTGTACGCGTCAAGAGAGCACCTACAAAGCCTGCACTTCTGGTTATTGCGAGCCCCACCAATGGTCCAGGAGCCGCAGTGTTCGCAAGGAATGAGGCCACCAATACACGACGGCATCTCATATGGTAAATAGAACTCCGATATGCCACTCCCTCGGATTACCAGATACACAGCAGCTTCTTCGCCACAGGTGAGCAGCCTTTCTTCATCCTCTTCCGAGGCAGTTGCAGGGTCATACCAGGACCAATCCACTTTCCTCTGCATATCGGGACCGATGCGTTCCTGCCAAATCCACTGTTTGAAACCTGCAATTTGTTGCTCGCCTTCCAGAGTGGAGTAGCCACGACATTCAACCCACGCGCGTTGTTCAGGTAACCAGAAATCAGGCTGATAATGGTTTCCATTCGGCAACAAGAAGCTGCACGGTTCGTATTCCCACGTACACTTGATACCATCCAACAGAAAAGCCGTATCAGCTTCTAAGCGGCTTTTGAGTTGGATCCCGTTGTACAGTGTAGGGATGGCTTGAGGAGTCCAGGGCTTTGCTGTCTTGTCCATCACGTGCCTCCTGCGTTGCGTTGGCTCTCGTCTTTCGATGTAATCAACCATACAGCAGATGTGGCCGAATCAATCCGAGTCCCTCACTTTATTGAGAGAGGGCATCAAGACGCATGTTCCGCATGCACAGCCTGCTCACCTGGGGAAAGAAAACCATACGTGGAGGGAGCACCAAGGCACCCCGGAGAGGCCAACGCAAAAAGCGGCTTGAGCCGCGGCCGAGGCGTGCGCGAACGAACAATTCACGTGCCATCGTTTGCGCGCTCCAGGGGTGCCATAGAGCGCCTACCTGCGCTGCGTCGCCTGATCCCGCTGATTTGGGCCGACCACGTCGATCATCGTGCACGTCTCGCGCAACCGATCCAACACCCGACGATCCAGCCGCTGCGCCAGTACCTCCTTGCGGCAGTTGGACGAGGCGAACACCGGCAGGCGCTGCCGATATCGATAGTCAATCAGCAAGTAAAACTGCTCCTCCACCCAATCCGTCAGCTTCTCTGCCCCCAGGTCATCGAACACGAGCACATCGCACGTCTGGTATTGCTCCATCAACTCGTGATACCCCTCGCCTTGCTTCTGCTGCGTCGCATCGTAGCCTGCTCGCAGCTCACGTAAGAAGTCCGGCACCGTCACCAGCCGCACGACTTTCCGCTCGGTCAGCCACAGCCTGGTCAGGCTGCGCACGAGCGCCAGGAGGAGTGTGGTCTTCCCAACGCCCACCTCCCCGAGCAATACCAGCCCCTGCTCCTCGGTGCGCTTCCGGACAAACGCCTGCACCTTCGAGAGCGCCTCCGAGGGCGGCAACGTCTCCAGGGTGGGCGCTTGTCCACCTGGCAGCACTCGCGCAGAGAAGGCGGCGATGCGCTCCTCCAGCACTTTGCGCCGCCAGGCCAGTTCTTCCTGGTGCATGTCATCATACCAGTGCTTCACACGTGATTCCTCCACCTGCCCAGCCTGGCAGGCACAATACACGTCCCCTTGTCCGAGAACGTAGCCTGCGATCCCCGTGTCTCGACACCGCTCGCAGGCCACTGGACCCGGCGCGGACGAGAGCAGCCGTCCGCGTCGCGCTCTCCACACTGCCGTGGCCTCCCCCAGGCTAGAGGGTGTTCCAGACGAGGGCGCTGGCCTCTTCAGCGGTGTACGGTTGGGAGCTGCTGGTCGGGGTTCTTGTGGCATTGGCTGCCTCCTTTCCTGGCTTTCCTCGTGCCAGTCGAGTCAGATAATCCAGGGGGTCTCCGTCAATGTGATTGGCTGCGGCAAGCAAGATATGTTTCGCAAGCAGGGCAGCTCCGCACTGCTTGGCCAGTGCCCCGACACGGGCATAGCTCGTCTTCTCCAGTAACACGCCAAGGCGCTCATGCGCCAGCCGCACCAGGAGCGCGACCCGCTCTTTCTCGCGCTCGCGCAGCACGCGCTGATAGTAGTCCAGGTCGGTCTTCTCCCAGGTCTCGCGTGGCGGCCAGCAGGAAGCGGGAGCCGTTTCCCCTGAAGAAGCAAGCGATGATTCTAAGGAAGCAGGGCTGCTGCCGTTTTCATCAGGTGAGTGATGAACCAGGAGATCTTCAGGTGATGCGCGAGGCGCATCAGAACCATCGTGAGATGGTTCTGTCTTTCTTCTCTTCTTCCGTAACTCTTTTCTTAGGACAGCCACTGGCTCTGCTGCTTGAGCGGCCCCAGAGCAAGCAGGTGTAACACGTTTGATTTCCTCACCAGAGGGGGTCTGTAACACGTTTGATTTTTTCTGTAGTCCGTTTGATTTTTTTGTCTCGTGTAACACACTTGATTTTTCTGGGAGATGCTCCTCGTCCTGCGAAGGCTGGGAAGGGAATACTGCCAGGGGCTCGTTGGGCGTCGTGACCGCTTCGAGCAGTGGTGCTTCTCTTTGACCTGGTTCCTCGGGCTTGCGGGGCCGCCCAGCACCGCTTCGCGCAGAGCGCTGGCGACGATAGGCCTCATCCAGAACCCGCCACTGGGAGAAATCCAGATTCCAGCGAAGGATCCCCAGTTCGGGATGCGTGGAGTCAGGCTCGTAGAAGAGGATGCCAAGTGCCACCATCTGCTCGCGGACGCGCCAGGCATATTGGCGGGTCCAACCGTGTTCCTCGGCCCAGGCGGACAGATGAAATCGACACCAGACGCCAGGCTGGGGCATCTGCTGCTGTTTCTGCCATCCCGCGTTGCCAAAGGAGTCGATGGCGATCATCGTCAGGAAATACCGGGCTTTGGCCGAGAGCGCGCCCTGCTGGATGAGCCGCAGGATATCTTTGCTGACGCCGGTGATACAGCTGAACGGATATGCCGAAGGCTCGTCAGTGGCAGCCTCCTCGGGTGTCGGGCGAAGAGAGATCGGTACTGCCATAGGTACACTACTCGCTTTCTGGTGCGTCTGGTGACGCGCCATGCTTCAGGAGTTTGTGTCGCTTGCGCAAGAGCTCGTAACAGGTGGTATGGCACGAGACGACCAAGGATGCTCATACCCCATAAAGAAGACATCACACCCTTCTTCAGGGCAACCAGGTCGTCTGACCAGGCCACCCGAACATGCTGTTCCCTTCACGAGAGGGGTGTAACTAAGACTTCCAAATGCTAAAGGGCTGGTCATCGGTCCACAGAAGTGCGCGTTCCCGCCGCTCGGCCTCCGCTTGTAGTCGCCGTTCCTGCTCACTGCGAGAGGACGAGCTGTGCTCAGGCCTGGGAGATTGCGAAACCGCTGGTTTGGTCTGCTCAACGCGGGCCCCTCGAGTGCCAGGCGGCTCTCGCCGCTGCATGGCCAGGCGAACAGCAGCTACATGGGCACACATCCCCCGATGTTGGGCCTGGGGGCATGGACACTGGATGGCCCCTGAACGTTCAGTGAGGAGATATTGACACTCTCCCGCCTGAAGGACGGGAGATTCTTCCTTCATCCATCTGACGCAACAGAGCGCAATCGCTTGCGCCTGCTGGAGGTCTGATGTCCAGAAGCGTTCCGCCGCTCTTGCGAGCGACCCGTTTCCGCCTGCCCGGCGGTACGGTTCAGGTCTGCCAGGTAGTCCAGAGCAGCCTCGAGAATGTTCTTGGCCGCGTTCTGATCTCGATCCAGCACCAGGCCACAGGAGGGGCACACATGGGTACGCACCGAGAGCGACTTGTACACCCGCTCGCCACAGCCGCTGCAGTCCTGCGTCGTGAAGCAAGGCGAGACAGCCACGACGGGCACGCTCGCTATATGCCCGTAGTATCTGAGCCAGGATAGGAACTGGCCCCATGCCGCATCGGCTATCGACTTGGCGAGCCGATGGTTCTTGACCAGATTGGCAATCTGAAGGTCTTCAAAAGCAATCATGTCGCTAGACATGATGAGCGCCCTTGCCGTCTTGACGGCGAAGTCCTGGCGCTGCCTGGACACCTTCAGATACGCTTTTGCCAGCCGTTTGATGGCTTTCTTCCGGTTGGTGCTGCCCTTGTGCTTGCGGTCCTTGCGGCGATGCAGCCGTTTCAGCCGCTTTTCTGCCTTCCGCAAGAAGCGGGGATTGGGAACAGTGTTCCCTTCGGAGTCGGTGTAGAAGGTCTTCAGCCCCACGTCAATGCCAACGTGCTTGCCGATCTGCCTGCAGGGCAAACTGCACGTAGTAGCCATCAGCGCGGCGCAGGAGGCGCACCCGCTTCATCTGGCTGGAAGGGAACGTGGCAATGCTGCGCGTTTTCTTGCGTGTGGGGTTCGCGCCCATCAACCGAAGGGTGCCAATGCCCGTCCCATCGGTAAAGGTCAGGCGCCTCCCGTCCGGTTCGAGCTTCCAGCCCCCGACCTTATATTCGACCGAGCGGTTGTCGTGCTGGAACCTGGGGTACCCCTTCTTGCCAGGCTTCTGTTCTCGGCAGTTCTGGTAGAAGCGACTGATAGCTGCCCAGGCACGGTCAGCCGACGCCTGTCGGGCATTGGAGTGCATCCTGGCGACAAACGGATACTCTTTCGCCAACTGTGCGCACAGTCGTTGCTGCTCGGCCCAGCCGACGCCGCGCCCATCCATCCACAGGCGCAGCGCTTTGTTGCGGATGAACTGGACCGTTCGGAAGGCCTCGTCAATCGCAGCGCGTTGGGTTTGATGCACGCGCAGTTTGTATTCCATAATCAGCACAACTCAGCCCTCCTGGCCTGGCACTTTCCTACCGGTTCTTTTGGTTCAGTTGAAACCCGGAAAGGAGGGCGCGGCTTCCTCCCCGGTCTGAAGACGCGGGGCTTCCGCCGCGCACGTTCTGTGATGGCTGGGGTCGCTGCGACTTTGGACCAACCAGATCACCTCACCCGTGTCGCGCCGCGTACAGGGGATAGGGGAAATCCGATCTCGCCCGGCGATTTCGATTGCCCGCTGCAGCGGGCTTTTGGAGATTTGATTCATCCGTGTCCCTCTCGTTCAGATGTTGGATCCAATCTTTTGTCTCAAAAATAGTGGAGCAGCTGATCGCTGCCCCACGCCGATATCTGTCATTGTTTCGTTGTGCCGCTTACCTGTTGAGTTCACACCCCTTGACTTTCCTCTCAGGAAAGCGCTGGCTCTCCCATTGCCTTTAACCCCGGATCCAAACTAGCTTGTATGCGCTTTGGATGTGGTTCTCGCGGGTGGTTGCTTTCGCTGCGCCGGAGTAAACCAGATGTAGCGGTTGTCCCTGCGTTCGGAGCGAATATGGGCACGCTGCCGGGCGAGATGGAGGGTCGAGCGCGCATGCCCGGCCGCCAGAGCTTCCGCCTCCACCTCCCGCGCCGGACGCGGCTGCGCCGAAAGTGCTTCTTTCAAGAAGGCCATTGCCGCCTTGATCTTGCGCGTGCGGGCGGGATTGGGCGAGTTTTCAGTCTCTCGGAGAGGGAGCGGAGTGATGGACCGTCCTGGTGCTGGCGCTTCAGTTCCGGTCGGGAAACGTCCCGGTGCCGTTCCTGGCAGCCTCGCTTTCTTGCGCGTTCAAAAGGTTCGGCAGCGTCAGCGGCGTGGATCCAGCATCCAACAGCGCCTCAAAGTGGTCGAGAGCCGCCATCGCAAACTGATCGAGGCGCTTGTCCAACTGCTCCAGCCGTTTATAGCGCGCCAGCTCCTGCTGCGCCTGCGCCTTTTCCCGCAGCGCGCCGATGATCTTCCTGGTGTTGATCGTGGCGCGGGCCAGCACGTAGCAGCAGGCCACCTCCAGCACCGTCGTCACACAGGAGCGCGCAATCAGGATATACGCCCCGCCGTTGGCCCCTCCCAGGAAGTAGCCCACAAACGGGATGGCCGAGAGCGTCTGGGCGGTATGGTTGGCCGCGCTCACATCGATGTGGGTGCTCAGGTAGAGCAGTTGGGCACTGGTGGAGACATACACCACCGGGAGGGCAAAGAGCCCGGCGGCCAGGAAATGCCAGGGCTTCCCATGCCAGAAGGCCACCGCCGAGGCCGTGAGCAGCGCCAGCAGCCCGAACTCCACCAGGCCCGCCAGGCCGTAGCTGATCAGGCTCGCGGTGTCTCCGTTCCAATCCTTGCCGCCATTGAAGTAGTAGCCCGCTGCCAGAAAGGCAATCACCGCACAGCCCAGCGGCACGATCAGCGCCGCCGTGGCAATCAGCCCGTTCTTGAACGCGGCGCCTACCGTGGCCCCATCTTTCTTGCTCTGCTTGAACAGGTCATCTGGCTCGGTCTGTTTGCGGCGCCCTCGCCAGGCGCGAAATTCATTCCTGGCCGCGCGGGCGCCACGTTCGAGCAGGCTCGGCCCTTGAGGACGGGAAGGAGCAGAAAGCTCAGTCTCCTCCGCATCCTGGGTGCGTTTCAGTGGTTCCATCGTATCAACACATCCTTTCGCGTGTCTATGCTGGTTTACCTTCCTCTGACTATCAAGAGCGCCCTGATCAGGGTTTCGCTCCATTCTTCAACTCCACCGCTTCGCCAGGTGACGAGATAACTTCCGTTTCCCAAATAGGCCGTGACCATCCCAAACAGGATTGATTTGCCCGTTTGGATGCTGGGCATTTCGACGCGGGTTCCGACTGCATAGCGCTGGTGCTGGCCTTGTTGTGCCCTGACCTTTCTCATGCGCGTCTCCCTTTTGGTGTCTCAAAAAGGCCAGCCTTCAGCATCCTCCTGAAAGCTGGCCAGTACGCTTGCCACTTTTTTCCTTACTTGCCGACAGCGTGAGTGGCCCAGGGTGCCGCCTCGATCATTGCTAAAATGACCCAGGCTATGGCACCAAACCCAGGACCGCCAGCACATCTTTCACGGTTTTCATGCATGCGCCCTCGGCACCAGAGAGACCATTTGGATGCCATTGACCAGCTCGCTGAGCTGCAGCCACCAACCATACTCTCGCAGCAGGCTCAGATCATTTGGCTCCATCCTGGCTTCCAAAAGATCAAACAGACGACGCCCGACCACCACCGTGCCCCTGGGAGTCATAATAACGACCTGATGAGGTTGTTTTTGGATCATAGACGCTCCCTTCCCTGCAACGCCCCGCGTGCAAGAGGAGATGCGGGAAAAGCCCTGCTGGGCGGCTGCCCTCCCCTATCTCCAGACCCGGGAGAGCAGCCAACCCATCTTCCTTAAACACGCTACGAAGCATTACCTATTGGGGAGAGGTAGTACCCCTCTCCCCGGACATTCTTGATGTCCAGCTCGTGCGGCAGCAGTAAACCGCGCACCTCACTGACGAGGTGTTTAATCCGGGGCAGAGGCACACCTGCTGCCTTGCACAGTGCAGCGAAGCTAGCCACAGGCTCATCAGTCTGCCGAGCTTTGTAGGCAGCATAGTGGACCACCAATGCCCGCGCCACAGAATACTCTTGAGCACCCAGGTGCAACCTTCGTCCGTTAATGGTGAGCTGTCGCTGCGGCTCGTCCAGGACGATCTGGAGGCCATTAATGTGGAAGGCGGTGCCGTGTGACACGCAGCACCCCTTTTCATGAGTGACCCCGCGTGCTATCATGCGCGCAGGGTAATACCCTACCGGGCGGCTGCTCTCCGTGGCTCCGACCCCAAGAGGAGAGCGCCACCCATGACTACGAGGACACACTACAAGGCGACACAACAGGAACACGCTCCAGGAACGCGCTACTAAAACAAGCCGGAAATCACACCCGCATCAACCCTCCCATCACATATTCCCTTCATCTACGAGCCTGCCCGGCTCAGGCGAACCGACTATGTCGTTAATCGCCTCGCCTCAACCGGGTAGAAGAACATGCTGATCGCGCGTGTTGCTCGGAATTCTGTACCGGACTCTGACCGGTTCGCCTTAGGCACCGCACGCGACGCGGAGGGCGCAGGGTACGAGCCTGCGATCCTCGTTGCCATCCGACCAGCTATGATCCAGACAGGCTGTTCTACCTGGAATGCCGCTGCCCCAACGCTGCTGGGAACAGTGGCGTTGTTACAAGTACTCCAGCCCGGCAACTTCGACGAATTCGTTCGTCAAAGCGTATATGTACTCGGCTTCTGCGCTGGCAGAACGGGCTGGCGACTGCGCTCAACAAAACGCCCCACGTTCCTGCTGCACGAGGAACGCGGGGCTTGACCGCTTGTGGTCTGCGCTGGGAGCGGATATACTCCCGGCAAGCCCTTGGCTGGTACGTGCAGCGGGGTTTAGAGAGCTAACGGCGTCACTAACACCGTTGGCTCTCACTATCTACGCTATCTATTATACACAAGATAAGTACATTGTGTCAAGAGCTTGAACCACGAATCTTGAATCTGATACAGAAAAATGTTATAGTGTTCGTAGTTAGTGCGTTGTATGTCGTGTTATCATCAATCTTTTCATCCCAAACGCAGCACTAACAGGAGGACGCCATGCCTGAAGAAATGCCCGTTAGCGATGCCAGCTTTTACAGCAGGCAGCAGAATAATCCGGTAAGTTCTAGCTACCTTATTCGTTTACTGAAAGCGGGCGAGATCAAGGGCCGCAAGATAGGTATCTGGCTTGTCGAGAAAGAGAGCCTCGACGCGTGGCTCAGAAAGAGGGCACAGCGCAAGGCGCAAGATGAAGCAACTTCCAACTCTCCCTCCTAGAGACTTTCAAAGTACCCGCCTCTCAGCAATTGCTGAGAGGCGTTTTCTTCCTGTTTGCAGTGTATCAAAACATTTCTCCATTGTAGACAGCAGGGTGGGGTCGAGTAGGGGTCATCTAGGGGTCTTTTGCGGATACGCTTCCAAAACTCTGTTGCTGAGAAAGAACATCAGGGTACAATGATAGTGGATCGTTTCAGAGCCTTTTCCCTAGGGGCTATATGGTCATCAAACCTACGCCAAACGATCTCTTGCGGCGGCAACGTGAGCTACGAGGCTGGTCGCAAGCCAAGGTAGCGGATCTGCTTCACGAAATGGGGGGTGCCGCCGATGGTAAAATGGTGGGCAAATGGGAACGAGGCGTCGTCAGACCCAGTCCCTATTATCGGGAACGCCTGTGCGGCCTGTTCGGACTCACTGCGGAGCAGTTGGGATTTGTCCGCAGCCTTCCAGGTGAGGTGGCAACCGTCGTACCACTCCTATCAGAGTCAGGCCCCCAGGCACTGTTCGCCTCGGGGGAGGCCCTCGATATGATTCGCTCTCGCCGCCAATTTCTGCAAGAACTCCTGCAGACCGCATGTACCGCGCTCGTCCTCTCCCCGTACGCCGAACTGTCTCCTGAGAGTATCGAGCGTTTTGTCAAAGCAGTGGCTGCGCCTGCGCGGGTGGATACCCCGGTACTTGAGGACCTGGAAACCATCACCAGCAGGTTCTGGAAACTGCGCGCCAACACGACCCTGGACTTGCTGGGCGGCGTTCAGGAGCATCTCCACGCGGTGGTGCACCTCCTGAAACACCCCTTGCCTTCCACGTCAGCGCAGCGCCTCTGCGCGCTGGCCGGGGAAATCGCGCAAATGCTGGGACAAATGCTGTTTGATGCGCGCGAATTGGCTCTGGCCTGGCCCTATTACACGCTTTCGGTGCACGCGGCCCAGGCCGCAGGCAACCAGGAGTTATGGGCAGTTGGGCTCGGGCGGATGAGCCTGCTGTTAACCTTCGATGGGCGGCCCCAGCAGGGACTGGTGCTACTCGACCGGGCACAACACTTCGACCTCCAGCGTGCTCGTATTCGCTGCTGGTTGGCCGCCGTCGAAGCAGAGGCGCAGGCACACCTCGGTAATGTCTACGCCTGCTTGCAGGCTGTAGAGCGAGCCAGGCAGATCGAGGCCCACGAGCTGCTGGAGGAAGATCGGTACGCGGTGGGCATGAATGCTTCCCGTCTGGCAGGCTATGAGGGCGCGAGTTTTGTACGCCTCCAGCAGCCGAGTCGAGCGCTTCCAGCATTGCAGCACGCGCTGGACCTGCTGGATGCCGACGCTCTTCGCCCGCGCTCCAGCATCTTGACCGACATGGGCCTGGCCTATGCAGAGCAGGGCGAGGTCGGCGAGGCGTGTCGGGTAGCCGGAGAAGCCCTAGTCATCACGACGCACACCAGATCGCTGCGCGTCTTTTCGCAGGTACGCGCGCTCCACTCGACATTGGAATCCTGGAAGGCAAGCGCCCCGGTCCAGGCACTGGAGCAGCAGATGGCACACACCCTGGCAGCGATGGTGGCGTGAGGGAGCTTTTGATGCAGCCAGCCAATCAGTCGCACGTCCTTTACCTGATCGTTTGCGCGGCTCCACCGGCCCAGCAGACGGCTGATGTTGTTCCAGTGCTCCAGGCCGCCGGGTGGAAGGTCTGCGTGATCACGACCCCCCAGGCCAGCCGCTGGGTCGATCGCTTGCAGCTTGAGCAGCTCACCGGACATATCGTCAGGAGCGACAATAAACTGCCGGGAGAAGCGGATCCCTTGCCCAAGGCGGACGTGATGCTGGTGATGCCCGCCACCTTCAATACGATCAACAAATGGGCGCAGGGCATTGCAGACACGCTTGCCGTTAGCCTGTTGTGTGAGGCGCTTGGGCATGGGTCGCCTTCCATCGTGGCGGTACCCTGCCTGAAGATGGATCTGGTGCGCCATCCAGCCTTCTCCCACTGTGTCAGGGTGTTGCGAGCGTGTGGAGTGTGTGTACTGCACGAGCCAGAACGTTATCCATCTCCCCTGATGGTGCCCGTGAACCAGGTGCTTGAGACGCTCCCACGTATCAGATGATCAAGTGAATGATGGGCACCAGGCATACATGGGCCGTCAGCAAACCCATTTGCCCAAGCACCAGTGCCGCATAGAGGAAAAATCTCATGTCCCCCAGATCATTACCTGATTGTGCGGCTCCTGTCAGAATGGGAACATGGAGCCCTGGCGATGGGACACCGCATTGTCGGCCTTATCAAGCCGCGCGCGTCGCACTCTCGGCTTCAGCCATAGGGATACAAGGCGCGTTCATTTTGGGCCGGTTGGGAAAGGGATGTCCTCAAGGTGCCGCTTCCTTGCGGCAGAAAAAGAAGACTTTCGTATGAATTTGATGAAACGCGCCTACCGCTACAGATGCTATCCCACGTCCGAGCAATGCCAGGTACTTGCTCGGACCTTTGGGTGCTGTCGCTGGGTCTATAATCAGGCCCTCGCCAAGAAGACGGCGGCCTATCGAGCAGCAGGGCAACGGCTTTCCTCTGGGGATCTTTCGGCGCTCCTGCCGGTGTGGAAAACGCATGAGGGGACTTCCTGGCTTTCAGAGGTCTCCTCCGTGCCCCTCCAGCAAAGCTTGCGCCATCTGGATCGTGCGTTTGTCAACTTCTTTGAGGGACGCGCCAGGTTTCCGAAATTCAAAAAGAAACACAGGCTGCAAGCCGCCACCTATACCGCGACGGCTTTTGCCTGGAAGGATGGGCAACTCACCCTGGCGAAAACGCAGACGCCGCTGGCTATTTGCTGGTCGCGCCCGCTGCCGGAGGGTGCCACTCCCACCACGGTCACCGTGTCGCGTGACCCAGCCGGTCGCTATTTCGTCTCGCTGCTGGTGGAAGAAGAACTGGCATCGCTGCCTCCAGTTGAGAGCGCGGTGGGGGTAGACCTGGGACTCACCAACGTGGTGACCCTTTCAACAGGGGCAAAGACGGGGAACGAGCGCTTCTTTCGCCAGAATGAACAGCGCTTGGCCCGGTTGCAACGGAGGCATGCCCGCAAACGCAAGGGGTCCAAGAACCGCGAGAAGGCCCGCCGGAAGGTGGCTCGTCTCCACGCGCGTATCGCTGATCGTCGGCGGGATTTTCAACACAAGCTGACCACCCGACTCATCCGCCCGGAACCTGCGTGGTGTGTGTCGAGTCATTGGCCGTGAAGAACCTGCTGCAGAACGAGCATCTGGCCAAAGCCATCGCTGATGTGGGCTGGAGCGAAATCCTGCGCCAGTTGGCGTACAAGGCGAGTGCAGAAGCCTTCGCGGATGCGGTTGTCTTTCAATTGATCGGAAACTATGCCCAGCAGCCCCAGGCTGCGGTGGTAGCGGCCCTGGCCGAGCAGATCGCGCGTCTCGCATGGGGCGGGCACGATGCGTTTCAAGAAGGCGCTGGGACTGCGCGTCGGTGGCATGGATCAGTACTCGCGCTGGCATGTGCAGGAGCTGGTGCGTGCAGTTGGAGCGGCAGGTGTGGCGGTGATTGACAATGCTTTTCTCGGACAGGACGCGGAAGCGGTCAAAGCCCGGGAGGCGGCGCTGCGCTCCCATGGTACGGGGGCTCTCTGCGCAGCTGTCGATCCGCAAGGTCCAGGTCGAGAGGCAAGTGCAGGCGAATCGGCGGCAACGGGAATCGGAGTAAGCTGTTTTCTGGCCTGTGGGGCAAGGCGACGGCTCTTTGGATCCACTGTGCCGGGGTTCCGCCGTTTGAGCGGTTCTGGCAGAAAGAGACGCCTACGGCGCTGGCGCGGGAATGCCCTCGGCGCAGGAGATCATATCATCGGAGGGAGGGCGCGGTTTTCTCAATCCGCTGAGGGATGCGTACCTGCGCGCATCAAAATGAGAGAACAGGCTCGAACGAAGTGTTCGAGCCTGTAGTATGCGGCTTTCCATCTCTTGGTTTAGACAGGCTATGAGACCTGTCTTTCCTTCCCCTGGCGCCCGCCAACCTGCGCACTGTCTTCGTCATCATGCGGCACATCAACTCTCTTGATTTCGTCGCAACGGGAAAGGCTTTGGTAGGCGTCAGTGGAAGGTACCCATCAGCCCGTCTTCACGGGCCCGCTTAGTCAACCTGGAATACCATCCCTAGGAGACGAATAGGCATTTTCATTGGGAACATAGGCGATACCTCTTTCCTAGTTCCAATGCAAGGCTTGCCTTCTACTGCCGTGTTCCAGTTTGTTGTCCAGATGTGCCGGCAAGAAACATCTTGAAGGCTCTGGTTCCTGCTTCATTCAGAACACCCTCGAGACGTGAGGTGTTGTTTTGTCCACAGGCGTCACTTCCCATGCAACCCCATGGTAGGGGTAAAAACCCTGCTGTACACACTTCCAGAACGAAAGCGTTGTACAAGATTCCAGTGGTACCTATCTCCACTGAATCTACAAATAGAATAGCATCAAAATCCTACCCTGTCAAAATTTGGACGGTCCCCTCAGACGCACGGAGTGGCGGGAGCACGCGCGCACCACCTGCCCTTCCCTCAGGTTGGAGAACGGTTGTTCAGCCTCCCCGGCGAGAGGCGCCTTGACTTCTTGCCTGCTGCCCCGTACACTACAGCTCGTCTTTGGCAGAACTGCGGTGACCACGCTCAGTGATGGAGTGCAACCTGATTTTTTGAGCGTTGATGGAGCGTGGGTTTGCCCCTGGAGGAGAGTACGCTGATGGTGCAGGCAACGGAACGGTCACGCGTGTATCCGCACTCGCTGGAGTACTTGATCAGTTTGCACTTCCTGGAGGACTACGAGGCACTGCGCCACGAAGCGCAAGACCTGAAGACGAACGGGGAAGATGCCGCCACGCGGGCGCTCGGGGCGTTTTTCTTCGAGCACGCCGGGGCCATGATACGCTGGATTACGTCCTATGACTACGAGGCGATTCGGGAGCGCGAGGAAGCGGCACAGCAAGCATTGCGGGAGCAGCGACAGGCTTTCCCCGACCCCGATGGCGGGGCCGTCATCTTCGCGCTTGAGGCCCTTGCGTCTCTGGCCATTGAGGGCACCCATATTGAGAACGGGATGATCGCTTCCGATCCCCTTCCCATGTTTGAGCACAGCAAGAGATTGGCTGAAGGACTACAGAAGGCACTTGAGTAGCTCGCGCGTTGGAAGGATACGCACCAGGCCTTTCTCGACGAACTGACCTGGCACTACGGCGTCACGAACGGAACGAAAGAATACGCCCGGCTCTTGAGTCATTTCCCCTATAACAAAGCGCAATTTCTTGCCGAGGTTGCCCGGGTCGAGCACCTCCTGGACGAGATTGTGGAGGCGTTTCTCGATGATCACTTCGACTACTGCTCCGAGTTACGTGCGCACAAGGAATTTCTCCGCCATTATCGCCAGTACCTGGAGCAGACGGAGAGCACCCCCTTTTTTCGCAACACGCACCTCTCCTGGTTGCTGAACTTTCAAATAGATCGAGCGCTGGCCTCGTGGCTGTGCGATCAATTGACGCCCTCCCCCGAGGGGCATGAGCCCACCGGAGGTGACAGCGATCAAGAGGATGCCGACCGGCAACTGGCGCGAGAACGCGAACGATTTCTCGCCATCTGGCATCAAGCCCAGTCGAGTCAGCAGGGAGGCACAGATCGGCGCTGGAAGTTGCCCCATATCGAGTATGTCGAAGCTGAGGACAGCCAGGATTATCTGGAGACGGCTTTTGGCAAGCACGATATGCGCGCCTGCATCATCAGGTTCAGGCCAGTGCAAACACATCTGGTCTCGCTGGCCGATGTGGCCGAGGGCACACAGGAACGAGCTCCAGATGAGATCGAGATGGCGCTCAAGATCTATGCCTATGGGATCTGTACGGTTGAGTTCTCCATCGAGAACCTGGAGCTGGACGTCTTTCGGCTGCGGCAAATTTCTGCGCTGATCGCCCCCTTCGCGCATAAATCCGCCTTTACCTGGGTCGAGGGTCACCACCAGAGCGAAGCGTCCCATACCACCCACCGGGATGCCTCCCAGTTGGAACCTCTGGCAGAACATATCTTTCACGGGTTGAAGACCACGCTGGCGTCCTACCTTACCGCCAGCATTGAGGTGATCTTGACTGAGTTTCCCGGAGGAGATAAACTTGGAAGAGTGTCTCCGAAGGGAGGATCTCATGCCGAAAGAACAACGCACATTTACGAAGGAATTCAAATTGGAAGCGGTGCAGTTGGTGCAGCGGAGTGGGAAGTCGCAAGCACAGGTGGCCCGTGACCTGGGGATTGCAGATAGTACACTCTCCCATTGGTGTCAGGAATTGGCTGACCACGGGGGGCACGCCTTTCCTGGAAGTGGCCATCAGACCCCGCAGGAAGAAGAACTCCGTCGCTTGAGGCGTGAACTGGAGGTGACACGGCAGGAGCGAGACATCCTAAAAAAAGCTTTAGCCATCTTTTCGCGCACCCAGTCCTGAGTTATCCGTTTATTGCACAGCACTGTCAGCAGTATCCGGTGACGCTGCTGTGTCGACCCCTGGGAGTGAGCGTGGGTGGCTATTATGAGTGGCGAGGCCGCGAACCGAGCGCCCACGAGCGAGAAGATGGCGAACTGGCCAAGCAGATTCATCGCATCTTTCAGGAACACCGCCAGGTCTATGGCAGCCCGCGGGTGCAGGCTGAGCTGCGCGACCAGGGGGTTCGCTGTTCCAGAGCCAGGGTCGCTCGGCTGATGCGAGAGATGGACTTGGCTGCCAAACGTCATCGGCAGAAGCCGGTGGGAACGCTGCGAACAAAGGGTGCCCAGGTCGCCCCGAATCTGCTCAACCGGGCGTTTGAGGCGGTGGGGCCCAATAGCAAGTGGGTCAGTGATACGACCTACGTCTGGACGGCAGAGGGCTGGTTGTATGTGGCAGTGATCCTGGATCTGTTCTCGCGCCTAGTGGTCGGTTGGGCCATGAGCCAGCACAACGATGAGCCGCTGGTCCGCCAGGCATTGGAGATGGCGCTCGCTCGAAGAGTGCCCCCCAAAGAGATGCTGCTGCACTCCGATCAGGGCAGTCCGTATACCAGCACCGGCTATCTGCGTCGTCTGGCGGACCTGGGGATCGTGGCGAGCATGTCGCGGGTGGGAGACTGTTATGACAATGCGGTCATGGAGAGCTTTTTCAGTACGCTCAAAGGCGAATGTGTCGAGCGGTGTTCTTTCCACGGGCGGCAAGAGGCCCGTTCGACCATCTTTGAGTACATCGAATGTTTTTACAACCGGGTTCGCAGGCATTCCACGCTCAGATACCTGAGTCCGGTTGCCTACGAGCAACAGAGGAGATGATCTCCAACTTTTCTTGCTCCGGAAAAGTCAGGCAAGCCCAAGGAGGCCACCCTGGCCATCCAGGAAAAGGGGAAAAAACAGCTGAAGACCCGTGCCTCCGAGCAGTTGAGAAAACTGGCGGAGTTGCGCGAGCACGCGCAGGACGACAAGAATTGGATTTATGCCCCACATCTGAACTGGTATACCTACGCGATCCCCAGGCAGATGAAGCTGGCGCCACTGACCGAGCGGCCTTCAGGCGAGCAATCGTTGCTGAAGAGCCCGCTCGGGAGCATCGACATCACCTCCCTGCCAGAATTTAAGGGGCTGGTCCTGCCGCTGCGCGAGAAACGCGCTTCGCTGCACGATTGGCTCGCCATGCACCCGCCAGAAAAGCGCAATCTGGCGCTGATCACCTCCCACGTCGACGATCTTTTTTTTGTCTCGACGCATTCCGCGTTGCTCTATTTCCCCGATGATCCCAACTTTCTCGTACTCCACTTTCAACACCTCCTGGAGACAGCAACACGTCTCTATTGTCTGGTCACCTCGATGGTGGCCCGCGCGAAGGTAGAGTTTGATGAGCTGGCTGAGCTGGAGGAAGAGGTTTCCGAGGACATCAATGAGCCAGGCAAGCTGGGCATTTTTGATCGGGAGCGCCTGTTGAACAGGATTCGTGACCGGCATGCCTCCAGCGAGCATTTTGACTCTGATGCGCGACGGGCGCTTGATCTGCTGACCCTGCGGGTCATTTCGCTCTACGTGGATACCACGAAGCTGATGCAGGCCATGACCGACGAGCTAGAGATCAATAACCTGCGGCAACTCTTTGATGAGACCATGGATCGAGTCAAGCTGAAGCGCGCCAAATTGTTGGAAAGCGTAGAACGTCTACAAAGCGATCAGATCGAAGAGCAAAGGAACCGCCTTCAGACAACGACCGCGATTATAGCAACCCTGCTGGCGGCGGCGGGAGTGGATACGATTATTACGGATTTTCAAGCCGCGTTCTCCTCACCGCTCTTGTCCGTGCCCAAGCTGCACCTGCTCATCATCCTGGTCGTTATCATGCTCCTGGCGTTCTTCTTGCTCCGCTACGTAGGACGCTCCCGCGCCATCCGCAAGACGATCCAGCGAGCTGATAAACAACGGGAGCGCTAGAGAAAACCTAGGCGCGGGGGCCGTCACCCATTCATTGCGCCGACAGGCGAATTACCATTTCACGATCACCCCCTGGTTCCGGTTCGTCGCGTGGCAGGGGGCGTGGAAGTTGCTCAGCAGCACTGACCGCTGGGAGATCTACAAGCAACAGATACAAAGCGGGAAGGCCGCCATCGTCCCCAGTGACGACGAGGACGACTCGATACGTTTCATCCCCTCAGGAGGAAACACCCTGGTTTATGAGTAAACAGACGGCGCTGCTAATCATTGACATGCAGATTGATTCGTTTGAAGTCCCCGGCAATCCCACCTATCGAGAAGCAGAATTGCTGGCGAATATTCGCGAACTCGTGAGGAAGGCGCACACGGCTGGCACACCCGTTATCTACATTCAGCACCAGGAGCAAAGCGGGCCACTGACGGTCGGTACGTGGGGCTGGCAGATTCTGCCGACGATAGCGCCTTCAGAAGGCGGCCGAAGTACGCAGAGGATGCATTTCTCGCGACAACCTGGAAGAGGAATTGCGCGCTCGCAGCATTACACACCTGTTCGTGTGCGGCAGCCGCAGTGACTTCTGCGTGGATACCACCTGCCGTTCTGCGATCAGTCATGGTTTCGATGTCACACTGGTGAGTGACACGCACTCCACCAGTAACCGCAAGGTGCTTCCTGCCGAACTGATCGTGGCGCATCATAATGCCACGTTGAATGGATTTGGCCCGGCGTGGCGGCATATTGCGGTAAAGCCCACCAGCGAAATCGTATTTGCCGCATAACGGGAAGTGAGCGTGAAAAGCGCTCACCCCTCCGCGCTGGCCTGGGGTCTAAGAACGAGGCTCCCGGGTCTTGGATGTTCAGGTTTCGGCACGCGACTATTGGGAGAAACCCCAAAGACGCCTGAAGACCGCGCCTATGGGTGTTTTGCCCGTAGGCGCGGCCAGGAGCCTGACATCAGGGTACGATGTACTGGAGCGCCACACGCTTTTCAACCCCGATACTTGGTGGAACCTGGGGTCTGGGACGAGGTTGAAACCTGGCAATCTCCTCTTTTCTGGATGTAGCTACTTATGGTCTTAAGATGTACCTGTGCTCATTGCAGCCGGGCAGAGTCGGCACCGCTTTCCCTCGCAGGGCGAGCAACAGGTGGCAGTGAGTCGAGCAGCTCAGAACGGAAAATGTGCAAGCAGCTGTCCCCACAGTGCGATGCTGCTTTCCCGCAAGATGTGAAGCTTCGCCTGGTCGGATTCTCTGGCATCTTGAGCCCGAGAGCACTATATGGGGATAAAGTTTGGAACTACTCCTTATAAATCGAGGCGATATACTTGACTTATGACTTGCCACTATTTACAATAGTGGGAGCTGCTACCTGCTGACTTCTTGCAGTGGATGGTATAGGAGGAGCAGATATGGAAAGCAAGAAAAGCATCTTTCTCAGCCATTCGAGCCAGGACAACAGCATTGCACGGGCGACGGCCAGGGCGCTGGAGCAATGCGGCTTTACGGTCTGGTATGATGAGAAGGACCTGGGATACGGCGACTTAAGGAAATTGCTGGAAGACGCCCTGCGCAGTGTCCAGATATTTGCAGTGCTCCTTTCTCGCGCTGCACTTGCCTCCATCTGGGTGAATCGAGAGATTGATGCCGCTTTGGAATTAGAGAAGCAGCAGCCTGGGTTCTTGATTGTTCCAATGCTTATTGAGGAGGACTGCCCGGTGCCCTTGCTGTTAAGTCGCTATCGTAGACTGGACTTCACTTATGGGAGCCAGTGGGCAGAATTACAGAAGTTTGTGCGCGCCCTCTGCGATGAAAAGGGCGAGTGGGCGCCTCAGCCACTTTCACCTCCATTGCCATCACCGGCCCCTGCCAGCCCTACGCATGTTACGAACTTTAAAATTGGAAATATCAAGGCCAGAACGGTTACGATCAACCAGGCAGATAAGATTCATAATGAACTGAACACCATTCTCAAGGAGCAAGCAAAGAGGGAATCAGTTCCTGATTCCGCACAGGATACCTGGCCGGTTTCTCCAGAGCGAACTGCGCTCTTGCTTGAAATGATGATAACCCTGCTCCCCCAGGCCGACGACCTTCCTGAAACACTGCGGGAGCAGATTCGCAGCATGTGCCGCCAGGCGCATATTGCATCGTTGATCTAGCCAGTGATGGAAATAAGCTATGCCACAAGACCATCTGGACAATCCAGACGCTGAGACTCCCAAAAACCATCCTGACAATCGGCAAGGAAATGAAGCCGGGAATCAGCAAGCTCAACAGGAGTTTGAGAGGGCCTTCAACAAAGCAGCCGATGGTGCCCCAGGTAACGCTGGGGCACCATCGGTTGCGGGCAGCACAGACTATACGGTTGGCGACGTGTCGGGTGAGTTTGTGTCTGTCACTCAGGCAAATGAGGTAAACCAGAAGTTCAATAAGCTTGTTATTAATCTCAATGTCAATACCAATATAGCAGACACGCTTGATAGTGTAGGTAGCACGCTCGATGCTGCCGGTGAACTGGATACCAACACGAAGGCGCTGCTGGAAAAGGCGAAAAGAATACTCGAACGCCCGTCATTGCCGGGCGCTGGGCTGGTCAAACCGCGAGAGCATCAGCCCAAAGATGGAGAAACACCTTCGCCAGAAACCGATCAGGAGCTAGCTCGCTGGACCGATGAGGAGCTATCCGGTTGGTATGAAGATCTTCAAGAAAGCGAGCGGTCATTTGTGCAGGCGGTGGCAGTGCTGCATGGCGCTCCCAGGCACGAAATTATCGACGTGAGCAGAGAGATTTTTGCCTCTGCCAAGCAAGAGACTTCGCAGCGCGTCTCAACCTCCGAAGTGCTCTACAAGCGTACCCATACAGCGGTCAGGACACTGCACGATGTAGCGCGCATCTTCTGGGAAGATGCTGATGCCAGCGGGTTATCCTCATTTAATCTGCGTATCTTGCGCTTTATTGGTGAGACAGAAGTGGTAGACTGGACACGTGGGGACCAATCGGGCAAAGGCTTCTTTGATCTCATCAAGGAATGGCCGACCACCCTTCCAGGCGAAGGCGCCTGGCGCGCGGCGCGGGCGTTGGGCGTGATGTGGGAAGAGGATACAGAGCGCCTCAGAAGGGAAGTAGACCGGTGGGTCAACAGCAAAGACCCGCTGGACTGGACATCGGCTGCCGCGTTGCTGGATGGCGCACACGAGCTTGAGCGGTTCAAGGCAAGCGACAAGGACGCCGATTCCAAATCTCCCATCCTCAGGTGGATTAGTGATTGGGTTGCGGCGGCCAATAACAATGATAGGATTGGCCCTGGCTGCGCGGCGGCTTATGCCTATGGGCTGATTGGGCGGCAGTATCCGCAGATTGCCCTGGAGGGATTGGATCGGCTGCTAGGCTTCCCCCGGCATCGTGTGAACGGGGAAATCCGGCTTTCGTTAAGCATTTTATCTGCCGGATTGGAAAGTTACCTAATGATGGCTGCTTCGGGGCGCCTGCGCGCTGTTCTGATGTACCTGGCGACGGTTGCTGAGAGCCTGGTTCACCGACCCGTCATTGCTCAGGATGTTCGGCAGCGGCGAGGAAATGAGATGCGGCGAGATATACGCCTGTTCGGCGTCTTTACGGCATTTTTCCTGCTTGTTGCTGTCTCGAACGCAGGCACGGGGAAAAAGGAAAGCGCCAGCTACAGCCGCACCCAGCCGTTACCGGATCCTCTGCCTTTTCCAGATGAGGAAGGCAGAGATGTGTTGCTGCTCGCTTTGCTGACACAGGGGAGCAGCGGTTTCTACTGGCGCAAAAGCCTGACGTATCTGCTCTGTGCAGCTCTGCTGGATGGCAACCCTGTAGCTGTCACGCAGGTGCTGCGACGCTGGGGGCATATCATCGTCCGCCTGGAAGATCAGGAGCAGCCGGATATTCTTAATGCCTATACAACATTTCTGGTTGACCTTGGGAAGCTGGCGCGGGTCTGGTGCGACGACTTGAAGCCTTTGAAATCGCATCCGTCAGCAGGGATAGAGGCGTATTGTCGTCAGTTAAAATTCTGGCAATATGGTAAAAGCAAGGACGAGCCGCCTCTGGCTGGCCTGTCACGAAAGGTGCTTGCGCGGCTTGGTTGCCAGCCTGGGGAGAGCCGTTCTCAGGCTTCTTATCACCCGCCCGCGATGAGGTGACAACATGGCAAACGAAGAGACTGATAAGCTGCATCTGGTCGAGAAAAGCACCGTGAGGGGAGGCTGGTTTGGCCGCACAACCATTGCGCCGGCAGACGACTTTTGCCTGGTGGTCTTTCGAGGCGACACCCGTCTGGGTACCCTTCTTTCCAGGAGCGCCGGAACGCAGAAGGCTCTCAATGAGGGGGTCAGCAAACTGAATGCAAGGGATGGGGACACCATTTTTCGCATCAACCTGGGGCCACAGCAGATTGAGGTAAATGGCACAGTCAAAACCAGAGACGGCTTTGAGCGCGTGTATAGGAGCCTGGTCGAACTGAGCGTAACGAACATTCCCGCCTTTGTCAGTTTGTATCGCCAGGGGTCCGATCCCGTCAAGATGGCTGCTGGCATCTTGCGCAGCGCATACCAGGGCTACGCGAACAGCAAAGACCATGACCGCATGGATGAGACACAAATGCCTTTTCAACTCAAACCTGCTCTGTCGAATAATTCTCGCACTGGCCTCAGCGTGAGTGCCGTGTACGCGCTGTCGCTGGACCCGGACCCCCATCTCCAGAGGCTACGCGATATAGCCAGAGAAACCGAGGTCGAAGAGGCCAAGAAGGGTCAACAAGCAACACTGGGCGGGCTGGACCGTGCTGAGGATTTCCGGCAGTTTATCCATGAGCAGGACAAAGACAAAGTCAGAAACACTGCTGCGCAGCGGAAAATAGTTCAGGACGCTGCCGCAGAGGCGACGGCCCAACTCGTCAGGCAGGAAATTCTGAGCGGGGGGAGACATCCTGGGACGGTCCTGGAGGAATATGGCGTGCAGCAAGACACCTTTTCACTGCCAGAGCAAACGCCGGCGGCGGCCATTGGGTCAGGTCGGCCAGGGGCTGAGCCGGCGAAAGCGCTCAACGAAGCTTCCATGCCAATGAGCGACCCTAACCCTGTTGCACGAGCAGGTGCAGAGGAGCCGGTTATCAATCACGACCTTGGCCTTGAACTCACCTGGAAAGAACTCAAACCAGAAGAGTGTGAAAAGGCGGGACTCCCTGAGCGCAGCCAGGCGTACCAGGTGACAGATATCCTTGATGGGCCTGCCGCCAGGGACGGAATACAGGGTCTGGATTACCTGTTGCAGATTAACGAAAAGCCTCTTCAGGATGCCGATTCGATAACCAGTTTGCTGTTCACCGGCGCACCGGGCGAGTCTATCAAGCTGCTGATTCTGCGCAAGGGCGCGCCAAAACCTCTGACGCTGCCGGTGACTCTGTAGTAAGGCAGTTGTTTTCTGCATAGGCTGTACGTTTGATGAGGGGTGAAAGGCGAGGGGTAAACGATGTCCAGTCAGGCTACAAATAATCCATCCAGGCGCACGAAGCCGACTAAAAAAGATAAACAAAACGCAAGACTCGAAAAACGCTTTGGGACGTTGCAGAATGGTGAGTTTGCTACACGCCTGAAAAAATTGGGGGCAGAGGCATCGCGTACCACACCTGAAGAAATGTACCTCTTCCTAAATCCGACGCAGGTCGCCCGAACAGCCGAGAGGAAGTACGGGCGCCCAGCCTATATGGTCGAAACCTTCAGAAATGCCCTGGTGCTGCTGCCGCTGACCATCACCTGGATGTCACTGGGGCTGGCAGGCGCCGCTTATACTGAAAACATCAGCGTTCACAAAGACCTCAGCACAGAGTCTTTTTTACAGCAGTGGGGTGAGGGTTTTGGAACCCTGGGAACAGCCACCATCGGGCCGCTCAGAATTCCTTTGCTCTGGCAGGCCCAGCCCTGGTTTACTTTTGCGCATGTGGCCCTGGTAGATGCAGCCCTGCTCTTGCTGTTATTGCTTCTGACGCTCCTCTTCCACCTTTTTGAGTGGCGCGCGCAGGCTCGCGCCACTCAACTCAGCGCCTGGACGGAGGAGACACTCTATCACTTTAGCGAACTTTCTTTGCATCGCTGGGGAAAGACGCCAGAGGATACTCAACGCGCCTTAGCCGACAAGATGAGCGAGGCAATGGCAAAGCTGGAGAAAGCCCTGGAGGAGGTGAAGAAGGTCATGCAGAAAGATGTGATCGAAAGCGTCAGCAAATTCAATGATGCGATTATCTACCAAGGTGGCGCTGTTGACCGCTATATCGAAGGCGCCAAGGAGGTCGAAGGCTACGTCGTCAAATTAACAGAACTCTATGGAAAAAGCGAAGACGTGTATGAAAAACTGGGTGACACCTTGCCGGAGATGGGAAGACAAGTAGCAGGACTTGCTACACACCAGAGCAAATCTGCCGACCAGATAGAGCAGGCTGCCAGAGATATTCAGGCTGCCGCTCGTGAGATGAAAGAGGCTGCCATCTATATTCAGGGCGGGTCACTCCCATCAGGGGCATTCGCAGGCAGCGGAACACGGGGTGGTTCGACCGCCAGCCGCTGGTGGGATGTAAGAAGGCTCTTCCGCCGCAAACAGGTATAAGAGCGGGAGTATGTTTCAATGGAGCAGAAACGTCGTACCGGGAGGCAGGGCATCTTTTCCCTGGCTGGCTGGCTCTTCACCGATCTCCTGCTGGCAATGATGCTGATTTTTCTGGCCGCTTCTGGTGTTGGGAGTCCGGCTCCTCTCCCAAAACCCACGCCAACGCCTCAGTCGCTGGCATTGAACCGAATTCCCTTGACATTTACGATCTATGAAGACCCGTCCAGCTTAGGCGATGCTCGCGTTAAGGCAGATGTAAAAAATCAAGTGAATGCGCATCTGCGATCTGCCAGGGATAGTGGTCGAAAAGTCGGATTTGTGATTACCTTTGGCGGCGATATCGATGGCGTGACAAACGCCCAGGCATTCAATGCCATTTTACCAACTCTGCCAAATTTTGGCGATGCAATTTTTCGCAGTTTTCATAACCTTGACAATCCAGCAAACGAGTTCGACCTTGAACTCTACTTCTTTGTGTGACTGGCTTTTACCGGGCCGTTGCCTCTTCTGGCATCTGCAGTTTGTTCCTGGCATCATGCCTATCACGCGTGAACAGGGGATGCCAGATGACCCCGCTGCTTAAAAACGCGGGGCTTCACATGAATCTTCGAACAAGCGACAGATACCGGGCTTGTGACCGGCGAACGGGACGTTATCATCGGAATACCATCAAGCGGGAAGCAGGCTTCAAAGCGCGCAGGTGGGTCGTGGAGCGGGCCCATTCCTGGATGCCCCTCTTTCGCCGCCTGCTCATTCGTTGGGACAAGAAGCCAGAGAATTGTCTGGCGTTTCTGCATTTCGCCTGTGGCTTGATTGCCTTTCGGACGGCTGGGTTATTCGGATAGGCTGTTAGTGTGGTGCTCTTCCGCTGGGGAGGAATCGCAACGGTGAGGAGTCTGTCACTAACCCCGCACGCACAGCATAGAGCGGCAGCCCAGTCTTGGCCGCAATCAACTCCAAGAGCGCGTCCATCTGGAAGGCATAGTTCTCCCATGTCAGGACTGGTCCATAGAGCCCCCGCCAGCGGTGTGGGTACGCCCGCCCAAAGGTCACCACGGTGGTCTGACTAGAGAGTTCGTAGCGCGTCGCTGGCGTTCGGGGCGCTCCACTGCGGATGGCAAAGAGCCGTGCTTCCTGCCAGGTAATCCGACGTTCTCCTGGCCGCCCGTTATTGCCGAGCCAATCGAAGGGGGAAGCTGCACCAGCACGTCTTCTGCTGAAACCACAATGCGCTGAGATCAGCAGTGCCACCAGAAGAATCCCGCGCTGTACATGACCGGGAAGATGAGGTGCTGTGGCCAGTCGGTCGAGGGATCAAGCGTCACTCCAACCGCCAGACTCCACACCACATAGGTCGCCGCACCGCACAGGAGGGTGCTCTCTCCCCGACAGTTTTTGAAGCTCATCAGTGATAAGTGAAAGATGGATGTTAAATAGCGCTCCTTTAGTATCATGAGAGCAGTGCTCAACCCGCCTCATGAGAAAGGAACGCTCTCTGTATGAAAGCATCTCTGCA
>DATGID010000128.1:0-19129 GCA_035307385.1 Ktedonobacterales bacterium | reverse complement strand
AGCCGCCACTTGTCGATTGAGCCGCGTGCATCATCCACGCTGCCCACCTCGACAAGCTTTTCGGTCGCAGCACCAGGAAGGGGCCGTTTCGGCATCTGGAATTGTGTTCGGAAGTCGAAAGGAGCGTCCATCCATGGCCTTGCTTGCTGGTTTCTCCAAACCCCCATCGTATCCCTCTGGCCGCTACACCCGCACCAACCCGCTGCGCCGCGAGTTCGGCTTGCGCTTGCTGGCTGAGCCGCTGCCCGAGCCGCTGCGGACCAGCCTCATCCGCGCCTGGCGGCGTCCTCCCCGCTTCGATGGCAACGAAGCCATCCAGAACCCGCATCGCCCGCGTCCGGAGCAGGCGCAATTGTTGGGGCTGTCGCCGCGTATGCTCGGCTTGCTGGCGCTGACGGAACTGGAGGTCGCGCGGCGCGTAGTGGAAGCGCCGCTCTCCAGCATCAGCCGCGAAACGCGCAACAAACTGCTGGCCGCACAGGGCGTGTATTTCCAATATCTGTATGTGGCGCTGGCGCGGCAGGTGGGCGAGGCGGCGGCGCTGAGCGAGTTCGAGCGGATGCTTGCAGCCGGGCGCTAGGCGGCCTCGACGGGGCAAAGCCGCGCCCAGGCAAAAAAGACTCTTGACTTTCACACGCTCGGCTGATACGTTTTTATATGGAGTAGTGGGACGGGCGCACAAACGTTCGTCCCCAACAGTCGGCAGGGAGGCTCCCTACAAAAGAGGCATGTTATGTACCAGCGCATCTTAATTCCAACTGACGGCAGCCCATATAGCGAGGCGGCCATTCCGCAGGGTGTTCAGGTGGCCCAGAAGCTTGGCCTGCCAGTGGTCTTTTTGCACGTGCTCGATGAGAACATCTCGCCAATCGTCACCTCCAGCAGCGTTCCGCTCTCGCAAGAGGTGATCGACGAGTTTGAAAAGCGCATCCAGCAGGCGGGGCACGAAGCCCTGGAGCGTGCCCAGGCGGTTGCCAAAGCGGCAGGAGTGGCCGCCGAAAGCAAACTGGTGGAGGGCAGCCCGGCTCCGGCCATTTTGGCGGAGGCCAGGAAAGATGATCTGATTGTGATGGGGACGCATGGGCGCAACAGCCTGGCGGCCTTTGTGCTTGGCTCCGTCACTATGCGGGTGCTGCACGAATCGCCCTGCCCGGTGCTGGCCGTGCCCACTCATCATATCCACACGGCTTAACTGCATGGGGCGGGCGGCGTCAACGGGGTTGACGCCGCCCGCCCCATCATTTGCGCTTATGCACCCCCGGCCATCTGGGCGATGAGTCCGGCCAGCACCTCTGGCCGCTGAAGCGGGACATCGTGGATGGTATCGGCCAGATACTCGACGCGCACGGAAGGGTGCGCCTCCAGGATGCGTGCTATGCCTTCGCGCTTGGCGTTCAGGAACTGGCGCGTGCGATCATCCGTCGCCTCTTGCTCGGGGCAGACCAGCAAGATCGGGCAGGTCACGCGATCATAGAGCGCCAGGGTCGGCTGGTCCCACATCGCTTCGAGAATCTGAAGATGGTTTGCCCGCGACAGGCGCGGGGCAACGGTGTTGTCGTCGCGCAGTTCGACGATATGCAAGAAGATGTCTTCAAGCTGCGGACTCCAAACCTTGCCCAGCGGCCCACGCTGCGGATAGGTCAAAAAGACATCTTTGGGCGTTCCGGCAAACTGCGGTGGGGCGAGTTCTTGCAGCATGCGCTCTTTGGTCCAGCCAGGGCGCTGGCCCATCTGCGTAAAGCCGCCATCCACCAGCACCAGCCCTGAGACATCCTGCGGATAGGTCGCCCCGTATTCCAGCACCACGCCGCCGCCCCAGGAATGCCCCACCACCACGGGCTGATGCAGGCCAAGCGCTTCGGCAACGGCGTGATCGTCGGCCAGAATCTCCGCAAAGGTATAGCCGTGATCTGGCTTATCACTCGCGCCATGCCCGCGCTGGTCCAGCGCCACCACGCGCAAGCCACGCTGCGAAAGCAGCGGCGCAACCAAATCCCAGATGTTGCCTGCCGAAGCCAGCCCGTGAACTAACAAAATCGGTGGGAGGTCGGTTCGCGCTCCCACCGTTGGTTCCCATGCCCGATAATGCAGGCGCAGCCCATGCGCCTCAACGGTTGCATCCTGCAACGTCACCTCTGCTGCCTGCTTGTGCTGCATTAGATTTTCTCCAGACGCGCAAAACTGACATCTAGCGTCTTTTTGCCAAAACGCTCGCCAAAATCCACCTCTACCACTTCGCTATCATGCTCCTGTGTGCTGTTGACGATGGTGCCAACGCCATAGATGCGATGCTTCACGCGGTCGCCCGGCTGGAACTGTGGTCCTTCGGATGCGGCAGGCGCACTGCTCGATGTGGCAGGCGGCGACTCGCCCTCTTCGATCTGGCGCGCAATCTGGCTGGAATAGCCCCAGCCGCCCGGACCAGACGCGCGGGCGGTCCAACCGCCCCGGCTGCGGTTGCTGGGCACGCCATCCAGTGTTGCGCCGCCGGGCACGCTGCGCCCCAACATCCCATTGCTTCCGGCGCTGCTGCGCGGCATGCTCTTGCGCCCATCCACCAGATGATCGGGGATATCCATCAGGAAGCGCGAAGGCTCCATCAGGCTGCCGCCCGCCTCGCCAAAGCTGCCATAGAACGTGCGCCGGAAGGCGCGCACCAGATAAAGGCGCTCCATGGCGCGAGTGATGCCCACATAGGCCAGCCGCCGCTCTTCTTCAAGCTGGTTGATGTCCATCAGCGAGCGCCCATGCGGCAGCAAGCCCTCTTCCATGCCGACCATAAAGACGACCGGAAATTCCAGCCCTTTGGCCGCGTGCAGGGTGATGAGCGTGGCGGCATCGGCGTCTTCCTGGGCCAGCCTGGCGCGCTCGTCGCCGCTGGTCTGGACGACATCGGCTCCCCCGACCAGAGCGACCTGCTCCAGAAAGAGCGGCAGTGCCGTGCTCGGCTCGATCTCTGAATAATCCATGGCGACGCGCTGCAACTCGCGCACGTTGCGCAGCCGCTCCTCGCCTTCTTCGCTGTCGTCGCCTAATTCTTTCTGGCGATAGCTCGTCTCGGTCAGGATGCGCTCGATCAGATCGGGCAGGCGCTCGGTCTTCGCAGCTTCCAGCAGATTATCGAAAATCGCGCAGAAGTCAGCCAGCGCCCGCTTTCCAGCGGTGTTGAGCGTGGGATGCTCTTGAATCTTGCGCATGGCATCGCAGACGGGCCACTTTTGCGCATCGGCCCATTTGAGCAGTTCATCTAGCGTTTTGGGGCCAATTTTGCGATTGGGCACGTTGATGATGCGCTTCAGGCTGAAGGTATCCGCTGGATTCAGGAGCAGGCGCAGATACGCCAGCATGTCTTTGATTTCTTTGCGCTCGTAGAAGCGCTTGGAGCCGATCACCTTATAGCGCACGCCCGCGTGCAGGAACTGCTCTTCCAGCGCCCGCGACTGCGCGTTGGTGCGATACATCACGGCGCAGTCTTTCAGCTTCGCTTCGCCGCGCGCCACCAGGCGGCGGATTTCGTTCGCCACCCACTGGCCTTCTTCCTCTTCGTTATACGCCTCGTGGACGATGATGCGCTCGCCACCGGACTTTTCCGTCCAGAGGCGTTTATCTTTGCGCGAGAGGTTGTGCTGCACCACCATGCGAGCGGCGTCGAGGATGGGCTGCGTGGAGCGATAGTTTTGCTCCAGCAAGATGACGCGCGCATCGGGGAAATCTTCTTCAAAGGCCAGGATGTTGCGCACGTCCGCGCCACGCCAGGAATAGATGCCCTGATCTTCGTCGCCAACGACACAGACATTGCGATGGCCGGGCGTTTCGGGCGTGCCCTTGCCGAGCATCATCACCAGCTTATACTGCGCGATATTGGTATCTTGAAACTCGTCGATATGCAGGAAACGATAGCGCGCCTGATAGCGTTCCAGCACGTCGGGATGCTGCCGCCAGAGGGTATGGGTCAGCAAGATCAAATCATCGAAATCGACGGCATTATTTTGTTGCAGCAAACGCTGATATTCTTTATAGACACGCGCCACGATTTCATCATAATATTTACGCGCTTGCTCGGCAAATTGCAGCGGTCCAAGCAGTTCATTCTTGGCACGCGAGATGGCGCTGAGCATGCTGCGGGGCTGATATTGTTTATCATTCAGATCGAGATTCTGCACGGCCTGTTTTGCCAGCGCGGTTTGATCGTCATCATCGAAGATGGCAAAGTTGGAGGGGACGATGCCGGTCTGGTCGCCTTCGCGCCGCAGGATGCGCGAGCAAATGGCGTGGAAGGTGCCAATTGTCAGATCGCGCGCCCGCGCGCCAACCAGCGCGTCCAGGCGTTCGCGCATCTCTTTGGCGGCCTTGTTGGTGAAGGTCACGGCCATCACGCTCCAGGGCGGCACGCCCTGTTCGCGCAAGAGATAGGCGATGCGATGGGTAATCACCCGCGTTTTGCCGCTGCCTGGTCCGGCCAGGATGAGCAGCGGTCCTTCTCCATATGTTACGGCTGCCCGCTGCGGCTCATTTAATCCCGTCAGCAGGTCCACCCTGGTTTCCTCCCTTGGTATGCTCATACCCTTCTCCTCAGAGCGCAAACTCCGTGCGCTCTATCCTATGCGTTCCAGCGCTTTCCCGGTCTGCTTTCTCCAGGGCTGCACGCGCTTCTTGCCCGGCAAGTCTCAGCCTTTCAGGGGGGAGAGAAACAGCCCAATATATCTATTGTAGCATGCACGGTGCAGCACGTCGAGTGTGTCAATCGTACATCACAAAACGATGCACGAGTCGGAAAGCCGCGCCCAAGGACCCTCGGCAGCTGCCGAGGGTCCTTGGGCGCGGCGATCAGCCCATCCCTCGCCGCACACGCGCTGCCAGGTGTTGCAGCGTCGTCATGTCTGATGGGTCGGGGAGGTGAAACCCTTTCAGCAAGTTATCGTTGACATAGCGCGGGATGACGTGTAGATGGATGTGAAAAACACTCTGGCCCGCGGCTGGCTCGTTAAACTGCGACACCCAGATGCCATCAGCGTTGAACTCGCGCTTCAGTCCCCGCGCAATGCTCGCGGCTGCGCTGAGCAGCGGCCCGGCCAGTTCATTGGGCAGATCATAGATGTTTTTGTGATGCTCGATGGGAATGACAAGCGTGTGCCCTTCGGCCAGCTGCTGCAAGCTCATAAAGGCCATCACGGTTTCGTCGCGATAGACGACGGCAGCGGGAAGCTCGCCCGCGATAATTTTGCAAAAAACACAATCTTCCATCTTGACTCCTTTTATATCTGCTGGTGTCCTCGCCCAGAGCCAGCGCGGGCGCGAGCACCACCATATGACGACCCGTTTGGGATGGAAACTTCTAAAGCGTGATTGCCTCCCGGAAGCCGCTCGCGCTGGCTTCCGGCGTCTGGACCATGAAATGCTCCTGGTAGAGATGCTGAAGGGCAGTGGTATCGGTCCCCCAGAGGCGCGGCGTCAGGTAGAGCCGTGGCGACAGGCGGGCGTGCAACCACATATCTTCGCGGCCTGCTATCCCTGAGAACCAGGCCAGGTTGAAGCTGTAGACTCCTTGTGACTCCAGGTGCTGCAACGCCTGTCGCAGTCCCCGGCAAAACTCGTCGAGCGCCTCCTCTGTCAGATCGGACAGGGTGTAGCGCTGGGGAAAGAGGATGAGCAGGTCGGATAAGAGGCTGCGCGAGACAAAGCTGGTCAGCCAGGCGCTGCGCGCTCCTTTCGCCACGAAGCGTTCCCCCAGCCGCTCCTCTTCCTGGAGAAGATCAGCCCAATAGGGGCGTCCTTCCTCCTGAGTATAGCGCAGGCTGCACGCCAGTTCTTCTTGAAGGGCGTTGCCTGGGGTGTCGGTGGCAAAGACTTGCAGGTGAGGATGAATCTGGGTGCCCCCAGAGGCGGGAAAATAATTCCAGAACAGCAGCGC
The DNA here is from genome assembly GCA_035307385.1 of Ktedonobacterales bacterium. Lineage (GTDB taxonomy): Bacteria > Chloroflexota > Ktedonobacteria > Ktedonobacterales > DATBGS01 > DATBHW01. The sequence goes on along the minus strand of DATGID010000128.1, from coordinate 13,218 downwards.
GTACGTCGTGCGCGGCTGCTGCATGACGTGGCGCAGATACTCCAGGCAGACGCTAAACGCGTCAACGAGCAAGGCATGGGTAAACTGCCCCAGCGGCACATAATGCGCCTGGCTCATAGCGGCAACCGCACTGTGTTCATCATAGGGCACCAGATTGGGAAAAATGACCGCTTCGCCACGTTGGAGGCGGCCCGCAGGCACCACCTCAGCCGGGAACTTCGGGGTTACGCTCAAGATGCGTTCGGGGCAGAAGGGACAGGTGGGACGCGACGTGTCGATCAGGGGCTGGACATCGAGCGGCTGAATCTGAAACCCCAGCCCATGCGCCACGCGCCCGCTGCGCCCGGTCAGCGGGTCTGTGCGCATTTCGCAGGGGATGGCGGTCTCCTGGAAGTCCTGGCGTGGATCAAGAAAACGGGCCACTTTCTCCTGGCGAGCGAACCGAATCGGCATGTGTCCCTCCGTCGCGTGCTAAGCCTTCATAAGCGATCTTACGACTGGCTCCTGGTATCGCCATCCCAGATTCTATCGGGATGGCGCAGGAAATTATCGATCAGCCGCGCCGGGCCAACCCGCGCCGCCAGCGCCAGCAGCACCGGCTGACCTGGCTCGATGCGAGGCAGGGGCAGCATGGTGTTGGGGTCGCAGACATCGGCATAATCCAGGTGGGCGCGCGGCTCGCTGGCGATGACGCGGGCCAACGTAACACGCAGCGCGTCGGTGTTCGGCTCGCCCGCGTCCACCTGACGGCGCGCTTCCGTCAGCGCTTTGTAGAGAATCGTCGCGGCCTGGCGCTCCTCTGGCGAAAGATAGGCGTTGCGGCTGCTCATCGCCAGACCATCGGCTTCGCGCACCGTTGGCAGGATGCGCAGCGTCAGCCCGAAGTGCAGGTCAGCGACGAGCCGACGAATGACGGCAGCCTGCTGCGCGTCCTTCTGGCCGAAGTAGGCGCGCTGGGGGCGGACGAGTTGAAAGAGCTTGGCAACCACGGTGGCGACGCCGCGAAAATGGCCGGGGCGAGTCGCCCCCTCCAGGCGCTCGACCAGCGGGCCGATGGGGTCGATATAGCTGGCAAAGCCAGAGGGATAGACATCCTCAGCGGTGGGCGTGAACACATAATCAACGTTGGCCTGGTCCAGCAGCGCCAGATCGCGGGGCAGATCGCGGGGGTAGCGCGAGAGGTCTTCGCGCGGGCCAAACTGGGTGGGGTTAACGAAAATGCTCACCACCACCCGGTCGCATTCTTGACGCGCCGCGTGTGCCAGCGAAAGATGCCCATCGTGCAGATAGCCCATCGTCGGGACCAGGCCAACGCTCTCGCCTGCCGACCAGCGCAGGGCCAGCATCTCGGCAACTGTGTTGATAACCTGCATCCGCGCCTCCTTGTCTTCCATCGCGCGCTGTGGTCACGTTCAGATGGCGATCACGCTGCCCGAAGCTGACTCGGCCAACAAGCCGCTGCGCAGCATAAAAAAACCGTGTGCATCATAACAGGAAGAATGGGCGGCTTCAAGGACCAACTCCTACACACCGAACATGCCATAGTAACACAGGAAATAGGCAGTATCTTGCAGAGGACACCATGATGGAGCGGCAGCAGAGGAGGAGAGCAAGCGAGAGAGGACGAGCAGAGGCATGCTTACTGATGCAAGCATGCCTCTGCTCGTCGCGTGGCGCGCAGCCTACGCTAGATTTGCAGAAATTTCTAGCAACTGCAAGATTTCCGCGAGCGTTCCGACGTGTCCGCTGTGGGCTGCACCGGTTGGCTTGAAGGCATCAGCGTGCTTGTCTACAAATTTTCGGCCCTTCTCGCTCTGCCGGAGTGCCAAAAGCAATTCAAGTTTCTCGCTGTCGGGCAAAGCGCTTATCATGTCGACGCTGCGCGGATGCTTCTCAAGCTCCTTCATCAGATGCATAGCAACAACAATAGCTCCTACCGCTCCCATGGCTGCCGCAACTCCCTTGACCGCGGCAGTCACACCCACAACGGTGGTCGTAATGGGTTCTGGCATAACATCCTCCTGTCATCCGATCAATCAACGCTCATGAAGCGGGGATAGAAAACTGGCGTGGATTGAATACCTGCTTGCCTCATTGGCTTTTCGACCAGGAATTGCCATAGCAGCCGCTAAGGAAGGTATTCTGAGCGAGCTACGACCAGTCAGCAGAACGTAATGCAACTGGCATGCCAAGTGTAAGTTTTTATCTCATATCGACAGAAGGATTATAACACATATTCTATTGCTTATCGAGTGCAATAAGGACGTTCAAGGACGCCTCTTGCCAAATGGCCTAAATCCTGCTATAGTATGGGGGATGTAACGCCTGAGAACGTTGCAGCCCTATCTTGTCCCTGGAAGCGTGTCTTAGCTGGCCTCAGAGCGGAGGTTTTCCTGATGTCGGACGGAGGTTCTGGTGAACGTCGCTTTCCGTTGTTCCGCTCGCCTGTCGCGTATGCTTTTCGCTGGCTGAAACGCGCAAAGGAGGTGAGGACTGTGGACGCTGGTCCGAGTCCGAGTAGTCAGTCAAAAGGTTCACTATGGCGGTTCGTCGCACACCTGACGACCGGGGCAGCATTGTTGAAGCCAGGCTTCAACAACCCCAGCGGAACGAAGAGCGCACGCCGCCTGTCCTCGCCGGTTCTGAGTCCACCGGGCATCTAGCGCCGCTTTCTCTGGCATCGCCACCAGGCCGCCAGCCGGAATGCGCGCCCCGCCCCTGCGCACCGGCAGTCAGGCAGCACAACACCTGGAGGCTTCTGTAAAAACCCTCCTTCCTTCTGCCCTCTGGTTTCGCCCTTGCCCCTTGTTCGTCGCCTGCCACACCGCCTCATCCAGTCACGCGCTGGAATCTACCCATCCGAGCAGTGGGCTGCCTCAGCCCATGCGCAGTTTTTGAAAGGCGGTGATGGCGATGATTTTTTTGAGCAATCTGCTGCGGCGCACGGTCTATGACAGCAACAATCAGCGCATTGGCGTGCTGCGCGATCTGTATGTGTCGCTGCATGATGTATTTCCCAGGGTCACGGCGCTGGCCGTGAAGCCCGCAGTCTTTGGCGAGGCCGGGCTGGCAAGCGGCACCAGCCGGGGCAACGGCGGCAATGGCAACGGCGGTCTTTTTGGGCAAGAAATCTTGATTCCCTGGGAGCAGGTGACCAGTTTAGAAGAAGAGCGCATCTATTTAACCGTGCCCGCCGACCGCATCGAGTCGCCGCCGGGCAGCGGCCACATCGGCGATGTGCGCCTGGCGCGCGACCTGCTGGATAAGCAGATTGTGGACACGCAGGGCTTTCGCGTCGTCAAGGTCAACGATCTGAAGCTGGCGCAGATTCGCGATACCGCGCGTCTGGTGGGCGCAGACATCAGCCTGCGCGCCTTGCTGCGCCGTCTGGGCGCGGAATCGCCCGCCGTCGCGCTGTCTCGCGTGCTGCCGATCAAGCTGCCGGAGCGCACGATCACCTGGAACTATGTCGAGCCGATTGAGGCCGCCGAGCCAGAGCTGGTCGGCGCGGGCGCTGCCGCCAACGGCGGCAACGGCCCAGCCCATGACGTTCGCCCTTCGGGCACCATCAATGTGCCAGCGGTGCGCCTGAGCGTGAGCCACGCCAAGCTGGCCGAACTTCATCCGGCAGATATTGCCGATATCCTTGAGCAAATGAACGTCGCCGAGGGCAGCGCGATTCTGGAGGAACTGGATACCGAAACGGCAGCCGACGCCCTGGAAGAAGTGGAACCCACGCGCCAGGCCGCCCTGGTCAGCGAACTGGACCCCGAACGCGCCTCCGATCTGCTGGAGCGCATCGCCCCCGATAACGCCGCCGATATTCTTGGCGAACTGGACGAGCAAGAGGCGGAACGCCTGCTCGATCTGATGCCCAGCGAAGAAGCGCAGCCCATCCGCGAACTGCTGCGCTATGAAGAGCAGAGCGCGGGCGGCATCATGACCACCGAAGTGCTGAGCCTGCCATCGAGCCTGACGGTGGCCGAAACGCTGGAACGGCTGCGCACGCAGGGCCGCGAACTGGAGATGGTCTATTACCTGTATGTCGTCGATGACGGGCGGCATCTGGTGGGTGTGGTTTCGCTGCGCCAGCTTGTCACCAGCACACCCGACACACGGCTGGAAGCCATCATGGATACCGACGTGATTCGCGCCTATGTGAACGACGACCAGGAAGAAGTGGCACGCATCATCGCCAAGTATGATTTGCTGGGGCTGCCGGTGGTCGATGAGGATGAGCGCCTGGTCGGCCTGATTACCGTCGATGACATTATCGATGTGCTGGACGAGGAGCACAGCGAGGACGTGGCGCAGTTCGCCGGAACGAGCGCCGCCGACCACCCCGAAGAGGGCTTTAGCTGGGGCGGCGCGCTCAAGCGCAGCGGCTGGCTGGCCGTTAATCTGATCGTGGGCATCCTGGCGGCGCTGGTGCTGCGCGGCCTGCTGGAAAGCTCGTTCGGCAGCCACGTCGGCGAAACCACCCGACCGCTGAGCGGGCTGATTGCCTTTGTGCCGCTGCTGCTGTTCACCAGCGGCGTGACAGGCGCGCAAGAGCTTGGCATCGCGGGCTGGGTGCTGCGCGACCGGCGCGGGCGCGCCTTCTGGCGTATTTTTTTCCGCGAAATCCGTCTGGGCACGCTGGGCGGCCTCTTCGCCAGCGTGGTCGTCGGGTTGGCCTCCGGCGCGCTCTTTGGCATGCCGCTGCTAGGCGTGGCGCTGGGGCTGGGCACCGGCATCACCCTGCTGATTGCCGCTATCTGCGGGCTGACGTTGCCCGCCATGCTGGCGCAGGTGCGGCTGCGGGGCAGTTTCATCACCGCGCCGCTGCTGGACCCGGTGATCGCGGTGATTAGCCTGGCAATCTTCCTGAGCACGGCGCTCTATCTGATTCAGCGCTTCAATATCTGACAGGCGATAGCAGCAAGCAGGGCCGCCTCCCCCTTCGGGGGAGGCGGCCCTGCTTGCTGGCGTCGGTTACTTCACCAGGGCATCAGGCATGGATGCCAGCCCATCTGGCCTGAGTCCGCTACAGCGTCAGAACGCCAGAATGGAGAACTGTGCCCCAACTAGCATGGCTTTTATTGAGCCATCGAACACGCACCACTGTTGCAGTGTGGAATTGTAATAGACGGCTGGCACATCGGTGAAGTAGCCACTGTACACATGGGTCACCAGGATAGCTTCACTGGGGGTGTTGTTCGTAAACAAACTATTGATACAGGTCTCGTCCGCAGCGGTATTCGACGAGGTGGCCGTCTGCGTGAAAGCGTGCGAGAAGGCCACCGTCGGCTGGACCACCATCAGGTTGAACGTGGCTCCAACGGGGATGGGACTCTTATCCTCGTTGTAGATGGTCCATTCACCAAGGGCAGAATCATACCAGACACCGATCTGGTGGGGATTGCTGATCTTCGTTTTTCCGTTTGAATTGCCGAAAAAGTAGCTTTGCGTCACAATCAGTTGCGCCGATGGGTTCCCATTCAAGGAGACGCCCCAGAGCGATGGCAGATTCAGCGCCAGGATATAGTTATCAATGATGGTTGCCTCGGCGTTTGGTGCGGTAGATGCCTCCTCGTAGCCGACCCCAGCAGAATTATTCTGGATAGACAAAGGGCCAAGCGGTGCGAAGTAGACATTGAACGCAGCACCAACAGGCATAGCAGCGCCATCTTCATTGGCAATGGCCCATTGACCCACCATTGGCTGAAGAGAATCATCATACCAGACGCCAACCGGGTGGTTATCAAAGCCGGTATGGGTTCCACCTGGATTCCAGTCCGGCGTGACAAAAGCGAGGTATTGGCCGCTGCAACCCGCAACAGGCACCGCCTGAGTATCATCCAAAATGGTATAGCTTCCAAAGGTGTTTGCGCTCGTCGCGCGATGGACAAACGGCCCAATGGGGCCGGTAGCGGAACAATTCGCGCCGCCAGCGGCCTTGGCTGGATGCGTCACGCCGAACACCGTTCCGCCTGCCAGCAGCAGGGCCACACCGAGGGCCGCCGCCGCCACCCTGAGCAGCAGGCGACCCATCTTTGGGAGAGAAAAAGGGAACCGAGACGCCGAAAACATACGGTTTAAAGCCTTTCTCATATATACGATTTACTTCAAGAAGAAGAGACGGTCTTTTCACTCTTGCATACGCTCATACGCTGCCGCGTTACTTGCAAGGGTTTCGCTAACAGCGGGCGTTGATATGCAGCAGCGCCACCTCTCGGGGAAGAGATAGCGCTGTTGCATATTGAGTCACCGTGCCCGAAACGCATCCATTTCGTCGGACGCCTTAAAAAATCAGCACAGAAAACTGCGCTCCAACGGGCATGGTGTTATGAGATATGTCGAAGATACACCACTCTTGCAGCGCGTCAGCGTACCAGACGCCTGGCACGTCGGTGAAGTAGCCACTATAGAGATGGGTCACAAAGACGAACGCCAGGGAATTACCATTTGTGAGAAGGCTGTTAGTGATGCAGGTCGACGTCGGGGCGTAGCTGGTGTTGAACGTGGTTGCCGTCTGCGTGAACGACTGTGGGACGAAGATGGACGGTGGCGCGGCAACCAGCACATCAAACTCGGCTCCGGTTGGGATGGCAGCCAGGTCCTCGTTGTAGATGGTCCATTTACCTGCGAAGGAATCATACCAGATGCCTATCTCGTGGGGGTCATAGACCGAGCGTACGGAAGTTATCCCGATATGTCCGTAATTGAGGTTCTGCGTGACGAGCAACTGCGCTGATGGATTGCCATTCAGTGTCGGGTCATTGAGATAGGTGATATAGCCGCCCTCTGTTGCTGTTTGGACAAAGACGGAGCTGGCGCCAGGAGAACTCGTCCCTGGCGGCGTCATGTGCACATAGAACGTCACGTTGAGGGGCATAGCGGTACCATCTTCATTGAAGATAGCCCAGCGATGCACATTGAGATCGAACCAGAAGCCAAACGGGTGGTTGTCCATGGTGCCGAAGCTATCGCCGCTAGGATCAAAGACCGGCGTTGCAAAGAGCACTTCCTGACCACATGCCAACGCTGGCAGCGAGGATTCATCCAGGAATGTATAATCTCCAAATGTGTTCGTGGGTGTTGCGGTGTGAACAAACGTCGCCGTGCTGTTCGCGCACCCACCAGCAAAGGCGTGATGTGTTCCGCTGTACAAAGTTCCACCCGCAATGAGCAGCGCCAGGCCGAAACCCACCCCGACCCGGAGCAGCAGGCGGCCAAACATTGAAACAGAAAAAGGGACCTGAGATAATCGCAGCATCTGGAGCAAAACCTCTCTCAACATCTTCAAGGAAGAACACCCGTTCCAAGAAAAGGTTCCACCTTTTCAGCCTTAGATACGCTGCTGCGTTACTTGCGATAGAATCTGTTAGGAATCAGGGAATGAAGATGCCACATTCAGCGCATGACAAAGCAATCATCGAACGCCTCATCCAGCAGATTCCTGCCGAGCACCAGAACGGCGGAGATCAGCGCATCAAGTGGAACCAGTACGGACGGGTGCGGCTGCTCGGCCTGGCAAAACGCGGCCTGACGACGCTGCCGCCCGAAGTGGGGAAATTGGAGGGGTTAGAAAAGCTATATCTGGCTGGCAATCAACTCACACATCTGCCCGCCGAACTGGGACAGCTTTCCCAGTTACGAAGCCTGAGTCTGATGGGCAACCCGCTGGGGTAGACGCCTGCGGAGCCGGGGTTGCTCGCTCAGGCGGATGTGCCTGGTTTTGCTTGTCCGAGTTGTTCCGGGGTAATCAAGGTATCCTCGTCTATCCTGGCATGGCTGAGATCAACGCCGCTGAGATCGGCTCCCGTCAGATCGGTTACGCTGAAGAGATGCGCTCCAGTGAGATTCGCGCTGCTGAGGTTGGCTTTCCTCAGACTGACGCCACCCAGACGAGCAAAACGCAGGTCGGCCCCGCTCAGATCAGCCCCATCGAGGCGGCCTCCGGCGAGCGCGGCCCCACGCAGATTAGCTCCGCTCAGGTTGGCTCCTATGAGGTCGGTATAGTCCAGGCTGGCTCCGCTCAGGTCGGCTCCGCTCAGATTGGCTCCGTTGAGTTCGGCCTCTTTGAAGAAGGCTCCGCTCAAGTTGGCTCCGCTCAAGTCGGCTCCGTTCAGGGTAGGTTCTCCTTTGATGACGGCCTGGCTGAGATTGGCTCCGCTCAAGTCGGCCCGGTCGAGGTTGGCATAGCTCAACCTGGTCCGGCTCAGGTTGGCCTCACGCAGATTGGCTCCGTTGAGGTTGGCATACCACAGATTGGCTCCGCTCAGATTGGCTTTGCTCAGGTCAGCCCCGCTCAGGTTGGCATCTCTGAGATCGGTTCCGAAGTCGAATACTTCTCTGAGGATGGGTCCTCCCTGGCTGGCAAAGCCGAGGTCGATTCCGCTCAGGTTGGCTCCGCTCAGGTCCGGTTTCAGTGCAGGCTGCTCTTTTCTCCAGGCATTCCAGGCGACTCTTCCTTGTTTCAGCAGGTCAAGCTGTTCTTGATTCGCCATCGTGTCTTTCTCCCGTGAGGCCGCGCCTACCTTTGCATAGACCGGAATGGTGGCCCACCCTCTTGACAAGGCAAGCGGGAACCGTTATACTTCTTCCTGGCAACCACTCATTTTGGCGCGTCTCAGGATGCGCCTTGCACCTGGACAACGAAACGGTACCATGTGACGCGGTCAGTTGAATCCACTGGCCGCGCCACTCACCCCACCTCTGCACAGGCAGGGAATGGGGCTGGGGGCATTTTATCCTATCCTCTCGATGGGATTCTACCTCTCAGCGGCCATCTCCCAACGGCGGGGCGAACCGCTTCCCGGCATGCGGGGAGCGATGGGCGGCGTGTCATGCTGCCTGTTGCTCCCCCACGCCTGGCAAGCCTCTCCCGCCCCGCGCCTACGCAACAGGGGATGGCCGTTTCGTCTGCTGTTGCCTCAAGACGAAAAGGAGAGGACGTGTATGCTGGTAGATATGGCCCACTGCATCACTTTCTGGCTGACTCCCTGGTCGGCCCCCTTCCGCGCCGCCTGCCTCTGGTTCACCCCCGACACGCAGCCCCTTCAAGGGCGCAAGCCTAACACGATCGCTCCCCGTTGGGTACGCCCGTTCTTCGTGCAGCGCTGGGTGGGCGAAGCCATTGCCGCCCGGCTGGCTGCCAATCCGGCTACCACCGCCTATCGCTTCGGGCACGACTCCGACCCCGACTGGGACGCGGCGGCCTGGGCCAGCTATCCCCGCGCCATTCTGCGCCAACTTGATGAGCAGACGGTGTTAGGGATAGTGGGCATGGAGGTAGAGCGCTTGTTGCGCATCGCTCAGGAGCATCCGGGGCTGGTGGGCCAGGTGGAATGGACGGGCGCGGCGCTCAGCGCGTCGGAGCATCTGGCCCAACTGTATGCCGAACTCAAGCGCCGCCACAAGGCGATGCAGGCGCGGGCGCTGCTGCGCGAGGAACTGCGCCGCTTTGTCGCGTGGGAGGAACGCGCCGCCGAAGCCAGCGAGGCCAGTGACCTGCTGATCTCGACGCGCTGAAGTGTATGGCTATAAGACGGGCTTAGAGGAGCAGCGTTGAAGCGCTTCGCCAGCTTCTTGGCAACTTCTTTGCTGATGCCGCGCTTGCCGCTGAGGATTTCGGAGATTCGGTGCTGGGGCACGATATCCGCCAGGTCTTCCTGCTTGAGACCGCTCTGCTCCATCGGGCGCAACCACTCTCGCAGCGGGCGCTCAGCATCGGGGTGACGCGCCCAAAAGGCTGCTAACGTTTTCCTGGTGATTACGTGCATATTTCAACTACATCCCATAATGGGATGTCCGTCAAGGATGGTTCACTCCATCCTTGACGGCATGTGTGCTGCTCCTTTGCGCGCAGCAGCGCCTCATTAGGTCCCGGAGTAATAGTAGAGGTTGGAAGCCCCTGCCTGGCTCGATGAGACGAGCGTGCAGTGCGACGTGATCCAGCTTGTCAGGCTGCTCTGGCCGCCGCCTGGGCCACCACCGCCGCCAACCAGGAAGTAGCGCACCACGCCATCCGCAGCCAGCTTTGCCAGTTCGCTGGTGGTCAGAATGGGGTCGCTGCCGGTAAAGCCGCCCAGCGCCATGACCGGCTTGTTGGTTGCCAGGATGATCGAACTGGCTTCTTGCGCGCTGGAGACGGCCACCAGATATTTGGCGCTGCCCTGGTGCGCCTCCAGATAGCTGATCAGCGCCGTATCGATGTTGAGGGCCGTTCCGCCGCCAGCGCCTTGTTGACTGGCTCCCGCAATCGGCAGGTCTTGCACGACGTTGTTTAGCCCTGGAATGGCCGACCAGACCGCCGGAGTCAGCAGCAACGCCGCCAATGCCACACAGAGGGTGGTCGCCAGCACGCGCTGATTGAATCGGATGGCCGTGAAGCGCAGATCGGCAGGGCGGAGATACATCAGCAGACGCGCCGCAAAGAGCACCACCGCCGCCGCGATGCAGGGAATGGCGATCAAGGGAATCAGCCAGACGCCCCAGGTCGGGTCGGTTTCGATCAGATAGATTTGCTCGATGGCAGTTGCCACCAGCGCCAGCGGCAGCAGCCAGCCGCGCCAGCCGGAGTGGCGATAATCCTTCCACATCATCACCAGGCCAATGCCGAAGAGCGCCGCAATCGCCGGAGCCATGGTCGAGAGATAGTATTGATGGAAAAAGCCCGCCAGGCTGAAAAAGACGCCCGTCGTCAGCAGCCACATGCCCCACAGCACCAGCGACTGCTGCTGGCGATCATCGCGGAAGCGCGAGAAGACCTTCTCTCCAACTTGCCTGAGCCTGCCGAGGGGGGTAGAAACAATTGGTTCGCCGTCAATGAACGCCAGGCTGATGTCGCTTTCCGAAACCGGCTTGCGACGTTGCCAGGCCAGCGCCAGCACGGCCAGGATTGCCAGCGGCAAGAGCCAGGCAATCTGCCCGCCCAGCGGCTCGGTAAAGAGCCGCAGCATGCCCGGAAGGCCGGTATTGAACTGGCCTGCCGTGCTGGTGCCACCGCCTGGGCCGCCGCTGCCGCCACCTGGCGCGCCATTGCCACCATTGCCGCCAAAGATGCCTTCTGGCGGGCCGTTGCCGCCATTGCCGCCGAATGGGCCACCTTCTGGCGGCTGAAAGTCGCCGCGCCCGATGCCAGGCGCGCCCGCGCCGCCGGTGCCCGCGCCCATGCCTTCCAGACGCTCCAGGCCGTTATAGCCCAGCGCCAGGCTGATTTCGGAGTTGTTCTGGCTGGAGCCAACATAGGGCCGCTGCGAGGCCGAGATGGCATCCACGGTGGCCGCCCAGGAAAAGGAGATGAGGGCCATGAGCAGCCCCGCGATCATGAGATGGGCGAGCCGCACGCGCAGCCGACGCGGCGAAGCCAGCAGATAGAGCAGGCCAAAGGCCGGAACGACCAGATAGGCTTCGAGCATTTTGATATTGAAGCCCAGCCCCACAAAGACCGCGCAGAGCAGCAGCCAGCGCAGCTTGCCGGTTTCTGCCGCGCGCATCACTGCCCAGGCTCCCAGCAGCAGCGCCAGCACCAGCGTGCTATCGATGGTGTTGTTGCGGTTGGTCACCACGCTGATGGGACTGATCGCCAGCGTCAGCGCGGCCAGCAGTCCGGCGATGACGCCAAAATGGCGGCGCACCAGATGATAGAGCAGCAGCACGGAGAGCACGCCCGCCAACGCCTGCGGCAGAAAGATGGCAAAGGGCGTGAAGCCAAAGACTTTGACGCTGGCGACCTGAAGCCAGAAGCCCAGGGGCGGCTTATCGATGGTCACGAAGCCGCCAGGGTCGAACGAGACGAAGAAGAAGTTATGCAGGCTGTCGGCCATGCTGCGCACGCCAGCGGCATAATAGAGATTGCCGAAGCCATTTTGTCCCAGTTGATAGAAGTTCATGAAGATCGAAACGATCATCACCGCGCCAAGGCCCAGCCACGTCCAGAAGCGCGCGCTGAAGTCGTTGGGCTGGGCCAGCGGCTGCGCCTCCTCTTCGGCGGTCTGGAGAGATATATCAATCGTGGTGTCCATATGCCCTTTCCTTCACCCTATACAGATGAAATCCTGCTGAGATTTTTAGATACCCAGGCAGATGTTGTGAGCAGACTAAAGAGGGTTTTTATCTTCACGCCGCCAGGTGCGCGCGTAGAAGAAGAGTTCGCGAAAGGCGCGCAGAATGACACGCGGGTTCGCTCCGGTGGCGCGCCCGCCCTGACGCGGGAAATGGCGCACGCTCACTTCACACCAGGTGCAGCCAGCGCGGCGCAGCTTATAGAGCAGTTCGGCGTTAATCATGGCTCCGCGCGTTTCCAGGGGATAACACCGCAGAAAGCTGGTGCGCAGCAGTTTAAAGGCGCAGTCGATGTCGCGGGCGCGCACGCCCAGCGCCAGCCTGACGACGACCTTCCAGCCCCAGGCATTCAGCTTGCGCAGCCAGGAATCTTGCCGCGCCTGGCGATAGCCAATCACCGCGTCGTATTCGTCGATGAATGGCAGCAGCCGCGACAGATCGGCAATGGCAAACTGTCCATCTGAATCGGTAAAGAAGGTCAGCGCTTTGGTCGCAGCGGCAAAGCCGTCCACCAGCGCCGCGCCATAGCCCTGGTTGCGTTCGTGCGTGACGACGCGAACACGCGGGTCGGCGGCGAACGAGGCGAGGATGGCTCCCGTCGCGTCGGTGCTGCCATCGTTCACCAGAATCAGTTCGAAATCGCTGACCTGTGCTGCCACGCCGCGCAGCGTTTGTTCAATCGTTTCTCGGATGGCCTCGGCCTCGTTATAGATGGGCAGCACGACGGACAGGCTGACCACAGCCAGCGGCCCCGATGACGCGACCGAACGCTGCCAGTCATCGGCTGTGCTCTGCGCCGCCATCGTGTAGAGCCTGGTCGCCATTGTTGGCGCTGGAGCTGGGCGCACAAAGACCCAGAGCCGCATGCCGAGATAGGAGATGAGCACCGTGCCCCCGATGGCAACAATCTTGGAAGCATTGGCCCAGAGCACGGCATTCAGAAACACCGGATGCAAGAGCGTGCTCAGCAGCCAGAGCAGCAGCGTGTTGCAGGCCACCCCGGCCAGCGTCGTCAGGGCGAAGCGTCCTACCTCGCGCCCTTCGACGCGCCCGAGGCAGCGAAAGGTCCAATATTTATTGAAGAGAAAGCTGTTGACGGCTCCAAAGCTGTAGGCAAGGGAGTTTTCGAGGAGCAGCAGGCCCACACTGCGCGTGGGAAAGAGCCAG
>DATGID010000127.1:0-1951 GCA_035307385.1 Ktedonobacterales bacterium | reverse complement strand
CTGGAGCATGCCAGAGATGTTCAGATCTTCGACACAGATACGGGCATAATGCTCTGCATACAGTTTGGCCGTCTTGAAGAGGAAGTCACGGCGCTGGCGTTTGATCTTCAGATGGGTCTTGGCACAGTTCCGTGCTGCCTTGCGGCGTCTGTGGCTCCCTTTCTTGCGGCGGCAGAGTTGGCGCTGCTTGCGCCGGAGTGCCCGCTGGCTCTTGCGATAAGAGCGGGGATTGGCAACGGTCTGCCCATTGGAGTCGGCCAGGAAGACTTTCAGGCCCACATCCAGTCCGATATTTGGATGAGCGCAGGGCTGACCGTCTTCGTGATGCTGCGGTGTTTCCGCTGGCTCGCAGATAATGAGGGCATACCAGTGCCCATCGGCGCGCAACACCAGATGCGCGGTCTTGGGGGTGCCCTCTATTGGGCGATGCAGTTTGATCTTGAGCAGCGAGCCGAGTTTCGCAGGCACGTGCAGATGCTTCTCATCGGCATCCAGCCACACATCACGGCCCGGCGCATACTGGCGCAACTGGATGCTATGCCAGCGGTTGGGGGTTTTGAAGTGCGGGAAGCCGCAGGGTCTGCCCTGCTCCTTGAACGCCAGATAGCGTCTGAGCGCTTTATCTAGCCGATCTGCCAGGGTTTGTACCGTGGTAGCTGGCACGGTATCGCCCCCACGCCCCTTAAACTGCATCGTCAAATCATACTTGAAGAGAAATTTGCCTGTTTGGGCATAGTATTCTTTGGTGGCCGCCAACATCTCATTGTACAGCCCCCGCGATGCGATCAGGCACGCCATCAATTGGCGACGCTGGGCTTGATTCGGATACAAGCGATACTCCCACGTTCTCACGCCCTAACGATAATCGATAGAGCAAACGGTGTCAACGGCGCAGCCGGGACACATTTCATCCCTTTGCCTGAAGGCAGGGCCTCATGCGCCTATCCTGGTAGGGAAACAGGCAGACATACCTCGCATAAGGGTAGGGCAGTCAGGCGCGCTTGTCAAGGAGGCAGGACTGATGGGTAGCGTGCCAGACGATGCCTCTCCCTGCTTCAACAGCACAGACCCAGCATCTGCTCATCAGGTGGCGGCTCGCCCTGCATGTGCCGCCGCGCTTCCTCGATGAGGATGAGCAGGGCCTGGATCGTCTGCACCATCCGCTCGACGGGAAGGGGAAGGGCCAGGCACTGCTCTGTGCCCAGGGTCTGGACGATCAGCGGGTAGGTGGTATCTTCGAGCGTGGTCAAGAGGAGCAGCGGTGGCGTTGCGCTCGCGCTGCTGCCCCACAAGGCTTGTAACAGCGGGTATCCTCTGCCGCCTGGCAAGGTGGCATCAATCAGGACACACGTCGGGTGCAAACGCTCGTAGCAAGCGATACCGCGTTCATAGCTCACGGCCAGCACTACCTTAACATGGTCTAGCAGCGCCAGATGAGTCGACACCAAGGTGGGATCAGGCGAGATGACCAGGAGGGTCGGGAGAGGTTCAGACATCATAACTTCTCCTCTCACTTGCCTGTTCAACTGGCACCGCGCCAAAGCGCCAGTTGGGATGGGCCAGCAACCGCTGCACCAGGGAGTGCGGTTCGGTGGCACACAGGAGATAACGCTGGCTCAGGTCCAGGTGGGTGAAGCCGGTGTGATACAGATGCGCGAGGGTATGCAGGTAGGGGGTGAAAAAGCCTCCCACATTCAGCAGTCCAAGCGGTTTGCTGTGTTGGGCCAGATGCGCGAGCGCCAGTACCTCCATCAGTTCCCAGAAGGTTTCAGGCCCGCCTGGAAGCACCAGCACGCCATCGGCCTGATAGAGTAATAAGGCATGGCGCTGGCCGAGACCCGCGACCTCGTACCGCTGGAAGCACCCCCTCGGCGCTGGGGCGGCGCTGCCACAGCTTACCTCAATCACCCGGCTGCCTCGCGCAGAGGCGGACTCTGCCACCGTGCGCAGG
>DATGID010000126.1:0-2669 GCA_035307385.1 Ktedonobacterales bacterium | reverse complement strand
TGCGCGGTATCTTCTGGGGAGATCGAAGGAAACGACTCACGGAAGCGCCACCAGGACCGTTCTGGGATGGCGCGAACGGGAAGAGCAAAGGAGCAGAACGATGTTGAATACCATACTGGTGCCGTTGGATGGCTCGCCGCTGGCGGAAACAGCGCTAGAGCCAGCTATGCTGCTGGCAAGGCGTTTTGAAGCTGATCTGCTATTGGTCCGCGCGCTGGCCCCGGAAGCGTTGCTTGAGGGTTCCCCACGCTTTGAGGCGACCCACGATGCGCAGCGCTATCTCAAGTCCATTGCCGACTATCTGCATGGTGAGAATATCGTCGCCCATATGGTGGTTCTCCCGTTGGAGGCAGCCGAGGGCATCATCGATGAGGCGGTGTTTAGTGAGGTGGACCTGATCGTCATGGCGACACATGGGCGTAAAGGCATCGATGCCCTGTTCCATCCGAGTGTGACCTGGCAGGTGCTGCGTCAGACGAACGCGCCGATTCTGACCTGCAAGTGTACGAGCAATGATGACCCTGCCGCGCTGACGCTTCACCTGCCACCCTTCATGATCGACCCGCAGGCGCCCATACTGGTAGCGCTGGATGGCTCGCTTCAGGCCGAGGGCGCGCTGCCCATCGCTGCCGAGTTGGCGCGCACCTTTGGCAACCCGCTCTTGCTGGTGCGTGCGGGAGAGCAGCCCTCTATCGCCGGAGGGGTGATCGGGTATGAAGCGATGATGGGGCAGGCGTGGGAGTGGTCTTTGGAGGAAGCCGAGAATTACCTGAAACGCAAAGCGGCTGAGCTTGCCAGCACTGGCCTCAAGGTGCAAACGAAAACGGCGGTGGGGAGCGCGGCCCCGTTTATCGAGCAGGTCGCTGAAGAGCGCGAGGCCGGGTTGATCGTCATGGCCTCGCATGGACGTGGTTGGTTGGGGCGTTTTGCCCTGGGCAGCGTGGCCCAGAGCGTGCTGCAAGAAGGGGATACGCCAGTCCTGCTGGTACACAGGCAGCACTCTCACATCAGCAGTGAGCAGCCTTCAGCCTCACACGAGACGGTCGAGCAGCAGCTCGTTCTGCGCTAATGCACCACCTACGCGGGAGCGCGGCTATCACTGGCCGCGCTCCCATGCGACAGCATTTCTCTTCAACTCCCCTGGCGTTATGGGACGGGACGTGTTACTCATGTTGATCGGCGCCCCTGGCCTCGGTGGTCGAAGCCGTGGTGGGGGAACGTAAGAAGCGATAGCCGAGTCGGGGGACCGTTTCGATCCACTGCGGGTGGGTGGAATCGTCGCCCAGCTTGGCGCGCAGGCGGCTAATATAGACTTTGAGGTAATCGGCCTCGCCGCGATATTCGTCGCCCCAGACCTTGGTCAACAAGGCATCGTGTGTCAGGACATGCCCCGCGTTGCGCGCCAGATGATAGAGCAGCCCATACTCGACGGGGGTGAGCTTCACCGGCTCCCCTTTGATATGCACTTCACGACTGCCAAAATTGATCGAGAGGTCTCCTGCCTGTAAATCGGGAACCGCGCTGACTGGTGGGGGCAGTTCGGCCCGGCGTAAGACGGCACGCACGCGTGCCAGCAACTCCAGATGCCCGAACGGCTTGGTGACATAATCATCGGCCCCCAGTTCCAGCCCACGCACTTTATCGAGTTCTTGCCCGTGTGCGCTGAGCATCAGCACAGGAACATCCGAGATGCGGCGAATCTTCTCCAGCACCTCAAAGCCAGACAGTCCTCCAGGCAGGCCCACATCGAGCAAGATGACATCGGGTTGGGTCTCAAAGAAGGTATCCAGTCCGCTGGAACCATCGTAGGCCACGCGCACCTCCACCCCCTGCCACTGCATGCTGAAAGCCAGCTTGATGGCCTGGGCAATATTCGGGTCATCATCGATCACCAGCAGCTTCACAGAGCACTCCTTTCCGCTGTCCTGGATAACGGGTTCATTCTATCAATCCTCCCCGCGCTTGCACAAGCCTGGCCCTTGGCTCAGGTACTTGCCAGAGGCAGGCGAAAATGAAAGCACATCCCATCTCCCTCCGTTTCAGGTTCTGACAGCCAGAGATTGCCCCCATGCAGAGCGATGAGTCCATGGGCCAGCGGCAGCCCCAACCCAAACGCCGAAAGCTGGGGCAGGTCTTCGGTGGTTTGCCAATACGCACGAGTAAAAACATGCGGGCGCGCTGCTTCGGGTACCTGCGCGCCAGTATCGCAGACCCACCCAAGCGTTTGCCCATCCTGTGTACGGCATCCTATACTCAGCCTGCCCTCTTCCGGACAGCGCTTCCACGCCGTATCCAACAGGGCCTGAACCGCACTTTTCAGACGAAACGGGTCTCCCTGTATGTTGACAGGTTCTTCTGGAAGCGTAATATCAAGCGTCTGGTGTTTAGCGCGATAATGTGGTTCCAGCAGGGCCGCCACCGATTCCAGGATGGGCCGCAGATCGATAGTCTGCATGTCCAGTTGCAGATGCCTGACTTCCAGACGCGCATAATCCAGCAAACTATTGATGAGCAGGTCCAGCCGGTCGCTGGATTGCAACATCAATTGGAAGAGTTGCCGGTGTTCCTCGGTAGCGCCTGGCGGCGGGGCCTGCACCAGCAATCCTGCTGCCAGGCGCAGCGAGGCCAGCGGAGTGCGCAGTTCATGGGCCATCGCCGTGAAAAAGCGC
>DATGID010000125.1:0-1205 GCA_035307385.1 Ktedonobacterales bacterium | reverse complement strand
CTGTCAAGCCTGAATGGAGGGGTAGAGCTTGTGCAGCTTAATGCGTGCGTCCTCGGTAGTGAAGCGCCAGTGAACGCTCACTTCTGCTAGGTTTCTGGCCTCCTCCCAGGCGAGGGTCTCTTCCGCCAAGATGTCGATGTCGGGAATGCGCCGATCTAGACACTGACGCGCCAACACTGATAGCTCGATCTCGGCCATGTTGAGCCAGGAGCCGTGCTTAGGCGTATAATGGATCTCCAGTTTCTCGGCTATGCGCCTGGCCTCCTCGGGCGCAAACGCCTCGTAGAGAGCGGCGGGCGTATGGGTATTCAGATTGTCCATCACCAGCACAATCTTGTCGGCATCGGGAAAGTCCAGGTCCACCAGGTCCCGAACGACGTAGGCCCAATCCAGCGCCCTGCGTTGCTCTGTGACCTCTACATGCCGCCACGACAGCAGAGGCGCAAAGAGCATAAACAGAGCCGCGGTGCCCCCTCGCACATACTCATAGTCCTGCCGCTGCCTCCGACCTGGCTGTAGACCAAGCGCAGGGCGGCTATCCGCCAAGAGTTGCTTCATGGCTTCATCCAGGCAGACCAGCGGGCGCTTGGGGTCGAAGGGACGCCGGTAGACTTCGAGAACGTCCTCCATAGCCCACACGAAGGCGGCATTGTGCTTGGGAGGAATGCACCAGCCCTGCTTCAGCCAGGGCTTGAGTTCGTTTTTTTAAGGGTTGTGCGTACGCTTTCATGGGAGAGGCTATCCACATAGCCCATCTCGACCATTTCCTGGGCCAGAAGTCGAAGTGTCCAGCGTTTCTGCCCATCGGGAGGAGCCGAGCAGGTCAAGGCGATCAGATGCGCTTCGGCTTCGCCATCCATCTTCTCGGGAAGGCGCTTGGGCTGGGGCTTGCGGTAGAGGGCCGCCTCCAGCCCGCCGCAAGCGAACTTGCGGCGTATCCTCTCTACGGTGGCGAGCCCGACATGCAGTGCCTGGGCAATCTCGGTATCGAACCAGGCTGCGTCTTGCTGGGCGGCATCGGCGTGCAGCAGAATGCGCGCGTGGGTTAGCGTGCGGGCGCTCTCTATTCCGCTGCTAACCAGGCTGAGCAGTTCCTCGCGCTGCTCTTTGGAAAGAATGACATGGTGGTACTTGGGCACAGCGGTATTCCTCGCTAAACGTAAGATTGTCAATAAGGATACCGCAATTCTATAAGCCATCACAAG
>DATGID010000124.1:0-8773 GCA_035307385.1 Ktedonobacterales bacterium | reverse complement strand
CGGGGAGGAAGTCCGGTTGTCCAATCCCACCTTGTGACCCTATTCATACCAAGAATGGTATCGATGCAGATGGACATCCATGAGATGCGCTCTTTGCTGCTGATTGCGGAAGAGATGAACCTGACCCGCGCGGCTGAGCGGTTACTGCACTTGCTGATCTAGAAGCAGCATCCATCGAAGAGACTCTCAAAGCAACAGTACGCATGCTTGGCAAGTTGACCAGAGAGCAGCAGGTGACTGCAGACGACATGCGTGTTGTGTTCGCTGCAGGGGTCTCACGCGAGCAGATAGAACAGGCGCTGGCCTTCGGTTTTGCCTTCAATGTAACCGATCGGCTCGCCAATGCCTTTGGGTTCGAGATACTAAGTCCTGACGCGTTTGACGCTGGTGCAAAAGTTCTGCTGAAGCGCGGATACCGCTAATGACACAGCCGCACTTGTAGCACGCTCTAAGCATCTGCGCGTGGCAAGCATCGGCAGCATCAGTGAAATCGCCACTGGTAACTTGTCCTACGCGCCCTGTGGCTGTCCCAGCAAGCATGGATGGTTACCGAACTGCTGCGCATCGCCGCGCTGCTCCACGAACATTCCTGACAGATCAACATCTCGCGTGATGAGATGAGAGCACCGCCATTTCCTCATAAAAATCTCACAACTTTTAGGTAGAGTGTAGGCGATGGGTGCGTCTTGCCCATATTTCGCGCGTCCAGAGAGATAAAGTGCGAACGATGGACCAATGAGGGGGCGGCACGATGGCATACAAAATCCTGGTGGTGGATGACGACCAGAAGACGACTGATTTGATCCGTCTGGCGCTGGAGAAAGAACACTTTGAGGCGCTGAGTGCCACCGAAGGGTTTGAGGCGCTGGCGCTGGCCAGATGTGCCTCTCCCGACCTGATTATTCTGGATTGGATGTTACCCAACGTGAGCGGCCTCGATCTCTGCCGCCTCGTGCGCTCAGAGTCTGCGGTGCCGGTGATTATGCTGACCGCCAAAGCGACTGAAGATGATAAACTCCTGGGCTTGAAGCTGGGCGTGGACGATTATCTGACCAAGCCATTCAGCCTACGTGAGCTGGTGGCGCGGGTGCGCGTTGTCCTGCGCCGCACCTACCAGTCCGAGGAACGACCAGCAACGTTGCAGGTGCGTGATCTAATGATCGACATGCAGGCGCACGAGGTTCGGCTAGATGGGACATCAGTCTACCTCACGCCCAAGGAGTTCAAGCTCCTCGAGACGCTGGCGCGTGCTCCTGGCCGCACATTTAGCCGACAAGAACTGGTGGAACGCCTCTACGGCCCAGACTATGCCGGTTTTGACCGCACGATTGACTTCCATGTGGGCAACCTGCGGAAGAAAATCGAGACCAACCCCAAACGCTGTCCCTATATTCAGACGGTGTTTGGCATTGGCTACAAGTTCAGGAGCGTGGATGATGTGGAACCTGTTGTCTAGCCTGCGCCTGCGCCTCGTGCTGATGTTTATGTTGGTCGTCATGATAGCCGTGGGTACCGTTGCCCTGATGACGAATCAGGCGACAACCAACAACTTACAGACCTATACCCAGGCAAAGAATCTACAGCAGGTCAACTCGGTGCTGCTCACGGCTCCCCAGCAACATCTGAATCAGCACGCGCTGCAAACACTGACCGAGCAGTTAGCGCAGCGATTGCACGAGCGTATCATTCTCTTCGACCAGAACATGCGCGTGATCGCTGATTCAGATCACACTCTGATTGGGCAGGTGCTTCCACTTCCCGGTCCTTCCCTTTCTCGTTCCTCGTCCATCTCTATCCCCGCTCCGGCGCTGCTGCTGGCGTATCCTCCTTCTCCTCCTACCTCAACGTTTGCTGATCCAAATGGTTTCTTTATCGTGCAATCTGCCAGCGCTGGCCCATTTCTCTCTACTGATAACTCGCCGGAAACCACCTTTCTAACTGCTGTGAATCACTCACTCTGGCTGGCCGTCCTCATTGCCGGCCTCACAGCGCTGCTGCTGGCGCTGCTGTTTGCCAGCATGTTGTTGAAACCGCTGCGCACATTGAAGGCGGTTGCCTACCGTATGGAGCAGGGCGACCTGACTCAGCGGGTGGCCATCAAAGGCAACGGCGAACTCTGCGCGCTAGCTCATGCCTTCAATGCGATGGCCGACAGCCTGAGCCGGGCGGAGCGCTTGCGGCGCAATCTGGTCAGCGATGTGGCGCACGAACTGCGCAACCCATTGATGAATATTCGCGGCACGCTGGAACTGGTGCAGGAGCAGGTGATCGAGCCAACACCGGAGACGCTGGCCTCGCTCTATGAAGAAACGTCGCTGTTGAGCCGGATCGTTGCCGATCTGCAAGATTTATCGCTGGCCGAAGCCGGCCAACTGCGCTTGAAGCCCCAAGTCGTCGCGCTGGAAGAGGTCGTCGGCCAGGCAACGCAAATGGTGCAGCCGGCGCTGGCGCGCAAAAACCTGACGCTGTGCGTGAAGATACCTCCAGATTTGCCTGCCGTCGAGGCCGACCCGGAGCGCGTCGCCCAGATTCTGCGCAACCTGCTGAGCAATGCCATCACGCATACGCCCAACCGGGGAAAGATCATCATCACAGCCAGCCACACCATCGCTTTCGATGATCCAGCGCTGCCATCACTGGTCGCGGTCAGCGTGCGCGATAGCGGGGTGGGCATTGCGCCCGAACATCTCCCCAATCTCTTCGAGCGCTTCTATCGAGTGGACGCCTCACGCGCGCGTGCAACCGGCGGCACGGGACTGGGCCTGGCTATCGTGAAGCAGTTGGTCGAGGCGCAGGATGGGCAGGTAACGGTCGAAAGCCAACCGGGGAAGGGCGCCTGTTTCACCTTCACGCTGCCCGCCGTTGAGTGTGCACCCTGACCAGATACGCCTGTCGTCCCATCCTCACAATTTCCTCATGAGTTCCTCGATGGTTCCTGAAGTCCATCCACTATCCTACAGATAGCACAACACAGCAGGCGCAGCAGATAGGTCGTGCAGAGCGGAGAGAAACGGTTTCTCCTCGCTCATGCTGGTCTTCTCTGTGTCAGTTTATCAAACGTATGCGAAGGGAAAATACCTGTATGGATTTCTTCAAGCGGAGCTTCAGGCATGTCCTCCGCAGCCCAGTCCGGCTCGTACTGATTGTCGTTCTCCTGGGAGCGAGCGTAATGTTTGTGGCCGCGATGACGAGCCTGAGCGCCAACTCGCAGCGGGAACTCGACGCCGTGCATAAGCAGGTTGGCAACACCATCAGCATTACCTCCGCCGAGAATGACGCCGCAAAGATAACGTCGGGCAACAATTCTGGTGGTAATCCGGGAGGTGGTCCTGGCGGCGGGAGTATTGCGGGCGTTGGCATCTTCTCTCCCACGACAATTCCCAATGACGTGGTGACGAAAATCAAGAGTGTTCCAGGAGTAGCGTCCACGCAAGAGAGCCTGGTACGTCCCGATCAAGATGGAAACATACAGGGCGGCACTATCACTGCGCCGAATGGACAGCAGGTGAATGCCCCTGTGGCAGTCAATGGTATCTCCAGCGACTCCACCAATTTTACGATATTGGGCGGATCTACCCCCACGCTCGTAGCCGGGCGTGGGCTTCGAGCCAGCGATGCGAATGCTGATGTGGCGCTGGTGAGCCAGTCGGTAGCTCAGGAAAATAATCTGCACGTTGGCTCAATCTTCACCTTGAAAGGAACAAAGTTCACGGTGGTCGGGCTATATACTACCTCGAATCAACTCGCAGATAGCAGCATCGTCATCCCGATGGCGACCATGCAAAAGGTGTTTGGCATCAATGGCGTGGACTCTATCACGGCCACTGCCGCCAGTTATGAGCAAGCCGATGCCGTGGCGGCCACGCTGCGCAAGGCGTTGGGAAGTCAATACGATGTCGTCAGCCAAGCGGATCAATACACAAAGGTGTTCAGCGCGCTTCAGATCGCGCAAACGAGCATTGAGGTGGCGCTGGTAATCTCGTTCCTGATCGCGGCAGCCGTGACCATCTTCGCCGTGGTCATGCTGGTGCGCGAACGGATCGTCGAGATTGCCATCCTCAGAACGCTTGGCGCCTCTCACTGGCAGGTGCTCAGACAGTTCTGGATTGAAATCGCGGGTTTGAGCGCTACGGCAGCGGCGTTGGCCGTGTTCCTGCTCGTCACGCTGGGTCCGTTCATCTCCCAGAAGTTCGATATTGACCCCTCTTCACTGGTGAACAATAATTCCGGCTCTGGCTCCGGCGTCTTCTTCCAGACAGTCGGTGGCCCAGCAGCCAGTTCAAGCAGCAATGCGCTCAGCAATGTGCATCTGGCGGCGGCTGGCCTTACCCCGCAGACCCTACTAATTATTTTAGGGATGAGCATAGGATTGGCGCTCGTGGCGAGCCTCATTCCAACCTGGTTCGTATCCCACACTCAGCCCGCCCGCGTGTTGCGCCAGGCAGCCGCATAAGAGAACAAGGAGAACAGTGTATGTCTATGTCATCGTCATCACCCCAAGAACGAGCAGAGGAACGTGACAAACTGCCAGAAGGTGCCGCCACCGAGCCAACCGAAACAACAGCGCAGGTGACTGAGCGAACGGCTGAGAAAGTCGCAGAAAAGGCTATCATCGTCGCCGAAGGGTTGAGCCGGCATTTCATGCAGGCGGGAGAAGTGATCAAAGCTGTGGATGAGGTGAGCTTCAAGATTGCGTCGCGCCAGCTCGTTGCCATCACCGGCCCCAGTGGCTGCGGGAAAACTACCCTGATGTATCTACTGGGTGGTCTGGAACGGCCAACCTCTGGGACGCTGCTGATTGACGGCATTGATGTCCCTGCAATCAAAGGGCGAGAAGAAGACGCGTTTCGTCGCGCAAAAGTAGGCTTCATCTTCCAATCGTTCAACCTCATCCCGGACCTCTCCGCCCTGGAAAATGTGATGCTGCCGATGGAGATAGTTGGTAAGGGCAGCGAAAATCACCATGCGCGGGCGCGCCGACTACTCCTGCGGGTGGGCCTCGACGAAAAGCGCCACCTCCACCGGCCAGGGAAACTCTCCGGCGGGCAACAGCAGCGCGTGGCGATTGCGCGAGCGCTGGCAAATAACCCTGCCGTCATCCTGGCCGACGAGCCGACCGGCAACCTGGACTCTAAAACCGGACGCAACATCGTCGAGTTACTATCCCAACTGTCGCATCAGGGCCGCACTGTCATAGTGGTAACGCACGACCGCAGCATCGCCCGGCTGGCAGACAAACGCATGGAGCTTGAAGATGGACGCATCATTTCCATCAAGCAGAACTCGAATCGGGCCAAGCCAAACGCGGCCACGATGATTTCCGCAGCCAGGAAATAACCTGCAATAAGGCGATCCCAATGCAAGCATCGGTCGCTCTTCCGCAAAACAAGAGCGGCTGATGCTGATGACCTCGCGCCGGAAAAATCGAGTTGGCTTTTCCTGATGTGGAGGAGCCGCAGGCAAGAGAGAGCAAGCGAGAAGACGAGGACAGTAGAGAGCCTATGCGCAAGAAAGCACCGAAGATCGTCCACCAATCAGAATATGCCACGCCCCTCAGGCGAGGAGGCGTGCGCGGTAGTCGGCAGCAGCGGTTCCTCCTGCAAAGGAACGCACAGCAGAGCAAGAGCAATAGGAAGATAGACCGTGAAGATGGCCTGAGCCGCCGCGCACAACTTCGTGAACAGCGCTACGAGGAAAAGCGCCGGAGGCAGTGGATATTGGCAGTCGCCCTGGTAATTATTCTGATCGTAGTGATTGCCATAGTACGCTTCAGCACCTAAGTGTGCGGTTACTAAATCTGTGATGAAATAAGGAGGAAGGAGCGAACAGCTCATGACCTTACGACTCCGCCCCTTAACTGAAGAAGAGCAGGGAAAAATTGCCCGGCTTGTGCGGGTGCAGCGTGCGCCAGTCCGCCTGGTCCGTCGGGCGCAGATCATTGCGTGGGCAGCGGCGGGCTTGACCGTTCCTGCTATCGCCCACCGATTGAGTCTCAGTGAAAAGGCGGTGCGCCGGTGGCTCAAACGGTTCGAGACTGAAAGTCTGGCCGGCGTAGACGATGCACCGCGCTCTGGACGCCCACACACCTACTCGCCAGACATCACCAATCAGGTGATTGCCAAGGCGCGAAGATTGCCGCCCAAACCAGCCGACTGGGAGACGGCTCCCCTGTGCCACTGGACCCTGGATCGCCTGCAAGTCGAACTGGCCAAAGACGGCATCCCCAATAAGCGCAGCCAAATTCGGCGTATCCTCAAGGCCGAGCACTTCAAGTGGCAGCAATCCCGTACCTGGTTGGAAAGCACCGATCCAGCGTTTGCCGAAGAAAGGGAGCCATCGTCCATCTCTCCACCACTAACACCAATCCGCCGGCCAACAGCACCGTGAGGTGTCTCGACGAACTGAGGCCAGTCGCTGCGCGCAGCTACCCTGGTCCCAGTTGGAGTAACGATGCACATCGCCCGCATTTCCACCCCAGCTATGCCCGCTATGGCTATCAGTGGGCATAGCGGGCGCGTTGATGCTCCGAACAGGACACGTCTTCGTTGAGCTGGCTCCCACGCGCGACACCGCCTCGTGGCTGCATTTCCTCGATGGCGTAAAGGGCTTCGCTCCACCGGGCGAGGTCTATCTCATCGCAGATGGGTTGCCGTTGCATTGGAGCATCGAAACCATCTTGTGGAATTGGGGCCATCCCTGCTTCCATTTCGTGCCGCTTCCCAAAGCTGCGGCTTGGCTCAACCTCATTGAAGGCTTCTGGAAAATCCTGCGCCAGCGGGCATTGGCTGGGCGGTCCTGTACGAGTACCGAAGAGGTGGTGGAGGCCCTAGAGGCAGATGTGGCCGATTGGAATCGCCATCCCACGCCTTTCCTCTGGGGCAGGCCGCCGAAACCCACCCGTCGGCTGAAACGGCGATTTGTGTATCGCCTTTAGGGAACGACGTCACTTAGACGAATTTAGTATGATACGGTCCCGGGCGTCTGAAAAGTGTTTGATCTGTTGGCCCAGGCTTTGAAAAGCAGTTGTCCACATCTCGTAAAATAGATTACGAGCGGGCAGAATTATCGCTCATACAGGTCGCCAACCAGGTATTTTAACCCAGTATCCACGGCAACCGTCACCACGGTATGCCCAACACCAAGTTCTTGCGCGAGTTGAAGTGCACCGACAACGTTGAGGCCACTGGAAACTCCAGCGAAAATGCCTTCTTCTTGCGCCAGGCGGCGAGCCATGTAGCGGGCTTCCCTTTCATCAATGCCACGCACTTCATCATAGAAAGCGGGATCGAGGAGCGGTGGAGCAAACCCGATCCCAATGCCCTCGACATGATGAGGTCCCGCTTTGCCAGTGGAGAGAAACGCAGCACTCGCCGGTTCCAGTGCGATCATCCGGGCCTGGCTTTTGGCCTGGCGCAAGGCTCTGGCGACTCCCATGAGCATCCCGGCCGTTCCGACTGCCCCACAAAAGGCGTGAATTGGCCCCTCGATCTGTGCGAGTAATTCGCGACCAAGATGTTCATGGCCGGTGATGGTATCGGCATTGTGCAACTGATCCGTCCAATAGATACCCGGATCAGTTGCCAGTTCACGTGCGGCCTCAATCAGACGTGGGGTCAAATCCGGCGTGACCTGGCCTCCCACACTTGGAACGATCATCAGGTCTGCGCCGAAGGCGCGCATGGTTTGCAGTTTTTCACGGGCAAATGCATCAGAGGAGACCGCTTTGAAGGGATACCCTTTGACGGCGCAGACAAAGGCGAGCGAGGAACCGGTGCTCCCTCCCGTGTACTCCACGACCGTCATGCCTGGCCGCAAGATACCACGTGCTTCGGCTCCCTCAATAATGGAGAGAGCCATCCGGTCTTTATAAGAGCCAGTGGGATTAAAATACTCCAGTTTGACGAGAACCTCGGCG
Source organism: Ktedonobacterales bacterium (assembly GCA_035307385.1). GTDB lineage: Bacteria > Chloroflexota > Ktedonobacteria > Ktedonobacterales > DATBGS01 > DATBHW01. Next base: position 858 of record DATGID010000124.1, on the reverse strand, counting down.
CAGGTTGAGGGGACGACCTTTTGTAATCGGACAAGAGGGGTGTTTCCAATGGCTTGGAGAGCTGAGGCACATACCCCTTTGGCTGGAAGAGACATGACTATGGTCCTTTCTGAATTTGGCAGAGGGACGCGGTTATGGACTGATGGCGAGAGTTGTGGGTAGTGAAACAATCTGCTGTACCCACTGCTCCAAACGCCATATTCGTTGAACAATTGTCGCGGTATGCTTGCAGTCTCAATCTCTGTTCCCCTGTCATTCCCCACATTGGTCTTCACTCTCTGTAAGACAGACCGGCTGTGAAAGTTGAGGACTTGCAGGTGCGCAATATGGTGAAGAATCATCACTTTGCCAAGTCCGTCAGTGATGCTGGGTGGATACAGGTCCGTCGCTTCCTCGAGTACAAGGCAGCATGCGCCGGTAAGCGAGTCGTGGCGATTCCCCCACACTACAACACCAACCAGTTGCGCAGTCGTTGTGGGGTGTACGTCCAGAAAAGCCTCTTGGTCAGAACCCCTATCTGTCCCGAGTGCGATTTGGTGCTGGACCGCGACCACAACGATGCGCTCAATGTGTTGCAGGTTGGCCTTAAATTGGACCAACACAGCAGAGCAGAAGAAAAACAGGCGGAGGCACGGCCTTCAGGGGGAACGTAGTGAGATGCCACAAGCGTTCTCTGAGAATCCGTCAGGCGTGAGCCTGGGCGAAGTGTCAATAGTTTAAGAAACTGTCTGAAAACCCATGAGATGCGAACAGGCGGCAGGGTTCGATATGCTGAACCATGTCTACCCAACTCTATGCTACCAATCTGACGGACGCTGAGTGGGCGCTTATCCAGCCCCTTCTGCCTGCCCTGCCACG
>DATGID010000123.1:0-7273 GCA_035307385.1 Ktedonobacterales bacterium | reverse complement strand
ACTGTCGTGTACCATTACCGCCGCTGGTGTAAAGCAGGGCTTTGGGAGCGCATCCTCCAGATTCTGCTCCCGCAAAGCGCCTCGCATGTGCCTCCCCTTGCTCTTCCCGCTCCCTAACGGCCTAAGTGGGGCTGTAGTACTGAGACGTTGGGCAGGCTTAGCGTGCGCCTACGTTAAAATCGGGGCAACACTCTTGCACGGCTGCTCCATAGCAGCATCAGCGGTTTTTTCTATTTCGTCGTTCCTTTATCAAGTCTATTGTCGAGACTATTAACCCAGCAAAAAGAACTGACAGTATGAATGCTGCAAAAATCATGGTAGGAATGAAGGCAGGCATAGGCTAATTATATGCTAACGTGGCCCTTGGGTTACTCACAAAAGCGCCGCTGGCTGGGCGGCGCTTCATGTTCGTTTGTTTCTGTTAATGCCCCCCTATTGCGCAGATATTGATGGACTCGTACTGGACACCATGCCCTGTTGTGTGTCCGTAATTTGGCCGTTTGCGCCTTGAATGGTGTAGAGGTGATTGTTACTCTGGTTCTGATAAGCAAACCAGGAGTTATTGCTGCCATCTCCATCTGCGGAAATGGAAGCGCTGGTGCCCGAAGCCATGCCTAGGCTGGTGTTACCATTGCCGGCGTCACCATAAATCCAGAGCGTCCCGGTGCTGCCTTGGAAGACCGTTTCGTAGGTGCTATTTGTCAGTGCCAGTGCAGTGATTGCCGGGCTGGTGCCCGTCGCTATGCTATTGGATGTGGGCGTCGTGACACTGCCCGATGAGTTGTAGGTATATAGCATGCCACCGGAGGTGTTCGCATTGAAGGCAACCTCAAAGTTACTGCCATTGAACGGCGCGGAGATGCTTGGGCTGGTGCCGGGATATAGTCCTTGTCCGGTGTTCCCATTCTGGTTAGAACCATAGACGATGAGGTTGCCGGTGCCAGCAGCGGCAAAGGCTTCTTGGTAGTTATTTGAGACATAGGTTATTGCCGGGCTGGTGCCGGTCTCCAGGCCCTGGTTACCAGCCAATGGCCCGGCCTGAAATTCGTAGAAGTACATGTAGTTGCCGGAGACATTGGCTGGAAACGCAACTTCCCAGCCGCCAGACACGTTTGCTCCTGTGCCCGTGTAGACGCCAGCGGCAATGCTTGGGCTGGTGCCTGGGGCCATGCCTTGGCCGGTGTCAGTTGCCCTGCTCATAGCGACGTCGTAGGTCCACAGATCGCCGTTTGTTCCGTGGTACGCAACCATATACCCATCTGCTGTGTCGGCGATAGCCGGGGTAGTGCCGGAGGCAATGCCTTGCGTAGTTGGTGTCGTTCCGGTGTTGTCGTTATATAGATAGAGGTAACCGCCGTTAACATTGGCGTCGAACGCTGTTTCGGTCGGTAGGTACTCAGTTTGGTTGCCGACTTTACCAATATGAATGTAATGGTCAGGGGCACCTATTGAGGCTGCCGTGCGGCCCGAATAGAAGTTACCATCGAGACCAACATTGTACTCGTACATAGTAACCCTGCCGTTGCTTACATCGCCGACGTATGCCACATGGTCAGCGGTAGTCCAGACAGCAATGTCGCCGACTTGGGGGCCATAGTTTGAAGACGGGTAGACGGTGCCGAAATTGTACTGCTGGGCATACTTGACCCATGTATTCGCGTCTCCGAGGTTAGTAGGGAAACTGACATTAGGGAACATTTGAGTAATCTTCCAGGCCACATAGGAGGTGCAGTTTCGAAGCGCATAGTGCCAAGGGTCACTTACCCCATAGGTAGTCCCATTGTACGTGTATGTGAAGGCATAGCAGTTACTGTCAGACGAAGGGCAAGAAGATGAGGGGTAATACCCAAAGTAGTCGTTTGCAATGGGTGGAGCAGCCGGCCATGTATACTCACCATGATCCGTGTCAGTGGCGGCAAGAGCAGGGTGCATGTTTAGCACCAAAGCAAAGGCTGTAGCTAGAGCGAGGGAGAAAACAAATAATACTGCCCCCTTACTCGCAAGAGGCTTGAATAGATTCATATCTGCCTTTCTTTAGTTAAACTTGATTGATTGGAGGAGCGTTATACCTGCCTGCCAATCCGGGCTGGCAACCTGCTGTTGGTAGGTCAGGGAGGTGCCGACACCTTGGCCCTCACAGTAACCAGCCTGAACTACTAAGTTCTTGCCATTTGGCAACAGGTAGGTGAAGTTAGACTTGTCAGCACTCGCCACGAAGACTTGGGGGCACATTGTTAGTCCAGCCGGATTTGTCGGTGTTGCCGCCCAGCTTTCGGAGGCAGTCCAAATGGGTATGCCGTTGGCGCTGCTCTGTATTGTTCCGTCTGGCATGATCGCTGAACCGATGCCTGACTTTTGAGTGCCAATGGAAAGTGTCATGCTGTAGACATTCGGCGTTGTGATCTGTCGTGGCGTTACAGATATGCCTGTAGCCGAAGAGCTTATGCTTATTTCGTCTTCGGTGGCACCCTGCGGAGTAGGTATTGTTCCTTCAGTAACCTTCCAGCTACTCGGATATTGGAACGAGAAACCACCAGAAGTGGATGTGTAGGTACTGAGTGATGCTGTCTGTTGCGGCTGGGTACCTGTAGTGTTCTGCTGTTGGTTGGTAGTCTGTGTTGAGTTTGTAGCGGCGTTGGTCGTAGTTGGCGTGGTCTTGTGCTGGTGCTCATACACAAACACGCCAGCAGCGCCAATAACAACGACTGCTAAGCCTGCTAGTAGTAGCTCTACCGTGCTGAACCCTGCCTGTCTGCTTTGTCTTCCCATCCATCGCTCCTTGCTTAGTATAAGCTGAGAATAGAAGCAACTACCGCGCCTGTCAATGAGCGGAAGCACTGTGAAAATGAATTTTGTATGAATTTTTGCACGGTTGGCAAATCGGTTACGCTTGAAACATATGGTTGTTAGGCTCGCCTGGGGTGTAGTCTCCAAACTGAAGGATGGCGCTATTATTCCAGATGACAGCTTGGGCGCTAAAAGCGAAGCTGCCATTTACGTATGCTCCATCATGGCCGTTTTCCCGGAGAGCCATTATCAGGGCGGTAGATACCTGGGTGTTGGTCAGATCGGAAAAGTACCCGCTGCTCTCACTGGCACGATATACGGTAGCTCGTCGTTCATAATCCCTAATGGTGCTAAAAAGCTCGGCTTCCATGATGCGAAGTTATACGGTTGCCTGGCAAGCTCGCGTAGGCTGTCCACGTCGCCGCCCTCGGTAAACCGTTCTAAGTGCCTCAGCACTTGGCCGCGCTCCCAATCGGTTAAATAGCCAGGGTCGGTTAGCCTACCTTGGCGTAGCATAGCCTCGGCAATGGCCGTGCGCTCTGCTGGTGTCAGACGCGGGGCAAAGTTCCATTTCCGCTCTGATCTTCCCATCCATAGGTTAGCGTAGGGAGATATGTAGAGGCCGTTGGCTTTCAAGTCTTCTATGGCCGCCTCGTCTATACCCCTGCCTCTGTCGAGGGGTACGCCGCCCTGCAAAGCTGCTACCACTTGACGGGGGTCGTCGGTAACGTGGTGGCCGGTAAGTTCCGCTACCGTAGGCAATTCGGGCAAAGTCCATAGTGTCTCACCTGGTGCGTGGTCTGGTAAGCGGTCGTAGGCCATAGCAACAAGCTAGTTAGGCTGCCCTTCCTGCTGCTTCCGCGCCTCTAGTTCTTCTCTGGTGGCTAGTATTTCTTGCAGGTCGGTTATCTTGTACGTTGACTGCCAGGGTTGGCCGTTGGCAAGCGTGAGGGTTGGATGGGCCGTTACAATGGTCGTCTTATTCACCTTGACGACATATTCCGCCCGCTCGCGTATCTTCACATAATCGCCGGGGTGCGGGTCTAGGCGGTCGCTGGGCAGGCCGCCGCGTTCGGCTATGCCTACCTGCAAGGGTAGGATTTCGGTTGCTAGGATGGTTAGCCGTCGGCGGTAGTAGTCATACTCTCCGGTGGCCTGTTTCCGCTTGGCTTCGTCATAACCGCGCCTGAGTGACCGCAGATCGGCTTGCAACCGCTGCATACGGTTATTCATAGCGTGTACGTTGCTGCCGCGCCGCTGTAACCGTTGGCTGCCCTCGGCGCGGGCCTCCAGCCATTCGGCCTTTTTGTAGAACGCTACAAACAAGTCCATCTGGTGCCAGATTTTCTTGCGATAGTTCAGGTCAGCCCGGTAGCTGTAGTGGTCGCGTAGCATCGGCTGTCCAAAGGGAATGATGGACGCCATTTTATCGGCTCGCTGTTGATGTTCGGTGCTGGTCGCCCGCGCTCTGGTTGCTCTGGCTTCTAGGCGACCAGCGTTCTCCTCGGAGTAGTAGGCTGGGCCGGCGTTGGCATACGGCATGCCTTCGGGCATAGTTGGGAAGTGCTCCTGATTAAACCACTGTCGCCGGTATCCTCCCCAGCGCCATTTTGTCGCCTTCAGCGCCTCGTATAGTTCCGGCTGTTCCCTGGTATCAAAGGGAAGGTCGAGCCACCAGCGGTAGGTAACGACATCGCGGCGCAAGAGCGGGTAGTCGTTCTCCTCGGCTTCTTCAATAGTTACCTCGTTCGGGTCAAAATAAAGCTCGTCTTCATGCAAAATGGTGAGCAGTGGGCTTTGCTCGGTCTCGACGGCTTGTGCAGGCTCTAGGGCCGTTTCTGTGGCTGTAGGCAGGGGTTCTGGTGGCGGGGTCTCCTGGCTCGATGCGGCGGCTGGCTGGCGTAGTCCCTGCACGACTATAACCTGCTGTATCTTCTCATAGGCTGCGGTGATGTCTCCGGGCCGCTGGGTGACGCCGTAACTCATCAGCTCCCGTTTGGTTTCGTCTTCTTCGCTTACAAGCACGATCCCTGGTACGTAGCCGCGCCCTGTCGAGCGGTAGATATAGAACCTCGTGGCGATAAGCGGTAGTATTCCCCCTTTACGCTGCTGCTCACTGAGCAAGTGAAGCGGGATGTAGGTAACGAAGTCCCTCAGGTCGTCGGGCAGGTCGCCAACGTCAGGGTCAACGGGTAAACGTATGGATTCATTGGCTTCCTGGGCGTCGGTTGTAGGTGGCAGCGTTTGTGTGTCGAATGTCGGCTCTGGCGGTGCGGTAAAAAGCTCATCTTGACCGTAGGGTGATGCTGGGTCAGGGGTGTAGAACAACGTATCGGGCTGGATGGAGTCGTCAGGCTCATCAGAGGACTTATTGACAGGCTCAGCCGGGAACGGTATTTGCATTTCTGCACTGCTGAACAACCGCATTTTCTGTACGGCCAGCTTGCCGACATACACCACGTCGTTTTTCCCTTTGCGGTTGCGTTGGCGCGGCGCTTCTACCGGGTTGCCCCATAGGTCAGTCTGCTGGTCCGGTTGAAGGTTTGGACTCCCGCCCTGCTCTCCGTTGGGACGAGGATCGTCAAATCGCGGTGTTTGTTCGCTGCTCATGAGACATACTTGCTATTAGCGGTTGGGGCTTTCATGGTGAGGCGGCGCATTATCAGGTCTTCAGGTAAGCATTCGGGTCTATGTAGTGCGAGCGGCGCTGGTGCTGCTGCGTTGGTAGGTCGCCAATAGCCGCCAGGGTGGGCAGTGCCGGGGCCGGGGCGCTGCGGCGCTTTTGTAGTATGGGATGGTCGCGCCAGTCCATGCGGTGCAGCGTAAAAGGCGGTAACGCCCGGTGAAACCCTATAACCTCATGGTCTTTGTACATCATAAAGTCCTGGGCGGTTAAGAGGGGTATGCCCTGCTCTGATTGGCCCTCACTCGTCTTGCCGCCCTGCTGCTCGGTGGCGCTGCGGGCATAGGCAGAGCGTCGCCCTATGCGGTCTTCTATGTACTGCGCTGTTGCTAAGTCGTTTGGACGGTAGTAAAGCTGTGACTCCATGTTGTCTCTCAGCACGTGGGCGCGGGTTCTGCCGTACACGTTCTCTAGCTGGCTGAGTGATTGCACCGACAACCATAGGCTGATGCCTCGGCCTACTACCGTGGTGACATGCTCGGCCAGTGAGGGTATCGCCGTCCGGCCAGCCTCGTCTACCAGCAGCATAACCGGGTGACAGCCCTGCCCGGCTCGGCTGTCGTAAATGCTCACCATTTCATCTATTAGGCTGCCCCAGAGTAGGCGTACCAGCGGTTCCAGGATGCCTAAGTCTCGCTCCCGCCAGCGCAAGTACACCGTAACGGGCTTGTCGCTGGTGATGATCTGCTCCGGCGTCACTTCTGATTGCCCGAGCGAGCGTATTGCTATTTCGGTGGTGAGTGGCTCTAGCTTGGTGGTCATGGTGCTATAAGCCGACAGTAGAAAACGGTCGTCCAGGTTGGCGCTGTCGGGGCTGGCGTCTAAGAAGGCGGTGGCGAGCGCCGGGTCTACCGTCTGGAGGTGTTTGGTGCAGCCATGAAAGCCCAGGTGAGTAACCATCCGGGCATATGGCAGAGCGGCTATTCCCTCCCGCTTGGCGGCGGCAAAGATGGCCGCCAGCATCTTGATGGCTCGGTCGGTAAAGATGTCTTTTTCCGTGCCCTGCAAGAGTTGCCCGGCACTGGAAAGTAAGGCGTCTTCGGTCGTTTTCCCGGCGAGAGGGTCGTAGCAGTGCCCGACGCCGCGCGGGTCTAGGACATAGACCGGCCCTAAGAGGCTGCGAAAGCCTGCCGTTTGGCTGAATAGATCGCCCTTGATGTCATTGACGATCACGCTGTGGTGCCAGGTTAGTAGCTGACTGACGGCTAGCAGGCCCTTGCCGCTGCGGGTCGGTGCGACAATCAGCAGGTTGCCTAGCTCTGGCCGCTGTGCGGTCTTCTGCACGGTTATAAGCCGCTTCCTGAGTAGCAGGCGCTTCGTGCCAAGCAGCATACCGTCAGTGGGTAGGGTCGGTGACGCCAGCGGCCATACCTCCTCACGGCTGGCGTAGCGGGCGCGGTGCAAGGGTTGTGTGAGCATCATAGCGCTAACTCCAGCCCCAGACTAACAGTCTGCTGCTGGTTACGCTCGCGGGCGGCTTCTCTGGCTAAATCGAGGTGGCGCAATTGCTCTAGGGCCGCTGCGGTGGCCGTGCTTCTCATGCGCTGGAAGTCCTGCACAGTCAGGCGCTTAGGTACGATGGCGATAGCGTGTATGTGGCGGTGGGGTTTGTGGTCGTCGTGGATGGTCGCAGCCCATTGCAAAGGCCGCTGCAAACGGTCTTCTAGTACTACAGTCCCACTTAAGGAGAGTGAGTCGAAACAAAGCCAGTCGGCTCCTGGAGCAGCAAGGTCTGTACGATCCGGGTCCACAGCCCCTCTTTACACCAGCGCTGATAGCGGCTTGCCACAGTCGACCACGGCC
>DATGID010000122.1:0-24378 GCA_035307385.1 Ktedonobacterales bacterium | reverse complement strand
TGGGAGCCGGGGACACCTGAAGCCGCTGGGCCAACCAGTGTACTGGGGGCAGGCGTCGAGGGTGGAATCGGTGACTGGGGTGAAGTCGTAACAAGGTAGCCGTACCGGAAGGTGCGGCTGGATCACCTCCTTTCTAGGGAGACATCCTCTTCTTCGGGAAGAGGGGAGCTTCCAGGTCGATCAAGTTCCTTGTTTATCCTTGAGGCGTTCTGGCGTTGGTCTAAAGCCCCCTTACCACTCTTGAGTTGTCACAGGTCTCGCACCTCGCTTTTCGCTCTCCGGGGCATTAGCTCAGGTGGTTAGAGCGCAGTCCTGATAAGACTGAGGCCCCTGGTTCGAGTCCAGGATGCCCCACCGCGACACAGACCAGCGGACACGCGAAACCGGGGGCGTAGCTCAGATGGGAGAGCACCTGCTTTGCACGCAGGGGGTCAGGGGTTCGAATCCCCTCGTCTCCACCCAAGAGCGCAAAAGCCCTCTTGACAAATGAAAAATAATCAGGTATACTTTAAAAGCTTCGTAAGCGTATCTCTTCCGAGTGCGCATGCGGAGGGGTCGGTGACTATAGCGAAGGGGGAACACCCGTTCCCATCCCGAACACGGTCGTTAAGCCCTTCAGCCCCCACGATACTGCGGGGGAAGCTCCGTGGGACAATAGGACGCCGCCGATCCCTCCGCCTGCACAGTCGGATTTTTTTATGCCTTTTTAGCAACAACGAGAAAAGAGCGAGTGGTTAGCAACTATGCCAACCACTCGCTCTTTTCTCGTTCGCTTTAGCTCAGGGAACCACAAAGTGGAAGGTCCAGGGGCCACTCCCACCAGCAACCTGCACTGTCAGCGTCCACGTCCCATGCTTCTCGTAGAGCGAGACCGAAAAGAAAATCACCGCCTGCGCGCCTGATGCCGCGCTCTGCTCATTGAAGGAGCCAATCGGTCCCACGGGGCTATGATCGGAATCCCAGCCATCAACCGACAGCCGGGGAGCGAGGGCTGCTTGCCCATCTAGCCCTTGCAGATACACGCGCGTCTCGCTTAGCGTCACCACCACGCGCTCCAGCGTCACCGCTGTGCCGCCGACGGTAACTATTTGATGGACGTTAGCAATGCGGCCCGGATGGAAGGTCAGCGAGAAATCGAAGGACAACACGCCGGGGATTTGATACGTGCGGAGGGTAGCATCATTTCCATCCTGCTGCGCCACATCCAGGCCCTGCACTTCCAGATGCAAATGCACCTCATGAGGGTTGCCAGTGATGCCAGCCGCATCAAAGAACGTGGTATAGGCGTCATCTCCCGCACGGTTGCCATAGCCGTTGCCGCTGTAGTAAGGCAAGGCCAGCCCGTTCTGGGTCGTCAGCACCTGGCCGAGAGGTGACACATGGTTGTAGATATGACCGGCAGGCTTCTTCACCATATAGGCGACGATGATGCGGTTGGAATCGGCGTAGCCCTGCGCAGCGGTCACTGTGAAGCCCTGAATGGTTTGGGATTGGTTAATCGGCTGATACAGATTTTGCACCGCAATCTGTGCTGTGCCAGGCTCAAAATTCAAGACACGGTCAAGGATGGTCCCCACGGCATAGGTGCTGCCAACTGCCACCGTCAGCGCCAAGATCAGCGCAATCGCAATAGTGGCGATGCGCTGCGGCAGCGGACGCGGCTCCAATAGCCAGCGTGCCAGTCGCACCGGAGGCTTTTGCCGGGCAGCGCGCCCCGGCTGAGGCTGCCTCGCGCGCAGTTCCAGCGCTCCGGCCAGGGTTAGATACGCGGGCGGCTCGCGCGTGGCATAAGCCGCAGCAAGCTGCTGGATGAGCGCCTGGGTTTCGGGATCGGCCTGCTCATCCAGCAAGTCGGGGTAGCGCGCAAACAACGGTTCTTTATCCTGCATGATACTGCTCCTTGAGCATCTGAATCGTTCGGGAAAGCTGCTTCTTGACCGCATCGGGACGTTTGCCAACCACTCTGGCGATTTCCGGCGCAGTTAGCCCGGCGGCGAAGCGCAGCGCCAAGAGTTCGCGTTTGCGCGCGTCCAGCCGGGCAAGCAATGCTCCAAGCCGGGCCAGCGCTTCCCGCCGCAAGAGGTCGGCTTCTGGCTCCTGCTCCTCCAGCGGGTGCAAAGCTTCCGGCAGCGCATCCCAGGTGACCGTTGGGCGGCGGCGACGATGGGCATCTGCTGCCGCATGGCGGGCAATCTGAAAGAGCCAGGCCGCAAAGGGCGTCCCTTGTGGTCGATACCTCGGGAGCGCATCCAGCGCCTTGAGAAAGACCTGCTGCGTCAGATCGGCGGCTTCGTCATCGCTGCCCACATGGGCGCGCAGATAGCGATACACCCGCCCCAGATAGCGCCGATAGAGCGCATCAAAGGCGGCTGGGTCCGCCTGCGCTGCCGCCACAAGCGCCGCCTCGCCGCTCTCCATGCGGTGCTCCTGTTCAACGGGCATAGCCCAGACGCGCCCCATAGAAAGCTCCTTGAGGGAATACATACACCGTGCTGCTCCTCATCTCTTGTCATCTCGTCCACCGCGATGGCACAGATAAGAACGCAGCAGCAGAAAAAAGGGGACAAAAACGAAGAGGAGAGAAAAGGAGATTTACTTGCTCGCGCTGAGATGCTCGTAAGCCAGGCGCAGCCCCTCCAGAATTAGGTATTGATTCACGACCTCGATGACCGGCGTGGCCTGGGCGATAATTTCGGCCAGCCCGCCATGCGCGATCACCCGGGCGTGATCGCCGCCGGGCAATTCTTCCCGCAGACGCGCCACCATGCCCTCGACCAACCCCACATGCCCAAAGACAATGCCCGACTGCATCGAATGAATGGTATTGCGCCCAATCGCGTGGGGCGGTGGCCTCAACTCCACCTGATAGAGCCGCGAGGCCACACGCGCCAGCGCCTCCGCCGAAATGCCCATGCCAGGCGCAATCGCGCCGCCCAGAAAATCGCCCTCAGCCGAAACGACATCGAAGCTGGTCGCCGTCCCGCACTGAATGACAATGGCCGGACCACCATAGAGGCGATGCGCCGCCAGCGTGCTCATGATGCGGTCAGTACCTGTCTCCCAGGGGTTATCTGTCAGCAGGCGCACACCGACATCCATGGTATGGTCAATTACCATCGCCTCTCGCCCGCAATATTGCCGCGCCAGTTCCTGAAAGACCGGCGTCAGCGGCGGCACCACGCACGAGACCATCACCACCTCGATCTCACCATAGCCATAGCCCGCGTGGCGCAGCAGTTCGCCCAGCAGCATTGCGTACTCGTCGGCGGTCTTCTCGCGCACCGTCGCAATACGCCAGCGCGCCCGCATTTCTTTCCCCTGATACAACCCGAACTTGATGCCGGTGTTGCTAATGTCAATTGCAAGCAGCATCGCTCGCCTCCCATCCTATGCTCAGCAAAAACGCTGCTGGGCCTCACTTCGCTATGGGGCGAAAGCGCAGCGCCGACCAGGTCTCATCGATGGCTACCAGGCTGACCACTTGCAAACCAACAGCCAGCATGGCTTCCCAACCGACATCGCGCGTAATGTCCGTCTTGATCTTCGCACTCTTCTTCGGATAGGTCATCCAGAGCAGCCCGTCCGGCTTCAGCGCCTGGACGGTGACGGGCGCGTAACGATCAACATCCGCTTTGTCATAGCAGAATATCTGGAGGAAATCACACGTCCCCTCGGCAACCGTCTGCACTTCGGCCTTTTCCGGCAGCGGCTCCAGTGCCTGGAGGTAGCCGTCCGGCGCGTTCAGGATGAGGATTTTCTGGCCGGTTTTTATGCCCAATTTCTTTGCCACCGGGGTTGCTAGCATCGTGTACCCTCCTGATCGATTGCGCTGCATACGCCCAGTGGCTCAGCGCTTCTGCTCGTCGCGCTTCACCTCGCGCCAGAGCGCAATCAACTCCTCGCGCGAAAGCGACTCAAACGCCCGGCCCTGGGCGCGCGCCCGCGCCTCCATCGCCGCAAAACGGCGCTCGAACTTCTTATTGGCCGCGCGCAGCGCCTCTTCGGCATTGACTTGCAACCGGCGCGCCAATCCAACCAACGCGAAGAGCAGGTCGCCCAATTCCTCAGCCTGTTGGGCGCTATCGCCGCTTTCAATGGCTTCGCTTACTTCGCGCGCTTCCTCGGCCACCTTCGCCAGAATATTTTCCACCTGCGGCCACTCAAAGCCCGTCTTGACGGCTTTTTTCTGGAGTTCCTGCGCATAGGCCAGCGCGGGCGTGTGGTTCGGAATGCCGCGCAGCAGGCTTTCCGCCTGAAGGTCTTCGCCGTTTTCCAGCCGCTCGCGCCGTTTGATCTCTTCCCAATTGCGCAGCACATGCTCGGCAGTGGGCGCGTGGACATCGCCAAAGACGTGGGGATGCCGCCGAATCAGCTTGGCGTTCACCTCCGCCAAGACATCGCCCAGCGTGAACAATCCCTCCTGGCGGCCTACTTCGGCATGCAGATAGACCTGCAAGAGCAGATCACCGAGTTCGTTCGCCAGCTTCTGGCCCAGTTCGGCGGGCACCGTTTCCGGCGTGAACTCGTCCGGCAAAGGCGTCGGCCCAATCTCGTCCAGCACATCGGCCACCTCATACGCCTCCTCCAGCACATAGCGCTTGAGGCTCAGATGCGTTTGCTTTCTATCCCAGGGGCAGCCATCGGGCGAGCGGCGCAATCGCTCGGTAATGTAGCGCAGCGTCTCCGGTGCGCGCAGGGGCGTCAGCGGGTCGAGCGGCGGCAGATAGACGCAGGTGAGATGATCGGCATGCTCGCCGCGATCTAGCTCATACAGCGCGAGCGAAACCACCGCCTCGTCCTCGGGCAGACCCGCAGCGCGCACCAGCCGCACCTGCCAATCATCGGGATAGAGTTCGCCCAGCGCCAGTTTGACACCGCTCGCCAACCGTCGATTATAGACCTGCGCCACCAGCGCGGGCCGCGTGGGAATGACCGTGGCGGCCATGTGCTCCGGCGCGGCGCCTGCCAGTTCTGTCGCGTCCAGCACCTGCAAGCCATCCATCAGGTCCACACCCAGCGCCGCGCAAACCGGCTCCAAAAACGAGAGGCCCGCGATCAGCCGCGTCGCCAATCCCTGCGCGGCGGCCAGCCGCCGCACCTCGCGCACCGAACGCTCACCCACCAGCGGATGCCCCGGCACCGCATAGAGCACCTGCCCAGCCTGTTGGCCGGAAGCGGCGGCGCAAAGTTGCCGCGCCATCTCGGCATAGAGGCTGTCCCAGGTGTCGCTTTGCTCATAGAGCGCGTCAAACGAACGCGCCTCCAGCCCTGGATAGCGCGCGCGTATGGCCTCGACGGTTGGATGGCGCAGCGTCCGAAAATACACAGTCTGCCCAGCGGACGCCGCTGCCTCCAGCGACGCCTGCGCCTCCAGCGTCACGTCCTCCCAGCGCCCTGGCCCCAATCCCAGAATCATGATCTCAGCCGCCATGAAGCTTGCTCCTAAAAGTCGACCTGTACCTGAATGTTGGCGTCCCGCTGCACCCAGCGGCTAAAGGCCACGTCCTGCGCGTCGTTTGGCTGATTCGACACGTTGAAGATGGATGTCGTATCGCGCGTGAGCACTTTTACGATATAGAAGGTATTGGGCGCTGGCTGCGCGTTGAGCGGTGGTTCCACGCCAGGGAAGGTGGAAAAGCAGAGCCGGTTCGTAGGCACGGCCACGGCAACCGGCCCGACGACCTGACCCAGCGGCGCACCGAAGATGACCTGATCCAGCGCGGGCGGATTCTGCCCCGGCACGAAATAGCCCGCGTCGCCGCCTGTGGAGCGCGTCGTATCCTGCGAATACTTCTGGGCCAGAATATCAAAGCCCACACCTTGCCGCAACTGTGTCAATACCTGCTCTGCCGTCGCCCGCGACTTCACCGCAATCCAGCCGACATGCGCCTCAATCGTCGTCGCGCCGGGCGTCAGTTGCAGGATAGCCTGCTGCTGCAACGCCTGACGCGCCAACACACGCAGATCATCGACGCTGCTGTGCAGGCTGGCTAACAGGTCGGCTGGCGGCAGCGCACCCTGCTGCTGCAACTCGCTAATCAACTGATCTATCGCCGCCGAACTGACGGTAATATGGTGGGCCGTCGCCAGCGCCTCGGTCAGATCGGCGTTAATCAGTTCATTCAGCGATTGCCGCCGCACTGCCGCCAGATCATCGCGCCGCGCCGGGTCGGTCCAGTCAATCGGCGCTTGAATGGCCCCGCTGATTTGATTTTGCAACTGGCACAGGCTTTTATTGATCTCCACAAAACGCAGGTACTCGTCGAGCGTAATGGACTGCCCGTTCACCTGCGCCGCGCCGAGCAAATCGGTGGCGGGATTGCCGCAGCCGCCCAGCACGAGCAGCGCCAGCAGCACAAGCGCCAGCGCCATGCTCCGGCGTAGGGGTTTGTGTCTATATGAAGAGAAGAAATGGTGGAAGCAAAGACCCCTGCTGTTCATAGCCTGAATTATCGCATCGCTTCAGAAGCGCTGTCAATTGGGATAGAAACGGGCGGCAAGAGATGATGATCTCATTACCGCCCGTGTCGGATATCATTCGCGCTCAAAGGTCAGACCGCGTTTTCCTCGGCGTTCTCGATCAGCCCGGACCGATCTACCTCCCAGCGCGTCAGATCAGGCAACGCCAGCACCAGATCGAAATCGTCATCGGCGGCGATGCGATTCTGGCGCTTAACACCACACTCCAGACAGTGATGCACCAGGCCATATTCGCCATTGGGCCGGATATAGTGGCCGATGGGCGCCATCGTTCCGCCGCAGGGACTGAGGCGATCACCGGGCATGCGCTCATCTACATGCCGCGAATGCAAACAGGAGGGGCAATGATTGCGATGCCGCCCACCGCTTGGGACCAGCCCCACCATCATGCGGCAATGGCGACACCTGAACTCTTCAGGCTGATTGGGGCGCTGGCGATGCGCCGCCGGACGCGCCCGCTCTTCGGCTGGCTCGTCGCTTTGCGCGCGTCTTGCGCGCGCCTTGACCTGCTGCTGCTGGCCCCGCCGACGATTCTGCTTGCGCAGCAGATAGGCGGAGTCGTCGGCCTCAGCGTCGGTCTCCTCCCAGGCGTCGTCCAGGGTCTCCGTGTTGTCGTAAGACAAGGGTACACCTCATTGCTGTTGTTCGGTAAGAGATCGGCAGGAGCACAGCGCCCCAGACCCGATCAGATGTCGTTCCAGAGGTCACCGCCTTGCTGACAAGATCAAGCATCAAAGGCCCTTTTCTAGCCTCCCAACCGGGAGGAAATCAGTACATCAAACAGGATGGCTCAAACAGGATGTATTATTCCAGGCTCAGCGCTGCCTGTCAAGGCTATCTGCGCGCGCTCGGGCTTCCTGGGCCTCTTGTTCGCGCCCGAGTTCGTCAAGAATGATCGATTTGACGAACCATGATGCCCGATCATACGGGTCAAGCGCCAGCGATTGCTCCAGGCTCGCCAGCGCCTCTGGATAGCGATCCAGCTTCATCAGCGCCACCGTTTTATTGCCCCAGCGGCTCGCGCTCGGCTCCAGCGCCAGCGTGTGATCGAAGACCCGCAGGGCCTCTTCGTACCGGCCCAGGTTCAGCAGCGCGTTGCCCAGGTTCGAGAGCGCGGGCACGTGCTCCGGGTCAAACTCCAGCGCCCGCTGGCTCATCTCCAACGCTTCCTCGTAGCGCTCCAATTGGTTGAAGGCAAACGAGATATTGCCCCAGAGGTTCGGGTCGCGCTGCTCGACGGCGCACCCACGCTCTAACACGGTCAGCGCCTCGGTGTAGCGCCCCAGCATGTTCAGCGCCCAGCCGCGCTGATTCCAGGCCAGGCCATTCTGCGGATTCAGCCTTGTCGCTCGCTCAAAGGCTACCAGCGCGTCCTGGCAGCGCCCGATCGACATGAGAAAGTCGCCGCGCTGCATCCAGAGATGGACCGCATTGGGATTCGACGCCTGCGCGCGGTTCAGCGCCTCCATCTGTGCGGCGTACCCAAGCGGCACATTGGCGCTCGCCTCCTGCACTTCCTCGCGTTCCGGGTTGATCGCCAGTGAGCGCTCATAGGCGGCAGCGGCCTCTTTGTAATATCCAGCCACCTCCAGCACCTGACCATAGTGATACCAGACATCGCTGTCTTGGTGGTCCAATTCAGCGCTGCGCTGGCTTGCGGCAATCGCCTCATCGAAGCGACCCAACTCCGCCAGCGTCAGCCCCTGCTGAAGCCAGGTGAAGGCAAAATCCGGCTGAAGGGCCAGCGCGCGCTCATACGCCGACAGCGCCTCTTCAGCCTGCCCCAGCGAGCGCAGCACATCGGCTTTCAGCAGCCAGAGCCGCAGTTCATTCATCCCAGCGGCTTCGCTGCGCCCGAAACTTTCCAACGCCTCAGCATAACGTCCCAGCGCCCGCAGCGTGTACCCGTGACCAAACCAGGCATCCGTATTCTTTGGTTCAAGCGCTGCCGCCTGCTCAAACGCAGCCAGCGCCTCGTCCAGCCTATCTTCTTCAAGCAACCGCTGCCCCTGGGCAATCAACCCTGCTGCTTGCATATACCCTCCCGAAAGCTTTCGCCCTTCGCTATCACCCCGAGTTTATAGACGCAGCGCCTCCAACTGCGCGCAGTGTTCTTCTTCGTGCTCTAGCAAGCCGATGACCACTTCTCGCAGCGAAAGCTGCCCGCGCGCCTCGTGCGTGCCCATGCGCTGCCAATCCTGCGGGGTCGCGCGGCGCAGCGCGCTCACCAATTCAGCCCGGCGCAGCGTGAATGTCTGCAAAGAAAGCTGAAAATCCACCTGGGCGTAGCCTGCCACCTCTTCCCAGCGGCGCTCATCGAATCCCGCCAGCAAGGGCTGATCGCGCACCAGGACCATAAAAATGCGCGGCGTCCAGATATCATCAGCCGCGCGCATATGGGCAAAAATCTGTGCCACCGACCAGCCGCCATCTGCTGAAGGCGCATTAAGCTGTTCCTCGCTCCAGCCGGTCACCGCCGAGGCCACGCGCCCAGGATTTGCCGCCAGCCGGGCGAGCAAGTCGTCACTCTGCGCTGTCTCCATCGTTGCCCCTTGCAAACACAATCTCGCAGGCACACATCCCCATACATCCATGGGATACATGCCTGCGAGGCACCTTCAATTTGTACGAAGAAAGAAGTATGGCTGCGCCGTACTATTCGCGCACGTGGTCAAAGAGCATCGTGCTGACATAGCGCTCGCCCAGATCGGGCAGTACCACCACAATCACCTTGCCTGCGTTTTCGGGACGCTTCGCCACCTGCACCGCCGCGTGCGCTGCCGCGCCAGCGCTAATGCCCACCAGCAGCCCTTCCTCACGCGCCATGCGGCGCGCCATGTTGATGGCGTCCTCGTTGCCCACCGTCACGATATCATCTAGCAAGTCGGTGCGCAGCACATCGGGCACAAAGCCCGCGCCGATGCCTTGAATGCGATTCGGAGGATTCGGCTGCCCGCCAGAAAGCACAGGCGAGGCGGTCGGCTCAACGGCAATTGCCTGAAATGATGGCTTGCGCTGTTTGATCACCTCAGTCACGCCGGTAATCGTGCCGCCCGTGCCCACGCCAGCCACCAGGATATCCACCTGCCCCTCGGTATCGTTCCAGATTTCTTCGGCGGTGGTTTCTCGGTGAATCTTGGGGTTCGCCGGATTCTGGAATTGCTGAGGCATCCAGGCATTGGGCGTTGACGCCAGAATCTCTTCGGCGCGGGCAATCGCGCCCTTCATGCCCTGCGCGCCCGGCGTCAGTTCAATCTGCGCGCCATAATGCGCCAGCACCATGCGCCGCTCCAGGCTCATCGTATCGGGCATCACCAGAATGCAGCGATAGCCGCGCGCCGCTGCCACCCAGGCCAGGCCAATGCCAGTGTTGCCGCTGGTCGGCTCGACAATCACGCTGGTGCCCGGCGTCAGCAAACCTTCTTTTTCGGCTTCGCGAATCATGCTGACGGCAATACGGTCCTTCACACTATAGCCCGGCTGAAAGGCTTCGATCTTCGCCAGCACCGTTGCTTGCGCGCCATCTGTCACGCGATTCAGCCGCACCAGCGGTGTGCGCCCGATCAACTCCGTTGCGTCGTTTGCCCATGCCATGTGAGTCTTGCTCCTTGTGTGGGGCCATGCGCCCCTGGTTAAATCTGATATTCTGGTTCCCAGCCCTGCGTCAATTCCTGGTGCTGCGGCAGAGCCTTGCCGCGCAGCATCAAGAGTTCGGCGGGCTTTGCCACCACGACGGAATGGGGCGGCACATCCTCCAGCACGAGGGCCATCGCGCCGATTTTGCTGTTGCGCCCGATGGTCACCGGCCCCAGGATGGACGCGCCTACGCCAATCGTCACGTTGTCCTCGATCGTTGGATGCCGTTTCACCCGCCGATGTGGCCCCATATTCTTCCACCAACCGGTCGCACCCAGCGTCACCTGGTGGTAGAGCATGACGTTATCGCCGATTTCCGCCGTTTCGCCAATCACCACGCCGGAGCCATGATCGATGAAGAAGCGCTTGCCGATCTGCGCGCCCGGATGAATCTCGATGCCGCCCGTGAGAAAACGCCCAATCTGCGAAATCAAACGCGGCACAATCGGGATATGCGCCCGATACAGCGCGTGGGCCACACGATGGTAGAATACCGCGTGCAGCCCTTGATAGAGCAAGACCTCAAAGATGTTGACGGCAGCCGGGTCTTTCTCGAAGATCACATCAACGGCATCCGGCCAGCGAAAGCGTCGCTTGCCGTCACGCGGCCTTGGCGGCCCATCGCTTTCCACGCTGCGCAGCAGCCGGGGAGGTGCCTCCGGGTCGCCTGGCCGCTCCTGACCGGCGAGCGTCTCATGTGTCTGGCTCTCGATAAACGCCATGGTCACCGTCCCTTTCCTATCCCGGCAGCATCTGCCGCCAATTAGCGTGACGCGCCTGGATGGACAAACGCCAGCACCTCAGCACGCTTCACGCTGATCTGTTTGCGCTCCTCGGCCTCTTCGGGCGCGGCCAGGTCACGCACCGTCACCTCGCCGCGCTCCAGTTCCCCCTCGCCAATCAGCAGCGCGTAGCGCGCCCCGCTGGCGTTGGCCTGCTTCATCTGCGCCTTCAGCGTGCGGTCACCCAGCGCCAGCAGGGTGCCCACCCCAGCGCGCCGCAGTTCAGCCGTCAGCCGCACCGCCTCTGCTTTCGCCTCCGCGCCCACATAGGCCACATAGGCCAGCGCCCCTGGCGCGGCGGGCGGCTCGACCTTCTGCTCCTGCATCAACTCGATAATGCGCTCCATTCCGGCAGCAAAGCCAATGCCCGGCGTGGCACGCCCACCCAGCAGTTCCGCCAGCCCATCATAGCGCCCGCCCGCGCCAACCACGCTCTGCCGACGGCTCGCGCCAGCCACAGGCATCACCTCAAAGGCCGTGCGCGAGTAATAATCCAGCCCGCGCACCAGCAGCGGGTCCAGCACATAGGATACGTCGGCGGCGTCCAGCAGCCGACGCACCTCGGCAAAATGGGCGGCGCACGCCTCGTCCAGATATTCCGTGATCTTGGGCGCACCTTTAATCTTCGGCTGATCTTGCGGCTCCTTGCAGTCGAGCAAGCGCAGCGGATTCTTATTGAAGCGCACCTTGCAGTCCTGACAGAGTTCATCGTAAAGAGGCCGATAATAGTCGACCAGCGCCTGCACATAGCGCGGGCGACACACGCGGTCACCGATGCTGTTCAGGTGCAGTTCCAGCCCGCGCAGCCCCAGCCGCGCGTAAATCTGCATCAGCAGCGCGATAATTTCGGCATCGACGGCAGGGTCGGTCTCGCCCAGCGCCTCGTAGCCGAACTGGTTGAACTCGCGGTAACGCCCGCGCTGCTGGCGCTCATAGCGAAACATCGGCTCGACATAATAGAGCTTTACCGGCTGGGGCTTCATAAATAGCCCATTCTCCAGATACGCCCGCACCACGCCTGCCGTGCCCTCCGGGCGCAGCGTCAGCGTGTCGCCGCCGCGATCCTCGAAAGAGTACATCTCCTTCTCGACAATATCTGTGCCCTCGCCCACACCGCGCTGAAAGACGGCTGTGGCCTCGAACGTTGGCGTCACAATCTTCTGGTATCCATACAGCCGCGCCACCTCCTCCACCGTTTGCTCCACCATCCGCCAGTACGGCTGTTCGTCCGGCAAGATATCCTGTGTACCGGCCACCGCTTTATAGCTCGCCATAAATCCCACTCCCTTATATGTACAGTATCAGGTCAGCTTCAAAAGTTACACGCCCGCCCGGCTGAGCGGGCAGAAAATTGCCAGGGAATTGCAGGAAACACGAAGAAAGAAGAAAGAAGCGGGTGAGCACATGGCATTATCAGCACGCTGTACAGCGTGCTGTCGTCGCCTGCGCCTCACCCCAGGCGTGGAATTGATGATAATGATAGCGGAGAGATAGAGGAAATTTCATGTCACCTATTATACCCGCTCAGGCGGCCATACGTCAATGCTGAAAGCCAGCAAGCGCTTGTGAATTGTCCACTTCCTCTTTACGCATGCTGCTTCTCGACAAGAAAAGCTATCTCGGTTGGAAACGCGAAGCGCGTGACCGCCCAGGGCTTGCCCGCCACCAGTTGGCGAAAACGCGCCTCGTAGTTCTGCGCCATGCCTTTCTGCTTGCCGCCCAGGCTCTGCGCCGGAAACGACACCAGCACATGCCGGGCGTTGATCGCCTCCAGCAGCCGCAGGCTCGCACTCGCGTCTAGCTGCTCCAGGCAGGGCAGCGCCTTCAGCAGCAGCGCCAGATCAGCGGCTCGATTGGGGCAGCGGCTCAGCACATCGCGCGCCTCCGCCTGACCGCGCACGTGTGCCAGCGCCAGAAAGCCGTTCAGAAAATCGGCCATATCCTGATAAAGATCAAAGGCGTAGTATTCGACATCCGCCGCCAGCGGCATCCAGGCCAGCGCCAGCGGATTCAGCCCGCAGGCCAGATCAAGCACCACGCGCGCCGGAGGGATATCGGCCAGCGCGCGGGCATAGAACTGCTCAAGGATGGGCAGACGCTCGCGCGTCGATGAGTGATAGCCCATCACCTGCTGACATGCCTCTCTGAGCGCGGGCGCGCCGCCCGTCTCGGCTGCGTGCGTCAGCGCTTCCAGCCAGCGCGCGTAGTCTCTGCTGGCAAGATACGCGCCGCCAATTTGGTGCAGTTTGCTCTTGGTGGCCTTGATCGCTTCCGCCAGATTGCGGCGTTTCGCCAGTTCGCGCGCGCCGATGTCTTGCACCACTTCCAAACAGACGCCGCGATACCTGGGGCTGCCAAGCACCGCCTGGGTCAGCGCATCCAACTGGCTGGCGGAGTCAAGCGATTTGGGCATGCGTTTGCAATCGTTTCATCAGTTGCGCCATGAAGCGCAGGTTATGGATGGTGGCAAGCCGGATAAAGAGGCCGTCGCCAATCTTGAACAGGTGGTGCAGATAGCCCCGCGAATAGCGCGTGCAACACAGGCAATCGCAGATGGGAGAAATCGGCTGATCGCTTTTGATGTGCTGCTCGTCATTGATGTAGATATACGAAAACCACTTGCCCGCCAGCGGCTGCGCAGTGGAGAGCGCCGCACCCTCGAAGCGATAGAGCCGCCCATGCCGGGCGTCGCGCGTGGGCATGGCGCTGTCGAAGAGATCATACCCAAGCCGGAAGCACGCAACAACATTCGCTGGATGCCCCACGCCCAGCGCGTGCATCGGCAGAGATGAAGGCACCAGTTCCCGCGTATAGGCAATGATGTCACTGAGCAGGTTGCCCTTGTCATCCAGCGGCCAGCCGCCAAAGCCAAAGCCGTCGAAGCCAATCTCCAACAGTTCGCTGGCGCAGCGCTTGCGCAGTTCCAACGAGCCGCCACCCTGAATCACGCCAAAGAGCAGCGGGCGCTCGGCGGGCGTCAGCCCCTTTTGCGCGACGAGGCGCTCAAACTCCTGCTTGCAGCGCCCTGCCCAGGCAATGGTGCGCTGCACCGACAGCGTTTGTTCCGCCAACGCGTCATCCACATGCGTGCAATCATCCAGGCAGATGACCACATCCGAGCCATAGCTCAGTTGCAGTTGGATGGTCTTTTCTGGCGAAAAAAAGAACTTGCGCGCCGCGCCATCCGGCTGGAAGGTGATGCCCTTATCGTTCAGTGAGCCATATTTAGGGTTCTGGCGAATGAGCGAATACGCCTGGAAGCCGCCCGAATCGGTCACAATCGGGCGCTGCCAGCCAGCCATGCGATGCAGGCCGCCCAATGCCTGCACCGTCGAAGAGCCGGGGCGCTGCATCAGGTGAAAGCCGTTCATCACCAGCGCCTCGATGCCGCAAGCCTCCAGGTCGATGCTGTCCACGCCGCGCACCACGCCCAGCGTGGCATCCGGCAAATAAGCCGGAAGCTGCACCACGCCATGCGGCAGATGCAGACAGGGTTTCATAAGATTCATGGGTTGTCCATATCCAGTGGATAGGGTTCAATGTCTTGTAAGATTCCCGGCAATTCTGCCAGGCTGGCGATGCACAGAACCGCATCATCCAAGGCAGCGGACGCCTGCCCGACCAGAACAGCACGCGCGCCTGCTCGTGTGGCCCACTCAACAGCCTGAGGGCTATCATCAACGACCAGCGCCTCAGCAGGAGTAACACCCGCATCGGCAAAAAGACGTTCGTAGAAATCTGACCCATTTTTGAGGGTGTTAATCAGGTCTGGTCCATAGAGTCGCTGAAAGCAATCGCGCACACCCATTCCATCCAGATAGCCTGCTAAATCAGTGGATGTGCCACTAGAAGCCGTATACAACTGATAGCCGCGCCGAAACAGGGTACGAATAGCCTCTACTGCCCCAGGGAAGGCTGAACGAATCTGCGGGATGATGAGGGCTGTCGCCTGGCGCGCCAATTCATAGCAGGCATCATCATCTGGAGCCACCACACCAACCAGTGTACACATGTCCTTCAGCCAATCAAGCTGATAGGTTCTATCAAAATAGTGAAAATTCTGGGCCGACTGGAGGCGTTTCTGCCAGGCCGACGGTTCGAGCATCGCCTTGATAACCGCCCGATTGGCTTTTGCCCAGGCTTCGGAGGCCCCGCCAAGCCGGGGCGCAAAGAACTCAGCCACAAGCCGTTGCCACTGCGGGCCGCGCAAACGGTTATCGTTCATCACCCCACCATCATCCAGAAGCACCACCCATTGGGCCATTATGATCCCCTTTCAAGCTATACGAAATATCTCTTTGCACCCACTCTCGTACATGCGATATGATCAAGAAAGAGACTAGCAAATACAAGGGGAACATCTTATGCCTGATCTACCAAAACCCACGCCAGCGGCCAGCTTCGACGACCAGCACCGTGCCCTGGTGAAAGAGACCTTCCGCGAACTGGTGCAGAAGGCCATCGATGGCGGAGCCGACCCGACGGACCTGGCCCAGGTCTACAGCGAGAAGGGCAAGCCGGAGTTCGTGCTGGCTTATCTGCTCGAAAGCCGCCTGCCCGACCAGGAGAAGCGCGACATCCTTGCCAGCGCTTACGAGACGCGCGCCGCGCAATCCGAGCAGTGGGCCAAAGACAGCGAAGCGCGTTACAGCCGCCCTTTCCCGCTGGTGCATCTGGAAGCGCAGAAAGACCGCGCCAACGCCCGCAGCCTGCGCGCCGGAAAAGCCGTGCGCCGCGAATCGAAAGCGGCCAGGCAGTTGAACATCAACATCAATATCAATAATTAGCCCGCGCTGCCTACCACGGCCAGCCACTGCGGACGGCCAGCCTGCTTGCCCTCATCCAGCAGCCGCACCGCATAGTGAGCGCCGCTGGCAGCCACCAGCCGCTGCATCTCCTCGACGCTTAGCGCTCGCGCGCACGATACCCGCGCATCAGAGGCCCCGGTGGCATGCAGCAGCGCGCGCTCCAGGCTCTTGCTGCGGGTGCGCCGCACCCAGCCGGAAAGCAGTGCCCGCGCCGCTGGTTCAGCCTCGCCCGCATGCACCAGTTGGCGACAAAACACCTCCATGCGCTCCTCTTCCCCATACACCGGCTCCAGCAGCATCACCAGCCGCCCCACACGCTGCGCCTCATTCAAGCAGCGCGCCTGCTCGGTCATGCGCAAATGATGTAAGCCGCCGACCATTACCACCAGATCGAACGTCCCAGCCTCCCAGGCTGCCAGGTCGGCGGGCCGCGTCTCAGACACCTGGAACGTGGATTCTGCCGCCACCTCGCCGCGCGCCTGCGCCCGCCGAAACGCCACCCGCGCGCCCGCCAGAGAACGCAGCACCGTCAGCGAATCGGGGTCGGTCGCCTGCATCTGCACATGCCACTCTTTGCCCAGGCGGCGCACCAGTTCAAGCTCCATGCGCCCCCCACCCGACGCGCCCGACGACAGGGCCAGCACGCGAATCTCCTTCTTGTGTCCCCCGAACGCCTCGCGGACAAGATCGGCAATGGCGCGCACGCCCCCCAGCAATTCGATCAACTGCGCCTGATCGGGCTGAATCTCCGTCTCCACGACTGCGCGTTGCAGGGTAAACCAGGGCACCGCGTGCTCCAGTTCATCGGTGGCATAGCGGGTCAGCGCGACGACATCCACCACCACCTCTTCGCTTTCCACCACCGGCTGCAACCAGCGGGTGAAAGAACGCTCGCTCTTCAGCAAGAAGCGCCGAAACCAGCGCGGCGGGCTGTGGACATCTTCAGCCAGATTGATGACTTCATCGACATAAGGATGGTCTGGCAGCCAGCGCTCCAATTGCTCGAACAGCCCCTCAAGCTGCTGCTCAGTGCGCTCCCAGGCGCGATTGACCGGCGCGGACCACTCGTCCAGCCCGCCAAACGCGCGCCAGTGCGCCATCAGCACCTCGTGCCGCCAGATAGCCAGCAGCGCTGGGGGCAGCGCCTGTGCTACACGCTCGCCCAGCAGCCGCAGCACTGTCTCGCGCGAGACCACCTGCGATAACTCATCTTGCGAGCGGTCTGGCGTCCCCAGGCGCTCGCCCAGAACCTGCCGCAGCAAGCGTGCTTCTTCCTCCGCCTGTTCGCGCAGTTGGCGCATGCGGGCATCCGGCAGGGTCCGGCCCAGGTCACCCTCTGCCGTATCACCTTCCACTGCGGGCAACATCGGCTGGGTAGGCTGCTGCGTTACTTCATTCGCCCGATCTTCCGGCGCTGCCGGAGCCGCCTCATTCAAGGACGGCTTGGACACAGCAGCACCACCGACAAGCGCTGCGCTTTCTTCAGGCTCATGTGCCACACCGGCCACGGCTTCACGCGGCCCCTCGCGCGGTTCGGCCCCATCCGCCATAACGACCTCCAGAACAAGATGTTCAGGCTGGCATATGCTTCTCGAACCAGCCAGCGATCAGGTTCAGACGCTCCACGCGCAGCTTCGGATGCCCGAAGCGCGACAACCCATGACTCTGCCCCTCGAAGCGCACAAACTCCACCTCGCGCTTCAGGTACTTGAGCGCTGTCCAGAGTTGTTCTGCCTGCTCAATCGGGCAGCGCAAATCTTGCTCGCTGTGCAGAATCAGAAGCGGCGTCTTCATATCCTTAACGTAGGTGATCGGCGAATGGAACACATAGCGCTCCGGATCATCCCAGGGCGTCGTATCGAAATGCCCGTCGCAGAAATCCCAGCCAATATCCGACGTGCCAAACATCGATACCAGATTGGTGACGCTGCGCTGGGTCACCGCCGCTTTGAAGCGGTCCGTATGGCCGACAATCCAGTTGGTCATAAAGCCACCATAGCTGCCGCCGGTCACGCCCAGGCGCGACTCATCGATGTAGCCTTGCGCAATCAATGCGTCGACACCGCTCATCACGTCGATATAATCGCCCTCGCCCCACTTGCCGCGCACCGCCACGCTGAACTCGCGGCCATAGCCGGTGCTGCCGCGTGGGTTGGTGTAGAGCACGACATAGCCCCGGCCACAGTGCATCTGGAACTCTTGATGGAACGTGTAGCCATAGGCCGTGTTTGGCCCGCCGTGAATCTCCAGAATCATCGGGTATTTCTTCGACGGGTCGAAGCCCGGCGGCTTGAGAATCCAGCCCTCCACTGTCCAGCCATCCGCGCCCTTGAACTCCAACCGCTCCGGTTTGGCAATGTATATCTCGCTCAGAAACTCCGCATTGACCTCGGTCAGCCGCCGTTTCTCTGGTTGCTCAAGTGTCAGCGTGAAAATATCGCCAGGATGATTATATTCGGCAATTGCCAGGCCAAGCCGCTGGCAGGCTGCGTCAAGCGTGAAATCGAGCAGATGCTGCTCGCCCTGGGTGATCTGCCTGGGCGCTCCGCCCGCTGCGGGCATGGCAAACACGTGGCTGCTGCCCTGCGTCTCTGCCAGGAAATAGAGTGTGCTGCCATCCGGCGACCACCGTGGCGCGGGCCTACCATGCCCCTCGCGCATATCGTCGCCAATCGCATCAGCGCAGTTGCCAATAAAGTCGGCGGTCAGCAAGCGATACTGCGGCGGCGCGCCGGCGTCCCGCTGGACGGGCACGGTATAGACATCGTTATGCCCGCCCGATTTTCGCTGAAGGCTGCCCAGAAATGCAAGCGTCGTGCCATCCGGCGACCAGCCCGGCGCGCCTGCATGGATGGTGCCGTCATCTGTCAGGCAGTATGCCTCGGCTTCGCCGCTCGCCACCGGCATGACCCAGATGTCGCCCGCGGGAAGCTCCCAGCGATCTTCAGTGCGATCTGAGGCAAAGGCGATCAACTGCCCATCCGGCGACCAGGCCACCTCGCCATCATCCCAATCGCCATCAGTCAACTGGCGCGGCTCGCCGCCTCCCGACGCAATCAAGAAGATATGCGTGCGCCGCTCATAGACCCAGCCGGTCCCATCCAGCTTTGAGGCCAGGCGATCAATCTTGCGCGCCCTGGGTGTTTTCTTGCCGTCGCGCTCTTCCGGCTCATCTTCGCCGCCCGTCTGCGCCGTGAAGGCGATGGTGCGCCCATCCGGCGACCACACAGGATTGCCCGCGCCGTGCTTCAAAAAGGTCAACTGGCGCGCCTCACCGCCGTTTGCTGGAATCAGCCAGATTTGCGGCTTGCCCTTGCCGCGCTCTTTGTCCTCCTTGCTGTCTTTGCCGCCCTGGCCCTCGCGGTCTGAAACAAAGGCCAGCCACTTCCCATCGGGCGACCAGCGCGGCGAATGATCGCTCTTGGGGCCGGTGGTGAAGCGGCGCGCATCGCCAATCGTGCCATCCGTCGGCACCATCCAGATGGCGTTGCGATATTCGCCCGCCTCCTGGTCCACGGTCTTCAGCGTATAGGCAATGCGTTTGCCATCTGGCGAAATCTGCGGGTCGTTGACCCACTTCCAGCGGTACAAATCTTCAGCGGTGATTCCTCGGCTCATACTGCGCCTTTCGCTTGTTCTATCGTGATCTCACGCTCTACCTGTCTTCTGCTGGCCTTCAGCGGTCTGCAAACTCCGCACGCAGCGGCTCGGCCACCTCGCTTGCCACCCGGCGAACAATATCCGCAGGATAAGGCGGCATCAGAATGCACACCAGATGCGTTGCCCCTGCTTCGATATAGCCGCGCAGCGTTTCCCGCGCGCCAGCCGGATTCGCTGAATCGACCCGGACCTGCACCGAGCGCTGGATGCTGGCCGGGTCGCGTCCAACCGCAGCGCAGTGCTCATCCAGCACCTGATTCTTGTGGCGAAAATCCTCCACTGGCCCCCCGGCAAAGTTCCACAGGTCGGCGTACTGCGCCACTACGCGCAGCGTTTTCTGCTCGCCGCCGCCGCCGATCATAAACGGCGGATAGGGCTTCTGCACCGGCTTTGGCTCGCAACGCGCGCCCTGAAGCTGATAATACTTGCCTGCAAAATCTGGCGCTTCCTCTGTCCACATCAGCTTGATGACTTCGCAGGCTTCGGCCAACCGCGCAATCCGTTCGCCTGGCCTGGGGAGCGGAATGCCATACGCGGTATGCTCTAACTCGTTCCAGCCCGCCCCAATGCCGAAGTCCAGCCGCCCATGCGAAATCACATCCACCGTTGCGCCCATATTCGCCAGCACCGCCGGATGGCGATAGGTGTTGCCCGTCACCATCAAGCCGACACGCAGCCGCTCGATCTGCGCAGCATAGGCCGCCAGCAAGGTCCAGCCTTCCAGGCAGGGACCAGTCGGGTCATTGCCCAGGGGCATAAAGTGATCGAAGAGCCAGGCATGCTCAAAAACAGGAATGGCATCTGCCTCGCGCCAGACCACCAGCATGTCCTCATACGTCGTCTGCTGCGGTGACGTCTTGATGCCAAAACTCAATCGGCGTGGTGTCGCCATCTATCGCGCTTCCTCTAGTATAGATACGTTGGCAAGAATACGCTCTGTGCCAGAGCCGCTGTGCCCTTGCAGGGCTTTAGCGATCAGCGAACTCCGCGTGCAGCGGCTCAGCTATCTCGCTCGCCACGCGGCGGGCAAAGCCTGCCGCGAACGGCGGCGTCAGATAGGGGACAATATGCGTTGCCCCAGCTTCTATATAGCCGCGCAGCGCGTCACGCGCCGCGCCGAAATCGCCGTCAGGGGCCACGCGATATTGCACCGAGCGCACAATGCTGGCCGGGTCGCGGCCAATCGCGGCGCAGTGCTCATCCAGCACCTGGCTCTTATGCGTAAACTCTTCCACCGAGCCACCACCAAAGTTCCAGATGTCGGCATATTGAGCAACGACACGCAGCGTCTTCTGTTCGCCGCTGCCGCCGATCACAAACGGCGGATAGGGTTTCTGGATGGGCTTTGGCTCGCACCTGGCCCCCTGAAGCTGATAGTAACGCCCGTCGAAATCCGGCGCTTCCTCTGTCCACATCAGTTTGATGACTTCGCAGGCTTCAGCAAAGCGGGCAATACGCTCGCCCGGCTTATAGAGCGGAATGCCATAGGCCGTATGCTCCAACTCGTTCCAGCCCGCGCCGATGCCAAAATCCAATCGCCCACGCGAGATAATATCCACCGTCGCGCCCATATTCGCCAGCACGGCTGGATGGCGATAGGTGTTGCCCGTCACCATCAAACCGACGCGCAGGCGCTCGGTCTGCGCAGCATAGGCCGCCAGCAACGTCCAGCCCTCCAGGCACGGCCCAGCCGAATCGCCCACAATCGGCATAAAATGATCGAAGAACCAGGCGTGCTCGAAAATCGGCAGCGCGTCTGCCTCGCGCCAGACCACCAGCATATCTTCATAGGTGGTGTGCATCGGCGCGGTCTTGATACCAAAACTCAACGGGTGCTTTGTTGCCATACATCGTCCTTCCTGTATGGAAAGTGTCGTTGGTCAATTAATCGGCAGATGGCTCGGCCACGGGCCTGGCAAAGTTCTTTGCCAGTTCCTCTTTGAGAATTTCTCGGTCCTGCCAGTGCTCGCGCAGCAGTGTGTGATATTCCCCATCGCAGATGGGAACAGCAGCCTGGCATTTGCGGTGCGGCAGCAGCCGAAAACGAATGGCGTCTCCCTGGATGTCCACCCAGACATGCCGTCGCGTGGACCACGCCCCCCACTTGAAGATTACCCCGGAATCATATTCGTCAAAGAAGCCGCGCCCCTTCAACTGCTCCCGGTTCAAGATGCGCAGCATCGCGGCACAGCCACTTTCTTGCAAAACGCGCTTCGCATTTTCACGCAGCGCCTGTCGTCTGGCCTCGTCAGGCTCCTGCCCAGCATCAGACGCCAGCATCTCAGGTTCCTGGTTTGTCATCTCTCTGACCCGGCTTACTAGTATATACGCGCCTGGTACACACCACAGACGTCCAGGCAGCAAATCACCTTGCGCAAGCCGCCTTCTCACGATAGCATTGCAGGCCACAAAAGTCAACCGACCCGGCCCAAGCAAACGAACGTCCATAATAATGCCCCAGCCTGGCGCAAGCCAGCGCCAGGCTGAGGCATGGCTGGCTCAGGCGGTTCGTTCCGCCCGCAGCGCTTGATGCCAGACCAGCGCCAGCGCTCCCTTGAAGAGCCGCTCTGCCTGCTCAGGCTCCCGCTTGCGTTCCAGGGCAGCATATAACTGCCCGATGCGCGCCAGGCTCACCGCCAGCGCCCAATAGCGCACCTCCCAGGCCAGCCAGCCACGCCGCCGCATCGCCTGTTCTGGCGCTTCCGCCAGCCGCACCAGCCGCCGCAGTTCTGCTTCCAGCATCCACTTCAGCCAGCCTGCGCTGCTTCGGTCTGCGCCCCGCTCCAGCGGGCGCGGTCGCGTCTCTTGCTCCAGCGCTCCCGTCAGCCAGTGCCGCTCCTCTCCTGTCAGGCCCTGCCGCTGCCGCTCGGCCAGCAGCGCCGCCAGCCACGGGCCAAGCGCTTCCGCCACCCGCCGCGCCAGCGGCAGCATGGCCCGCACCGGCCCCAACATCTGCCGCAGTTCATTCGGCAAGATGCCCGACACGCCCACACCCAGCCAGACCACAAACACCCGCCAGCGCTCCACAAATGCCATACACATGGGTCGATCTCCTTTTACACTGCTCTGTCTACAACTCAGCAGACATCGCCAATGCACAAGCGGCCACCCCCACGCAGGCACGCGCCACCACCGCCGCGAGCGCGCAAGGAGGATAAGCGCTGCATCGAGGCTTTGCCCCAACACAGCGCCTGCTCCCGCACACCCGGCACGTGGCAACCCAACCTGTCCAGGAGGTGGCCGCTAAGAAGATCGAACCGGCAACATGGTACAATCCGCCTAGCCCCATCTCCTGGTGTGCCCAGGTCTGGGGTATGATGCGGCAGTGCTATGACACTGGCCGCATCAGCCGTTTCATGCTGGAAATGTGCTGCGGCGTCCCATCAGGGAACGCCTGCTCCTATACTAGCCTATTGCTTCCACACCTGTCAAGCGTTTGGGACGTTTGGCTCAGGGCTATGGCCGCTCCAGAATCTCATGCCCTCCGATGCGCCGCCAGATGATATGCCGCTCGCCCTCCTGCTTGCCTTCTCCGCACATGAAGGTGGCCCGGCCATTGGCAGCCCAGGTCATTTCCCACACACCCGCCACCTTGTTGACCTGATGTACGCGCAGTTCTGGCCGGAACGGGCGACCCGCCTTCATGTCTTCCACCATCTTAGCCACGGCTTCCATGAATAAGGCCCGTTTTTCCTCAGTCAAGCGCAGATATTCACGCACAAACCCAGGCCAGCGCTCATACGTCGGCATGATCTTCTGCCCGGCGTTTAGCATCAGCAATCTGTTGGTTTGTCATACCCAGATCGTGAAAGAACTCCTCAAAGGTCTGCTGACGCGGTGGTCCACCTTGTTCATCATCCAGCGCCTGCAAGGCCAGGCGAAGCTCTTGGGGCCGCTTCTCCGTTGGCGCTGCCAGGACATGGGCCACCAATTCTTCATCCAGACCCAGCCCACGCAACACCTCAGCCATTTGTTCGTCAGCGCTGCCAGGGGTTACAGGAGACTCTTGACGAAGCAAACTTGCGATCATATGAAGAAGCAAATCAGCGACAGCCTCGTGTTGCGAAGCAGCCATCTGTTCTAAGCGTTGGTACGTTTCATCAGGAATCGTGATCGTATGTGTCACTGCTTGCTCCATTCTAGCGGGCAGGCGTCCCAGCATATATCCCACGACATACTATGATACTCACGATAAGCATACCATACTCTCACAATTTCCCTCAGTGACGTTGTGCAGTGCAGCATATATGTTGCCCGCAGCCGTTTTAAGCTCAACAGCGAATGGCACACTTGCAGGAATGCTGGTAAAATAAAGAAGGGAGCAAACAAAACCTTCAGCAGAGCATATGTAGCTTTGCCTATGGACATCTATGAAGAAGGTTCCTATGAGCAATCCATATCCTGGCGACACCTACAATCCCTATGAAGAGCCAGCGTATCAGGAATCAGCGTATCAAGAACCAACCTATCCGCCACCCCACTATGCGCAGCCGTTTCAGCCGCCGCAATATGCTCAGCCCTATCAACAGCCCTGGGGCGGCGCTTACATGGTACAGCCGGTCATCATCGTAAATCGCCCAACGAACGGCAAAGCCATCGCCTCGATGGTGCTGGGCATCTGCCTTGTTTTGACCATGTGCACCTTCTTCTCTGTGGTGATTCCTATCGGCTTTGTCGCCGGTCTTGGCACAGGCATCCCCGCCGTCGTCCTCGGGCACATAGCCCTGAAAGAGATTGACCGAAGCAACGGCCAGCAAGGCGGCAGAGGAATGGCAATCGCCGGGCTGGTGCTGGGCTATATTACGCTTGGCGCAGCGCTGCTCTCCGGCCTCCTTTTCCTCTTCTTCTTTTTCGCCTTCTTTCACCCGGCCTCCTAGAGTCTGTTATGAACTTCAGAGACAATGAACGACCAGATGGATGAACCGATGCAGCAGCAAGATAGCAAAGGCCAGGAAATGCAATCCCGCCAGGGTTTGCGGCAAGCGTTCATAGTCGCGTGCCAAGCGTCGAAA
>DATGID010000121.1:0-13747 GCA_035307385.1 Ktedonobacterales bacterium | reverse complement strand
TTGGAGCGTGGCATCCAGGTGGCCGATAAGCTGCAATTGGTTCGCCGCGCCATTCCTCCTACCGCTGCCGCAGCGCAGTTGAAGGGGTTGATTCGGCATCGCCACGAGTTGGTCCGGGAAAGTACCGAACGCCGAAACAAGCTGACGGCTCTGTGTGATGAACTCTTTCCCGAGTTGGTCCAGGTCTGCAAAGACCCCAATGCGCCTGCGGCGCTGGCCCTGCGCGAGCGCTTTCCCACTCCACAAGCGCTGGCAACGGCCACGCTGGCTGAGTTGCAAGCGGTACGCGAGGGGCGACACCCTTCCAATGCGGATCTGCTGGCTCTGCAACGGTTGGCCGCTGACACGATTGGTACGAAAGATCTGGTGCGGCAGCGGGGGCTGGTGCTGGAGCAAACGCAACTGATTCGAGAGCTGCGGCTGCTGCGCCAGCACATTGACCAGTTGGAAGCCGAGATCGGCACTATTGTGCAGGAGGCCCGCGAAGGCCAAATCCTGCTGTCGATCCCAGGGATTGGCCCCGTGGTGGCAGCAACGATCATCGCCTCCATCGGCTCGATCCACAACTTTCCTTCCGCCGCTACGCTCAAAGCGTACTTTGGCTGGGCACCAGCGGTGACCCAATCGGGCACGACCCTGGATCGCGCCACCTTGACGCCTGGGGGGACGCGCATCATGAAGCAGATGATGTTTCTCAGCGCGACCAAAGCCATCCAGCAGTCGGGAGGCGTGTGGGCTCAGCTCTATGGGCGCCTGGTCAAAGCGAAGTGCCCGTATGATGAGCGGCTGGGCCGCTACACCGGAAAAAAGAAGGTGCTGGGGCGCGTGGCGGGGCAGATGATCCAGGTCATCTATGCCCTGCTCAAACGCGATGCCGAGCTGGTCGCGCGCGTCCCAAAGGGGCACAAGCTCCCTCCGCCTCAGTTGTATGATCCCGAAGTGCATCAGCGGCACTGTCATGGTGACTATACTCCCATGAAATCAGCAGCAGCCCAACCCACCATTACTCTACTCCCTCCTTCTTCGCGCTAAGATCGCATATGTCTGAGGCACCTCCTTGGCGGACTCTGCGCGCAGCCTGGCGTACGCTGCCTGCAACGCCTCGATCTTGGCCTCGATCTGCCACTTGAAGGAGCCGCGCCACTTGGGCAAACGTGCCTGCTGGAGCACCTTCAGTCCGCCCTTCCAGGAGAGCAACTCGCTCGCAATGGCGCGCAATTGTGCTTGTCGCCCACCTGCTTCATGGTTCTCAGTCGCTAGCTGGTCCGTTCCTTCCCTGCTCGCCTGTCCCTCTCGCTGCTTGGCGAACTCTGATGGTTGCTTGGCGAACTCTGCTGGCGAAGTCTGGGATGGCGGAGTCTCTTGCTCGAACTGACGTAAGCGTGTTTCAGCGGGGAGCAGCGCCTCCAGGCAAGAGCTATTTCACCTACCCTGCACGCATTTTTGAAAAGACTGCTTTCCGGGTTTTCCCTGCGAGCGTTGCAACGCCTCCTCTGAACGAAGCCGCTCAAACGCCAGCAGTTGAAAGGGATAGTGGCTGGTGGTCTCACCGCTCGTTGCCTCCATCATCGTGTTCGGTTCCTGCTCCTTCTTGGTGTTGTGGTCTAAGACTCACTTGCTGGCGTTGAGCAAGGCTTGTCCACGCGCATCGTCCATGCTGATAATCTCGCCGGTCGCATCCCCATGTATGATCTGGACCAGCAATCGGGCCGGAAGCTCTGGCACTAGCAAGGCCCCCTTTTCATGGGCGGCAATGAAGCGATCATGCATGGCTTGCCCAACGCGCTCCACTGGCTGGCTCCGTATATGCGCTTGCATCGCGGTATCGACGGGGCCAGGACGCAGGGCATTGACCGTCACTCCCGTTCCCTCAAGCTCCCTGGCAAGATTGCGCGTAAGCATTTCGAGTCCTGCCTTGGTAACAGAGTAGGCCGAGGCACGCGTCATGCCGCTGTCCTCACCAGCACTGCTGGAGATCGATACAATCCGTCCCCAGCCGCCTGTCAGCATTGCCGGCAAGGTGGCATGGATAAGCGCGAAGATGCTGGTCAGATTAATGGCCATCGCCTGACCCCATTGGGCCGGCTCAACCTGAAGTGTCTGACCTAATGGCTCGACGACGGCAGCGTTATTCACCAGAATCGTTGGGGCACCCAAAGCAGCGTGGACCTGCTCAACCACCACAGCAACGGCGGCACTATCAGCCAGGTCAGCGGTGATGGCAAGGCTTCGCTGTCCCAGTCGCTGTATTTCCGCCGCGACCTGTGCCACCTCATCGCGCGTCCGTGCCAGCACAGCAACATCGCATCCCGCCACCGCAAGCGCCACCGCGACAGCTCGTCCAATGCCGCGCCCCCCGCCGGTAACGAACGCCACTCGCCCGTGTAATGTCATCCCTGTGCTCCTTTCATCCCGCGCAGGCCAGCCAGCAGATCCGTCGGCTCCAAACGGTGACGGTAATCAGGATCAACGAATGCCAGCCGAATCGTTCCATCTGACGAGAGGAGATAGGTCGCGGGGACGGGTAATTCCCACGAAGCATCCCCGTTGAACTGGGCAAGATTGAAGCCACGCTGCTCGAAAAACGCGCGTGTCGCCGCGTCGTAGTGATATGCCAGGCCAAATTGCCGCGCCACGACGTTTCCGACATCACTAAGCACAGCAAACTCCAGGGAATGTTTCTCTGCCATTGATAACGAATGGTCAGGGGTCTGCGGCGAGATGGCAATAAGTGTTGCTCCCAACGCAGTGATCTTAGGCAAAATCGCTTGATAGGCATGCAAGGTCAAATTGCAGAAGGGGCACCATTCGCCGCGATAAAAAGTGATGACTACTGGACCCATAGCTCTCACGCCTGCCAGCGAGACTGGGCGGCCTAGCGCGTCGGGCAGCGTAAAGTCTGGCGCGTGATCGCCGACTTTCAAGCTCCGCTCCTGAATGCCACTGGCCACCAATGCAGCCACCAGCACATCAATCGTTGCGGTGACGGGAGCCGCCGATGCAGCTTTTTGGGCGTCTAATTGGGACTGCAGAGAGGGTTGAATGGCTTGTTCCATACTGTCACTCCTTAAAACTTGAAGTTATTCAGTCAGTTATCTAACTGAATAACATCTGCGTTTTCCACCCGAAAGACAACCGGGTGTTTCTCTCAACGAGGACGAGCAGAGCTACACTGCCGCTAACCAGAGATCGAGTTGCTTCAGATGATGCATCAGGGCCTCAGAGCCAGGAAAAGTGGTGGCCATCAAATACCAGCCCTGCTGTAAAGCGATCAATGAGGTTGCCAGGTCGTGTGCCGTGTCCCCTTTGCCTAAGGATGTCAATTGTCGCGCCACCCAGGCAATCTGGGACTGTAACAGGTGCTGCGCACTCTCAGCAAGAGGACTCTCCAACTTGGCTAACTCTTGACACAAGGTGCCATAGGGGCAGCCAAATCGGGCTACTTGACGTGCCGTTGTGCCATCGATGGCAAAGAAGGCGCGGAGGCGTTCGCGTGGGTCTGCGATGTGATCCAGACGCGCACAATCCCCCTCCACCTGTCGTTGATACTCGGCGATCACCGCTTCTAGGAGGCTATCTTTCGTCTTAAAGTAATAATAGATATTGCCGATGGGAACTGCTGCGGTCTGAGCAACCTCCGCGAGCGTCGTGTGCAAATAGCCGTGTTGATAAAAAAGGCTCCGCGCCGCGTTGATCAACCCCTCGCGGATAGTCCCTTTTCCTGGCTGCATAAGCCCTTCTCCGCCGTATGGTTAGTCAGTCAACTGACTAACCATACTGTAGCACAGATGCCCCTCATTCATCAAGATCCTCTGCCTGGGATTGTCGGCAGCATGCACGCAGTACATTAAGCTCGAAGCATATCTCAATGCCAGCAAGACGAGTTATCACCCCTGGGTGAGCGTTTGAACCGTTGCTCTGCGACGACAGTGGGAATGTGGCAGCGCCCCCTAAACGTACGCCAGTGGTTCTTTGGCCGCTTCTCATATGTGTGGGAAATAGTCAAGGAGGCATGCCCCGATGATCATGCACCACGTGAGCCGTAGTCTGAACGCATGGTCTGGTTTCGTCAAAAAGCTAAAAAGAATACTTCAGACCCTCGTGTTGGGAGCGCCCCTCCTTTCTTGACAGCATTTCCCACGCGAAGGTATCCTTCCCTTACGCGATAAGTTAGTTGACTAACTTGCCTGGAAGGAAGACGCGCATGCCGACAGCGCTCAAACGAGACCGCCTCATCGAGGCTGCCAAAACCCTGTTCGCTCAACACGGCGTGGCCCGGACGACCCTGGCGGACATCGCCCAGGCGGCCGAGGTGCCTTTGGGGAACGTCTACTATCATTTTCGCACGAAGGAATCCCTGGTGGAGGCCGTGATCCAGGCGCATAGGCACGATATCCAGACGCTGCAGGCGCAGTGTGACCGCCTCCCAGACCCGCGTCAGCGCTTACTGGCCCTGCTTGCAGCCGAACGCGAGGCGGAGCCAATGTTCGTGCGCTTTGGCTGCCCTTATGGGAGCCTCAGCCAGGAGCTGAACAAAGAGGACCAGCTGCTGTCAGACGCTGCCGCTGGCCTCTTACAGGTGTATCTGGACTGGGTCCAGACCCAGTTTCGCTTGCTTGGAAAATCAGTGCCGGAGGCCGAGGAACGAGCCATTGAGCTGGTGGCGTCGTTGCAAGGGACCTTTCTCTTGACCAACTGTTTTCGGGCGCCCACGCTGTTGGCGCGCCAACTGGAGCGTTTGGAAGAGCAGATTTGTTCCCTCTAGCTTTGTACGAAGGAGGAGTCCGTATGAATACCGTGTTTAGGGTAGTCGAACGTCTGGCGCCCTCCCTGTTGCGCCTCAGTCTCGGGCTGGTCCTGCTCTGGATCGGTGTCCTGCATCTGCACAGCCCCCAATCGACCGTTGTCTTGCTGTCGATGTCGCTGCCGTTCCTGGCCTCCAGCGCATTTGTCTCTCTGCTCGGTGCGCTGGAAATCCTGGCGGGCGTCCTGCTGATCGCTGGCCGGTGGCTGCGCTATGTCGGTCTGGGAACATTGGTGCTCTTTGCCGGGACGCTGACCATTTTTGTGATCGCTCCAGCCGTGACTGGCTTTCCCTTCCTCACCCTGATTGGCGAGTTCCTGCTGAAGGACACGGTGCTGGCTTCCGCTGCCATCACCGTGGCGGCAACGGATGCAGCCAGGCACACGGCCAAACAGCATGCGGTGAGAACGAAGACTGAGCAGCAGCCGAGGCAGCAAGCCGCTTAATACTGACAGGGGAGGCTCCAAACTCATCTGATACACCGGGAGGTGGCCCACTTTTCGGGGCGTGGATCAAGAACAGGACCCGTTCCTCCAACCGAATTGGTCAGTTGAGTCAGAGCTGGATGGTACATGACCTACCACGTGGTAGGTCATGTACCAGTAGTCATGCAGTGTTCAAACGTCCATACCACCCCGTATCCGTCGGATTGTCCATTCGTCACCGGAGACCCTGAGATCCTTCCCTGCTTCGCATGGTGACACATTTGTTCCCGCTGGAACTGGCCCAGGCGCACATTCCTCATGCATGAGGGGCCAGCATCCCAGTCTCACGGAGCGCCCCCCTCATGGGCAGCCCTCCACGTTCCACCAGCACTGGAGCACTGGGGTCGCTCGTCAGGTTCATGGGGGCTGTCGGGATCTGGTCAGAGAGACTTAACCGGACCAGGTGAGCCAACGCGGCTGGTTGATCATGTTGCAGATAGTGGTTCGCACCTGGCAGGACCCAGTAGGCACTCTGAGCCGCCCGTGAGCGCAGGGAGGTCTCCCAGACATAGTTCGCGACCCGGATTGAGGAAACGGTATCATGCAGGCCCCAGATGAGGGTGGTCGGAATGCCGCTCTCGTGGAGGCTTTCCAGCCAGCTGACTTCTGCTTGCGCACGTTCATCGAGGTACTTGATGGTGAGGGGCAACACCTCCAGACCAGAGGCATAGGCGAGGATGTTGGCCAGTGCAGCGGTTTCGGGATCATCAGGAGACAGAGGAGGCGTAAAGGCCAGGTGCCCAAGGAACGAAGCCAGCTGAGACGCGGTGAACGCTGCAGCCGTCGTCTGACTCGTCCGTGGATCGCGAAGGGCTTTCTGCCAGTCCGTCAAGTTCGCGAGCGGAAGATAGATATTCCCATTCGTCAGCACGTGATGGGTCAGGGGAGAAGTCTGGTGCCGATACGCGGGAAAGTCCGCCAGCAAGGCCAGTCCGACACTATCTCCTCGATCGTGGGTCAAGAGGGCAAAGTGTTGGAGACGGACGGTCTGCTGGACGAAATAGTCTACGAGGCGCGCGTCGTTCCGAAGCGAATAGGCGTATCCCGTGCGTGGTTTGTCCGAAAAACCATACCCAGGGAAATCAAGTAGACAGACATAATGATCCGTAGACAGGTCGGAAGCGAGCAGGTGAAAATCATAGCTACTGGTTGGAGCCCCATGCAGGAGCACGATGGCAGGGGACATGGGATCGCCCAGGCACCGATAGAAGATCTGGAGCGCCGCTCCACTGCTTCCCTCGGGATACCAGGTAAAATACTGACCAGCCGTGTGCCAGGCGTGAGCACGATCAACCATCGAAACACCCGTTTCTTTCTAGAGAAGCGCCGGTCCAAAAAGTGAAACTTGAGCAGCTTTTGCCCTGACTGACTCGCTATGCGGCCCAAAAGCCAGCTTCGATGATGTCTCGCCCGCCTCAGAGTGGAGCTAGACTTTGGATCAGAGGTAAGAGCTGGCTGCTGACCAGATGCTCTGCCCTTGTGCTGCCGCAACAGGTGTGCCAGCAGTTATGTGCGCCAGCACGAAGAGCGTACCGCGCTACAGCCTGGGAATGTCCCGTTTTTATGGAGTGAAGGAATAGTCAGGAGGTATGCTCCAAGAGACCGCCGGAACTGCCTACAACGCTAATACTACAGTTCTACTTATGGGGAGTGAGTCGAAGCGAAGCCCGTCGACTCCTGGAGCAGCAAGGTCTGCACGATCCGGGTCCACAGCCCCTCTTTACGCTAGGGCTGATAGCGGCTGGCTACGGTCGACCACGGCCCAAACCGCTCAGGCAGTTCCCGCCAGGATGAGCCGGTTCGCGCGACCCAGAGCATGCCTTCTACCACCAAGCGATGATCGACGGCAGGACGGCCGATGGGTGGTTTCTGTGGGGGCACAACGACCTGCCTGGGCATTGGTCTGGCACCAGATGAGCAGCTTGATCAATTCACCGGAACATTGCCACTGCTCTAGCTGGTACGTGGGGCACTGCGCCCAGCGTGGCGTTCTCTGCTATCAATACCACTCATCTGTCGGGTTTGGCACACTCTGCGCGCAGTTTGGCATGCGCTGCCTGCAACGCCTTGATCTGCCACTGGAAGGAGCCACGCCACTTGGGGAGCTGGGCCTGGCGCAGCACTTTCAGCCCGCCCTTCCAGGAGAGCAAATCGCTTGCAATGGCGTGTAATTGTGCTTGTCTCTCGTCTGCTTCACCGTCATCAGCCGATGGAAGGATTGCTCTCGCTTCGCTGGCTGGTGCCGCTTGCTGCTTGGCGCACTCTGCTGCACTGTTGGCGAACTCTGGTGGCGAAGTCTGTGAATGGCGAAGTCTGCTCGGCTTGGCCTAGTGTACGCGTGCTTCAGCGGTCTGCACTTGCTTATACTGGTGGCCATCAACCCTTGTTCTGGCGTCTCAAACTGGGAGAGATTCGGTGCTGCCAGTCCCGCTTGGGCCGAACCTGATCCCAGTTTTCGGCATCGGTGTCTGCGTGAAAAGGCCCTGCTTCCGCTATGGGGTGGCCTTCACCTCGTAGTGATGTGCGATTGGCTCGACCTTAGAGAGCAGTCGTCTGGCTTCCGGTTCAAAGGCTGCGACCGTGTAGTCGGGTCCGGCAAAGGCTCGCACAGCTTCCAACGAATCAAACAGGTTCAGGACGACAAATTCCACCTCCTCACTTCCATCTTGCCGCAGCACGTATCCACCCCGATAGCCAGCGATCCGTTGGCGGAGACTGGGAAGCAGATCCTCTCGCAGATGCCGCTCATAAGCATCTGCGTTTTCAGGCGTGGTCCACCCTTTCCATAAACGGGCAATCATCTGATGCAACCTCCTGATAGGTAGGAGTTCGGTCAACGGTAGCGATCCCTATGCTACATCAGCTCCATTTCAATGTCCAATATATCCTTTGTTGTAAGATGATATGTAATACGTATGGATTGAGGGCGAGAGAGGAGAGAAGAAGATGGAGCTGCGCCATTTACGCTACTTTGTCGTCGTGGCAGAAGAACTCAACATCACGCGCGCAGCGAAGCTTCTGCAAATGGCTCAGCCACCCCTGAGTCAACAGATGCACCAATTGGAAGCAGAGTTGGGAGTCACGTTATTCCATCGAAGCAAACGTCGGATAGCTCTGACTGATGCGGGACAGGTGTTTCTGGAAGAGGCGCGCCGAACCCTGGTGCAGGCGGAGCATGCTCGTCGGATGGCCCAACGAGCGCAACGCAGCGAGATTGGACGACTCGTGATGGGCTTTGTGAGCGAAGCAACCTATGATCTGCTGCCCAGTATGCTACAAGCCTATCGAGCACGCTTTCCGCAGGTCGAAATCGTCTTGCGTGAGATGACGACGATGCAACAGGTGCAGGCACTTCAGAGAGGCAGCATTCACCTGGGCATGCTGCGTCCCCCTATCCCTGAGACGGGTCTGAGCCTTCAGATCGTCAGACAGGAACCCTTTATCATGGTGCTTCCACCAACCGCTCGTATTGCTCCTGATGAACGGCTCCCGCTCTCTGCTCTCTCAGAGGAACCATTCGTACTCTTTCCACGTGCGATCTCGCCAGGCGTCCATGATCAAGTGATCAGCCTCTGTAATCAAGCGGGCTTTAGCCCGACCATTGTCCAGGAAGCGACCGAATTGCACACGATCCTCGGGTTAGTGGCGGTTGGAATCGGGGTATCGCTGCTTCCCGCATCCGTACGTCTGCTCAGAAGTCAGGGAGTGGTCTATCGGGTGCTTCCACAGACCGGAACGCGGGCCAGCACTGCTCTGGCGTGGAGACAAGATGCACGGTCATCGGTCCTCTTCACCTTTCTTGATGTCGCGAAACAGAGTTTGCTCCAACTTGGTGAGCATGATGAAACCAGCTCTTCGCAAACATAAGCTGAATCTCTACGGACGACAACGCTTCTTTATCGAGATGCGCAGATGCGTGGCTGGCGTCAAACTCTGACCAGATGGCCCAGCACCAAGCGCGGCCCTCTCCTCCCTCCTTGGCGACCTCTGCGCGCAACCTGGCGTACGCTGCCTGCAACGCCTCGATCTGCCACTGGAAGCTGCCACGCCATTTGGGGAGCTGCGCCTGGCGAAGGACTTTCAGGCCGCCCTTCCAGTAGAGCAGGTCGCTCGCAATGGCGCGCAACTGCGCCTGTCGCTCGCCTGCTACCGTGTCCTCAGCCGATGACGGGGCCACTTCTACATCGCTGGAATGCTCCTCTTCCTGTGTGGCAACCTCTGATGACTCAGCAGAAGATGGCGAAGTCTCTTGCTCGGCCTCGTGCAAGCGTTCCTCAGCCGCCTTCACTTGCCTATGCGGGCGTGGCCTGCTTGCGTAGATCGTGGTGCTCCGATAAGGCTGGAGGAGCCAGCCGCACTTCTCGCCCGTCGCCCACATGGGAGTGCCTCCAGGACTGACACCACACCACTGACCCCACCCACTATTCTCATCAGACGTCCGAAGTAG
Organism: Ktedonobacterales bacterium; assembly: GCA_035307385.1. GTDB lineage: Bacteria > Chloroflexota > Ktedonobacteria > Ktedonobacterales > DATBGS01 > DATBHW01. Next base: position 4,011 of record DATGID010000121.1, on the reverse strand, counting down.
CGCTCGCCTTGCGCCGCCGCTGGTCGACTATGCCGACCTGGACGGTCACCTGCTGATCGCCGATGACTCCTTCGAGGGCTTCAGGGTCGAGCAAGGTAAACTAGTCCTGCCCGACACGCGGGGGGCTGGGCGTGCGCCCGCGCCCGCGCTAGCAGCGCTATCCCGCTGCCTTCCACACCTGCACGGTGCCGTCCTCGCTGCTGGAAGCAATATCCAGCCCGTTGGGCGACCACGCCACGGAAGTTACCACGTCCGTGTGGCCGCGATAGGTCACCCTGTTGCCACCGGTGATGGCATCCCACACCTGCGCCGTCTTATCAGCGCTGCCTGAAGCGATGCGCTGCCCATTAGGCGACCAGGCTACCGACTCGACAATATCACTATGGCCGCGATAGGTGAAGACGTGTGTGCCAGTCATGGCAGCCCACACCTGCACGGTGTTGTCAACGCTGCCAGAAGCAATGTATTGCCCATCGGGCGACCACGCCACGGAGTAGACAGAGTGTGAGTGGCCGCTGTACATGGCGATGTGGTCGCCCGTCGCGGCTTTCCACACCTGTACCGTGTTATCCCAACCGCCTGAGACGATCAGCGTGCCATCAGGCGACCAGGCGACAGAACCCACCGTATCGGCATGGCCGCGATAGGTAAAGAGATTTCCTCCGCCAGGGGCATCCCACACCTGCACTGTCTTATCACCCCGGCCCGCGCCCGAGGCAATACGCTGCTTCTTGGGCGACCACGCCACACACGTCACCACATCCGTATGGCCGCGATACGTGTAGACCAGCTTGTCAGCCGTGACATCCCACACCCGCACCGTGTTATCAAAACCACCCGAAGCAAGGAGATTGCCACTGAACGGCCACGCCACGGTCAGGACAGGTGCGAGATGGAGAAAGAGGAGCGCGTGATCGCCAGTCGTGGCATCCCATACGCGCACCGAGTTATCGTCACTGCCCGAGGTGATGCGCTGCCCATCAGGTGACCACGCCGCCGAATACACTATGAAGGGGTATTGGCCCCGATAGATATACAGCGGCTGGATACCTGGACTCTGCTCCCCAGGCCCCGAATGGCGCGTCAGCAAAATACCCCCGCCCACTGCTGCCAGGGCCACAACCGCGCCGCTGCCGATGAGGAGCCGCCGCCGCGAAAGCACCCCTGGCGACCCTGGCCGCGCTTTGGGCGTGGGCACAGGCTGATCGGTGGGGGTCGTCATATCGGGCTGGGTAGGTTCGAGTTCCATCGCAAGGGCTGGCTCTGCCTCGCGCGGCGCGCGCTCCGGAGGGACCGGCGTGGTTCGCTCTGGAGCGGGCGTTGGTTTCTGTGCTACCGCCTCTGTCGCTGCCCCCGCCGCCTCGGTAGCCTGACCCGCCTGCTCGAAGGCGTTGGCAAACGCCTGGATGCTGGCAAAGCGCTGCCTGGGGTCTTTCGCCAGCGCCGTCATCACCACCGCCTCTACCTGTGGCGCGAGGCCGAGCAGCTTGTCGCGCAAGGGCGCGGGCGCGACGGAGATGTGCTTCGCCAGGATCTCTTGCGACGAGCCGCTGAACGGCCGCTCTCCCGCGAGCCACTCGTAGATCACAATGCCCAGCGAATACTGATCGCTCGTGGGGCGCGGGTGCGACTCGATCTGCTCCGGGGCCATATAGGCGAACGTGCCTACGACCTCCTGCGATGTCTGGCTCAGCGAACTGTGGGCCACCACCGCGATACCAAAATCCGAAAGCAGCACCTCGCCGTGTTCGCCCACCAGCATGTTTTCCGGTTTGACGTCCCGGTGAATCAGCTTGCGTTCATGCGCAAACTGCAACGCGCTGGCGACCTGGCGCACATAAGGAAGGATAGTAGACGGAGCCAACCGCGTGCCCCTTGGGTGCCGCTTGCGCAGCGTGCCACCAGGGGCATAGTCCATCACCAGATAGGGCAGGCCCTCCTCCACATCAAAGTCCAGCACGCGCACAATGGAAGGATGCCTCAGCCCCGCGATGGTCCGCGCCTCCTCACGAAAGCGCTTGATCTCGGCTTGCCCCAGCTTCGTGCTGAGCACTTTGATAGCCGCCTGGGTTCCCAGATGCACATGCTCCCCCAGGTACACCTCCGCAAAGCCGCCCGCCCCCAGCAAACGTACCAGTCGATAAGTGCCCAGTTGTTGGCCCACACGGTCCGCCATAGCAACGCTCCTCTACTGCTCCTCGGTCTGGTTGATAGGTTCTCGCCGCTCAACGCCTGTGTATTCTTGCCCTATCAGATAGAGCGAGCAGGAGCAGATGCCTGGCTCGCCAGGCGAGGCCTATACTTGTATATAGGCCCGGAGGTATTTTCTGCTGACGAAATCTCATAGCTCCTGCTGACCCAGTCATAGACGGGTTGGGGCTACTCTCTCTTCTGCGCTCTCCCCTGGAGCTTGGTCATCCTGCCGCCGTTCCTCAGTCTCCTTGGATGAACCTCTGGCCCGCAAGGTGCCCACCCCAGAGGTTCATTCAAGTGGGGTATGGCGCTTTCTAGGAAACGACCAGCGCTACAATATCGAACTGCCCATTGCTCAGGGTAAGCGGTTGCTCTGACTGGGAGGCCAGGGAGGGGCAGGAAAAGGTTCCCTTGACTTCGTGATATGATGGCCCGCCACCTGTTGGGAGGGCGGTATCAGTGGTGACCGTCATCTGGCAGATGGATGGCGCAGCCAGTTGCCAGCGGTGTGCGCCATTGACACTCTGGAGTCCGATGTACCCTGTCGGAAGGCCCGTGAGGGTCGAGGCCCCTGGACCCGCATAGGAGGCATTTCCCAGGGTGAAGAGCCAGGTCTGATCCTGAACGATGAAGGTTAAGGAGCTAGTTCGATAGCTGCTGTCTCGCTCCGTGTCACTGATCGTATACGCGCCAGTGAGTCCCCCAGACGTAGTAAAACTGACCGTACTCTGCGTGGGAGGATGAGTGTTTCCAGAGGATGAAGGGGTGTTAGTGCTGGTGGTGCTTGTCGAGCTGGGAGTGCTTCCGCCGCCGCCGGCGCAGAGGAGCAACAGCAGACCGACCATACTGAGCCACATGGCCCAGGAAAAGCGTTGTGGACGCATGAGAGTGTTCCTCCTTCGTGTAGCAGATGAGTGATCACCTGCTGCTAGTATAAAAAAAACACCGCTTACCTGGCGCTTACCTCCGAGCCGGTTGCGCGGGTGAGGAGGATAGGTGTTTCCACCTAGAGTCTGTTATGAACTTCAGAGACAATGAACGACCAGATGGATGAACCGATGCAGCAGCAAGATAGCGAAAGCCAGGAAGTGCAGCCCAGCCAGCGTTTGAGGCAGGCGTTCATAGTCGCGTGCCAAGCGTCGAAAGCGAGCGGTCCAAGCGAAACTGCGCTCGACGACCCACCGACGTGGCAGCAGGACAAAGCCGCGCTTGGCTTCTGGCAGCTTGACCACTTCCAAGCGGATGCCCTGCGCTGCCGCTGCCTCCAGAGGCTGATCTCCGGTATAGCCCTGATCCACAAAGGCGACTTCCACACTCTGTCCTGTCACCGCTTGCACTTGCGCCGCCAACTCGGCCACTTGGTCCCGGTCCTGCTCGTTGGCCGGCGTGACCCGCAGCGCCAACAACTGGCCCAGGGTATCCACCGCCACATGCACCTTGCTCCCTTTGCGCCGTTTCGCTCCATCGTAGCCCGCTCGCGCGCCGCTTTCGGGGCTGGACTGGAGTGTGCGGCTGTCAAAAATCGCTCCCGATGGCTGCTCCTTGCGTCCTGCCGCCACGCGCAAGAGTTGGCGCAAGTCGTTCACCAGCGCCTCGAAGACTCCAGCGTTGAGCCAGCGCTGGGTTTGTTGGGAGACCGCTTCCCACGGCGGCAGGTCGTTGGGCAGCATCCGCCAGGGGGCGCCTGCTCGCACGATCCAGCGCAGGCCATTGAACACGTCACGCAACGGATACTCGCGTTGGGGGGCTTCTTCGCTCATCAGGGTCAGGTACGGAGCGACAAAGGCCCACTCCTCATCGCTCACATCACTGGGGTAC
>DATGID010000120.1:0-1701 GCA_035307385.1 Ktedonobacterales bacterium | reverse complement strand
CGCGTTGGGGGGCTTCTTCGCTCATCAGGGTCAGGTACGGAGCGACAAAGGCCCACTCCTCATCGCTCACATCACTGGGGTACGGTTTTCTTGCCATGCCCCCAGTCTATCAGAAAAAGTTCAGAACAGACTCTAGTAAATAGGCAAACGGCAGGCACAGCCGCTCACGCGCATATTCGATCAGCCGCCGCTCCTCAGCCCCTCGCGTCTCGTCGGAGCGCAGCAGATGGACCAGCGCGAGCGGCACGGAGGTTTCTGCACGCAGCAACGCATCTTCGCGCAATTTTGCCCCTCGATGGAGGGTCTCCCCGCTGATGAAGATACGCCCCTGGGTGAACACATACGGCGCTTCCACCAGATGCCCACGCCAGCCAGAGCGCCCCAGGCGCTCACGAAACTCTGGAGCGATGAAGCTGAACGCGGTGCCACGTTCTTCCGGGACCTGGAGCAGCGAGGCCAGTGCCGGATAGGTTTCGAGCACCCGCCGGTCAACTGGCGCGCGGGTTTGTTCCAGTTGTCGCAGTTCCCCCAGCAATTCGGTATGGGTATAGCCATCGCGTGGGTCCAGCGGTGGCAATCTCCCCAACTGTCGCGCATCCCGATTCAGCAGCAGATGGCCGAGCGTGTGAGCATACAACGCCACCTGGTCGCGCAGTGGCAGCGCTTCTTCGATGGTCAGGAGCCAGCGGTCAGGGGCTTCGCCCACCAACCCAACGGGCACCAGTGCCGCCTCAAAGCGCCCAATGGGCTTCACGCGAAAGCGCAGATCGGCACTCCGGCTGCTTCCATGAAGATTTCTCAATGTGCTGGTGAGCGTAGCAGTGTCCAGGTCTTTCACCAGACGAACCTGCTGTGGAAGTAAAGCGCGCCCGCCAGGGCCAGCGGCCTGCTGGCATTCCTGATGAAGCATCGAAAGTGGTTGGCCGCGTTCTGCGCCGCGCCAGCCGACGACGAGCGACTGGAGACGTAGGGCAACATCCTGGGGTGCAATAACGGAAACGGCAGAAGCGGAGCCAGATTGCTCCTCCATGAGACATCTCCTCCCCACAAACAACCAGCATAGTATTGAGCATCAGCAGGAGTAGAGCAAGTGTGCATTCACTCTAGCACAGCAGAATCAGAAAAGCAATGCTGTGGCTCAAGAGGCCATGTAGCGCTCTTTTTTCTTGATTTCAAACACAGAGTCTTCAACTCCCTCCTGACACTCCTTGCATTGCTCCTCGGAGGTCGGCGATCCGCTGCACGCCCAACTCTGTTCGGTACGCCTGATACCGCCGGGTAATCGCCTGGCAGAGGTCAGGCAGGTGCGTATTGATGGTCCGCTGTGGATAGCCCCGTTGCGCCGCTACCGCTCGCGCCGAAAACGGCCCCTTGGTCGTATCCGCCAGGATCTCCTGCAACACCTGACGCACGTGCTCCCGTGGAAAGATCTGGGGAACGCGCGGCGTTTTGGGCTTCACGGGAGAAGGCAAGGAAGAAGCCACATGTATCCCCGCTTGGTGCTCCAGGAACAGATCACCCAACGAGAGCTGAAAACGCAGACAGAACTAGTACTACAGGCCCACTTAAAAGGGGAAAGGTGGTACACTGGGTGAGGAGGTGAAGGGAGATGCATACCACCATCGGAACAGGCGCATCCTTCGGTTCAGAGGAACAGGAACTGAGTAGCCTCAGCCAGGGATGGCAGGCCCTGGCTGAGCT
>DATGID010000119.1:0-20908 GCA_035307385.1 Ktedonobacterales bacterium | reverse complement strand
GGCCAAGCGCTGCGCTTGCGCGAACGCTGCTCCTCCTTGCCTGCCGTCTCGATGGGCCACCGTTGGGCCGCCTGGAAGGCGGCGCTACGAAAGCGACTGGTCCACTCACCAGCTTTCCCAAAATTCGGGATGACTCATGTTGGTCCTCTCGCTCAGCTATTGGCGCAGGCGGCAGGATTGCCTTTGACGACAAATTGAATCGTCTGGGCAAGCTGGCCGTTCCAGTAGAGTTCGGCCTTGCCTAGCCCACCTAGCGGATAACAAAGGGCAAATAGGCCGTTATATGGCCCGGCTTTGTCGAAGGTCTTCGAGGTATTGGGCGTACCTGGCGTGGTCAGCGCGTTGCCGCTTTCATACCAGATGACCGAAACGATATCCTTGGCCTGTGCACTCTTCACTTTCCAGAGCACATTGACGTTCTGCCCGGTCTGGAAGGTGGTGGTGACGCCGATGGGGTCAAAGGTGCTGCTGTAGTGCAGCGCCGTCGTCACGTTGATAATGACCTGAGAGGCTGCGTTGCCGGAAGGCGTGGCGTGCGGCGTGCCGGAAAGCGTGGGCACCGGCCCGCTGTCGAAGGGCGAGGTGCGCGCGGCTAACTGCGTGGTGCCAAAGAGCTTTCCGGCCAGGCCGCTGTGGACGGCTAGAAAGGCTAACCCACCGAAGACAGTCATCAAAACCAGCGCCAGGCTGATCGTTCCGCTGAGCACCCGATAGCGGCTCAGCCGATAGGGGCGGCGCGGGCGTGTGGCCGGAATGAATGCGGGCGGCTTGCGGCCAGGAGCGAGCCGCTGAAGCATCGAATCGTCCATCATCGGGAACGCCATGCTGTTTTGCGCGCCCATCGTCGCCGGAAGGTTTGCGGAGCCTCCCTCCTCGTCCATCTCGCCGTAGTCGCCAGACTGATAGCCCCGTCGGCCATTCTGATAGGGCACGGGCAGCATCGAGCCAGAGCGGAAGCGCCCTGATGCCTGGGGTGGCATCTCTTCCTGCTCATCGTCCTGATAGCCGTCCTGCTCGTCGTAGCCGCCGTCATCCATCTGCTGCGAAAAGCCGCTGCCGCTGGTGCCCTGCTTGCGCCACTTCCACGATGCCGAGCCATTGCCCGCTTCGCCGCCGCTGGTGCGGGCTGGATTATTCAACGTGCCGCTGGTGCGGCTCGGTGGTGGCGGCGTTGGGTCGGTGGCCCGCTGCCACAGCGACGACGAAAGATTGCTAGATTGGCGCGAAGCCGGAGGTGGTGTCAAGGAGCCAGAACCGCGTCGGCTGATGCCCAGGCTGGAGCGCGAAGAAATGGAACTGGAGGGCGATTCGCTGCCCCAGTCGGGGTTTGATTGCCCTGATGGCAGCGGGCCACTGGTCCGGCGCGTCGGCTGGCGGGGATCGAGGTTGCCCGTCATTCCAGGCGAAATGCCGGGCAATTGCCCCGTTTGATAGCGCTCTTTCCATTGGCGCAGCGACGTGCCATTCCCTGCGCGTGTGCCGCCAGAGGAGGCTGGGGCGTCTGCTCCACAAGAAGGGCACGGGTCAGCGCTGGCTGGACGCAGTATACCGCACTCAGGACATTGAATACGCATTCTTTCCCTCCTGCTAACCTTGTGCTACCTTCCGTGCAGAGAAATCGTCATCACTCAGGCGCTTCGTGCCCCATGCGCTGCTGCTGTGGCTACTCAGCCACAACATCTCAAAATTGGTCCGTGCTCTGCTACAACAACGGGTATTACAACCCTGGCGATACTCTTCAGTTGAGTCCTTACGACGGTGATGATAGCATCGCGTTTTGAGCAGGGTCAAGAAATCGAAGCAAGATAGTCCTTTCGTCCTATGTCTGTGTTGCCAAGCCGCAGAAAGGATGATAAACTTGGCTATAGTGCATATCAAAGAACGCAGATGGGAAGGGATGGGATGTTTCATCCGGCTCTCTGAGAGAGAGCGAAAGTGAGGAGCGCTCGTGACCACTTGTAATCGTTGTGGTGGTGTGCTGTCGGCAAATGCAACTATTTGCCACCACTGTGGCACTCCAGTGATGAACACTGGCTATGGCAGCAGCGCCGCAGGGTCAATGGGAGCGCGCCAACGTGCCCAGGAGAAGTGGGGCACTTCTCTCTTGCCCAATTCCGGGCCACTTGCCGGGTTTCCATCCCTTCCAACGCCCGGCCCTGCCAATCCCAACGCGCCGCCGCCAGGACAAGGCGGCCCCGGGCCATCTACCCCGCCCACCAATTGGCGGGCAACGTCTTTGATCGACCCTGCCCAGCTTCCTGACTGGTTGAATCCGGCAACCGCCGGGCCACTGCCCCGTCCAGGGGAAAGCAGCCGCCGCGCGCCAGCCGGACCAGGTGCCCCGCAAAGAGGCTCAACGCCAGGCGCGGGCGCATCGCCGTTTGCAACGCCACCCACCGCGCCGCGCCAGAGCGCGCCGCCCCGGCAGCCGATACCTCCTTCTTCTCCCTATTACGCCAGCGGCAGGCGCTCGACAGATGACCTGTTCAACGCCTCTTCACTGATCGATCAGAAGAATCTGCCAGATTGGCTGGCTCCCAATGCGCCCCATCCACGGCCCGCGCCGCCTCCAGGCGAGGGCGATGCCCCACTGAGGCGTTCCGGTCCGCTGGCCGGGCCTCGCTCCAATCCGCTTGATCGCCGCGACCCGTCCCGCGACGCGCATTTGCCAGATTGGCTGCGCGCCATGGACCCCGGCGCGCCGCCCGACCTCAGCAGCTTGACCAGTGGGCCGCTGCGTTCCGGGGGCAGGCCGCCCGCGTCCTCTTATCGGCCACCAGCGCCTGATCGCAGTGGCCCTGGGCGCAGCGATAGGCCACCGGGCGCTGACCCCTTCAGCATCAGTAATATCGGCGCTCCTTTGCCTCCTCTGGAGGGGTTCGATCTACCTGGCGCTCCACCTGCCAGCGCGCGGGGCCGTCCCCCTGCGGCGAACCCGGACCCGTTTGCTGCTGGCTCACCATTCAGCCAGCCAGCCAGCCAGTCGCCGTTTAGTCAATCGCCATTTGGGCAGTCGCCGAGGAATCGCCCCGAGGCTCCAGACCCCTTCGCAAGCGCGGGCAGAGGCCAGGGGTTTGGCTCGTCCTCTTCTCATCCCTATCCGTCGTCTGCGGGGGGATTGTCTGCCAATTCCCTGGTCGACAAAAACGCCATGCCGCAGTGGATGCGCGAGATGGATCAGAGCGAGAGCGCGCCCGCCCGACCTGCGGGGGCAAAACCATCCCCCAGCGCGCGCCCTTTCGAGGCGGTGCTGGCGAGCGATGAAAAGCTCAGGGCCGCCGCCCAGGCAGATACAGGCAACTTCCCGGCTGTGTCGGCGCAGCCGTCTGCGGCATCCTCGCCGTTTGATGCCGCCGATCTGGTGGATGAGAAAGCGCTTCCCGATTGGCTGCGCAGCAGCAGAGAAACCGAGCCATTGCCGCTGCCGATGATGGTTTCAGAATCGGTGGGTGGCCTGAGCAGGAACCACGACACGAGGAAATCAACGTCTGCGGGGGATGCCAGCGCCGCCGATGATGACGCCGTGCCAGAGTGGCTTCAGCAGGTCTACTCTGAGGCGCACGTGCCGCCGCTGTATGAAGATGCGCCGCCCCCCAGCGCTGGCCCGAAACAGATTTCCGGCGCAGATTTGCTAGATCGCCGTTCAGTGCCAACCTGGCTCAAGGAAGCCGAGCAGACATCGCCGCTTGCCAACATCAGCGATATTCTTGCCTTTACTCCGCCAGCCGATCAGCCGGAGGAGCAGCGCCCGGCGCTTGCCTCGGCCAGTGACACACCTGCCGGGTCGATTTCAGGCAATTCGCTGGTAGAGGCAGACGACCTGCCCGAGTGGATGCGCAACCTGGGCGATGAGAGCCTGCCCAAAGGTACGTCTGGCTCCGGCTTTGCCGCTGAGGCCGCTCTGAGCGGCGCGCCAGACTTCTTTTCCGCTGCCGAACTGGTAGATACCCACGCCTTGCCCGCCTGGATGCAAGCGCAGGAGCCGCAGGCTGGCTCAGAAGCGCCCGCCAGATCAGCCGACCAGCCTGCCCCATCGGGCAGCGCGTCGGGGATTATTTCCGCTGCTGAACTGGTGGATACGCACGCCTTGCCTGCCTGGATAAAAGACCAGGAACCCGCGCTGCCCTCGGAATCCTTTGCCAGTCAAGCGCAGTCTGCCAGCGCCTCGGGAATTATTTCCGCTGCTGAACTGGTGGATACCCAGGCGCTTCCGGCCTGGCTGAAGGCGCAGGGGCCGCAGAAAGAGCCAGCCCCAGAGGTGCCCTCTGGCGCGCCTGAGCAGTCTGGCTCCTTTGGCAGCGCGTCAGGGATGATGTCTGCCACCGAACTGGTGGATACCGCTGCCCTGCCTGCCTGGCTGAAGGGCCAGGAACCTGGGACCACCCCACCATCCGGGGTATCGTCGGCATCGGGAGTGTACGATGCCGTCCGTCCGCCCAGTTCAAAGATGACGCCCATGCCGGTCGGGTTTTCCAAAGAGCAAACCGGCGCGTTTTCAGCGGCAGAACTGGTGGATACCAAAGCCTTGCCCACCTGGCTCAAAAATGCCGGGTCTGATGCCGGACACACATCTGCTCCGGGCGGCTCGAACACGCCAGCGTCAGGCGCGGGCACCATCGCGGGTTCTGAACTGGTCGATACCGGGGCACTGCCCGTCTGGCTGCGCGGCGCAGAAAGCAGCCCGGGAGCTTCCGGGTCTATTGCTTCACCTGCCTTCCCGTCGTCCAGGGGCACCGGCCCAACCGGGTCTTCCGATCAGACCGGTGGCTTTTCTGCCGCCAGCCTGGTTGACCCCGAAGCGCTGCCGGAATGGCTGCGCCCCGCGCAGAGCGGAGCGCTGACGCCAAGCGGCCCTCTTACGCAGAGCGGCGCGCTTGATAGAAGCGACTCTGGCGCTGATTGGGGCCAGTCTGGCTCAGGTGACCAGGGGGGCTTCTCAGCGGCATCGCTCATCAATCCCGGCGACCTTCCCGAGTGGATGCAGAGTCAGGATGGCGTGCAGCGCCCTGGCGCGCCGCCCATGGAAGGCGCTAGCGGTGAAGATACGCCACAGGCGCGCGTGCCGCGCCGCCCGCGACTGTCTACCGAGCCTGATCGCGCTCCCAGCCAGGCCGCTGCCAGTGTGTTCTCTTCCGTGCTTGGCCCAACCGCTGGCGAAGATCAGCGCAACCCTCCTTCGATGGGCGGGCGCACTCCCGCGCCAGATCGCGGCAATCCCTTCGGCCAGTTGAGCGCGCAAGCTCAACAGACGCAGGGATGGGAAGATGCCGGGCCGAGCGGCTGGAATCAGCCGCAGGGAGCGCCGCACAGCGAGTTCGACCAGGATGCCCTGGGCGCTTCTGGAGAATGGTCGGGGAGCTTTGGCGGGCGCGGCATGCCCGAAGAGCCGCCAGAGCGTCAGCGCCCCGGCTATCGCCCGCTCGGCCCGCTCTCCGAAGGTCAGCGACCCCGCCAGACATTCCAGCCCGAGGAGCCAGAAGAAGGCAATGGACCACTGAGCCGCCGCCAGGCGGGCAGGCCATCTGCCGACCAGGGATATGGTATGCCTGGCGGCCAGGGGCCAGACCCCTATGGGCAGCGCGGCTTTGGGGAATATCCGCCTGGCCCACAGCAGGGCCGAGGCGCGCCGCCAGGACGCGGCTATCAGCAGCAGTATGGCGGCTGGGAAGGTGGCCCGGACTATAACTCGGGCTTTGCGGGCGACGACGAGGCTGGCCCACCAAGCGGCATGTTTGCCAAGCTCAAGCGCGTGCTGGGCTTTGGTAGGTAGAGGTTTCCATCGTTGTTTCCATCCCAAACGGGCCGGGCTGCTGAAAAGCATGCCTGCGAATGCCTAAAAGGTCAATGGATGTTGCGTTCATGAGTATCCAATCATCGGAACAGGCTCTGCCCAGACATACAGCGCCAGGCAGCCAATCGGGGCTTGGCGCTGCGCTTGGCGTCCCTGGGGCGGTGTCGCGCTCCATTCTGGCGGCTGACTGCGGCTCCATCTTTACCAAGGTGGCGCTGCTGGGGGTCGTCGAAGGGCAATATCGCTTGCTGGCGCGAGCAGAAATGCCGACGACGGCTTTCCCGCCCTACCGCGATATTACCGTTGGGCTGCTGCAAGCGATCTATGAACTGGAGCGTATCACTGGCCGGAAGATGGTCAATCGCGGCCAGATCATCACCCCCGAGCAAAGCGATGGCGATGGCATCGACTCCTTTGTGGTGGCGCTCAGCGCGGGCGGCCCGCTGACGGTGGCAATGGTCGGCACGTCGCCGGGTGGCGACCGTGGCCCCAACAAGGATGAGCAGGCGCTGGCCGAAACCGCGCAGCAGGCGGTTGCCGGAGTCTACGCGGATATCCAACTTGTCAAACTGCCAGCGGCAGAGCGCGCCGCCGCTGGCCCCAATGGCGGCCCTGATTTGCACTGGCTCTTGCAGATGGAGCAGCTTCGTCGCCTGAATCCACGCGCCATTCTGCTGGCCGAGTCAGGGGCTGCGCGCGAGCAGGGCATCTCGCCCGCCATCACCCACGCGCTGGCGCTGGCGCTGAAAGAAGTGCTCAGCGAGCAGAACGAGCACCCCAATATCCCCGGCGCGACCTTCACCCAGGCCACCGCCAAGATTCCCACGCTGCACCCCATGGAACGCATGCCGGTCATTTATACCGGCCATCCCCGCCACTACGAGCGCCTGCGCCGGGAACTTGGGCCGCAGGCCGATGTGCGCCAGTCCGAACCCTTTGCGCCCCACAACCTGCGCCCCTTAAGCGTGGCGGTCAGTTCGCTGCACGAGCGCCAGATTCTCAGCGCCATCCCCGGCTATCATCGCCTCAATGGCTGGATGTCGGCCCCGCCGATGGCAACGGCGACCTCCTTCAGCAGCCTGATTCGCTTTCTGGCACAGCACTATGGCATGAACGTGGTGGGCATCGATGTGGGGGCCAGCGCGACCTCGGTGATGGTTGCTGGCGAGCACGGCGAGTTTCTGCCATCGGTGCATGCCAGCGCGGGCGCGGCTTCGGGGCTGGGCGAGATTTTGCGCTCGGCGGGCCATAAGCGCATCGCGCGCTGGCTGACGTTTGACATCAGCGAGTCCGAACTGCGCCAGTATGTGCTTGATAAGATGATTCAGCCGCGCCTGCTCCCCTACACCGAGCGCGAACTGGAACTGGAGCACGCGCTGGCCCGCGAGGCGATCTTCCTGGCTCTGCAACAGCCGGGCGCGGAACTGGGCACACTGCCGCATCTTGATTTGATTCTGGGGGCTGGTGGCGTGCTGGCGCACGCGCCGCGCTATGGGCAGGCCGCGCTGATGATGCTCGATACCATCCAGCCGCGCAGCGTCTCTTCGCTGGTGCTGGATACCGTCGCCCTGGCCCCTCAGCTTGGCGTGGTGGCAACCGTGGACCCGGTGGCCGCCGTTCAGGCCACCGAAAACGATGCGGTCTTGCAGCGATTGGGCACCGTGGTCTCGCCGTTTGGCAAGGCTGAGGATGGCGAACCGGCCCTGAAATTGCAAGTGGATTATATGGATGGTCGCAAGAAGACGATGGAAGTGTCCTATGGCTCCATTGAGGTCATTCCCCTGGCAGCAAATGAGCAGGCGATGCTCACCCTCTTTCCGGCGCGCACCATCGATGTCGGCCTGGGACCAGGCGAGCAGGCGCGTGCCGGTGAAGCCATCGAGGGTGGCATCATCGGCTTGATTATCGATGCGCGCGGGCGGCCTCTCTCACTGCCTTCTGATTCAGCCTATCGCCGGGCCAAACTGGCCCAATGGCGGCAGACAATCGGAGGCTGATCTTCAAACGACCATATGGCCCTGGCGGAGGATAGCATGAATTACCCTCTTGGATGGCCCGTTATTCCTGGCATTACCGTGCGGCGCGAGCGGCGGATGGATCGCCCTGGCGCGGCGCTGGTGCAGCCTGGGCAGCAGGTGCAGCCCGACGAGCCAATTGCCCACATCAATCCGCTGGGCACAGCGGGCAGCGCGCCCTTTGCGCCGGCCAGGTTTGGCGCGCAGACCTTGCGGGCCGGGTTGCGCGGGCACGTGATAGAAGCTACGCCGCGCGGGGTGCTCATCGAAGGCTTCGTGGCCGTGGTGCAGGGATTGATTGGCGTTGGAGAACAGGTGGTCGGCGAGTTGAATATCCTCTCCAAAGAAGCGCTCAAGGTGCCACCGGATATGATTCCCCTGGCGCGCGGGGTGATTCTGGTCGTGCCTGGCGTCTTGACCCGTGCCCTGTTGGAGCATGCCAGCCGGAGCGAGGTCGTGGGGCTGATAGCAAGCAGCATGGCGGTTGAAGAGCTAGAGGTCGCGCTGGGCCTGGACCTGACGGCGCTGCTGGATGGCCTGCCGGTGCCTGAAAATCCGCGCCCGCTGCCGACGCTCCTCTTTACCGAAGGGCTGGGCGATCACCCCATGGCAAGCTCGACGCTGGCGCTGCTGCGCCAGCATGGCGGCGATTACGCGCTGCTGAGCGGGGACACCAATCCGCGCCGCAACCGTCGCCCCGAACTCTTGATTTCGCTGCCACCGGAGGCTCAGCCGCCCGCCGTGAAGGCCGACCCGCGCATCATCAACGGGGCGATTGTGCGTGTCAGCAATGGCGAATATGTGGGCGAAATCGGCCAGGTCATCCAGACATTTCAGCGCCCGCAGTGTTTGCCATCCGGCATTCACGCGCCCGCCGTCTTTGTGCGCCTGGAACGCGGCGTGAAGGCTACGCTGCCAATCTATAACCTGGAGCGTATTTCCTAATAACATTCTTGATAACATGCTCACCCTCTCTTTTGGAAAGAAGGCCAGTTGTGGAACGCTACGGCGAACATCATTTCCCAGGGCGGCTGTTTGTCGTGGAGGGGGTAGACGGCTCTGGCAAGACGACGCAAATCGCGCTCTTGCGCCAATGGCTGGTGAGCGAGGGCTATCCAGTCTTCTTCAGTGAGTGGAACTCATCGCCGCTGGTGCAGCGCACCACCAAGCAGGGCAAGAAAAAGCAACTGCTGACTCCCACGACCTTCAGCCTGCTGCACGCCACCGATTTTGCCGACCGCACCGAGCAGGAGATTATCCCGCCGCTGAAGGCGGGCGCAATTGTGCTGGCCGACCGCTATATCTACACAGCGTTTGCCCGCGATGTAGCGCGCGGCGTGCATCCGCAGTGGGTGCGCCAGTTGTATCAATTCGCCGTGAAGCCCACCGCCGCCTTCTATTTTCGTGTGCCGCTGGATGAATCGCTCAAGCGCATTCTGGGCAGCCGCTCGGAACTGAAATATTATGAAGCCGGAATGGACCTGAATCTATCCACCGACCCATCGCGCAGCTTCAAGATGTTCCAGAAACGCATCGTGACCGAATATGAAAAAATGGTCGATGAGTTTGGCCTGACGGTCATCGATGCCATGCAAACCATCACCGAACAACAAATGCTGCTGCGCGAGATTGTGCGCCCGTTCCTGCGTGGCCTGCACCGTGACCGCCAGACGCACGCCGGGCGCTGGCTGGTGACCTCGATTGCCAACGGCAACGAAAAGACGGGGCGTAAACGCAAAGCGGAGAATGCCCAATGACACAGGTTGCGTTTTATGGCATCGATACCGTGCGCGTGCGCTCGGAAGAGGGATTGCTCCCTGGCAGGCTCTTTGCCATCGAGGGGACCGATGGCGTCGGGCGCTCCACGCAGATTCAACATCTGCGCACCTGGCTGGAAAGCAGCGGCTATGCCGTCATCGACACCGGCCAGCGCCGCTCCGCCCTGGCGGGGCGCGGCATCGACGAGGCCAAGCAAGGCCACACGCTTGGCCCGCTGACGATGGACCTGTTTTATGCCACCGATTTTGTGGACCGCTTTGAAAATCAGATTTTGCCCGCCCTTCGCGCCGGGTTTATCGTGCTGACGGACCGCTATATCTATTCGCTGATGGCGCGCGCCATTGTGCGCGGCGCTGACCGCGATTGGGTAAAGCAAATCTATGGGCTGGCCCTCAAGCCCGACGCCATCTTCTACCTGGATATTGAACTGGACACGCTGATTCGCCGCATTTTGCGCCGGGGGCGTTTCGATTATTGGGAGTCAGGCATGGATATGCGCCTGGGGCCGGACCTGTACGAAAGCTTCATTATCTACCAGGATATGATGCTCAAAGAGTTTCGCCACATGGCAACCGAATACAGCTTCCAGGTGATCGACGCCCAGCGCTCCATTCCCCGCATTCTGGCCGAGCTTCAGGCGCGGATGGAGCCGCTGCTGCCCGCCGGATAGACGGATGAGCTATGACTCTTCCTCTTCCAGTTCTTCTCTTGGCAGCGTAAACTGCGCGGCGGAGGCAACCAGCACCGATGGGTCAGCCCGATAGGCGCGCAGCCGCGCCAGCCGCTGCCGGTCCCAGGTGCGCCGTCTTTTGCTTCCCGACTTCAAGACCGCCAGCGCCAGGCGGCGCAGCCGTTCGTCCTGGCTGGCGGCCAGCGCGGCTTCCAATGCCTCAAGCTGCGCGATCTCGGCACCTGGTCTGTACCACCCCGCCAGAATGTTGCAGGCGCTCATCAGCGCTTCGGCATGCAGTTCGTTGTGCTCTGCGAGCATCTGAAAAAAGGCCGCCAGTTCGCCCAGGGGGAAATAGTGGCATGTCAGGCTGATGCGCAGCATGACGGTCATCGGGTCTTCGGCCAGCACCGGCAGCAGCGCCCGCGCCAGGACCTCGCACGCCGGGTGATCTTTCGTGTTGCGGTCCAGCAGTTCGCTTTCCATGGCATCCAGCGCCCGGCGGTTTGGGAGCAAGGCACGCACAGCCTGAACAATCGCTGGAATCTGGCTCTCCACAAAGACATGCAGTATGGCTTCCGCCGCGCTATCATGGTCATCCCCTGTGGGCGCGGCAAATATCTCCAGCAGACGCGGCACCAGCAGATTCTGCCGGTCTTTGAAGTCAAAGCGCGTGCAATAGTGCATGGCCCAGTTGCGCTGCTCCTGGTCAGGATGGCGAAGCTGCATCAGGATAATGCGATGCAGATGTTTCTCTATCGTGGTCTCTTCGCCCAGCACCCGCTCCTGAAAGCGAAGCTGCGTATATGTCTGGGGCAGCGCGGCGCGCGCAATGTCGCTATCTGTTGACTGAGCAGCGCGTTCCAGGATGTTCCAGGTAGCAGGGCGATCAAGGTGCTCGTTGATCGCGCGCAGCAGGGCGATGCGCACATCGCGATGCAGATCGCCTTGCTCCAGCGCCAGCAATGTTTGAAACGCTTCCTCAGACTTTATCTCGGCGATCAGGCGCACGCGCTCTTTGGCAACGGTCACGCGGTCCATCGGGATGGCGCGCACGATCTCCAGCGCTCTGGCGGGCGGCATGTGCAGTAAAAACGAGCGCAAGACATGTACCGCAATGCGGGCGCGGGCGTCTTGAAGTGCTTCGATCAACGTCGGCAGCCCCTCGTCAGTATCGAGTCGGCCCAGCGCAAACAAGGCTGTCGTGCGCACCACCGGGCGCGCATCATGCGCCAGCGTTCTCAAACGCGCGGCGGAGATGGCGGGCAGGTGCGCCAGCAGCATCACCGCTTGCGTCTGCGCCTGGCTTTCTTGCGCATCATCGCCAATCATTTCCATCAGCGTGTCGGCATAGCGTTCTTGCTGCGCTGGGGCGGCAGTGAAACGCCTGGGCAGTGGCAAGAGCACCCGCTTGCGCCCGGTGCTCCAGCGCCCGGCATAGGGCTGGAACGCCAGAAACGGAGCCAGCAGGTCTTGCCGTTGCCGGTGCAGATAGGTGGCAACGCTGGAGAAGGTAATCCAGCTTTGATCTTCTGCCAGCAGCGCCGGTATCAGCGTGTGAAAGCTCTCGAAGCGCTGCCTGGCGATGATGCCGAAGATCGCTTCCGCTGTCTGCCGCGCGCGTGTGTGCTGCAACATCTCGGTGAGCAGCGGCAGCAGCGCCTCAAAGCCTGTCGTATAGCCATCAAACCACGCGATGACCCTGAGCAGTTCGCTCTCTTTGTCCCGTGCCAGCCAGGTATGCAGGATGGGCAGCACTTCTGCCAGCACCCGCTGTACTTGCTCATCTGCCAGGCCAGCCGGAAAGCGGTTATTGCCTCGGCCTTTGGGCATCGCCAGCCCGCGCTCGCGCAGCACAGTTGCCAACTGCGCGGCGGCCCACTCCAGGTGAACGGGCAGCAGCTTGAGCGCCAGATTCGTGATGACGTGCAATGTTTCTGGAGAAGCGCCGACATCGTTCAAACCGTGGCGGATGATCTCTGCCAGATCGGGCAAATGCTCCTCGCGCCAGATGCTCGGCGGAAGGTCGCCCAGGCTTTCCAGAAACGCGCGGCGCACGCTGTCGTGTTCGGCGCGATAGGTGCGCAGCAGCGTCAGCGCGTCGGGCAGACGGCTCCGATAATATTTGACAACCTCGATCAAGGTCACCAGCGCTTCTTGCCGCAGGTCTGAGTCCGAGGCGTGCAGCAGTGGTTCAAGGACCGCCAGTGCTTCATCCCAGGGCAAAAACTTGATGAAGGTGCGTTGTGTCTCTGGCTCCGACTGCGAGAGAGGCATGTGCGTGCGCGCCTCTTCTGCGCGCCGCTCTCTGGGCAGCAGCGCTTCAATGGCACGGTCCAGCAGATCGTCATCAAAAAACTGCTGCCGCACGGCGGTATAGACGACCAGGCGCTGCTCCGGCAGCAGGAGCCTGAACCATTCATCAAACACACCAAGAATATTTCTGTGCTGCTCATAGAGTGCCGAGATTTGTTCGGCGCTCAGCCAGGGAACAATGCCACTGGACACCGTATAGAAGTGTTCGCGCTCAGCCCAGATCACTTCGGCCATCTCTTTGGGGCGCGCTTTAATCAGCAGGCGCAGATTGCGCTGCCAGATTTTATCGAGCGGCATGATGCGCCGCCGCGCCAGAACCAGCGCCAGCGCCCCGTCAGCGTCAGCGCGGATAAGCACTGGCAGCATGCCATTGATACGATTGACCATCCATTCGTCAGGCGTGCTCGTCTCATTGGCCCATTGGCGCAGCAGATCAAGCGCGGCGTTGGGGTGAAAGCGGGCCAGTCGCTGCCAATCAGTCCGGGTGGCCTGCTGGCGAAACTGCGCCGCGTGGCGGGCTATCAGCGCGGGCGAACCGAACGGAAGCAATGGGCACAACAGCGCGGTTTCTTGCCCCGCCAGCGCTTCAAGAAAGCGATCAATGACGCCCTGCTGCCCATGTTGGCGCAGCTTCCAGAGGATGGGCAGATAGAGTTGCGGAGACACGCTCTCTAACGCGCTCTGAAGTTCGGCCTCGTCGCAGGCCAGCGGCAGCAGCCGGATGGCTAGCCCGCGAATGATGCGCGAGGGGTCGGCCAGCGCGCGTCTGACCTGCGCGCTGTCGCGGCTGCCAAAGCAGGAATAGAGCGCCATGAAACGCTCGAAGAAACCGCCTTGCTCCAGAGCGGCAATCAGGGCCTTGCTCTCTGCGGTGCTGCTGCGGCCAGGATGCATCACAGACTGGACACCAAGCTCAATCATAGCGTCCACGCGCGCGGCATGGGTCAGCGGTTCAAGCTGGTGGACAAACTCTTCAATAGTAGTCATGCTCATCAATTCGTCAGGAGGTTACTCTTACTCTGCGCGCCGTTCCAGAAACCGAGCCTGATATTTAAAGGCTAGCTCGAAAAGATCAGCCTTCTGGCGGGCGCGGGCAAGCTCGGCGTCGGCGTGCAGGCCATGCTGCGCGATGACGAAAAAGCGCACCACGCCTTCTTCGATCTCGCTGCTGACATCATCCACGCGGCCATCGTGGCCGTAATCCAGCGCGTCGGCAATGCGCACCAGCGCGGAAAGCTGTTTGACGCGCTTGCGCGCCGCTTTGTCCAGGCGGGCATATTCGGGATGGCTCTTTTGGGGCAGCGCACGCCGATGATAGCGGGCAATGCAGGCGATTTCGTGGCGCTCTTCCTCGGAAACGTCGGGCAGCGGCGTTTGATTGATGAGGACATATGAGTGCTTGTGATGCGCCTTTATCGAAACGAGCATGCCCGCGTTGTGCAGCAGTGCCCCACGCTCCAGCAGCAGTGCGGCGCGTGGCTCAAGTTCGTGCAGCGGCTGCGTGGCTTTGAACAATTGCAGCGCCAGCCGGGCGACCTGGCGGGCATGCGGCCAATCCTCCACTTCCAGGCCACCAGAGAGCATGGTTTCTTTGGGCGTGGGGTTGGGACTGAGGTTGTGGGGTGGATAGGAATCAAGCGCCATACGTTACTCCCCCTTACAAATGCTGCGCTGATTTGAGCGGGCTGTGTGGCGCGGGGGGATGCGACTGATAATGCCCTGGCGTCTCCGCTTCTTCCACCAGATGCAAGACTGTTGCGCGAAAATCACGCTCTTCCATCTTATCCCAGCGCTTCACACATTCCCGATAGAGGTCTTCGCGTTCCCGCGCTTTTGCCATCAAGAATTGTTCCAGCGCTGCCCGCTGCTCCCTGTTGGGATGCACCCGCGAGCGCGCCTCTTCGGCCTTGCTGACCTCGTTTCTATGCCTGCCCGCTTTCTCTTTCTGGGCAGCGCGCCGGTGCTGTTTCCCTTTGGCGTCCTTGTGTCGCTTCCCCTTCTTCTGTGGCTCTGGCGGCTGATTGCCAGCCAGCGACGCGGCGTCATCGTGTGGCGTGCGCTGCCCCAGCACCTCCAGCAAAGCCGGGGGCAGGTCTTGCGCTTCGGGAATCGCCACAAACAGCGGGGTCGTTTCATCGGGCGCAAACACGGCGCTGCGCAGGATGGCGATGAGCACATCGCAGTCATGCAGCAGGCCCAGCGCGTCTTGCAAATTCTTCAGCGCTTTGATGCACTCGCCCGTCTGTTCCGGCAGGAAGTCCCGAAACAGTTCCAGGGTATAGCGCAGGCGTTTGGCGGCAATGCGAAGCTGATGCTGTTCGCGCGCGCGGCTGGCATCGTGGGTATACTGCGCCCAGACGTAGAGTTCGGCCAGGCGGGCGCGCACGATGCGCCTGGCATTCTCGCTGACGGTGCCATAGGGCCGGATATGTGCTTGCACTCTGGCGTTTGCCATCGGTCATCCTTTTGGGCGAGATGAGATAAAAAGCACGATTGGATAAAAAGCGAATAGTTCGCGCGTTCTGTTACCAGAAACGGTTTTTCTCCGTCTATGATACGCCATTTTGAGGCTGGACGATAGAGAACGGATATGTGCTTTTGTGCCACGTGTTTAATTCTGTATTGGAGGTAATCGTGATGCCACATCCCCTTGTGCTGCAACTGCGCTTTGCCCGCAGCGAGTTTCAACGCGCGCTAGAAGGTCTCACCGATGAGGAGGCGCGGCTGCGCTTCCTGCCGATGAATTGCATCAGTTGGAATATTGGGCACCTCGCCTGCCAGGAGCAAGGCATCTGGCTCTGGCTTGCCCAGGGAAAACTTCCCTTGCCGCATGTAAATGCGCAGTTCGCCTCTGGCGTTCCTGCCAGCACGCCCGCTCTCAGTGAAGTCTGGGAAGCCTGGCGGACGATTACGCAGGCCGCCGATCTCTGGCTGGACGCCATCACCACTGAAAAGCTGCAAGAGTACGCGGTGGAGGATAGGCAGCCCACCCCTTACATGTTTGGCAATTTGCTGCTGCGCAACATCTATCATTATTGGTATCATACCGGCGAAAATATGGCGATTCGCCAGATGCTCGGGCACGCCGGGCTGCCAGAGTTCGTCGGCAATATCGATGACGAAGCGCCCTATCGCCCGGAGCGGGAAGGGTAATAGCTCATTTATGATGGTTCCAGGCGTTGGGCCTGGTCTATGGAATGCCGCTCTGGCTGCGCCAGCCAGAGCGAGACATGCGCGGGCTGCATCGTCTCCTGCACGGCGCTGAGCAACTGCTCGCGTACTTGCTCCAGATTGACTTCGCTGCGCAGCGTGGCACTGAAGGCCGCCAGGGTCTTTTCCGCGTCATATTTGCGGCGATAGAAGCGGCGATCAATGATCGCCTGGATGCGCCGTCGCACCGGCAAGAACAACGCGGCGATGGTCAGCGTCGAAATTACCAGCACCACCGGGTTTTGTGCTGCTGTGCCACTGAAGAGACCCACCAGATTTTCCAGGCCGATGATGAGGCCCGCGTAGAGCGCGCCCAGAATGCCGGTCAGCAGGCCATAGACCAGCGTTTTGTTGATAATGGCATCGATGTCCCACAGGCGATAGCGCAGGATGGCAATGCCAATCGAGATGGGGATGAACAGCGCCGTCAGCGGCCAGACCAATTGATAGAGCACGCTGCCGAGCGAGCCGGTCCCAAATGCCTGGGGAAACAGCAGCGAGAGGACGACCGGCCCAATCCAGTTGAGCACGAGGTCAGCAACGATAGCGAAGGCCAGCCACTTGATCTGCTGCCGTTCCAGCAGCGTTGCCCCGCGCACATAACGGTAGATCAGCGCACCGGCCAGACAGGCAAAGAAGGCCAGCAGCAGCGGAAAACCGATCGCCCCCAGAATGGGGGCATCAGACGGAATAAACTCGCTGAGGGCATTGAGGAGCACCAGCGCGATGGTCGGCCCCAGCATCCAGCGCGGCACAAAGCGCCCGTTGGGAAAGAGCGCCATCACCGGGAAGCCCAATCCCTGGCAGAAAGCATAAAAGAACGCGAACCACAGTGGGGCGCCCTGAACGAGAGGAGCCGTGGAATTCGTGGTGCTTGAGATCAGGCCATTCAGCGAAACAGAAGCCTGGAAAAGAATCAGGAAGAGCGAGACAAGCAAAGCCATCCAGTCGTCCGACTTGCGCCACACGAGAAACAGGCCAGCGCCCACCCAGATTACCAGCGGAATCAAGGCGAAGATCACGCCGTAAAAGATGGCAAACGTGCTCACCGGCACGCCCAGGCGATGCAGTGTGCCGAGCGCATCCGGCGAGAGGATGCCGGTGCTGCACTGCGTGTCAGAGCAGGGAACCTGGAATTGCCCCAGGAGGTGCGGGACGCGCGGCAGGTTGAAGACCAGCAGGCCCAGGGTGAACAGGGCCAGCGCTCCCCAGACGCCCCGCGCCAGCCGAAGTTGCCACCCACGCAAGCGCGTATCGGGCGAGCCAGATGTGCCGGGGCTGGTGGCTGTGCTCCCTGGCGTTGATATGTTCTGATCGCTCATGCACCTGTTCCTTACCACACTCTACTTCTATGTGCGCTGCTGAGGAAAAGGGGATGGGCGGCGTCGTGGTTTCGCCAGAGACGTGGCTAATGCTCAGGGGACAAACCCAAAACGCCAGCCGCCCATCTGCCTCCATCGTAGCATGTGCCCGTCACCAAAGCGTTACGATCAGCGTTACGAAATCCTGTCTTCACCGCGCCGTCGTTTATGTGAACTTCAGCGGGCGCGACTTTCCAACTTTTGTATAGCCCTGAGCAGCCATGCGAACACATTGACGCTATAGGACATTTGTGCTACCCTGGTGGCGAATAATCGGCCTTTCGCTGGAGGTATGTTGATGTCCCATCCCCTTGTGCTGCAACTGCGTTTTGCCCGCAGCGAGTTTCAACGCGCGCTGGTGGGCCTGAGCGATGAAGAGGCGCGCCGCCGCTTCCTGCCGATGAATTGCATCAGTTGGAACATTGGGCATCTTGCCTGGCAGGAGCAGCGCTATTGGCTCTGGCGCGCCCAGGGGCAGATACTCTTGCCCCACGTCAACGACCTGTTCGCCAACGGCGCGCCCGCCAGCACGCCCGCGCTCGATGCGGTGTGGGCAGACTGGCACACCATTATCCAGGCTGCTGATCCCTGGCTGGAAAGCGTTACCACCGAAAAATTGCAAGAAGCGGCGATCATTGATGGGCAGCCGAGTGACATCATCTTTGGCAATTTGCTCCGGCGTGTCACCTATCACTATTGGTATCATACTGGCGAAAATATGGCGATCCGACAAATGCTGGGGCATACGGACCTGCCAGAGTTCGTCGGAAATATCGATGACGAAGCGCCCTACCTCCCGGAGTGACAAACACCATGCGCCGCGTGGTGGCAGCGCCTCGCTCGGCTACCTACGATGAGACGCCGCGTGGCGTCTGGCCCTGCAACGCCCGGAACGCCGTCTCCAGGCTTTCGATCTTGGTTTCGCGCAGTTGGCTGCGCAGATTCTGAAATTGCTCGGCGCGATACACTTTGATGCGCTCGATCAACCAGACAATACCTTCGCGCTGATCGTCGGACGCTTCGGCCTGTTCGGTAGTCAGCCGCTCCAGCAAGACATCGGTATCGCGCACCTGGCCCAGCGCGCGCAGCAGCCCTTTGATCTGCTTGTTGAATGCCTGAAACGGCGCGTGCGGATAGCAGGCGGCAAACGTGTCTAGCGCGGTGCGCAGGCGGCGCGCTGTCACGCGCATATCGTGCAGCGCCTCCGGGTCTTCGTCGGCCAGCACGGCGGCGCGAAAGGTAATCATCTGCTCGAAGCGCTGGCGCAGCGTTTCGTTGCCCACCTCGCGGAACGTGCCGGAGGCTCCGGGCAGTTGGGGGGTATAGCGCGAGGAAAAGCCCAACGCTCGGATGGCGCGTGTCGTCAGGCTCAGCCTGCCGGTGGGGGCGCTGCCGTTGCGCAGCGAGACGCGCAAGCGCCGCTGAAACTCCGACGAGCGCGCGTCGGTCAGCCAGTTCTCGCCGTAGCGCGCGTAGGACAGGATGATGCCTTCGCGGATGCCGTGCGGCATGATGTCGACCTGCACAACGCCCAGGCGCAGCATCACCGCCAGCACCACCATTGCGCCCACGCCTAGCACGCGCGTGCGCTCCACGCGCAGATCATAGCGCTGGGCAATCATCTCGGCGGGGCTGGCTTGCAGCAAGAGCAGCGCGTCTTCCAGGTCGTCGGGCGTCAGGGTGGCGTGGCTGATTTCGAGGTTGCGCGCCCGCTGAATCAACCGCAGCAGCGCGTTGACCGTGCCGCCCGCGAAGATAAGCTGCTGGGGCCGCGCCGGAATGGAAAGGTGCGCCAGATAGGTGTTGAGGAAATAGTGCAGCGCGGCCAGTTCCGAGCGCTGCGGCGGGTCGGCGGGCGCGTAACGCTCGCGCAGAAACGAGCCGCCCAGCGGCAGCGAAACGCTCCAGGGCATCTGGCCGACTTCGGCAATCAGCAGTTCCAGGCTGCCGCCGCCCAGATCAGCGACAGCCACCGTTGCTGCCAGATTGCGCCCATGCGTGGCCCCCAAAAACGTAAAGGCCGCCTCGTTCAGCCCCGAGATCACCTGCACTTCGATGCCCAGGCTTTCGCGGATGGCTGCCAGAAACGCGGCGCTGTTGCGCGCTGCCCGGACAGCCTCGGTGGCAACGACGATCAACGTTTCGGCGTGTAGTTCTTCGCTGAGCGTTTTGAAACGGCGCAACGCCTCCAGGCTTTGTTTCAGTTTGGCTTCGGGGATGCGCCCGGATACCGTTACATCCTGCCCCAGTTGCAACATCTCCGATTCATCGCAGAGCAGCGTCAACTCTTCGCCGTCAGAAACGCCGACAGCCAGGTGAATGGTGTTGCTGCCGATATCAATCGCCGCGATAGTCTTCTGGTTCATGGCACGCTCGCTGAGAGAAGATAGCCCGTTTTCCCCTCTATCTTATCATGCCCAGGAACGGCACTATCAAGGCGCTCACGCGCGGCTGGCGGCAACGTGCCCCAGGAGAGCGGAACGCACCGTGGCAACCAGAGCATCAGGCAGGAACGGCTTGTAGATCAACGCGGCAAAGCCAGCGCTGCGCGCCATCTCCAGCGACACTTCCATATAAGTGGTGCAGAGGATGACCGGCAGCGGCTTTCCCTGCGCCTGTGCGATGTCCAGCACGGGCCGCAGATATTCCAGGTCTTCAGCCGAGGGTATGCCCTGGACAATGGGAATCTCAGCCAGCACCAGATCGGGCGCCCAGCGTTTGAAGAGGCTGGGAATCAAGCGCGTGCCTGGCAGCGAAACGCTTTGAAGGCCCAATTCGAGATCAAGCAGATGGGCGATGAGTTCGGCGACCTGGCGATGTGGCTCCACAATGAGTGCCCACTGGCGTTCGTGCCCCAGGCGCTCGCCATACCACCGCCCCAACCGCTCGGCGCTGGGCGTCAGCAGCGGCGAAACCGGAGATGCTTCTTGAGGCGAGAGAGAGGATGTATGGAGAAAGCTGCTCATGTCCCTTGGGAGCGCGTCGGAAGAGAGTTGCATCGGTATCACCTGCTTTCTGAGCGTCGTTTCCGCGCATATCTCAGCAATTTTTGTACCGATCAGACGGGCCAGGTGATACCGAGGGCATGTCTAGGCTTTGTTCTGGTAGGCTTTCCGCAGGTTGTGGCGTTCTTCGTAAGCACCACGAAGCGCGCTGAGGGTCTGCTTCGTGTCGCTCTTGTCGTCAGGACGATATTGCAGCCAGGCCATATAGGCGTCGTTTTCGGCCTTGAGGAGTTTCTGATAGGTGGGGTCATCCGTAGGAGGAGGTGCCTCGACCTGCTGAGGCAGTTCTGGTTTACTGGTAGGGCGCACTGGTTGACGGCGTGGCATGATTGATCGGTTCCTTTCCCCGCGTTCCGTGCGGAACTGCTGAAAGATACGCAGAGCGCTTTCAGCACGACAGCAACGAGAAACAGGATGCGCGGCACCCTCCCGAGGTGGAAGGGTCGCCGCGCATCCTTAATCTTGCACCTTGACCTCTGAAGAGTGGCAAACAAAAAGCAGGCAATTTGCCACAGAGCGTGATCGGAAGAACGCTCCGGCGGACAAGAACAGGAGAAGCAGAAAACCTTGCGATTTTCTGTTCGACCTGGGATGCGGTCCTCTGCGACAGAGGAGCCGAACTCCCTAGAAAGGAGGTGATCCAGCCGCACCTTCCGGTACGGCTACCTTGTTACGACTTCACCCCAGTCACCGATTCCACCCTCGACGCCTGCCCCCAGTACACTGGTTGGCCCAGCGGCTTCAGGTGTCCCCGGCTCCCA
>DATGID010000118.1:0-1883 GCA_035307385.1 Ktedonobacterales bacterium | reverse complement strand
TGCTGGCCTTGCGCTCGGTCAATGGCTCGATTGTGGCTGGGAATGCGGAACAGCGCATGAATTCAGGCAGCGCATACATGCCAGAACGCGCCCCCCAATATGCGGGGTCGCATATCCAGCCACACATGAGCGCACAGCAAGCGACGCCGAGCCCGGCGCAGGCGCTACCGATCCAGCTGGTGGTCAATGACCAGGCAGACGAGCAAGACCTTCTGCTGCCCAGACCGGAGAATCTGCCTCCTCTGCCTGCCAGCAATGACCGGATGAACGCTGCGCTGCTGCTCGGCTTCATTATGGCCGCGCTGCTGGTGCTCGTCATCCTGAGCCAGACCTTAGCGTAATTTGAGCTTGCATCTGTTGATACAGAATGGCGACCACCACACCGGAGTCGCCATTTTTTAATTTGGCACGGTACTCCCTTAGCTAGACTTTATCCATTGGCTAGACAAAAAACGGACGGCAGAGTAAGCTTCGCTCAAATCTGATATGAAAAGAGAAGAGAGATGCTCAATCTGCCTAAAGGGATTATACAGGTGCTGCACCACTTTGAAGGAGCGTTTAGCGAACGGGTCTGGGAATGGGCCAAAGTATTGCTGATTGGAGCCATTCTGGCACCGGGAGAACGAACGGTGACGGCGATGTTGCGCGTGATGGGTTTGCACCACGAGCAACAATTTCAGAATTACCACCGTGTACTCAACCGAGCGAAGTGGTCTTCTCGAGCGCTCTCCCGCTTGCTCTTGCAGGTGTTGATCCAGATCTTTGTGCCCACAGATGCCCCCATTGTGGTCGGCATCGACGAGACGATTGAACGCCGCCGTGGTGCCAAGATTGTAGCCAAAGGCATCTATCGGGACCCGGTGCGGTCGAGCAAAGAATTCTTTGTCAAAACGAGCGGGTTGCGCTGGATTTCGATGATGCTGCTGGTTCCCATTCCTTGGGTTCAACGGATCTGGGCCCTGCCCTTTTTCACCGTCCTGGCTCCTTCGGAGCGCTACAACCAGCAGCATCGCCGCCGACACAAAAAGCTCACTGATTGGGGACGACAAATGATCCGGCAACTGCGTCGGTGGCTGCCCGGACGCAGGCTGGTTGTCGTAGCCGACAGCAGTTACGCGGTGCTGGAATTGCTCGCGTGTGCGGCCAGGATGATCGAGCCCGTCACCATCATCACCCGTTTGCGCTTGGATGCGGCCCTCTATGATCCGGCTCCTGTTCGCCAACCGGGAACCAACGGGCGTCCCCGCAAGAAGGGAGCGCGTCAGCCCACTCTGGCAACGCGGCTGACCGATCCGATCACCGTCTGGCAGAGCATCACGGTGGTCTGGTATGCTGGAACTAAACGCACGGTCGAACTGGCGAGTGCCACTGCCGTCTGGTATCATAACGGGCTGCCACCCGTCGCCATCCGTTGGGTGCTGATTCGGGACCCACAGGGGCAGTTCGATCCCCAGGCGCTTCTGTGTACCGATCAGCAGGTTCCGGCCCAGACCATCCTGGAATGGTTTGTGCTGCGCTGGCAGCTGGAAGTCACCTTTCATGAGGTCCGTGCTCATCTAGGTGTGGAAACGCAACGACAATGGTCTGACCTGGCCATTGTGCGCACGACTCCTGCACTGCTCGGGCTCTTTTCTCTGGTCACGGTCTTTACACATCAGTTGCTCCAGGGTCAGCCTTTGCCTGTTCGTCAGGCAGCCTGGTATCAGAAAGCGCTTCCCACGTTTTCTGATACGCTGGCTTTCGTTCGTCAGCATTTGTGGCCGGTCACACTTTCTTATCTGTCGCCTGTCAAACCCGACATGATAGAAATCCCTCGGGCTCTTTTCGAGCGCTTCATCCAGACGCTCGCTTTTGCCGCCTAATATGGATAAAGTCTAGCTTAG
>DATGID010000117.1:0-9194 GCA_035307385.1 Ktedonobacterales bacterium | reverse complement strand
CGATAGTGGCTATGCCATCGGCGCGCTGCTGGCTGGGGGACTGGCCGATCTGTTTGGTGTCTCCTGGGCCATCGGGGTGATTGCTGGGGTGACCGCATTTTCCGGCGTGCTGGCCCAGGCGGTGATGGTGGAAACCCTGCCGAGGAACAGGATGCCCTCTTGAGGCTGCTGGAAACCAGAGCGTGATGAAGCAGCCTCAAAGCTGAGCTGCTTCGCTTCCTTGGAACACAGGAGAGGGATGCCAGCGTGGGAATCACCACCTGGCGAGTACACAGAGGAGGGTGAACATGCCCCATTGTCAATGTGAAGGCATTGAGCGCCGCTTTGGCAGAGAGCGGGTGACCCAGGAACTGGCGAACTACCGGCAGCAGGGCGCTGCCAAGACGACCCGCCTCTTGATTGAGGCGCTCCAGACAGAATCCCTTGAGGGGCTGACGCTGCTGGACATCGGTGGCGGGATCGGGGCGATTGCGCATGCGCTGCTGCCGGCTGGGGTCAGCCAGGCGCTGGATGTGGACGCCTCTGCCGCCTATATCGCCGCTGCCCGCGAGGAGGCCGAGCGTCGGGGCCTGGCCGAGCGGATGCGCTTTGCGCATGGCAACTTTGTGGATCTGGCCCCGACGATTCCCGCCGCTGATCTCGTGACCCTGGACCGGGTGATTTGCTGCTTCGACGATATGCCCGCTTTGGTGAGCTTATCGGCAGCACGGGCTAAGCGGTTCTACGGCTTGGTCTTCCCGCGTGATACCTGGTGGATGCGCCTGTTTGGGCAGACACGCACAGCCCTGTTGGCGCTCGCTCGAACCCCCATGCGCTTCTATGTGCATTCGACGACCGCTGTCGATGCGGTCGTGCGCGCCCAAGGGCTGGAGCCAAAAAGCTCCCGCATGGTCGGCGTGTGGCAGGTGGTCCTCTATGCACGGAGCGCTCCGTTCACCGCCGATGCAAGTAGGGAGGCTGCATCAGATCGGCCCAGTCAGGTGCGGCCACAGCCTTCCACGACTCCCACTGGGTGATTGGGGATCTCGCCCATTTTTGACCACACACTCCAGCGGTCGTTACCTGGGGTGCGAATAGGCCTTCCAAACAGCGAGAACACTACGACGAGAGCGGTATGTGTACACCGCTCCCAAAAGGAGCAAGACATGCTCGATTTTGCCAAGCATCCCCTGGTGGAAACAGCGTGGCTGGAAGCACACCTCGAAGAGCCGGATCTGCGCGTTGTGGATGCGCGCTGGCGTGGCGATGGGACCAGCCATAAGCTCTACCAGCAAGGACATCTGCCAGGGGCCGTCAACCTCGATTGGCATTCTGATCTCAGTTGGACCGATGCACGCGGGGTCCGGGATCTGCTCCTGCCGCCAGCGCCTTTTGCCGCCATGATGGAAGCCGCCGGGATTGGAGACCACACCCGCGTGGTGGCCTATGCCGAAACGGATCATTCCGGGGCAGCCCGGCTCTGGTGGGCGCTGCGCTATTATGGGCATGCGCAGGTAGCGGTCTTGAATGGGGGCTGGACCAAATGGGTCGCAGAAGGACGGGCCGTGAGTACCGAGCCACCCCACCCGGCCCCAACGCGCTTCTCGTCTCGACCCCAGCCAGAGTGGCTGGCAACCGCTGCCGGGATTAAGCAGGCATTGAAGGGGGCTGATAGCCTGGTTCGCCTCGTGGATACCCGTCCCGCCGAACAGTACGCCGGACAAGCCATCTGGACGCCCGAAGGCAGCCGCCCCTTTCCACCAGGGCAGAACTGGCTCCAACTGGCAGATGGACGGGTGATGTACGGCGGACATATTCCTGGTGCCCTCCATCTGCATGCCTCGAGCACGCTGAATCCGAGCGATTGGACCTTTCGAGACCCCGCGGCCATCCACGCCCTGGCAAGCGCCAGGGGCCTCGAACCGACGCACCACATCATTACCTACTGTGGGGTAGGCATTTCGGCCTCACTGGGGCTGTTTGCCTTGCATCTGGCAGGCTATCGCCATCTGGCCCTCTATGATGCCTCCTGGGAAGAATGGGGCACCGATCCCACTCGCCCTATCGAGCAAGCAGGAGGATGATCGGAGGGAGCCGCCCCAACATCAGCGGTGATGAAACAACAGATGGGGTTGCCCTCTGGAGTCCCTACTCTGCCAGGCCATGACGCACACCATAGAGCGCGGCCTGGGTGCGGCTGGTTAGGCCCAGTTTGCTCAGAATGCTGCCCAGATGATGCTTAACGGTCGTTTCACTGATGACGAGTGTCCGTGCAATCTCCTTATTGCTCTGGCCGCGAGCCACCAGGGCCAGCACCTCTCGCTCGCGTTCGGTTAACTGCTCGAGCCCGGGCTCGTGCGTTTTGGGAGCGGTCATGGCCTGCGTCAGGCGCTTGAGCGCCTCTGGATGTAAGCGCACTTCGCCCTGATGAGCCGCGCGGATGGTCTCTACTACCTCTATTGGGCGCGCGTCCTTCAGCAGATAGCCGATAGCTCCGGCTTGAATAGCCTCGGTCACCTTGCTCTCGTCGACAAAGCTGGTGAGGGCCACGATGACAATATCGGGATGGCGCTGTTTGATCTGGCGCGTCGCTTCAATCCCATCGACCTCGCCCATCACCAGGTCCATCAAAATCACGTCGGGGCGTAGCGCCTCTGCCTGGGCGATGGCTTCCTGCCCGGTGCTGGCTTCCCCCACCACTTCCAGGTCGGCAGTGCCCGACAGAAACAACCGCAGCCCGGCTCGGACGACGCCATGATCATCCACAATCAACACGCGAATAGGCGCGCTCTGAGGCGTGTCTTGCGGATGGTGGTTCCCCTTCTCAGGTGCCATCGGAACCTCCTTGCGCGGGAAGGTGCGCCCGCACGCGGGTACCGCTCCCAAGCTGTGTGTCGATCTCTAGCTTGCCCCCCAGCCGTTCCGCCCGCTCGCGCATCGTCCGCAAGCCATAGGAGGTACCCAGACTTTCGCGCCAGACAAAGCCCCTGCCATCATCGTTGATCTCCGCTTCAACGCCTGCCTTCTCCATGCGCAGCCGGACAATGGCCCGGCTGGCGTGGGCGTGCTTGACAACATTCGTCAGAGCTTCTTGGACAATGCGATAAAGGGCTTCTTCTTGCTCGGCGGCGGGACGCATGCTGCCTTCCATCTGCACCTCGACCTTCAGGCCAGTTCGCTGACGCAGCACTTCTGCCTGCTTTTCTAAAGCGGCTGCGAGACCCTCCTGCTGTAAGGCCGTCGAGCGCAGTTCAAAGAGCAGCATGCGCATTTCCGCCTGCGCGCCACGCGCCAACTCATCGGCCAGCGTCAGCGCCTGCTCCACCAGCGGTAAGTTGTCTGTCAGATGCTCGCGGGCCGTCTGCACGGTCAGCGTCAAACTAAAGAGGGATTGGCTGACCGAATCATGTAAGTCCCGCGCCAGGCGGGCGCGTTCTTCGGCAGCCACCACCTCGCGCGTGCGCTCATGCAGCCGCGCGTTTTCCATCGCTACGGCGATCTGGCCGCCAAGCAGTTCCGCGAATGCCAGGTCCCGCGCGCTATAGGCGTGGGGCTCCTCATGCGCCAGCAGGAGCACCCCGACCAGTTGACCCAGATAGAGCAGCGGTACGGCCAGAAAGCTGCGAATGCGCTCGGCTGACATCGCCTGGCAGATCGTCTCATAGGGAATATCATGCTGCGTATCGGCGACGTAGACGCTCTCTGGCTGGCGGGCAAACTCCTCCCAGGGCGCGGCTGGGATGGCACCTTCCATCGTATCGAGAAAGGCTGCGGAGATGCCCGCTCCAGCGGCCCAGTCCATCTCGCCCGTGGTGGCATCACGAAAGGCCACGCCTAAGCGCTCGGTGCCGAAAAATCCCCCCAACTCCTGAAGAATGGTTTCCAGTACCCCCTGTACTTCCAGACGCATGCTGATGTTGCGGCTGATACGTGACAGGGCATCCAGCTCCGCCCGTAAGTGGGTCACTTCATCCTGGTCGCGGCTATTCATCGGCGATGGCTCCAAGAGCAGTCCAGTCCTCCCTACAGTATAGCGCATGGCGTCTCGCGCTGCCTCGCGGGTCCTTGTGGAGGAACGGATGCACATGGGCATAGCACCAAAGTGCCAGCGCAGTCTCTGCCGGAGGTGCCACTGACCTCCGGCACCCTTTCTCCAGGTCAAATACTTCCATGGTCCGCTGTGTTCCTGGCTGAAGCCACCTATACTCTTCCCAGAAACCGATGCCAATAAGCATCGACAACTGCTCTGTTTGGCAGAGACCAGAGACAGATCAGAGCCCCTTGGCTCACTCCATGCTTCTGCGTGCTGCGCTTTCATCCGCAGCGCCTTCAGTTTGAACCGGACTAGATTGCCACCCTGATCGAGGAGGTACACCGATGACTTCAGCCACCCCCGCGCTCCAACAACGCCCGCTCTCCCTGGCCGCAATGGTTGGCCTGCTAGCTGGGCCATTCCTGAGCATGGTCGATTCGGATGTGGTGAACGTCGCGCTGCCCAACATTTCCGAGCAATTGCACGCCGAGCTTGCAACCGCGCAGTGGATCATCAGCGGCTATCTGCTATCGCTGGCCGCAGCGCTTGCCATGACGGCCTATCTCGCCAAGCGCTTTGGCACGCGCCGCATCTATCTGGTCAGTCTGCTGGCCTTCACGCTGGCCTCGGTACTCTGCGCGCGTTCTCCCAACATCGATTTCCTCATTGCCGCCCGCGCTTTGCAGGGGGCACTCGGCGGACCGCTCATTCCCCTGGCGATGAATATCCTGATCGGCGGGGAGCGCAGCGCACTCAGCCGGGGCGCCACGGTAGCAGGTATAGTGCTTTTCCTGGGTCCGGCCATTGGCCCCTCCATCGGCGGGCTGCTCATCCGAGCCTGGGGCTGGCCGCTGATCTTCCTCATCAACGTGCCTTTTGGGCTGTTGGGCGTGTGCTGTATCCTACTCTTCGTCTCCGATATGCCCGCCACCCGCAGCAATCCCAACGTGCGCCTGGACCTGGTTGGCGCTCTCCTCCTGGCCGGAGGGTTGGTGCTGGCGCTCTACGGTGCCACCGAGGGGCCACAGCAGGGCTGGACCTCCCCTGGCGTCTGGCCCTCTCTGGCAAGCGGTAGCGTCCTCCTGGTGGCCTATGTTTGCTGGGCACTGCGCCGCGCCCATCCGGCCGTAGACCTCAAGCTCCTGCGCCATCCACAATCGGCCCTCGCGGTGGGGCTGACTGCGCTGGCGTCCATCGTTGGGTTTGCGATGTTCGTGCTGATCCCCATCTTCATGGAAGAACTTCAGGGGCTTTCTCCGCTCGCCGCCGGGCTCACGCTCGCCCCACAAGCCATTATGACCGGTGTGAGTGCTGTGCTGGGTGACAAGGTTGCCCGGCGCTGGGGTGTGCGGTTCAGCGTCGTGCTGGGCACGGCAGTCCTGACGCTCACCACCGCCCTGCTGCTGCTGGTGACGATCACGACGCCAGCGTGGGTCGTCGCGCTCATCTTGAGTGGCCGAGGGCTGACGTATGGCCTGATCACCCAACCGCTGCTGCTGGGCATGATCGGCGATCTGGCGCCAGAGGAGGTGGCCGACGGCAACACGCTCTTTAATGTCGCGCAGCGGCTGGGCGGCTCCATTGGCATCTCGCTGCTGATCACCTTCTTCTCCATTCGTGAGAGCAGCCGCATCACCGAGGTGTTGCAAGCGCTGGGGCTGCACTTCTCCATCGGGCAGGGTGGACCTGGCGGCAGCGTCTCAAACCTGCCGGCCTTCGTGCAGGCGCGTCTGGCCGACGCAGCGGTCAATGGCTTTCACGACACGATCTGGCTGCTGATCGTCGTATCCGCGCTCGGGTTCGGCGCGGCGCTCTTGCTGCACAAGCAAGCGATCAAGAAATCTGGACAATCGGATACGCCCACTGCTTCCGTTGTCGAAGCATCGCTCCTTCTCTGAGGTGCGACCGGTCATGCTGCGCCGCACCGCTGTACCTCTGAAGCACATGTGCAGTGCAGCACGAGAGATGCGAGCCAGCCTGGATGAATAGATCGGCAGGAGTGTTTTCAAAAAAAACATGCGGGTAACAGGGGCGCCTTGAAAAGGGAGAAACATACCTGACGGGGAGACGGAGCCAGAGCAAGAAGAGGAATAGCTGCGAGTCTTGTTGGGGTGCTGGTTTCGGTTGCGCGCGGAACCGAAGTGATTGAATCCGCGCTCGACAGAACCCCTGGTGTAGTCTGGACTGAAGTAAGCAGAAGGTAAAAGGGGATGGAGAGGTCGGTTCCGCGCACATCACATGGGACCTGGTGGCAGGCGGACTCAAGCAAGCAAGAGTGGAAACGACGGGCGTCGAACCCGCTGTCACCAATCGCCGCTCTCCCGCTCGAAACGCTGCTCGCAGGCCGCGTGCGCACGTTCTTGCCCCAAAAACCCAAACATGTCAACCCACCCATTCCCCTGTTTAAGATTCCCCGTTCCGAATGGCCCCAGGTTGCGCGGCGTGTCGCCCAGGGGGAGTCGCTGCGCCAGATCGCCAGAAGCTATCACACGTCCTATGAAGCGGTTCGCCGGGTGTTAAATACTGCTCGACGAGAGATGCTTGGAAGCGAAGGGGCGCTACCAGTTCTACAGAGCGAAGGCCAGGAGGAGTAAGTTATGACGAGCACCCAGGCATGAGAGGGAGGTTTACCTATTTGATCCAGGCAGCAGGAAAAGACATTGCTCTTCTACAACCAGAACTATACCGGGGATTACACCCGGATGCAGGAGCTTCATTCAAGCTGCTTTTCTGAACAGATAGCTCTGGAAGCCAGCACAGAGCCACCCGAGTATATTGCCTCAACAGGTAACCCTTGGCAAGATGGGCACGACCACGCAAACACACTTTAAACAGAATTTAAAGAGGGCATGGTTACCCTCCAGCAGCAAGGTAAGATGGCACAAGAGTGCAATCAGCATCTGCGCGAATGGATCGTCCGACCCCATTGCCCCAGGTTTGGAAGCGTGATGGCTGTGCCAGCCAGAGAAGCGGATGAAAATGTGCGCATACTGGGGCGGAGCCAGCAAGATGAGATCGAGGCATTTTGGTGCTGCGAGCCCGTTTTGGAAGCTGATCCTGGTGCGTCCCCGTATCGATGACTGTTGCCCCTCCCCGGAGGTGAGCACGCAGGTGAAACTGGTGTTGCCTTCGCGCCTCAGGCTTTCTGCCTGAAAAGGAGGAGAAGCCATGCAAGCCGTGTATCCGCGGTGCTGTGGTCTGGACATCCACAAAAAGAGCATCGTGGCCTGTGTGCTGCTGACCGATCCGGATGGCACGCTCCATCGGTTCGTGCGCACCTTTGGGACGATGACTACCGATCTGTTAGGGTTAGATGACTGGTTGAGCTTCCATGCGGTCACTCATGTGGCGATGGAGAGTACCGGCGTCCTTTGGCGCCCGGTCTTCAACGTCCTGGAGGAGGGACGGACGCTGCTGCTGGTGAATGCCCAGCATATGAAGGCCCTGCCAGGACACAAAACCGACGTCAAGGACAGGTGCGCCGCGTAAACGTCAGTCAAGATTCCTGCCAAAACAGGGGAGGTAGAGAGCAAAAACCTCCAGAGCAAGTGCCTTACCCACAAGGGGAAACCCGGAGGGGACAAGCGCATGGCACCAAAGCGGGCAAGCCTGAAAGTGTGGAGGGTCGTTCGGCCCGCAAGCTCTGCACGCAAGGTGAAACTGAAGAGTGTTGAATCCGAGCCCATGAGTGGCCCCTGACAGGCCCTCCGTAGCACACTTGAAACGGAGACCGCATCATAGATGGTTGCGCTGTCTGACCATCAAATGCTCTCGATGTGGAACAGCGGGCAATGAGCCCGACAATGGGTGAAAGGACACCGCAAAAGCGTGCTAAACGTCTGGACTGATGGAAACGCGGGATGACCTACCAGGCGCGAGCCTCAAGGTCACGGAATCGCCGTAGTAGTCCGAATCAGGGAAAGCCTGATACATGGCGAAGGGCGATAGGTATCGTCGAGTGTCTGAAGAGGGAGGTATGCGAAAATGCAAAGCGCCAAAACGCTCCAGGCACTCATTCGTGAGCGTGGCAAAAAGGGACGGCCATTGGAGAGAGTCTACCGAATGCTCTTCAACCCAGAACTGTATCTGATTGCCTACGCAAAGCTCTATGGGAATGAGGGGGCACTGACACCAGGAACCACCGGAGAAACCGTGGACGGAATGTCACTGAACAAAGTCAAGGCAATCATCGAGCTACTGCGATATGAACGCTACCGATGGAGTCCAGCACGGCGCGTGTACATCCCGAAGAAAAATGGGAAGAAACGGCCATTAGGCATCCCGCCCTGGTCGGACAAATTGTTGCAAGAAGTGATGCGGATGCTTTTATCCGCCTACTACGAGCCAAAGTTCGCCGACTGCTCACACGGGTTCAGGGAAGGTCGCGGCCCACATACCGCCCTAAGAGACATACAGGAAAGGTGGGCAGGAACAAGCTGGTTTCTCGAAGGGGACATAAAAGGATGTTTTGACCACGTGGACCATCAGGTGCTCTTGGACATCCTAGCGCGTGACATTCGAGATAACTGGTTCCTCCGGCTGGTGAAATCCATGCTGGAAGCAGGGTACATGGAAGAGTGGCGATACAACACCACCTTTAGCGGGACGCCGCAGGGTGGGGTGGTGAGCCCGCTCCTCGCCAACGTGTACCTGAATGAACTGGACCAGTACGTAAACCGGACGCTGATCCCGAAGTGGACAAAAGGAAACAGAAGGCGAAAGAATACGGAATACTACCGCCTTAAGCTGCAAGAGAGGCAGTTGAGAAAGAAGGGAAGGAAAGAAGAGGCAAAGGCAGCCAGAAAGGAATCGCAGAAGCTGCCTTCGGTAGACATCAAAGACGAAGGATACAGACGGCTAAGGTATGTGAGGTACGCGGATGACTATTTGCTGGGCTTCGTAGGAAGCAAAGCAGAGGCCGAGGAGATCAAGGAAGGGATAGGAACGTTCCTGCGAGATCACCTCAAACTAGAACAATCCCAGGAGAAAACCTTGGTCACGCATGCACGGACGCAAAGAGCTAGGTTCCTCGGCTATGAGGTTGGACTGCACCCCATTCACCGGACCAGTGGCTCAAGTCAACTCAGCAACACGTTGTACCTGAGCGGCCTCAAACTCGGCTGGAGGCAGGTAGCCCAAGCTGGAGTGCAGCCGCTTCTGGTTATAGACCGCCTCAATGAAT
>DATGID010000116.1:0-7371 GCA_035307385.1 Ktedonobacterales bacterium | reverse complement strand
ATGTGCCCAGCCCCGTCAATCCGCCCAGCGGCTGCCCCTTTCATCCGCGCTGTTGGAAAGCCCAGAGCATCTGCCGTGAGCAGGTGCCCCCCCTGGAGCACAAAGACGGCTCCCATCAAGCCGCCTGCTTCTTCCCAGGATAAGCTGGGGTGAACAACATGGCTCTCCAGATAAAGATATTCCCCTGAAAACGGAGAAGGGCAAGCGCTGATGCCGGGCACAAAGAGACCTGACCGATGGGCATGCCCCATCAGCAAGAGGTCGTTGCTTCGTCGTTCCCGCCTCTTCAGATCGTGAGAGGAGTGGGGGCGAGGGTCACCTGATAGCCCAGCCTCTCTAAGCGACGGACCAGCTGACTCTGAACCACTTGGCGATCCCAAGCATCAAAGTAGTTCCCACCTAACTCCTGATAGTCCCGATCCTCGGTGAGGAGCTGATAGATGATCACCAACAAGGTATGTCCGACGGCAATCGTTGCCTTCTTTCCACCTCGGCGGGTAGCCAGTCGCTGATACTGGGCTGTGAGATAGCAATCCTTGCTGTGGGTCGCAGCATGGGCTGCCTCCACCAGCGCCGTGCGCAACCACGGACTGCCTTTGCGCGTCTTGCCACTCAAGCGTTTGCCCCCGCTTTCCTGGTTGCCTGGACACATGCCAGCCCACGAGGCCAGGTGGCGGGCACTGGGGAACCTGGCCATCTCTGGCCCTATCTCCGCCAGGATCACCTCCGCCAGGCGCCGTTTGATCCCAGGGATGGTTTCGAGCCGTCTGAGCTGGGCTTCAAAGGGCTTCAAGCGCTCTCTGATCTCAGCACTGAGATGGTCGATCTGCTCCTCCAGGGCGTCGAGATGAGCGAGGTGCTCCTTGAGGAGCACCCGATGATGCTCCGTAAATCGCCCTTGCAACGCTTGCTCCAACAGAGCGCGTTTGGAACGCATGCGTCCCCTGGCGTACTCGGCCAGGATGGTTGGGTCGGCTTGTCCCTGGAGCAGACCAGCTAACATCTGGCGGGACGACTTCCCCATCAGATCAGAGACCACCGAGGCCAGTTTGATGTTGGCATCTTCGAGGAGCTTCTGCACGCGGTTGATGACCCGGGTGCGTTCTTCACTCACACTTGTGCGGGAGCGCGTGAGATCGCGTATTTCTCGCTGCCAGAGGGGCGGGATGAAGCTGGGACGCAACAACCCATGCTGCAAGAGATCCGCAATCCACTCCGCGTCGCGCACATCGGTCTTGCGTCCAGGCACGGCTTTGATATGCTGGGCATTGACCACGAGGAGCTCAAAGGAGCCTTCCAGGATGTTAAAGACGGGCTTCCAAAACACCCCGGTTGATTCCATGGCCACCTGAGTGACGCCCAGGCTCGTCAGCCAGGTGCGCAGCCGCAGCAGATCCGGAGTCATGGTACTAAAGGTCTGGAGTTCTTTGCGGCGCTGCCCATGCTCATCGGGAACAATGGCACAGGCCACCACGGTTTTCTTGTGCAGGTCCAGCCCAGCACAGCGTTCGTAGACCAGTTGCATACGGCACCTCCCGCGTGATAACGAACGGGCAAGGAGATGCCAGGCGAGGGTCAAATATTCCCCTACGTGCTTCGCCTCGCGGCGAGCGACAGACGGTGGTGCTTGGCTGGCATCCAGATCACATTGGTGGACAGGCTCGTCGCACTAGGTATCAAATCCGATCCTTGCCATTGCTCCGTTCTGAACGCAGTGTACTCCTTTTCATCCGCGGTGGTGCCGCCGCGCGGCATGACCCATTGGTGGCGAAGTCAAATACAGTGAGAAGAGGTGGACAGCACCTGCAAACGTAAGCGGCAAGGACTGATCATAGTTCGCTTGGCATGGCCTCTGATGTCGCTCAAATTCGAATTGATTCCCTCAGCGTCCGAAGAACCGGCCAGAGTTGTACGAGCGACCTTCCCACATGGCAAAGTGGTCATCCGGATGCGCATGATCGCAAGGAACAGGTGAAAGAGGAACCAAGGAGAGCGTGTGTGCCAAGCCAGGTTCACTGCCAGCCTCTTGGGAGTGGCTGCCTAAGCGGACTAGCAAGAGGGCGGGCATAACCGTCGGGGTCCTCCAATATATTTTGTGCCAGAACCGCCTGAGCCGAGTCGTGGGAGTCGCGCCCCGAAAGGCGGGATTGGAAAAGCCGGTCGCAGGGCAAAGGGCGGTGGGAGGAAGACATCTGAACTGCCAGGGTTGCCAGCCCGCAAAATGCGTAAGTCCTTGCTTATTCTCAACGCTATGATGTGGTTTCCGCTGGAAAGCTGTGTGCCGGAAACAAGCCTGTGCAGTTTGGGAGGGGCGGATGAAAAAGGACCAGCAATGGTACCTCGTCAGCCGCTTACTTCATTCGGCGAGGTGGTAACGGGTGGCGCAGTAATGGGCAACCGCGCCCTACTCGACCGATCTTTGGGAATCGAGGCTATTGGATAACTTCAGGGCCTATGGCTCTGCGGTTCCCGACCTGCGGCTAACCGTCACCGAACAGCGGTATACCTGCTTAGAGACGACCGCTTCCGGAGAGCGGTACAGGTTTGAAAGTCTGGAGCAGGGCGTCGCCAGTTTTACTGCCGAGCTTACTATGGATCAAGACGGACTGGTCTTGCAGTATCCTGAGCTGTTCAGAAGAGTAGGAGCCTGATAGCACCCACGGATTGCTTGACAATATAAGGCAGGCGTGCCGAGTAGTGCTTCCAGTATTGCTGCTCTGGACAAATCGCCGATCAGTTCCCCAACGAGGGCAATATCCACTTCTCTTGCAAGAGCATTCATAGTTCGATAGTACCTGAAGTATTCTCGCATTACAATTACCCTGTCTGAATACTCACCGCCAGCCCATATCATCATCTTGTCAAGAAAGGAAGCAGCCGCCATGAATCCTGATAGCGCTCGCTTGGCCGATGAACAGACAACATTACTCGCCCAACTTGCCCAGTCACGCAGCCGCCTGCTCTCTCTGGCCCAGCAGGGAATGTTAGACCTGGGAACGTTAGTCCAGGTAGCCAATCGGGAAGCGTACATCGCCGCTAATCTGCATCTGATGCCGCTCGACCCCAAGGAGCATGTTCTGGCCGCCCATGCCTTTGCCCGCCCCTATCTGGAACGCCTTGCCCAGCATGATCCGGCACGCCTCGTCGTGGCTGATGAGACGCACACCTACACCCCACGCAAAATACTCCGCCGCATCCTCGATCACGCTCTCGACCACCTCAACCAGATCGAGCAGTGGCTAGCCTGGCAGCAGCATGGTCACGTCCCAACGCCGACTGATGGCTGGGCCACGTCTGCTGAGACCCTGCCAGAAGACCTGCAACCGCTCTCCCCGGCGGACCTGCGTGCCTGGCTCTGGCGTATCGATTTGACCATTAGTCTGGTGGCGCAGCGCGCCAGAAGCCTCAGCAGCGAACAGTTAGACTGGACGCCTCCCGGCGGTGGATGGCCGCTCTGGCAAGTGGTGCGCCATTTGGCAGGGGGCGAGCTCTATTATGCCATCTGGATGGAAGAGGCACTTCCCGAAGAGCCGCTGGCGCGCTACAGCGAGGTGAACCTCCGTCTAGAGCAGCGGCTCCGCCGCGTATTTGCCCTCGCGGCTCGCGGGCAGGTTGCGCTAATCATCGACGAGGAAACCCCAAGCACCCCAGAGCAAGTGGCGCAAATGGTCCTTGCTGAAGAGCGCACAATCAGTGGAAGAGATGATGTGATATCTGATTGATGGCCGATCTGTGATGCAGATACAGTTTGAGTACATCGGAGGCGGTGAACACCTGTTGCGGCAGGTTGGTGAAAAGAGTTCGTACCCGACGCCCGCACGTGTGGCGCTAACGGAGCTCTTCTTTTTGTCGGCTGGATGGGTGGCTACGATCACCCGGCACAGCACGCCTTCGGTTCCTACAGGGATCACTGGGCAATCGTGGAGACTTGCGCATCACTTGGCTTGTCTCGTCGCTGCTGGAGTTGATCTGAGGGCAGATGCAGACGCGCCTGGACCTGTGGATGATCGAGGGTGGTGTACTCTTTGCTGCGCGTCACAAAAGCGCGGCCTGCCAGATCGGCGGGAACTCCAGGTCAGGGGTAAGTTTGACTGGGGCATTACACCTCTGAAGTGGCTATTTCACTATTGCGCCAAATGGCTCTTGGTGGCATGCCACTCTTTCAGGTAGTATAGCGGGTAGGAGGGGCACACCCAAGTCGTCAGCCCTCCTCGCGAGCGAAGCGCCTCGCCCTCAGTCTCAACTGGCAGGAGGACCACACTGGACAAGGCACCCACACCGCCGCCGCAGGATGGCCGCGTTGATTTTGCGTTTCTCCTGTGCCAATGGAACGTCCATCATCGCCTCCTGCAGGAGCGGCCCCATCCTGGGCGGAGGAGGCCATCGCGATGGGGGCACGGTGTCTCCCACCTCCGAGGTGGTGGACGCGATGACGCTGCGCTGCTTCGTCCCACCGCCCAGCCGGGAGTATCTCTTGGGCCACCCGTATGCGTGGCTTCCAGCCGCCCCCATGCTCGGCGCCTTCGGGGAGGGACTTGGCGATGGTGCTTCGCCAGACGCCGGTGAGGGCACGCCTCGCTTGGGTCGCTTCCTCTGGTCAGACCGCACCCCACCCGCGTGGCACTGGGAGCAGGCGCGTTCAGCGGAGGGAGGCACGGCCTGGGAGCCGCATCGGCTCCGGGCGTTCACCAGATAACCGGAGCAGCGGCCAACTCACCCGTGCCCAGCTCACGCGCATCCGTGCGCGTGAGCTGGGCGGCGCGCTTGCTCACCCAGCGTGAGGCTCGACTCGAGCCTCTGAAGCAGCAGAGAGGAGCTGTATGGACCGTCCACCAACGGAGCAGATGGGAAACCGACCTGCGACCCCAGCGGGACAGTGGTGTAGTCCCATCGTCGAACTCAGGCAATATCTCCTGCACCCCGGCCAGCGCGAGGTGTTGATTGCCCTCTTTGAGCGTGCGTTCATTGAGAGCCAGGAAGCGCTAGGGATGCAGGTGATTGGCACCTTCCGGGATCTGGATGATCCCAATCGCTTTGTCTGGATCAGAGGCTTTGCCGACATGGAGCGCCGCCGCGCCGCGTTGCAAGCATTCTATCACGACGGGCCGGTGTGGCAAGCCCACCGCGCGGCGGCCAATGCCACCATGGTCGACTCGGACAATGTGCTCTTGCTGCGCCCGGCGCGTCCGACGTCTTGCTTCCTCCTGGATCCCCAGACGCGGCCTCCCCTGGGCACCACCCAGGAGCGGCCTGGGCTGGTGGTGGCAACCATCCTCTCCTTTGAGGCCGCGCCTGCCGAGGAGGTGCTCGCGTGGGTTGAGGACAGCCTGCCCCCCGCGCTGGCTCAGCAGGGGGCATCCCTCCTGGCCTGGTTCGTAACGGAGGACAGTCCGAACACGTTCCCCGCCTTGCCGGTGCGCGAAGGCGAGCAGGTGCTGGTCGCCTTCGCGCGCTTGCAGGACCCAGCGGCAGATGAGCACCACGGGGGGGCACTGGCGCCGTCCCAGCAGGAGCACGCGCGCCTCTGGGCACCCGTGCGCCCGCAGCTCAAGGCTGAGCCACAGGTCTTGCGGCTCGTGCCGACGGCGCGCTCCCTGCTGCGGGGATAACACCCCTACCACCCCGCGCGCTCTGGCAAGGCAAGGCGGGGTGGTGAGCGGTCTCGTCCGT
The DNA here is from genome assembly GCA_035307385.1 of Ktedonobacterales bacterium. Taxonomy (GTDB): domain Bacteria; phylum Chloroflexota; class Ktedonobacteria; order Ktedonobacterales; family DATBGS01; genus DATBHW01. Next base: position 1,701 of record DATGID010000116.1, on the reverse strand, counting down.
TGCAGCGCTGAGGCCTGAAGGCGACAGGAGATGTATACAGCAAGGATGCTTTATTTGATCGAATATCGCCTCTTTATTCGAGAAAAGAATGAGGCCAGAGTCGTTAGAGCGGGGAAAATGCAATTTCTTAAACAAGAAGGAGCAGTCGATGGATAACCCGGAGAATCAATCTCATACGCACAATTTTGATGCGCTGATTGGAACCTGGAAAGTACTCAACAGGCGAAAAAAGGGGAATTATTTTTCGCCCGATCAGGCGATAGGAGAAGCAGCCGAGTGGGAAGAATTTTCAGGCAGCGATCGGTTTGAGCAACAGCTTGATGGCCGGGCGGTTGTTGAGCATTGGGAGGCGATCCTCCCTTCGGGAGGGCGCCTGCTTGGGTACAGCGTGAAGGCTTTCGAGCCCACTACATGCCAGTGGTCAATTGTCTGGATCGACAACCGCAATCCTTTGGATTTCAGACCGTTGACTGGGACATTTACAGAGGGAGTTGGCACCTTTTTTCAGGTGATTGAAACAGCGGATGGTCAGCCCCTGCACGTGCGATTTATCTGGGATGAAATGACGGGAACCACAGCGCGCTGGCAGCAGGCGTTTTCCTTTGATGAGGGAGCACATTGGGAAACGAACTGGGTGATGACGTTCACCAAAGAGCATTGACACTCCCCCGGCTCGAGCCGGGGGATGCTTCCTTCATCCAGCCGACTTGATGGGACGCAATCGCTGACGCAGGCTTGTGGTCTGCTGTCCAGAAGCGGTGCGTCCCGGCGAACCGGAACCCGTTTCTGTCTGCCCTGCGGTGCGGTGGGCGGCCACCAAGGCCAGGGCTGCCCATAGGATATTTAGTTTGGTATTGGAGGGTTATGATGGACAAGGAAACAACAGAGCGTCAGGAGCAAGATGGACGCGCCGATTTTGATTTTGAGGTTGGTCGGTGGAAGGTGCGCCACCGGCGACTCCGGGAGTGGCTAAAAGGAGCGACGGACTGGGAAGCGTTTGAGGGGATCGCTCTGTCCCGCAAAGTCCTGGGAGGCTTGGGCATCATTGACGAAATCACCAATGAGCGCGCCTCCGGACCTACCCAGGGAATGACGGTGCGTCTGTTCGACCCGCAGGCACAGCAATGGAGCATTTATATTACAGACAATGTGCATGGCACCTTGACCCCTCCGATGATTGGTGGATTCCAGCAGGGGCGCGGCGCCTTTTACGCCCATGAACCCATCGGAGGCCAACACCTCCTCAGCCGATTTCTCTGGATGGATATCACCCCGACCTCGTACCGATGGGAGCAGGCGTTTTCGGCGGATGGAGGCAGCACCTGGGAGACCAACTGGATTCAGGAGCACATCCGCTTGCCTGAGTAGCTGTCAACTGAAGAGCACCAGGCTTTCAGCCTGGTGCTCTTCAGCATGCGCGTGGCACTCCTTCCCACCACGTTCATCAATTCTGTAGCAGGTCTCCCAGGAAACCCTGTTCACTCGACCGACAGACCCCCTGGCACACCCGGAGCCACAGGCACTTTAGAGCATCGCGGAGAAGAGAGAGCAGGTGGCAGATTGGACTGCACCCCATTCACCGGACCAGTGGCTCAAGTCAACTCAGCAACACGTTGTACCTGAGCGGCCTCAAACTCGGCTGGAGGCAGGTAGCCCAAGCTGGAGTGCAGCCGCTTCTGGTTATAGACCGCCTCAATGAAT
>DATGID010000115.1:0-1254 GCA_035307385.1 Ktedonobacterales bacterium | reverse complement strand
TTCATGAGATTTTGGGTGCGGATACCCACAGGCTTTAGCCGTGGGAGGAAGGCACCCCCTCCTTTCGCTTGACAGAAAAGCTGGCAGATGGCACAATATCCTTATGAGCGAAACGATCATAAGAACCATCTGTATCAAGTTGGCTATTGACGGCCACGAAGCCAGTCTTGCGGCTGTGCAAAAAGCGTTTAACGAAGCGGCAACCTGGATAGCTGACGTGTGCTGGCAGGAAGGTATCACCAATACCAACACGGCCCACCATCGCGTGTATGGGGAAACTCGCACGCGCTTTGGGTTGGGCGCGCAGTTGGCGGTCTGTGCCAGAGCCAAGGCTGTTGAGGCGATCAAAGCGGTGAGAACAGCGGGCAAGGAGACCTGTCCGACGTTTGGTCCACGTGGCTCTATCCGCTACGATGCCCGCACCTATCGCCTGATGAGTCTTGATCGTGTCTCGCTCAATACCCTCGCTGGGCGCGTGATTTGCCGCCTGCTGCCTGGCCCACGTCAACACGAGATGTTGGTTGACCCTGCCTGGAAAGTTGGAGGGGCTGATCTGGTCTGGCGACGCGGAACCTACTCCCTGCATATCACCCAAAGCCAGGAAGCCCCTCCCCTGGCCGCCGACGATGGCAACCATCTGGGTGTTGATTTGGGCATTGTCAATCTCGCCACCGATAGCGAGGGGCAGGTCTTCTCTGGTGCGCAGGTGAGCAAGGCGCGCAAACGCTACCACACGCGCCGCCAGATTCTGCAAAAGGTCGGCACGAAGTCGGCTAAGCGCCGCTTGAAGAAGAACAGCGGGCGTGAAAAGCGCTTCCAAAAGGATGTCAACCATAAAATCAGCAAGGCTCTGGTCAAGAAAGCCGCTCAGTCCCGCAAGGCACTCGCCATCGAAGACCTGACAGGCATCAGGCAGCGAGGAACGGTTCGTCGGGCGCAGCGCTACGAGCGGCATTCCTGGGCCTTTTATCAGTTGCGAAGCTTTCTCAGTTACAAAGCAGCAGCAGCCGGGGTGCGTCTGGTCCTGGTAGACCCACGCAACACGAGCCGCACCTGCTCTGCCTGTGGACACTGCGAGAAAGCCAATCGCCAAAGTCAAGCCTCTTTCACATGCCAGCGCTGTGGCATGCAGATGAATGCGGACCACAATGCCGCTATTAATATCTCCAGGGCTGCCGTCAAGCCGCCTCTGGTAGCAACTCGCCTCCTGGCGAGTTAGTTACAAGCTCCCGCCTTTAGGCGGGGGTACTTGAC
>DATGID010000114.1:0-18259 GCA_035307385.1 Ktedonobacterales bacterium | reverse complement strand
CATCAATCCAGTCTGGTACTCGATTGATGCCTTCTTTCTCCTCACCAGAGGGAACCATCCTCCTGGATGCCTACCCCCAGTGCCTTCTTCCTCGGCAGTTGTCATGCGCATCGCTGCTCATTTCCAATTATCATCCAACAGCCCGCCTGCCGTCGGCACCACATCGACGCGGGTGGGATCGTTTTTGGGCAGGAAAGGAGAGGCCCAGAGCGAGATCACGGCGTTGGAGCTGAATCGGGAGCTGTGCACTACCGGCACCGTCATCCCGGCCAAGCTGTCGGCGACCTTGCAGTTTGAGGCAGCGGGGCAGAGCACGCGCCTGAGCGGCACCTACCAGATCGCATCGAATGGGCTGTTTCAGGTGCTGGGGTCGTTCTTAGCACACAAGGTCAAGAAACAACTGGCAGCCGATTTCCACCGGCGAAAGCGCCGTGTTGGAGGGGCAGGTCTCACCAGGTTGCTAGAGCGTGGCATGCACCAGCCTCTGCTCGGAGGAGGACCCCAAGGCACAGAGATGGGAAGGCAGGATGCACCTGGGGAGGAAAGCCCAGTATCGAACGAAACCGCCGCCACCACCCCACAGCATCAGAAAGGCCAGAGATACCATGCAATCACTGGATGAGCACTTTTTACGTCAGGCGATCGCCCTGGCACGGCACGCTGGAAAGCTGGGAGCCGATCCATTTGGAGCGCTCTTAGTCTTCAAGGATCAACCGGTCTACCAGACGGAGGATCACAGTGTGGACTACTCTGATCCCACCGCTCACGCCGAGCTCTGCGCGATCAGCGAGTATTGTCGGTCCGCCAAACGCTTGCACCTCACCGGCTATACGCTCTACACCAGCACCGAACCCTGTGTTATGTGTGCCGGCGCCATGCATTGGGCACGCCTCTCGCGGGTGGTTTTTAGTGTTTCCTTGCCGACTTTGCACCGCCTCAGTGGGGGGCAGGTGAAGGCCGAGAGCCAGGCGCTGCTTCGTTCAGGATCGCACCCCGTCGAAGTGGTCGGCCCGCTCCTGGAGGAAGAAGGCAGGGCCGTGTTTGAAGGACACACCTTTAATACGAAAGCCGCCAGACATCAAGCGCTTTTCCCATCAGATACGCCTGATGTCCAGTGAAGCAGGAAGAGCATCTGGAAGCCTTGGGCACTCCCCTGCACCGCTGGAGGGTCTGCCGCATCTTCCAATCAGCCACCTACCGACCTAGCGGCAATAGGACCAGTCTTCATTGAGAATGTGTCTTCTATTTTTTGCCGTATGGTGGGTGTACCTGAAAGAGCACTCCCTCTGGCAGATGTAGTAGAGATATTTTCCTTGATTGTCACCCGGCCCACCGTACCCCCAAGGAGCGTGTTATGAGTGTAGAACAACCTACCTATGATGCAGCAGCCCTGAATCTGGCGACGCGCGACGTGTGGGACCAGAATGCCGAATTCTGGGACCGCGCGCAGGGTGATGCCGGCAATCGATCGCAGCGCACCCTCATTGGCCCAGCGGTAGAGCGCTTGCTCGCCCTGCACCCTGGCGAAGCCGTGCTGGAGATCGCTTGTGGCACGGGGGTGTTCGCCCGTCAGATGGCTCAGTTGGGCGTGCAGATGCTAGCCACCGACTTTAGCACGCATATGCTGGAGCATGCTAGAGCGAGAACCACGGACCTGGCTGACCGGATCGAGTATCGCCTGCTCGATGCCACCAACGAGGAGCACCTGCTCGCGCTGGGGGTGCAGCGCTTCGACGCCGCCGTCTGCAACATGGGGCTGATGGATATGGCAAGCATTGACCCGTTGTGCTCGGCCCTCAAACACGTCCTCAAGCCTGGCGGGCGCTTTGTCTTCTCGGTGACCCATCCGTGCTTCAACAACGGCGGCAAGCTGGTGCTTGAAGAGGAGGACCGTGAAGGCGAGATTGTCACGACCGCTGGCGTGAAAATTTCCCGCTATCTCACGCCCACGGCCCATCAGGGAGTAGCGATCATCGGGCAGCCGGCGGCGCAGTACTACTTCGAACGCCCACTGCACGTCCTGTTCACGAGTTGCTTCCGCGCGGGGTTTGCATTGGATGGACTGGAGGAACCCTCGTCCGGTCCAGAGCAGCCAGGAAGCCGGCCTCTCAGTTGGGCTACCCTCAACGAGATTCCCCCCTTCCTGGTAGCACGGATGCGGCTCTTCAAGCCGCGTGGCTGATACACTGGGGGGAGGTTTGCAGCCTCTGGCGCCGCGTCACGGGTTTGCTCTTGACCAGCCGCAGGGGGGCAGCCTGGCTCTGCTGTGGTAGCCCGGCCCCGAGAGTAGCTATCAAGCCGGTTTCGTGAGCGGCGGCCAGCAAGATCAGGCCTCCTGCACCCTCGTGCCAGTCAGCGGTAGGCGTACTCGCTGGATTTTTCCCCCACGCCCCCACAAGGGCGTTTGAGACCCAATCGGACCCGCATGGCATTGAGATGGCCTCGGCTGACCCTCCTGTCACACCGCTGCTCCAGGCGGCCTTGGAGCAGCCGCCCCGATTGGCAGGGCGCCTCACGGCACGTCACCACCAGCCACTGCTGCACGGGTGCGCTCAGTTTGGAGGGGTGCCCATGACGCTGGTCCTCGAGAGCGCACTCGCCCTCCGTCCGTACACGCTGCGCGAGCCGGGAGGCGGCACTCCGACTGATTGTGAGTCCCGCCCTTGCTGCCGCCTCCCGCCAGGACTGACCTTCCGCCATGTTCGCCACCAGCCGGGCTTTGTCTCGTCGCCGCTCTGCTTGATCCATCGCAACCTCCTCGAGAATGGGCCTCCCAAGGGAGATCGCTCTTGCTTGCCCTTGGCTCATACTGCCGTTCTCCCCGATGAACTGCATCCCTGGTGTCGCTTCATCTCGTGCTGATGGGTGGTGTGGCTCTTGCTGTGCTTCCGTCGCATCTGCTCGCCGGTGCGTGGCCCCTCCCTGGTACCATGAGGCCGAAAAGCCGACGCATGCGCACGGATGAGGCAGATCCTACGTGGAGCCGCCGCAGGCCTCTCTTGCCAGGCGTGCTACCTCCTCGGCTGCGGTGTAGCGCGCCTGTAATCGGCGCAGGCTCCGCTCGATGCGCTCGCTCCACCCCTGCTCGCGCGTCCAGGTGAAGTGCAGCGCTCCGATGAACGCGGTGCCGAAGCGGGTGGCTTCGAGCAAGGCCTCGCGCTCCAGCGCGGTCGGCTCCCGAAACTTCCGGTAGCTTGCCACCATGGCAGCCACCAGTTGTGGATCGACCACGATCGGCTCGCCGGGGGCCGGGTCGGGCTGCGCGTCGAGCAAGAGACCACCAAGATCAAGCACAGCCGTTCCCCATCCGGCGCAATCCCAGTCGATGAGCACCACCTGCCCCTCACCGGTTTCGATGGCGTTGGCAGGGTAACAGTCTCCATGGATCGCGACCAGCGGGAGATCATCACGTCCCAAGAAGGCCCCAAGCGTCTCAACAAAGGCAGCATGTAATGGTTGCCAGCGCAGTGGCACCTCGCCCCCCAGGTCTTCGAGCTGTTCCAGCAGCGGAGTGATGGTCCTGTCCAGGGGATGCCACCACGAACCTGGGACCCCCGCGCCTCCGCCTGGCCCTCCTTCGAGTGCGTGCAGACGGCTGAGAGCGCCAGCGAGTCGCTCCAGGTGAGGGATCGTGGTGAGCAGTGGCTGGCCCGGAAGATAGGTCATCGCCAGGGTACAGTAGTCAGCATGAGTGGCGAGCACCTTGCCGTGACGTGCCGGAACGAGGCGTGGCGCAGGGTAGTCCTGCCTGGCAAGCCAATCGAGCACAAGCGCCCGCTCGCGCAGCCACTCCTCGGCCACCCCACCGCCATACCAGAACGGCACGCGGCTGCCGATACGCTGCCCACGCAGCATCAGCACGCGCCCATCGCTAAGTGCCGCGCGATACGTCACGCGCTCACCCGTCGGGTCGTTCCCCAGCGGCTCCAGCTCGATCGGCTCCGCGTCGTACTCCTGGCGCACAAGCTCAGCAATCAAAAGCGACTCCAACCTCTTCTCCTCGCGATTCGGGGGCATCTGTTCTGGTTACGGATACCCCTAGGCTGGCCCGGTCGTCGTGCCCGCCGGGCGTATCGGGCGAAGGCGAGGCTCTTGCAGACGGTGGTGTATCTGCAGGCTTCGTCCGTCGTGTTGCTCTGATGGGCGCGTATCTTTCAGCACACGCTGCTGGCATGATTCGCGTCAGCGGTGGTGAGGGGAACCTCTACCAGCAGGAGCGCCCACCACCCGCAGCCGGTACCTCATCCCTGGTGGTACGCTTCCTCAGGCTGAACACATTTTGGAAGAGAGGCCCATTCAAGAGCTTCGCCCCGCCCATCGGAGCCAGGTCTCCACCGTAGCGCACCACGTCAAACGGCAGCGAGCATGCCTCATGCAGTATACCACTGCCTTCCCGTGAGCCAGCATGCTCACGGGAAGCGGATCAGATCGGGACACCCGGACAGCTAGAGCTGCTAGGCCGATGAGCACCGACCGGCCGATCAGCAATGGGCTCTGGCAGCGGAGGAAGTCAAACCGGCTGAAATGCTGTGGAAGCTGCGCTCCATAGGAGTGCGTTTGCCCAGTTTGTTGGCCGTCCAGATGGGCGGTAGGCATGAGCGCTGCTGCTGACAGGGTTGTTGATCAGCCCGCTCGCTGGAGAAGGAAAGTGGGATTGGTTGCTTCTCCGAAACATGCCTGCTTCAGTATTCCCTCAATGGACGGTCCCGTTTTAAATCTGGCGCTTTTGGGAGTGGCCAGAAATCCTGCCAATCCCCTAGAACAAACAACAAAAAACGCAACGAAAAGTTTTCTGGGCTCTTGGACACTTTCGGTGTGCCTGCTGGCTCGGCGGAAGCGAGGCTTTTGTGGTAGGATGCTCACAGTGAAATCCCGGTGAGTCATCTGGAGGCCTTCCCATCGATCTTGCTCCTGTGTTTGCCTTTCCTTCCACCCTGAGCCTTGATACGATTGAGGTGCAGGATCAGCGGATCATTATCCATCTTCATGCCAACTCTCCTATTGCTGCTTGCCCACGGTGTGGAACATCAGGTTCAAGGGTCCACAGCCGCTATCAGCGAACCATAGCCGATGTCGCTTTTGGCGGACGGCAACTCGTGCTCAAGCTGTTGGTGCGCAAATGGATCTGCCGCGTCCCCTCGTGTTCCCAGCGCATCTTTGCTGAACGTTTCCCAGGTTTGGTCCAGCGCTCTGCTCGCATGACCGAGCGATTGATGGCAGTCCTCCAAACGGTTGGGGTCACGACCAATGGGGCCGACGCCGCGCGGATGGTCTCGTCCCTTGGGATGCCCACCAGTGCCAAAACGATTATCCGACAGGTGCTGCGACTGCCCCTGCCCCGAGAAGGCTCCGTTTCCAAGGTAGGGATCGACGAGTGGGCCTGGAAGAAAGGCTCCCACTACGGAACCATCCTGGTGGATCTGGAGCAGCGACGCGTGGTGCAGTTGTTGGCAGACCGCTCCGTTGAAACGAGTCAAGCCTGGCTGCGCAGCCACGCCGAAATTGAGCTGATCGCCCGCGATCGAGGCAAGATCTTCCGCGAAGCGGCGACCTCGGGCGCTCCCCAGGCTCAACAGGTAGTGGATCGTTTTCACCTGCAGAAGAACTTTGCCGAAGCCGTGGAGAAGTGCTTGCGCAAACGGGAACGGGCGCTCAAACAGGCGGCGCTGTGCAGTGCTGGTAATCCCCATCCGGCTTGGGAGGCGGTGCCAGAAACAGTTACCCAAGAGCGTCGCGCTCGTCATCGCCAACGCGTCAGCCTCCATAAACGGATCTGGAAACTGTATCGGCAAGGATGCTACAAAGAGCAGATTGCTCGGCTCGTCGGAGTCAGCTCGCGCACTGTCTACCGTTTCCTCGAACAGGAAACGCCTCCGCCTCCGCGACGACGAGCTCGCTCTGCTTCCATCATCGATCCCTACCTGGCTTACTTGACAGTGAGATGGAACCAAGGGTGCCACAACGCGGCACAACTGTATGAGGAAATCGTGGCCCAGGGCTACACGGGTACCAAGCGGACGCTTCAGTTGCGGCTTCGCACGTTTCGTTACCAGCGATCCGGCCCCGTCTCCAAACAGACGGTCCTCTGGGACAAGCCTCCTTCGCCCCGAGGCGTCGCGCTCATGATGGTGAGGCCAGCACACCACCGGACGAGGGAGCAAGTCGCCTATTTGGATCAACTCATCCAGAGCGACGAGACCATCGCGGCCGTGTTCCAGCTGACACAGGACTTTGGCAGCCTGCTCCGACGACGTGCAGGTCAGGAGCGTTTGGAATCCTGGAAAGCAGCGGTCCAGGCCAGCGGGATTGCGGAACTGGTCGCGTTTGTCGAGGGGTTGGCCGACGATGAGGAGGCCGTCGCCAATGGGTGCCGTCTGCCGTGGAGCAATGGGATGGTGGAGGGGTTCGTCAACAAAGTGAAGTGGATCAAACGCAGTTCCTACGGACAAGCCGGTTTCCCGCTGCTGCAACGCCGCGTTTTGTTGCATCCGAAGGCTTCGAAACCCGTTGACACCAATCAGGGGCGAGGCTCCTCCCAGCGATCTGCACCTGCTGGACACGACCATGCCAGCAGTGTCGGCGCTCCACCACCGGCTTTGGCAGCAGCATAAGGTGCGTGACGAACCGTGCTCCCCTGATTGCCCGGAGTGTTCGTGCGCCCCACTGAAAATGAGAGGGGGAACTATGCCGAAAAGGAGTACATCCCAACACGTCCCCAAAGACCTCGAGGCGCGGTTTGAGGAAATCACCCAGCTCACTGACGCCTTCTGTCACACCTACTTAGATGAGGCGTATGCCCAGCTCAGTCGAGAGCTGACAGCGACCTTGTGTCGCAAACGCCCTTCGCCGCTGGTGCGCGGCAAGGCCACCACCTGGGCCTGCGGGATCATCCATGCGCTGGGCCTGGTCAACTTTCTCTTCGATGCTTCCCAGACGCCCCACATTGCAGCCAGCCAGATCTGGGAGCATTTCGCGCTGAGTTCTTCGACCATGCAGGCCAAATCCAAGCAGATCCGCGATCTGTTGGGCATGTATCCCATGGATCCGGATTGGTCGACCCCGGCGATGGTGGACCAGAATCCCCTCATCTGGATGCTGGAGGTCAATGGGCTGATTATCGATGTGCGCCATGCCCCCCGTGAGATCCAGGAGGCAGCCTTCCGCCAAGGTCTCATCCCGTACATCCCTGAGACGTGATGGGTAGCCACCTAAAACCAGCAGGCACACCAAATGTGTCCAAGAGCCGATATGGTTTGGAAAAACGTCGTTTATTTCTGACAAACGACACGCAGGGGTCGCCAGTGAAGGAGGATAGGGCATGCCGGGAGGGCCGCGCTGGGCAGTCTCTTCGTGCGCCGGCACGTCGTGGGGCCATCTCTGCTTCAAGCACGCGCTGTCTGGAGGGGCGGGAGATGCTGCACAGCCTGCCCCATTGCCTGAGCGCTTACCCAACGGGTCTGCGGGTCTCGCTGAAGGGCCTGGCCGATGATCCCATCAAACTCTGGCGTCACCTCTGGGCGGAAGCTGCGAATCGTCGGAAAATCAAAGACAGAAGGCCGGTTGGTAGAGGCATCATGCTGAGTGAGCAACCGGTGCAGCGTTGCTCCCAGGGCATACAGGTCGCTGCGTGGCTCTGGGTTGCCCCTCAATTGTTCGGGTGGCGCATATCCCATCCTCATGACAACGCGGACCGGCTCCTTCGGGAAGAGAACGACCGCCAGGTGCAGCAGCTTAAGGTGCTCCGATGGGGTGAGGAGCAGATTGGTTGGCTTCATTACCCGGAAGAGGATGGGGGGCTGGCGGCTATGGAGGAAGGCTAGCGCATCGCAGAGTTGCACAGCCCACGAGCGCACCCGCGCCTCTGGCAAGCCGTAAGGCTGCCCATCTTGTTGCAGTACCGCATCCAGGGTCTGACCAGCGACCCACTCTTCTACCTGGAACGGGCGTCCGTTGGCAAAGAAGTACTCGAGAACGACTGGAATCGCCGGATGACGCAGCGCCATCCGTTGACGTGCTGCCTCTTCAAATTGTGGCAAGACCGCCTGGCGGTCCGCTTCAGTGAGGAAATAGTCCAGCTGTTCTGTCACGGTACACTGCTGGTGAGAGCGCTGGTCCAGGCACACATACACTGGGGCCAGTCCAACGTCTGCGATCACCTGTTGTACCAGATAGCGTTGGTGGAGTACGGCACCAGGCGCCAAAGACCACGGAAGGGGATCAGAGGCTTCAGGCATAGGTGGTACCTCGTTCCTCCATCGGTTGCGCTGCTTTACCGTCCTATTGTCGCACATCAGAGCAGCGAAGAGCGCAGAAGGAGATGAGCGATAAGCGCAGCTGCGCCATCGCCAGCGACCTGCTCTACTGGAAGGGGGGGCTCAAAGTCCTCCGTCAGGCGCGCTTGCCCAAGTGGCGCGGCTGTTTCCAGTGGCAGATCGATGCCAAGATTGAGGCGTTGCAAGCTGAGTACGACAGGCTGCGGGCAGAGGCCGGAGAGTGGGGATCGCGGGGGAGCAGAAGGCTTGGGTATTGAGCGTACGCTGCACACTGGCACGTCGTAATGGATGAGCCTTTGAAAACCACCTTGAGGCTCTAGAATCTCTGCACTCGCTGCCTTTGAAATGCGTGAATAAAGACAAGAGAGGGTGCAGCATATGGTGAAGTTGTATATGGATCAGATATACTTTCTGATGGACACCTCGCAGAGAACATCAAGCTCCCGTAGATGCGAGGAAAAAATGGTAGGCCTCTTATCCGCGGTGAACGCTTCCATCAGATCGAAGCGTGTGATACATGGGAGGTAGCCGGATGAAGTTTCTCCTGGAGGACCGACCGTCAGATTCCCCTTTTGTGGAGCGGGTCTGGCGGGCGCACAGTGAGCGGGCTGGCATTTTTCTCTCGCAGGCGAAGATCAACGGGATGATTGTCCTGACGCGATACCAGGGGAAGACCCTCCTCACAGTGCGCGGGCCAGAGACGAAAGCGACGCCGATGACCTTCAGTTGGACCGGCGCTGAGTTTTTGGGGATCGACTTGAAACCTGGTGCCTTTCTGCCCGATTTGCCGCCAGGACAGATCATGGATCTCCGAGATGCCAACCTGCCTGAGGCAAGCAGCACCACCTTCTGGTTGTGTGGCTCGGCGTGGCAATATCCCGACTATGACAATGCCGATACCTTTGTCGATCGGCTGGTCCGTAAGGGGCTGCTCGTGCGTGATCCCGTCGTGGAGGCGGTGCTCCAAGGCCACCCGCATGACATGTCGCTGCGCTCCGTCCAATATCGGTTCGTGCAAGCGACGGGATTGACCCAGCGCACGATCCAGACGATCGAACGCGCCCACCAGGCTGCGGCGCTCTTGGAGCAAGGTCGGTCCATCGCCGATGTCGTGTACGAAGCGGGCTATTGCGATCAGCCGCATCTGACCCGCGCCCTCAAGCGCTTCCTGGGCCAAACGCCCGCGCAACTGGTCCGTGACAGTCAGCCGGAGTAATTTGCGTTTTGATACAAGACCTGGCTCCCTTCGCCGCGTTATGATCCCCTTGTTCAACCGAAGCCACCAAAGGAGTACCAGATGCGCAACGTCATCGTCTCTGTCTACACGACCCTGAATGGGGTCATGAGTCCTGTAGACTGGGTTTTTCCCTATGTGAGTGAACAACGCGGGAAATACGCGCGTGATCTCCTCTTCGAGGCTGATGCGCTCGTGATGGGACGAGAAACCTATGAGGGTTTTGCAGCGGTGTGGCCGAACAGAACTGCCGCCGATGACGATCCGGGGGCAGCAGGCGTTGCTGATCGGATCAACAGCATGCCCAAGTATGTCGTTTCAACCACCCTCCAAGCATTGACGTGGAACAATAGTCACCTGATACGAGAGCATGTGGCAGAAGCAGTCGCGAACATGAAGCAGCAGGAGGGGCTGAACATCCTGCTGTATGGTGCTGGTCCTATTGCCCATACGCTGATGCAGCATGGGCTGGTTGATGAAGTTCGTGTTTGGGTGCATCCCCTGGTCACCGGGGTGACAGAAAAGAGCAAACGACTCTTCGAGGATGCAACGGATATCCCTCTGCTGAAGCTGGTGGAGACCAGGGCGTTCGATTCTGGCATCGTGGTCCTTACCTACCGGCCTGAGCGAACAGCCTAATGCCTCCCAGCCGTCAAACCACGCAGGGTTGTATCGGCTATGTGTCCCTCTACAGGCAAGGGTCATCTGCTCTTGCCTGTAGAGGGACGAATCCTTGGCCTCCCTCATGAAGAATCTATGGGAATCAGCGCGGCGAGCTGGAAATCAAACTGGCTGGCGGCGTCCATCATCCCGTTGCGCACGTGAACCTGTATGAAATTCATACCGCTGCTTCAACCAGTGAAGGCGAAGTAGGGTATGATATTCATCCAGCTATCTCATCAGGAAGAGCTGATCAGGGGGAGGATATTCATCCAGCTGAGGATGATTATCATACCTCTGGAGTCTCACTTTCATCCAGCAGCCGTGTGAAAGTCATACAGCGATCAGAGAAAGAAACAAGAGAAAGAAACGGAGAAAAACAACTACAGAAAGAAACCGTTACTGCTTCGCCGTGCTCGCCTTCCGGCACGCCTGTGGTATCGGAAGAAGATGAAACAACACAGGAAGCGCACCCAGATCTGATGACCCTGCGCGTTGCATACACGACACTCTCCCACCAGTTGGCCCTTCTCGATGTCAATAAACAAGCCGGACAAAGGGCACGCCTGTATCGGCAGGTGCAAGCCGCCGAAGCGCGCTTACGCCTGGCCGAACAAAACACACCACCATCACAGTCATCGCCATCAGAGTTCGCCACCAGATTTCGCCAAGCAGCCATCAGAGTACGTCAAGCAACAAGAGGCACCAGCCAGCAGGGAAGAAGCGACCATACCAATGGCTGAGATCACCTCAGCAGGCGGGCGGCAAGCGTGGTTACGCGCCATTGCCAGCGATTTGCTTTACTGGAAAGGCGGGATGAAAGTGCTCCGCCAGGCTCAGCTTCCCAAGATAGAACGCAATCACCACGACTTCCCCAAACCAGGGAGGCGCTGCGGGCACCAGTTTCTCCGAAGCCTGGATGGAAACCTGTGTCGTTGATCGCATCACACACCTGTTCCAGGGAATGGTCAGGGACTCATCCGTTTTCCTGCTGTCGTCGTTGCCAGTGGTGCTTGGCCTGCGTCGCAGGTCACTTCGACGTGCGACGCATGGGACATATCGAAGCGGCCTGACCAGCCCGCTTACTTGATGGCCGCTTCCTGGACACTGGGGTCGCTGCGTTCGTGCATGCTGGCTAGTGCTGCCTCCGTTGTACCCACTTGATGCTGCGCGTGCTGCTTGCGCCACCCGTACCGGGTCATGCCACGCGGCTTGTACACCGAGAGCACCGTTGCCACGAGCAAGAAGAGCAGGGCTCCGCTGGCATGGGCCACCGATTCTCCAGACATATCTGCCATAGCGTTCAGTGAGCGCAGGTATTGCAGCAAGACGATGCAAGCAAACACGTTGATCAAGAACTTCACCAGTACCCACCAGTACCGGAACAACCCCCACGGGGTGAAGAGGGACGAGATCAGCCCGGTGAGCAGCGAGGCGAAGGCGAACGGGACGATGACCCACCAGACGGTCACCTCTATCGCTGGATAGGCGGCACGCACCGTCGCGCTGTCCCGACTTGGCAAACTGGCGATGGCGAGCGCCAGGAAGCCGACGACTGCGCCGAGCCAGCCAACCGAGATGATCACATGGACGGTGAGCGCGAACTTGCGCAAGCGGGGTGGCAAGATCATACCAGTTGCCCTCCGGAGACGATTACGCTGGTGAGCGGTGTCTGGTCACCCAGTCCCGTCTGGCCACTCACATGATGGATGTACGGGATGAGGGTGAAGCGCAGCAGCAGAAACACTACGAACAGGACGAGGGCGATGATCGCCAGCACTTTCACCCAACGAGGGAGGCTGGGAGGCGCCCCACGCGTGGGCCTCACGCGTGAAGCGTTGTTGAAGTCAGCTCGATGCATGCCTTGCTCTGTCGTGTCTCGTAATGCTGATTTTCCCATAGAGAGTTGCTCCTCTTTCTTGTCAAGTTCGGCTCCGAGCGGCCCTGAGAACCAGTGAGCCAGCGTCCTGGTCGGCTTGAGCGCCGCCTGTTCCCTTCGGTGCAGTGGTTCACGGTGCGCACAACCAGTCTTGTACGAAAGCCAATATAGCCTGGCTTTGTGAACGGAACGTGAACATAGCATCGTCTCGCTTCAGGGCCGCTGTCTGCTGCCTGAACGATTACTGGTGGGGAGCAAGTGGGAGCGTAAAGGTGAAAGTAGCCCCCTTTCCCACTTCACTGTGGACGGAAATGGGGCTCTGATGGAGATCTAAGATGTGCTTCACAATTGATAAGCCGATCCCGGTCCCTGCCGGGGTCGTGCGCGCTGGATCAGCTTTGTAAAAACGTTGCCAGATCGCATCCAGGTCCTCTGGCCTGATCCCCGGTCCCGCATCACGCACCGAAACGACCGCTTGCGCGGCTTGGGTCACCCGCACTTCGACATCCCCTTCGGGAGGGGAAAAGTGGATGGCATTTTGCACGAGATTGACGAGCACCTGATCAATCCGGTCCGGATCGGCCCAGACAAAGAGGTCTGGGGCTTCCGGAGCCGAGACTTCCACCGTGACCTGCTTTTCCCCCCATTCTGGCCCCAGGCGCGCCACGACCTGGCGCACCAGTTCTGAGAGGTTAAAGCTGGCAGGACGGATATCCAGTTGCCCTGCTTCGAGGCGTGCCAGATCGAGCAGATCATTGACCAGTTTGATCATGCGCTCCGTTTGTGCGTGCATGAGCAGCAAATACTGGCGCTGGCGTTCGGGAGGAACTGCCTCATCCAGAAAGGCCTGGACAAATCCATGCATGGAGGTCAGCGGAGAGCGCAAATCGTGGGAAACATTGGCCACAAAATCCTTGCGCATCTGATCCAGGCCGGCCAACTCCGCTGCCATCGCATTGAACGTCTTCGCTAAGGCGCCCACTTCATCATGGGTCTTGATCGAGACGCGGTGCTCAAAGTCGCCCCTGGCGATCTGGAGCGCTACCCGCTGCATGTCCCGTAGTGGAGCCGTGATGCGGCGGGAAAGCAAGAAGAGCACGATGCTGGTCAGCGCGAGCGAAAGAAACGAGGCCACCGAAAACAACTGCTTCATCTGAGAGAGCGCCGCTGCGGTGAGGTGGAGGCTCGCCAGACTGTGCTCAAAGAGCACTGCGAACACCACCGCCAGCACGACATGCGACAGCACCAAAGCGAGCAGACACGTCAGAAACAACTTCAATCCAAGACTGTTTAGGGGCTGCATGGCTTCTTCACCTCAAATTGATAGCCAACGCCTCGGATCGTTTTCACCCGCCAATGGGGGTTGGCATCTCCCAACTTTTCACGAATCCGCTTGATATGGACATCGACCGTGCGCGGATCGCCAAAAAAATCCCACCCCCAGAGGTGATCCAACAACTGCTGACGGGTGAAGACCTGATTGGCATGGGAGGCGAGGAAGTAGAGCACCTCCATTTCTTTGGGCGGCAACACGAGTTCCCGTGTCTCACAGATCACCTGGTAGTGGGGCCGATCAATTTTCAATGCAGGAAGCTCAATGATCGAAGACTCATCGAACAGTGGATGGGCGCGCCGCAAGACCGCTTTGACCCGCGCCATCAGTTCGTTGGGATCAAAGGGTTTCACCAGGTAATCATCTGTTCCCAGCTCGAAGCCTTTCAGTTTATCGTACGGTTCGCCTTTCCCGGTCAACATGATCACGGGCGTTTTCGCGGCGCTCCTAATCTCCCGACACACCTCCCACCCATCCATCTCCGGCAACATGATGTCGAGAATGACCAGATCAGGAGGGTGCTCATAAAACAGCGCTAATCCGGTCCTGCCAGTGGGGGCAAGGCTCACGTGATAGCCTCGTTTTTCCGCGTAGAGCGTGATCAAATCACCAATAGCAAGATCATCTTCAATGATGAGAATGTTCATTGGCTTCTGCATAGATCGGTCCCCTCATTCCTCTGACATGCACCATTCTACCTTGAGCGTAGCCGCTTTTCATGAACGGGATGTGAACAAAGAACAGGTCGCTGGCCTTGTACACAGGAGCCTGTGGCATTCAGAGCAGAGCATTCATCATGGGCGATGAGGTCCTTCAGCAGAAAAAGGCGACGAGAGACCATCGACACCTGCCACAGAGCATATCGCAAGCGGTATGACAAGTAGGGGGACGCTTCTTCCTTTAGGCGACCTTCCGCTCACCAGATGAGAAGAGAGTCCTTCAGCAACCTCGTTGCGCATCGCATGGGCTGTCACCGGCTGAGAGCGCAGCAGCAGGCGAACGACAAGCGCAATGGCGCGCCATTGCCAGCGACCTGCTCTATTGGAAGGGTGGGCTGAAGGTCCTCAAGCAGGCTCGGTTGCCCAAATGGCGAGGCTATTTCCAATGGTAGATCGGGGCCAGGATCGAGACGTTGCAGACAGCGTACGCCAGGCTGCGCGCAGAGACCGCCAAAGAGGGAGGATAGGTCCGAGAACGCTGTCGGGCCGTCTGGGCTGGCGCATGATTCGACCTGCTGTTACTCCTCTTCCATCGGTTCTTTTTCCCCACGTACATGCAGCGCCTCGCCAGATGGCAGTGATTGGAGAAAGTGATGGATCGCGGCCAGGGCGCGTTCGCTCGCCACCGTGGAGAAATGATCCGCTCCCTCAATGGCGACCAACTGGGCGTGTGGAAGGGCGCTCGCGAGCGCTTCGGTTTGTCGAAACGGCACATCGACATCGGCGGTTCCATGCACGATGAGCGTCGGGACCACCATGTCCTGGAACGGATAGGCGGGC
Source organism: Ktedonobacterales bacterium (assembly GCA_035307385.1). GTDB lineage: Bacteria > Chloroflexota > Ktedonobacteria > Ktedonobacterales > DATBGS01 > DATBHW01. The sequence continues at coordinate 3,381 of DATGID010000114.1, read as the reverse complement.
AAGGTCGCGAACTGCTGCATGTCGTTTCGGTAGCCGCTGCTGTGCTGAGAATTCATCACGAGGGTCTCGATGAACGCACTTGACTGTGCCGCGAACGCACTTGCTTGTGCCTCCTGAGGCATGCGCTTCGAGAGCGCTGATAGCAGATAGAGCGCTGGGTCCCAGTCGAGGAGATGGTTGAACAGCCACCTTTGCAGACGCTGGCCCGGTGGGAGGGAGCGATACACTTCCTCTTCAGTAGAGGCGTAGGCGAGGGGGCTGATCAACAGCAGCCCCCTGCACCGCTGGGGAGAGCGGAGGGCCAATTGCAGCGCCGATGGACCGCCTCCTGAGAGCGCGATCACCACCACCTGCGCCACGTTCAAGGCGTCGAGGGTTGCTGCGAAGAGGTCTGCCTGCGCTTCCGGCGCCTGGCCGCTGTTCAGGGGAGTGCGTCGATAGCCGGGACGGGAGAGGGACAGGAGGGTAGAACCGCCCGGAGCCAACAGATGCGCCCAGACCATTCCCTGGTCGTAGCCACCTGGACTGCCGTGCAGCACGAGGACGACGGGGCCTGCTCCCTCCATCTGATATTCAACCGTGCCCCGGCTCGTCTCCAGCAGGCAACTCTCAGTCTGGAAACGCTGGCGCAGACGCTGTTTCCACCTGCGATAGCGCTGCCCGGTGATCATAGCAGCGCAGGCCGCAGCGCTTCCCATGCTCCAAACGAAGAGAGATCGCACACGCATTGATCGTTCCTTCCTTCGACGTTCTATGAAGATGCTTCGTTCCACGCTCGGTTTGCTGAACCGGTCGCAGGCTTTCCTTTTCCTCATATACGTTCGTGCCAGCAAAAAGTCTGCTTTTTGCTCTTGTCTCGCTCTGTGCAGGCTGCAGGAGCACGGTCGAGCGCAAAATCCTCCTTCCATTCCCTCACGGTCTTGCAAGAAGTGTTTTCAGGATCCTCAGCAACCCTGGCCGATATCTTTCTGGGTCATCCAGCAAGCTTGGCCTATTCCTGATGATCTCTCTTGAGTTTGCACCCGGCAGCAGGAGAGCACATCGGTTATCCAGGGTTCTGCGCAGGGTTGCAGCTCACCTCTCATGCGATAGTCAACGGCAACTAGCCCGACGCCGACACCGAGTTCTGCTCAGGTTTGCAGCTCACCTCTCATGCGATAGACTCCAGACTCCGCCAAGTTAAGCAGAGCTCGCCAACGTGTCAGAGTCCGCCAACCTGCTGGCCAGCAAGTTGGAGAAGGTCAAATCAGGCAAGTGGGCGGCTTGCTGGAATCTTGGCGGCGCTCGGAGCGTATATTCGGGTCCAAGCCGCTGAGGAGCGGTTACCCCAAGCCGAACAAGACACCACGCCGCTACCCCAGACTTCGCCACCAGAGTTCGCCAAGCACCAATCAGAGTTCGCCAAGCAGCAAGCGGCACCAGTCGGTGAGGGAAGAATGGCTTCGGCATCGGCTAAGACGGCAGAAGCAGACGAACTGCAAGCGCTGTTGCGCCCCTTGCGAGCGACTTGCTCTATTGGAAGGGCGGCCTCAAGGTGCTCCGCTAGGCACAGCTTCCCAAATCCCACGGGTTGCGCAACAAGATGAGGGAACCCAACAATAGAAGCCTTGTCATAAATGCTCCAATGCCTTTGAACATGATAGGATGTGATGTCGGAGGCCGTTCGCAAATCCAATGAGCGACCGAGATGCTATAAAGGAGACGGACATGGGAAAAGAGGTCGTATTCATACAAGGTGGGGGCGACGGGGCGTATGAGGTGGATCGGAAGCTGGCAGCCAGTTTGCAGCAGGCTCTTGGAACCGACTATGCGGTTCGGTATCCCCAGATGCCCAACGAAGGCGACCCAGACTATGTGCTCTGGAAGGGGCACATCCACCGAGAGATTGCGGCGTTGCAGGGAGAGGGGATCCTGGTTGGGCATTCCGTTGGAGGCTACATCTTAGTCAAATATGTGAGCCAGGAACCTCTGCCGGACAAGCCGATCCGGGGCATCTGCTTGATCGCTACGCCCTACCCGGGCGGCGATGAGCAGTGGCAATTCGAGGGATTCAGCCTGCCTGAAGGCTTCGGATACAAGCTGCCGTCCAACGCCAGGATATTTCTCTATCACAGTCCGGATGACCAGACCGTGCCGTTCGCGCATATGGAATTGTATGCCACGCATATTCCTGACGCCATCGTCCGTGAGACAGCAGGAGGGCATCAACTCAACAATGATTTATCGGTCGTAGCCGACGATATCATGAGGATGTGAACCATCTCCTCTGGTTCTCGCTACTTGCTCAATCCGATAGGGAGAGCAGAGCATTCAGTTTCGTATCACATCCTACGCAGCTTTCTTACCAGCACCAAAACCCGCGGTGCCCCCATCGCGGGCGGGGTTTGTCATACAAGCATGCGTAAAGACTGTGCCAGAGTGCGCCAAGGCTCCAGAGTGTGCCAACCTCTTCATGAGACAAAAAGCATACGGCGATAGGGCCAGCGGGCGGCTTGCGGGCATCTCAGAGGCGTTCAGAGGCACGGACCAGTTGGGCAAGAGCATCCCGGTTTTCGGCAGGCGAGCAAGACCTTGCCCAGTCTGGTAGGCTCAGCGCAGCGACGACGCCGGGGAGGGAGCGGTTTGCGGTCTACCCCTTCGGCGTCGTCGGCGCGAGCCGTCCACCAGGCCAGGGCAAGGTGGAGCACAGCGCCTGAGCCACCTGGGAATCAGCAAGGACGCTCCTGCTCAGCCAGCAGAGGGCACTGGGTGGGCGGTCCGCCTGTATAAACAGGTGCAAGCCGCCGAAGCGCGCTTACGCCAAGCTGAGCAAGGGTCTGCTCCATCCCAGACTTCGCCAACAGAGACCGCCAAGCAGCAAGCAACACCAGCCAGCCGGGGAGAAGTGGCCCTGCCACCGGCTGAGATGATAGAAACAGACGAGCGACAAGCGCAGATGCGCGCCCTCGCGAGCGACCTGCTTTACTGAAAGGGTGGGCTGAAAGTCCTCAAGCAGGCACGTTTACCCAAATGGCGAGGGCATTTCAGGTGGCAGATTGAGGCGAAGGTTGAGGCGTTGCAGGCCGAGTACGCCAGGTTGCGCGCAGAGGTCGCCAAACCGGACGGATAAACAGGCCGAGTGTTGAACAACGTGCTTCGCCGCACGCTACCTCACTCTTCACGCGTCAGGTCAGGCGTGTACTCTGGCCGTTCCAAGGGGAGCGCCAGACCGCTGGGAGAGCGTTCCGGTTGGCGCAGCCAGAGGTGTAGGATGCGGTTGTCAAGGAGGAAGGGTCCCCGGCCTAAAAATCGGCATCCGTTTACACCGCTCCATTGTTTGTTGCGGCTCCCGCCTCAGGTTTGGCGGTGAGTGTCACCAACTCCTTGCCCCGCATGCGGTAG
>DATGID010000113.1:0-244165 GCA_035307385.1 Ktedonobacterales bacterium | reverse complement strand
GAACGGGGCCCCTCTCATGTTATGCCAGTCCAGGGGATTAGCGGATGTTGCATGAATCTTGACCAGGATTTCACCCTCTTTGGGAGCAGGCTTCTCTATCTCGGTGAGCTGAAGCACATCTGGTGATCCGTAGTGTCGGTAGACAATCGCTTTCATGTGAGACCTCTTTCATGAGCCATGTGGGTTCTTTCACGCCGATTCACGAGCACATTGCAAGGCAGTTTGATCAAGCGCACCGTGCTGTGCGTTCGATAGCTAGTGCACTGGCACCCTCCCTGATACGAGACTATCGAGTTCCGAGGCTATGCTCGCCTGCGCCTCCCACCGGGAAACATTGACGCCCATCACGAGGAGCCACAGACACAGCGAGAGTTCCGCCAGCCCGGAGGGCACCTGGATGTAGGGGAACAGATAGGCCGCAAATCCAGGCGCAAGCAGGTCCGCGAAACTGTAGGTCAGGTAGCACAGCGCCCCAATCCAAAGCCCCACACCCACGGTTCGAGGAATGAAGGTTGACTTGACTATCAAGTATCCGTCCACCAGGAAACCGCTTGCATAGATGACTTGTTGCAGGTCGTAGACGATCGCCTGCGAGCCGAAAGGCAGGGACGCTAGAGCTTGTATCTGTTCAGGAGTGAAGGACGCGTGAAGGGAGTGCCCGCCCTCCAAAAGCAGGAGCGGCGTGCATTGCGTGAGGAGGTTGGCGCCCTCCACAGCGGTTGCCATCAGGGTAAAGAGCATACTCAGCAAAGCGAGCCTCCTGTTCACCACCTTGAACAGGTCATAGAAGATGACCGCCATAGGGATGTTGGTCAGGACCACGATGAGATGGGCCACGAGGCTCAACCGATAGAGCAGTTCGTGCGCCAGGATATTGCGTGCTGTCGCTGCCGCATCGCCAGGCACAACGAGCGCGTCGGGATAGCCGAAGGCGAAGGAGCCCCCGACGATGTTGATCAAGTATAGGCCACCGGCAATTCTGGCGAGCTGCCGCGGCGACACTCCTGCCATCTGGTTCATCACGTGAGCCTCTCCTGTCCGAGGCTCGGGGTCACGTGGCTCGCTCCGAGCCCCAGGTTGTGCGTTCATGTGTTTCCTCCAAGAGTGCTGTGATTCGACCATTCTTTTACTGCCTGATCTCTGATGCCTCTGCCTGACCGGGTGGAACAGGATTGACCGAAACTAATGGCAGTCCGACATCCCGCACTGATCTCAGCACGCCATACAACGCGGCTTGATCAACCACCGGGCCGGTTAAGAGCGTGTCGCCGTTGTCGAGCGTCGTGATGGTCAGGCCCGCAAACCAGTCTGACCAGTGAGCACCCAGATGACCCTGGATTCTGATCTGATAGACGATGGGGTGACTGAGAGCAGTTTCTGAGTTGCGTGTGCTTGCCACGGTCTTATCCCTCTTGTGGCCGGTCGGAATCGCCTGTGCCACGTGCTTGATGTCTCAGGAAGATATCTTCTATCCAGGAGTGTAGCTGCTCTTTGGAAGGAACAGAGAGCGACTTTAGTCGTGTTTGGAGTATTGTTGTGGAGGAGGGAGAGGAATGCCGTTCTAAAACGCTGGCGTGCTGGACAGCCTGCGTGTCGTAGGGTTTGCGGACAAACGGATGTTTTGGCTACAACAGGCCCAACTCGCGGGCACGGGCAACCGCTTCAGTGCGCCGCTCTACCTGGAGTTTGCCAAAGATTTTCAGATTGTGCCCTTTCACCGTACTCAAGGCGAGGACCAGCCGCTCGCTAATCTCCTGATTCGAGAGACCCTGGGCAATGAGGCGAAGCACTTCAACCTCGCGGGGGCTGAGAGGCTCGATCAGCGACTGGGCAGAAGGCAGAGACGCTGGGGCTGCGTGCTGCTGCGCCTCCGCTTCAAACACAGCACATAACTTCCCAGTATAATCTGGCATCCTCCCCTGAGCTGCGGCTGCGGCCAAGAGCTGCGCCATCGGGGCGCCTTCATCGACAAAGAGCCGGATGAAGCCGCCTGGCTCGGCCAGAGCCAGCGCGTCATAGAGCACCTGTACCGCCTGGCTCTGGTCGCCCTGCGCCTGGAGCGCGAGGGCCTGGAGCGTCAGCACGTTGAGCCGTTCATCCGCCCACCCCTTGGCCTCCACCTCTGCTTGCCAGGGAGCAAGCACCGCCAAGGCAGCGGCTGGATTCCCCCGCGCCAGGTGGACGCGGGCCTGGCTGAGAGGGAGGTTATGCGTCTCGGCCAGATGCGCGGCTGCCACCACGTTGCCCTGACGCAGGAGGGTAAGCACTTGCGCGGCAGCCACTTCCGGCAGACGCGCCACGAAGTTATGCTGGCGCGCGGACCGGGCGGCCTCAGAAAGCCGTGCAGCCGCGCCGATCACATCGCCCTGGGCCAGTTTCAGACGGGCAAGAAACACCTCACAGAGCACAAAGCGATCAATCCCACTCCCATACTGGCGCGCCAGGTGGAGGCTCTGCTGCCCATGCTGCTCCGCACCCTCCAGGTCGTTCCATTCGTAGCAGATGTGAGCCAGGGGCAGATGCGCTTCGCTGGCAATCGGCAGCGGCATCTCCCCTGCCAGGCGCAGGACACGCTGGTACGTTTCGGCTGCCAGAAAGAGCTGGTTATCTGCTTCCTGCATGTTCCCCAGGCCGAGGGTCGCCAGGAGGGTGGTGAAGCTCTCCCCAGACGCCTGGCTGAGCGCAACCGCTTCGGCATAGGCCTGGCGGGCCGCGACACGATCTCCCCGGAGGGTATACGCCACCCCCAGCGTCCAGTTTGCGTTCGCACGGAGAGACAGATTATCAGGGTGCAGATACGCTAGCGCGCGGCGCGACTGGACCAGCATGGGTTCTCCCTGATACCGAGCGAGCGACAATGTGGCCCGCATAGCAGCAATCTGTCCAACGAGGTCTCGGGTCGCGTCGTCTGGCATAGCGCCTTGCAGGGCGGCTTCGGCTGCTTGCAGCTTCTCTTCTACGCCACTCGTTTGCCCATTCACCATCAACAATGAGGCATGCCGTACCCACAACGAAGGACGGGCATTCAGGACTGGCGTTGGCAGCGACGACAGCCAGTCCAGGAGCGCCGTCACTGCGCCCTGGAACTGTAGGGGCATATCCTTTCCTTCCAGCAGACGCGCGGCGCGCTCCACATCATTGGCGGCAGCTGCATGGTGAAATGCTTCTAGCGCCAGCCCCTGCGCTTCATACCAGCGGCTGGCACGGAGGTGCAACTCTGTCATGTCCGTCCCCTCCTCCGCTCCAGAGAAGGCAATGCGCTGGTGCAGCCGCTGCCGCAGTACCTCCGCGAAGAGGTGATGATAGCGGTACCAGCGCCGCTCGTGATCCAGGGGAACGAGGAACAGGTTGGCGCGTTCGAGCGACTCCAGAGTAGCTTGCCCAGGAGTGGCTGGCTCGAGGAGCACCGCATCACACAGCGAGCCGCAGAGACGCTCGAGGATAGAGGTGCGCAGCAAGAACGCCTGGATGCTTTCGGACTGCTTGTGCCAGACTTCCTCCACAAGATAGTCCAGCACGAACTGGTGGTTGCCGGTGAAGGACTGGATGAAGCTGGCGACGTCGCGCTGACCTTGCAGGGAAAGCGCCGCGAATTGGAGTCCGGCAATCCAGCCTTCGGTGCGCCTTTCCAAGGCAGCGATGTCGGAGGCTTCTAGGTGCAGGCCCATGATCTGATTGAGAAAGGCGGCGGCTTCTCCGGGCGTAAAGCGCAAGTCGGCAGCACGCAGTTCCGTCAAGTGGCCGCGAGCACGCAGCCGAGCCAATGGCAATTGAGGGTCCTGGCGGGTGGCGAGGACCAGGTGCATCTGGGGTGGCAGATGCTCGACAAGATACACGAGCGCCTGGTCAATCGGTTGGGCCTCAATCAGATGGTAATCATCCAGGGCAAGGGCAAATTCGTTCGGAATGGCGGTCAGGTCATTGAGCAGCGTTGTCAGCAGCGCTTCGGTTGATGGCGGTTGAGGGGATTGGAGCACCCCCAGCACCCCTTTTCCAAGAGTGGGCGCAATCGTCTGCAAAGCCGCGATGAGGTAGGCCAGAAAACGCGCGGGGTCGTTATCTCCCTCGTCCAGCGACAGCCAGGCTGCCGGTCGCTCACACCTGGTCAGCCATTCGCTGACCAGCGTCGTTTTCCCAAAGCCAGCAGGAGCCGAGATGAGGGTCAGTTTGTGGTGCAGCCCCGCGTTCAGCCGCTCAAGCAGGCGCGGGCGGCTGACCAGGTGAGGCCGAGGTGGAGGCAGATATAGTTTCGTGGCGAGCATGGGCGTCGACATGGCTCATTATAAAAACGGCGGTTCTCCGCTGTCAACTTTGACGTTTTGGGAGGGTGAGCAGTTCGGTTCCGCCATGATGACGGCCCCAATCTTGATGCCCCTCCTGCATGTGGGGGTGATCTCATCGACCACCCCTTCCGCCACCAGGTGAGACGCACCAGGAGGGTCACAGGGTCTTCAGGTGCAAGCACACCATTCCATCACTCAATAAGGAGGACTATCATGAACCCCATCTCTTATCGCCATGTGATGGTCGATGGCCTCACGGTGTTTTATCGTGAGGCCGGGGCACACCATACCCACACGCTGGTCTTACTGCACGGGTTTCCGTCTTCATCCCATATGTTTCGCAACCTGCTTCCGGTCCTTGCAGAGCACTTCCACGTGGTGGCACCCGATTATCCCGGGTTTGGTTATAGCGAGAGTCCAAGCGTCGAGGACTTCGCCTACACGTTCGATCACCTGGAAGAGATCGTGGAACATGTGCTCGACGCGCTCACGCTCCGCCGCTTCAGCCTCTATGTCCAGGATTATGGCGCTCCCGTGGGATTTCGGTTGGCCGTCAAACATCCAGAGCGGATCGAGGCCATTATCAGTCAGAACGGCAATGCCTACCTGGAGGGATTGACCTCGTTCTGGGATGCGGCGTGGCCCTTCTGGTCCCATCGAAACGCCGAAACAGAGCAACCGATCCGAGATTTGCTCACACCCGAAGCCACGCGCGGGCAATATACGCAAGGGGTGCGCGAGCCAGAGCATATCAGTCCCGATGCCTGGACGTTTGACCAGTGGGGACTGGATCACCCAGGCAATGCCGACATCCAACTGGCCCTTTTCGAGGACTATCGCACCAATCCGCAGCGGTATCCAGAATGGCAGGAGTACTTCCGGCAACATCAACCGCCGCTCCTGGCCGTGTGGGGCAAACATGATCCCATCTTTGGGCCTGCCGGGGCAGAGGCATTCAAGCGCGATGTGCCCCAGAGCGAGGTCTATCTGCTGGAGACCGGTCACTTTGCGCTCGAAGAAGATGGAGCGGTGATTGCCCAGCATATCATCCGCTTTCTCACGACACACCTTCCAGGGTAAGAAGCTACTGCTTGAGCAAGGGCAGTCCGTTGGCATCCGTGAATGTGTTGGTAGCGATTGTCACCAGATCGATGAGTGTCCAGATGCCACAGCCGCCCAAGGTCAACAATTGGACGATGCCAATGGCTGTGTATCCGGTATAAAACCGATGAACACCGACCACGCCAAGGAAAAGGCACAAGAGCAGTGCCGTCTGCCGATCTTTCTGCCCGGCAGATGGCATCGGTGTACCAGCCCTCATCTGCCCTGGAGCATAGCCTGGCGACTGATAGGGGTATTGATACGGCTGGGATGGCTGCTGAGTAGGGCCTGAAGGCAGTTGAAAAACCCCTGCGGGGCGCTGCTGATAAGGTGGTGTTTGCACACACGCTATCCTTTGGATGGATCAACTGGGGCGAGGAGAGTCCTCGTTCCACCTCCAAAGGATAGCGGATGCTGGCCGATGCCTCATCGGGAGTGTTCCCTATATTGGGCGTTGCACTTCCCTATCTTGGGGGAGGAAGCAGCCCCAGCGCGGAGGCCACGGTGATAGCCTGCATGCGCGAATGTACTTCCAGCTTGGAGAGAATCGCCGAGACCTGATGATCCACCGTCTTGGAGGAGATGGAGAGGCGACGGGCAATCTCGGGATTGGAAAGCCCTTCGGCCAGCAAGCGCAGCACCTCCACTTCGCGACTGGTCAGTCCGGCCTGATTCGCCCGCGTCGAAGGGCGCGGGCTGCGGGGAATTCCTTGCCTGCCCTGCTGGCGCATCCGCTGCCGCACACGTGCCGCAGCAGGCTGCGCGCCCAATTGCTCGAGGAGGGCAAGCGCCTGGCGCTGGGCCGCAGCACCCCCTCCGCCAGCGCCAGCGCCTGCTCATAGGGGCAGCCGATCTGCTCCCAGAGTGTGGCAGCACGCTCCCAATCCCCAGTAAACTGCCGCGCATATGGCTCAGCAATAAACTCCGGTGGGCTGGTCAAGCCTCCAGCGCGCCAGAGCCAGCTACTCAGTTCGCCCAGGTCCCAAGGATCGATATGCGCCAGCGCCAGGTCGTAGCCGATACGTGCCTCCTCCTGGCATCGCTCCAGATCGCCCTGGAGCCAGGCCGCTTCGGCACGGGCGGCTGCTACTCTAGCGATCTGCGGGTATTCGCCGGTCGACAACGCCAGGCGGTGTGCTTCTTCCAACAGCGGCTCGCTCCCCGGGTCGCCCCGCCGCAGCCGCACCCAGCCGAGCACCCGCAAGGCTGAAATTTTTAAGACCGAGAGATGATACTGGCTGAGCAGTTGCGTTGCCTCTTCGGCAGCCTCCTCCCAGGCGCCCTGCTCGAATCTGGCCTGGGCCTGAGAGACACGCAGAGCCGTGCCCCAGAAATCAAGATCACGCTCGGCGCAGTAGGCAATGCCCGCTTCCAGGTAGCCCTTGGCACGCAAGTAGTCGCGCTCATTGAGCGCACAGCCAGCCAGGTTGCAATACGCCCGCGCGGCATGCTCCTCGAACCCCTCTTCGACTCCCTGTTCCAAGGCAAGCCGCAAGCTTCGCTCCAGGAGTTCCCATCCGTGCTGGTGCTGGCCGAGCACGTAGGCAGTCCCGACATTATTCAACGCATGGACGACTGCCATGACATCTCCCAGTTGCTCGGCCAGCACAATGGCCCGCCCCCCCCCAGCCGATGGCCTCGGCGGTGGCATCAGCGAGCATGGCGAGTTGCGCCTTGTTGCTGTAGGCCATCGCTAACTCGATTCCAGGCGGCAAGGCTTCGAGCACCTGTACGGCCTGGGTCGCGTAGGCTTCAGCCTCGCCTGGCTTGCCCAGCTCCCAGGCCAGCCGGGAGAGCCAGCGCAATGTGTGCCCCACCTTCTCCGGGTGCCCCTGCTGCTGCCAGATCAGCAGGGCGGCCAGGCGAGCCTGCTGGGCATCTTCTACCTGGCTGATGAGATAGCACTCATAGGACCGCCCCTCCAAGAGAGCCGCCTGCTCCTCTGGGGAAAGCGACTTGGCGTTGGATAAGGCGGTGGCATAATGGGTGGCTGCCTCGCGATGGGACCTCTGGGCTGCCGCCTGCCGCGCCGCCAGAGGCGCATAGCGGGCAATCAACGCCGTATCGTGGACACCCGTCGCATGATGAACCAACCGCGCGGCTTGAGTTGGCTCTGAGCCATGCGCGAGCAGGCTCTGGAGGACCTGAGCATGCAACGCTTGCTGGCGCAGTAGGGAAACCGTGCTTTCGACTGCCAGGCGCGCAAGTTCATGCCGGAAGGCCACCATTGCCCCTTCCAAGGAGAGCATGCCACTGCTCAAGCATTCCTCTAAAGCCAGTGGAGCTGCATCCAGAACCGTGTCCAGCAGCCAGCGTTCGGTGCGGGTCGGGACCACCGACACCAGGTCGAGGAGGGTCCGCGCGGCGGGTGAGAGGCGCGCGACGCGGGCGAGAACCGCATCGCGGACCGTCAGGGGGACCTCAGAAGATGCATTCGCCAGGACTTCGGTGACAAAGAACGGGTTGCCGCCGGTGATGGTATAAAGGTCCTGGACAGAACCCGACTCCTGGTGGGCCTGGCGGGCTAGCTGCGTGATCGCAGCTTGCGAGAGGGGGGCCAGCCGCAAGCGGGCGACCGCAGTGCCAGGTAACTCGCCCAGCACTGCGCGCAGCGGGTGGTCACGGCCCAGTTCATCATCACGATACGTCAGGATCAAGAGCACGGGCAGGCGTGCGATCCGCCGTCCCAGGAACGTGATCAGATCGAGGGTCGCTTCATCGGCCCAGTGCACATCTTCAATCACCACAACGATCGGGCTGCCACCGTTTCGTAGCTCGTCCAGGAACGTGGAGAACAGTACAGGGCGCGGTGTCTCGTGCTGGAGGAGGGAAGACAAGGCGCCCAGCGTCTGAGCGGCCATATCGTAAAGTGGTCCGAGCGGACGAGGGGTAAATAAGGCGTCACAGGCACCCCAGAGGCATCGGGTGGCCTGGCCTTGCTGGTGCACAAACCGCTCCACCAGCGCGGTTTTGCCGATGCCGGCCTCCCCACTCACCAGCACGGTGCGCCCCTGACCGGTCGTAGCTGCGTGCCAGAGCCGCGCCAACTGCTCGAAATCCTGATCCCGTTCCAGTAGGTCCATAGCGCTTTCCACTCGCTCGTCTTTCCGGTCCACCCGTGCATTCTTTACGCCACGTCGGGCATGAAGAATGCAATCCGATCTCAGGCAGAGAGAGAATGGCTTTCTTGTACGTCTGCTAATTCTCTGGTCTCTGCGCAGCAGAGCATCAGAAGCATGCACATCAGCACAATTTCCAGCGCGGGCATACTTGCTCGCTTTGCCGATGCTTTTCCCCAGCAGAGCCGATGAGCTTCAAGCATACCAGCCGTAACTGGAAAAGATGGTATCACAAATGGCTATCGAGCGAAGACAAGCTGGGAGAATGCAACACGGAGGAGCTGGCCTCTCCAACCTGGCAGAACTGGTCGAGCGAATTCTGGACAAAGGGATTGTGATTGACACATAGGTCTTGGTGTCACTGATTGGCATTGATCGAGCGGATGGGCGAAACGTTCCTCAAACTCGAACAAAAGATGGCCGAGCTGAAGACAACGTTTGGCCTGGAGGACGAAGAACTCAACCTGAACCTGGGACCGCTGGGCGACCTCAGGTAAAGGCGAAACCGTAATCAGCGTGTGCCACGAACCTCCTGGCTCTGCCAAATCCGGCGCGCATCATATCAGGAGAGAAAAAGCACCATGAATGCCAACGATGAAAGGCAAGCACCGGGCGCGCTCTCGAATAGACGTGAACAGCGCGTCATCCACACATCTCAAACAACAAATCTGGCGGAAGTCCTTGAGCGCGTCCTCGACAAAGGGATCGTTATTGCAGGCGATATTACCCTCTTTCTGGCAGAAGTTGAGCTTTTGACTATCAGGGTGCGCCTGCTGGTGTCCTCCATTGATAAAGCGCAGGAGATTGGCATCAACTGGTGGCAGTCTGACCCGGCTTTCTCCTCGCACGCGCGTCAGATGGAGGAAGAGAATCGCCTGCTGAGGGAGCGCCTGGATCGCCTGGAAAACAGATTCATAGAATCATCTGATGCCAAGCTTCAGCCTATATTCCTAACCCTGGAGCACGACAAATCTTTGGGGAAGGCCCGTGAGAGTGGTGGTATCTCCCCGAGGCTTCTCCTGTGCCTCACCGTCCACTTCCCCGCAGCCTCCACGGTCTGGCGACCAGGAGCGTGAAGGCGGCAATCACTATGCCCACGACCAGGGGGGCTGGAACATGCTCACTGGCGCTCCAGGCAATCCAGGGCGCGGCACTGGGGAGCACGAGCAGGGCGGCCAGCGCGCCTCCCACCAGCGCGCCGAGGTTCACGCCGAGCCGCCACCTCCGTCCTGGCGCCGGCTCGGCGGGCGAATCGCCCCAGTCGTCCGCGAGGCTTCTTGGGACCCGCCAGACGTAGGCGAAGGTATGGATGGCAATCATCGGGAGCCAGAGCAGGGCGCTAATGTTGTGAATAGACAGCAGTGGGCCAGGCTGGGCCGGGCCAGTCACCAACAGTCCGATGCCGCTGCCAATCAGCACCAGGGTCATGGCAACGAGCAACGGGGCTAATATCCGCAGCACCAGGTGGGGCGGGCCTTTGCGCACAAAAGCGGGCGCTCCGGCGTAATAGCGCAGGAAGCGATAGCCGGTGCTGCCGAGCTTGATGACGAGTGGCCCAGCCAGAAGCACGCCGACAAAGACATGCGTGGACAGCAGCGCGTGCAGGGCCGCCGCAGTTACGAGTTCGACCACCATCAACATAAGGAGCACCGCCCCGGCCAGCGTGGTCAACCGTTCGTTACCGACCACTGCTGACCAGCCAGCAACATTTCGCGCGGCTCCGTGGGGCTGGGCTGATAAACGCGCTGGGCCATCGTCACCAAACGATCTCATGACTCACCTCACCATCTGGTCTGTAGGCATCTCAGATACGGAAACGGTGCTGGCGTGGCGGAAGAGCGGCGCGGGCCACCAGTTCCAGCGGCCCAGCAGCACGACCAGCGCGGGGATAAGCAGGGTACGAATCAGGAAGGTATCCATCAGGATGCCTGCGGCCACGCCAAACCCTACCTGGCGAACCTGGTCGGTATTCCCCTCCACAGCCAGCAGGGCAAAGGTACCGGCCAGAATGATGCCCGCTGTGGTGACGGTGCCGCCCGTGCGGGCAATGGCCTCGCGCACCGCTTCCCGTAAGGGCTGGTTGTGCGCCTCCTCGCGGATGCGTCGCATCACCAGGATGTTGTAGTCCGACCCCAGCGCCATCAGGAAGACAAAGAGCAGGAAGGGCAGGACAAACTCGACGCCATCACTCCCACCCAGATGGACGAAGACGAGCGCCACCAGGCCCCAGGCTGCCAGGAAGGACAGCACCACGCTGACGATGAGGTAGAGCGGCGCGATCAGGCTGCGCAGGACGAACGCGAGCAGCACGGCAATCAGCACAGCAACGATGGGAATGATGTGGCTCAAATCGCTCCCGGAGGTCTGCGTAATATCATAGGCGAAGGCGTTGGCGCTGAACACCCCATTCTGGGAAGCTCCACCTGACATGGCAACCTGGGCCACCGCTGCGCGCAGCGCGGGAATAGCGTTCACTGCGGCGGGACTGGAGGAAGTATCCTTCAAGATCGCCACGAATTGGACGGTCCGCCCATCGAGGCTGATGTATTGGCCGGTGGCCCGATAGGCATTGTATTCCTGTGGAGCAATTGAGATCGTGGGCGGAGGGACCGCTGGCAGCGCTTGCGGGTTGCCAAGTTGCTGATGCAGTTGCATCAACTGGGTCACCGTGAGCGGCACCCCGTTGGGATTCAGCGGGCCAAGCACTGTACGAATCGTGGAGACATTTTCGAGGCCCTGCTCGACGGTTGCCAGGCGAGTGGGGTCATCCCAGACAGATGCAGGAAACTGGAAAAGCATCTCCGTCGGGTTCTGGTTCGTGCTGGGATAGTGCGCGGCAATGACCGCCGTGCCTGCGGTGGAGTCGGCGCCGGTCGGGCCAGTCGTCTGCCCCATAAACCCGCCGAGGCTCGTGCCAAGCTGGCCCAGCGCCAGCCCGACAAAGAGCACAATGCCCAGACTGAGCGTGAGGGTGGGCCGCTGCATGAGCCGCTCGGTCAGCCTGCCCCAGAGGCTGGCCGGGATGTTTTCGCGTTTCTGGGTTGAGGTAGGCCAGAAGACGGCGCGGCCAAAGATCGCCAGCAGCGCGGGCAGCAGGGTCAATCCAGCCAGCAGCATCAGAGCGATGCCAATAGCGAGCGATGGACCCAGGCTCTGATAAATCCCAAATTGAGCAATGACCAGGGTCAACAAGGCGGCAATCACGGTGAGAGCCGAGAAGGTAATCGTCTCGCCGACGGTCTGCACCGCTCGCACCACAGCGGCCCTGGGGTCGAGGCCGCGCCGCAGTTCCTCACGAACGCGGAACGTGAGGAAGAGACCGTAGTCCGTACCCGCGCCCAGCACCAGCACGATCAAGAGCAACTGGGTAATCGACGATGCCTGCACACCCAGGCGGGTCACGGCGCCCGCGATGGCTGGGCTGGCGAGGAGCAAGACGAGGGCAGCAGGCAGAAACGTGATGAGGGGTGCGAGCAGCGCTCGAAATGCCAAGAGCAGCAGCACAAGGATAAGGAGGAACGAAAACACCTGCAAGGCGTTGCGGGTGGTCTGCGATGAGTTCTGACTATCAACAGCGCTGGCAAGCGACCCGGTGAGGTGAAAGGTGAGGCCAGCGGGAGCATTGACCTGCCCAAAAGCATCCCGAATGCTGTTGACCAGGGTTGCGCCCGTGCCGGTGCCGTCGGTTGACACAGCGGCCTGAATCACGGCCTGGCGGGCCTTCCCATCGGGCGAGATCGACAGGTCGCGCACCGTTTTGACGTGGGGCATGGCGCGCACCAGATTTTCAAGTTGATCAATCGCCGCCTGGTCTGCTGATGTCAGCGGCCCATTGTCGCGCGAGGCCACCAGGGTAGCCGAGGCATACTGCCTATTTTGAAAGGGCGTGGCGAGATTTGATGCCTGGATGCTAGGCGCGCTGGCAGGCAGGAATGAGCTAATGGTCGCGTTGGGGGTCACGCTGCCGAGCGAGGGGAAAGCGCGTATGCACACAATCGTGATCACCACCCAGGCCACCACAATCAGATAGCGAAAACGGACATCAAAACGCCCTAACGCGGCGTAAACGGTATCCATATGATCTCCTTCAGCATCATCACAGGTGTGGTTGTGTGCCTGCTGGAACAAGGCGCGCTCCAGAAGCACTATTGCCAGTGTACTGCCTACCCCGCGCCCTGTCTTCAGGGAAACCCCTGATGTTTTCGCGCCGCAAGATGGAGTACAATTGCCCCAGGTGATCGGACTCCCACAGACTTTCGAGGAAGCTATGCCACGTGTGATAGTGCCCCATCGGGCCAACCTGTTTTTCACCCAGCGTCGGCTCATCGTGTATTCCGGCTTCCTGGTGCAGTTGGCCGTGGGCATTTTGGTTGGACTGAGCTTCAACCAGCCTGGACACCCCGCGCTCACGCTCGCACCAATTCCAGGGCAGGTTGGCCTCTGCCGCGTCGCCCAGGTTCAGCCTTTTACCGAAGCATGGCTGCTTGGGACGCAAGCCGGGGATGCGGTGCGCGTGAGCAGCACGGGGGCGAGCGCTCAGGTGTGCCTGGCACCCAACGTGGTGGTGCAGATGCGAACGACACTGCTGGAGCCAACACTGACGGCAAATGTGGTGCCGCCTCCGCTAGAAGACCCCCAGGTGGCGCTTGAAGGCATCCTGGCCCTCCTGCTCAACCTGCTGGGCAGCGCTATCTTGCTGCGAGCCGCCCACCGGCCAGTGGCGCGGGTCGCCTACAGCTTGTTCGCCTGTACGTCGCTGCTCTTTTGCCTGCTCAGCATCCAGTGGACAAATATACTCTGGGGCAGCCTCCTTCTGTTCATCCTCGGCACGCTGGTGCCTGGACTGGCTGCGACCTTTGTCTGCCTGTTTCCGGCGCGCACTTCGCCTGAGCAATCAGGGCAGGGGGCAAAGCAGCACTGGCGCCTCTTTCGCTACAGTCCGCTGCTGGTGGCTGGCGGGTTGGTCGTCGTCGGGGTGCCGCTGCTCTGGTGGTGGCCTCAGGCGCGTCTGGCCGTGTTCCTGATGACGGCTGCCTCCAGCCTCGGCTGTCTGGGCGTCGTGGGCTGGATGCTCTGCTGGGGTATCCATCGGCTCCCCAGGCAGGAGAAGCCGCGCACGCGGCTGGTCGTGCTCGGCACGCTGGGCCTACTGCTGCCGCTGCTCATCTTGAGCCTCCGCCTGCTTGGCAGCGAGCGCCTGATGGAACCGGGGGTGGTCGATTTGCTGCCGCTGCCGATGGCCGCGCTGCCTCTGACCGCTGGCTACGCGGTCTTTCGCCACCAACTTGAGGGGGGCGTGATGCGTCTGGTCAGCCGCCGCCTGATGCGGGTCGTCTTATGGCTGCTGCTGGCGAGCGCCTTCGTGCTGGTGGGCGTGGTGGGGCAGCTTGCCCTGACAAAGAGCTTTCCTCTGACCAGGGCCACCGCGCTTTTTCTGCCCGCCTGGGTGCTGTTGAGCCTCTGGCTCTTTCCCCTGGCCTGGACCAACGTGCGCGACCTGGGGGACCAGGTGCTCTATCGCGATTTCTACCAGTATAACCGCTCCCTGCGCGAACTGAGCACCGCGCTCACCCGTTTGCAAGGGCTGAAGGAGATCAGCGCCTTTGTACTGCCACGTCTGGCACACCTGCTCAATGCTACCGAGATCGCTCTGATTGTGCGCCCATCGCCGCAGACATCACTCGGCGGCGAGGTGGAAGAACATTCAGTATGTACTGCTCCCTGGCAAATCTACTGCCATCCAGCCGGGAGCCTGAGCCTGACGAGGGAACGACTCATCAGGATAGCCAACCTGGCCCTCACGCAGCGGGCACAGGCATCCGATGGGCCGCTTCTGCTGGATGGACTCCTGCTGCTGGCCCTCTATGCCGGGGAGCAGCTTTCCGGCTTCCTCTGCCTCGGACCAAAAGACAATCTCGAATCCTACTCTCGCCAGGATACCAGTTTTCTGGCAACGTTAGCAGCACAGCTTTCAGTGTTGGAAGTCAACAGCCGCTATCTCGCGCAGGCGCAGGCAGACGCGCAGCAGCTTGCTGCCCTCACCCATCGCGTCGTCTCAGCACAGGAAGAAGAGCGTCGACACCTAGCGCTGGACCTGCACGACGAGGCGCTGCAACAGGCGATGCTGACCGTGCGGCAACTCTCGGACGCCAGCACGATGACAGATGTTGCCGAAGTGATGCCGCTGGCGCGCTCGGTCGTAGAGAGCCTCCGCCAAACCTGCCTCGAACTGCGTCCGCCTCTGCTGGATGAGTTAGGGCTGGAAGAGGCACTGCCCTGGCTGGCACAACAAACCGAGCAGCGCAGCAAAGCGAGCGGAGCCAGCCTGTGCATCCAGGTGCGCTCTGATGACACAGATCAGCCACGCCTGCCTGCCGATGTGGAACTGGCGCTCTACCGTGTCGCGCAGGAGGCGCTGTCCAACGCCCTCAAACATGCCGGAGCCAGCATGGTCGTCGTCCGACTCCGCCGCTGCGGCAGTGGCAAAGTTGTCCTGTTGATTGCCGATAATGGACGCGGCTTTCGGCGGCATCAGCCGGGCAATGGCCGGTTAGGGCTGGTCGGCATGCAGGAACGGCTGCTGGCGATCGACGGACGTTTCCAGATACGCACCTGTCCGGGGCGCGGCGTGGTGGTGCGCGCAGTGTACCTCAAACCGCCAGCGGGCGCCGTCGAAGCGATGGCACAGGACCCGCGCCAGGGAGTGTTCCTATGAGGCAGGAGCAATAGATCATGCCTGATGAGCACACCTCTCCAACAGAGCGCAGCATCACTATTGTGCTCGTCGATGACCATACCATGATGCGCGAAGGGACACGGCGATTACTGGAAGAGGATGCCGAATTGCAGGTGATTGGCGAAGCAGAGCAGGGCACAGAAGCGGTCACGCTCTGCCGACATCTCTTGCCGCGTGTCGTGGTGCTCGACATTGCCATGAAGGGGCTGAATGGCTTCGGCGTCGCCCAGGCGTTGCTGGCACCCCGCGAGTGGCATCCAGAGATTCTTGTGCTGACCGCCTATGATCAGATAGCCTACGTGCGAGCCATGCTCAAGCTGGGAGTCAGAGGCTACTGGCTCAAAAGCGCGCGCGGCAGCGAGATTCGCGCCGCTGTCCACGAGGTCGCCGCCGGGCGATGGAGTCTCGGGCCGGACATCCGCGAGCGGCTGTACGCGGAGGAGGCAGTGCCGATCCCCGAAGAGGAACCGCTGACCGGACGCGAACGGGCAGTCTTGCAGCTCGTCGTCGAGGGGCTGCGCAACAGCGATATTGCCCAGCGCCTTTCGATCTCGGTCAAAACCGTAGAGACCCACCTGACCAGCATCTACGGGAAATGCCGGGTCCAATCACGCGCCGAAGCCATCGCCTTTGCCCAGCGCCACCACTTGCTATTAGAACAGCTTCTCACGGGTGAATGACTTGATATACCAGGATTTGCGTGCCATCCTGACTGGAACCAAACGACACCCGCAGCGTCGCGTGATGCAGCGCTTCATTCAAGAGGACAAAGCGCCGGTCGGTGCGTATCTCCTTGAGCATAGCAGCATCGACCACAAGAAAGTCAATATGTTGCCATTGATCGTTTAGTTGGCCCTGAGCAATGGCCGGGTCAAGCGCAGCGTTAATATACACCTGCGCTCTGGTAAAAGGCGTCCCGCCACCCACAGCCATGCCCTGAGGATCAAGGAGATCGGCATACATATAGCTGTTGGTGATGATGACCGCATTGCGTGGGACATTATCACGCACCCAACTCATCGCTTGCTGCTGGGCTGCTGCTCGATTTGGAGCAAGCAGTGGCTGCGCGTGCTGGATGTCTGATGACACCAGCACGCCTACCAGCACAAAGAGCAGGAAGACGCGCGCGAGATCAAAGCCAACGTGCCGGGTCAGCCAGCGCAGCGGCGCATTGAGCGCCACAGCGATATTCATCGCCAAAAAGGGCAGCAGCGGCACAATCGAATATGGATACCAAACGGTATCGATGATCAGCACGACCCAGAACGTCATACCCAGCAGCGCGGCCAACGACTGAAAGCGGTTGACCGTTCCACCCAGGATATTGACGAACATCGCAGCCGTTCCCGCCGCGATGAACACCAGGTCCGTCTGAAGCCAGGTCTGCCAGATAGCGCTTGACTGCTGGTTAGCCAGCGGCGTCTGGGCCTTCAGCAAAAAGGTGACGATCAGGCTCGGGTCGGCGAACAGATTGCCCGATGGCAGAAATTGGCCCTGAAGCCTCGGCAACACCGTTCCGATCAGGCTTGGATGCGCCAGCGGATCACCAGACGGCAGAAATTCGCTCCGCAGCAGCGCCAGCAAGACATACACTGAACTGATCGCCAGCGCCACGTAGACAAAAGCCACTTTTGAGAACTTCCGCTGGAAAGACGTGGCATAGACCGAGACGGCATAGAGCATCACTGGCAGAAACACGAGGAACAGGCTATCGCTGAGTATGGCAATGCCCAACGCCGCTGCTGCCAGCCCAAATGTGCCCAGCCTGCTCTTACTGGTGGTCACCAACCAGAGCGAAAGCAGCAGCCAGAATGTCCCGATGTTATACAGCAACACCTGATCTCGATAGAGCAGGCTCAAGGGAGAAAGCGTATAGAGCAGCATCGCCAGCAGGCCCGCGCTGCGACTGCCGCTCAAACGGCTGGTGATCAGGTAGAGCAGGAACGAACTAGCGCCTGCCAGGACAAGCATCAGCACGCGCCCGCTGTTGATGGCGTTGCCAAAGCTGGCAATGCCACCGGTCAATCTTGCCCAGCCGGCGATCTGTATCCAGCCCAGAGGCGGCTGGCTGTAGTCATACGCATATGGCGTGATTTTCCCCTGCAAGATGGCCTGAGCATTTGCCATCAACGTCCCCTCGTCAGGGGTATAGGCGGCGTGAAACATATTGAGGGCCTGAAACGCCAGCGCGGCTCCTAAAAGCAGCACGACCACCAGCCCCTCCAGCCAGCCGGGCAGGGGAATCTCGCGCCGCTGCGCGATTTGAGCAACCTTCAGCGTATCTCTGCGCGGCAGCAGGCGCGTTCGCGCCTTGAGCAGGCGTTGTTTTTCCGCCGAGGCCCAGGGAACATTCTCCGGCAGACTTCCTGCTGCGCTGGTAATTGCCAGGGAATCCGCTTGAGCGCGCGGGGCAAACGTGTGTACAAAAAAGTTGGCGGCGCGCACCATCGTCTGACTGGCGCTTGGGTCTTGCGCCTGGGCCGCTGGCCGCCAGGGTTCCGGCGCAGGGAGGGGCGCAGGCTTCGGCAGCCTGGGGATGTTGGCCTTGTGCTGCCCAATGTGGGCGGTCTTTTCCCAATTTGATGCTCCCCGGACCTGACGCCAGAAAGCGCGAATGGCCCCAATGCCCAGCAGCAGTTGATAGGGAAAAAAGGCAATCATTAGCGTCAGCGCCTCGCGCCATTTCCACCTGCGGTGATGCACTTTGACAAATTCATGCAGCCCTGCCAGATCAATGCACATCGCCAGGACAAAACAGTAGAGCGGCATAAAGGTGAGAACCGCGATCCAGAGCGGCAGTTTGACAAAAAACAACATCACTACCGACACGGGGAGCATGAGGGTGAAGAACGCCAGAATCTCGGGCAGCAGCAGGACATACAGGGCCAGCAGCTTCTGTGAGGGCCGCTTCAGTTGGAGCCAGCGCCCGCGCAAAAGAATCTGTATAAACCCCTGATTCCAGCGTGTACGCTGCTTGATAAACTGTTGGATGGTATGCGGCGTCTCTTCTTTGGTCACAAACTCATCATCGTAGAGGATGCGCACGTTGGCCTTGGCGATGCACAGGCGTATTCCCAGGTCGGCATCTTCGGTCAGCGTCGTATGATCCCATCCGCCTAGATGCTCCATCAGTCGGCGGCGCACAAACACCGTGTTGCCACCCAGCGGCGTCATGCCGCAGCGGGCAAAGAAATGCAGCGACGACTTGAACCAGAAAAAATACTCCAGGACGTTCAGGAAGCAGAACCATTTCGTATTGTGGTTCATAAGCTGGACGCCGCTCTGGACGACATCAATCGATTCGTTCAGAAAAATGGTGTTGATGACCTGCAAGATGTCGGGGTGCGGCTCGTCTTCGGCGTCGAAGATGGTGACAATATCGCCTCGCGCCACTTTCAGGCCCAGGTTAAGCTGGTGTGGCTTGCCGCCGTGCAGGTCGTTAGTGACCAGCAGTTCGACATTGGGCGCACGCAACTGTTTGAGCTTTTCCCGCGCGACCTTGATGGTTCCGGTGTCGTGTTCGCGCAGCAGTGCCAGAATCTGGACCAGCTTCTTGGGATAATTCAAATCGTAGACTTTCTGAATCGTCTCAGCATAGAGCGCTTCCTCGTGATAGGCTGGTAGCAAAATAGTGAAAGAGAGTTTCGGCTCGCGATATACTGTGGGGGCACTGTTCAGCCAGGCCCGCTCCGGTTCCTCCCAGATGTAGAGACGCAGCCGGATACTAAAGATGGCCTGAGCGGTCATCAGGCAAATAATCGCCAGATAGACATATTGGAGTATCGGGATGATGACATTGGTCATGAGTCCTGCTCCCACTCGCAAAGCGCTCTCTGTCTAACACACGCCCGTCGCGCTGCTGCACACGGCATGCTGCACCTCTGGCGCTCCCTGTTGCGAACTTGCGGTATTGTCGAAGCTGAACGCTTCGTCGCTGCCGTCGCGATGAAGCGTCAGCACGGCCATACTATAGCCCTGAAGCGTCAGGCTAGCCGTCTGCCACGAACTCCAGGCTTGCAATCCCTGCCAGGAACTCCAGGGCAGAATGTTTTCAGCCTGCACACTGATCTGCTGGCTGGAACTGGTCTGGTTGACGAAAAGCAGACTTGCCGTCGCGTGGCCGCCATCCTGGGTGGCATAGATACTGACCGACCCCTGCGCATCCTGAACCGGCACAAGCTGAGACTGGAGACGCGAAAAAAGCTGCATCACGCGCAGCATTGCTGTCTGGGTGAGGTCTTTTTGCAGGAAGAGCGGATTAGGGCTGTCCACGCCTTCGGTCGAGAAAAAGGCCACATAATCTGCCTGGTTGTTCATGAGCGCGCCCAGCGTCTCGGCCCACCAGAGCGCGGACAGGTTTTGCGGCGGCGGTGCCTTGATAGCATTGGTGTTGACTTCGGTAATCGCAATGGGCAGGTCAGCGCCAATGGTTTGCCGAATAAGCTGATGCAGGCCCGGCATAAGCGTATCCCACTGCGGCGGGTCGTTCAACATGGTCGTCGCGTCTTGCTGCCCATCTCCAAAGGGATAGTAATGAAATGAAACGCCATCCAGCAAATGGAACGGCAGGTTATGGGTGCGCTCGTAATCGCCGACTCCCTGTAAAAACCCCTGCATCCAGAAGATGCCCTGGCTGTCTTCGGGGCCGCCCGCCGCAGAATACCGGCTCAACTCTGGCCCGAATACCTGAATGCTTGGGTCTCTGGTGTGCATCGCCAGCGAATACGCGATAAACGCCTGAGTATACTCGGCAACGGTATATCTCTTTCCCGTGTCGGGATTGATCAGCAGGTCCGGTTCATTCCCAACCGACCAATATTTGATCGGATGGTAGGGCGCGCCAGGGCTGCGTTGAATGCTTTGGGGATTATTCATATACTCGACCAGCAGGGACGCGCGGGTGGCGCGCGTGGCAAGTGGAACAGGCTTCTTATCCAGCGGGTCAGAAAGCTGGACCTGCATGAAGCCCTCAGCCCCGACCTGATTGAGCAGGTCGTTGAAGGCATCGAGTTGCTGGGGCGAAAGCGCGTGTTCTTCGTCGAAATTGCCACCCGGAAAGCGCAAGAGCTTGACCCCAGCCGAACGCAGGCCAGCGACCACCTGTGGGTCATAACTCATAAATCCCTGGCCGCCGGGGTCTTTGGAACTCGTCCCGAGCACGGGAAACACGTTACTGCCAAGCAGGTATGGGCTGAGCGCCAGGCTTTGGTTCAGATCAACGCGCACCTGCGCTTGACCAGAAATACGCACAATGAGGGTGGTGGCGCTTCTGAGCAGATTCGCAACGCCCAGCGCGCCCCCGATGACCAGCGCGCCTGCCAGGAGAAGCAGCACGAGCCTGAAACCTGCTTTGCTTCTTTTGCGGCGCTTGACGGGCGTGCGTGTGACCCTTTGGACTGCGTTCACGTGTCTTGTCCTTCGTTTAACCGGGCTGCCAGACATGCACCGTGGTATCCGCGCTGCCGGAAGCAATGGATTTGCCATCTGGCGACCAGGCGACGGCGTTCACGGCCCCCTGATGCCCCGTATATCTGAAGAAGGTCTTTCTATCCGCTGCTTTCCACACGTAGACATTGCCATCCTGATCGCCAGAGGCAATAGCAGTGCCGTCGGGGGACCAGGCAATGGCAAACACGCGGTTGACATGATCTTGCCGCCGATGGTCTGTGAAAAAGGGTGGTTTGGGCGTGCCATCGACGCCATTGGAAATCTGGACGGTCTGATCGGCGCCAGCCGAAGCGATGAGTTTGCCATCCGGCGACCACGCCAGCGCGTAGACTTCATTCGTTCCGTGCCCGCCATAGCTGAAGATTTGGTCCCCGGCGTTGAAATGATCGCCATGCTGGACCGTCGCCCAATCGCGCAAGGTGCCATCCCATGAACCGGAGGCCACGCTGCTCTCGTCTGGCTGCCAGCCAACACAAAGCACACCAGCCGTATGGCCCAGGAAGGTAAAGAGACGCTCTCCGTTCCCGGGTTGCCAGACCTGCACGCTTTTGTCGTCGCTGCCAGAGACCAGCAGTTGCCCCTTGCGCGACCACGCCACGCCGTTGACCCGATCAGTATGTCTTTTATAAGTGAGCACTGGCGCGCCGCCGTTGATGGCGTTCCAGAGCTGTACCGTCCGGTCCTGACCTGCGGAGGCGATCAATTTTCCATCCGGCGACCAGGCCACCGACGCAACCTCTTCGCTATGGCCCCGGTAGATGAGCCTGCGCGTGCCGGTGGCGGCCTCGAAGACCTGAACAAACGTATCGTCACTGGCGGAGGCGATGAACTTGCCATCTGGCGACCAGGCCAGCGCGTTGACGCTCGCCAGATGTCCGGTAAAGATCAGCCCTTGTTGATGGTTGATCGTGGTCTGTGTCGCTGATGGCCCTGTGTTCGCCGAGACGACCGGCGGAGCAGCCCGAGCAAATCGCTGCGACAGGAGATACCAGCCGCCCGCGCCACCGAGCGCGGCAAAGCCAACCAGGCCAACGGCGAAGACACGTCGCCCGATTGAACCGCCTTCCCGGCGGCGCGCAGGTGGCTTGCTGGGGGGCGGCGATTGCTTAGGAGTCTTCTTCCTGGCCTTCCGGGGCATCTGCTCCGGCGGTTCTTCTGGCGGATCAGCAGGCGAAGAGATTTGCAGCGGGGCTGCCCCCTGTAAGATCAGGGGAACAGGTGTGTGCACCGTTGTTGCCAGCAGGGCTGGCTGAGGCGAGACCGGCGTGGGCGCGATCACGCCTGTTGGGGAAGCAGGCGCGGCAGCGCCCAGATGTCCCAGTGACCGGTTTTGTTCCTGCTCCAAGGCGTCGATCAACGCCTGAACATCGGGAAAGCGTTTTTCCGGCTCACGCTCCAATGCCCTCATCACCGCTTGCTCTACCCCAGGCGAGACAGCATCTACCGCGCGCTGCCTCAGTGAAGGGGCTGGCGCGTGTATTTTCTGGAAAGCAATCTCCACAGGGGACCCGATAAACGGGGTCTGTCCACAAAGCAATTGATAGACGAAGACCCCCAACGCATACTGATCGCTGGCAAAACCTGGGTTTCCCTGGATTTGTTCCGGCGCAGCGTAGAGCATGGCGTCCTGCTCTGCGCTTGCTGCGCCTCGCTCGTTGAGCCGCCCGCGATTCTGGATGATCGCCTCAAGCAGAAAGCCTCGCAGCAGAACCGTGTTGTTGGCGCTGAGCAGGATATTCTCTGGCCGTATATCTCCGTGGACGATAGAGCGACGATGCGCAGCATGCAGCGCGGAGGCAATCTGCTTCAGATAGGGCAAGAACACCAGCAAGGGCGGAATATGTTGGGGCGCGTAGACCTGGCTGAAAGTGCGATAGGCAAGATAGTCTGTGACCAGAAAGGGATAACCCTGCTGTACCCCCACCTCGCGGATACGCAGAATATGGGGATGCTCTAGCTGCTGTAAAGCTTGAGCAGCTTTCAAGAACTCCGCTTGCAAGTCATCCAACAGAGGAGGCAGCAACCCCTCGATCAAGACCTGGTCCGGCTGACCTTTCTGCTGCCCCAGGTAGAGCTGTCCAAAACGAGTGGGGGTCAATACCTCGACAATCTGATAGCGCCCAACCGGCTGCCCTTTCTGGAAGACAGCCGGTGTTCCCCTGCTCATACCATCCATACGCTCTACTCCTGCTTACAAATGATAAGTACAGCGCGCTTCTCTGCGCCTCACCTTTAAAGCTGCCAGATCATTAGCTCTGTTCCATCGTCTTGATCAAGCGTAGCCAGCTTGTTGTCCACTGAGAAGGCTGCAAAGAGTTGACCGGGATGCCTGGCAGTGGGCGTCGAAGCCCCTAAATGTTCGAAAAAGAACAGCGTGTCTTCTGTTGCGATGGCGGCCTGCCCGCTTTGGGGTGAGACGCTCACCATCCTGGGATGTTCTGGTAGTTCGGCCTGCATGATGTGCCCGCTTTGCAGGTTCCAAAACAGCACCTGTTTATTAGCGTAGGCAATCACCAGCATCTTGCCATCGGGTGACCAACTAAGGCTGCGAATGTTTTTCTTGAGGGGCTGCTGCTCGACACACTGGGCGGTGTGCGGCTGCCAGCAAACGATCTGTCCGTTATTCGAGCCAGCGGCAAGCCACTCGCCATTGGGCGACCAGCGCAGCGTGGTAAGCTGGTCGCAATGCAGGTCGTCTTCCAGGGGCAGCGTGTAGGCCGGGGCAGGAAGGCGCTTTTGGGACGCGATGTTTGAAAGGTCATAGACCAGCAGCTTTTGATTCAACCAGGCGGCAAAAAGGCCCCGCTGTGACCAGTCCAGCCCGCGAACAGGCTCCGCTTGATCGAATGACAGCACCCGCGGGCGTTCCTTGGGGGCAGTGCGGTCGCAGAAACGGATTTCAGCGCGGGGATGGCGTTCGTCGTCCATGCTCATGGCGAGAAAACGGTCATCAGGAGACCAACAAGCGGCCTGCGCGCGAGCGAAGCCTGGCAGCGGTTCGATGGAATGCTTGACGCTGATCACCTGCGGAAGATCATGATAAAACGTGCAGGCCAGTTCTGTCCCATGCGGCGACCAGGTGAGCATTCTTAATGTGTCCGGCAGCTTGACGGTGAGCCATTTCTGGGCAGGAATAACAGGCAAGGGGGGTCCAGAGACTTTGTTGCGCGCCGCGTTTCTGGGCTGAGTGGTGCCTCTTGGTCGCGGCGGCATATAGGGTGTTGGCGTGGTCAGCGGCGGTAGTACCATGGGTACAGCCGGAATGGGCGATGGGATGCGCGCTACTTCCCGCGAGGGAGGGGCCGAATGAAAGGATGGGTTGGCCGCCTGGTATCGAGGAGGCGGCGCGGCGTGAGGTGCGGACAGGTGAAGCTGTATTTGTTTCAGTACAGCTTTTTGCAGCGCGTGCGCAAATTCCATCACGTCGGGAAAGCGATCTTCAGGATGAGGCGCGAGCGCTTTGAACAGCACGCGATCAATTTCAGGCTCGAAGAGGCGCTGTGGATTAAGCTGGGTGGGCCGGGTACGCAGCAGGGCATCTGACTCGTTGGGAAGAGGTGGCTCGTAGCCGGTGAGCAGGAGCCGCGCCAGCAGGGCAAGCGCGTATTGATCGACAGTATATTTGATCTCTCCGCGTACCTGTTCGGGGGCGAGATACTTCAGGGTCCCTTTGATGTCCCGGCTTTTTCCGTTGCGTTCTGGTTCGGCGGTGCCAAAATCAATGAGCCAGACGTGAATACGGCGCAGCGGATTGCGCGCCTGATCGGTGGGCATCCACAAAAAGTTGTTGGGCTTGACATCCTGATGCACAATGCCACTTTTATGCAGATGAAAGAGGCCCTCCGCAGCCTGGGCGATGACATCGGCAATATGCGGCAATTCCCAGGTCTCCCAGGGGCGCTCATCGGTCAATAAATCGGCCAGGGAGCCGTCTTCGATATAGGGATAAATCAGGTAGAGGAGCGGCGCGTCTGAGCCGGGCAGAGGGATATCGCCATGATCGATAGCCGCGAGGAGGTGGTCGTTGGCGGCCAAACGCGCGATGAGGATTTCCTGGTCGAAACGATGCTGGAGTTTCAGCGCCTCCTGCGCGTCTTGTGGCGCGGGCATCAGCTTGATGATGACATCCTGGCCTGTCCCGACGCGCGTTCCGCGATACATCTGACTCATCCCGCCCGGCGAGCCAATCAGCCGTATCTGGTGGTAGCCCTTGATAGCTGGTATTTCAAGTGAAAGCGAAGATTCCATCGCCCTTATTCTCCGCGCGGTCAACTAGCGTTTATTCAGCAGTTTTTGTGAACTCATAGTATTGGCTTCCGCTTGCTCAGAGCGTTGGCGGGCCTGTGCGAGCGCTTCCTCTTGTTGACGTATATGTTGTTGTAAACGATCAATATCGCCTTGCTGCCTGCTGATCACCTCGCGCAAACGAAGTATCTCTGGTAAGTTGCGTTTCCCCAGCAGCACGTCGAAAAACTCGAAGGCGGCGCGATCTTGCGCTTTCGAACTGCCGCTCAAGTGCTCGCGGATGGTTGCCAGCTTCTTCTCGTGATAGCGGCCACCAGCGAGCAGGCCACCCAGGGCGCGCAGCCCACGTGCCCGGTGCCCGTTCACTGCTGCATCGGTGCCTGCGGCGAGGAAGTTCACATACGCGGCAACCTGCTCATCCTCCGCAAGCGTCCCCAGCGTCCCAATCATCGCCAGGCGCACGTCCTCCGCTATCTGGGGCGTGTGGAGCGCCAGCCCTAACGGGTCGGCAGCATCTGGTCCCAACAGCGCGAGGGCGCGCAGATAGGCTGTATACGCCTGCCCCTCGGAAGCCTGAGTGATCGCGTTTACCATCTGCTGCGCCAGAGGCGAGCGCCTCCCGTTCGAGAAAAACACCAGAACGCTGAGTGTACGCAGGCATACATCCTCATCTGCATGTTCCAACGCTTGCATGAGCAAAGCGCTGGTGAGGCTTACGCGCCCGCCCTGACGGGCGTTCTGTTCATCATGCATGCCCAGCGCCAGCAGATAGAAAGCGGTTGCCTCCTGCTCTCGATCAGTGCTGGCAAAATACGTCAGCAGCCCTTTGGCGATAATCTCAACGGGGATCAGGCGGAAGATGTCTTCCGCGTGCGCGCGGTGCTGGGGGTCATGCGCGAGTTGATAGATGGAGGGGAAGGCCACAGCGCCCATCTCCGCCAGGATGATGCGCGCTTCCCTCACCAGGTCCTGGTCATTTGCCCGCACCAGGTCACGCACCAAAGGCGCGGCCAGGGCACCGCATTTGACCAGCGTCTGGTGCGCGCCCAGCCGCTGGGCCGGATTGCCCAGGGCATGCAAGACGGCCTGGAGTACTGCCGCCTGCCGCTGCGGCACCTGTGCCAGCGCCACCAGCGAACCGGCGCAGCCTTCCCTGAGCAGCGGCTCGGCAAGGCCCAACACCAGCGCGGGCAGGCTGCTTTCTGCCAGCTCGGTGGTCAACAGGTCTTGCAACGTTCTTTGGACCGCCGGGAGTGGGCCGACCAATGGCGCTGGTTGGGCAATGGCAGGATTAAAGAGGCGCACAATGTCCGGCACTAGGTCGCCATCATAGGTGCGTGCCATCGTGGCAATCAGCCGCCGGGTATGTTCGCGGGTCTGGTCGTTGGCGAGGCCGGATAACAGCCAGGGCAGCACGGTAGGATAGTGGAACTCCTCGCGGAGCACTTCCAGGGCCAGCAGGTAGCGCTGCACATCAGCCGGGTCCGTCAATAGCAGAGGCAGGACGATTTCCGGCTGAGGACACGCGCGCAGCAGGGGTTTGATGACCTGCCAGTGTGGTTGGCCCAGCACTGCAATGAGAGCGGGCATGGTATGCGCTGGCTGCATCTCGGTGAGCGCGCGCTGAATGTTATCGAAAAGGGCAGGGTCTTCGCTGCTTTCAAGCAGGCATTGGACGAGAAAACGAACGGTCTCCGTGTCCTGCTGCCTGGCAACGAAGACCCACATCACCTGCTGCACGACAGCGGGTCTGGTGTCGGCGAAAGCGGCGAGCAGTTTCTCACGAGGAAATGGCTCGATCTCCAGCAGCACCTGGCGCACTCGTTTGGTCAGCACCGTCTCTTTGGGGCTGTTCAACGCCTCAATCAGATGGGCAACAGCGTACTCACCAAGCTGGCTTAGTCCTTTGATCGCCTCTTCATAGACCCTTTCAAGCACGATTCCAGGCCGCGCCAGCACTCTCACCAGCGTTGAGACGACACGCTGATCGCGGAAGCGAGCCATGACCGGGATGACATCCGCAGCCAGGGGCGCACGCATCTGCGCATCCTCAATCAGCCACTTGAACAGCGCGACCAGGGCGCGGACAACCGTCCCTTCGGTTTTTGCCGGAATCCGCCCGTCTTGCTTCCATACGTCCAGCAGAGTGATCAGGCACTTGAGTCCCGCCTCGGTAGCTTCCGCTGAGGCGGGCATGTTCAGCAGCTTTTCGCAAATAGCAGGGATGCAGCTCACACCCATCTGGCGCAGCGCGTTGTCTGCCACCTGGATGACATGCGGCGTGGCCGTGGGCGAGAGCAGCGCCCCGAGCAATGGTTCGGTGCTCTCCTGTTGCAAACTGAGCGCCGTAGACAACGCCTGCTGCATGCCGGGCTGGGCTTCATCAAGCTGCTGGAGCAAGAACGCTAGGACGGATGCATCGGACACGCCCCCCAGGACACGCACAATGCGCTCCCAGGCAATTTCCCGACGCGGGCGCGTTTGCCAGTAGTTGGTAATCGTTCCGAAAACAGGCGGGCAATTTTCCCAGAGAAGCTGCTGCATCTGTTCCGCTTGTGTGGCGTCTGGGGTATCTAGCATGTCCAGTAAACAGATGGTGACGAGGGACGCCTCCTCTGGACCCTGCTGCATGTACTCGCTGAGAAGCCGGTGTGCCAGAAGCCAGGTAGGCTCTTGATCGCACGCGGAAAGAAAGCGAATAACCAGCTTGATCAGCGCCTGTATCTGGCCGGAAATCAAAGGAGGCTCCGACGGATGGGCCTCCAGGAAGCCCTCCAGCACCCTCAAGATGTTCAGGCGCGTTTGCGCGTGTGTCCGGTCCTGAAGGGTGGCTTCCTCTTGCTCCAGCAGGGCCAGCGTCAAGGTGGGGCCAAACCTTCTGACCGCGCTGATGGCTGCCCCGATCACCTCTTGATCGGAGGCACGCAGATAGCCGATGAGCAGCGGGACATCCTCAGGATTTCCAAGCAGTTCCAGGATGTTGATAGCCGCCGCGCGCAAGAGCGCTGGCCTTGAGGGGTCGCAGAGGAGCCGCGTGCGCTGCCTCACCGTTTCCTCGCCTCTGCGGCCAATTTCGCCTAAAAGCGTGATGAGCGCCTGCCTCTGCGGAGCAGAAGCAGGGATAGCCACCACTTGCTCCAGATATTCAAAGAGCATGACTAAAATGGTGCTGTTCTCTTTTTCACGATATAACTCGTGTATTTTGAGGAGCACATCAAGCAGCCCCGGAAGATGGATGTAGGGCAGCAGCGCTTGATAGACGCCGATGCCGCCCTCATCTGCGCAGCGCTTGAAGATCAGCGCCAGTTGCTCGTGCTTTTCCTTCACCAGCGCCGACCGCTTCAGGTATGAGAGCGTTTCCTCAGGAAGTCCATCGGACGCCCGCACCCCCAGACAGCCCAGACTCAGCGCCAGGGCATGATAGTGATAAAAATCAGCCTCATCGGCATCCATACCCTTTTGCAGACAATAGGTGTCGATCGTCGTCATCAGAAAGCGGGCAATCTCTTTCGGCTGCTCCTCAAGGCCCGCCCAGATAGCGATAGGCTCGCTCCACAGGCCCGCCGCCAGCACCTCGCTCTCGTAGATGCTGGGCCAGAAGAGTTCATCCTCGGGGTCGTTTCTATGATAGATGAAGCGCAAATACTCCGCAGCAAAATACTCCGCGATGAGTTCATGGATAAAACTGAGGACGCCATTGTTGCTGATGGTGATGAGACCGGCGTCCAGCGCGATTCTGAGAAATTTCCCGATGTTTGCTTGCGTAAAATAGCTGACATCCACCTCATTATCTGAAAGCCAGACATTCAGAAAGTCTTGCAGTTGGGCTGAGGTTGTGAATTTAGTATCTTTGACCAGTTGAATCGCGTTGCGCTGCCCATTCCGACGCGCCGTGCACGCGACGGCGCTCAGAAAATCTTTGACCTGCTCGGCATCCGGGTGATCCCCGAAGATCAGCGCGGCTGGCTCATGGAGGAGCGATCGCTGATCGACGGAGAGGCGGAGCAGGCGACCACGCGAGATGCTCCGCGCCTGGGCTTCGGGAGTTTTCAGCGCCTGGATCAACATCATAAGCACAAAAGGGCTGGTTTCCCGATACGACTGGCTGAGCCTGCGAATCTGCTCTTGTGCCTCTTCAATTCCCGTTTCACCCAGAGGGATTTGCCCTGGTGTACGCTGACCGCGCAGATGCATTTTGACAATTGCGGCAACGTCCACGCCTGTGAGCGGGGGAAGCATTTTGATGGCTGCGCCGTGGTTGGCAAGGTCTTTCAGGAGTTCCTGTTCCTGGTATTCCAATTCACGGCACGTCATAACAACAGCATTCTGAGTGGTTTGCATCAGCCCCGTTAATTCTTCGTGAACGATGGTCAGGGCATCATTTTCTAACTCATTCATCCCATCACAGAGAAAAACGATGCGTCCCTGGGCAACAAGCCGGGGCAGATAATGGCGAAGATGCTGCAAGCCAACCAGCTCAGGTTCCTTGCCGGCTTGAAGTTTTTGGTCGTGTTGGGCATCTAATAAATACGCCAGCAAGGTATCTTTGGGGACTGTCTCTGGCTCGCGCGCGTCAGCTTCCGCCTGCTCGTCTGTGGCTCCCACACCTGCCTCAGCAGAGGCAGCGCGGAGATTGCGCAGAAAACCATTGTAATATTTCATCTGAATCAGCACAGGGAGTTTGCCTGCTATTGGCTGGGGCGTGCTCACCGCCTGGTAGAAGGCATATTTGAGATTGGCCGTCTTGCCACTTCCCGGCCCGCCCAGGATGAGGAGGTACTGCTCCTGTCCTTCCCGCGACCCTTTCCCTTTCAGCAGCGCTGCCAGGTATTCCTGTATGGTCAGAGCGCCCTCTGGAGCGTAGTAGTTATTCATGCCAGGAGCCAGATACTTTTTTATGGCTTTTCGATAGGCATTGATCTTATGCGCTCGATTCGTGGATAAGGCGAACATGAGGGCAATGCAAAAGAGAACGGGCGGCACCATGCCGATGAAGACCAGCCTGTTGGGCAAGAGAGCTGCGAAGAGTGCCGGAGCAGCAGCAGACAGAAGAGCGAGCGCCACCGCCTCCAGCAGCAAGATAATGACACCTGTGCCAAGACTCACGAGCCAGGTGCGTGAAGCACGCAGGGCTGGTATGCTGTTCTGGCTTTTCTGCCACGCTGGTAGTGCTGATGTGTGTTCCACAGCGTGCCTCCATTAGTCTGTCTACATAGTGTGAGGGCGCGGGCTCCCAGAATTGGTGAAGGTCTGAAGCGCTGCCCACGTCGTCCTGGTAGGTGGGAACAGTAGCGCGATGGAGGAAGTCGACGTAGGCGAAGATGCCCCTGGCCCTTGTTGGGGAGGGCTGATCAGTTTCATCATCTGAGGACCTTCCTTTGACACGCTGCCAGCCCTACTGTAGCACGTCTGATGCCAACCGGACAACCTATGCATCGGGGAAGCTGCCCTTGATGAAAAGTCAGCTTATTATACACCCATTCCTCGCTTCCAGTAAAGGAGGAATGGGTGAGCAGGAAAGGCTCTTACAGTATCTCCAGCAACTGGCCGAGCCGTTCAATGACTACATCAGGCTCAATTTCGGGTTCTCCGCCAGCCCGCTGTTCCGCTTCCCTGTCCGCGGGCGCTGACTTCCAGATGGACAAGAGGTTGAGCCTTTTGGCACCAGCCACATCAGCCTTGAGGCTATTGCCCACCATGGCCGTCTCCTCTGGAGAGGCGTTCAAGCTGTGAAGCGCAGCCTTGAAAATCTCAGGATTTGGTTTGCAGACCCCTAAATCGGCAGAAATAGCCATATGCTCGTATTCGAAGTAATCGAACAGGCCCATAGCAGCAACATCTTCCCGAAAAAGCGGTCCGCCATAGCTGCGGTTCGTCACCACGCCCAGCAGATAGCCACGTTGTTTGAGCGCCGCCAGCGTCGAAAGCGCGTCTGGAAAGAGGATGCGTGAATCGGGGATACGCACCCGCAGCGCCTCAAACAGAGCTCCGGCAAATGTTTGTTCGGCATCCGCTATCCCGAACTCCTGGAGGGCACGCTGAGTGGCAACCGCCCCATCCGGCTCGTACCCCGGATGCTGGAGTTGGGCAGCGTGCATCTGATGATCGATTGATTGATCAAGGAGCGCGCCCAAGGCGGCATCATCCAGCCCGCCAAACCGCTCATCTCCAAACGTTTGCCTCAGCATGCCCCCTGCCCGCTGATGTGCCGCTCTCTCGGCCAGGGGGGCCGTGTCCTCGCGGCGGGTCCAGAGCGTGCTGCCCAGATCAAAGAGGATACAACGAATGGTCCGTCCATCAATCATATGGTACAGGTATCCTTTTGTCGTTAGATTTGGCGATTGCCGATGTGCAAGACCACGAGCAGGATGACGGTAAGCGTCAGCCCAAGCAGCATTGCCAGCGCAATCTTATCGGCCAGCGTTACCTGATGTTCTCGCAAGTTGCTGCGCCGTTCATGCACTCCAAAGGCGCGCGCGTCGACGACCATCGCCATTACCGAGGTGGTGCGCAGCGAACCGATGAGCAAGGGGATGGTCACCACCGGAATGCAGGCGAAGACGCGCCAGAGGTAGCCCGGCCATTTGCGCACTTCCCACCAGCGCGGAATGGTCAGATCATAGCCGCGCACCTGCACCACTTGCAACAGGACCGTCATGCGCTCCATCATATCGGGCAAAAAGCGCAGCGCCGCCGAAAACGCCAGGCCAGCCGCCGCAGGCAGGCGAAACTTATAAAATGCCCAGACCACTTCCGAAGGCGTGGTGGTAAACAGCAGCAGCAACGCGGCCAGCACGCCCGCCATGGTCCGCCCTGCCTGCTGCAAGCCATACAGCAAGCCGGTTGAAGAGAGGCCAGGGGTGCCCAGCCAGCTTAGCGTGGGCGGGAAGATAATGAGCAGATGCGTGGTTGACGACCCCTCCGTGTGAAAGAGTCCTTGCGACCAGATGGCCCCAATGACCGGAATGCCCACCATCGTAATGATCACGCGCAGGCGCTTCGCAGAAGGACGCAGCAATATCCAGGGAATGAGCGTGAAACCCACCAGCAGATAGACATACTCCCAGTCGAGAAACACGCTCAAAATCCCCATCAGCACCGGCGAGAGGACTTTGATACGCGGGTCGAGCGCGTGCACAATGGATTGCTTCGGCTCGTAGGAAAACAGGTGGCGTAACCCCTTAAATCCGATCAGTTTGATAAAGAGAAACGGTAAGAGGGTGGGAACGCCGAAGATGATGAAATAGCCAAGAATCGTGCGGCCCAGCAGCGATTGAAACAGCAGTTGTGCTAGCAAATACGTTCCTCCACTCCACAGGCCCGCAGAAAGTCAGGCACGCTGAGCGCCACGCGCTCGGCGCGGTCTTCACACAAACGGGCATGCAATTGGGCGATAGGAGGCGGAAGAATACCGCAAAGAGACAGTTCTTGTCTGCGCGCAAACACCCGTTTGGGCGCATCATCCATCTGGACCCGACCATCCCGCAAGACGATCACCCGGCTGGCGTACTGGGCCACCGCCTGCATGTGGTGTGTAATCATCACATATGTCAGCCCGGCACTCTGGCGCAGCAGGTGTAAAAACCCGAGAAAGGCGCGCGCGTGTCCCTCATCCTGTCCTGTGGTTGGTTCATCCAGAATCAGCACTCTGGGGTTTCTGGTCAACAAGACACCGATTGCCAGGCGTTTGCGCTGGCCGTGACTGAGATGAAAGGGATTGGTATGACGCTCCGCTGAGAGATCGATGATCTTCATCAAGCGGTCGATGTTCGCCAGCGTCTCCGCGTCGATTTGTTGCTTTCGCCGGTGTTGAAGGCCAAAGAGAAATTCTTTCTCAACCGTTGCCCCGAAGAGCATCGTGTCGGCGGCCTGAAAAAGATACGCCATCTTCGCGGCCTGGCGCGAGATATTCCCGGCTCGTATCAGTTCATCCTCGTAGCGGATGGCTCCATGCGTCGGCGCTTGAAACCCCATCGCGAGCGAGGCCAGCGAGGTCTTTCCAGAGCCATTCGGGCCAATGATGGCGACCCATTCATCCTGCATCACCTTCAGGTTGATGTTGTGCAGCACCTGTTTGGGGCCATAGGCCAGGTCTACCGCCTCCCATCTGAGTATCGGCGAAATCGGCGCAGGGTGCCCGTCTTCTTTTTCATGCTCGCTGCGCTGCAAGAGCAGGTGAGCATAGCGTGTCCCCAGCAGTCCATCCGCTGCCTCCTCCAGAGAGAGAGGCGTTGCATCGTGAAAGGCGTCCGGCAGTGCTCTGGCAAGCTGTACCAGCTGCGGAACCGCGACCCCCAGGTTCTGCCAGGTCTGGAGGTCATCAAATGCTTTGCGTGGCGCGGCATCCACGACAATCCTGCCCTGGTCCATCAATAACACACGATCCACCCAGGAGATCACTTCATCTACTTTATGCTCGATGAGGATGATGGTCATGCCGTACTGCTTGTTCAACGCGCGCAAGACCTGAAGCACTTCCTGTGTGCCCACCGGGTCGAGATCAGAGGTCGGTTCATCCAACACCAGCACCTTGGGACGCATCGCCAGCGTGGCCGAGATCACGACGCGCTGCTTTTGTCCACCGGAAAGCGTGTAAATTTGTTCGTGGCGCAGTGGCTGCGTCCCTGTATAGCCAAGCGACTGCTCCACGCGCTGCACAATTTCTGCGTGCGGCAGCGCCAGGTTTTCCGGGCCAAAGGCCACTTCTTCTTCCACGCTGAGATGCACCAGTTGGTTATCTGGGTTTTGAAACACCATCCCAATGTGTTGGGCGACTTCGTGCACAGGCATAGTGCTGATATTCTGGGTGCCGAGGTAGACACTGCCGCGCAGGTGGCCGCCAACGCGCGAGGGAATGAGTCCAGCCAGGGCGAGGGCCAGCGTGGTTTTGCCGCATCCAGACGCGCCGGTCACCAGAACAAAGTCGCCTTCAGGAATCACCAGGTCCAGCGCGCGCAGCACCGGACCTGGTGAACCTGCGTAGGTAAACGAAAGTTTATCAATGCGCAGGTCTGGCATATCAGGCTTGCTCTGACTTGACTTCTGGTGTGGTGGCTGGCTGGGGCGTCGCTGGCTGTGGGGCCGCCGCTGCTGTTTTCGCAGGGCGACCGGTGAACACAAAGGCCAGCAAAGAGGCCAGGAGGATGACCCCAGCAGAGATCACCACAATCCAGCCATCCAGCAATCCGAAAAGCTGCGTCTCGCCGTCGTTATAGTTGGTGGCGACCATATACAGGCCATCGGCGACCAGCAGCACACCCAGGATGACGCCGACTAATGCGATACGGTTCATGAGGCGCCTCCTTTCTGCGACACTTCTGCCGCCTGGGCAACATCCTCCTGGGCAATCACTTCATGGGTCGACGTTCGGCTGACCGAATGGGCGACATATATTGCCAGCCCGGCGGTAATGGCAGCCTCCAGGCCATTCCCGACCAGGTTCAGGCTGCCGTTGAGGACCACATCGCCAAAGGTGTCTGTGCTCCCGGTCAGCAGTGGCCCCAGAATGACCGCCGAAATGGTGACAGCAGGCACGGCGCGCACCGCGCCCATGATGAGGCCGTCCCAGAAGGCGCGAATGTTGGCGACCTCAAAGATGTGCTGGCCGCGCAGGACGAAGTAGATATCCACCAGCAGCCCCTGATAGATGCCATACGGCCACCACAGCACGCTGGATTTGTCGCCGGGATAAAGCAACTGCATCAGCAAGAAGTTGAGGAAAACGAGGGCGGTAGCGACGTATGGTTTGCGGATCAGCGCGATGCCGACCATCAGCAGGAACATGTAGGGCAAATCGTTGATAGCGAAATCGTGGATAATGTCGGAAGCGGGCAGCAGCTTGAGAACTGGGGTGACAAACTGGTCGCCGATCAGGTTGTCATAGACTTCGAGCAGCACACCCATAATCGCCAGCACCAGGATGTCCTGCGTCGACCAGCGCATCGTAAACCCTGCGGCTCTGCCGCGCACCCAGATGAAGTATAGCCCTGATAAGGCCAGAACGACCAGGATAATATAGACCGTGATATTCACTGCGGTGGGAAATTGAACTGTTGACTGCCACAAATCACCCATGGATTGACCTCCTTACGTGTGGCTCATTGTGAGGAAACCATACGGTTGCTTTGGGGTTCAGGAAAAATGCCTCCTCTCTTATCGGAGCAGAACATAAGGACACGATGGGTGCACCGGCCTGGGTTCTTCACCCATCTTGGGTAATCGTACTATGATTGGATTAAGGCCAGGTAATGCTCAGGTAAGGATTTGTCTTCAAAAGACAAGGCGCAGATTTTCGAGGAGGCATAGCAGTTCACCCTAGCGCGTTTGCAGCAGGTGGCGCAGCGCCTCATCAAGCTGAGGATGGTCGAAGGGAAAGTCCACCTCCAGGAGACGCTGCGGCACCAGGCGCTGACTGTCTAAGACGACCGTTGCCAGTTCTCCCAACAGCCTCCGTAACACCAGGGCAGGCAGCGGGAACAGCGGAAAGCGCCTTTGCACCTGGCGCACCGCGCGCAGGAACTCCCGATTGGTAGCCGTTTCCGGCGCGCACAGATTGAAGGGACCAGAAAGCGTGGGCTGTTCGATCAGGAACTGAATCGCTTTGGCGACATCTGTTTTGTGTATCCAGGGTATCTCTTGCGCTCCATTGCCCAGATGGCTTCCCAGCAGCCGCGCAAATGCCAGCAGCGCGGGAAAGGCCCCTGCGTGGGGATCGAGGACGAGGCCCGTCCGCAGCACACAGCGTCTGGTCTGGGCTTGGGCCGTAGATGCTTCCCACGCCTGACAGACCTCAGCGCGGAAGCCCTGGCCGGGGGAACTGGCTTCGGTCAGCCGTTCTTGTCCCCGATCACCATAGTACCCCGCGGCTGAGGCTTGGATCAGCACCGCAGGCGGCCCATAGCGGGCCATCGCCTGCATCACGGCCTCTCCGGCACGCAGGCGGCTCTTCAGAATGCATCGGCGATAAGCCGGGGTCCAGCGCCAATGGGCCGGGCTGGCACCCGCCAGATTGACCAGCGCGCTCTCCCTGGTGAGCAGTTCCCCCCATCCCTG
Source organism: Ktedonobacterales bacterium (assembly GCA_035307385.1). Taxonomy (GTDB): domain Bacteria; phylum Chloroflexota; class Ktedonobacteria; order Ktedonobacterales; family DATBGS01; genus DATBHW01. The sequence continues at coordinate 208,181 of DATGID010000113.1, read as the reverse complement.
GGATGTGCGAGCATCCCATCTCACCGTCTGGATGGTCGTCAATCCCTGCTGGTGGAATGTGCGCGCCGCCAGAGTGGGATCACGACTCAGGACGATGATCTCGTAGCCTTGCGGGGCAAGCAGCGCCACCAGCGACTTCCCAATCAGCCCTGTGCCTCCCGTAATGATGACGCGCATGGCTCATCCTTCCCGCTGCCGCGCCCGGATGCGCCAGCCCAGCAATCCACAAAGGCCGAAGACCAGCGCGTTGATCCAGCCGTGGATGGCGATCATTTGGGAGATCGTAATCGTCCAGGCTCCGGTCACGTTGCCCAGCGCGTAAGCGCCAGCCGCCAGCATCGTGAAGCAGACCGCTGTGCTTGAGACCAGTAATAGCCCTTTTGCCAGCCTGGAGCGGGTGCTGGGGAGAATGAAGCGTAGGCTAAGCAAGGCGAGCGCGATCAGGCCAAGTGCCAACAGTGTAGCAGCAGCAGACTCCAGAACATCTTCGCCGGTCAACTGATTGAGCGTAATCCCCGCGGCCACCAGCAGGGGGTTGATCAGCATGCCACCAGCCGCCACGCGATACAGCAGGCGTGGCACAGCATGTTCGGTCGCCTGGACAGCCTGACCGATGAGGCCAGTGATGATGAGCGCTGCCAGCGGGATATAGTGGAAATGAACAGCGGTGAGCAGGTCAGTATGCTGGCCGAAGCCAAGCGGCTGAAGTCCCAGACGCGCCAGTACCAACCATGCGCCGCCAATGGGCAGATACATCAGGGCTATCGCCAGGCAGGCATCGGCAAGCGAGGCGGTTTTGATCTCGCGCAGCCGAACCAGGCCCAGCAACGCAATGAGCACCGTGAAGAGGAACCACCCACCAGCAGCGGCGGCGGCAAGCACCCCCACATCGAGCAGGAAGGACACTCCCCCCATGAGAGCCGCCAAGGGATGCAGCAGGAGCATCAGACGAGACAGCGCGCGCGGCAGGTGGCCCTCCTTTGGGGATACGGTGAGCGGGACCGCTAAGGGGGTAATGACCCAGAACGCCAGCAGGAGAATGAGTTCCAAATCAGTCAACGCGACCCAGCCGAGGATACTGAGCAGCAGCATCAGCCCCCAGGCTGCGACCCCAACCCCAAGACCGGCGCGGTTCCATCTGACTAAATCAACAGCGGTAATGGACATGGATGGCCTCCCAGGTTTGCTATACAAACAGCTATCAAATGCGGCAAATCACCAACCAGGCATGGTTCTCAAGATAAATGAACGACGTTCATTTATTGCTATAATCATAGCAAATGCGCTATGCTGCTGACAAGGGAAATGCTTCACAGTTTAGGCTGGACCTGGAGGCTGGCATAATGGAGGAATCGTCGCGCACCGTCAAATTGACGCCAAAAGCGCTGCTGACCCGGCAGCGCATCCTGGATACGGCGCTGCACCTGTTTGCCGAGCGTGGCTATGAGGGCACCAGCATGCGCGACATTGCGGCAGCAGCCGGGTGTTCGCTGGGGCTGGCATACCGCTACTTTGCAAGCAAAGAAGATATGGTCCTGGAACTGTACCTGTGGTTAGTCGCCCAGTTAGAAGAACAGGTGCGCCTGCTCCCTGCCGCTTCCACTGCTGACCGCTTTCAATCGCTCATGCGCGGCTTGCTTGCCGTGATGGAGCCGCACCGACTGACGCTGGTGGCCCTTTCGGGAGCAGCGTTGAATCCGCTCTCGCGGGCAGGGGTCTTTGGCGCGGAAGGCGCCGAGGTCCGCCGCCGCGCCAGGGCAGCCTATCTGACGCTGGTGGCCCAGGCGAACGATGCCCCACGCGCGGCGCAGGCAGATGCGCTGGCGACCATCCTCTATGGAGTGCAATTAGCGCTGGTGCTGTTCTGGCTGCAAGACCTGAGCAGCCAGACGCGCAAAACCAACGAACTGCTGGGGTTCGTGCATGACCTGTTCGAGCGCCTGCGCCCACTCTTACGCCTGCCCTGGACCGCTCAAGCGCTGGCCCGTTTGGTGGAAATTATCGGACCAATGCTGGGGCGAGAAGATGCCCGCGCTCCCCTGGAGATGGAATAGGGCTGCTTGCCTGCTCAGCGTTTCAGATGGTAGGGCACATTCGTCACCACGATGCCAGGGCGAAAGAGCAGAGCGGTCTTCAGTCGCAGCGCCGTCTGATTATGCAACAATGCTTCCCACCAGTGCGCGGCAATATACTCGGGCAGCACCACCGTGATGATGTGATGCGGGTGCTGACGGCGCACCAGATCGATATAGGCTAAAAGCGGCGCGACCAGCGAGCGGTAGGGCGATTCAATCAGAATCAAATGGGGATGACGGGTCGGGTCTGCTGGCGCGGCATCTGCCTTTTGGGGGATTGTCGGCTCAAGCTGCTTCACCCACAACTCCCAATTTTTCTGGAGGAGAACCGCCTCCTCGGCTTCGGTGGCTACATGAACAGCCACTACATCAGGAGTGATCGAGCGCGCATACGCCAGGCTTTGCAGCGCTGGCTGATTCAAGTCGGCAATGGGGACCAGCATGATATGGCGCACATCATCAACTGCAACCGGCGTTAATGGCGCAACCTGCGCACGCGCGCGCTCATAGTGGTGATGAACCGCCCTGAACATCAGAAACACCAGGGGAATCAGAATGACGACCAGCCACGCGCCGCGCTCGAATTTGGTCATGGTGACAATGATCACCACGACCGCTGTGGCGATGGCCCCTGAAAGGTTAATGACCAGGCTCTTTCTCCAGCCCTGCCCACGCAGCCGCCACCAATGGACGACCATACCGCTTTGCGAAAGCGTAAAGGACATAAACACCCCGATAGCGTAGAGGTTAATCAGCGCCTCGGTGTTGCCCTTGAAGACGACAAGTAAAACCGAGGCAAACACCCCCAGCACGACAATACCGGTTGAAAAAGCCAGCCGGTCACCTCGAAAGGCGAATTGGTGCGGGAGAAAGCCATCGCGAGCTAGCAGCGAGGAAAGGCGCGGGAAGTCGGCAAAGCTGGTATTGGCTGCCAACGCCAGAATCAAAGCCGTAGCAAACTGGAAAATAAAGTACATCCAGACAAACGGCCCCGGAAATGCCAGCGTGGCAATTTGTGAATCCACCGTTGGATTGCTCTGTGGATTCGGCGCAATGCCAAAGCGCCAGGACAGAAAGGTCGTGCCTGCCAGAAATATCCCCAGAATCGTGACCATCCATACCAGCGTGCGGGCAGCATTCCGCGATTCCGGCGGCTTGAACGCTGGCACACCATTGGAGATGGCCTCCACGCCCGTTATCCCGGCGCATCCAGAGGCAAAAGCCGTGAGCAGCAGGAATGGGGTCAGTGTCTCAGAAGCAGGGATAGCAGGCGGTGGCACAGCATGCAGCAGACCGCCATTGGTGATGGCATGCACAACGCCCGCAATAATCAGCAGCGAAAAACTGAAGATAAACAGATAGGTTGGCGCGGCAAAAATAGTACCCGATTCCCGCACGCCACGCAGATTAATCACCGTGATCAGCACCGTGAAGGCCAGGCCCATCGCCACAGAATAGGGGTAAAGAGCGGGCAGCGCGGAGGTAATAGCATCGACGCCCGCGGCAATGCTCACCGAGACCGTCAAGATGTAATCGATCAAAAGCGAGGCCGCCGCCACCAGACCAGCGCTCGTGCCAAGGTTGTCTTTCGCCACGATATACGACCCGCCGCCATTGGGATAGGCATAGATCGTCTGGCGGTACGAGAGTCCCACGATTGCCAGCAGGGTGATAATCACCAGAGCAATGCCCAGATTTAAAGCCAGCGAGCTCGCGCCAGCCACGAGCAGGATTGCCAGGGAGGCTTCGGTGCCATACGCTGATGAAGAAATCGCATCAGAAGAAAGCACCGCCAGCCCTTTGATTTTGTTCAGCCGTTCGTGAATCGCTCGCTCGCTAGAGATTGGCGCACCAATCAGAAAGCGTTTGGTTTTGACCAGTTTGCGGCGCAGCGGTGACTGCGGCAGTCCAGCTTGTTCCGTAGCCTCGAAGCGCCCAGGCCCAAGACGACGAAATTCTCGCACCGGACTCATGTAGACCCGCACATACTTATTGCCTGGACGTGACCCATCTATCAGTTCTTCACGGTCAAGGCTGACTACGGTTTTGCTGAGGTGGGGTGATTCAGGCTGCTCTTGGGTATCTGCTTCCAGAGAAAACGATGAATCCTCATCAGCGAGCTTTCGGGTGGACATCGGTTCTGAAACGTTCCTTCCTGGCTTTCCCCACGCTCAAGAGGCACGAACCAACCGTGCCCGACAAGGGAAGTCTCCACCCATACACTACCGCAGGCATCATAAAGCCGATATAAGGATGCGTTTCCAGGGGCATCAAGATTTTATAAAAAATTACGAGGGGGGAAGACGCTGGAGGCGATAGCCAATGCCAGGCTCGGTTAAGAGGTAGCGAGGGCGACTGGGGTTGGGTTCGATCTTGCGCCGAAGCTGACCAACAAAGACGCGCAGATAGTGTGCCTCATCTTCATAGTCCGGCCCCCAGACGGCGCGCAAGAGCGTGCGATGCGTCACCACCTTGTCTGCGTTTATCGCCAGATACTTCAGCACTTCATATTCGGTGGGGGTCAGGCGAACCTCGCCCTGGTCGCTCGTCACGCGCCGATGCTCGAAATCAATCACCAGCCCGCCCGTCTGAAACTGCGCGTCAGCGCTCGACATGCCCGCCGCACGCGCAGTGTGGCGCAAGGCAACGCGCACCCGCGCGATCAGTTCGCCCATACTAAACGGCTTGGTTAGATAATCATCAGCGCCCTGTTCCAGGGCAGCAATCTTATCCTGATCGCCGGAGCGCACAGAAAGCACAATGATGGGTACAGAAGACCAGCCCCGAAGCTGGCGACAGACCTCAACGCCATCCATATCAGGCAACGCGAGATCAAGAATTACCACATCGGGATGCCAACGCGCGACCAGGTCCATACCCTGCGCGCCGGTAGGCGCCCATTCCACCAGAAAATCTGCGCCAGCCAGGCCGGTACGCAGCGCCCGCCGAATCTCGTTCTCATCATCAATCACCAACACCCGCACGCCCCCGGAACCACGCGCACCCGTCGGCGATTCTTTTCGGGTAGGCGAGGTCGCCTCTGGTGTATCTTTCGCTGGCTGGGGTGATGCTTGCTCCTTACTCACGGGGTGCTCCGGTTGCGGGTGAACTGGACTGGTTGGCAGAAGTCGAAAGCTCGGGCAATTCACCTTCTGGCGGATCGGAGGGGATAGGTAATGTAAAGATGAACGTGGAACCCACACCCGGCGTGCTTTCCGCCCAGATACGCCCCTGATGCGCGCGAATAGCGTTGGCACAAATCGCCAGGCCCAGGCCAGTGCCGGTCGTCTGTGGCCCTGCGCTCGCCCAGGGCAGGCGAATATGGGGCACGCGATAGAACTTCTCGAAAATTGCCGTCAACTCGTTGGAAGCGATGCCAATGCCCTGATCGGAAACGCGCACCTCCAACTCTGGCGGATTGCCCACCAGCCGCGCCCGCACGCGAATCACGCTGCGAGGCGGCGAGTATTTCAGCGCATTCTCAATCAGGTTCGTCAGCACGCTCTCGATCTGCCCATGGTCTAATGGAACCAGGGGGATATCTTCGGGGAGTTCCACATCAATGGTATGATCTTGTGTCTGCTCCGCCGCGTCGAGCCGATCAAGGACGGTAGCGATCACATCGCCCATGGGATACCATTCTTTTTCCAGCGGCACCATCCCCGACTCCAGCCGCGAAAGGTCCAGCAGATTGCTCACCAGATGGCTTAAGCGATCAGCACTGGCATCGATAGACTCGACAAATTCCAGATAGTCGCCCTCCCGCCAGGTCATCCCTGGCTCAAGCAGGCTACTCGTCGAGGCTTTGATCGCCGCCAGGGGCGTGCGCAGGTCGTGGGTCACCGAACTCAACAAGATATTCTTAAGCCGGTCACTTTCGCGCAGCGCTTCGGCGTGGATGGCTTGCTGCTGCAACAGCACACGCTCCAGGGCCAGTGCAATCTGGTCGCAGAAGGCCATACACAACTGTGCCTGTGGGCTGAGCGGCCTGCTCACCGAAGCTTCTGGATTACGCTCGCCCGCAAGCGTATTGCGTCCGATCACCAGATCGCGTATTTCGGTTCGGCCAGCAATTCCCAACACTCCCAGGGTATGGCCGCGACTCACCAGAGGAAGATAAAAAACGGTTTGCTCGGGTTCAGCGCCTCCAGGGATGTTCAAGCCAATCGGCTCACTGTGTCGCAGCGCCCACTTTGCCAGCAGCGTCTGTTCGCGCTCCGCCAGGCTTAATGCCTGCGTGGCAGGGCCATCAGCGGGGGCAGTGGCGCGCAGCAGCAGTTCTCCGTTGGCGTCAGGCAAGATCAACACAGCGGCGACAATGCCGTGCGCCTTGAAGACATGCACAACCTGCTGCACAAGTCCTTGCAGAAGCTGCTCTTCATCGGTGGTGGAGGCGATCATTTGCGCCAAGCCATACAGACGCCTGGTGCGTTGTTCGCTATCAAGCGCCTTGCGCGCATGCGTCCGAATGGTCGCGGTCAATTGCCCAATCACCAGGGACGTTGCCAACAACGCCAGCAGCGAAATCCACTGCGCTGGCTGATCTACCGTCAAATGGTGGACCGGGGGAACAAAAAAGAAGTCGTAGGCCAGAAAGGCCAGGAAGGAGGCCATAATCGATGGGCCGCGCCCAAAGGTGACCGTCAGCCAGAGGATGACCAGCAGATAGACCAGGGAGAGATTATCAACCTGCACAAACGTAGTCACCAGGCCAACAGCGCCGGTAGCCAGCGCTACACTCAGCACAGCCATCACGTACCCGGCTAGCTTACGCGGCTGGTCTCCGGCAAAACGTGTCTTGTCGCCAAATATCCCTCGAAGCCATCTTTGCGACGGCTTGCGCTGAATGGGAACGCGCTGCACAATGCGCTTGTCCGCTGGATGGCGTGCCCCACCCTGCTTCTGCCCATCCTGAAGCGGTGGCTCTTTGATAGCCATTGACCAATTCTCCCGACCTGTCTCGATCTGCTAATCACCAGGAGCGACTTTCTCCGCTAGAATTATATTATGAAACTCAATCATCCGCGTCCAAGGAGGAGCGATGGAAAAGCAGGCACACCCTTCTTTCTCTGAACAACCTGTAGCAGCAGACACAGCGGAGCAGAAGTCCTCTGAGCCACGCGGCTATCTCCTGCTGGGAGGGGGCGCTGAATTTGGTGGACAGATGGCCCTGGCCGATCGGCGCGCCATAGACCTGGCTGGAGGGTTCGATGCCCCGCTCTGCATCGTGCCCACGGCTGCTGCTCCAGATCAGAACCATCAGCGGGCGGGGGCCAATGGGGAACGCTGGTTTCGGTCTCTGGGCGCAAAGCAGGTCACCGTTGTGCCGCTCATCGATCAGGCATCAGCCAACGAGGCAGCTATCGCCAACATACTGCGCCACTCACGCCTGATTTACCTGTTGGGAGGCTTCACAGGTTATCTGGCACAAACGCTGGCGGGCAGCGCCAGTTGGGCGGCAATACTCGATGCCTATGCCGCAGGCGCGGTGATTGCTGGCAGCAGCGCCGGGGCAATGGTCCTCTGCCAATACTATTTTGACCCCGCCAGGAAACAGGTCGCGCCCGGCCTGGGACTGCTGCCCAATGCCTGTGTCCTGCCACACTACAACACGTTCGGCAAGGGCTGGGTTGCGCGCCTCTTGGCAGCGCTGCCTGAAGCCGTTCTGGTGGGCATCGACGAACGGACCGGCCTGCTCGATGATGGCCCCCAGGGTAGGCAGACCGGATGGCGTGTCTATGGTCAGGGCAAGGTGACGCTCTATCACCAGGACACGCCTGCCATCTATCCTTCTGGGGCCAGCTTCACCGAGCGATGGACGCCACACAGACGCTCGGAAGAAACCTGATACGCCCATAAAGACGCCCCATCTGAGCGCCGCTCAGATGGGGCGTCTCGTTTTGAGCGCAAGTGATCGGGGATAGAGTGCCGTGTCTGGCGCTGGATGTGCGAAAGCGTAAAGAGAAAAAGATCGACTCGCCTCGTAAGGGAAAGCAAAGGAGGAGCACTCTGGATGAGCACCAGAAATATACCTGAAGTTGTCGTAGTGACCGGCGCATCTGCCGGATTAGGGCGCGCTATCGTTCAGGAATTTGCCAAACACGGCGCGCACCTTGGCCTGCTGGCGCGTGGGCGCGAGCGGTTAGAGGATGCCAGGCGCGAAGTGGAGCAGTTGGGCGGCAAAGCGTTGGCGCTGCCAACCGATGTCTCCGACGCCGAACAGATCGAAAGCGCCGCCGAGGCTGTCGAGCGCGAGTTCGGCCCCATCGACATCTGGGTCAACGATGCGATGGTCGGTATCATGTCGCCCGCCAGGGAGATGAAGCCAGAAGAATTCAGGCGGGTTACCGAGGTCACCTATCTGGGCCAGGTCTACGGAACACTGACGGCGCTCAAGCGCATGCTGCCGCGAGATCGCGGTAAGATCGTGCTGATTGGCTCGGCGTTGGCCTATCGCGGCATCCCCTTGCAATCAGCCTATTGCGGCGCGAAGCATGCCATCGAAGGCTTTACCGACTCCCTGGCGGCTGAGTTGCTGCACGACAAGAGCCGCGTCAGCGTAACCATGGTACAGATGCCTGCTATGAACACCCCCCAGTTTGATTGGGTGAAAACCCGTATGCCGCGTAAGCCGCAGCCGGTCCCGCCGATCTATCAGCCTGAAGTGGCAGCACAGGCCGTCTACTGGGCGGCGCATCACAAACGCCGCCGCATGAACGTAGGCATGTCCACCGCCATTGTCATCAAGGGCAACAAGCTTGCCCCCTGGCTGGGCGACTGGTATCTGGCAAAAACCGGCTTCGAGAGCCAGCAGTATGACGGCGAGGTTCCCCCTGACCGCCCGGACAATTTGTGGGCACCGGTGCCGGGCCACTATGGCGCGCATGGCGACTTTGACCGGCGTTCCCAAAACCGGAGCTTGCAGGTCTGGATGAACACGCATCGGGGACTGGTCGGCGCGGCAACCGTCGGGTTAGCCGCGGCCAGCGCCGCCAGTGTTGCGCTGCTTCGAGGGCGGTCATGAAACGAGCGCAAGCACGTCGCCGGGCGCTAAACCAGCCATTGATCGAGCTAGAAACCCGCCATCCAGCCGCGCTGAGTCAACAACTGCGCGAAACGACCACTCCCTACCTGCGCGAGCGGCGCGGCATCATTGGGCTATCACTGCTGGCAACGATGACGCTGAGCTTGATCGGCCTCTATCAGATGGGCATCTTGAAGCGCCTGCCTGAACCCAAACTGCCACATTTCGACGCGGAACAGGTGAATCGTTCGGCAGAAGCCTATCGCTGGCTGGCGACGCCCGACGCCTTCCTGGGGCTGGGCAGCTACGTAGCAACCATGACGCTGGCAGCAATGGGCAGCCCCGACCGCGCCGAAAAACAGCCCTGGATTCCGCTGGCGCTGGCGGCAAAGGTGGGGCTGGATGGGGCGCTGGCAGGTTTTCAAGTGCTGACGCAGGCCCGCAAATTGCACACCTATTGCTCCTGGTGTCTGGTCAGCAGCGCGGCGTCATTTGCCAGCCTGCCGCTCGTCGTGCCCGAGGCGCGGACGGCGCTCAAGCGCCTGCTGACCAGAAGTTCTGGAGCGCCTGCTTCTCGCTGATACTCCAGGCGCTGCACTAGAACTGCTGAAGACCTGGCATGAGTGAGCGCCTGTCGTTTATTCCCTATCCGCCGATTGAAAAACACGGAGCCATCGGGGACCGGCGCACGGCTGCGCTGGTCGCTGCCGATGGCACGCTGGACTGGCTTTGTCTGCCCGATTATGATGGCGAAAGCCTCTGTGCGGCGCTGCTGGACGCCAAAGAAGGCGGGTACTGGCGCTTCGGCCCCAGCATGGCCTCGCTGGGACAGCAGCGCTATCTTGGGGAAAGCGCGGCGCTCGTCACGACCTGGACCACCCGCGCACCGGCAGCTTCCTGGGCAGCACGCCGTTGCTGTTTTCCCACATGGAGTATGTTCGCGCAATTGTGGCCCTGGCAAAAGCGCGCAAGCAGGGCAGGTAGTCTCGTGTGTTTGCTCGCTGGTATGGAGATTGCACAAAAAATAGTATCGTACCACGACACAGCAGCACTTTGAAGAAAGAGAAAGATAGAAAGAAGACATGGCGAAAACAGCATCGGATGTGATGGTAGAGCGCCTCATCGACTGGGGAGTTGACACCGTCTTTGGGATTCCCGGCGATGGCATCAACGGCATCATGGAGGCGTTGCGCACCCACCAGCAGCAGATCAGGTTTATCCAGGTCCGACACGAAGAAGCGGCGGCGTTTGCCGCTTGTGCCTTTGCCAAGTTCACCGGCAAGCTGGGCGTGTGCCTGGCGACCAGCGGCCCTGGGGCCATTCATTTACTCAACGGCCTCTATGACGCCAAGATGGATGGCGCGCCCGTCCTGGCACTGACCGGCCAACAATACAGCGACCTGCTCGGCTCGCATTATCAGCAGGAAGTCAACCTGCTGGCGCTCTATGAGGATGTCGCCGCGTTTAATCAACAGGTCCAATCGCCCACCCAGGTCTACAATCTGGTAGATACTGCCTGCCGCACGGCCTTCTCGCAGCGCACAGTGGCGCATATTACCTTCCCGATTGATTTGCAGGTAGCCGAAGGTAAAGTGGAGTTTGTGGCCCACCACGGCGGCCCGGCCAGGACGCCCGGCCAGGTTGCGCCCTTCCCGCCAGAATTTTACAGCCAGAATGGCGGCCCGGGTCGCGCCGGAGAAATGTACAAGGGATTGCATCCAGCGCCAACCGATGAGGTCGTGAAGCAGGCGGCAGAGGTACTGAATGCAGGAAAGCGGGTCGCGCTCATCGTGGGGCACGGCGCGTTGCATGCTGGCCCCGAAGTGCTTCAGGTGGCCGACCTGCTGGGCGCGCCGATTGTCAAATCGCTGCTGGGCAAAGGCGTGGTCGAGGACGATAATCCCTTCACGACGGGTGGCCTGGGTCTGCTGGGAACCGGCCCCAGCCAGGATGTGATGGAGCAGTGCGATACGCTCTTCATGATTGGCACCTCCTTCCCCTACGCTCGCTATCTGCCAAAGCCCGGCCAGGCGCGCGGTGTGCAGCTTGACATCGATCACACGCGCATTGGCCTGCGCTATCCGGTGGAAGTGGGTCTGGTTGGCGATGCCAAGCCAACCCTTCAAACGCTTATCCCCTACCTCAAACGCAAAGCAGATCGCTCGTTCCTGGAAAAGCAGCAAAAAGCCATGAAAGGCTGGAACGAGTTCATGCACAAGGAAGGCGAGCGCCCGGATATTCCGATGAAGCCGCAGGTGGTGGCGCATGCGCTCAACGAGTTGGCCGCGCCCGACGCCATCATCACAGGCGACAGCGGCACCAACACTACCTGGATTGCGCGCAACTTCAGCATTCGGCAGAACCAGATGTTCTCCTGCTCTGGCAACCTGGCGACCATGGCTCCAGGGCTGCCCTATGCCATCGGCGCGCAGGTCGCCTATCCGGGCCGACAGGTCATCGCCTTTGTCGGGGATGGCGCGTTCACCATGCTGATGGGCGAGATGATTACTGCCGTCAAGTACCAACTGCCGATCAAGGTTATCATCATCAAAAACGACGTGTTGGGTCAGATCAAATGGGAGCAGATCGTCTTCCTGGGCAACCCGGAGTACGGCGTGGAACTTCAGCCCGCCGATTTTGCCGCCTGGGCACGCGCGGCTGGCGGCGAGGGCTATCGCGTGGCTGACCCGGCCAACGTCAAAGAGGTGATGCGCGAATTTCTCGCCTCGCCCAAGCCTGCCGTGCTGGAGGCGCTGGTGGACCCCAACGAGCCGCCGATGCCGGGCAAGGTCAAGCCAGAGCAGGCCGTGAAATTTGCCAAAGCGCTGGTCAAAGGGCAGCCGCAAGGGCCGCGCATTGCCATCACCGCCTTCCGCGATAAGGTCAGTGAATATGTCTAAGGTCGCGTGCTCGCAGAAGGCAGATCATGGAGCTTCCCAAAGTAACTGACTTGCCACGCATGGCAAAAGTGCGCCAGCTTTTACCACGCGACCAATTGGATGATGTCGAGGGTGCGGTGCGCGCCGGGCTGCGCAAGCTCAATCTGAGCGGGCGTATCCGCAAGGGCCACCGCATCGGCATCACCGCTGGCAGCCGGGGCGCGGGCGGCGTAGTGCCCGCGCTCCAGGCCATCATTGCCGAGGTGAAAGCCGAGGGCGGCGAGCCGTTTATCATACCAGCCATGGGCAGCCATGGCAACGCGACGCCGGAGGGACAGAAGTACATTCTGTCCTGCTTCGGCGTCACCGAACAAAGCTTGGGCGTGCCCATCGATGCGCGCATGGAAACCGTCGTGCTGGGCACAGGCTACAACGGCTATGAGGCGCATTACGCCGTCTCTGCCAAAGAGGCCGATGGCATCATTGTGCTGGCGCGTACCACCGTACACCCCAACCTGAAGGCTGGCGAAAAGAGCGATGGCGTTGCCAGCGGCCTGCTGAAGATGACAATGATCGGCCTGGGCAAGCAGCCTGGCGCGCAATCAGCGCATCATCATGGCCTGGCCGCTTGCGTCCTTCAGGTGCCGGACCTCCAACTCAAGCGCGGCAACATCATTGCGGGCGGTTTCTATAGTGGAAAACGCTTACCGACAGCCCTACCAGGTTGAGGTTGTGCTGCCGGAGGAGTTCAAAGCCTCCGATCAACGCCTACTCAAGCTCGCGCAGTCGCTCATCGGCCAGATTCCTTTTGATGAACTGGATGTCCTCGTCGCCGACAGGATGGGCAAGGACATCGCCGGGTCGGGCCTGGACCCGAATGTCATCGGCTTCTGGCGCTTCGAGGGCGGCCCACATGTCCCCAACTTTCGGCGCATCGTCAGTCTGGACCTGACCGAAGCCAGCGCGGGCAACGCCATCGGCATTGGCCTGAATGATTTCGTGACACGCCGCCTGGTAGATAAAATGAGCCAGGAAGCAACGTACATGAATCTGCTCACCGGAGCCAATAAAGACGGCAGCACCATCGAAGGCTACATCCCCATTATCGCTGAAACGGACCGCGAGGCGCTGGAACTGGCGCTGGGCGCGGTCATGCCCTCCGGAGCGCCCGGCATCTGCCATATTCACGACACCAGCCGCCTGGAAGAGATGATGGTTTCGGAAGCGCTCTTGCCGCTGGCAAAGCAACTTCCCAATATCGAAGTCCTGACCGAGCTACAGCCACCGCCATTCGACCAGCAAGGCAGGCTCCAGTGGCTCTGAACATACGCATCCGGCTGCCCCTCAAAGGGGAAATGGAGGCAAATAGCAATGGCTAGACTCATTGAACGCCCACCCGATTCTTATATCCCGCCCGTCATCCGCCGACAGCCACCCCTCAACGTTGATGCGAAAGGGCTGGCGGCAGCCCTGCGCCGCAGCATCGAGGGCGAAGTGCGCTTTGATGATGGCAGCCGGGCGCTCTATGCCACCGATGGTTCGAACTATCGGCAAGTGCCCATTGGCGTGGTCGTGCCGCGCACATCAGCGGATGTGGTGCAAACCATGGCGCTCTGCCGCAGCTATGGCGCGCCGCTCCTGCCACGTGGAGGCGGCACCAGCCTATCGGGCAACTGCTGCAACGTGGCGGTTATCCTCGACTTTTCGAAATATCTTCATAACATCATCACGCTGGACCCCCAGCAGAAACAGGCGCGCGTGCAGCCGGGTCTCATTCTGGATGATCTGCGCAAGGCAGCTGAGAAACATCACCTGACCTTCGGACCCGACCCAGCGACCCATGACCACTGCACGCTGGGCGGCATGATCGGCAATAACTCCTGTGGCGTGCATTCAGTGATGGCAGGCAGAACCGTCGATAACATCGAAGAGTTGGAGATTGTGACCTACGATGGCCTGCGCATGCGCGTCGGCCAGACCAGCGATGCCGAACTGGAGCAGATTATTCGCGCAGGTGGCCGACGCGGCGAAATCTATCGGCAACTGAAAGCCTTGCGTGACCGCTACGCTGATCTGATTCGCCAGCGCTATCCGCATATTCCCCGGCGGGTCTCCGGCTATAACCTGGACGAACTGCTGCCCGAAAACGGCTTCAACGTGGCCCGCGCGCTGGTGGGCACCGAGGGCACCTGTGCCACCGTGCTGGAGGCCACCACGAGCCTGGTATACAGCCCACCAAATCGTTCGCTGCTGGTGCTGGGCTATCCCGATGCGTTCAGCGCGGGCGATCACGTCCCCCAGGTGCTCGCGCATGGCCCGGTGGGATTGGAAGGCATTGACTCCCGCTTGATCGGATACGCCAGAAAGAAACACCTGCATCCCAAAGACCTTGAACTGCTGCCGGAGGGTGGCGGCTGGCTGCTCGTCGAGTTTGGCGGAGAGAGCAAAGAGGAAGGTGATGAGCGCGCCCATAAGCTGATGAATGAACTCAAGCACCAGCCGCACGCGCCAAGCATGAAACTGTTCGATGACCCGGCCCAGGAGCACATGGTCTGGGAGATTCGAGAGTCAGGGCTGGGGGCTACCGCTTTTGTGCCAGGCGAGCCAGATGCCTGGCCGGGCTGGGAGGACTCCGCCGCGCCGCCAGAGCGCGTGGGCGACTACCTGCGCGACCTGCGCAAGCTGCTGGACAAATATCAGTATGTCTGCTCGCTCTATGGGCATTTCGGCCAGGGGTGCATTCATTGCCGCATCAGCTTTGACCTGAAAACGGCTGAAGGCATCAAAAAGTACCGCTCGTTTATGAGCGAGGCGGCTGATCTGGTCGTCAGCTACGGCGGCTCGCTTTCCGGTGAGCATGGCGATGGGCAATCGCGCGCTGAGTTTTTGCCGAAGATGTTTGGCGAAGAACTGGTGGGCGCGTTCCGCGAGTTCAAAACCATCTGGGACCCTGATTGGCAGATGAACCCCGGCAAGGTGGTAAACCCACATCGCATCGACGAAGATTTGCGCCTGGGGGCCAGCTACGAGCCACCACAACCCAAAACGCACTTCCAATATCCTGAAGACAACGGCAGCTTTGCCAGGGCGGCCCTGCGCTGCGTTGGCGTGGGCAAATGCCGCCACATGAGCGGCGGAACGATGTGCCCCAGCTATATGGTCACGCGGGAAGAGGAGGATACCACGCGCGGGCGCGCCCACGCGCTCTTCGAGATGTTGCAGGGCAACCCGCTCAGTAACGGCTGGCATGACGAGCATGTGAAAGAGACGCTGGACCTGTGCCTGTCGTGTAAGGGCTGCAAGCGCGATTGCCCCGTGAACGTCGATATGGCAACCTATAAGGCCGAATTTCTCTCGCACTACTACGCGGGCAGACTCCGCCCGCGCAGCGCTTACGCGATGGGCCTGATTGCCGTCTGGGCGCGGCTGGCCTCGGCCATGCCGGGCATTGCCAATGCCGCTGCTCATATGCCTGTGCTGCGCGACATTGCGAAAATGGCAGGTGGCATCGCACCTGAACGCGATCTGCCGCTCTTTGCCGGGGAAACGTTCAAAGCCTGGTTCCGCAAGCGTGGGCAAAGCGCTCAGGTCAAGTGGCTGCCAAAAGTCATCCTCTGGCCGGATACTTTCAACAACTATTTTCATCCGGAAACGGCGCAAGCGGCAGTTGAGGTGCTGGAGACAGCAGGCTATCAGATCGAAGTGCCCGAGCCGACCCTGTGCTGCGGGCGGCCCTTGTATGACTATGGCATGCTGGACACCGCCAAGCGCTGGCTGCGGCAGATCATTGAAACGCTGCGTCCCGAGATCGAGGCAGGCACGCCTATCGTTGGCCTGGAACCGAGCTGCGTGGCTGTCTTTCGCGATGAACTGGTGAACCTGTTCCCCAACGACGAGGATGCCAAACGGCTGAGTCAACAAACCTTCCTGCTCAGCGAGTTTCTAGCACAGCAGGTGAATGAGGACCAGCTTCCGAAGCTGCGCCGCAAAGCTGTCGTGCATGGGCACTGCCACCACAAAGCCGTGATGGGCATGAGCGATGAGGAACAGGCGCTCAAGAAGCTGGGACTGGACGTTCAGATGCTGGATTCTGGCTGCTGCGGCATGGCCGGTTCTTTTGGTTTTGAGCCGGGCGAGCATTACGAGGTTTCGGTCAAGGCAGGCGAACGGGTCTTGCTTCCGGCAGTGCGCGACGCAGCCAGGGATACGTTGATTATCGCCGATGGCTTTAGCTGCCGAACACAGATCGAGCAGGGCACAGATCGCCAGGCGCTGCATATGGCGCAGGTCATCCAGATGGCGTTGCGCGAGGGAGGCCGGGGGCCGACAGGCGACCTACCCGAAAGGGCCTACCTGACGACCTCGTATCCACGCTCCCCGCTGAAACTGGCCGCGCTGGCGGGCGCTGGGCTGGCGCTGGCGGGTGGTGCGCTCTTCTGGGGGCTGCGCCGCCTCCAGAGGCGCTAGCCTCTCTGGTCCGTGAGAAGTCGCTCAGACAGCGTCATTAGGCATCCATTGCCGAGACCTGCGGCCCATGCGGAGGCGTCAGCGGAGCCAGCGCCGCCTGCTGATTGGCTGTGGGGCGAGCCTCACCAGGCAAAGCTCTGGTCAACGCCTGATAGGCCAGCGGGTCTTGCGCCGAGATTTTACCGGCTTCAGTAAGGGCAAAGCGCTCGGCCAGCGCGCCCAGCAGCGAGAGCGCCGAAGCCACTATGGAGAGCGCTCGGCCCGCTTTCAGCCCGCCCAGGCGGAAGCCCAGGCGAATAACTACCGGGCTGACCAGGCCAATGACCCCAAACCGCCAGACCTGGCCCCACAGACCGCGCCGCAAGGGAGCGCGCACGCTGGGCGGCATCAGCACTCCGCGGGCAGCGATCAGACCAAGCTGCGCCACCGACCCCAGCGTATCCACCGCTTCCAGAGTTTCGCGGGCCTGCGGCGTGTCTTCTCCTGTGGCTGCCCCAATGAGGCTGAGCATCGCCGCGCCAGAGGTAACGGCATCGGAGAGGAACAGCGGGCCAAGCAGCACCCCCCCTGCCTGCCAGAGCGGCACAGCGGTTGCGGCCAGCAGCGTCCCAGTGTAGCCACCCAGGCAGAGGCCCAGCAGCCCGTGCACCGCCGCCAGCGGCCCTGTGGGCACAGCACGCAGCAGGCGGCCCAGCGCACTCTTGCGCCGGATGACGAGATCATCCTCGGCAGCCTGGCGAATGGCTAGTGCGCCGGAAACCATCCCAAACGCGCTGAGAATCCAGGTGCCCACATTCAGCGGAGAACTCACCTTGAAGACACGCAGCATATGATGAAAGCGCTCCGGGCGGCCCAGGTCGATGATTAAGAAGACCGGGCAGAGCAGACTCAACAGCAAGGAGAGATACCGCGCGTGGCGCACCGTGGAGCGATGGCGCGCGCCACCCAGCAACTCGGCCAGTGCGCCCAGCAGCGCCGTCCCACCTGCCACGCCGCCCAGGAAGAGGTACAGCGGAATAAACCACTTCCACGTTAGTTTCTTAAGCATTGGACGGCCATAATAAGTGTTGGGCTGTGTCTGCATAACAGAGCTTCTCCTGATATCAATGATACGCTCAGCGTCGCCGCCCGAACAAAAACGTCAGCGCCGCGCCCGCGCTCAGCACCACCCCGGCAATGGCTGTCGCCAGATAGGCGGGCATCACCTGCGCCTGAGGCAAAAACGGCTTTTCCGGCAGGTTATAAACCTCCGGCTTATCGACCAGCAAAAAGAAGGCGTTGAGCCTGCCAACCGATGTCTCCTCATCCACGCCATAGAGATAAGCATCGCTGATGCCCCGCTGATGCAGCATGCCCACGCGCTCGCGAGCGCGCTGATGCAGTTCTTCCAGGTCGCCAAACTGAATCGACTGCGTGGGGCAGGCTTTGGCGCAGGCTGGCTCCAGTCCATCCTTCTGCCGGTCATAGCAGAGCGTACACTTCCAGGCCCGACCATCCTGCGCGTACAGGTCGATCACGCCAAAGGGACAGGATGGCACGCAGTAGCCGCAGCCATTGCAGATGTCCGGTTGGACATACACATCATCGAACTCGTTGCGAATGATCGCGCCGGTGGGACAGGCATCCATACATCCAGCATGCTCGCAGTGCTTGCACACGTCGCTCATCATCAGCCAGCGATTACCCGTCAGGAAGCCGCTGGAGCCGTTGACGCGGCCATTGCCATCAAACTGCTCGATGAAGCTGACATGCCGCCAGGTCGTGGCCCCAAGCTGAACTGTGTTGTCGTAGCTCATACCGGTCAGATCAAAGCCATCGGCGGGCAACTGGTTCCACTGCTTGCAGGCCACTTCGCAGGCTTTGCAGCCGATGCACAGCGTCGTATCCGTGAAAAAGCCTTGTGCCATACGCCCTCTCCTATACGCCTTCCAGCACGTCGCGCTCGTGCATCTCTGTGCCCTCGCTGCCAAGTCGTCCTATCGTGCCTCCTCCCTCCAACAAAGCATGCGGCGCGCCCTCGGAGCGCGGCGGCTGCGCGCTTTTGCGTCCCTTGCGCAGATTGCAGGTGAAGGCTTTGGCCTCGTGAATCTTCACGTTCGGGTCCAGCGCGACGCCCACCAGATCATTGACCACATCGCCCGTCACCAGGCCGCGCGGCCCCCAGTGATAGGGTGCGCCAATCACATGCACGGTGCGCCCCTCGATGCGCATCGGCTGCACACGCTCCGTCACCAACGCCCTCGCCTCGACCTCCGAGCGCGCCGTGCCCAGCGTCACCCAATCGCCTGTCTCGATGCCTTTCTCCGCCGCCAGCGCAGGATCGATTTCGACAAAGCTTTCTGGCTGCAATTCCGAAAGCCACGAAAGCCAGCGCGACATGCCGCCTGTGGTGTGATGCTCCGTCAGGCGATACGTCGTGATGACATAGGGATACTCCGGGTTGAGCGGCCCATTGTAGGGATTATCCGGGCGGTTAAAGGTAACCACGCATGGATTGCTCTGCACCTTGGGATAGAGGACGTTGCGCGCGGGCGATTCTACTGGCTCGTAGTGGGCGGGCAGTGGGCCATCCTGGCAGCCATGCGGCGCGTACAGCCAGCCGCGCCCGTCCGCATTCATAATGAAGGGGTCCGCGCCAGAAATGGCGTCCATGCCTTCGCCTTGCTCTTTGGCGTTGGCATCGGGCGCTTTGTTTGGCTCGAAGTCCGGCACATCATAGCCTGTCCAGCGGCCTTTGCCCCCATCCGCCTGCTTATCCCACCAGATGAGCCGCTTCCGTTCCGACCAGGGCTTGCCCTCCGGGTCTGCCGAGGCGCGGTTATACAAGATGCGCCGATTATTCGGCCAGGCCCAGCCCCAACCGCTGTGATTCGTCTGCTCGCCGGGTTTGTCGCGCACGCGGCTGCGCGCCAGATTGTGGCCCTTTTCGGGAATTACGCCGCTGTAAATCCAGCAGCCGCAGGCCGTGCTGCCATCATCCTCCAGTTCGGTAAAGCTCTTCACCTGCTGCTGATCGGCCACGGCATAGCCGCTGATCTCCTCGCCCACCGATTCGACGCGCGGCTCCTGCATCGCGCCTTCCAGCGGATAGTCCCAGGTCATCGCCAGCAGCGGGCGGTCACGTTCTGCCGCGCTCTCGGCATAGAGTTCGCGCAAGCGCCTGCCCAGATGCACCATGAACCACGTTTCGGAGCGCGCATCGCCGGGCGGGTCCACCGCTTTATCGTGCCATTGCAGCAGGCGCTGCGTGTTGGTGAAGCTGCCATCCTTTTCGGCCACCACAGCGGCGGGCATATAGAAAACTTCGGTTTCCACATCTTTGGGGTCAACGCTATCGGTTTGCCAGAACTCCGCCGTCTCCACCCGATAGGGATCGCGCACCACGCACCATTCCAGCTTGCGCATAGCCTCGCGCTCCAGCTTCGCGCCGGGTCCACCGACGGCAAAGTTTTCGCCCATCACGAAGAGGCCGCGCATCTTGCCATCCTTCATCTTGAAGAACATCGGATAGTAGGAATAGTCGGCGGCCAGCTTGGGCAGATGATGATAGCACCACTCGTTCTCTCTGGTGGCATGCTCGCCATACCACGCTTTGAGCAGGCTGACCTGATACTTCGGCGCGTTGTACCACCAGCCAGTGGGCGACGCCTGCGTCTCCTGCCACTCCTCGAAGGTCTTGTTCTGTTCCAGCGGCATCTGAAGATAGCCCGGCAGCAAGTTATACAGCGTGGGCACATCCGTCGACCCCTGAATCGTGGCGTGGCCGCGCAGCGCCAGAATGCCGCCACCTGGCCGCCCGATATTACCCAGCAGCAATTGCAGAATCGCCGCCGCGCGAATATTCTGCACGCCAACTGTATGCTGCGTCCAGCCCACCGAATAGATATAAGCCGTTGTGCGCTCACGTCCCGAGTTGGCGGTCATCGCCTCGGCCACCTGAAGGAAAACATCCTGCGGTGTGCCGCACACCTGCTCGACCATCTCCGGCGCGTAGCGCGCGTAGTGTTTCTTCAGCAGTTGGAAGACACAGCGCGGATGCTGCAACGTTTCGTCGCGTGGGGGCGGACCCTTTTCAGCACGCGCCAGGCGCGCGCCAAAGGATTCGCCCGTCTGTGCCTGATGCGGCCCCGCAGCGGCGGGCACTTCCTCGCCCTCATAGCTCCAGGTGGATGGATCGTAGCTGCCCTTTTCCTCATCGTAGCCGGAAAAGAGGCCATCCAGGTCTTCGGTATCCTGGAACTGCTCGTTGATGATGGTCGAAGCGTTGGTATAACGCAGCACGTATTCTTTGAAGTATTTCTCGTGCTCCAGCGCGTAGTGAATCAGCCCGCCAATGAAGGCGATATCGGTTCCTGGCCGGATGGGCGCATACAGATCAGCGTTGGCCGAAGTGCGCGTATAGCGCGGGTCCACATGGATGATCTTCGCGCCGCGCTCGCGGGCCTCCATCACAAAGCGAAAGCCCACCGGATGACACTCCGCCATATTGGACCCCTGAATCACGATGCAATCGCTGTTGACCAGGTCCCATTGAGCCGTCGTGGCCCCGCCACGCCCAAAGCTGACGCCCAGACCGGGCACCGTGGAACTGTGTCATATACGGGCCTGGTTGGTGATGTGCACCATACCCAGGTTGCGGAAAAGCTTGAGAATCAGATAATTCTCTTCGTTGTCCAGCGTTGCGCCGCCGATATGCCCGATGCTTTCCAGCCGATTGATACGCAGTCCTTCGGCATTCTTTTCTTGCAAGTCGCGGTCGCGCGTGGTCTTCACCAGATGAGCGATGCGCTCCATCGCCCAGGCCAGCGGGCGCTCCTCCCACTTCTCGCCCCCTGGCGCGCGGTAGAGCACCTTTTGGGGCCGATTGGGGTTCACCGTAAATTGATAGGTGGCCGCGCCCTTGGGGCAGAGATGCCCGGCGCTGATGGGGCTTTCTGGATTGCCTTCGATGTCGAGAATTTTGCCTTCCCTGACGTAGACTTTCTGGCTGCACCCCACCGCGCAGTAGGGGCAGATGGAATCGAACGCCTGCGCCTCGCGGATACGCGGGGCAAGCGTCTGGCTGCGTTTGCTGATGGGGTTCGGCACAAAGCCAATATGGCTGCGCAAGAAGCCACGCGGGCCGCGTGCGCCTTCCCTGCTTGGAGTTGTCATGCTTGCATCAATCCTTTTTCAGCCCGCTTTTTGCCTTCGGGTGGCCTGAATAGTGAATCGCAGCGCGCTAGAAGACAACACACAGGAACAGAGCGCAGGAACCATGCCACAGTTGGCCCGCTCCGAAGCGGCAGAGGCCAGGGTTTCAGCCAGGGCGGGGAAGCATGCTCAGGCTTCTGCTCGCACACAGCTACAGACCACTTGGCAAAAAACATCGCGATGCGATACAATAGACAAGAGACTCTGCTGAGAAGAATGTCATTCGCTTATAAGAGGAGGGTACATGGTCAGGTCTTTGCTTGCGCGCGCTCAAGGTCGCTTCACCCGGACAGGCGAGAGCACCGATTCGACAGAAGGAGCCAAGACTCACCAGGTGGATAGATTAGGCGATTTTACGGCGGACGCGCGGCTGATCTGGCTATCTGCCCTGGCGCTGCTGGTTGGGCTGCTTTGCGCCCTCATCGCAATTGTGCTGCTGGGATTGATCGGATTTTTCACCAATCTCTTTTTCTACCAGCGCCTCTCTTTCGCCTTTATCTCCCCGGCGGATAACACGCTGGGGCCGCTAGTAATACTGGTGCCTGCGAGCGGCGGGTTGATCATCGGGCTGATGGCGCGCTTTGGCTCGGAGCGGATTCGCGGGCATGGCATTCCAGAGGCTATGGAAGCGATCCTCATCGGCCAGAGCCGCATCCAGCCGCGAGTAGCCGTCTTGAAGCCGTTGTCTTCGGCCATTTCCATCGGTTCGGGTGGTCCATTCGGCGCGGAAGGGCCGATCATTATGACCGGCGGCGCGTTTGGCTCCATTATCGGCCAGTTTCTGCACCTTTCCGCCTCCGAACGTAAGATATTGCTCGTCGCTGGCGCGGCGGGCGGCATGTCGGCCACGTTCTCCTCGCCGGTGGCAGCCGTCCTGCTGGCGGTTGAGCTCTTGTTGTTTGAATGGAAGCCGCGCAGCCTGATTCCGGTTGCGGTCGCCAGCGCGGCAGCAGCGATCTTGCGTGGTGTGTTGGTAGGGCCGGGGCCGCTCTTTCCCACGCCACCACATCCACAGATGCAGACAGCGGGCTTGTTGTTCTGTCTGGTTGTGGGGGTGATTGCGGGCCTTGGCTCGCTCTTGCTCACGACAGCGGTCTATGCCGCTGAAGATATCTTTCGACGCCTGCCCATACACTGGATGTGGTGGCCGGTGCTGGGTGGCCTGGTGGTGGGAGTTGGCGGCTTCTTCTTCCCCCACACGCTGGGCGTGGGCTATGACACCATTCGCATGCTGATTTCCGGCAACTTCACCTTGCGCTTGCTCCTGGCAGTGGTGCTGGTCAAATCTTCCATCTGGGCCATCTCGCTCGGGTCGGGCACGTCCGGGGGCGTGCTGGCTCCTCTGCTGATGGTCGGCGCGGCGCTGGGCGGCCTGGAGGCAACATTCCTGCCCGTCGGCACGCCGGGCGTCTGGGCGCTGGTCAGCATGGCGGCCATCCTGGGCGGGACGATGCGCTCGCCCTTTACCGGCATGATCTTTGCCCTGGAACTGACACACGATGTCAATCTCCTACTGCCCTTGTTGATTTCCTGCGTGACGGCTCACGCCTTTACGGTGCTGGCGCTGCGACGTTCCATCCTCACCGAGAAAGTGGCCCGACGCGGCTATCACGTGGCGCGCGAATACGCCGTGGACCCGTTGGAAATGATCAACGCCGGGCGCGTCATGACCAGGCAGGTGGTGACGATTTCCGCAAGCATGACTCCTGATGAATTAGGCAGCCAGTTTTTTGCTGCACAGCCCGGAACCACGAAGCATCAAGGCTATCCGGTAGTGAATGACGCCGGAAAGCTGGTCGGCATCATCACGCGCGCCGATCTGGCGCATCTCCCAGCGCCTGACGGAGCAAACGCGGGCACGCTGGAAACGCTGCTGGGCCGAAAAGTAGTTGTCGCGTTTCCTGACGAACCGCTGCGTGTCGTCACCAATCGCATGATCGCGGCGGGCATAGGCCGCATACCCATCGTTTCCCCTGAGCAACCTGACCATCTGGTAGGCATCATCACGCGCAGCGACCTCTTGAAAGCGCGTCAGCGCATGCTCGACGAAGAGGAACGACGCGAGCGCGTGCTGACGCTGACTCCGCTCATAAGCTGGCGGGTGAGGCGTCGGAACGGGCAATCTGAGATCAAAGAGGTCGTAGTGGGGACTACATTGATGGCTGCGGAGCCAGATGTCCAGGAAAATGGGAACCACCCTCTGGGCGATGAGGCGTATGAGGCTGGCGAAGAAAAGCGCAACGGGAAGAAGCCGATGGTACCCGCGCCTGACAAAAATTTCCCCGACGCCCCAGCCGGGGCAGAACTGCTGCGTGATGAGGACATTGACCCCTCATCAACCCTACGATGAAGGTAAGCCACATATGCTATCAAGCAAAAAGGATGGTTTGGTCAGGGGCGGTTCTCCAATGGCAGGTCGCTTGGAATAATCTCCGACCACTCACAACTGTGTTGCAGGGCAGTCCAGAAAAAGCGTAAGGAGGGCTTAAGACAGCGGTTCAGGAGCTTGCTGGCAAGTATGTGCCACTGCCCGGGTCTGGGCCGCCGCAGTGCCGTCAGCGCCAGACGGGCTTGCTCAAACTGCCGTGTGGCGGCACTGCGGCGGGCGTTCTCCTGAGATATTTGCTCTTCCAACTGGGCTATCTGTTGTTGCAAAGCAGCCATCTGCATCGCCAGAGCGCGAGTTGAACCAGAAGGCTGCTCCCCCAGAAGGGCCAGCGCCAGATGAAAGTGCTCAAGACGCTGCTGCAAGCCACCCAGGCACGCCTGATGCCCCTGAATGGACTGTGTAAGTTCATCCCAGGTGGCATCCGCTTGTTGCATCAAACTCTTGAATCGAGCCGCCTGGAGAGGCACATCCTCTCTGATGAGCCTGCGTGACATGGCTGTTTTCTCCGCACACGAGCAGAAACACGCCAGGGTTTTCCCGATCACGCTGTCGAGCGGCAGAGCATATCAACAGATACACCCTACAGAGGCAAGCGTCGTGAGAGAAAGCCCCATCAAGCGACGCCATTGTCGCTTGATGAGCAGTTACATCGTACTACGATATATCCTACTTCTACAATAGCATAAGAAAGCGGCGGCGTCAAGGGTTTTGCGCCTCCGCAGGCGATGAAGCAGTTAGGCACATCCAACAAGCTTATCTCTGGTCAGCACGCTGCGGCAGAGAGAGGGATGGCATATCCCATCGAATATCCTTATAATGGGGAATGAGTTCCAAAGAAGAAACTCAGGGCGCGCTCTTTCTGGAGCGCGCCGCTGGTACCATGTTATGGGAGCAAAGCAGATGGGGGAAGAGAGACCACCATCGATTTCTTACAACGAGGCTTCTTCACAGGTGGAAACCACCAGCACCAACAAATTATCTCCTGCACAGGCAGCGGCAAGAGAATCAACCGATCAGCCACAAATGACAAAGACCGAATACGAGGCATTGGCGGCGTTTCGCTATGCCCTGCGGCGCTTCCTGCGCTTTAGCGAGCAGACGGCAAGAGAGGCAGGCATCACTCCACAGCAGCATCAGGTGCTGCTGGCGATCAAGGGGTTTCCTGGCCGCGAAAGCGCGACCATTTCCGAACTGGCCGAGCGCCTGCAAATGCGCCAGCACAGCATGGTCGGTTTGATTGACCGCATCGAGGCACAGGGGTTGGTGCGTCGCGAGCCAGGCACGGCAGATCGTCGGCAAGTCTATGTGGCCCTCACACCTGCCGGAGAGACGTTACTACACAAGCTGGCACTGACAAACCGCAAAGAACTGCGCGGCATGCGCGAGGCGCTCCAACCGGTCCTCTGGGACGATTCCCCACGCTGAGCGGGATGGGCGCGATAGAGAACACTGCCGCGTCAGGCCAGCTTTCCTTCCAGCACGCGCTCCGGGCGACGGACGAAGCGCCCGCGCACAGCAAAGAAGAGGCGCACCAGCACATACGAGCCAAAGGCAAAAGTGGTAATGAAAAAGCTCACCGGATAGGGGAGATAATAGGCCACGAACAGCCCGACCCAGGTGAAGCCCAGCGCCAATAAAACGGAGATGAGGATCGCCCGGCCCGGACGTGCCGTCAGCCGCTCGGCAATGGCGGCTGGCGTCACCAGCAGGGCAAAGATCAACAGCACCCCCACTACCTGTACCGCCTCGGAGACAGCCAGCGCCAGAATCACCATAAACGCAATCGAGAGAAAGCGCACTGGCACGCCTCGCGCTTCGGCTACCTCATCATCGAACGAGGCAAACAAAAGCGGACGATAGAGCACCGCCATGGCAACAAGTGTAATCGCGCCTGCAATCATCGTAATCAACACATCTTGCAGGCTGATGCCCAGGATTTCGCCGAAAAGCAGCGCGTAGGCTTCGGTGGCATAGCCGGTATAGAGCGACAGAAAAAGCACGCCCAGCCCCAGCGCCCAGGCCAGCACAATACCGATGGCGACATCGCGCCCGTGAATGCGCTTGCCCAGAATCCCCATGCCCACCGCGCTAACAACGGTGAAGACCAGCAGCCCGAAGACGGCTGGGATGTTCAAAATCAGCCCAAACATGGATACGCCGCTCAAGGCCACCGCGCCTGTCGCGCCCGCGAAGCCAATATGCGAGAGCGCGTGCCCCGCAAAGGAGAGGCCGCGCAAGACCACAAAGTAGCCCACCACCCCGGCCACCACTGCCACGATGGCCCCCGCGAGATAAGCGTTCTGCATGAAGGCATACTGAAGCTGCGTTTGCACATCATCGAACAGGTTCCAGGAAATAGGCGGGCTGGGGAAGCTGCTTTGTGCCTGTTGACCGTGCAACGCGGCCAGCCGGAGGGCTGGCAGCAACGACTTGATGGATAGGAAGATTGCAAACAAAACAGGCTCCTCTCAGGCAAGAGCATCAGGTGGGCCGCCTCACTCCACTGAGGGAGACATCAACTCTTGCTCCAGCCCCACCACAAAGACACGCCCCCGGCTATCATGCACCACCTCAACAGGCGCGCCATACAGGCGCGTCAAGGACTCGGTAGTAATAATGTCATCTGGAAAACCAATCAGCGCCTGGCCTTGAGCTACGTACAGCACACGATCTATCACCGGCAGCAGCGGATTGACATCATGGGTCACCAGCAGCACCGTAATCCCTTGCTCACGCGCTACCCGCGCCACCAGATTAGCAATCGCCACCTGGTTGCGCAGGTCCAGGCTTGCCAGCGGCTCATCCAGCAGCAAGAGGCTGGGCTGGCCCACCAGCGCCTGCGCCAGCAGTAAGCGCTGCTGTTCGCCTCCCGACAACTGCCCAACGGGGCGATCAGCATAGGCCGTGGCCCCCACCGCAGCCAGCGCCTCTTCCACCAAAAGATGCTGCTTTTGCCGCTTTGGGCCGGGCAGGGCAAAGCCCCAGTGCCGCCCATCCAGTCCAAGCATCACCAGGTCGCGCCCGCGCACCGGCAAATCAGGGTCAAGCGTGCGCCGCTGCGGCACATAGCCAATCGCCGGATGGCCCCGGCGCGGCGCGCTGCCAAGCACCTCGACTCGCCCCGCGCTGGGACGCAGCAGCCCCAGCAGCACCCGCAGCAGGGTCGATTTGCCCGCGCCGTTGGGGCCAAGGATGGCAATGAACTCGCCGGGAGTCACCTGAAACGTCGCCTGGCTCCAGATGGTACGCGCGCCAAGCTGCGCCGCCGCTCCCTCGAGCGCAACAATGGAATCACGATTCCTGCTCTTTATCCGCTCGGCAGTCGTATCAAGTTGCTTATCGGAGATTGGCAACGCCTGCAACTCCGCTTCGCGCTCACTCATAGTATGATCTGTCATCTCGTGCATACGCTTTCCCATCCACCCCTTCAGGAAGGGCGCTCAAGGCCAAACTTAATTCCCCAGAGCGTTCGCATTGAGCGCGTTTTGCAGCGCCAGCAACTGCGCATATTGCCAATCCTGGAACGTCGAGTCGTGGGGCTGAATCGTCTCCGTCACCCCCACGACAGGAATACTCTCTTGAGAGGCAAGCTGCTTCAAATTAGTCGTGACAGCAGTCACGGTCTGGACATTATAGACAAGAACGGTAATTTGTTTCTGCCGGATTTGCTCCTGAAACTCGGCCACCGTGGCCGCCGGAGGGTCGTTGCCCTCGGCCACCGCCTGCATGAACGCTGGTGGGGAGATCAAATCCAGGCCCAGTGCATTCGATAAATAGGCAAAAATATCTTCCGTCGCCCCCACCTTTTGCCCGCCAAACTTCTGCTTGATCTCGTTGATGCGGTTATGGTAGGGCTTGAGTGCATCTTCAAAAGCTGTACGCTGCTGGCTGAAATAGGTTGCATCGGCGGGGTCAAGCGCTTTGAAATCAGCGGTGATCTGATTTGCCACCTGTTCCACGTAGTCGGGATTATACCAGAAATGCGGATTATCGCCTTCCTTTTTGCCCAGGATGTCAGCGACGGTGAAGACCTTGCGGCCCGTGACGGGGTTAGCGTCGAGCAGCTTCTGGCCCCAGGTGTCATAGCCTGCGCCGTTTAAGATCACATAATTGACTTGCGCAAAGGCGCGCGCGTCGTCGGTGCTGCTTTCATATTCATGTGGGTCGGTGTTGGGGTCAGAAACGATGCTGATGACGGAAGCGTGACTGCCCCCCAGTTGAGCGGCAATGCTGCCCCAGAAATTCTCTCCAGCGACCACCTTCACCACCCCGCCAGAGACCGCGCTCGCCGGACTTCCACAGCTAGAAAGCGCCAGCAAGAGGCCGGTCAGCGCCAGAAACCCGGAGAAAAACACACCCTGCCTGCACAGCATCTGCCCGACGCGTCGGGCAGATGCTGGAAACGCAAGATGAGGCAAACCTACGTGTGACATCGAATGCTCCTCGGTGGCCTTTTTTGCCAAAGCCCTCTGTTTATGATACTATGTATCATGTGCAAAAAGAGCATATCAGATTCTTCGCCGTTTGTCAATGAGATATTGTCTCATTTATACTTTTTGTCTATCTTGCCATAAATACCTGCGTTCTCTCAAAGAGGTCACGAGCGTGATAGAATGCAGGCAAGAGAAGGGACGGGCAGACCTTATCCGCTGGATGAGACAGGTCGTTTCCTGAAAAGCGGTCTCATCATCACCAGAACACCAAGGCACGGCTCAAAGCAACCTGAGGAGGGGACCAGTTCGGCGGAAAGGAACGCGCAACCATGGGAATCACCACAGAAAACATCCTTCACGTCTTTGAACAGATGGGCCTCCGCAACACCCGCCAGCGCCGCCTCATTGCCGAACGGCTCGCACAGCGCGCTGCCACCGACAGCTATTTCGCGACTGATGATTTCTGGCACGAGTTGCAGCAAGACGACGCGGGATTGGGCCGGGCCACCGTCTACCGGGCAGTCGAGGTGCTGGCCCAGGAAGGCGTGCTAGATCGGGTCGAGTTTGCCGATGGCACACATCGCTACCGCGTCTGCGGTGGGCAAAGTCATCACCATCACG
Organism: Ktedonobacterales bacterium; assembly: GCA_035307385.1. GTDB lineage: Bacteria > Chloroflexota > Ktedonobacteria > Ktedonobacterales > DATBGS01 > DATBHW01. The sequence continues at coordinate 179,100 of DATGID010000113.1, read as the reverse complement.
TCACCTGTACGCAGTGCCACCGGGTGGTCAACGTCGAGGAATGCTTGCCATCCGAAGTGCTGTCGGCGATTGAGCGGCAGACGCAGTTCATCCTCAAAGGTCACTCCCTAGAACTCTTCGGGCAATGCCCGCAATGCCGCAAGGAAACAGATACAACTGAACGGACGACCGCCCGCTGACATGCGGAGCCGTCAGCACATACACCCAGCCAGGAGGAAGCTGCATGCCCATTCCATCCCAGCCCTTTGGCCGCACCGGCCACCTGAGCACCCGCACCATCTTTGGGGCCGCCTCGCTCGCCGAGGTGACCCAGGCGGAAGCAGACCAGACGTTGGACGTGCTGATGCGGTATGAGGTGAACCATATCGACGTGGCCGCCAGCTATGGCGACGCAGAACTGCGCATCGCGCCCTGGCTGGCGCGGCAGCGGGACCAGTTTTATGTGGCGACCAAAACAGGCGCGCGTACGGCACAGGAAGCCAAAGAAGAACTGGCGCGCTCGCTGGAACGCATGCAGGTCGACCACGTGGACCTGTGGCAGCTTCATAATCTGGTAGACCCCATCGACTGGGACACCGCGCTCAGCCCAGGCGGCGCGATGGAGGCTGCCGTTGAGGCCAAACAACAAGGATTGGTTCGAGCCATCGGTGTCACCGGGCACGGCCTCCAGGTCGCCGCCACGCACCGGCGCAGCCTGGAACGCTTCGACTTCGATGCCGTGCTGCTGCCCTATAACTTCCTCACCATGCAGAACGCCTATTACGCGGAAAACTTCCGGGCGCTGCTCACAACCTGTCAGGAGCGCCAGATAGCCATGCAGACTATCAAATCCATCGCCTACAAGCCCTGGCTGGGCCGCCCACACACCCGTTCGGTGTGGTACGAGCCGTTGGAGGTGCAGGAGGATATTGACCTCGCGGTCCACTGGGCCTTACAGCAGCCGGGGATATTTCTGAACACGGTTGGAGATATTCATCTGCTGCCGCGTGTGCTGGACGCTGCCAGTCGCTTCCAGCCAGACATGCCCGGCCCAACGAACGAGCAGATGCAAGCGCTGGTCGCGCGGCTAGGTATGCAGCCGCTCTTTGTCTAGCAATTAAAAGGGAGCAGGCGGCAGGAATTGAACCTACGACCTCTTCTTTGGAAAAGAAGCGCTCTACCCACCTGAGCTACACCTGCCTGGCTGAAGCAGTGACTCGAGCCGCGCCATGAACAATAACACGGGGCGGCCTGAATGTCAAACCACAAGCAGCCAGGCGTTTGTGTCACGCTCAGGCGCGCTTGAAGCGTCGCCTGGCCCATCCCTTGAAGGAGTGATCGGCGACCTGGGTTGCGCGCAGTGGCTCCCTTGCGGTCTCAGGCGCAGCAGAGCGCGTGGGAACTCGCTGGCTGACCCGAGAAAGCGCGTCAGCAAATGCCTGGACGCTGGCAAAGCGTTGCCGGTAGTCTTTCTCTAAAGCGCGCAGCACCACTTGCGACACTTCGGGTGCCAGAAGTTCGCCGTGCCTGGAAAGCAAGGGTGGCGGGGCGTGGAGGTGCTGCATCCCAATTTCAATCGGCAAGCCCTGAAAAGGCGGAGCGCCAGTCAACCACTCGTAGACCACCACCCCCAGCGCGTACTGGTCACTGGCCGGGCGCGCCCTCCGCAGCAGTTGTTCGGGCGCCATATAGGTGGGGTCGCCCTCCCCGTCCTGCGTCGTCATGGATTTGGTGCGGTGCGCAACCACCGCGATACCAAAATCACTAAGCAATACTTCCTGCTGCGCCCCCAGCAAGAGATTCTCTGGCTTCACATCCCGATGAATGATCTTCTGCTGATGGGCATAATCCAGCGCAGCAGCGATCTCCTGCACATAGCTGGCGACGATAGGTAAAGGCAGCGTTGTACCTGGCGGATGGCGCTGGCGCAGCGTTCCATTTGGTGCGTGCTCCATCACGAGATAGGGAACGCGCTGCTCCACTCCAAAATCAAGCACACGCACAATTCGGGGATGGTCCAACTGGGAGATCAAGCTGGCCTCAGAGCAGAAACGTTCAATTTGCTCCTCTTCCAGCAGGTCTTTCAAAACCTTGACAGCTACGATGCGCTTCAGATAGAGGTGCTCGCCCAGATAGACCTGCGCGAAAATGCCGCGCCCCAGAACGCGGCCCAGCCGATAGTTGCCAATATGCTGCCCATAACGCTCCTCCATGACCAGGCCTCTCCTCCTTGAGATGAACACAACGCTTCCACACACTTAGAATGAGTATAGAGCGGTATTCCCTCTCGTGTCAACTTTCTTTGAGAAGAGTGTTCTAGCATGACAAGACTTACCAGCCGGTCAGTCAGGTATCGCTGAAGAGAGCGAGTCGATGACAAGCACGGCATCTAACGTCTCAGCCAGCCTGCGCCGCTAGCGCGGTCAATTCCTGCACCCAGGCAAGCGACGGCTGGAGGCTGACCACCGCACCGATAACGATCATCGCCGGGGATTGCAGTCCGGCCTCAGCCACTTTCGCCGCGATGCTCGCCAGGCTGCCGGTAATCACGCGCTGCGTCGGCAGCGTGCCATGCTGGATGACCGCAACTGGCATCGATGGCGACATACCCGCCTCCAGCAGCCGCCGGACAATCTGGGGCAGGGCCGCCAATCCCATCAGCACCACCAGCGTGCCATCCGCAGCCGCCAGCGTCTCCCAATTGACTTCTGACGCCTGAGCGCCTTCATGACCTGCCACAATCGTCACCTGCGCCGCGTATCCCCGATACGTCACAGGAATGCCAGCGTAGGCGGGCACGGCAATGGCCGAACTCACCCCTGGCACCACCTCGAATGGAATGCCCGCCTGGGCCAGCGCCGCCGCTTCTTCGCCGCCGCGCCCAAAGACAAAGGGGTCGCCACCTTTCAGCCGGGCAACGACACGCCCCTGCCGGGCATGCTCAATCAGCAGCCGGTTAATTTCCTCCTGGGGCACCTGATGGCAGCCACGCGCCTTGCCCGCGAAGATCAATTCCGCGCCGGGCCGCGCTTCCTCCAGCAGCACCGGGTTAATCAGCCGATCATAGATGACAACCTCGGCGGCGCGCAGGCAGCGCAATCCCTTCAGCGTCATCAATTCCGGGTCGCCCGGACCAGCCCCAATCAAATAGACCTTTGCCATGCTACGATTTCGCTTCCTCTTCAAGTGTGGCGGCCTGCGCCTCGATGCCATAGCGCTGCAACAGGGTTGCCGTCGTTTCGGCAGCCGCCGCCCAATCATGCTGCTCCAGGCTCGTCAGCGTGTCCGAGGCAAAATACGCTCCAAAGAACTCGTCGCGCTGTTGGTAAGACACACCGCCCGTCCGCAGGCGTTTGCGCGCCGCCGCAGCCAGACGCAGATAGGGCGCATAGGCGGCAGGGAACAGCTTTTCCAACTGCTGGCGGATGCGCTTTGCCAGGCTGGGGCTGGCTCCTTCGGTGGAGACAGCAATCGTCAGCGCGCCGCGCCGCAGAACCGAAGGCAGAATAAACGAGCAGTACCGGGGCTGATCGACGATATTGACCAGTTGCCCACCCTGCCGCGTTTCTTGCCAGATAGCTTCGATCAAATCAGGGTCGTTGGTGGCGGCAACCACCACAAACGCGCCAGCGAGATCACCTGGCGTATACGCACGCTGGCAGAGCCGCACCGCGCCGCGTTCAGCCTGCGCCAGCAGCGCCTCACAGAACGTCGGGCTGAGGGCCTGCACCTCTGCGCCGCAGCCAGCCAGGGCTGCGGCTTTCTCAGCCGCCACGTCATCGCCGCCGATCACGACGGCAGCGCGGCCCCGCAGATCAAGCAGCACCGGATAATAGCTGGGCGTGGGCAATGCTTCATCAGGCATTGATTGGCTTCCTTACTATGACCACTGGCGGAAAGAGACCATCATTTCTTCCCTGTACTATACAAAAGTAGATCAACAATATCAACTTCTGACAGGCACGAACACTCACCACATCGGCAGTTGACACCTCAGCGCCAGCATGCGATACTCACCGTAACCTACTCAGCCCCTGAATAGCGGGCGAAAGAGTAGAGTGGCGCGCATGCCTGCGCCCTCGCGTTGTTGGGGGCGCAGCCGATGAGAGCGAGGGAGCCAGTGCAGGCCCAATCCAGAGCCGAGACCCACGTGTCGCTTCAGGGGCGGGAAAAGCAGCCGTTCCTGCTTACCTCAGCGCGCGGGCAAGCGCTTTTGCGTCAGATTCCGCTGGCGTTGGCAAGCCTGCCCATGCTGGCCTTCTTCGCCTTGCCGATTGTCGCCCTGGTGCTGCGCGTGTCGCCAGGCGCGCTGCTCGCGAATCTGGTTGACCCAACTGTTGCTCAGGCCATCAATTTGAGCCTGACAACCACACTCATCACCACCGGGCTGACCGTCCTGGCGGGCACACCGATAGCCTATCTGCTCGCGCGGCATCGCTTCCCCGGACGCATCTTGATTGATACGCTCATCGATGTGCCCATGCTGCTGCCGCCCGCAGTGGCAGGGATTGCGCTGCTGGTCGCCTTCGGGCGGCGCGGGCTGCTGGGGCCATATCTGGACAACGCCAACATCGAAATAGCCTTCTCTACCATAGCCGTCGTCATGGCGCAGATATTTGTCGCCGGACCGTTTTATATAAAAACAGCCATCACCGCCTTTGCCCGCGTTGACCGCGAGGTCGAACAGGCCGCAGCCGTCGATGGCGCGAATGCCTTCAACATCTTTCGCCTCATCACCTTGCCCCTCTGCTGGAGCACCCTCTTTACCGGCGCGGTGATGACCTGGGCGCGCGCCCTGGGCGAGTTCGGCGCAACGATTCTTTTTGCTGGCAACTTCCCCGGCGTCACTCAAACCATGCCGCTGGCTATCTACGTCGGCTTCGAGACCGATCTCCAAGGAGCGCTCACGCTTTCGGTGATTCTGCTGCTCATCGCGTTCCTGGTGCTGGCCGTCGTCAAGGGCATCTTGCGCCAGCGCATGAGTCCAATTCTGTAATACAGCCACCCAGCGAGAAAGGAACAACCCGCATGCCTCCACGTGATGCGCTGGTTTTCGATGTCTACAGCACCCTGGTTGATACGATGGGCATCAGCCGCCAGATCGAGCAGTTTCTTCCACAGCAGGGGCAGCGTGTTTCGGCCATCTGGCGGCAATCGCAGCTTGAGTTCAGCTTTCGCGCAACACTGATGGAGCGCTACGAAGACTTTGCCCAACTGACACGCAAAGCGTTGGGCTACGCGCTGGCCGTCACCGGCAACACCCTCACACCAGAGCAGCAAGAAGCGCTGCTGGCGCAGTATCAGCGCCTGGAGCCGTTTGCCGATGTCAAGCCGGGTCTGGAACGCTTGCAGGCAGATGGCTATACGATGGTCATCTTCTCCAATGGCGCGCTCTCCATGCTCAACCCCTTGCTGGAGGCCACCGGTCTGCGTCCCTATTTTCAGGACATCATCAGCGCCGAAGAAGTGCGCATCTACAAGCCCACGCCAAAAATCTATCACCACGCCGCCCAGCGTGTGGGGCGAACGCCTGCCCAGACGCGCTTGATTTCGGCCAATCCCTTCGATGTGACCGGCGCGCTGGCCGCCGGACTGAAGGCCGCCTGGGTGGATCGCACCGGCAGCCCCGCCGACCCTCTGGGCCAACTGCCCGACATCATCGTCAAGAACATCAGCCAACTCCCCGACGCGCTGGCGGAACTCGAAGCCTGACGCCTGGCGCGCGATACCCTTTTGCGCCCCTTGACAATCTGCCGACCACCCCCGTACAATAGCATTACAGACTACTCAATGATTGAGTAGGTGATAGTCGGCCAATGCAGATAGCAGGGTGACGCCAACGAAAGGCGGGAGCAATGCTCAAAGCGCCAGACGGGGAGCCGCTGCCAGTTCAGGTTGCTTGTCTGGAAGGGCGAGTACAGCAGGTCTTCGAGGAATGGCATCAGCTTGGGCAATGGCTGGAAACTGACGAGCGCCTGCTGTCTTCGGTGCAGGCGCACACCGCCAGCGTACACGCCTCGCTCGCCACGTCTAGCCCCCGCGATCAAGCGGTACGCAGCGCTTTGGCTGAACTGCTCGTCATTGGGCAGATGCAGCAATTCCTGTTGGAACAAAGCATGCAGCAGGCGACACGCGAGCGCGCCCACTTGAAAGAGGAAGGCGCCCGGGTGCGTCAGGCGCTGGGCCTGCTTCACCGGGCGCCCACCTCTGAGGAGGGGAGGTAGACGGGAATGGTGTCTTCTACTCGGGTTCCACCACACTGACCGATGCCATGGTCTCTCCCCTTCTTTTTAGCGCACCCCAAGCAGTAATTCGATGACCAGTTGGTCCAGCCGCTCATAGGGCTGCCCCCGTCGTCCAAGCGCCACCCGATCAAACCGTTCACTCTTGAGCGCTTCAGCCGTCTCGCGGCTATACGCCCCCTGATAGCGCGCCAGCGAGCCATCGTCCCTGGTGATCTCGGCGAGCAAATCTTGAATCTCGCGGTCCGCGGCAAACTGGCGCGCTTTCTCCTTCAGGATAAGATAGGTGCGCATGCAGCCGCGCGCGAAGGCTTTCACATCCTCCGGGTCAGAGGTGCGATAGGCGTGCGCGTCGAAGTGCCTGCTGCCCTGGTAGCCAACGGATTCAAGGAACTGGACCAGGAAAAACGCGGGCTTGATGTTGTGTGCGCCGAAGCGGAAGTCTTGATCGTAGCGCGGCCCCACCTGATCGTTCAGGTCGATGTGGAAGAGCTTTCCGGCATCCCACGCCTGGGCCACGGCATGCAAGAAGTTGAGGCCAGCCATCGTCTCGTGCGCAAACTCCGGGTTCACGCCGATCATGTCTGGATGCTCTAGCGTCTGGATGAAGCCAAGCATCGCCCCAACCGTCGAAAGATAGATGTCGCTGCGTGGCTCGTTGGGCTTGGGTTCCAGCGCAAAGCGCAGGTCATACTTCTGGTCGCGCACGTATTCGGTCAGGAAGTTAATTGCATCGCGGAAGCGTTTCAGGCTATCCAGCGGGCTTTTGGTGGCATCGGTCTCCGTGCCTTCGCGCCCACCCCAGAAGACATAGACCTTCGCGCCCAGTTCCACGCCCAGGTCAATGGCGCGCATCGTCTTTTGCAGGGCATAGGCGCGCACGGCAGGATCATTGGCCGTGAACGCGCCGTCCCGAAAGGCCGGGGCGAAGAACAGGTTCGTCGTCGCCATGGGAACGACGATGCCCGTCGCTTCCAGCGCCGCCTTGAAATCGCGCACAATCTGATTGCGCTCGGCGGGGGTTGCGTCGATGGGCACCAGGTCGTTATCATGAAAGTTCACGCCATACGCGCCAACCTCGGCCAGCAAGTGAACAATCTCAACCGGCGAGATGGCCGAGCGTACCGCATCGCCAAAAGGATCACGCCCCATGTTCCCCACTGTCCAGAGACCAAAGGTAAATGTATCGGCGGGTGTCGGCTGAAAAGCGGTTGACATAGGCAAATCCTCCACAGATGCAAACTTCGTAATGCAATTAAATCTGCCAGATGGCTGTCGCGTTGGCGCGGGCCGCAGTGAGGTACGCCAGCTTCTCCGCTGACGCCAGCCAGCCGGAAAAGACCGCCTCGGTACACAACAAGGCGGCGGCGGGCGGGGCAAACTGGGCAGCAAGCGCCTCGCGCAGCGCGCTCAGCGTCTCTTCGGTCGGCCCTGGCCGCGCAACCTGCCAGCGCAACCCCTCAAAGGTGGTGACTCGACGAATCATCCCTTGCTCGCAGAGCAGGATGAGGCCGAGCCAGAGCGCGCCATCATCTGAGTAGACCCCCAGCGCGAGCGTGGCCGGTGACGGTAATGCTGCGACGAAGCGACGAACCTCGCTATAGGTCCAGCCATAGGCATGGCCGGGATGTTCTGGTTGGCAGACATAGCCCTCACGGTTGCCCCATACCAGAGTATAAACCAAATGATAATAGGCGTCCATCGTCAATTCGCGGCGCGGCGTGATCTGCGCTTGCTGCGCCACCCACGCAAGATGCCGACGGTCGATGACGTGAACACGCTGCCACTGCCCGCGCTCATACAGCGTTCGCGCCAGCGCTGCCGGATCGCTGATCTGGTCCGGAATGTCAGCAGGAATGTGCTTCGTCTGGGTATCGACGACTTTGAGGAGCCGACCATGCTCATGGAGGATAAACAGGCCGTGCTCCCCTGGTTGGGCAGCAGCAATATACCGCTGTGGTTGAAAGAAAGGACCGAGATGCCGCCAGGTCACCGGATCAAGATCGATCACCTGCCAGTGTGGGTCAATCATGTTGGGTCTCCCAGATTTGGATCGTATACGGGGCAAGCTCGAGAGTCAACTGCGTCGTCTCTTGGGCCGAGGCTTTGGAACCACCCCAGACGGGCGACAGGCGGCGCGGCGTATCGAAGGTGACCGTGACCTGCTGGCTATGCTCCTGGGGATTGGCAACGAACAGCAGCCGCCGCTCTTCCCCAACCTGCTCAACGACATCCACCGCTGGCGCGTCCCAGCGCACCGTCGGCGTGGGCAAGCTTCCGGCAAGGAAGGTGGCAAGCGTCTCAGGTGTGGCCCAGATCAGGCACCCCGCGCCATATTTCACCTCGCCCGGCTGCTGCGCTGCCTTGCCCAAGATGGAACACGCGCGCAGGCTGCTGTCGAGATACGGCATGCCTGGCCCCAGGAGAACGCACCCGCCCTTTTCCACATAATCGAGCAGTCGCTGTTGATCACTGGCATCCATAAAGTCCACCGTTGGAACGCACACGACGGGATACCGCTGCAAACGCTGCGGGTCGATATGTGTATCGGCAATATCGTAATCGAGTCCTTGCTGCTTCAACTGCTGGAACACCATCCCCAGCCAGTTATCAGATAGACGGTGATTAGCCTCCCGCGTCACATCCCAGCGGAAGCCAAGGTCAAGGTCGATCATGCCAAGTTCTTCAGGCAATCCGAGCAAATCGACGTGCGCGTAATGGAGCGTCGAAGCCATCGCCTCGTAGCGCCCCAGATCATAGTTGTGCAGCACCATCACCGGCGTTTGGCGTCGGAACGCGCCGAGCGGATACTGCTCCAGGAACGTCGAAAGCTGTCGATAGAAATCGGCATAGCCGGGGCGCAAGTCGCCATGGCGGGTGATCGGGCTGCCCTGCCAGCGTTCGCGCTCCACAAGCATGTAAAAATTGACGGCGCGCATGCCATACATCAATGCCGCCAGCGTCGCAAATTCCTGCTCCTCGGGAGTAGACGTCTGCGGATGATGGCTCCAGATGCCGCTGCCGAACTCCGGCACAAAAGGCAGCTTCGTTGCTCCTGCCAGATAGCGCATGCGCCGCCTGACGCCAGCATATTCCTGCGGGCTGCGGTAGAGATTCAGGCCCACCCAATCGAGCGCGCCCTCCGATTCCATGCGCGCGATATCGAGCGGCGTAAAGTGATCGAAGGCCACATCGTGAAAGATCGGCACGCCCACCACACCGCGCGCACGCAGCATCTTGGCAATTTGCACCACGCTCTGATGAATATAGCGCTCTTTATATTCCACCCAATCGCGATGCCAGGGCACATCGGCGGCAGTGTGAATCTGGCAATCGCGCGGCGGGTCAATGGCGGTGAAGTCTTCATAATGCCGTCCATAGAGCGCATTCACCTGCGCGATGGTTCCATAGCGTTCCTCAAGGAACTGGTGATAGGCGGCAAGGGAAGCCGGGCTATAATCCGTCGCGTAGGCTTGATCGTGAAAGAGATAGCAGCTTTCGTTGTCGCTTTGAACGGTGATGATGCAGCCACCTGGAGCCAGATGGCGCACGATCAGCGGGCACACCGCATCGAACCACTTGCCCACCGCTGCATAAAAGGCCGGGCTGGCATAGGAAGGCACTGGAAACGGGCGCGGTGGATGAAAACCTGCGGCGGCGTCCAGGTGCAGGCTGCCCACGGCGGTATGCGCCTGCACCTCAGGGTCCAGCAGTACCCACTCAGGAAAGCCGAAATCCGTCAATTCAGCGTTAATCAAGGGGCCTGGCCGCACCTGAAGATACAGGCCGCGCGCTTCACACAACTGACAAAAAGCCTCGACATCCTTGCGTGGGTCGATGGTCCCCCAATCGAACACCCCCGGCGCAATTTCGTGGACCGACCAGGGAATATACGTCTCGATCATTCCAAAACCCAGGGCTTGTACCTGATCAAGAACCAGCGGCCACAGGTCGCGCTCGATGCGCCAGTAATGCAGGCTGCCGGAGTAGACAGGAACATGTTTCCCATCAATGTCGAGACCACGTTCAGTCAGTGTAACAGGCACCAAGACCTCCCTTTCATCCTTTCACTGCGCCAGCCGTCAATCCAGAGACAATTTGGCGTTCGGCCAGCAAATAGATGAGAATTGCCGGAATCATAGCCAGCGTGACGAAGGCAAGCACAGACGCCCAATCCGTCGTAAACTGCTGCTGAAACTGCGTTACCGCCAGGGGCAGCGTCCAGGTGGACTCATCATTCAAAACCAGCAGCGGCAGCAGGAAGCTGTTCCAACTGCCCACCGTCGCCACCAGGCTGACGGCTGCCAGCGCCGGACGCGACAGCGGCAGCAACACCCGCAAGAGAAACCCCAGCCGCGAGGCTCCATCGATGGTGGCCGCATCCTCCAATTCCTGAGGAACCGCGCGGAAAAAATTGCGCAAGATCAAGATCGTAACCGGGTAGCTGAAAGCAACCTGGGGGAGAATCACGGCCCACGCGGTGTTCAGCAGGCCCAGCCCGCGAATCGTGATATACAAAGGCAGCACAGCCACCGTCAGGGGAAACAGCAGGCCAAAGAGAAAGATATTAAAAATAATCTCTCGCCCTGGAAACGAGATACGCGCCAGTACAAACGCGGCGGGGCTGGCAGTGACTAATAACAAAGCCAGCGTTCCTATCAAGATCACCACGCTGTTGGTCAGCCCGCCCCAAAATGGGCTTCCCGGTGCCAGCACCTTCTGATAATTTTCAAAATGCAGCGCCGTGGGAATGCTGAACGGCTTGTTTAAGAGTTCGCCATTCGTGCGCAGGCCACCCAGAAAAACGGTAATCAGCGGGATAAGCACAATCGACGCCACGATCAGGCAGGTAATGAATGCGGGCAGCATCGCCCAATCTCGTCGGCGGCGAATACGTTCGACCGGACGGCCCTGTTCGACAATAATGCTCTCTTTGACGGCGACAGTCATAAAGCACTCTCCTTCTGCTTAGAGGGCCGCATTGCCGCTGAGGTCCTGACGCATGATGAGCCGCTGGTAGAGCAACCCAAAGATGAAACAGAGGACAAACATCATGACGCCGACAGCGCTGCCATAGCCCAGGCGGAACTCTTGCAGGCCAAAGTGATATTGGTACAGGGCCATTACCTGGCTGGCATTCACCGGGCCGCCGTTGGTCATCACATAGACCAGATCGAAATATTGCAGCGATCCCAGAATCGACAGGAAAGCTGAAAGCCGGATCGTGCTGCCCAGCAGCGGCAGCGTGATATGGCGAATCACCTGCCAGCCATTCGCGCCATCCACACGGGCGGCCTCAATCACATCCTCAGGAATATTCTGCAATCCGGCCAGATAGAGGATGAGATGAAATCCAAAAAACTCCCAGGTGATTGCCACGAACAGCGCGTAGAGGACCGCGTTGGGATCAGCCAGGAAGGCTGGAGGCGTCGCCTGCGGAGCAAACTGGTGGAATAAACCGGCGATCAGACCATTGGATGGGTTATAGATGTAATACCAGATCAGGCCAACGACCACCGGCGCCAGGACATAAGGCAAGAAGAAGATTGTACGGAAAACCGTCCGGCCTGGCAGCTTGCGGTTGACCAGAAGCGCCAGGGTAATGGCTGCTGGCAATTGAAACACCAGCGAGAGAATGGCGATGAGAAAGTTATTCTTGACCGCTTGTAGAAAGATCGGGTCTTTCAGCATTAACTGATAGTTTCCGAGACCAATATAGTCAGTAAGAGCATCCAGACCATTCCATTTATAGAAGCTGTACTGCGCCGCCTGGATCACCGGAACCAGCACAAACACTATGTACAGCACCATGCTGGGCAGAAGAAACAGAATAATCGTCATCGCGTCGCCCCACCGCCGACGAGAGCGGGGGGTGAAAAACTTCCGCGATGTCACAGCGGGAGACACGGTGAGCTGCACAGAACTACGCTCCCTTCTCTGCCATCCAGTGGATGAAGGAACACATACGCGCAAATCCCTGTTGCCGCAGGCTCATGCGCAGAGGCTGAAAGCTGGCGAGATAGGTTGCTCTCTCGCCAGCGTGTGCTGGGAAACCCTTATAGGTTTCCCAGCGAAAACCGCGAGTCCCTGGCTATTGCCCAGAAGCAGCAGAAGTATCGATGGCCTGAGCAGCGGCCTGTGGGGTAGCTTTTCCTGCAAAGAGCGCCGCAACCTGGTCATTGATGGTGGTGCCCACCGCAGGGGACATGAACTGATCGTAGTAGAGTTGGTAGTAACCGGCATTAGAGACCAGTTTCGCGACAGCTTGCAGGTTCGGGTCGCTGACGGCAACCTGCGCAGAGGTCACTGGCGGCAAAGCAGCGCCTTCCTTGGCATAGGTCTCTTCGTTGGCCTGGTTGGTCAAGAAGCGAACGAAATCAACCGCTTCCGGTGGAGCATTCTTGCCAATTGCGAAACCATTGCCACCACCCAGCACGTCACCAGGCGCGCCCGCGCCACCGGGGATGGACGGGAAGGGGAAGAAACCAACGTCTGGGCCTTTTTTATCGGACGCCGAGGAGACATAGCTAGAAGGCGCCCACTGGCCCATCAACTCCATGGCAGCCTGGCCGTTGCCCATGATAGCCTGAGCGTCAGTATCGGCAGCGCCAAGGAAGCCATTCTCGAAGGGATGCAGAGCAACCAACTGCTGGAGGTACTGCCCAGCCTGAATGAAAGGCGCATCGGTAAACGCGCCGCCCTTATGGCCGTACGCCTTGTTGAAGGCAGCCTGGCCGCCCAGACGCACGGCAAAGTATTCCCAATAGAAAGCGCCCGGCCACTCATCTTTTTCGCCAAGACCCAGCGGCGTGATGTGCGCCGCCTGGAGCTTCTTGATGTCGCTGACAAAGTCGTCCCAGGTTGCTGGAGGCGCTGTGATGCCAGCTTTGGTGAACAAGCTCTTGTTGTACCAGAAGCCAACGGCGCCCATGTCCCACGGCACACCATAATAATGATTGTTATAGCTGTACAGATTCAGGCCCGCCTGACCGAAGCTCGCGCCCCAGCCATTTTGCTGGAGGTCCGGGGTGATGTCTTTGAGCAGCCCAGCAGCAGCATACTGCTGCAACACGCCACCGCCCCAACTCTGGAAGATATCGGGAGGGGTGCCAGCCTGCATCGCCGTGCTCAACTTGGTCTTGAACGGGTCGTTGGCAATCACGGTGATGTTGATCTGGACGTTGGGGTGGTCCTTCATGTACTGGTTGGCGAGGTTCTTAAAGGTCGTCAACAGTGGGTCAGCAGTGCTGATATGCCACCAGTTAATAATGACCTTCCCATTGCTACCCGGACTATTGCCGCAGGCGGTCAACATGATCATCAAGACCGCCAGGACGGAGAAAAGGAGAGAATAGCGTCTCATGGTCAACTGTGCTCCTTGAAGGGTGAACTGCAACGTTGCACAATACACGTCGATGGATCACAGGAAACTACCATGGGTCTGGCATCCTGGTGAGCAGGATGGGTTATAATGAATATCGGGTTCCTGGCGACTTTGCACCTCGATATGTCTGACAGCGCATCAGGTCAGAGTCGCCGCCTGTTTCTACTCCTTTCCCCCGATCAGGTCTAAAAAACGCTCCATCTTACACTGTGCATCCATCGTTTCCGGGGACCAGCTCCGATAGATTGGCAACAGAGGACACTTGCGCTAGGCAAGCGATGATATCACGGGCGCCTGGCACGATTGCCGAACAATCAGTTCCGTTGGTAATTCAATCCGCTTTATGGGAGCATCAGGCTCGTTGATATACGTAAAAAGCAGTTGGACCGCCGTTCGCCCCATCTCGGCCAGGGGTTGACGCACCGTCGTCAGCGCGGGATACACCTGAGCCGCCTGGGGGATATCGTCAAAGCCCAAAATCGAAACATCTTCGGGGATACGCAGGCCACGATTGCGCACCGCTTCCATCACCCCAAAGGCAGAAACATCATTAGAAGCGAAGATCGCCGTGGGCCGCTCGGCAAGATCAAGGAGTTCGTTCGCGCAGAGAAAGCCTTGTGGCTGGAGGAAATCCCCCTCACGTACCAGAGCGGGATCGAAGGGCAGACCGGCCTCGCTCAGCGCCTGTTGATAGCCCACCAGGCGATCACGCGCGCAGCCCAGGGCCATATCTCCGGTGATAAAGCCAATGCGGTGGTGCCCAAGCTCGATGAGATAGCGGGTGCCATCATACCCTCCCTGCCAGTTGGAAGCGCCCACCGATGGAACCTCAAAGCCCAGTCCCTGGTGATCAACCAACACGTGGGGAAACCTGCGGTGCCGCAGCGTTTCGAGATAGTCTTCTGCATTGCGTGGCAGGACAAGCAACAGGCCATCCACCAGATTGCGCGTCAACCGGGTCACATAAGCCGACTCACGCCCCTTGCGCCGGTGGGTGGTATAGAGCATCAAATCATATTGCACAGGCGCCAGGGCATCATCGACGCCGCGCGCAATCTCGCCAAAATATTCAACGGTGAGGCTGTGCACCAACAAGCCAATGATGTGCGATTTGCCACCTGCCAGACTGCGCGCCTGCACATTCGCCACATATCCTAATTCGGCCATGGCGCGCAGCACCCGCTCGCGCTTCTCAGCACTCACCCCTTTGTTGTTAATGACTCGCGAGACAGTCGAATAAGAAACATCGGCCTCACGAGCCACATCGAAGATGGTGATGTCTTGTGGTGCAACGAGCGATTTTCGCGCCATCTCATCTGCCCTCATTTTTGCAAGCGCTTGCAAATCCTTGATGAGATAATACAGAGAAATAGGACGTTTGTCAAGCCTTTTTTAAGGAGCTTTCGTCGCCTTACATGCCTTTTCATGCGTTATTTGAGGTGCTGCCAGCCCAGCATATAACCGGACCCGCGAACCTTGATCCTCTATGATGCTGCAAGCGCTTGCAGGTTCAGTGGCAACACAGATCGTCTTCTTGAAACACAAAGAGCAGGTTTTTTGCAAGCATGGCCCATTCAGCTAGTGCCATCTAGCCCATCTGGTTGCCAGGATTCATAGCTGTATGCTAGTATCTACATATGGTAGAGCTATGCTTCTGGGCGAATATAACTAAACATCTTGTTGGGGTTCATCTTATGACGGTTTTTCACGGCTTTCTGTCAGGGGCATTGCCCAGGAAGCCAGCCCACGAGACGTGCTATGTCAGCTCTGTCGCTGGAAGCCTCCAGCGGCGGCATGATGCCAGAAAGGTTGGCCGCCTCGCATGCGAATCAAACAATTCATTTCTTATGCCTTCTTTATTCTTACATTAGGATTGCTTGTTCTGGTCAGCTTCGGGCCTGCCGCGAACCGGTCCGCTTTTTTGCATGGCTCGACGCCGCCTGCCACTTCTGCCTGCCCGGGCGCGTCCATGGCTTCAGCTTCGTCAGCGCAACCTGCCATCCGTTTCGAGGCAAACCAGGGCCAGGCGAATGGGCAGGTGCGCTTTCTGGCCCATGGGCCGGGCTATAGCTTCTTCCTGACGCCGCAGCAGGCGCTGCTGGCACTCGATTCCAGCGGCCCAGCCTCGGCGGGCGCGAGCAGTCCGCTTTCACCAGCCCTCGACAATCCTGCCGCCCTGGCATCGAGCAGTATAGGCGCGCAGGTAGGCATGCAGTTCTTGAACTCCAACCCACAGCCAGAAGTAACCGGCGAACAGCCATTGCCAGGCACCGTCAATTACCTGCTGGGCAATAACCCGGCACTCTGGCACACCAATATTCCCACCTACGCGCGGGTGCGTTATCATGATATCTATCCAGGCATAGACCTGGTCTATTATGGGAATCAGGGACATCTGGAATATGACTTCATCGTTGCGCCTGGCAGCGACCCATCTCAGATTCATCTCAATTTCACCGGCGCATATCGGCTGAGCCTGGATGCCCAGGGCGAGCTATTGCTGCACCTGGCCGCAGGCGACCTCGCTGAAGGCGCGCCACAGGTCTATCAAGACATCAATGGCACGCAGCACCCGATCTCCAGCCGCTATATCCTCCAGGGGACAATGCAAGTTGGCTTTGCACTGGGCGCGTATGACATCAGCCAACCGCTGGTCATCGACCCAAGCGTCTTCTTCTCCACCTATCTGGGCGGCCTCGACAATGATTACGTGAAGAGCGTTGCGGTCGACTCGTCATGTAGTATCTACCTCACCGGAGCCACCAACTCGACGAATTTCCCTTCCCAGAATCCGCTGCAAGCGGCATCGGGCGGCGGCAGTGATGACGCCTTTGTGACCAAAATGAGCGCCGACGGCACAACCCTGCTCTACTCCACCTATCTGGGCGGCAGTGGCGCGGACTGGGGCAATGGCATCGCCGTCGACAGCGCGGGCAACGCCTACATCACCGGCGTCACCTTCTCAACCAATTTCCCCACACATAACCCCTTGCAAGCGACTTCTGGTGGCAGCGATGACGCCTTCGTGGCCGAACTCAACGCCGCTGGCAGCGCGCTGACGTATTCCACCTATCTAGGCGGCAGCGGCACGGACTGGGGCAGCGACATCGCCGTCGACAGCGCGGGCAATGCCTATATCACCGGGGGGACCAGTTCAAGCAACTTCCCCACCCATAACCCGCTGCATGGCAGCAAGGCCGGGAATGCAAACGCTTTCGTGGCCGCAGTGAACGCCACTGGCTCGGCGCTGCTCTATTCCACCTATTTCGGTGGCAGCAACTATGACTATGGCACGAGCATCGCCGTCGACAGCGCGGGCAACGCCTATATCACCGGCGTCACCCGTTCCAGCAACTTCCCCACCCACAACCCGCTGCATGCGTATGGAGGCGCTGACGATGCCTTCGTCGCCAAATTGAACACCAGCGGCTCGGCGCTGCTTTACTCGACGTATCTCGGCGGCAGCGGCGATGATAAAGGCTTTGGCATCGCCGTCGACAGCGCGGGCAACGCCTATGTCACCGGCAGCACCACGTCAACCAACTTTCCTCTGCACGGGCCGCTGCAATCCACCAACGCGGGCAGCACCGACGCCTTTGTCGCCAAAATCAACGCCGCTGGTTCGGCGCTGGTCTATTCGACCTATCTCGGCGGCAAAGATGATGACGAGGCAACCAGCATCGCCCTGGACCTCGCGGACACCGCCTACATCACCGGCAGGACGACTTCAGCCAACTTCCCGGTGCACACAGCGCTGCAATCCACCAACGCGGGCACCTCTGATGCCTTCGTGGCCCGTTTGAATACCTCGGGCAGTGCTCTGCTGTACTCCAGTTACCTGGGGGGCGCGGCCAACGATTGGGGCACCAGCGTTGCCGTAGACGGCGTAGGCTACGTCTATATAGCAGGAGCCACGGCTTCTGCTAATTTCCCGACGCAGAATCCCATCCAGGCGTACGGTGGCATGGAAGACGGGTTTCTGGCAAAGATGAACGTGATGACTCCGGCCCAATTCCAGGTCAGCCAGAGCAGCGTTGACCTTACCACCACACCCGGAGTCAGCCCCGGCCCGCTGACGCTCACCCTGAGCGATCCAGGGGGCGCGCCGCTGAACTGGTCGGCATCCATCCAGCCAGCCGCATCCTGGCTGAGCGTCAGCCCGTCCTCGGGATTCATGCAGCCGGGCGGCACGCAACCGTTGACACTCACCTTCAATACCAGCGACCCCGCGCAGAAGGTCTATACCACCGATCTGATCTTGACCGACCCGAACGCGGCGAACTCACCACTTACCATACCCGTCACCGTTGTGGCAGCCAACGTCAGCAAGACCTGGTACTTTGCCGAAGGGTTCACAGGGAACGGCTTTACTGAGTACCTGACCCTGGAAAATCCCAACAGTACGGCGGCCAGTGTTCAGGTAACCTACCTGCTTGACAGCGGCGGCCCCATCATCAAGACCTATCAGGTGAACGCAAACGCCCGCGCGACGCTTACGGTCAACAACGAGGTTGGCGCAGGTCACAACGTTTCGATGGTCGTCACCTCTGATCAGCCTATCGTGGCCGAGCGGCCCATGTACTTCACCTTCACCGGCCTGCCCGACACCATTCCCGGCGGCAGCGATGTGCTGGGAGCAACCAGTCTGGGCACCAGCTTCGACTTCGGCTACCTGGATACCACCACCGATCACGCTACCTATCTGACCATTCTCAATCAAAACAGCAGCGACCTGACGGCTACCGTCCAATACTTCCCAGCCGCAGGCGGCCCAAGTCTGACCGCGACGCATGACATAGCGGCCAATAGCCGTGGAACGATTCCGGTCAACAAAGACGTGCCCGCTGGTACTTACAGCGCGCTGGTGACACTGAGCCTGCCCGGGCTGGTCGAACGTCCGCTCTATCTGAAAGATAGCGCGACAGGCTTTACCGGCTCGGCAGATGTGATCGGGGTTGCCACGCCCCAGACGCGCTGGGACTTTGCCGAAGGCTTCACCTCTGCGAACTTCACCGAGCGCTATATCCTTTCGAATCCAGGTGGCACAGGAACCGCCACTGCTACGGTCACCTTCTTCCGCAGCGACGGCAGCACGGCCACCCAGCAGGAGACGTTAGCGCCAGGCCAGCAGGTTGTGGTGACCGCCAACAGTGTGTTGGGCAGCAGCAACGTCAACAACAGCGCTGAGGTGACTTCTACCTTGCCAATTTTGGCGGAGCGCTTCATCAGCTTCAAATATGTTGGCTCTGCCGGGCCAAGCGGCGCCAGCGCCACTATTCCAGGGGCCAACGATGTGCTGGGGACCAACGCGCCCGGCAACCTGTTCTACTTTGCCGAAGGCTTCACCGGCGCTATCTTTGCTGAGTACCTGACCATTGAAAACCCCGACCCCACCAACACCGCCACGGTGCAGGTGACCTTTTTGCCCAGCAACGGCCACGCGCCCATCATCAAGGTCTACCAAATTGCGCACAGCAGCCGCTTCACCTTGTTCACCAACACGGTGATGAGCAACCAGGCGTTTTCAATGGTGGTCGAGTCCAACGTTGCCATTGTGGCCGAGCGCCCCATATATTTCATTTTTTCCAGCAATAGACAGACGGGCGGCTCTGATGTCATCGGCTATCAGCCATAAAGGAGTACAGTATATGAGTTCACTGGAACGCCGCCTGGTGTTCTTAAGTGTGGTCTTGCTTTATGTCGCCTTCATGGTCTGGGCCGTTGGCGGAGGCCTCCAGGCGCCCACGGCGCTGGCCGCATCAGGTATTGCCAACACCAGCACCCTCACCTACTATGGGGCCGACATCAGCACCAATGGCGGCATGGCTGTGGCAACCGGTGTCCAAACTTCAAATAATCGTCCTGTTAATGGCCCGTGGCCGCAGTACACCACCAACTACTGTTTTGTGGCAGTGGTACAGGCCCTTGCCAACTATGAATACTGGGCGCAAGGCGAGGCCATTCCTTTCCCGCATCAGGTCAACGAAGGGCCACAGAACGACGATCCCAACGATGAAACATCAGGGGCAAATGGCACCGCCTGGCAAATCCTCTATGATATGGACCACTACCTGCGGCCCACCTTTGGCACCATCACGCCGACCGGTTCCGGCTCGTCACGGCGGCCCTTTACCCTGGCGAATATTTCCAGAGATTTTGGCGGCGACCCGCGCGCCCACGCCGTCGCCGTCACTTATGAATCGCCGCCTCAGCACTTCTACCACGAGTATGTCTATCATAACGCCGTCGCCGGAGCCACCTACGACTTAGCCAAAGGCGTCGCCACCACCTTCTGGGACGGCGATTCGCCGGAAATCGCCATTGTCGACCACGGTGATCATTCGGTCGTGGTCGCCGGAGTATGGGCCACCGCCGACCCGGCCACCGTCACCAACGCCACCATTGACAGCTTCGCCGTGTACAATCCCTGGGATAACCAGAACTTCCCTTCCTTCCTCAATGGGGCGTATTACGCGCGCGTCTCCTATGCCGATTGGACATCGCCAACGAATCCCGACTGGTGGGGATTGCCCTACAGTTCCAACGGCGGCGCTGACCCCGACCCGATCATTGGCATCTACCAGGCCGGGCCTGGCACAAGCCACCCCAACGCGCACTACTGGATTGGCAACTATGTCGCCATTCATCGCGATAACACCTCCACCGACAGCGCCGATTATTCCATCAATGAGAACGGCCAACTGATGACGGGACCCTAAATGCTGCCACAGCGACTCTCGGAAGCGCTCCCTGGTTTCAGGATGAAAGGATAGCAGCGATGTCACAACCCGCTCGCAAGAAGAATCGGCGCAGCACGCAGCGTGTTGGGTCTTTCTGGCGCGCCGTGCGCCTGACCGCCATCATCTCTTTCGTCTCTCTGGCGGTCATTGCCGTGGTCTTTGCCCTAGTGGAAAGCGCGCAGCCCCCGTTGGGGAAGCATACGCAAACTGCCGCAAGCTGCACGCCCACATTGGTCTCAACAGGCGGCCAGGCTCCGCCTGAGAAATGGTACTCGATCAACTCCGGCTCTGCGGCGGATATTCTCAGCGCGGCAAAATGCACCGATATCTACCAGAGCGCCCTTCAGGGCAACGACATCATCGCCACCGCGCTGCACACCGGCATGCTAGCCAATCCCGTATTGGTCAAGCCCTATCGCAGCGATGTGGGCCTGGCGCAGTATTGGGTGGTGCCGGTGGTCAACGCCAGCAATCGCCCGCTCGCCTTCCTCACGCTCTTCTACGACCCACAATCCCAACGGATTCAGGAAGGCGAGTTCGATGCCGTGACGGGCAATATGTTTTACACAAGCCATGCCTTCCCCGCCATCACCGCCAATGCGGCGGTCGCTGCGGTCAGCGCCGAGCAGCACGTTGCCCTGGCCGCAGGGCAGGCGGCTGAACTGATCTATTTCCCCGCCGACGTCATCGGCATCCAGCAGGGCACCAACCACTGGAACGGCGGGGGCACATCGGTCATAGACCCTATCTGGCGCGTGCCGGGCGCAGACGGCCTCTGGCATTACGTCGACCACAATGGGCAGAGCCACCCCAGCACCGACATCCCGGTTGACCCCAGCTACCAGCCTATGCCCGCAAGCACAACCATCCAATAGCAACAGAGCCACATGCAGCAGTGCCTCCCAGGCGGCCAGCTATGAAGTCAACTGGGAGGCACTGCTGCAAATAGACCCACCTGCCCACACTTACGGTTTGGTGGGCGCGCACTGCGCTGCCTGGCCGCAGGCCAGGGGCGGCAGCGCCACCACCTGATTGGTGTCCTGCGTGCCGCTGTATGAAACGGGCTGCGTTCCCTGCGTGCTGGCGGCACCAGAGGCAGGCGTCACCGCCACCTGTAAGGCGTTCAGCGTTCCCGACTGGCGCTGCACCAACAGCGTATAAGGCGATTGACCAGCCACAGCGGTTTTCGCCGTTGTTGCGACATGCGGCGTATACCAGGTGAGGGTGATGGTCCGCGTCTGGAAGGGCTGCATCTTCAGCAGACCACCCCACATCGCCAGCCCAGACTCATCGCTGCTCGTATTGTTCGGCCAGCCACTGGCAAAGCCGGAGGCCGAAAGCAATTGACTGCCAGCGCGCGCATAGACGCGGATATAGTCAGTATAAGTTGAGGGACCATACACGTTGCCTTGCTTGTTATACCACAGGCTAATGGTCAGGTGATGCGTCGCCCCACCGTCAGCATCGAGTTGAACGTCATCGCGCTCCGTCGTGTGCACATACTGAGTGGCTTTGCTGACGCTGATGTTGGCCTGCACCACCATCCAGGTATCGTCAGGGCCGCTGCTGCTGCGGTACATCGCCGAATCCATCCCATACTTGGTCAGCAGTGCCTCGGCAGCCGGACTCGCCAGATAGATTTCAATATCTTTGCTGCGCATATCCGTCAATACCTGTTTGATGACTTGCTCCAGTTGATTCAATGGCAAATGCCGCACCTTGTCTTGTAGTATCCGCCCCACCAGCGAGGTAAAGCGCTTGCGGGCGGTGATGGAGGTATCGCTGGCGGAAATCACCTTCTCCTTCGCGATTCCAGCGGGGTTCTGCTGATAATAATGGATGCGATCTTCCAGGTTCTGAGCGGTGATCGTCTCGTTATAGTCTGGGATATAGATCGGCCCGGTGATCTCCAGAATATGTTCGATGGGCAGGGGTGTCATATCAATGACCCCATCGACCTGGCCGCCGCCCTCCTGCGCAAAGAGATTGATTGCTTCGTGCGCGTCGGTGGGGAAATCGCCCGAATCATTGGAATCGCGCAGCCCGAAGTTGCCGAAGGGCCACCAACTCCACTTAGCCGGGGCATGATTCCCCAGGGCGTAGCAGGTGCCTGTGCCGCAGTAATCGAGCCAGGCGATGTCTTGCAGCGACAGCGACCCGATACGCCCGCCGTTGATGGTCACCGTCCCATACTGACCGGCGAAGCCGCCGCCCGGGCGAAGCTCGGCCCGGTCCAGCGTCTGCACCAGGAAGGTGCGCGGCTGATCTATGCCCAGCATCCAGATGCCCACCGGCAGCAGCGTTCCGGCCTGGTTCAGCAGCTTTTGCGCTTCGGGGAGAAACGCGATCGCCTTGGTAAAGGAACTGCGCTGGCAGGCGCTCACAGGCAAATCCTTCAGGTTGACCTGCGCAAGCCGGGTCTGGATATCACTCAGCAGATTCGTCGCGTCATTGACCGTCTCCTCGATCAGCGGAAGCTGGTCAGCGGTAATGAGCGGACTATTGCCGCTGGCAAGCGGATTCGTGGGAAGCTGCTGCACCAGCGCGAGCGCGGTGGTGGTCACTTCTTCGCCCAGCGTGCCAATGTCGATGCCCACATCGGCAATGTTCTTCACTTCTTTGATCTGTTTGGCATAGCTGGGAACCATTCCGGCCAACTGGAACAGCATCGGGTGGCTGTCCAACTCCGTTGATAATTGGACAAAATCGGCCCTGGACGTGGCGAAATACCCATACGCCTGATTAAGCCTGGCGGGGCTGGTGAGCGCCTTGAAATCAACCGAATTGAGCGAGGAACCAGATACCGGCAGCGGTAGGCCGCTCCCCGCGCCAGGCGTTGGCGTCGGGGTGGGGGCCGTGGGGCTGGGCGCAGGCGTTGCGGTGCTCCTGGGGCCTCTGGTGGCACTGGGTGTGGGCGCGGCGCTGCAAGAACTGCTTGCAGCGCCTGGCTTGTTCGGGCTGCTTTTGACGAACAGGTCTTTCACCTTCAGCAGCGGGGCAACTCCCGCAGTCCCGAGTTGACGAATATGTTCATACACCTGTAAAGTAGACGCGCCTGTGAGCGCCAGAGGCGTCACAATGGATGCCAGCATCAACAGCGCCAGCGCCAGATAGACCAGACGGCGGCGCACTTTCGAGCGATGCCAGCCTGAAAACCGTTCAATGAAAACCATAGCGAGCTTCTTCTAGTAGAGTATAGAGGTTTGTTCAGATACGTTTCACCAGTTCGGAGACACCGGAATCAGCCCTTCCTCGATTTTGAGGGTCAGAATGCGCGCGACAGAAAGATCGACGCGCGCCTTGCTAATCTGGCCGCTGGCAACTGCCGCTTGCAGCGCATCCAGCACCAACTGCGTCTGGTAAGAATCCCAGGGGCCAAGCAGCAAGTCATTGCCAGCGATCAGCGCCAGCACCGCCGCCTGGGCAATGGTCCAATGGCCCAGCGCGCCCATATACAGGCCATCGGTAATCACGACGCCTTGATAGCCCAGATCATTGCGCAGCACTTGATCGATCAGAATCGGGGAAAGCGAAGACGGCATCGTCTTGTCATAGGCAGTCAGCAACTCATGGGTAGACATAATCATATTGACATCGCCCTGACGAATCAGGGCGCGATAAGGAGCAAAATCAATCTCGTTCAGTTCTTGCTGGCTGCGCGTGATGACCGGCAGGGCATCGTGTGGGTCCACCGGAGAAGCCCCCAGGCCCGGCCAGTGCTTGAGGCAGCCAATCACTCCCTGGCTTTGCAAGCCATTGAGATACGCGCCCGCGAAGGTCGTCACTTTCTCGGGCGTCGTGCCAAACATGCGCGTGATAATCACCGTCTGCGGCGCACTGTGGACATCCACCACCGGAGCAAGATCGACATTGATGCCGATGCGCTTCAGCATCTGGCCGTCTTTGATGCCGCTCTTGAGCGCGTTCTCGGGGTTGTTGGTGTTGCCAATATCCAGCGCCGAAGGTTCCGGGCCAATGATCGACTCCAAACGGTTGACCAGCCCGCCCTCCTGATCGGTGGCAATGAAAAGCGGAACCTTCGCCTGCGCCTGCGCGGCAGCATCCAGCGCTTTGATCTGCGCGTAGCCGGTAATATTGTAGGCATAAAGCATCACGCCGCCAGCGTACTGGTGCGCAATCATATTTTGCAGATCAGGCGTCAGCGTCGTTCCATTGAACGCCACGACAATCAACTGGCCCAACTCCTGTTGCAACGTCATCTGCGCAAGCAGGTGATCGACCTGCCGGGCAATTGCGCGCTCCGGGTCGTGGTTTTTGGGTCCAAGATACGTCGGGCCGGGAAGCCTGGGCGCGGCAGTGGAAGATGGCTGCCCCTGAAGGAAGTGCAGCGCCACCCGCGCCCCCAGCGGCAGAGAGACCAGCACGATCACCACCAGGGCCACGGAAAGCAGGCGTTTTTTCTGGCGATCCGCAAGACCATTCCGCCCGGCGCGGGCGCTTGTCTCGGCCTGTCGTCTGGATTCTGGGGGATGGTGTTCAGTGGGCGGCATGTTCATGGTCTTCTCTGCTCCTAACCTGCTGCGCCGCGCAAAGAGCGCAGCGTGGTCTCTATGCCTGGTCCCCTGGAGGGCAGCGTTGCCGGTCGCCAGAAAGGAGTGACGCGGCGAAGTTGCTGCACATTCTGTACCAGACCCAGCCTCTGGCGTTCGCAAAGCCGGGCATCGTCCGGCCTGCCCGCTCGCTGCCGCCTGGCAGATAGACCATCCAGAGCAATCGGGGCACGCAACATGCAAGAGGGGGCCGCCAATCAGAACAACTGAGAGGAGTTTCGGATTTTATGAGCGCACCCAAACGCTCCACGCCTCGCCGTACTGTCGTTGGCACGCAGCCGCAGGAGCCGCTGCGGCCCAAAAAGCTCGCCAGGCGATGGAGGGAAGGGCGCAGCGTCAAAAAACGCGCGCTCATTCGCGGGCTGTTGTTGTTGCTCGCATTGAGCGTCTGCGTTTCAGGCACGGTTGCCGCCATTACCCTTTATCATGTCTACAGCGTCTTGCAAGGCGCCACCAGCCACGCGCTTCCCAAAATCAGCAGCAGCGTGCAGGTGCCGGTTTCCAGCGCGCCGCCTGGAGACCTTGCCAACCTGAACGCCATCAATGTGCTTTTGCTGGGCAGCGACACCGACACCAAGTTCGCCGGTGGGCGTGTCCTCACCCAGACCGATATGCTGGTCCGGATCGATCTGAAGCGTAAGCATGTTACCATGCTCTCCTTGCCCCGTGACCTGTGGATACCCACCGATCAGGAGGTATGCTGCGCCAAGCTAGACGAAATCTCGCTCGACGAAACGGATGGCGCGAAAACTCCGCTGGACGCGAAATTACATGGCTTTGCCCACACAGTCGCCACCATCGAGGCCGATTTCAAGGTCTCTATCCAGGCGTATGCCTGGGTAGGTCTGGATGGGTTCATCAAAGTCATCGATACGCTTGGCGGCATCGATGTGGATGTCCTGCATCCCGTCATCGACGACAGCTATCCGGGGGATGTCACCAACAGCAGCGACCCCTATGCCTATCAACGGGTCTTTATTCCGGCTGGCCCACAGCATCTCGACGGCAAGACCGCCCTGGAATACGTGCGTTCGCGGCACGGCGACCTCTTGGAAGACGTGGGCCGAACCGCGCGCCAGCAAGAAGTGCTGCTGGCCCTCAAAAAGAAGCTGGATAACCCGGACATCCTGACGCACCTGGATACCCTGGCTGCCGATCTGCAAGGCAGCGTCTTGACGAGCCTATCGCTGTCGCAGGTGCTCTATCTGGCAACGTTCCTGCGCCAGCTTCCCGCGCAGGCGTTTTCTCAGTACGTGTTCGGACTTCCCGACTATGGCTGGGGCGCAATAGTCAATTCGCCCGACGGCCAGAAGTGGGTAGAAGAACCGAACTGGCCTGCCATCCACCAGACCATGCAGCAGCTTTTTCCAAACAGCACCCGCTGAGCGCGTCTGACATCATCAAACAAACCTCTTGTTTTTCAGGCACGCGGCTCTTATACTGAACCCAGGAACGCCCTGGACGACGCAGGAAAGGAGCCGCATCGATGACAGACGCTGAACCCATCCGCGACCTGGCCCACCTGGGCCATGTCGAAATCTTCACGCCCAGGCCCGACGAAAGCCTGGCCTTCTTCACCCATGTCTTCGGTTTGCAGGTCACCAATCGGGAAGGCCAGTCCGTCTATTTGCGCGCCTATGGCGACTACGATCACTGCACCCTCAAGCTCACCGAAGCCAGACAGGCCGGGCTGGGCCACGTCGGCTGGCGCGCCTATAGCCCGCAGGCGTTGGAACGCCGCGTGCAGGCGCTGGAAGCGCTGGGCTGCGGCAAAGGCTGGATCGAGGGCGACATCGGCCATGGCCGGGCCTATCAATTCACCGACCCCGACGGACACCCCATGGAACTCTATTACGAGTCCCAGCGCTATCAGGCCGCCGATGAGTTTCGCTCGCGCCTCTTCAACCTGCCGCACAAATACACCGGCCATGGCGTCGCCGTCAAACGCATCGATCACGTCAACCTGCTGTGCAGCGCCGTGCCGCCCAATCGGCAGTTCCTGCAAGACCATCTGGGCTTCCAGTTGCACGAACTCTTGCAGCCGGAGGTTGATGGCGTCGAGGAAGGCGCGTGGCTCAGCGTCACCGCCTTGACGCACGACATCGCCTATGTACGCGACTTCACCGGCACAAAGGGCCGCCTGCACCACATCGCCTATTGGCTGGACAGCCGCGAGGAAGTGCTGCGCGCCGCCGATCTTCTGACCGAGCACGACATCTTCATCGAAGCTGGCCCCGCCAAGCACAACATCTCCCAGGCGTTTTACCTCTACCTCTATGAGCCAGGCGGCAACCGGGTAGAGATTTATTCGGGCGGCTACCTGGCTTTTGCCCCCGACTGGCAGCCGTTCATCTGGCGCAAGGCCGAACGAGGTCGGGGCGTCTACTGGGGTGGCACGCTGCCGGAAAGCTTCAAGACGTACGGGACGCCGGTCATCGATACCTCAGCCGCCGCGAAAGAAAACCTGTTCGTCTTTGACCCCGCATAACAGAAAAATAGCTGGTTTTGACCGACGAGTTTTGCCTGCTTTTCCTGTCTCATTGAACGGATTTCCCTTTTGACGGAATCCTGACAGTTCACGACAAGAGAAAGCAGGCAAAACGCATGGCATCCGAACACCCGCATATCTTCCTGTTCACCAACAACGGCACGTTGCGGCCCTCCTCCGCCGAAGAAGCGCGCCTCACCCACAACGCCACCGCTGGCAATCCGCAGGGCGTGGCCGCCGCGCAGGCGCTGGGCGACCTCAGCCATCTGGTCTACGTCCCTATGGGCGAATGGTCCGGGGAGATTCTCTTCATGGACCAGTGGACCAGCGCCGAAGGCATCCAGCAGTTCTTCTCTGACCCCCAGGTGCATGCAGCCGCCGGGCAACTGTTCACCGCCTATGATCCTGTCGTCTGGCGGCAGGCAGATGGGTTCCTCAATTACATCATCAAAACACCCCAGGGCCAGCAGGAGCACCTGGTTGGCATGATACGCGGCACGGTCACCTCGCTCGAAGCCGCGCAGCAGGCCATGAATCAGGTCTGGAGCAAGCGCATCCACGAAGCGCGCAAGCTCGGACTCAGCGGGCACGAAGTCTTCGTCCGGCTCGCGCAGCCTGGCAGCCCCGAAGCGCTGGAGATTCTGGGGGTCGATACCTGGTTCAAACATGATGGCCTGCATCAGTTGTACGACGACCCGGCGTTCTTGCAACCGTTCGATGGCGTCTTCAGTGGCGAGCCGAAGACCTGGGTGCTGCATCGCCCGGCTGGCGAATGGGTTGAGTGGTAGGCTTCTGTTTCTTTCGGGGAGATGAGCCAGGGTACTGGCTCATCTCCCTATCCATGATATGGAGCGCTGCTCATCTCCAGCGGCGCATTGAAGCGCTGACACAGCGCGGGTTCAAGGAAGCTCGTAATCGTGGCAATGCGCCCATCCTCGATGGTCAACAGCGAGATACCCTGCGCGCGATAGATGCCCTGCTCGGTCCGCTGATAGCTGATATACGCGGGCTGCGCATTGCTCGCCACCGGACGGAGACGCCACGCCTGATCTGTTTCGCCTGCCAACAACGGCGTAAAGAAGGCGACGATGGCTTCGCGTCCACGGAACCACCAGGGGAACGGTGGCATCGAGAGGATGGCATCTTCGCGCAGCAGCGCCACCAGCGCGGGAATATTCGCCTCTTCCCAGGCGGCAATATAGCGTCGTAACGTTTCCTGTGTCGTGGCATCGCGAGGGGAAAGCGCAACGGCCTCGCTCCCTCGCGCATGGTACTGCTGGCGCAGCGTCGCGCGGGCACGAGCCAGCGCGCTTTCCACCGCCGTAACCGATAGGTCCAGCAGATCGGCCACCTCGCTGGCGTGCCATTCCAGCACATCGCGCAGCAGCAGAATGGCGCGCTGGCGCGGGGGCAGCGCTTGCAAGACCACCAGAAACGCCAGCGTCACGCTTTCGCGCCGCACATACGCGGTTTCTGGCTCGCCAGCCGCATCCACCAGCAAGGTATCGGGCAGCAGGTCCAACCAGACGGGGTCTGCGTTTGGCGCGGGCATCGGCTCGCCGGGCGACGCGGGGGAACCGCTCAGGTGCGGCAGTGAGCGTCGTTGCCGCAGCGCGAGCATATCGAAGCTCAGGTTGGTGGCAATACGATAGAGCCAGGCGCGAAAGCTGGCGCGGCCCTCGAACGTTTCCAATCTTGTCCAGGCGCGCAAACAGACTTCCTGGGTCAAATCTTCCGCGTCCTGCAAAGAGCCAAGCATGCGGTATCCGTAGAGCAGAATCTCTCGCCGATAGGGACCGATCAAATGGCCGAACGCCTGCGCGTCCCCGGTCACTGCCGCGTGTAACAAGAGTGTTTCTGTATCATCAGGCATATGCCGATCACTTTCCCCAGGAACAGCCTGCCAACACCTCCATCATACCATACACAGGATGCCAGCACCCAGCCTCTTATAACCCTGCTGGACAATACCCCAGGCTTTTCGGTAGAATACTCAACGACAGACTCAGCCAGGCAAAGCGCATCAGAACTTACTCAGTTTTAACCCGCGCCTGATCTTTGCTTAACTCGCGGCTGGCATAACGAAAGCAGTGGCGCGGCCCGCCACGCGCATCAAGAGGCGAAGCACCACCAGGAGGACCAAGCATGGCACGTAAATCTTCGGCGCGCGCGCGGCCAGCAGTCGATCTCGCGCGGCGTATTCCGGCAACCGGACGAAACACTGGCGCTCAGCCGAAGACCCCGCCCACCGTTACGTCAAAGCCTCCGGCTTCGTTCAGCAGCGGGACCAAAACACCCCCTCCTGCTGCCGTTGCCACCAAAGCGCCAGAACCCGCCGCTGGTGGCTTCACGGCGCTGCTGGAGAGCGCGGCCAAAGAGATTCTAGCCGTAACGTACTGGTTCGAGCCAGCCCCAAACCCCGAACCCTATCCGGTCACCGTCAGGTTTTCCGGGCACCGCACCGATGTGGAGGGGCGGCCACAGGGGCGCGACCAGTTCCTGCACGATGAAACCATCGAGCACGTCATTCCTGGCAGCGGGCCGATCTCCCTTACAGCCAAGATTCACGACATCAATCCCGGAGCCTGGGCCGTCACTGCCCGCATCGTCGAGCCGGGCCGCCATGCCCCCGGACCACGCGACCTGGGAAAAGAGACCACTCCCGGTGGCACGCGGCTCAGCGCGGCGCGCTTGTGGCGGCGCTGGGCGCCCGTGGCCGGGGCAGAAGCCCCGGTGAAAACCTGCATGCCGCCTTTTGCCAAAGCGCCCGGAGTGATTCCCGGCATCTGGGGCGCGCTGGTGACGGTCGGCATGGTTGTCGCCCTGGCGCTTCAATTTCTGGTGATTGCGCTCGCCCACCTTACGCTTAGCACCGCCTGGCTAATTACGATCATTGGCATTGCCGTCGGCATTGCGGGCGCGAAGCTCTGGTTCATCGTCCTGCATCGGCGGGCGCATCGCTTCGAGGGCTGGTGCATTCAGGGATTTATTACCGGCTCAATCCTGGCAGCCACGGTCATGCTCATCGTGCTGCATGTGCCAGCTGCCACCTATCTGGACGCGACGGCTCCCGGCCTGCTGATTGCCATGGCAATTGGCCGCCTTGGTTGCTTCTTTGCGGGCTGCTGCGGCGGGCCACCAACGGCGGCGCGCTGGGGCGTGTGGTCATCCGATCAGCACGTGGGCGCGCGCCGTGTGCCCACCCAACTGATGGAATCCTTGCTGGCCCTGGTCCTGGGACTGGTGGCCTTTGTGGCAGTCCTGGCGCATGGCCCGGCGAACGGCATCTTCTTCGTGGGGGGCCTGGCGCTCTATACCCTGGGGCGACAACTCATCCTGCGGCTGCGCGCCGAACAAAGCAAAAAATGGCTGGAGGTCGTCGTCACTGTGGGGCTGGCTGCGCTCCTCATCGTCGTTGAGGTCGTCTTCTTCGCGCACTGATACCTATTTACTATCCTGCTGGCCTCCCGCAGATTGTCTGCGGGAGGCCAGCAGTTTTTCTCATGCCTATAGCTGCCCGCGGCGAATGCCATTCAGCAGTGCCACCAGCAGCGCCACATTGGGAATGCTGGAGACTGGCAGATTAAACCAGACCAGGCTTGATGGCTGTTTGGTGATCTGGATGGCGGCTGCGGAAACCTGCATATCGGCCAACTCGCTCCAGGCAAGTGTTCTGGTGCCATCGCTCAGCCCTTGCTGATGCACAGCAAACTGCCCGAAGGAGATCACACTGCCACTGCGATAGGCATCGCGCACGCGCGGCAGTTGGCGAGCAACCATCTGCTCCTCGATCAAATCGCCCAGCCCTGCGTAGTTCGAAAGGTCGGCATAGCCGGAAATCTGCGTAAAACCGCCATAGTTCGAGATTTCACCGGCCCCCGACGAGATGCTGACCGAGCCAGCCCCGCCAAACGCATTCATCAGCCCGGCATATGGCCCGCCAAGCATGCTGAACTCGAAAGGCTGCGCGTTGGCAGGTTGCACCGCATAGCCAATAGTGGTCAGCACGCCATTGACCATCGCCGACTTGCGCCAGACCTGGGCAATATCATCCCAGCGCAGCGTGCTGACCTGCCTGCCCTGCATATAGACCAGGCCATTGGGGCAGCCCCAAAAGCGCAGCCCTCCGCTGCCACCACCGCCAAACAGCCCCTTCGTCAGTCTGCCGAGGATGCCGATAAACGGCAAGATCGAAAGCGCAACAATGACCAGCGTCCCAATCCCAATATACAGGTTGAGGGGAAAGGGCACCACCAGCAGCACAATGACCACTGCAAACAGAACGCTGGCGCCACCGATGATCAGGCCAAAGCCCAGTCCAAACCTGGCAGACGCCAGACCAGGGGCAGACGAGGAGCTTGTTCCTTTGCTATATTCCCTGGTTGGCGACCCCAACCCCGCAGCGTCTGCGGCCTGACGGACCTCCGGAGGAATGGGCGCCTGAAATCCACTTCCGGCTTGCCCTGGAAACGGATAGCCCGGACGAGGGGGATAGGGATACCCGGCTTGCCCAGGAAACTGGGCGCCAGGTTGCCCTGGGTACGCTGAGCCAGGTTGCCCTGGATAAGATGGACCGGTTGGCGCTTGCCAGGCCATGCTGCGCTCCTTTTTGTCTAGCAGACAGCTATTCAACCACTAACAACCCTTCAGTATGATGGACCCAAGGGAGACTACGGCAGTAAGTTGCAATTCTTTCCAAGAAGCTGGTATGCGCTAACGTAGCGGGTCGTTGTCTCTATAAGCAATCCTACTCACTTTTTGTAAAATGAAGACGAAGGGATTGTTAAGAATCTGCGCAGTGATTCCACTATTACCCGCTTCCCATCTGCTCTCGCCAGCGTTGAGCTTGACGACAAGACATAGGGATGGCTTTCTATGGGGGAGCGATTCTCCCAAAAGCGGCTGACACATTCAGGACGGGACGTTCTTTCTCGTGTGAAAGCGCTAGAGGCTGGAGGAAGAAGTGGTGGGTACTATCTTGACTTGACTCTTCCACAGAGACCTGATAGTATGCCGCTGGTCAAAAGGGTCCGCTTCTTTGATAGTACTTGTGGATAAGGACGACTGTTCTGCTTTGTGAGCATCCATTTAGGCTAGCCCTTTTCTGCGTGGGGGCCAGACCATGCAATTGAGGAGCAAACGCCATTCATGGAGTAGTATACTCTATACACAGTGGACATGCCCTTCAGAACAGATGCCCTTCAGAATCTCTCAGTCACCCTGTGTGCTTGGTTCGTTCTCCTACACCTTACCTTGTAAGCAATGCGCACCGCTGGGTAACACGTGTGTGGCACCTGGCGCATTGCTATTCATCTCGTCGAAGCGCCCTCTGTGATGCGAAGTGTGTCTTCAACAGCGCGTTTTACAACGAAGGGGCAAAAGGTGTACGTAGGTGTACACAAAGGACATTACCTTTCTCTTGCGGTTACTCGGAAGCTCTAAACAAAGCGGGGTACTCCTCGTCGAAGCTCCAGGGCCAACTGAATCACCCTGGCAAGGACGCTTTCAGCTCAACAATGGGATGGTAACCTCCTGTGTACTCCTCAGCAAAGCAGATGGACGGGTGGTCCTGAGGGATGAGGAAGCGCTGGCCTGGATAACCCGTCAGGGCAAGCTGGAATGGCAGATGGAGGACGAGGCCGAAGCGCTGGCGCCTCCCACGCTGCCACCTCAGACGCCGCCACGCTTACCACCACCGGGACCAGGGCTAGCAAGAGAAGACCACGTTTACAGAGAAGAATACACGTATGAAGAAGGCCCGCTGCCAGCGCCGCTGACTGTAGGGAAAAGCCAGCTTGCCATCATTCCGCAGCGCACCGAGAAGGGGAGATTTGTACCGGGAAATACGCTCACTTCACGCGAACACCGCCAGATTTTGGGGCTGGTAGATGGACAAAGAAACGTCCAGGAAATCGCGCAGTTGCTGCATAGACCAGCCGATTTTATTCTTCGCGTGCTGCAAGAACTTCAAGCAGCAGGGTTCATTATCTAAAAGGTTTTGTTCGTTATACCGATAAGTGGATGAACGGGGGAGCCTCGCTATCCCATACCAGCCACGCTCATCCTAGCAAAGCGCCAGTTCCTGTCGAAGAAAAGGGAGATGCGGCATGTTTCGATTTCTCAGCAATATTCCAATATTTCGCCGTCTGGTCTTTGTCTTTGCCATCACCACCGTGATACCCATCATCGTCATTGTGCTGTTGGGCAACTTTTACCTGCAATCCATCGGGCTGCGCGGTCAGGCAGTGCAAACCAGTTTCGCGGCGCAAAACATCGCCACGCAGGAACAAATCAATTTGCAGCGCATGAATGCGCTGCTTCAGGCGCGGTTTGCCCAGGTCTTTGCCCAAAATAGCCCCGCCCTGAATGGAGACCCATCTTTGACGGCATCCGGGCAGTTGACCAGCACCGATGTCGCCGCGCTCGAAACCGAGTTCGGACAAACCATCACCACCTATCAGCAAGAGTACGAGATTGCCACCTCTCCCACCATGAGCGACATTCGCAATATTCTGGTGAGTGATACTCCCGACCACGGCCATCAAATCATCAGCGAGCAGCAATCGGCACTCAACGCCGTCGCGAATACTGACTGGTACACCTATCAGGCGCTGCAAGATCAGGTGCTCACTGAACTCGATCAAAATGCTGACTACTTCACGGCCTATACCGTTTTCTATCAAGCCAATCTGGTCTTTCTGAATTTGAAAAACCATTGGCAGCAAGTCGTCGATGCCGCCACAGCCATGGGCAAAGCAGTCACACAAATTGGCCCATCGCTCATCATTCCGCTCATCATTTACACCGCCGTTGCGGTCCTGTTCACCGTACTGGTCATTGCGCTCTCGGGGGTGCTGGTCAATTCCACCATCGTGAACCCCCTGAACCGTCTGGTCGAACTGACCAGACGGATTGCGCGTGGAGAAACCCGCGTGCGCGCCGAAATCGAGGGCAACGATGAAATCCATCAGGTAGCCGAATCGATGAACGGCATGCTGGATGTCATCGTGCGTCTGATGCAGGAAGCGCAATACCGGCACTCTGATCTTCAGTCCCATATCGAGAAATTGATCGACGAAGTAAGCGGCGCCAGCGAAGGCGACTTACGCATCCAAGCGGAGGTGGAATCGAACGAGTTGGGGATGCTCGCCTCGTTCTTCAACCATATGTCGCAGGACTTGAGCGACCTCGTTGTCAACGTGAAAACCCTGGCGCGTGGCGTCCAAAACGCAACGCTCCAACTCTTTGGCTATATGGAAGAACTGGTCGATCGCGCCGATATGCAGAGCCAGCAAATGGTCGGGGCAACCACAGAAGCGGGCAATATGGCGGCTTCCAGCCGCAGAGTCGCTGAGCGCGCCCAGAGCCTCTACAGCGTTGCCTATGAGGCGCGCCAGATTGCGCTGGGCGGACGCAAAGCCGTGCAGCAGACGGTAGACGGGATGGCGCGCATCAACGATAACGTGCGCGCAACCTCCGTAAAGGTCTCATCGCTGGGTGTGCGCTCGCGCGAAATCAACGAGATTGTCGAAGCCATTTCCAGCATTGCCCAACAAACTAATCGCCTGGCATTGGATGCGGCCATTCAGGCGGCTATGGCCGGAGAGAACGGCAAAGGCTTTGGCGCGGTTGCCGGCGATATTCGCCGCCTGGCCGAACTCGAAAAAGAACAGGCCACGATGGTCGGACAAATCGTGCGCAACGTCCTCGAAGAGATCAACACCGTCACCACCTCGATACGCGAAACCGAGCAAGAAGCTGCTGCCGGAACACATCTCGTGCAGCGGGTAGGCACCGCCCTGGAATCGATCTTCTCGGTCGTCGAGCGGCAAGGGAGCGAGATCGAACTGACCAACGAGGTCGTCAGACAGCACTTGCAATCCTCCACCACAGTTGGTCAGATCATGCAAGATGTGTCCCAATCGGCGCAGCAAAATATTGAAACCACCCGCGAAGTCACCCGACAGATGGAGCGGCTCGCGCAGTTGGCGGGCCAACTGCTGTCTTCGGTCGAAGTCTTCAAGCTGCGGGAAGATCGCAAACAGTCCGCAGTGGTTCCTGGGGGAACGTTTTCCCCGGCTTTGGAGAGAGGGCCAGCCAGCCAGCCACTCTTAGGCCAGCGGTCTGCCCAGATGCGGCTGCTGCAGGGTGAAAGAGAAGGCCCGTTCTCTGGCCCGATGGGTCGCCCGCCACAATCTGGCCCGATGGGTCGTCAGCCGCAGTCCGGCCCGATGGGCCATCAACCGCAGTGAAGGAGAAGCGCGTGAACAAAGCGGGCACTGCCATCCGATATTACCTCTCGATAGGGGTCGTCCTGCTCATCAGCCTGATCGGGGCGGGAGGGTGTTCACTGTCAACAGCTCCAACCTTCCAAAACTCCACGCCCATCACCATCGGCACGTCGATTTCTACCTCTGGCGATTTCAGCGACGACGGCAAGGCGCTGCAAGAAGGCTATCAACTCTGGCAGAACGCCGTCAATAACAGCGGCGGCTTACTGGGCCGACCGGTGCAGTTTGATTTCCTCCCGGACGACAGCACGCCGCAAAAAGTCACCGCGAATTACCAGCAGATGATCACCAAGAACCATGATGATCTCGTCGTGGGTCCCTATTCCACCCTCTTGACCAGGGCGGCATCCGCCGTTGCCTCCCACTACAATTACGCGCTCATTGAAGGCGCGGGAACGGCTCCCGCAGTTTTTGGGCCGGATTATACCGACTTGTTCTCCGTCTCGCTCTCCGCAACCAGCTATCTGAAAAGCTTTGTGTACTTCATCCTCTCCTTACCAAAGGCGCAGCGTCCCAAAACCATCGCCTACGCCACCAGCGACGATTTCTTTACCCAGCCCCAGATCGATGAAGCCCAGTCACTGCTTGAAGCAGGTGGCGAGAAGACTGCCTTGTATTATCCCCCTTGGAATGCAGATACAACCAAGGACTATACCCCCATCGTCAACGCCATCATCGCAGCCCATCCGGATGTCGTCATCCTGGGCACCACAGGGCAGCAGGACTGTGTTGCATTCATGCAGGCGTTCAAGCAGCGCAACTTTAACCCAGCCGCCATCATCGCCACTGCTGGCCCCGACCAGGGGGGCCAGTTTACCGGCCCGCTGGGCGGTCCCGCCGCCGCCGAGGGCATCTTTGTGCCGAACGGCGGCTGGTACCCAACTGTCAATAACTTTGGGAACGCTCAGTTTGTCTCGGATTACCTCGCCAGGTACGGTGGCGCTGCCAGCGACATCAGCGCCGATACCGTCGAAGCTTATTCAGTCGGCCAGGTGCTGGCGCAAGCGGTCACCAAGGCGCAAAGCATCAACAACGCCCAACTGATTCAGGAACTGCACAAAGATACCTTCAATACCTTGCAAGGCCCGGTGAAGTTCTCCCCCAACGGCGAAAACGCCATCGCCGTGGCGTTCCTGTTTCAATGGCAAAACGGCCAACTCGTCGTCGTGTATCCCAACTACTCCGCGCAGAAAAACCCCGAGTACCCTAAGCATCCCTGGAGCCAGTAGAGTCTATAGATACGAAGAAAGAAGAAAGGCCCTGAGGAGATGTCAAACTCCTCAGGGCCTTTCTTCTTTCCTTCGTCACCAGCGTGATGCGCGCCAGCGGCAGGCTACAGAACCCCATTCAGCGCCATCAGGCGCAGTTCGGTCATATCCTCGATGGCATACTTCAGCCCTTCGCGCCCAAGCCCCGACTCTTTGACGCCGCCATAGGGCATGTGGTCGATGCGATAGCCGGAGATGTCGTTGATGATGACCCCGCCAACCTCCAGTTCGTTAAAGGCGCGGAAGGCGTGGTCCAGGTTCTGCGTAAAGATGCCTGCCTGCAAGCCATAATCGGAATCATTCACGCTTTTCAGGGCTTCGTCGAAATCGGCAAAGGGAAAGACATCGACGATAGGGGCGAATACTTCCCGGCTGCATACCTTGCTTTCGCGCTTCACATTCGTCAGAATCGTCGGCTGGAAGAAATGGCCCTCCCGTTTGCCACCAGTGATGATGGTCGCGCCCGCATCCACTGCTTCCTGCACCCACTGCGCGGTGCGCTCCAGCGCCTTCTCGTCAATCATCGGGCCAACGTCCGTCGTTTCCTCCAGCGGATCGCCCTGCTTCAGCGCTTCGGTGTTGGCTTTGAGCTTGGCAAGGAACGAGTCGGCAATGGCCTCGTGGACATAGACACGCTGCACCGAAATGCACGTCTGCCCGGCATACGAGAAAGCGCCCGTGCTGATGCGTTTGGCGGCAAAGTCCTGGTCGGCATCTTTATCCACGATGACGGCGGCATTGCCCCCCAACTCCAATACGATCTTTTTCTTTCCAGCCATCGCCTTCATGCGCCAGCCGACATCCATCGAGCCGGTGAAGGTGAGCAGCTTGAAGCGCTCATCCTGCACCAGCTTGTCGCCCAGCGCCCGACTCGTCGGCACCACGTTGACCGCGCCCGCAGGCACGCCCGCTTCCGCGATGATGCGCGCCACGTTCAGCATGGTCAGTGGGTCGGCGGAGGGCGGCTTCAGCAAAATCGAGCAGCCCGCCGCGATGGCCGGAGCAATCTTATGCGCCGCCAGGTTCAGCGGGAAGTTGAACGGCGAAATGCCCAGCACCGGCCCCACCGGCACGCGCCGCGTGATGCCCAGACGCCCCTTGCTGGAGGCCATTAAATCAAGTGGAATCACTTCGCCGCCCAGGCGCTCGGCCTCGCTGGCCGCCTGGGCAAAAGTGAACGCCCCCCGCGCCGTCTCGATGCGGCAATCGCGGATGGGCTTGCCGGACTCCAGCGCCATCAGCCGCGCGATCTCCTCTTGCTGCGCGCTGATACCATCGGCAATCTTGCGCAGGATGGCCGCGCGCTCATACGCCGGGAGCTTGCGCATGGCTTCGAAGGCGCGTACCGTCGCTTGCACCGCTTCTTCCAGCGTGGCGGCGTCGGCCTGATACGTTCGGCCAACGACCGCGCCAGTCGCCGGGCTGACGACATCCAGGGGTTCGCCCGCCTCTTTCCAGGCGCCATCAATCAAGAGGGGATAGGTCCGAATCATCGTCGTTGCCATGCGCCATGCCTCCTCAGCCCTTCTATGAAGGGCTGACTGTGCTGGTTAGTCGTTTTCAAGTTTGTTAAACATCCAATCGGCTTGCTGTGGCCGATACTTATATGGAATATTGTTGCACACGTGATTGCCATCATCAAACATCCAAAGATCAGTCGGCCCACCCGCCTCCACCGCCATCTGCTCGGCATCTTCCGCCGGAAAGAGCCGGTCCAGGCGACCCATCACCACCAGCAGCGGGCAGGTGACACGCGGCATCACGCCCGCCAGGTCGAACTGCTTCAGCCGCTCGCGTGCGGTGGCTTCATCGGGCGCTTTCAGGCGATAGATAAAGGCTTCCTGGGTCAGCAGGGGATAGCGGTCGAAATGCTTTGCCAGGTTATAGCCCGAGGCCAGACTGATCGCGGCCTTGATGCGCGGCTCGAAAGCTGCCGCCCGCGCCGAAAAATAGCCGCCCAGGCTCACGCCCATCAGCCCGACGCGGCTGGCATCTATATCTGATCTTGTCTCCAGATAATCAAGGATGTAACGGGCAGGCACCTCGAAGTCATGGCGCAGCGGCAACTCCATCTCCATCTCGCCCTGCCCCGGCGCGTCAACCGCCAGCACTGCCAGCCCGCGCCGCAGGAAGTCATCCCCGTAAAAATGCAGTTCTTCCTTCACCGAATCCAGCCCCGGACTCAGCACCACCACAGGCGGCCTGGGCGCGTGCCAGGGTTTACGGAAGATGCCATACATCGTCTTGCCCGACTCGTAGGGAATCGCCACCCGCTCGCCCGGAAAGTCATAATAGGGCAAGCCCTTCTGATACGTCTGCACGACGCGCTTATGCGCCGCGCTCAGCACATCGGGCTTATGCACAAACATGAACTTGCCGAAGTGATAGCAGATGGCGGCATGCAGATAATGATAGCCCGCCGACGTATAGCAGCGCTGTACCTCGGCTTCCTGGCCCATCTGCTCGTGCATCTCGCCGCAGGCAGACCACTCAGGACTCCAGTCATCCCAGCGGCTGACGCGCTTGGTCACGCGCTGCAAATCATTGGGGTCGATGCCATTGGCAAGAAAGCGTGGCGCCCAGTTATCGATAGCAATTCGCACACGTTCTTCAATTTGCATTGGCGCATCCTTTCGCTGCTTACGCCTCAGATAACGTGCCACCCAGATAAAGATGGCTGATCAGCGGATTATTGAGAATCTCTTCGTGGGTGCCTTCCAGCTTGACCTGCCCGCTTTCCATCACCACCCCATGCGTCGAAAGGCTCAGGCCCGCGCGCACATTTTGCTCCACCAGCAATATAGTTTTGCCTGTTTCGTGCATCAACGACACTGTGCCCAGCACCTGCTTCAACGTCTGGGGGTCCAGGCCCATGGAGGGTTCGTCCAGCAAGATCAGCCTTGGGTCCAGCATCAGGCAGCGCGCAAACTCCACCAGGCGCTGCTGCCCACCGGAAAGGTTACCGGCTTTCTCGGTGGCGCGTGCTTTGACTATCGGAAAGATTTCCTCCACCTCGCTCAGCCTGCGAGCCACCAGCGCGCGATTGTGCAGCATATATCCGCCGAGCCTGACATTTTCCCGAACCGTCAAATCGGTGAAGAGGCTGTGATTTTGCGGCACCTGCACGATGCCGCGCGCCAGCACCTGTCGGGGATTCAGCCCGGCAATCGAGCGATCACCAAAGGTGATTTCGCCCAGGCGCGGCTTCAACAGCCCGCTGATGGCGCGCAGCACGGTGGACTTGCCCGCGCCATTGGGGCCAACGATGCAGGTGATCGAGCCTTGCTCCACCACCAGATCAACGCCCTTGAGGACATCGCTCCCGCCGTATCCGGCCACGACGTTATGCAGCTTCAGTAACATCGGCATCAGGCTCCTAAGTAGGCTTCCAACACTTCGGGATTGGTGCGCACCGTTTCCGGCGGCCCTTCAGCGATCTTGGTGCCGCGATGCAGCACGGTAACTGAATCGCAGAGGCCCATCACGAACTCCATGTTGTGCTCAACCACCAGAAAGGTGACTCCGCGCTGGTTCAACAGGCGAATACGATCGGCCAGATGGCGAATCATCACCGGATTCACGCCGCCCGCTGGCTCATCCAGCAAAATCACCTGCGGCTCGGCAATCAAAATGAAGGCAAACTCCAGCAGCTTCTTTTGCCCATAGGAGAGATTGCCTGCGGGCAAATCCTTGAGTCCGGCAATGCCGACAAAATCCAGCAGTTCCAGCGCCCGCCGCTGTTCGTGAGAAGAACTCCAGCGACTCAGCAGCCCCCGCAAATCCTGGCGCTGCGCGGCCACGTGCATATTCTCCAGCACGGTCAGGCGGGAAAAGATGCGCGTCAGTTGGAAGGTCCGGCCAATGCCCAGGCGAAAGACTTTATCGGGTGGGGCGTTCGTGATGGGCGCTCCATTGAAGGTGATTGTGCCAGTATCCACGCGCTCGTAACCGGTGATGACGTTAAAGAGCGTCGTCTTGCCCGACCCGTTCGGCCCGATCAAGCCGGTGATCTTGCCCTGTTCAACGCTGATCGAGCAGGCATCCAGCGCTTGAATACCACCGAAGGCTTTGGAGACGTTCTGCGCTTCCAGAATGCTCATCCATTGCCTCCTTCACCTGAACCGGCCTGTCCCACTGCTAACGCCTCTGCCTGCCCCGGGGTATCAGAACCACTGGCGCTCTGTTGACGGCTGCGCCAGCGCATCCACCACTTGCGCGCGGTGGGCACAATGCCTTCCGGCAACAAAAGCACAACGATCAAGAAGAGCGCGCCATAGATGATCAGGTAATAGCCGCTGGGATTTTGGGCATTCTGAATAAATGGGAGGGATTCAAAATTTTGTCTGGCCCACTCGATAATCAGCGCCCCAATGATCGGGCCAGAGAGCGTGCCCAGGCCCCCCATGAAGGCCATCAGGGCAAGGGTGATGTCATTGAGCGGGTCATAGGCCGACTGTGGAAAAACTGAACCGAGAAAATAGCCCCACACGCCGCCCAGCATTCCGGCAAAGAGCGCGGAGATCACATAGGCCACCAGTTTGGATGGCCCCGTCTTGACACCCAGGCCAAGCGCTCGGTCTTCATCATCACGAATCGCCAGCAGGCCCAACCCATATTTTGAATGGCGGACCCACCAGGAAACGAGCAGCGCCAGCACCAGAATGATCAGCATGGCATAATAAAAGGGAAAATTAAAGAACGGGTATATCCAACTGGGGTTATGAAACTCCAGCCCCGCCGTCCCACCAGTGAGACTCCCAATGTTGTTTTCGGCCAGAAGCTGGAAGATAAAGAAGATAGCAATCGTCACGACAATGAACGTATGGCGGCGCGTGTGCAGCGCAATCCACCCAACCGGGACGGCGATCAGCGCGGCAATCAGCCCGGCGACAGGAACCAGCAGGAAGGGCGCGTAATCCGCTGGAATGATCAGACCCAGCAGGGACACGTCGCTTAAGCCAACGTGCCAGCGCTGGCACATGATCGCCAGCGCGTAGGCCCCCGAGCCAAAGAACGCGGCATGCCCCAGCGCAATATAGCCGGTGTAGCCTGAAAAGGTATTCCAGGCAGTGGCCCAGGCTGCGAACATCAGCGCAAACACGGCAACCGTGGTTGTCGTATCATCAGGCGAAATTTGCAGCGGAAACAGCACAGCAACCACCACCAACACCAGCAGGACCACGATTTTGAGCATTCTCATTGCTTTCTTCCTTCACGCTGCCCAAAAAGGCCCTGGGGACGAACCAACAGCAGGACCACCAACAACACGAAGAACACGGTGCTCGACCAGGAAGCAGACCATATCTCCGCAGTGACATCGCCGATGACCAGCAAGGCCAGCGAGCCAACCAGCGCGCCCCGCAGGCTGCCCATGCCACCAAGTACAATAATCACCAGCAAGCGCGAGATCAGGTCATAGGAATCATTCGCGTTAAACGTTCTGGTCGTGCCGAAGGCCATCCCGCCAGCAGCCGTGACGGCTACGCCAATGCCAAAGGTGATGGCCGAAATTCTTTCGACATTGATGCCGATAAGCTCAGCCGCCGTGCGGTTCTGCATGGAGGCGCGCAGGGTGCTGCCAAACTCTGTACGGTACAAGAGCCAGAAGAGTCCACCCAGCAAGATGACGCTTAAGATGAAGGTAAAGATATAAATATAGGCAATATATAATTGCGTCCCGTTGATAGTGCCGACATACACTGATGCAGTGACATACCAGGCGCTCAGCTTGACGGGGGTGTTGGTGAAGGCGAGGATCAGCAGGCCCTCGATAATCAGCGCAACCGCATAGGTCACCAGGATAGAAAACATGGTGCGCTCGCGCTTCAGCGGTCGAATGAAGAGTAATTCGATGATAAGACCGATGAGAAACATGATGGGCATCGTGATCAGCAGGCCAACAAACAGATCAATATGATATGTCTGCTGCAACTGATAGCTCAGATAGGCCCCCAGGATGACGAGCACGCCCTGGGCAATATTGATGATCTCCATCACGCCGAAGATCAGCGATAATCCCGCTGCCATCAGGGCATAGACTCCGCCGCTGAGCAGTCCCTCAATGATTCCCCGAATAATGTTTGCCATATCACTACCTGCTTGTAACCCAGGATCGCACCCTCAGCCCGTTTCAGCGCGGCTGAGCTATGCAGCGCAAAAAAATGCTTGGTGATGTGCCTGCCGTCGGGCAGTGTGCGCCAGGCGCACACTGCCCAACTGCGCAGAGCGCAGGTCCATCTGCGCTCAGAGAAGTCGCGGAGTCAGCTTAGCTTTTCGGCCAGGCTGGCTTGGGGAACTCCAGTTTGCCGCCGCCGACAATGCCCGTCGGATAGACCGGGAGGTAATTCCCGCCCTGCCATTGGAAAAGATAGGCTTTCGCGGCGGTATTCTGGCCGGTGTTGTCGAACTTCACATCGCCTTGAACGGTCGTGAAGGTCGCGCCGCTGTGCAAGACATTCAAGATATCGCTGTTCTTGGTGCTGTTGGCCTTCGTGATGGCCTGCGCCAGCACCTGACCCGCTGAGTAGGCTTCGGCCACGTCGGCGCTGATGCCATCGTATGTGCCACCATAGGTCTGGATGTACTCCTGCACCATCTGGGCATTGCCCGGGTTGGTGGCTTCTGGATACCAGCCATTGGGAACCAGGATGCCTTCAGATGCGCCGCCAACCGCCTGGGTGAACGCCGAACCCTGGTCGGGGCCAGCGGTAGCGATGATCGCCTGCGGGTTATAGTGCTGCTGCCGGAAGGTCTGAATGAACGAGGTAATATCAGGGAGCATGGTGCCCAGAATGTCCACCTGAGCGCCGGATTGAATCACCTTGTCGGCAATCGGCGTGAAGTCAGTCGTCTCCGCCGAATAGACATCGTAATACTTCGTCTGGAAACCGGCGGCTTCCAGCTTCGCCCGCACGATGTCAATTTGCGGCTGGGTGAAGGGATCATCTTCCGTCGCGTAGGCTACCGTGGTTGGGCGTGTCCCGGCGGGCAGCGAGATCAGATAGTCGGCAAAGCTGAGCAGGTTATTCGCTACCGGCAGCGAGACATCGAACACGTTGTGCAGCCCTTGCTGGAACACGGAAGGCGCGCCGCCCGCGCCCTCAAGCATGGCATAGCCATAGCGGTTGACAGTAGAGGAGGCTGGCTTGGTCAGCAGGCTGGAATACGGTCCTAGCACCAGATCAACTTTA
The DNA here is from genome assembly GCA_035307385.1 of Ktedonobacterales bacterium. Classification (GTDB taxonomy): domain Bacteria; phylum Chloroflexota; class Ktedonobacteria; order Ktedonobacterales; family DATBGS01; genus DATBHW01. The sequence continues at coordinate 134,947 of DATGID010000113.1, read as the reverse complement.
TCCTGGCTGATCAGCTTGGTGTAGTTCGTCTGGACCTGGGTCGGGTCGCTGGTGTCATCCAGAATGGTGAGGTTGACCTTGCGGCCCAGGATGCCGCCCGCCTTGTTCACATCATTGGCCCAGAGTTTGTAGCCTTGCTGGAAATACTGTCCATCTGTCGAGAAGTCACCGGAAAGCGAGAGGGAGATGCCGATGTTGAGCGGCCCCGAAGGAGTGTTGTTGGTGGTCTGCCCGCAGGCGGCTAACCCCATCAGCACCATGCTGAGCGCTCCAACGACGTAGAGCGTGCTTCTAAGCCACGAGGGATGCTTTCCAATCATTGTCTACTCTGCCTTTCAAAACCTATGACAACAGGTTGATTGCGTCCGTGAAGGACTTGATAGACCCCAATGGTCCCGCGACCAGCCAGTCCGCCTACATCCCACCGCACAAAGGGGCCTCGCTGGGAGGCCCAGACCGAGCCAGAGACGGTGAAAACCGCAGCGATAGCTCACCTCCTTGTTTCAAAGTCGAGGCGCCTCAGCAACACCACGCGGCAGAGAATACCAGAATGATGAGTTATATGTAAAGCTGAGATTAACCTGAATAACGCCGAGTGTTTACCCTAACAGTCCAAGCGGCTCTTCAAGCACATCCGCCAGGGCGGCAAGAAACTGCGCGCCGCGCGCGCCATCCACGGCGCGGTGATCGCACGAAAGGCTGAGCAGCATCATGGGCTGCACGCCCGGCTGCCCATGCACCGGCACCACGCGCTCGGCAATGCGGCCCACCGCCAGAATCGCCACCTGGGGCGCGTTGATAATGGCCGTGAACGCATCCATGCCATACATGCCCAGATTGCTGATGGTAAAGGTTCCCCCGCGCAGATCATCGGGCCGCAGCTTGCCAGCCTGCGCGCGCGCCACCAATTCCTGGCGACGCTCGGCAATCTCGCTGATCTTGAGCGTATCGGCGTGATGAATCACCGGCACAACCAGCCCGTCTTCAGTGGCCGCCGCCAGCCCGACGTTCACCTCATTGTTGAGGGTGAGCTTGTCAGCGCTCCACCAGGCATTCAGGCGCGGATGGTCGCGCAGCGTGGCAGCCACCAGTTTTACCAGCAAATCGGTATAGGTGATGTTGCCGCCAGAACGCTTCTGAAGCTGCTCGCGCCAGGTTTGCAAACGGCTGGCGTTGACCTCGCGCATCAGGAAGAAATGCGGCGCGCTGGTCCAGCTTTGCGTGGTGCGCTCGGCCATAATCCGCCAGACGTGGCTCATCGCCAATTCGTCGGGCGGGCTGGCGGCGGTGGCTGCCGGGGGCACTATAGGTAAGAGCGCGGCTGCCGCCTGGACATCGCCAGCCAGCACCGCGCCGCCAGGGCCGGTTCCGCGAATCGAGGCGACATCTGCCCCTTGCTCCGCCGCCAGCCGCCGCGCTTTGGGTGACGCAGGCGTCAGGCGCGGCAGGGTAACGAGGCCATTCCTCGCGCCTTGCTGCTGAAGGTACGTTTGCACATCAGCTTTACTCACGCGCTTTCCGGCTGGTGTGATCGCGCCGACATCGACGTTGTGCTCAGCGGCGATGCGCGCAGCCAATGGGCTGGCTGCCACACGGGCCGGGCGCGGCGTTTCACGTGAAAACGCGCCATCGCTCTTCGCAGCCGCCTGCGGCAGCGCTTCATTGGGAGCGCGAATGAGCGCAATGGTCTGGCCCACGGGAACCTCAGCGCCTGGACCAGCCGTGACGTTGGCAAGCACGCCAGTGCCGGGCGCTTCGATCTCCACCGTGGCCTTGTCCGTTTGAATCTCGGCCAGCGGCTCGCCCTTGGCAACGGTGTCGCCTTCGCGCTTGAGCCACTGCACAAGGATAGCCGTGTCCTGCGCCATACCCAGCGCAGGCATAATCACATTGGTCGCCATCTTGATGTTCCCCCTGGCGCTATGCTGGGGTCTTCGACTCCTGGCTGAGAGCATCAGCGCTCACAGTCGGCAAATGCCCGTTGGATGCGATGTTGAGATGCGATTGCACTTCGCGCGTGGTTGGCAGCGGGCCAGTCACGGTATAGTAGCGCACGCCCGCCACCAGCAGTTCTTCAGCGGGGAAGCGCGTGATGACTTCACAGCCATCTCTGGTGACGACCAGTTGTTCTTCGATGCGCGCTGCCGTCCAGCCATCGGAAGCAGGCCAGAACGTCTCCAGCGCGAAGACCATCCCCTCTTCGATCACCTCTGGATGGTCCAACGAGACCAGGCGGCTGAAGACCGGCTTTTCCCAGATTGCCAGGCCCACGCCGTGCCCATACTGAAGCGCGAAGCAGGCTTCTTCATTGGGGAAACCAAACTCCTCAGCTTTCGGCCAGAGCCTGGCAATATCGGCGGTGGTCACGCCCGGCTTGATATTCATAATCGCCACGTCCAGAATTTCCCGGCAGTGCTTATATGCATCGACCATTGCCTGCGAGGCGCTGCCAACCGCGAACGTGCGGTAATAGCAGGTGCGATAGCCCATATAGCTGTGCAGAATGTCGTAGTAAGCCGGGTCGCCCGGACGCAGCGCGCGGTCGCTATAAACATGCGGGTGCGGGCTGCACCGCTCGCCAGAGATGGCGTTGACGCCCTCCACATGCTCCGACCCCATATCGTAGAGGACTTTGTTGACCAGCCCCACGCACTCGTTTTCGCGCACGCCCGGTTTCATGAAGCGATAGAGTTCATCATAGGCGGCATCGACCATCATGCAGGCCGTATTGAGCAGGGTAATCTCATCGCGCGTTTTGATCACGCGGGCGCGCTGCATCAACTGCTGCCCATCAACGACCTTGATGCCCTCTGCCTGAAGCGCAAAGAGCACCGGCAGTTCAATCGCATCCACGCCCAGCGGCTCGTTGAGCAGCCCGCGCTGCTCCAGTTCCACGCGAATCTTGCGCGCCACATCTTCGGCTCGCCCGGCTTCGGGGGCCATCGCGCCGCGCAGCGTGGAGATGCCAGCGCGCGAGCGCTCGCCCAGCCAGGGACAATACAACTGATGATGCCGCGCCGCCGAGCCAAAGTCCCACAAGATCGGCTCATCATCCTGGGGCAGCAGCGTGAAGCGCGACAATTTATCCATCGCCCAGGTGCCGATATGTGTCGCCGTGATGTAGCGCACGTTGTTCATATCGAAGCACAGCAGCGCGCCCATCTCGGACTCTTTCAGCAGTTTCTTGATGCGCGCCAGCCGCTCGGTGCGCAGCCGCTCGAAGTCCACCCGCTCTTCCCAATCGACGCCCATCAGGCCATAGGTCTTGAGTGCCATGGTTTGCTCCTTCTGTTTGCGTCTTCGCGTCTACGCTCTTCCGCAGAGCGTTTTCGCCAGTTCAAGCACCGTCTGAGGCGTGGGAACCGTCAGGTCTTCCAACACCGGAGAGAAGGGCACCGGGACGTTCATCGCGCCCATGCGTTTGACCGGCGCGTCCAGATAGTAGAAGGCCCCATCAGCAATGACGGAGGCGATTTCCGCCGTCACGCCATATTGCTCGTAGCCTTCATCGATCACGATAGCGCGGCTGGTCTTCTTCGCCGATTCGATCAAGGTCGCTTTGTCCAGCGGAACGGTGGTGCGCGGGTCGATCACTTCCGCGCTGATACCCAGCGGCTCCAGCAGATCAGCCGCCGCCAGCGCCACCAGCACCATGCTGCTGGTGGCAACCAGGGTAATATCGGTGCCCGCGCGTTTGATGTCAGCTACGCCAAAGGGGATGGTATAGTCGCCTTCGGGCACCATGCCCTTCTGCTGATACATCATCTTGTCCTCAAAGAAGACAACCGGATTATCCGAGCGGATGGCCGTTTTCAGCAGGCCCTTGGCATCGTAGGGCGTGGAAGGCAGCGCCACATGCAAGCCAGGCACATGGCTGACCCAGGCGTGCAGGCTCTGGCTGTGCTGCGCGGCAGAGCGGCGCGTCGCGCCAAGTGTCGTACGCACCACCAGCGGCACTTTGAGCTTGCCGCCCGACATATAGTGAATTTTCGCCGCCTGATTGGCAATCTGATCCATCGCGATGCCGATGAAGTCGCCGAACATGATGTCCACCACGGGACGCATGCCGGTCATCGCGCCGCCGACGCCCATACCGGTGATGGCTGCCTCGGAAATCGGGGAATCAATCACGCGGTTGGGGCCAAACTCATCGACCAGGCCGGTCAGCACCTTGAAGGCGGTCCCAGCCTCGGCCACATCTTCCCCGATGACAAAGACCGTCGGGTCGCGGCGCATCTCTTCGGCCAGCGCCTCGCGAATGGCCTTGCCGAGCGTCGTCTCGACCATCCCCTGGCCCACCTGCTGGCCCTGCGTCACACTGCTAAGCGTAGACATGCTGGTCCACCTCGCCGGGTTCTGGATAGGGGGCGTTCAACGCAAACGCGACGCCCGCCGCAATCTCCTCCTGCACCTTTTGCTCAAACTGCTCAAAGACCCTGGCATCAGCAGCCTTTTCGGCAATCAGACGATCAGCCAGCAGCTTGATGGGGTCGCGGTGCGTGCGCCATTCCTGCTCCTCTTCTTTCGAGCGGTAATACGCGCGCTGAATGTCGCCAACATGGTGGCCGTAATAGCGGTAGGTATTGCACAGCAGGAAGGATGGGCCTTTGCCCGCGCGCGCCCGCTCCACCAGATGCTGAGCGGTGGTATACACCCCAACCACATCCTGGCCGTCGATCACCTCAGTATGGATGCCAAAGGCTTTGGGGCGCGCGCTCAGATCGCCAGCGGCGGTTTCGGCAATGGGGGTATATTCGGTGTAGAGATTGTTTTCGCAGACGTAGATGATCGGCAGCTTCCAGAGCGCGGCCATATTCATCGACTCGTACAACACACCCTGGCCCAGCGCGCCATCGCCAAAGAAGCAGACCGTCACCTGATCGCTGCCGCGCATCTTGCTGGAAAGCGCCGCGCCGGTTGCCAGCGCGCCGCTGCCAGCCACGATGGCATTTGCCCCCAGGTTGCCGGTCTCCTGGTCGGCAATATGCATCGAGCCGCCTTTGCCCCGGCAATAGCCCGGCGCTTTGCCCAGCAGTTCGGCAAACATGCGGTCCACCGTCGCGCCTTTCGCCAGGCAGTGCCCATGCCCGCGATGCGTGCTGGTGATGTAGTCATCGCGCCGCAGCGCCTCGCAGACGCCAACCGCGATAGCTTCTTCGCCGCTGTACAGGTGGGCCAACCCCGGCATCTTGGCGCTGGTGTAGAGTTCGTTCACCTGCTCCTCAAAGAGACGGATGGTGAGCATCTGCTCGTAGACGTGCAGCCAGTGGTCACGCTTCCCGGCAAGCTGCCCTGTTTCCGCCTGCTTAGCAGACGATGTGTGCGTATGTGGCATTCAACTTCTCCGTTGTGTGCTTCGCTGCAAGCAATACCGACGACGTATCTGACGTATCTCAGGAGACGCTTTACTGCTGATGCAAGCCAGCCATCCGCGCCATCACCTCGAAGATGATGGCAAAATCTTCTTTCGCCAGGCCCATAGCGCGCGCCGCTGTGAGCAACTCGTTCGTGATGGCAACGCTGGGCAGCGGCACATCCAGTTCGCGGCCCATTTCCAGCGCCAACAGCAGGTCTTTTTGCATCATGTTCACATCGAACCAGGCTTCATCCGGCATCTGCAAGGCAAAGGGCGCGCGATACTTCATCGCCGGGGAGGCAACGACGCTGTTGAGCATCGTTTCCAGCGCCACTTCGCGGGGAATGCCGCCCTTTTCGGCAAGGAGCAAGCCCTCAAACAGCGCGAGAAGCTGCACCGGCAGGCTCAGGTTGATGGCAATCTTCATCAAGACCGCCTGGCCGTTTTTGCCCACATAATTGATGCGCGGGCCGATGTTCAAGAGAATCGGCTTGACTTTCTCAAAGGTCGCCTCATCGCCGCCCACCATCAAGGAGAGATTGCCCTGTTCCAGCGTGATGACGCTGCCGGAGACGGGCACATCGAGCATCTGCGCGCCCGTGGCGGCCACGCGCTCGGCCAGCTTTCTTGAAAAACCGGGGCTGACCGTACTCATATCGCAGTAGACTTTGCCTGATTTCAGGCCGACCAGCACCCCATCAGGGCCGTCGGTGATGTGTTGCAAAGCCGTTGTATTGGTGACCATGCTGAAGACCACATCAGCCGCTTCGGCCACCTGGCGCGGCGTATCAGCCCACTGCATCCCGGCGTCCAGCAGCCACTGCGCCTTCGCTTTGGTCCGGTTGTAGCCGGTCACCGTATGCCCCGCGTCCAGCAGCCGTTTGGTGACGCGGCCACCCATCGTGCCCAGGCCAATGTACCCAAGACGTGCCATAGAGAAACCCTCCAGGTTACAGGCAGGTCAATTTTTCTGAGAGAGCGCCGTTTCCACGTCGATGCGCACCTGTTGCAGATGCGCGCGCATAGCCTCGCGAGCGGCTTCGGCATCATGGCGCGCGATAGCATCGAGCAGGCGTTTATGATGGATTTGCCCGCGCTCCGGCCCGCCGCTCACCGAAAAGATGTGCGTGCGCTGCTCGCTGAGCAGGCCAACGATGGAATCGACAAACGCGAGAATCAGCGTATTTTGCGTGGCCTTCGCCAGCGCGCGGTGAAAATCGTTATCGGCAGCGATATAGCTGTCGGCGGCATCCAGGCTGCCATCCATAATCTGCACAGCCTCCTGCAACGCGGCGATATGCTCCTGTGTCGCCCGCGCCGCAGCCATGGCAGCAATTTCCGGTTCAAGAATCTCGCGCACTTCCACCAGTTCGTCTGAACTGCCAGCCTGGCCGACGCGCATCATCAGGCCCAGCGAGTGGCGCATGGCTTGCGTGGTGCCATCGATCACAATCGTGCCGCGCCCAGGCCGCATATCCACCAGCCCTTTTTGCGCCAATGTCTTCATCGCTTCGCGCACCGCCGTGCGGCTGGCCTGAAATTGCTCGGCCAGTTCCCGTTCCGTTGGTAGGCGATCACCACTGCGCAGCGTGCCACTCAGGATACGCTGCTCGATCTGCTGCGCGATTTGTTCATAGACCTTATTCGAGCGAATCGGTGTATACATACGCTCCAACTGCTCAGTCACAACTGAGCTTTGATTGGTATGATGAAGTGACCAATTGAGGATGCAGGGAGAGTACCATACCCACCCGCTGCTGTCAACCCCCTTTCTTACGTCTTTTTGGCCCGCTCATCTGCTTCCGTAGCTTGACAGTGGAAGCAAGAAGCAGGTATCATTGTAATAGCAACCTGGCGTGATTGCAAGCAGAGAAAACAAAGGAGCTTTGTAGTGGAGCAGCGACCACGGCGTCCCTCACGGCAGATATGGTGGTGGATTGCGAGCAGTCTTTGTAGTCTCGCCTTTGTAGTAACCAGCCTCTTCTGGGCGCAGGTCGCGTTCGCGTCAGGCAGCGCGCCCAATGGTCCGGGGGCATCCTCCATCTGGACCCCTTCCAACAACACCATTCTGGGCACGGCGGCAAACACTACTAGCCAGGTCTGGTTCACCGGCTATAACGGCATCGTCGGTGAAGTCTTCTACCCCACTGCCGACACGCCTAACACCACCGATCTTCAGTTTTTGATCGGCAACAGCGGCCATAGCTGGGTCGATGAGGAAAAGGCGGCAACAACCTCGTCAGCCGCCCTCGATGACCCGCACTCGCTGGCCTGGACGGTGACCAACACAGCAACCAACGGCGACTACAAGATTCAGAAGACTATTTACACCGACCCCAGCCGTAACTCGCTGATTCAAGACGTGACCTTTACTGCGCTGGTCGGCCATCTGTCCGATTATCTGCTCTACGTGCTCTACAACCCGACCATACACGACGCCGGGAATAACAACACCAGCACAACGCAGACGGCCAGCGGGCGCACCATGCTGGTCACAACGGATAGCTCGGGGAATTATGCCAGCGCGCTGGCCGCGTCCATCCCCTACGTCAGCGGCATGACCAGTTCGGGCTTTGTCGGCCAGAACGACGGCTGGACCGATCTGAAGGGGTCGAGCAACTGCGGCAGCGGCACCTGCCCCGACTATACGATGAGCTACACCTATAGCTCGGCCAGCAACGGCAACACCGCACAAACCGGCGAGCTTGACCTCTCAAACGGGGGCACGATCAATACGTCCACCGCAACGAGCGAAACCTTCCGCATGGTGCTGGGCTTCGGACAAACCAACGGCGGGACCAGCAGCACCACAAACGCAGAAAACACGCTCAACGGCACGCTGGGCGACAGCACCAACATGCTGAGCACCTTTGTCAGCCAGTGGCACACCTTTGACAACGGCCTGAACACGCCGCCAGCCGTTGGCTCGACGCAGGCCATTCAGCAGGCGCGCCAGCAGGAATATTATCTGGCCGTCAACACGCTGAAAGCCTCGCAGGACAAGCAAACCAATGCCATCGTGGCGGGGCTGGGCACGCCATGGGGCGACAGCAACGGCGACAGCGACGCAGGCGGGTATCACCTCGTCTGGGAGCGCGACATGTACGAGATGGCAAGCGCGTTGATCGTCGCGGGCGATACCAACGACGCCAAAAACGCCCTCACCTGGGCCTTCAACACGCAGCAGCAAAGCGACGGGCATTTCCCCCAGAACAGCTATGTCAACGGCACGCAGTATTGGCCGGGCATTCAGTTGGATGAGCAAGCCTTCCCCATCCTGCTGGCCTGGAAGCTGGGCGTGATCGATAACACAACCTATACGAATCATATTCGTCCGGCGGCTAATTACATTATCGAGCATGGCCCCTGGACGGGCGAGGAGCGCTGGGAAGAGAACGGCGGCTATAGCCCCTCCACCATCGCGGCGGAGATTGCCGGATTGCTGGCCGCGTCCTCCATCGCCAGCACCAACGGCGACACCACCAACGCCAACCGCTTCCAGTCCTACGCCGACTATTATCAGGCGATGGTGCAGAACTGGACCTTCACCACCAGCGGCTCGCTGGGCAACGGCTATTATTACGAGCGCATCGATGACGACGCCAACCCCAACGACGGCCACTCGCTGACGCTGGGCAATGGCGGCGGCACCTATGACGAGCGCAGCATCGTGGACGCGGGCTTCCTGGAACTGGTACGCCAGGGCGACGTGCCCGCCAATGATCCGTATATCACCGATTCCATCGCCGTGGTTGACGCGAACATTGAGCAAACCATCAACGGCAACCAGTATTGGTATCGCTATAACCACGACGGCTACGGCGAGCACAGCGATGGCTCGAACTATAACGGGACGGGCATCGGGCGGCTCTGGCCGATCTTCTCCGGCGAGCGCGGCATCTACACCGTCGAGGCAGGCGGCAGCGCTGATGCCTTCCTGACGGATATGACCGCTGCCGAAAGCGGCTCTGGCTTCATTCCAGAACAAATCTGGAACAGCCCCGCGCCCAGCGGCTTCACGGCGGGCACACCCACCAAGTCGATGGACCCGCTCAACTGGTCGATGGCCGAATATATCAGCCTGCTCTTCTCGGTGGCGCAGGGCAAGGTCGTTGATCAGGCCAGCCTGACCACCAGCCGCTACGTGACCGGCGCGTTCCAGCCGCATACCGGCTTCGCCGTCGATTACAACAGCGCGCAGCTTTTCCAGGGCAAGGCGTTGACCATCTTCTATCATGGGTCGCTGGAGAACGCCAGCCATGTGTATCTGCATTGGGGCGAGAACGGCTGGCAGAATATCCCGTCCTCCGATAAGCCGATGGTCAAGCGTTCGTCCGATGGCTTCTGGGAGACGACCATCAGCGTGCCGATTGACGCGACCAGCATCAACTTCGCCTTCAACGACGGCAACGGCAATTGGGACAACAACGGCGGCGGCAACTGGAACGTCAGCATCGGCGGGGCCACAACCTACCCGGCGCTGTCAACGCCAGTACTAAGCTTCCCCTATGTGCCGGTACAGGGCCAGCAGGTCAGCATCACCTATAACGGTTCGCTGGCAGGCAGCGCGACCACGCTGACGCTGCACTGGGGCTATAACAATTGGACCAGCCCCACCGATGTATCCATGACCAAGCAAAGCGATGGCTCCTGGAAAGCGACGATTACGCTGCCAGCCTCGGCCAACGCGCTCAACATGGCGTTCTACAACCAGGGCGGCACCTGGGACAACAACGGAGGAAGTAACTACAACTTCAACGTGTCGCAGCGCTAAGCATTGCTGCCAAAAACAGGAATGGGTCAGCAGATGATTTCCGCCTGACCCATTCCTGTTTTTGTAAGAATCCTGTAATTTGTTTCTGCTATAGTGTGGTGGGTAACTCTTATATATTGATGATTCATTTCTGGCAAGCGAGTAAACACTATGATACCAACGGCGCCCACTGCGCAAAAGCGCATTCTGGTGGTGGATGACGAGAGCAGCATTCGCGACGTGCTGACGCGCTACCTGGAACGCGAAGGCTATCGCGTGGAGGTGGCCGCCGATGGACCAGCCGCGCTGCACGCAACTGCACACACAGCGCCCGATCTGATTGTGCTGGATTTGATGCTGCCGGGGCTGGATGGTCTGGAAGTCTGCCACCGGCTGCGAGCGGTCAGCATGGTGCCCATTATTATGCTGACCGCTCGCGACGAAGAAGCCGATAAGGTGCGCGGCTTCACCACTGGCGCAGACGATTATATTACCAAGCCGTTCAGCCCGGCTGAACTGGTGCTGCGCATCAAGGCTGTGCTGCGGCGCGTCGAGGCAGCAATCACCCCTGTCCAGCCGCAAGGCGATTTGCTGCGCTTTGGCAACCTCACCATCGCCCCGGCTTATCGGCGCGTCGAGATTGCCGGGCGAGCCGTCGATCTCTCCGCCAGGGAGTTTGATCTGCTGTTGTATCTGGCAAGCCATCCGGGGCAGGTCTTCACCCGCAACCAACTGCTCCAGCAGGTCTGGGACTATGACTATTATGGCGACTCCAGCACCGTCACCGTGCACATCAGCAGGCTGCGCGAAAAGCTTGAGCCGGACCCCACCCATCCCTCCTATATCAAAACTGTCTGGGGCGTGGGCTATAAGTTCGAGCCACCAGCATAGGCAGCAAGGAGGCCATCAGTGGCAATTTCCGGCCAAATTGAACGAAGAATTGAGACAAACGCCAGGCGCGCGGGACTGGGGAAAACCATTGCACGCTGGCTGCTCTTGCTGGCGCTGGCGCTGACAGGGGTTTCCATCGGCTCGATGCTGCTGCTGCATGCGTCATCCAATGATCTGGAATCGCTGGCCCCTTATCTGCTGGCAACCAGCGGCGCATCAGTGCTGCTGGGGTTGGGCGCGCTGCTGCTGCTGCGATTCATGCCTGGCATGAGCCTGCCGCTGAAAATGGCGCTGCCGCCGCTCGTTGCCGCCATCGTCATCTCGATCAACGTCTATGTCACGGCACAGTTGATGTTCATTGCCAGCGAAGACGTTGGCTGGCTGCTGCTGCTGCTCTTGTTTGGGTTCATCCTCGCGCTGGGGCTGTCCTGGGCAGTGGCAGGCTCGCAGGTGACGCTTATTCGTACCTTGGAGCAGGGCGCGCGCATGATTGCTAAAGGCGATTACAGCGTGCGTCTCCCAGAGCAGGCGATGAAGGGCCGAGATGAACTCGGCCAGCTTGGCGCGAGCTTCAATCTGATGGCCTATCAGGTGCAGAAATCGTTTGAGCGCCAGCGCGAAGCCGAAGAGGCGCAGCGCCAGTTTATGGCCGCCACCTCGCATGATCTACGCACACCGCTAACCTCCATTCGCGCCATGATCGAAGCCATCGATGATGGCGTCGTCACCGACACGGCGACCATTCTTCGCTATGTGCATACCATTCGCGGCGAGACACAGCACCTGAGCACACTGATTGATGACCTCTTTGAACTCTCGCGGCTGAATGCCGGGGCGCTGCAACTGCACCGCGACGCGGCCTGGATAGATGCGCTCATTTCGGATACGCTGGAGGCGATGCGCGCCGCCGCCGAGGAAAAAGGCGTAACGCTGATCGGGCAAGTGGAAAGCGATCTGCCCGCCGTGCGCATCGATGTGCCGCGCGTGCAGCGGGTGTTCCATAATCTGATTCAGAACGCCATTCAGCATACGCCCGCAGGCGGCGCGGTGCTGATTTGCGCCTCGGCGCTCAGAAGCAAAGGGCCAGGCGTGCTGGTGGATGTGATGGATACCGGCGTGGGCATTCCCGCCAACGACCTGCCCCATATTTTTGATCGCTTCTATCGTGGCGAACCCTCGCGCGCCCGCGAATCCGTGCAAGGTGGCAGTTCCCACTCGCACGCCGGGCTGGGGCTGACGATTGCCCGCGCGTTGGTGGAAGCGCATGGTGGGCAGATCACGGCGCTTTCGCCGTGCCCGCGCTGGCCGCAGAACGTTGCCCGGCCCAACACCGGCCCCGGCAGCGCCTTCCTCTTCACCTTGCCATCCTGACTCTGCCTCCGGCTGCGCTCTACTTTGGTAGCGCCGCCTTCCAGGCGGCAAAACGCTAGCCCACTCAAGCGCTGTGCGTCCAAGGGGGATATGTTCGTTTTCGCGTACCGTTTGCCGCCTGGAAGGCGGCGCTATCAGACTAACTAGATTAGCATTCATACTAATCCTCTTAGTATGAATGCGCCAGAGCAACCAGAGCATGCCCTGCCTGAGCAGCGGCAAACACGCGCTGAATCGCTTCTTCCATCTGAGTTTGATCGCCGCACAGATGCAGCCGGAAACCAAACCAGCGCGGACTCTGATGATAAAAATACTCGGAGGTCATCAGCAGCACTCCATGCTCACGGGCAATGGCGGCGCTGTCCACATCAGGCCAGCGCTCGCGCTCGATGGCCGCCAGCGCGTAGGGGCCAGAATCAACCGGCGAAAGGCGAAAGCCAGCCGGACCAAGCAGCGCCTCAGCCGCCGCGTAATGCACGCGCAGCCGCTGCACCAGGGCGCGCTTCCAGGCGCGCATCGGGCCGATGCGCGCTGCCTGCTCTTCCCGCATCCAGGCATCCCAGGCATCAAGATAGGCCAACGCCACCGCTTCGGTGTTGCCAGCGCCAGACCCCACCAGCGCCTCGCTCAGCCGTTCCACCTCGGAAAGCAGCGCGGCTGGCCCGAACAAGAAGCTGGTCTTCAGCCCGTTCAGTAAAAAGATTTTGCTGGGCGAACGTAAGATCAGCGTGCGCGCCGGGAACTCTGCCGAATACCAGGGCAGATCATGCCGCCAGGGCTGGCCCAGCCGCGTCTCATCCAGCAGCAGCCACGTCTCTTCAGGCAGCGCGGCAAACAACTGTCGCAACTGTTCACCGCCGTATTCTGTGCCCAGTGAATAGGTGGGATTGGTCAGCAGCAGCGCCGCCGGTTCGCCCCGCAGCGCGCGCACCAGGCGTGGAACATCCAGCGCGCCCGTCAAGAAATCTGCTGCGCGGACCAGCGAGACCTCCAGGCCGAGATGGCGGCAAATATGGACAGCGGCAAAATAGACCGGCGCGGCGACGACCACCCGCCGCACGCCGCACTCGCGCAGCGCCGTCAGCGCCAGCAGCAGCCCCTGCGAGCTATTTTGCAGGACGGTCACGTTTTCAGCACTCAGCGGCGCGCTGCCCAGGCGGACGGCATGCCCAAACACGTGAGCAGCCGCTTCCTTGGCCCGATAGCAGTCCTTTCCATAGGTATAGCTTCGTGGTCTGGCCTCGATAGCCTCCAGACGCTCCAACAGCAATGTGGGCGGGCTAATCGCCTCATCTTCCACCTCCCAACCGCCCAGCATCAGCGGCTCCAGCCCCGTTGCCAGGCTATAGGCCCGCAGCGCTTCGGTTACGGAACTCAGATCGTCAGCAATCCTATTGCTTCTACAGTTTTCCACAAGCAAGAGCGCTCCTTTAGACACTACGCGCTAGACAATATGTACGGTCACATGCTGCCAGCCGGTCGCCCCGCTGGGCACCGTGCCGCGCTGGGTTTCGGTTTGCAGCGTGCCAGTGCCATCGGTGGCCCGCACCGCCAGCGTATACGTCCCCTTGCCTGGCGGCGTCCAGTTCCAATTCCAGAAGACCCAACTTTGATCAGAAAGCGGCGGCTGCAACGTTGCTGCATGCCAACTCACGCCGTCATCGGCGCTCACTTCTACCTTTTGAATGCCGCGAATCCCCGCAAAGGCGAGACCCGCGACAGCCACAGTGCCAAGCTTCGCCTGCCCGGTAGGGGTATTGATGCGGCTGGTCGTCTCCAGCGGGGCGGAACTCCAGCCCTGGCTTTGATACAATCCGCCGGTAAAGAGGTGATCAGCCACCTCAACGCGCGTCAGCCATTTGGAGCTTTGCTCGCCATAGCGCCCCGGCGTGATGGCGCGCAGCGGGAAGCCGTGCCGCTCTGGCAGCGGCACGCCGTTCATCTCCCAGGCCAGCAGCGCCCGCGCCTCCAGCAGATCGGCCAGCGCCAGACTATATTGATAGCCATCGACACTGGTATAGATGATGTATTTCCCGTTCGGCTGCACGCCGCCCGCCGCCGTCAGCACCGTCTCCAGCAGCACGCCTTTCCAGGTGGCTGTGCTCATCAGATAGTGGCCGACGCCGTTGGAGATGCACTCCAGCGTCACGGCGCGCGACTCACTGGGCAGCTTCAGCATCTGGGCATACGTCCACGACTGCGGCTGGCGCACCAATCCCGTGACTTCCAGTTGCCAGCGGTTTAGATCAACCTCCGGGTCGAGCACGTTCTGGCTGACCACATAGAAATCTTCTATCGGGGTGATCTGGTCCAGCGAAAAGTTGGGCATGCCTTCATACCCCAGATTCGAGCGCGCCAGATAGCCCGCCAGCAGGCGATTGACGCCATACCCGCCAGCAGCCACAGCCAGCACGACCACGCCTGCCGCTTGAAGCGCTGCCCGGCGGCTGACGCCGCGCTCGCTGCCCGCAGTCGCGGGCGCTGGCTCGCCCGCGACTGGCGAGAGCGGCACAACGGCCTGTTGCCTGGATGCTGGCCGCGCGGCCCAGACACGATACAACCAGTGCCCGGCCAGCAGCATGACCAGCAGGCAGCTTACGAACGTCGCCAGCATGCTCAGCGCTGTCAACAGCCGCGCCCGATCAACCGGGTCGCCGACCAATCCCTGCCCGATCACCGGCCAGAAAAGCGCCAGACCAACGCCTTCCATCGCCAGCACAAACGCGCCAGCAGCAATCCAGGCGCGGCGTCCCGGCCAGAACCCGCGCGCCCACAGCGCTTTGCCCGCTGCCAGCGCAAACAGCGGCCCCAGCACGATGCCGACGCCAAACTGGCCCAGCAAGGTCAGGCCCAGCGGCCCGGTTTTAGAGTTGGGGGCAAATTGCACCAGCAAATCAACAAACTTGCTGGCCGAAAGCGTCGGCAGAATGCGATCTCCCAGCAGTTCCGGCAGCGTGGGTGTGCCCACCGTCAGGCGCAGCATGCCCATGACCAGAATCGCCGCGAGCGAACCCAGCAAGCCCACCACCAGGGCAATGCCAGCCAGGCGCAGCCCCCAGAGTATTTTGTGTATGTCCAGCCGGAAGCGCGGCTGAGCGCCTTTGGTGGGCGCGGGCGGTGTTTCTTGCTCACGCAGCATCTCAGTATCCACGTTACTTATTCCCCTAATCCTAAGCCTCTACACCCTCTACGTCCTCTACACCTTCTAACAACTCAGCCTCTTACAAACTCCATTTGCTGCCGCAGCCCGCGCACTGGTCCCAGGGTTCGTCGCTGTCGAAGGCCGCGCGAAAGGCTCGATAGCGCGGCCCGTTCCAGATTTCCGCAAACGGTTGCTCGAAGACATTGCCCAGCACGCGCGTCGAGGCCGGTCCAGGATGAAAGGGCGCGAAGCAGCACGAAAAGACATTGCCCGTCGCCGTGATGTAGGCCAGCTTGCGCGGGCGCTCGCAGGGCGACCAGGGCCGACGCTCGATCTCCTGCGCCGTGCGGCCCAGGTACTCGATGGGCGTCGTCGCCCCGGTAGCCCGAAAATCCAGCCCATGCTCATGGCAGCGCTGCTCCGTCTGGCGAATAATCGCCAGTTCCTCTTGCTGGGCACGCCGAAAGAGCGCCTGTTCTTCACGGGCCAGGCCATCGCCAAAATAGATCAGGCGCTGCACATAGATTTCGCGCACGCCCGTTTCCAGAGCAATATCCACCAGCCCCGGCAGTTCATGCAGATTCTCGCGCATGGCCGTAAACCAGAAGGACAGGCGCGGGCGCTCGGCGCGCAGTTCCCGCTGAAGCTGGGTAAAGGTTGCCAGGTTGCGGATAATCTTGGGCAGCGTGCGCTCGTTCACGCCGCGCACGCGCGCGTACGTGCCTGGCGTCGCGCCATCCAGCGAGACACGCAGTTCATTGAGATCGGCGGCAATCAAGGCGCGACCCAGCCGCTCGCTGAGCGCCGTCGCGTTGGAATTAAAAAGCACATATGCCCCGCGCTGGCGCAGATGAGCGACAATCGCGGGCAGTTCAGGGTTCAGCATCGGCTCGCCCAGCCCATGCAAGACCACGCGCTCCAGGCGCGGAAGCTGAGCAGTAATCTGCTTCACATCAGCCAGCGACAGATCGCGGTCTGGCTCGCGCTTCAGGTGCGTGCGCGGGCACTGATCGCAGAGTTCGTTGCAGCGATTGGTGGACTCCAGATAGAGTTCGCGGGGCAGCGGTACCCGTTCCGCGACGGGTGTTATTGTCTGATTATCGCGCTGACTGGCCGGAAGTCGGCTGAGTCTGGTCAATTGCATGCTGATACTCCTCCAAAGGGATGGTTGGAACTGGCTCCGTCCTTGCAGACCGAACCGGAAAACGCAAGAAGCCACGCAGCGCCTCGCGCCCGCGCCTGGTAAGCAGCGGCAGCGCCGCCACCGCGAAGGCCGCATAGAAGAAATCAGGGAAAAGCTGCGGATGATAAGAGCCGGAGGCAAAGATGACATAGGTGAACGGCATCAAGATAGTGAAGAGCCAGGTTGCCAGCGCGGGCGTCGCAAACCGACCCGAAAGATCAACCGGGCGCAGCGCAACCTCGCGGCGTGTCAGCGCAGGCGCGCGCAGATAGAGCGCCAGCAGCGGCAGCAGCACCGCGATATACCAGGTGAAGAGATGCGTTGCCAGCACAATCCACAAGACCGAGATGGCGAGCACGCCCGCCTCTTCGCGCAGCCCCTTGCGCCAACAGAACCAGCCAACGAGCAAACTCAGCGCCGCCAGCGCCAGCCCCTGTGCTCCGATGAGCAAAGTCTGCGAGTTACTGAAGAGACCGACAATATCGGACAGCCAGCGCAGCAGGATACCCTGATCAATCCCGCCCTGCTGCTGGGCATAGGTGGAAAGAAAGCCGCCCGACTGCGCTTGAAACGGCCAGAACGCCAGATAGACCAGCGCCACCGTTGCGACCAGTCCCAGCAGGAAAAGCCAGTCGCGCCGTTTGCGCACCATCACCAGCGTGTACAACGCAGGATAGAACTTCGTCAAAGTTGCCATGCCCAGCAGCACGCCAGCAACACCGCGCGCGCCACGCCAGCGCATACCCAGCACCAGCAGCGACGCCAGCGTCCAGACGATGGCGGCCACATCCAGATGCGCGCTGAAGGCAAACTCGATGATGGGAATGGGACTCCACCAGTAGACGATGACGCGGCGCAGGTCCAGCCGATGCCGCCGCAGCAAGAGCAGCGTCAGCACGGCCACCAGCGCGTCACAGACCTCCAGCCCGGCCTTGAGCGCGCCCATGCTCAGCGGCTGAATCAGATAGATCAGCATAAAGAGCAGTTCCGCGCCGGGCGGATAGATGGTCGGGTCGTGACGAAAGCGCAGGTTCGGCCAGATGGCCTGATCTTGCAGCGACTGCACCGCAGGGTCAAACGGCGTGTGCGTATAGGGGCTGACGCCATGCAGCAGCAGATGCGCGTCCCAGACATAGCGATAGGAGTCGTGCGACAGGATTGGCGGCGCGCCCCAGAAGACGGCCCGCGCCGCCAGCCCCAATGCCAGAATCAGCCCTAGCTCTATCCAGCGCTTCACCGGGCTGGCTGCCGGAAAGGAGTGCAGCACCAGCCAGCAGGCGAGGGCATAGAGCAACGTCGCCCCAAGCAGCGGCCAGAAGAACGTGCCAGGCTGCGCCAGAAACGTTCCGGCCACCTGAAGAATCGCCAGATAGCATGGCAGCGCCAGCACGCCCAGCGCCAGCAGCGCCGACCAGCGCAGAACTGGCCGCTGCTCTAGCTCGCCAGAAGAACGGCTGGCCTGCGATGGAGTGTTGCCGGTGGGAACAAGCTCTCGTGCTGCGTTGGTGGTCGCCATACGCTAGTTTTCCCCACTTCCAGCCAGAGCCAGCGGCGAAGGAAGCGCATCTAAGAAGGCTTGAGTGGCCGGGGCAGCATCGGCCAGCGCCGAGGGCGCGTCGCGCAAGGCCAGGCGTAGCTGGTCCAGATCGTCGGACTCATCGACATCAAAGGTGGCGGGCGTCAAGGCCACAGACAGGCCAGCCGCTTCGGCGCGCGCCAGCGTCTCGGCGCAGACCGTCGCCGTGCTCATCGTGATGCCGCTAAACAAATCCACCGGCGCGCCGCGTACACGCTGGCCCAGCAGATAATAGCCGCCATCCTGCGCCGGACCGACGACGACATCATGGACGGTCAGCGCGGCAAACGCCTGGGCCACCCACGCGGCAGGCAGATGCGGTGAATCGGAGCCGATCACCACCACGCGCTCATAGCCGCGCGCGCCGAATGCCTGAAAGCCATGCCACAGCCGCGCCGCAAAGTCCGCGCCTTCCTGGCGCAGCAGCGCCCCGCCCGCAGGCACCTGCGCAGCAAAAGCCGCATCGTCTCTGCCATCGGGCGCGGTATAGTACCAGAACAGATCGTAGCCATCGCGTCCCGCTGCCAACGTGAAGCGCTCGCCCAGGTCGCGCAGGAATGCCTGATAGAGAGACGTTGCAGTTTCATTGCCAATTGTCGCGCCCAGGCGGGTCTTCGTCTGGCCGACCAACGGCAGACGCGACATAATAAACAGCGCTTGCTTTGGGCAGTCCGGCTGCCAGCGCCGATAGCGCCCAATGGTGCTCAGAATCCTGTAGGAAGCTTTGATGGTCCCGCTCAGCGTGCCCGCAACCTTCGACTTGCCACCAGCGCGGCATCGATAATCCACGGGCACCTCCAGGACACGCAGCCCCAGCCTTCCCGCTTTCGCCAGCATCTCCGCTGACCATCCGTAGGTCATCTCGCTCATCTCCATCCGTAACAGTGTCTCGCGCCGAATCGCGCGCAGCGGCCCCAGGTCCGAAACGCGCACGCCATAGAGCCAGCGCAGCAGCAGCGAACCCACGGCATTGCCCGCGCGCTGCTGCGGCGTCAGCGCGCCGCGCTCGCACTGGCCGCGCACCCGCGACCCCATCGCCAGATCGGCCATGCCCACCTCCACCGGCTGCCAGACGCGCACCACATCTTCGGGGACATCGCTGCCATCCCCGTCCATCAGGATAATCACATCAGCGCCTTGTGCTGCCTGGACGCCTGCCAGACAGGCTCGTCCATAGCCGCGCCGAGGCTCGCGCACCACGCGAGCGCCAGCAAAGCTGGCTACCTCAAACGTGTCGTCATCGCTGCCGTTATCCACCACCACAATATCGGTGATGCCCGCCTGCTGAAGCGCCGGGCACGCGCGCAGCCGCCGCACCACGTCTCCAATCACCGCAGCTTCATTCAAGGCAGGGATAACGATACTCGCGGAACCCGGCATGACATCCTTCTCCTTCTGCAATCGGCCTGAGCGCTCGGCGTTGCGCATTTGGTCAGCAGCGCCTCACCAGTCACTATAGGTCCGATCTCTTACAAAAGGCTTACAGACCTCTCTCATTTAGCTAAAATCTTTGGCGGGCAAGAAAAAGGCCAGGAGCCGGGTTGCCCGGCTCCTGGCCTTCAGACGCGCTGAAGCGGTCAGCGCGCTAGTCGCTCCAGACCCAATTGGTGATCTCTGGTACATCCTCCAAATGTTCAAGCGAATACGTCTGCGCTCTGCGAATCAATTGATTGCATTCGGCAATCGAGCGCTGGGACTGCCCATAGATGCGTGGCACCCGCCGCATGGCCTCGATAGCCAGATGGTAGCGGCTCATGCCATTCAGTATCACCATATCGAACGGTGTGGTGGTTGTGCCTTGTTCGTTAAAGCCGCGCACGTGGAAGCGCTCCGCGTTGACCCGCCCGTGCACAATTTCGTGAATGGCCCGCGGATAGCCATGATAGGCGAAGACCACCGGCTTGTTGGCGGTGAACAGTTCGACGAAGCGGGTTTCACTCATGCCATGCGGATGCAAGAACTGCGGGAACAGGGACATGAGATCGACGACATTGACGACACGCACTTTCATATCGGGGACGTTGTGACGCAGCCACCAGGCTGCCGCCACCGTCTCCAGCGTGGGAATATCACCGGCGCAGGCCAGCACTACATCGGGGTCCTGGTCCTGGTCGTTGCTGGCCCACTGCCAGACCGAGGAACCGAGCGTGCAGTGCTCGATAGCTGCCTCCATGTCCAGCCACTGCAACTGCGGCTGCTTGTCGATGACAATCAGGTTGATATAGTCGCGGCTGCGCAGGCAGTGATCGGCTACCGAGAGCAGGCAGTTGGCGTCGGGCGGCAAGTAGATACGCGCGACCGTGCCGCGTTTAGACAACATCACATCGAGCAGCCCCGGCCCCTGATGGCTGAAGCCGTTGTGGTCGTTGCGCCAGCAGGTGGAGGTGAGCAGGATGTTGAGGGAGGCAATCGCCTCGCGCCAGGGCAGATGTATGCTCTCTTCCTGCCATTTGGTATGCTGCACGATCATCGAGGCGGCCACCATCGCAAAGGCTTCGTAGGTGGCAAACAGGCCATGCCGCCCGCTCAGGATATAGCCTTCCAGCCAGCCCTCGCAGAGATGCTCGCTGAGCACCTCCATGACCCGCCCATCGGGCGAGACGTGATCATCGATGTCGATGGTCTTGCCCACAAAGCAGCGGTTTTCCACCTCGAACACGTTGCCCAGGCGGTTGGAGTTGGTTTCATCGGGACAGAACAGCCGGAAGTTCGCCTGCTGCGCGTTGCGTGTATAGATGTCGCGCAGCAGCTTGCCAAGCTGGCGCGTTGACTCGTGCCGTTCTGTCGCCGGATGGGGCACCGGCAGCGCGTAGGTGCGGAAATCTGGCACATCCAGTTCCACCAGCAGCTTGCCGCCGTTGGCATGCGGATTCGCGCCCATGCGACGCTCGCCCTTTGGCGCGAGTTCGGCCAACTCAGGCACAAATTTGCCGTGCTCGTCGAAGAGCGTTTCGGGATGATAGCTGCGCAGCCAGGCTTCCAACTGCGCCAGATGCTCAGGATTGGTGCGCACGCCATCCAGCGGCACCTGATGCGCGCGGAACGTCCCCTCTACGGGCAGGCCATCGACTTCCTTGGGCCCGGTCCAGCCTTTAGGCGTGCGCAGCACGATGGCAGGCCAGCGCGGTCGTCCAGAGACGCCCTTGTCGCGCGCATCCTGCTGGATGCTGCGGATGGCGTCGTAGCAGGCATCGAGCGTGGCGGCCAATTCTTGATGCAGGCGCATGGGGTCGTCACCTTCCAGGAAATGGGCCTCATAGCCGTTGCTCTCCAGCAGCGCGCGCACCTCGGCATCGCTCGAACGCCCGGTTACGGTTGGGCCGCCGATTTTATAACCGTTGAGATGCAAGATGGGCAGCACCGCCCCATCGCGCGCCGGATTGAGGAAACTGGTGCCTTTCCAGGAACCGGCCAGCGGTCCGGTTTCGGCCTCGCCATCGCCCACCACCGCTGCCACGATCAGGCCGGGGTTGTCAAAGGCCGCGCCGAAGGCATGGGTAAGCACATAGCCGAGTTCGCCGCCCTCGTGAATGGAGCCAGGGGTGGTCACGCTGACATGGCTGGGGATGCCGCCCGGCGTCGAAAACTGGCGGAAGAGGCGGCGCAGGCCGCGCACATCCTGAGACACGTCCGGATAGATTTCAGAATACGTGCCCTCCAGATAGACGTTCGCCACCAGCGCCGGGCCGCCGTGGCCTGGCCCGGTCAGATAGATCACATCGGCATCGCGCTCTCGAATCAGGCGGTTCAGGTGCACATAGATGAAGCTCAGGCCGGGCGAGGTGCCCCAGTGGCCCAGCAAACGCGGCTTGATATGCTGCGGGGTCAGCGGCTCGCGCAGCAGCGGATTATCTTGCAGATAAATCTGGCCGATGGTCAGATAGTTGGCGGCGTGCCAGTAGCGATTCATTTTCTCAAGCTGTTCTGCTGAAAGCGGCCCGCTTGCCGGTGCTTCCGGCGGATGGGCAGGCCGACCATCGGCGCGAACAGCGCTGGAGATGGGCGGGTCAAACACGAACATGGGCTGTGCCTCCTTATGACAGCAAACGATACGTATGTCGGGCAATCATCAAATCTTCATTCGTTTTCATCACGCGCACCACCACGCGCGCGCGCTCCAGGGAGATGATGGGCGCGTGCGCGTCGTTGCGCTGCGCGTCGATGGTGACACCCAGAAACTCCAGCCCCGCGCAGATGCGGCTTCGAATGGGCGCGGCGCGCTCGCCGATGCCTCCTGTGAAGATCAGCGTCTCCACTCCGCCCAACACCGCCGCCAGCGCGCCCACAAACTTCCTGGCCTGATAGCAGAACAGCGCAATCGCCTCAGCGGCGCGGGGGTCTGTGGCTTCTCGATCCAACAGATCGCGCATGTCGGCGCTGGTCCCCGAAACGCCCAGCAGTCCTGCCTGGTGATTGACTATCTGATTCAGCGTCGCACCATCCATGCCTCGCGCCTGAAGCAGATAGAGCAGCGCGCCGGGGTCCAGATCGCCGGAGCGCGTGCCCATCACCAGCCCTCCGGTGGGACTGAAGCCCATTGTCGTCTCAACGCTTGCGCCTTGCCACATGGCAGCCATGCTGGCCCCGTTGCCCAGATGCGCGACAATCACCCTGCCAGCAGCAGCAATGGGGTCTTCGGCGCGCAAGGCACGCAGGATGTATTCATAGGAGAGGCCGTGAAAGCCATAGCGCAGCACTCCCTCATCCGCCAACTGGCGCGGCAGAGCGTATATCTGCGCGACGCGCGGCATGCTGCGATGGAACGCGGTATCGAAGCAGGCGACCTGGGGCGTGCTAGGGTATGCCTTTTGCGCGACTTCAATGGCGCTGATGGCCTGGGGCAGATGGTCGGGGTCGATGGGAACCATCGCTTTCAGCGCCTGTATCAGATCGTCATCGATCAGGTGGGGCACGCTGTAGCGGCTGCCCCCATACACGACCCGGTGCCCAATGGCATCGAGCGCAGCGGTCAACTGCTGCTGTTGCAGCCAGGCAAAGAGCGCCTGCAAGCCTGCCGGATGGTCGGGCAAATCGCGCTGCTCATCCAGCAGCGTTTTGCCGTCAGCATCGGTGATGCGTATACGGCTGTGGGAGAGGCCAATACGCTCCACCTGGGCCGCAATGGTCAGCCGTTCCTCGCCATCAAGATCATACAGCGCCGCCTTGATGCTGGATGAACCGGTATTGATCGTCAAAATCCGTCTGGTGTGCTGGTCAGTCATTGGCATGTCACTTTCCCAGTTTCCTGGCCCGGATGCAGGGCTGTTGTCAACTGCCCCAACGATAAATTATAGTCCGCAGCTAGCGAGAACACAACGCCAGTCCCTCTCCACTCTCGCACTATCCTTGCCCATCGTTCGTTGTGTGTGCTACGCTTTTCCATAATACGAAGAAAGAAGAAAGAGCGGGATGACATCCGGCACTGGCTGGATAGGAAGAGAACCCAATGAGCAATCAGGAACAAAAAGGCGCTGAGCCTCGACATACGAACCGGCTGATTCACGAAACCAGCCCTTATCTGCTTGAACACGCTCATAACCCTGTTGATTGGTATTCCTGGGGCGAAGAAGCCCTGACAAAAGCAAAGACAGAAGATAAGCCAATTGTGTTGAGCGTCGGGTATAGCTCGTGCCATTGGTGCCACGTAATGGCCCATGAGTCGTTCGAGAACGAGGATATAGCCCGCCTGATGAACGAAAACTTTGTCAGCATTAAGGTGGACCGCGAGGAGCGCCCGGACATTGACGCGCTGTATATGGATGCCGTGCAGGCGCTGACCGGCAGCGGCGGCTGGCCCATGACGGTCTTCCTCACGCCGGAGGGTCTGCCCTTCTACGGCGGCACCTACTTCCCGCCCAAAGATCGCTATGGCATGCCTGGCTTTCCCACGCTGCTGAAGCGCATCAGCGATTACTATCGCACCCGGCGCGAAAAGGTGGAAGAAACGGCATCGCAGTTCCGCGACTTCTACAGCCGCCGCGTCCACCTGGACCTGTCAGCCATCGGCGAGATGAGCCAGGATGGCACCAACAACCAGGCTAGCCTCAAAGAGGCTGTTGGGCGGCTGGCCGCCGCGTTCGATGGCACGGCGGGCGGCTTTGGTGGCGCGCCCAAGTTCCCGCACCCCATGTCGCTGGATTTCCTGCTGCATCAGCATCTGCGCCACGCTGCGCGCAATGCCCAGATCACCACGAGCAACGCCGCGCAGCAAGCCCAAAGCGCCAACGCTCGCCCTCGAGATTCCGAACTGGGCATGGTCGAGTTTACGCTGGAGAAGATGGCGAACGGCGGCATCTATGACCAGATTGGCGGTGGTTTCCATCGCTACTCTGTCGATGATCGCTGGCTGGTTCCTCACTTCGAGAAGATGCTCTACGATAACGCCCTGCTGAGCCGCGCCTATCTGCACGCTTATCAGGTCACGGGCGAGCCGTTCTATCGCCGCATCGTCGAAGAGACGCTGGATTATGTTCAGCGCGAGATGCTGAGCAAAGATGGCGGCTTCTACTCCACCCAGGACGCCGATAGCGAAGGTGTGGAGGGCAAGTTTTATCTGTGGACCCCGGCAGAGGTCAAGGCCGCGCTGGGCGAAGAGGATGGCGCGCTCTTCTGCGCCTTCTATGACGTGACTGAGGATGGCAACTTCGAGCACAAAAATATTCTGCACGTCGATCATTCACTTACGGAGATTGCCGAACAGCAGGGCGTCAGCATTGAGCGGCTGGAGCAGGCGCTGGCACGTGGCCGCGAAGTGCTGTACAAGGTGCGCGCGAAGCGCGTCTGGCCGGGGCTGGATAACAAAATCCTCACCGGCTGGAACGGCCTGATGCTGCGCAGCTTTGCCGAAGCGGCGCGCGTGCTGGGCCGCGACGATTACCGCGCCAGCACCGAACGCACCGCCAATTTCCTGCTCACCACCATGAACAGCGGCGGGCGACTCCTGCGCAGCTATCGCGATGGGCAAGCCAAACTCAAGGGCTATCTGGAGGATTATGCCAACCTCGCCCTGGCGCTGCTGGAACTCTACCAGATGACCCACAGCCCGCGCTGGTTCAGCGCAGCGCGCCAACTGGCCGACCAGATGAACGATCTCTTCTGGGATGAAGAGGATGGCGGCTTCTTCAGCACCGGCAACGACCACGAAGAACTGATAGGCCGCCCCAAAGAACTGATGGACAACGCCACGCCCTCCGGCAACAGCGCCGCCGCCGAACTGCTGCTGCGCCTGGCCGCCTATACCGGCGAAGACAGCTACCGCAGCCGCGCCGAACAGATTGTGCGCCCACTCGTTCCGGCCATGGCCGAACATCCCAGCGCGCTCAGCCAGATGCTCATCGCGTTCGATTTCCTGGTCGGCCCGACCTATGAGGTTGCTATCATTGGCGACCCCGCCGCAGCCGACACGCGCGCCCTGCTCGATGTCATCACGCGGCAGTTCCGGCCCAATCTGGTGCTGGCCGTCGCCAAACCAGACGACAGCGAGGCAACTAGCGCCGTGCCGCTGCTGCAAGAGCGGCCACAACGCGGCGGCGCAGCCACCGCTTATGTCTGCCAGAACTTTGCCTGCAAGGAGCCAGTTACCACACCCCAGGCGCTGGCCGCGCAGTTAGGAGCCATAAACCCGGCTTGAACATCTCCGGATATCAGCGATGAGAGGGAAAAACTGATGAATATCGGCATCTTGATCTTCGATGACGTCGAAGTGCTGGACTTCTGCGGCCCGTTCGAGGTCTTTTCGGTGGCCGCCAACGCTGCTCAGGAAGCTGGCAGCGAACTGTCCTTCACCGTCTTTACGCTGGCCGAGCGCGCCGATGGGCAGCCCATTCGCTGCGTGGGCGGGCTGCGCGTTCAGCCAGAGTACAGCCTCAACAACCATCCCCCCATCGATCTGCTGGTGGTGCCGGGCGGCTGGGGCACGAGGCGCGAGGTCGACAACGCCCGACTGATCGACTGGATTCGCGCCCAGGCCGCGCAGGCACAGCTTACCACCTCCGTTTGCACAGGCGCGTTCCTGCTGGGCCGCGCCGGACTGCTGGAAGGCCGCAGCGTCACCACCCATTGGGCCAGCATCGAGCGACTGCGCGCCAGCCTTCCCAGCGCCCACGTGCTGGAGAATATCCGCTATGTCGACGAAGGCAAGATTGTTACCTCGGCGGGCATCAGCGCGGGCATCGATATGGCGCTGCATCTCGTTGCCCGCCTGCAAGGTGACGAGATTGCCCGCCAGACCGCGCGCCGCATGGAATATACCCCCTCAGAGTAGCTCGCCCATACGCAACCAAAGCAGCGGGCAAGCGTATCCTCTTGCCGTAAGAATAGTGAAGCATTTGACAGACAACCCGAAATGGGTATGTTATAATCAAACCTGCAAAAAGACAGCCGGGCATGCGGCGCAATGCGCCGCGTAGCTCTACCATATGTCGCGTATACCCCAGATGCGGGTAGGAGGATTTGTATGGCTGGCCTGGAAGGGTTGCGCCTGGGCGCGTATGAACTGATTGAGCGCATTGGGGGCGGTGGAATGGCCGAGGTCTACCGCGCCAAACAGTTGACCGCGTTCAACCGCGAGGTGGCGATCAAGGTAATCCGCACGGGATATAGCGAAGATGCCTCATTTCGTGAGCGCTTTCTGCGAGAAGCGCAGGCCATCTCCAAGCTCTCGCACCCCAATATCTTACCGCTCATCGAGTTTGGCGAACAAGACAATACACTCTACCTGGTGATGCCGCTGGCCCGCGAAGGGACGCTGCGCGATCTTCTGAGGCAGCGCAACGGCCCGTTGGCGCTGGAAGAAGCCATACCGCTGTTTGTGCAACTGTGCGATGCGGTGCAGTACGCCCACGAAGAAGGCATCATCCATCGGGACATCAAGCCCCAGAATGTGCTGCTCCAGCGGCGCACCCACGTGCTGCTGGCCGACTTTGGTATTGCCCGCGACACCGCAGAAACCCAGCAAATGACCGCCACCGGCGCGGGCATCGGCACCGTCGAATATATGGCCCCAGAACAGGCCATCGGCCAGGCAACCATGCTCAGCGACATCTACAGCCTGGGCGTCGTCCTGTATCAGATGATTACCGGCACCGTGCCCTATTCCGGAAGCACGCCCTTCCAGGTGCTGATGAAGCACACCAACGACGCGCTGCCCGACCCGCGCTTGCTGAATTCCAGCCTGCCCAGCGAGATCGTCCAGGTGTTGCAGGGCGCGCTCGCCAAAGACCCGCAGCGTCGTTTCCAAAGCGCGCAAGCGCTGGGGCGGGCGGCACAGTTGGTGCGGCCCGACGCCACACCCGACATTGCCCCTCGCACGGGAACCAATCAACCACCCATCAACATTGCCCCTCCGCCTTCCAGGCCAACAATGAGCAGGCAGAACACCTGGCACGGCCAGGACTTCAGGGATGCGCCTGTCGAGCCGGAAGTGCCAGAATACCTCAGCGGCCCCACGCCTTCCAGGCCAGGGGGCATCACCGGCGTGCCACCTGTACGCCGGGGGCCACCATCGGGGCCTCCTCCTGGATGGGCCAACGCTTCGCCACAAGAGGACGATTACGATCAGCCCACCTGGAATACGCAGAGCGGCAGGACATTCGGCACAGCTCCAGGCTTGCAGCAGCGCGGGCGCAGCGGGCCACCGCCCTATGCTGGCGGCCAATATCCTCAGCAACCTGCTCCCCAGCGGGGGCGCGGCGGGCTGATCGCCGCGCTGATTGGCGCGCTGCTACTGGTCTTAATTCTCTCATCTGTTGGGGTGGCTTACGCGCTGGGTGTGTTCAACAGCAAAACTGGCGGCCCCGTCGGGCAGGGGGCAACCGCGACCACCGCGCCACAGGCTACGCCCACCGCAACAGCCACGGCAACCGCTACTGCGACTGCCACGCCGACGCCTTCGCCAACGCCAACCGATACGCCAGTGCCACCGACACCAACTGATACTCCCATACCAACCTTCGCTGTCACCGGAATCACGGCGACAGTTTTTCCTACCAGTTGGAATAATCCCTGTAGCGCGAGTCAGCTATTTAGCTTTAGTGCAACTATCTCTGTCAATGCTGGCCCGAACAACAGAACGATTACCTACTATTGGACCAGATCAGATGGAGCTTCAAGCTCGCCAACAACAGTCACGGTGTCAGCCTCGGATAACTCGATCACAACATCCGATAGCTGGACGCTTGGCTCAGGGGCTCCAAACAAGACCTACTGGGAGGAAGTGGTCGTGACCTCTCCCAATGGTGTAACATCCAACAAGGCAACCTTCACCAAAAATTGTTAACCAGACCTCGCAGAAAAAGAGAGGCTATGGCTGGTTTAGAGGGCACACGCCTGGGCGATTATGAACTGGTGGAGAGCATCGGCAGCGGCGGCATGGCTGAGGTCTATCGCGCCAGGCAGTTGACCGCGTTCAACCGCGAGGTGGCCGTCAAAGTCGTCCGCTCCGGCTTCAGTCAGCAGGAAGAGTTTCGCGCGCGGTTCCTGCGCGAAGCTCAGGCCATTTCGCGGCTTTCGCATCCTAACATCCTGCCGCTCATTGAGTTTGGCGAAGAAAACCAGACGTTGTATCTGGTCATGCCGCTGGTGCGCGAAGGGACCCTGCGCGATCTCATCAAGCAGCGCCAGGGGCCGCTCGCATCGGAAGAAGCGCTGCCGCTGTTCACGCAGCTTTGTAACGCCGTCCACCATGCCCACACCCAGGGCTTCGTCCACCGCGACATCAAGCCCCAGAATGTCCTTTTGCAGCAGCATACCCATGTCTTGTTGGCCGATTTCGGCATCGTCCGTGGCCGCGCAGAAACGGCCATCACAGCCACGGGGGTGGGCGTTGGCTCCGCCGAGTATATGGCTCCTGAGCAGGCAGTAGGGCAGGCTGACACGCGCAGCGACATTTACAGCCTGGGAGTCGTCCTGTACCAGATGCTAACCGGCGCGGTGCCCTATTCCGGCAGCACACCGCTTCAGGTTTTGCTGAAGCACACCACCGCCCCGCTGCCCGACCCGCGCACCCTCAATCCGGGCCTTTCGCTGGGAATCGTGCATGTGCTGCAAACCGCGATGGCAAAAGACCCGGACGAGCGCTTTCAGAGCGCCCAGGCGCTGGCGCGCGCCGTGCAGCAGGCTCTGGTGGACACGTCAGCGCAACCCAGGAGCAGCACCTCTGGCTGGTCGCAGCCAGCAACTCCTGCCCCGCCAGCCAACCAAAGCGCGGCGTTTGCGCCGCCTTCGCCATCTTACTCCAATCCGATCACCCCATACGACCAGCAAAGCACGCCGCCCCTGCCAGTCGCTTCGCTAGGCTCCTACGAAACCAGGGTTGGGGCTGCCAGCAACTATGGCCCCGCTCCATCGGGGAGTATGACGCCTGTGAACCAACCGCTCATGGGGCAGAGGTCGCAAGGCTTCAGCGGCCCGATACATCAGCCCTTTCTGCCACCTTCCGCGCCTGCTTACGCGGGCCAAGGCGCGCCTGCCAAACCGCTTTCGGCAAACAAGAGACCTGGCCGGATTGCGCTGGTTTCTTCCATTATGCTGGTGGCGCTGCTGGGCGGGACGCTGCTGACGCTTGGCCTGACCAAAAGCGGGCCATTTGCTCCGGCAAGCGCCAACCACCAGGCAACGCCAACGCCAACCAGCGCGCCCGTTCCGGCAGGCTTCAAGCTGTTCACCAACGGAAATGACAACTTCAGCGTCATCTACCCAAGCGGCTGGGACGCGCAGCCAGCAGTCACGGTGACCGGCTCCGGCGAGCAGTTCAATGGACCGGCAAAACAGACAGTGCAGGTCGTTCATGGCGGCGCTGCTCAGCCATCAGATACTGGCTCCAGTGTCGATGCCTTTTGTACAACCTTTAGCTTCTCTCCTGTCAACAACGGACACACCACCACAACTCTTGCAGGGCAGCAATGGACGCGCGAAGAGTGCGATAACCCGACGCTTGGCCTCCACGCCATTGTAGAAGCCGTCGCCTATAAGGGCCACCTCTATCTGTTCTCCTACGCCTCGCCTACAAGCGCCTTCAACAACAATCGCAGACAGTATTTCTCGCCAATGGAGCAGAGCTTCAAGTTCCTCACTTAAGTCAGGCTGATGAAGATATTCTTCACCTCAGTATAGAGGTTGAGCGCGTGCATGCCCAGTTCGCGGCCCAGACCCGACTGCTTGTATCCGCCGAACGGCGCTTCCACATGCACGCTGCTGTTGCTGTTGATGCTCAGCACGCCCGTGCGAATGCGCTTCGCCACGCGCAGCGCCCGGGCAATATCGCGCGTCCACAGCGAGCCTGACAGCCCATATGGCGAATCGTTGACCTGCCGCACGCAGTCGTCTTCGTTGTCGAACGGAATGACGCAGGCCACCGGCCCGAAAATCTCTTCCTGGGCCACGCGCATGCGATTATTTACCTGAGTCAGCACCGTTGGCAGCAAGAAGCTCCCCGGCTTCAGCGCCTCCTCATCCGGCTCGCGCCCGCCGCAGGCAATCGTCGCGCCTTCCTGCTGCCCAATCTCGATGTAGCTGGTGACGCGCTCGCGCTGCGCTCGCGACACCAGCGACCCGACCTCGGTCTCCGGGTTCATCGGATCGCCCACACGTAGCTGCCGCGTGCGGGCGGTAAAGCGCTCGATAAACGCATCCAGGATACTCCGCTCGACAAAAATCCGCGTGCGCGCGCAGCAGTCCTGGCCTGCGTTGCCAAAAACGGCATACACCGACGAGTTCACCATCGCCTCCAGATCGGCGTCGGCAAAGATGATGTTGGGCGACTTGCCGCCCAGTTCCAGCGAAACGCGCTTGATGTCGCCAGCGCACAGGCGCATCAGGTCGCTGCCTACCTCGGTTGACCCGGTAAAGGCAATCTTATCCACGCCAGCGTGCCGCGCCAGGGCCGCGCCGATGAGCGGCCCCGCGCCCGAAAGCACATTCACCACGCCCGCGGGCGCGCCCGCCTCCATCGCAATCTCACCGAGCGCCAGCGCCGTCAAAGGCGTTTGTTTCGCGGGCTTGAGGATGCTGGTGCAGCCTGCCGCCAGCGCCGGGGCAAGCTTCCACGACGCCATCACAATGGGGAAGTTCCAGGGGATAATCTGACCGACCACGCCCACCGGCTCGCGCAGTGTCAGGTCCAGCCCTGGCGAAGTGGTGGGAATCGTCTCGCCAAAAATCTTGGTCGCCGCGCCGCCGTAATATTCAAAGCAGGCCGCCGCTGCCTTCACCTCGCCCAGGGAATCGGCAATGATTTTGCCGCTGTTGCGCGTCTCCAGTTCGGCCAACTCATCCACGCGCTCCCGAATCAGCGCGGCCATCTTGAACAAGACCTGCGCCCGCTGGCTGGCGGGCCAGTTCGGCCAGGGGCCATCATCGAAGGCGCGCCGCGCCGCTGTCACGGCGCGTTCCACATCTTCCAGTCCCGCTTCGGCGACATCGGCCAGCGCCTCGCCGGTCGCCGGATTCAGCGTCGCGTAGGTTTGCCCGCTCGCGCTTGCCACGCGCTTGCCATCAATTACCAGGAGCGCCGGTTGTGCCATGGTTATTGCCATTTTTCAAACCCCTAACGTGCTCTTAAAGCACACCTGCTATACTCCAGCAAAACACATGAGTTGTTCCCGCAGCGTCATCTTTCCTGTATACCCTGGACTGTTCTCTCGAAAGCTCGATGTGCATTTTTTTGATGAGCTACGTCATTACTATTGATGACCTTAAAAGTCATCGCTTTCTCAGAAACTATGCCAACCGTATTATAGGTAGTTTTGCTGGATGTGAGGAGATCATATGGCCGCCCGCAAATTATCAACCATTCTGGAACTTCTGGCAAGCGGTATAGCCGCCGCCACGATTCTGGCGCTGCTAGTAATTGGATTAGGCAGCAGCGCCCTGGGCCTGATACAGCGGCCAACCGCGCGGCATCAGACGGGCACGCCCTCATCGGGGGCGACGGCCACACCAACTGCTTCACCAACTCCTTCGCCCACGCCAACACCGCCCACGCCGCTGGTGTATCTGACGGCACACGGCAACCCTCATCTCCATGAAATCGCCCTAACGTTCGATGATGGCCCTGCCCAAGGCTATACGGAGGCTGTACTCGGCGTGCTGAAGCAGTTTCATATCCATGCAACCTTCTTTATGCTGGGCATCTGGGTCCAAACCTACCCCAATCTGGCGCGCGAGGTAGTTGCAGATGGACACGCGATTGGTGATCACACCTGGAACCATCCCGATCTGACCCGTCTGAGCCCCGACCAGGCCAGGCAGCAGATCATCGACGCTCGTAACACCATTCAAAAGGTGACCGGCATCACGCCAACCCTCTTTCGTCCCCCCTATGGTTCGTATAATCGCCCGATACTGGACATCGCGCACTCGCTCAAGCTTTCGACCATTTTATGGAACGTGGACCCCCGCGATTGGTCGCGCCCCGGCGTCGGCGCGATCACCAACAACATCCTTACCTTTACGCAAAACGGCTCGATTATCCTGATGCACGACGGTGGCGGAGATCGTTCGCAGACGGTGGCCGCGCTTACGACGGTCATCGAGACTCTGCTGGCGCGGGGGTTCACCTTCGTCACTATCCCCGAGATGCTGCGTCATCTCCCGCCCGCTCCCATCACTCAACAGCCTTAGCGCACTAGAAACGGAGGGCAGGAGGCGCACAGCATATTCACGCTGTACACGCCTTCTGCCCTGCCTATTCCTGGGCAAGAGGAACATCTTATCCAGCGGCGGGCGCTGACCCACCCGATTCTACCGCTGCCTCAACCCCATGCGTCTCACCATACTCCGCCTCAATCGCCTCCAACTGCTTCTCATCGCCCTGAATCACCGGTCCTTTAAACCAATGACGCGCGCTGACCAACCACCAGATGGTGATGATGAGCAGCGTGCCCAGGACAGCCACCGGGGCATAGTTGAACGTCGTGGGTGTAATGGGATTGGCTGCTGGCAGCATGAACAGCACCGAGATGAACAGTATCCAGATCACGGCAATCCACCCGACAGGCTTGCTCCAGGCTCCCAGGTGCCACGGCCCAGCCTTAAAGTCCTTCGAGAACAGGCGCAGCAAGATGGGCAAGCCATACGCCAGATAGAGGCCGATAGTGGCAACCGAAGTCACAGCCACATACGTCACAAAGTTCCACACCGAGGGCACGGCCAGAATAAAGGAGCACACCACCGCCAGCAGAATGGCATTGCGCGGCGTGCGGCCCCTATCCAGCTTATGCCAGAGGTTGTGGCCTGGCACCGCGCCATCACGCGAGAAAGCGTAGATCATGCGGGAATTCGACGTGACCGAGGACATGCCACAGAACAACTGCGCAACGGCGATGGCCGCAAAGAGCAGCGTGCCCAGCACATAGCTCAGACGGCTTTCCAGGATGTAGAGGACCGGATTGACGAAGCCACCGGATGCCGCCAGATCAGGAGTCACCGACGACAATGCCATCAGCAGGATATAGCCTGCGATCGCCGACACGACCACCGACATGACCACGCCCCACGGTGCGCGCGTGGCAGCCCCAACGGTTTCTTCGGTCATATGCGCGGAAGCATCATAGCCCGTGTAGGTGTACTGGGCCAGCAGCAAGCTGAGCAGGAAGGCATACCAGATGGGGAAGCCCGTCAAATTGAAGGTGCTATCAGGGGTAAACAGCGTGCCAGCGGAATTAAATCCATGAGTCGCACTGCTCGCCACCTGCGTGGCGCAGCAGACACCGGCAGCGCCAGGATTGAACTGCTGCGAGGCGATAGTGGCAATGATGACTCCGCCAGCGATCAGCGCTACTCCGGCAATATGCCACCAGACGCTTACATCGTTGAGGAACGCGACGATGCGCACACCGAAGATGTTCAGCGTGGCATGCAGCGCCAGAATGATGGCGTAAATGAGCAAGGTCGTCCACTGCGTGGCCGGATCAATTCCCAGAATGCTGCCAGGGGTGGCAGGAACGCCGGGGAACCAGGCGTGCAGCAGCACATCCACCGTGACAGCCGCACCATAGTCAATGCCTGCGGTGATGGCAATCTGGCCGATCAGATTAAACCAACCGGTGTACCAGCCCCACACTGGCCCGCCAAGTTTGGAAGACCAGTAATAGAGGCCACCGGCAGTTGGAAAGGCCGAGGCCAGTTCGGCCATGCCCAGCGCGACGATCACGACGAAGATCGTCACCAGCGGCCAGCCAATCGCAGCGGCTGAAAAACCGATGGTGGTCGGAACCAGATAGAACAGCGTGACACAGCCGCTCAAGATAGAAATGATGGTGAATGAGATCGCAAAGTTGGAAAAGCCACCCATCGCGCGGTACAGTTCCTGGGCATAGCCCAGGGCGTGCAGCCGCTGCACATCGGCCCGGATAAGTTCATCTTGCGATGATTGTTTGGTAGCCATGAATGATCTCCTCTTCATGTTGCTTCAGGGGAGTGTCGATGACTCGCATAACCAGGGAAATCCCAGCCAAACTTCCATCCACCCCAGCCTAGATGTACCTTCCGTTTCCCTCCTTTCTCTCGTTTCGAGCGAGCGGTGTTTTCGGGCCACCAATGCCCCTCTCTCAGCGCCATGCTGAGCAGCAGACGCGACATCGGTCTGCGGTCTATGCCTGCCCATCCCTGAGCGCATCAGAAATAATTTGAGGTGATGCCCCCATCGGCAACCATCACAGCGCCAGTGGTCCAGCTTGCCTCATCCGAGGCCAGGTACAGCGCCAGATAGACGATATCTTCTGGCGTGCCGAAACGGCCCAGCGGGATACGGTTCAGCCGCTTGTTGCGCTCTTCCTCGCTCGTCCAGAGCATGCGCAAAAGCGGCGTTTCAATGGGGCCGGGGCAGATAGCATTGGCGCGAATCCCGTGTTTGGCATATTGCACCGCCAGCGACTTGGTCAGCGAGATCATCCCGCCTTTGCTGGCCGTGTAGGCATCCTGGGGCACAGTGCAGCCAAGTATCGCCACGAACGACGCGGTATTGATGATCGAGCCGCTGCCCGCTTTGATCATCTCAGGAATGGCGTACTTGCAGCAGAAAAAGGCGCTCTTCAGGTTCACATCCAGCACCTTATCCCAGGTTTGC
This sequence comes from Ktedonobacterales bacterium, assembly GCA_035307385.1. Classification (GTDB taxonomy): domain Bacteria; phylum Chloroflexota; class Ktedonobacteria; order Ktedonobacterales; family DATBGS01; genus DATBHW01. The sequence goes on along the minus strand of DATGID010000113.1, from coordinate 99,610 downwards.
TCGGTAATATCGGTGACAGCGCCGTCGTCGCCGGGCATGATGCCCGCGTTGTTATAGAGCACATGCACCGCGCCGAAGCGCTCCACCGTCGCCGCGACCATCCGCTGCACCTGCGCTTCGTCGGCCACGTTCACCGGCACAAACAGCGCCTCGCCGCCCGCCTTGTGAATCTCGGCCACCGTCTCTTCGCCCGTCTTGGGGTCAATATCGGCCACCGTCACCTTTGCGCCCTCGCGCGCAAAGAGCAGCGAGGCAACGCGGCCCATACCACTGCCCCCGCCGGTAATAATCGCCACCTTGTTTGCTAATCGCATGCTTGACCTCTAAACCTTCTTTAAATAGTGCTCACGCTGCCACTGATCGACCACGTTGATAGTGCAGAAGCTTTGCCACGGGCCGCAGCAGCATTTCATCGAGCATCGCATTGGGCGATTCCATCCTATACTCTTCCCTATAGCACTGGCAGGTAGTTGAAAGGGAATGGGGACAGAGTGATCAGCAATAAGTATGCGATGAGTATAGTGGAGAGGCGCGGCGGCAAGAAGCTCTTATGGGTGGCTCTTCTTCATCGATAGTATTATAGAAGTGAGAGACATTATTGGCGCATTGTACCAGGAAGCGAAAAAAGCGTACATAGGCAAATCTACCGAAAAGAGACTATCGCTTTTGGGCAAAGCGCACGATCATTCCGTGCCGAAGCGCTCCGGGCGTGGCTGACGTGGCTGAGGCGGCGGAACGCTGCCCGAAGGCGGCTGCTGGGCCAGCGCTTTCAGGCGGAACAGCAAACGCACACGCGCGCTAAAGAATCGCGCATCGATTGGCTTGACCACGTAATCATCCGCACCGGCCAGGAATCCGGCCACTTTATCATCGATCTGTGCGCGCGAGGTCAAAAATAAAAAGGGAATCCCATTGGTCTCCGGATGAGCGCGCACCCACTCGCACAGTTCCAGCCCGCTCCCATCGGATAAATCCACTTCGCTGATGATCAGATTGGGGCGCTGCCGTCCAATCGCCTCCACCGCCTCTGCTGCCGTTCTGACGTGGCGCAGCACAAAGAGACCCTGCAACGTCTGCTCTATCTGCTCGTGCATAGCAGGCGTCGGGTCAACAAACAGGACACTCTCCATTTTCCCCTCCTCCTGATGTGCTGGCTCTTGTTGGGCCACCTGAAGCGCCTGTTGTTGCTGTTCCATAGCCATCCCTGCGATAAAAAATTGACAGGAACTCCCCTGTCTCACCCTGGGTTTCTGTGTCGGTTGAGAGCGATGTTCGCCCCAGGCTCATTCCTCAGCCCGGCCTCGTTCAAGCTCCGTAACGCGCGGCAAGCTCACGCATGCGTTGGTAGCGCTGCTCAACGGTGATCTGCATCACCCGCTCCAGGGCTGCCCTCAGCGCTGGTGGCTTGAACGGTTTCGTCAAATATTCGTCAACCCCTGAAAGATACCCCTGTATCTGATCTTCTTCCCGGATCATCGCGCTCAAAATAATTAACGGGACATGGGCGCTAGTGACATCACCGCGCAAGCAGCGGACCAGTTGATAGCCATCCATCCGGGGCATCTTCACATCGATAATGACACAATCTGGTCGCTCTTGATAAAAGCGCCGCAGACCCTCTTCGCCATCATAGGCGGCAAAGACCTCATAATTTCCCTGAAAGCAAATGGCATACTTCACTAATTCAACGATGGTCGGATTGTCGTCAATCACCAGCACCTTTTTAGAAGCACTCGGCTGACCCCGATTCATCTGCGCATAGGATGGCGCCTGTGACACAGTCCCTCCTCTGTCGCCCGTTGCGGAAGCTGCCATACAAAGACGCTACTACACAAGCATATGCCTGGCGTGCCAGTATTGTAGCATAGCGCACGCAAGCCGCCAACTCCCCCTACGCTGTGTTACAATAATCTATGGCGTTGTTGTTCATGCGTGACAACAACAGGCACGCCGCAAAAACGTAGAGCAGCGCTTGTATCGTCATCGGACCTATACCACCGAGGCTGAGCCTGACTTATGAATACAAACCTCTCGCAGACCACCCCATCCTTGCCAGATCGTTACGCCCGCCAGACCCTCTTCGCGGGAATTGGCCGCGCGGGCCAGGAGCGTTTGCTCGCGGCTCGCGTGGCGATCATTGGCTGCGGCGCGCTGGGCACTGTGCTGGCAAATAACCTGGCACGCGCGGGCGTCGGCCACCTGACGATTGCTGACCGCGATTTCATCGAGGCCAACAACCTGCAACGCCAGGTCTTGTTCGATGAAGATGATCTGGCGCGCAATCTGCCTAAAGCCATCGCCGCCGTTGAAAAGCTGCGCCGCATCAATTCAGAGATCGAGGTCACCGCGCTAGCCGAAGACATCAACGCCGACAACATCGAAGCGATTGTCGCCAGCGTCGATCTGATTATGGATGGCACTGACAACTTCGAGACCCGCTATCTGCTCAACGACGCATGCCTCAAAGCGGGCAAGCCCTGGATATACAGCGGCGTGATCGCCTCCTATGGCGTAACGATGAATATTCTGCCAGGCGACACGTCCTGCCTGCGCTGCGTCTTCCCGGAGATGCCGCTGCCTGGCACAACACCCACCTGCGACACGGCGGGCGTGCTCAACGGCATCGTGGGCGTCATCGCCTCGATTGCCTCCACCGAAGCGCTCAAAATCTTGCTGGGCCAGACGGAAAAGATCAACCGCGCCATGCTCTGGATGGACCTGTGGGAAAACACCCACGACCAGATGGAGATTCCGCGCATGCCCGATTGCCCAACTTGCGGCCAGGGCCATTACGAATTTCTTGACGACGGAGGCTTCGGCCAGAGCGCCTCGCTGTGTGGGCGCAACGCCGTGCAGGTGCGCCCGGCCCGCCGCGCCAGCAATGGAGAGAACGAGACGCCAGCGATGAACTTTCCTACCCTTGCCGAGCGACTGCGCGACGTGGGCGAGGTGAACTATAACGACTTTCTGCTGCGCTTCCGCGTCGACAGCTACGAATTGACCGTCTTTCCTGATGCCCGCGCCATCATCAAAGGCACCGATGACCAAGCTATCGCCCGCTCGCTCTATGCCCGCTACATCGGCGCGTAACGGCAGGTAGTGGAAATCGCTGCTGCTTTTTCCAAAGACGCACGGCACAATGAGGTTTCCATGTCAACATCTGGCAATCCTGTAGATAGAGATACCCTTATTCAGCCCTATCAGACAGCCATCGGCGCGGTGTGCGAAATTGCCGAGGCGTACTACCGTCTGGGCAAGCTGGAAGCAGCGCTCGGCGCGCTTCAGGCGGGCACGCTTCTGCTGGAACACGCGCCTGAGCAGCAGGTGGACCAGAGCCGAACAAAGCTGCTGCTTCAGCAGGGAAAGCTGCTGGTTACCAAAGGCTTTTATGCCAACAGCAAGTATGAGGCAGCGATTTCCGCGCTGTCGCAAGCGCAAGAGATGGCGAGCGCCAGCAGCGACGAACGCAGCGCTGCCGACGCGCTTCAGTTGCTTGGGCAGGCATATTACAACAAGGCGTTGTGGAGCGGCGAAGACAGTTATGAGCGGCCACTTGACTACTATCAGCAGGCGCTGGCCCGGCGCGAAGCGCTCAAAGATCAGCGAGGCATCGCCGAGTCAGTATTTTATATCGGCCTGATCCATGAACGCTTGCAGCAGCCTGGCGAAGCGCAAAATTACTACACAAAAGCGCTGGCACTTGCCCAGGAGCACAACTGCCAGATTGAGCAATCTTACGCGCTGCGCCATCTGGCAGGCATCGCGCAGGAGACGGGTGATCTTGAGCAGGCGCTGGCCCTCTTCAGCGAGTCGCTGGCCTTGCGAGAGGCCGCCGGATACAAAATCCTGCTTCCGCTCTCGCATCTGGCGATAGGCGACGTGCTGCTGGCGCAACGCGATCTGCCCCAGGCGATAGAACATTACCGAGCAGCCTATGCCATCTCTCAGGAGATGGATACGCCTGTCGCGCGCATCTTCTCCTTGCTCTCGCTCGGCAGCCAGAGCCAACAGCAGCAAGAGCTTGCCCAGGCGCGCTTGTACTTCGAGCAGGCGCTCTCCAGCGCTCAAGAGATCGCTTTCCCGCTGGGGATAACTGAAGCCTCCAGGGCGTTAGAGGAGATTGCCAGACAAAAGCCATGAGAGAAACCATCACCATCACCGCAGAAGCACGCGGGCGCTATGTCAAACAGATGAGCGAGCCTCCTATCTATGGGGATGTCTGGCTGCGGGTTGAGCCGCTGGAACGCGGCAAAGGCTTCGAGTTTGTCAACGCGGTGGCCGAAGCTGTCATACCGCAGGAATATATCAAGCCAATCGAGGAAGGAATACGCGAGGCGCTGGAAAACGGTGTGCTGCAAGGCCATCCTATGACTGACCTGCGCGTGACCCTCTTTGGTGGTTCCTATCATGAGGTTGATTCGAGCGCGAGGGCGTTCAAAAAAGCCGGAGCGATGGCCTTGAAGGCGGCAGTGGAGCAAGCGCATCCTCTTGTATTTGAGCCTGACGCTGATTGAAATGGTAACACCTTAGCTATGCAAACAAGTACCAACGATACGATTGCCGCGATTGCGACGCCGCCCGGCATTGGCGGCGTCGGCATTGTGCGGATCAGCGGGCCGGAGGCACTGGCGATTGCGCGACGCATCTTCCGCCGCTCCGGCAAGCGCGAGAGCGCAGTCGACTGGCAGCCGGAATCGCACCGGCTCTATTACGGCCATGCCGTGCAGCCGCGTACCGGCCAGACGCTGGACGAAGCGCTGCTGGCCTTCATGCGCGGCCCACACAGTTATACCGCTGAAGATGTGATCGAAATCCAGGCGCACGGCGGGCCGCTTGTCCTGCGCCGCATCCTGGACGCCGCGCTGGGCGAAGGCGCGCGGCTAGCAAACCCTGGCGAAATGACCCTGCGCGCCTTCCTCAATGGGCGCATCGATCTGGCCCAGGCCGAAGCGGTCATGGATGTGATCGGCGCGCGCACTGACGAAAGCCTGCATCTGGCGCTGGAGCAGTTGCGCGGCCAGCTTTCGGCGCAGGTGCAGGCGGCGCGGCAGGGTGTGCTCGGCGCGTTGGCGATGATCGAGGCCAGCATCGATTTTCCTGATGATGTGCCCGCCCCAGAGCCAGAGGCGCTGCAAGCTGCCATCAAAGCAGCCTCGGAGCGGGTGGCACGGCTGCTGGCCGGGGCGGAGCAAGGGCGCGTCTATCGGGAGGGGCTGCGCGTGGCAATCATCGGACGGCCCAACGTCGGCAAGTCTAGCCTGCTCAACGCCTTGCTGCGCGCAGAGCGTGCCATCGTCACGCCCATCGCCGGGACGACCCGCGACACCGTTGAGGAGTTTGCCAACGTGCGCGGCATCCCGGTGCAATTGATTGATACCGCTGGCATCAACGAAACCAGCGACCCTGTCGAGCAAATTGGCGTGCAGCGCAGCCGCGCAGCCGCCGCGACTGCCGATCTGGTGCTGCTGGTGCTGGACGCGAGCGAAGCCCTGACCGAACAGGACGAGCATGTTGGCGCAGCGCTGCATACGCTCGGCTTTGGCCTCAGCAATCCTGACACTCAGGAAGATGCGCCCAGCCAGCAAGCACCTGAGGCCAACGGCGCGCTGGTCGGGCGGCCAGTCGTTGTCGTGCTCAATAAAAGCGATCTGCCCCAGCGGCTGACCGAGGCGGAGGCGACGGCGCGCTGGCCCGGCGCGCCCGTGGCGCATACCTCGATGGTCACGCAGGACGGGCTGGAGGCGCTGGAAGAGCAGGTGCGCGCCCTGGCCCTGGTTGGGCAAGCCAGGCCATCAGCGGGCAATGAAGCGCTGGTCACCAATACACGCCATCGCGACGCGCTGCGCCGCACGGCAGAACACCTCAGCGGAGCAATGGAAACGCTGCAACAGGCGCTGCCCCTCGATTTCATCGCCATCGACCTGCACGGCGCGGCCAACGCGCTGGGCGAGATTACCGGCGAGACGGCCACCGAAGACCTGCTGGAGCGCATCTTCCACGATTTCTGCCTGGGCAAGTGAAACACCGCCAGCGTCAAACACTCACGCGCCGTTGCGGTGGGCCGCCTGCACGCGAGCCATCAGCGGCTCCAGGCGGCTGCGCTGCTCAGGGGTCGCGTGGTCAAAGCGATAGAGCAGATGATCGACCACCGGCTCGGGGAAGCTATCCAGCAAGCTATCGACGATGCGCTGCATGGCGCGCGTCGTGAACTCGGCCTTGCTGGAAGCCGGACGATAGACGTAGGCGTTATCAACCTTCTGGCGCACCAGCAGGTGCTTCTCGGAAAGGCGCTCCAGCACGGTCTTGATCGTAGAATACGCCAGGGAGCGGCTGGTCTGTTGGAGGTGTTCATGGACCACGCGGGCGGTGCAGGCTCCGCGCTCCCAGACGATTTCCATCACCTCGGCCTCCAGCTCGCCGAGCAGTTTTTGCATGCCCTGCCTGTCGGGTCGAAAGGCCAATTTGATGTCCTGTGCCATAGCAACCTGGCTCCCTCTGTCGTTTGACCGGCTTTGTAAGCGCCGCGCTGCTTCACGGATGCGCCAACGCTGCCAGCACTTCTGACGAGGCAAACGCGGGCAGGCGAACATCCGTAGGGCAGCCTGTTCGTTCTTTTCTTGTGGGGCGAGTATAGCATGGGAGCAGTAGAGAGTCAACATGCCCTCTCTCTTGAACAAAAGAGGATAGGCCCCATTCTCGTGCCGGTCTATTTGCCAGCCAGCCTGGCAACCTGCACCGCCAGGCGCATCAGCCGTTCGCGCTCATGCAGCGGTGTCAGCCAGCGTTGTGGAATCGCAGCAAGCCCATAATGCGCGCCCGCCAGCGCGCCGCAGACCACGCCGCCGGTATCGGCGTCGCCGCCCAGGTTGACGGCAGCAATCAGCGCCTCCTCGAAGCTGTTGGTGCGCACAAAGCACCAGAGCGCCAGCCGCAGCGTATCGTTGCTGAACCCGCTGGGGCAAAGATCGGCGCGTTCGCCCGCGCCCGCCGTCTCAAAGAGGGCGGCGACCTCCGGGCAGAAGGCTTGCACGCCCGTTGCCGCCTGACGCAGCGCCACTTCTGGCGAAGCTTCCTGAATCAGCGCGGCAATTGCCAGGTTCAATCCGGCGGCTCCGTAGCGCGCGCGTGCATCCCAATGGGTAATTAACGCGCTGTTCACGCTGTCTTCAATCAGGCGATCAGGGGCGCGATAGCCCAGCAGCGCAATGGGCGCGCAGCGCATAATGGCGCCGTTTCCCGCCGTTCGCCCGCCCAGGTGGTCGTGCGCCCAGCGGCCAGCGCGGTCCCAGCGTTCCCCGCTGGCAAGCGCGTGCATGGCAACCGAAATCGTGTTGCCTACATCGCGGGGACCAGACTGAAACCAGCGCAGAAAACGCTCGGCCACATCGGCAGGGTCAAAACGTCCCTGGGAAAGAATGCTTTCGGCAATGCAGACCGCCATCGCCGTGTCATCGGTCCACTCGCCCAAATCCCAGCCCAGAAAGCCACCGCCCAGCATATTGCGCACTGGAGCGCCATAGGCGCGCACAATCTCTTCCGCCGACTGAAACTCCAGCGGCGCGCCAAGCGCATCGCCCACAGCCAGGCCAAGCATCACACCCTGGCAGCGATCAAGATGAGGCACCGTCTCAGTCATACCCGCTCCTCTGCGCAGGACAGCGGCTTCGGCTTCCAGATGACAGATACATTCAGGCCAGGTTGCAGCCCTGCTGGATTTGCGAGGCCAGGTTCTTCAGCGGAGCCAGGATAATCAGCAATACAGAGCCACCAGAGGGTGAGGTAAACGTAAAGCTGCCCTCCGAAACCGTTCCCTGCTGGCCCCGAATCAAGGCCACCGTTTGCCCCTGGCACGCGGCGATGGCGTTGTTTGTAGGGTCCTGGATAGAAGCGGGCAGCTTCCAGCCATGGCTGGGCAGGTTATTCTGATAAAAGGTGGCAAGCTGGGCCGGACTTTGGCCGTCAGCCGTATAGACCCACTCCTGGGAACCCGGGCCGGTGGTGCCGCTGGCTGAGCGGTCCAGATGGTCCTGAAAGGTAATGCCACAGGGCAAGGGGATATTCGTGGGAAGATTGTTGCGCGCGCCAGAAGAACAAAGCTGTGGATAAAAGTAGATACCAAAGGCGCTGGCACCCACCACCATCAGCAGCAGGAGCACAATCAACGACACGCCACCCGCAGAACGCCAGAAAGAGCGCTTCGGCGGAGGCTCATCGAAATAGCCCAGCGGAGCAGCCTCGTATGACTTGCCCTTGCGGGAACGCGCGAAAGGATCGTCGGGCGTTCCCGCAGGAGGTTGTTGAGCAGGCGGCCCATAGGGCTGTTGCCCGGCAGGAACATATGGCTGTTGCCCGGCAGGGTCGTAAGGCCGCGTCCCAGCCGGGCCGTAAAGCTGCTGGGCATTGGCATTGTAGATATTCTGAGCAGCGCCATCATTAACAGCCGGGATGGAGGCAGAGGCGCGCCAGAGCGGGTCTTGCGCCACTTCCTGGGTCAGGCCACAGCCAGGACAAAAGCGCCCCGTCAGCGGAAAGGGCGTGCCACAACGGGGGCACGGTGGCGCAGAAGCATCATAGCCCATAAAAAAACTCTCCTCGCCCGCTCTTTCAAAGCGTGCAGGGTGATGACAAGCTGTGTACCATCTGGATGCGCGCACCATGCAAACATAGTCTCGCGCCAGGCTCCATTATTATAGCGAATGGGGGCCTGGAAGGAAAGCGAGCCAGATCACATGTTAACAGCCAAAAAAAGGGGCAATCCAATCTACCGCATCCACAATCATCGGCACCGTAATCATATGCGAGACATCATACCACTTGAGCGCCAATCGGTCAGGGAAGTCGCGGTAAAACGGCAAGGCTGTGTCATAGATGCGCTGCGATGCCTGCGGCGAAACCATATCATCCTGGCGACCATGCATCAGCAGCAGCGGACGCGGGGCAAAGCTGGCGAGCGCGCTGATCAAGTCTTGTTCGCCAGCCCAGCGCTGAAGTTCCGCGCTGGCCGGAAGCATGCCAGGCAGGCTCAGCGAAAGCAGGTCTTGCGCCGACGCGCCCGCCAGCGAGACAATCCCCGCCACACGCGCATCGTTCAACCCCGCCAACAAAGCGATGCCCGCGCCCATCGAAAAGCCGCCAACAGAAATGGCATCTTCGCGCACGTCTGGGCGCGCGCTCAGGTAATCCAGGCAGGCTTTCAGATCATCAGCCGTATGAATAACCGTCTCGGCAATAAAATCGGCGCTGAGCGTATTGAGAAAGCTGGGACCGTTCAGCGGCATGCGCTCGCCATGCCCCCAGGCATCGGGAAGCAGCACCAGAAAGCCTCGCTCTGCCAGAAACTCACCCAGCGGCAGCAGATCGGTTTTATCCGCGCCATAGCCATGCTGAATGATCGCGGCAGGCTGCCGACCATCGGCACGAGGCCGAACCAACATCGCAGGAATTTCATCGGGTCCGACGGCAATCTCTTCTGCCGGTGTAATGGGATAGCGTGCCACAACTGGTCCTTTCGAGAAAAAGGGGTCTTTTGCCTGTGCCCGCTGGCACAATCCTTTCAGTAGCTATTACGATAGATCAGATAGAATAGTTAGCAAGAGATGGGTGCTTGCGCCCAAAGAGAGACCTTGCCTCCTCTGTTCTGCGTCAGGAAGAGGCAAGGTTCGTACCAGGCTTTATACCGCTGCTCACCGTGGTGAAATGCGCTCTCAAGGGCACGCAGGCCAGGCAGCAGGAATACCAATTTTGCGAATTACGCCGTTTGCTACTTGACAGACGAGTCTATTTCCGTGTATGATTACGCCAACGAAAGGAGGTGGTGCAAAGCATGAGTGAACGTATACGCTGCGCAGGCAGTACGGCGACTCGCCACGCACCTACCCTGAGTGGAGGGTTCTGGCGCTAGCCAGTATCTTTTGCCGAGTCGGAGGGGTGAGCGCCCCTGCCTGCGCGGCACGTCTGGAGAGAGGGCTTAAAAAGCCTTCTCTCCAGTCTTTCTCTCTAAGGGCCTTTCTTCATGTGAGCAGGATGCTTGTAGTGCTGCCGCTCCGCTGTTGTGCGGAGCCGTTTTTCACCTGGCGCTGGTTGGATTTGGCGCGGTTCGCTCTCCCCATCCGGTCCCCCCGGCTGCTGCGGGTTTCCGGTCCGGGCCGTCACCACATTGATTGCTCACCGCCGCGCCCGTTGTATCTGCACCCCTGAGAGCGATTCTCCCAGAATGCACTGTCTTCGCAGAGACAGCAGCGGAAGCCTGTACCCTCCGCGAAGCGTGCGTAAGGGCGACACATATGGATAGCACAGGCGACAGAACAAACGAACAACAAGCACAAGCCCTCCAGGGTCGTTTCCCCCTGCTCACTCTTTCGGACATAAAAAACCGGCTGCATACCACCTGCATTGGCAGCACGCTCATCTACCGCCCCGTCATCGAGTCCACCAACACGTTTGCTCTCACGTTGGCGCAAGAAGGCGCGGCGGAAGGCAGCGTGGTGCTCACCGATGACCAACCTGGCGGACGTGGACGCCAGGGCAGGCACTGGCGAGCGCTGCCAGGCCAGCAGGCACTTCTGTCCATCATCGTCTATCCGACGTTTCCGGCGCAGTTCCTGGTCATGTGCGCAGCCCTGGCCGTACGCGAGGCGATTGCACGCACCACCAGCCTGACCCCGGCCATCAAATGGCCGAATGACGTGTTGGTAGCTGGGAAAAAAATCTGCGGCATTTTGATTGAAACAAGCAGCACAGCCAACAATCGACTGTGCGCCATCGTTGGTATCGGTTTGAACGTCTATGGTTCGTTCAAGGAGGTGCCAGAACTTGCCCAGCGCGCAACCACCATAGCGGAGCAGGGAAGTACGGACGTGAGCCGTGAAGGGGTGATCGTCACCCTACTGGAGCACTTTGATGCGGACTACGCGCGGCTTCAGCACGGCAGCGCCGAAGACGCCAGGCATATCTGGAATCGCTGGCGAGAGCATCTTTCCACCCTGGGACAATGGGTTCGCATCCAGCAAAGCGACCGGCTCGTTGAGGGATTGGCCGTTGGAGTGGATGAGGATGGCGCTTTACTGGTCCGCCAGGACGATGGCGCTACCGCTCAAATCACCTGGGGCGATGTCGAGATGCGCTAGCACAGATGACACCAACGCCTGGCTTATCACGCCAGCGCGCTTGATCAGCGCAATGGGGCGCTGATTTTTGAGGATTCTGCTTTTGGCGGAAGGGGAACCGCCAGAGAAAGGGGACACATGGAGACGCAGGAAGTTTATTTGACATCCGAAGGTCGACAACGCAATCTGGAACGCCTGGAGCATCTGCTCACCATTAAGCGACCGGAAATCGCCGAATCCATCCATGATGCCAGAGAGGCAGGCGATGTCACTGACAACGCCGCCTATGAGGAGGCCAAGAACGAGCAGGCCAAGATTGAAGGCGAGATTGCCCGGCTGCAATGGCTGTTGGCGTCGGCCAAGGAATTGAAGCTCAAGCAGGGCGGCCAGGAAATTACCCTTGGCTCCCATGTACACCTGCGCAACGAGGACAACCGCGAGTTTCGCTATGCCATTGTTGGCCCGCACGAAGCCAACCCGTCCGAGGGCAAGATTTCCAACGAATCGCCGGTAGGTCGGGCGCTCATGGGCAGCAAGGTGGGCGACAGCGTGACGGTTTCCACGCCCAGCGGCGTGCGCACCTATACCGTGCTGGGCCTGGAGTAGCCGATAGCTTACGGCCAACCTCTTCCCGAAGTAGCCAGGCCATGTTATACTGTACCGGAGGCTGATAGCCTCCGGTATTTTTTTATGGTTTATGGTTCAGCAGTTCACGCGCCCTTGAAAGGAGAACTTCCCTCAATGGAGGAGCATCAGGCAGCACCAGCCACAGGCGCAGAAACTCCAGCAGCGACGATTCCCTCGACGGCAACGATGGCCCAGGCCACCGCACAGGCCACAGGCGGCAGAACTGGCGGAAAAAAGGTAACACCGACCAGTCTGGTCGAGCAGGCCAGCGCCTTGCAGCAGGCCGAAACGATCAAGCAGCTTCAGCGGCAGATGAAGAGCTTAGAGGAGCAAACCAAAGACACCGGCAAGGTCTTTCTGGCAACACTGACCAGCCTGATTACCTCGGCCTTCGCGCTGGTCGCCGCGCTGGCGTGGAATCAGGCCATTCAAAACTTATTTCAACAAGCGATCTTTCCCCCCAAAGGCCAGACAGCGGATTGGGGTTTGGTAGGCAGCACATTTGGCTATGCCTTCGTCGTGACCATCATTGTCGTCCTGGTGATTTTCTATCTGACACAGATCAATACCAGGATCGGCGGGAAGTCGCTCATCGGGGAATCTGGCAAGTCAGAGGAAGAGCCGAAAAAGGGGAAGGAAGGCTAAAGCGACAGCCTACCAGCCATATATGCTATTTGGCAAGGCCGGGGCGGGCGCTCCGGCCTTTGCTTGTTGCTGTTGCGGCTGCGCCTGGGGCCAGGCAGCACAATTCGCGAATACAAGAAACCCGGTGATACAATACCTGAAACAACAGAACAAACAACACATAACATCATGCGATAAAGACGAGAGTAGAAGATGGAAGAACGCGAAGTTCGATTAGAAAAGCTGCACGCCTGGCGTGAGGAGGGCGTCAACCCCTACCCGACACGCGCGCAGCGCACTCATACGATTCAAGAAGCCCTGGACACCTTCGATGACCTTCAGGCGACAGAACAAGAAATTACGCTGGTGGGACGCATTGTCCTGTCGCGCGGCATGGGCAAAACCACCTTCATGCATATTGAAGACGGCTCTGGGCGCATGCAGGTCTATTTCAAGCGCGATGACCTGGGCGACCAGGCATATGCTGGCGTACGTCGCCTGGATAACGGTGATTTCATCGAAACCACCGGGCACGTGTTCGTCACCCACATGGGCGAGCGCACCCTCAAAGTGCATCGTTTCCGGCTGCTCAGCAAGGCGCTGCAACCGCTGCCCGCCAAATATCACGGCTTGCAAGATGTGGAACTGCGCTATCGTAAGCGCTACCTGGACCTGATTGCCAACCGGAATGAGGTACTGCCCATCTTTGTGGCGCGCAGCCGCATGATCAGCGCTATCCGTCAATATCTGGACGCGCACGGCTTTCTGGAGGTGGAAACGCCCACGCTTCAGCGGCTCTATGGTGGGGCCACTGCGCGGCCTTTCATCACGCATCACAACGCGCTGGACCGCGATTTCTATCTGCGCATCGCCGACGAACTCTATCTCAAGCGGCTGATCGCGGGCGGCATCGAGCGCGTCTATGAGATTTGCAAAGACTTCCGCAACGAAGGCGTTGACCGCACGCATCAGCCCGAGTTCACCATGATGGAATGCTATCAAGCCTATGGCGACTATGAAAGCATCATGCGGCTGGTGGAAGAGATGATTGCCGAAGTTGCCATCAAGGTCAAAGGTTCAACCCATTTCACCTATCAAGGCTTCGAGGTGAACGTCGAACCGCCCTGGACACGCATCCCGCTGCGCGCGGCGATAGCCGAATTTACCGGCATCGATCTGGAGCGCTACCGCGAACACGACGAATTGGCAAAAGCCATGCGTACACATGGCTATGAGGTCGATGAAAAGCTGGGCTGGGGCCGATTGGTCGATGATCTCAAGGGGCAAATGATGAAGAAGGGCGTGCCAGCGCTGAGGCAGGCGCTCTTCCTGACGGATTATCCGCTGGATGTGTCACCGCTCGCCAAGCAGAAAGAGGATGACCCAAGCACGGTTGAGCGTTTCCAGCCATTCATCGCGGGGTTTGAACTGGGCAACGCCTATACCGAACTGAATGACCCACTGGAGCAGCGCGCGCGCTTCGAGGACCAGGCGCGCCAGCGCGCACGCGGCGACGAAGAGGCGCAGGTGCTGGACGAAGACTTTCTGGATGCGCTGGAACACGGCATGCCGCCCACGGGCGGGCTGGGCATTGGCCTGGACCGATTGGCGATTCTGCTGACCGACCAGGAAACCATCCGAGATGTCATCCTCTTCCCAACGCTGCGCGATTGATTGCTCATCGCCGGCTCTTGTCGCCGTCAGGCCCGCTGTGCTATAGTTCCTACTGGAATAGTGGGTCTCAGCCCATCGCATGATCCATTCATTGCCACCGGAAAGGGAAGAACGCCTCATGGCTGAAATTGAAGACACCGAAAACCAGGAAGAATTCAAATATGAGTCGGAAAGCTGGGAACCCGACTGGTACAAAACCAATATTCCCTGCCAGGTGGGCTGCCCTGCCCATACCGATGTTTCAACCTATATTGGTCTGATCTCTCAGGGCCGCTTCGACGAAGCCTATCTGCTGAACCGCAACGCCAACGTCGTGCCGGGCGTGCTAGGCCGCACCTGCGCGCGCCCTTGTGAGCCGGTTTGCCGCCGCAATAAGATCGACGGCAGGCAAGTTTCCATTTGCTGGCTGAAGCGCGCCGCCGCCGACCACCGCGAATATCAGCACCGCGCCGAAAAGCCTCCGACCACCAAAAGCAAAACCGTCGCCATCATCGGCGCTGGCTCGGCTGGACTGGGCGCTGCCCGCGACCTGCGTCTGATGGGCTATCCCGTCACCATCTACGACTCCTATCCCACGGGTGGCGGCATGATGGTCGGTGGCATTCCGATCTGGCGTCTGCCGCGCGATGTCACCCTGGAAGAGTGCGACGAGTACATGCAAGACCTGGGCGTCGAGTTGGTCATGAATACCACCGTCGGCAAGGACATTGCCCTTACCGACCTGCTCCAGCAGCACGACGCCGTGTATATCGCCGCTGGCTGCCAGATGTCCAACCCGATGACCGACGACAAAAACAAGACTGTGGCAGGCCACGACCTGGAAGGCGTGATGAGCGGCCTGCCCTTCCTTGAAAAAGTCAACTTTGGCGAGCCGGTCTTTGTTGGCAAGCGCGTCGTCGTCCTGGGCGGCGGCTTCACCGCCATGGACTGCTGCCGCTCGGCCATTCGCTTTGGCGCAGAAAAAGTCTATGTCATCTATCGCCGGTCCAAGGAAGAGATGGGGTCCGACGAATACGAAGTCGATCAGGCGACATTGGAGCACGTCGAGTTCATCTACCTCTCTGGTCCGGCTGAAGTGCTCAGCAACGATGGCAAGCACGTCAGCGGCATCAAGATGTTCCGCAACAAGCTGGGCGACCCTGACGCCAGCGGACGCCGCCGCCCAATTCGCATTCCCGATTCCGAGTATACGATTGAGTGCGACCAGATTCTGACCGCCTTCGGCCAGTATTCGGATACCTCCTTCATCCCGGCAGAACTGAACCTGGAGGTTAACCGCTGGGGCGTTCCCGCCATCGACCAGGATTCCTGGATGACTAGTCACCCTGGCCTCTTCGCGGGCGGCGACTACACGCAGGGCGCGCGCAATCTGATTTCGGCCATTGCCGATGGCCGCGATGCTGCTGCTGCCATCAACCGCTACCTGGGCGGCGAAGACATCCCGCCCGAAGAAGCGATTGAGGTCGAACTCCCTGACTTCCGGCGCGGCATGGTCGATGACTACGAGTCCATCCCCTATCAGATCATCCCTAGCTTGCCGCTGGAAAAGCGCTACAGCATCTTTACCGAGTCCGAAACCGGCTACAGCCCCGAGGAAGCGGTCACACAGGCGCGGCGCTGTCTGCAATGCGCGCTGAATATCATGATCGACCCCTCCATCTGCATCCTCTGTTCGGGCTGCGTGGACATCTGCCCCTATGACTGCATCAGCATGGACGGCCTGAAGACCGTCGTCAAAGGTGACCCAGAGCACCAACTCGCGGGCACGTGGTCGGCGGGCGCAGACATGATCATCGACGAAGAGAAGTGCATTCGCTGCGGCCTGTGCATCGTGCGCTGCCCCACGGACGCCATCTCGATGGTGCAGTTCGAGACCGCCAGCGCCAACAACCGCTGGAACGTCTCTAAGATTCCGCTCATCAACGTCACGCGCTAACGCGCAGTGCGCAGAGAGGCAGAGCAAGGCACACTTTGCTCTGCCTCTCTTTTTGTACTGCTGTGCAAAACTCGTGGTGGATTTGACGGGATTTGACGGAACTTGACGGAACTTGACGGCCTTGACAGTATAGAACCGGTGTTCTATACTTACCTCTGGATATTGGAACATACGTACTAATATCCATGGAGATGAGCTAACCCCTCTTATCTGATTGCTGCTCTGCTCTTCCGTCAGAGGATGCGTTTCTCGGTGCTGCGTGCCCCAACTGCGTGAGGCACGCCCCAGGCTGACCTTCTCCTACCGAGCGCCCGCAGTGGGCGTTTGCCTGCTGCCTGTTTGTTCAGTCTGTACGGCAGAAGCGATGCTTGCTGGCCGCGAGCGCCCTCCAACCGGAGAGAGGAAAGGAGGTACATACTCACCATCATTGCTTTCGTTTGTGTTCGCGACTGTTCTCCTGGCGAGGCGCACAGTCTAGTTTCAGAAAGGATTGAGGAGACAGCCTCGCATTGGGCTGTTTCTACACGACTATGCCACCGACATCTCTGAGTTCCGAGGATTCTCCAGCGCCTCCCAGCACGCACCCGCCTGCTGATCGGAGAAAACTCGGCAAGGTAAAGCAAGCGCTGGTGCTGCTGGGGCTGATCATCACCCTGGCGGGCATCGGCGGCAGTTTCATGGTGAGCGGGCGGTCAGTGAGTGCTGCTGCTGCCGCTTCGCCACGCCACATTCCTGTCACCGCGCTGGTGCAGGATGTCCCGCAGTATCTGCCAGCAGGCTATGATAGCCAGGAACAGTTCGAGGAATGGAATGGCTATACCTGCGGACCGGCGACGATCACCGCCATTTTGCATGCCTACGGGGCGAAGACGCGGATCGGCATCATCTTCGATCTGCTCTACTACCAGCAATTTGGCATCATGGACATCGATCAGCAAGGATTGCATGGCCCGGACGGCTTTGTCCCCTTGCTGAGGAAATACTATTCCAGTTGGTATGCTGTATCCTTCAATGGCAAGAGCACAGGCTATCTGAGCTACGACCATTTGCAACGGATTGTACAGGCCGGGTATCCGGTGGCCGCCGATTTCTGGGACGATGGGTCGTTCTGGCCCGATTTGTCAGAGGGCCATTGGATGACCGTCGTTGGATTCACCGCAACCAACGTGATTGTCCGCGATTCCAGCACGTTTCATCTGGACTATCAGTTGAGCATTGACCTGTTCAAACGGATTTACACGGGCATTGCCGCGCCCATCCTGCCGGTGGGGGTGCCACTGCCATGAAACGACACTGGATCAAGATCACCTTGTGGCTGCTGGCGATGGCGCTGGGCATGACCGCCTTCTCGGGAGGGTTGATCATGCAGGCCAACGCCGCCGGGCCGAACCTTGCGCAAAACAAGTCCTATCGCTATGGTCCGGTGAACTGCCATAGCAATCCTACGTTGCCCGATACGTCCGGCAGCAAGCAGCAATACGCAGACTACATCGTCAATACCATCGCGCCGCGCTATCACCTCGAAGCGGCAGTTTTGCTCTGGCAAGTGAATCAGGAAAGCGGCTTCAATCCTGATGCCTACAGCCCGGCGGGAGCCATCGGCATCGCGCAGTTCATGCCCGCCACGGCAGCCGCGTATGGCATCAATCCCTGGGACCCCTGGCAATCGCTCGATGGGATGGCTCGCTACGATCTGGATTCGCTGCGCGCCTTCTGGGGCTGGTCACATACGATTGCCGTCGACTTCGGAGGGAACCGTAACTCCTATGCCTGGGGATTGGCCCTGGCAGCCTATAACGCGGGCGGTGGCGCTACCGGCGCGGCTGTGGGCTGGGCATCGAGTCAGGGGTGGTACGATGGCCCCTGGACCTGGCTCTGGTGGTTCGGCAACGCCAACCAGACGTTCTACTATGTTCCCGACATCCTCGGCTGTGAAGCCACCAGCTAAAAGATCAGACGGGCGCTCATCTCCCGATACGACCTTTCAGCAGTTTGTCTACCACGCCCCTTTCCTGGCACAACCAGGAAAGGGGCGTTGCTATATCAGATCGTTCTGCACGTGATTAAGCCGGATATCCCCATCCATGGCTTCCTCTTCCTCATCCTCCGCCGCTTCATCCTCATCCTCACCTTCTGACGCCTGCTCCTCTTCAAGCTGCTCATCGCCTGGCGCGGGTTCCCGGGATGTCTCCCCGAGATCGAGATTACCGACCAGAAAAGGCACAATGGCCGAAACCGCAACGGCAACCGTCGCATTATGGAGAAAGAAAAACAAGCTTCCGCTGAGCACATAGGCGATAGCCGCAGAGAGCGCCAGCACCCGCCAGAACTTGCGAGGCGTGGCATAGATACCAGCGCTGCGAGTGATAAGCATATACACCACCAGCACTATGGTCACGAAGCCAAGCACCATCAACAAGCCAATCCAATCAGGCATGGCGTCCTCTCTTTCAAGACTCTCTTTTTGTTGTTCGATTTTCTTGTGTGCCATGTCAGGCACAACGCAAAGCCGCGTTGGAATGGTACCACCCACGCGCAAGAGAAAAACAAAGCAACCCCCTTGCCAGGCTAGCTCAACCATGATATCATCGACGCAGCGCAGTGACGGAGCGCGGAAAGGAGCAAGAGTATCATGGCATCCGAAACCTTACCGCCCGAAACACCACCTGCCGCGCCCGGCACGTGGTTCCGGCTGCAATGGCTGATACCGCTGGCAATTACCCTTGTGCTGATCTACGCTGCTCGCACCATCATTGCCCCGTTTGTCGTCGCGGTCGTGCTGGCTTATCTTCTCGACCCGTTTGTCGCAACGGTCCACCGCTACACGCGAGCGCCGCGTGGCCTGGTCGTGGTGCTGCTGGCGCTGCTGACATTGGGAGTGCTGGGCGCAATCATCGCCCTGCTGGTGGATGTGGCCTCGGATCAAGGCGGATCGCTGGTACATCATCTGCCAGAGTATCTGAGCAACGCGGTTGATAACATCAACACCCTGCTGCTGCCTACCACGATTCAGATTCCGAAGAGCGCGGTGCCCGGCATTGGCGGCAATCCCCTGCCCAACTTCAGCATCGGCGAAGTGCTCAGCTTTGCCGTCAGCTTCGCCCGCTCTACCGGGCAAGGCTTGCTCGATTTCCTGCTGACCTTTGTCTCGACCATCTACCTGCTGATCGAGGGACATCACATTGCCGATGGCATCCAGCGCTTCTTCCCCCTGGAGCATCGCCCGCGCCTGGGCCGGGTGATGAGCAAAGTCCGCCAGACCTGGAGCAGCTATATCCGCGTGCAGTTGTTGTTGGCCGGGCTGATGGCCGTGGTCTCCTGGATTGTGCTGCAATTTGTCTTTGGCGTGCTGGGCCATTTCCTGCCGCAAATCTTTGGCGGTTCCCTGAAGTTTGCCTTGCCGGTTGCCATTGCCGTTGGCCTGCTGGAAACCATCCCCATCGTTGGGCCGCTGGTGGCAATCGCGCTGGCAACCATTGTGGCCCTTGCCACGCTGGGCATCGTTCCGGCGGTGATGGTTGCCGCTGCCCTGTATGTGCTGCGCCTCATTGAAGATAATATCGTCATTCCCAACGTACTGGGCCGAGCCATTCACCTGCCCGCCATCGTCACGCTTTTTGCCGTCACCGTCGGCGGACTGATCGCCGGACTGGTCGGCCTGCTGCTGGCGGTGCCCATCGCGGCAGCCCTCAAAGTCGTCATCGACGAATATTATCCCCATCCGCCGCCCACGCTAGCAGCAGCCACCAACCACGCGCACGAGGCGCAAGCGGAGGCGCTCGCGCCTGCCACAACGTCGTTGGAAAGCCAGAGCGCCAGCGAAACAGCCTCCGGCTAGTTTGAGAAGCCTGAAGAAGCAGGCGGAGGCGACTTGCCAGGCAAGTCGCCTCCGCCTGCTTCACGTTACAGAATCCCCAGAGCGCATCCGTGCCTAGTAGTGACTCACCTCACCCGTGGTTGGATTCAGGCGCAGGTCAATGCCGCGCGGGCCATGTCGGAAATCGAACATGCCGGTCAGCGAGCCAGCGATATTGTCAAAAGAGGTCGCGCTGATGCGTTCGCTGTGCAGCCAGTTATCCTCGATGAAACGGATGATCGAGGTCTGGTCGGTCAGCGTGTGATCGATGTAGTTCTGCTTGGCCCAGGGAGAAATGACCATCATCGGCAGGCGCACGCCATAGCCGCAGCGGTCCTCGATGCCACCCAGCGTAGAGTGCCCGTTCGTGTTTGCGCCGCAGCTTGCGCCGTTCAGCGCGTCGACGGTCGGGTCATTGGACTGATTGACAATCGGCGGCATGACATGGTCGTACCAGCCATCCGAATCATCATAGTTGATGATGACCGCTGTGTGCCTCCAGCTTGGCAGTTTTTCCAGGGCGTTGATCGTGTTGACCAGGAAGTTCTGCTCATCCAGCGGATCAGAATAGCCAGCGTGGCCGTCCTCAAAGGCGGGGGCCTTCAGGAAGCTCACCGCGGGAAGGTTGTTATGGTTGGCAGCCTGCCAGAAGTTGGTCAGGTCATACTGATGGTTGGCCTGATCGGTATGGCCGATCATGGCAATCGAGCTTGGCGGCAGGTGGTGCGGGTTGGAGGTCGAGGCATAATACTGGAATGGCTCATGATGCGCGATATAGTCGCTGATGGAAGCGCCGCCAACGTTCGTGTGCGCAGTTTTGCAAGCGGCTACACCATTCGTCACCGCTGAAGGCGCGAAACCGCCCTCAAACCAGCCCCAGGTGAGGTGTGCCGCATTCAACAAATCGCCAATGTTCACACCGCTCATAGCAGCCGTGGCTCCAGCCGAGCAGTCATCAAACGTGGGGTCAAGATCACCGATGACCGTGCCATTCACGACATTCTTGCTGGTTCCGGTCACCGTAGCGCCATTGGTCTGGCCGGAAATCAGGTTGAGCGCGCCGGGGGTGGATGGCCCAAACTCCGTGTCGAAGGAGTTATCGCTCATCGAGAAAAACTGGGCATAGTTCCACAGCGCCGTCACGGTGTTGCCGTCGTAATAGTCCATCACCACCGACTTATCGGTGCAACCAGCGCCAGCCGTATGCTGCACGAACTGGTCCGCCAGTCCGCCATCAAAGGCTTTCTGCTCATCGGTATAGCCGTGATCCTGGTCGCACGTGATGGCCTGAGAGCGATCAAGGCGCTGGGGGTTGTCCAGATTGGGGTTGTCGTTGAGCAGGGTGGGGGTCAGGCCGTTCGGCACGGGCGTGCCGGGGAAGGCATAAAATGCCGGTTCGCCCTTGGGGTTCGCCGCGTTGGGATAGGTGCCAAAGTAGTGGTCAAAAGACACATTCTCCTGAAAGATGACCACCAGATGCTGGATGGGTTGACCATCGTGGTCATCCCCGGTGTTCCCTGAATGCGCGCTCGCCAGGGTAACCGCTGCCGCTGTCGAGCCGATCAACAGCACCAGCGCTGTCAACCCCCAGGGCAACAGCTTCAAGAATCGCTTCATAATTCCCTTCTTCTTTGTGTCATCACTCCATAACTGGCCGACACATCCGCTTGCTCCCGCCTGGGCATAAGGCCAGGCATCCAATGCCATATCGTCGGAATATGGGGATTCTTTCCTGAAAGCAGCAGCAGTATTTTCCTGCCTCTCAGGAACGCAACGTGGGTCGATGGCGCAACGCTGGCAAAGAGCAAGTGATGCCACAGGAAAAAATAGCAGTGGGGCGTTAACAGGCAATGATGTGAGTTTTAAAATGAGTTTAAAGAAATTTAAAGAACAGGCGCTGACTGGCCTGGGCCAGTCAGCGCCTGTTCTTCATGAGAGAGATTGAGGAGGGGCAGCGCCGCTTCAGACTGAAACAGCCGAAATCGGGGCCTCCACGGCGAGGCGCTGCACCAGAGCGCCTAGCTCATCGGCATCGCGCGCAAACTCCACGCGCGCAGGAGCTTGCGCCTTGAAGTCGGCCAGCGTCATATCATCTAGAAAGCGCTCGCCCGCGTTATCCAGCATCACGCTGGGCAGCACCACGATATCGCCTAATTCGTCGCGCGCCTTCAGGTCCAGCAGTCTGTCCAGCACATCCTGCCCGCACAGCAGGCCCGCCACCGTCACCAGCGGCCCCCAGAACTGATTGACCACCGGATGCGCGTGCGCCTCCAGATTAGGAATCTGGCTGAGATCACTTGCCACCGGATAGAGCAGAGGCGCGGCCATCGCGCTGGTAATCAGCGTCAGGCGCGTCGGTTGAGGAAATGCGGCGGGCAAGCGCCTGCGCTGGCGTCGCCAGCCATCCAGAAAGGCGCGTGTCATGCCCACACCGTTTTCAATCTGCTCGAACGCGCCGTAGTGCCGCGCAGCGGGAAAGCGCTTCGAGGTCAGGAAATACCACTCGTCGGAAAGATAAACAAACGACTCGCCCATCTCGGCCTCGAAGCGCTTTTGCCAGCCCTGCACCTGCTTGACAATTGCCTGCGCCTCGTCGATGGTATACGGGCGCAGCGTCGGCAGATCACCGACCTTGAGCATATTGTTATGCTTCGTCAGGCCGACGGGCACCGCCGCGATGCTCTGCACAATTGGGCGCAGCGCCGCCAGATCGGTGATGCTTTTATCCAGCCACGCGCCATCGTTCATGCCTGGGCAGAGCACAAGCTGCGTATGCGCCTGGATGCCCATCTTGCCCAGCCGCTCCAGATGCTCCAGGACCTCGCCCGCGCGCGGCCCGTCCACCATCTTACGCCGCAGGTCCGGGTCGGTCACATGCACCGACACATACAACGGGCTGAGGCGCTGCTCTTCCAGGCGCTGCCAGTCCTTCTCTTTCAGATTGGTCAGCGTGATGAAATTGCCGAAGAGAAACGAATAACGGTAATCGTCATCCTTAATGTACAGGGACGAGCGCATGCCCAGCGGCAGGCCGCGCTGCGGCTGATGGCGCTCTGGCAAGCCCTTGATAAAGCAGAAGACACACTTGTTGGCGCACTGGCGGATAAACGGCGCTGGCTCCTCGCCAAAGAGCACGCCCAGGTCTTCGTCGGCATCCTTCACCACGCGCACATCCACCAGCGAAGTCTGTCCATGAATCAGGCGTTCCAGTCCCAGCGTCAGCTCTTCATCCGCCTGATAAAAGCGATAATCCACCAGATCGCGCACCGGCTGGCCGTTGATGCTGCGCAGCAAATCGCCCGGCTGCACTCCGGCCAGATCAGCCGGGCTGTCGGGAATCACTTCGCGCACCCAGCCATAAAGTTTGGGCATACCCAGCCCCCAGAAGATGAGAGATCAACCTGCGAACATCACAGGCCCAAAAGCGAATTATAGCCCGCCGAAGCGCCAGGCGTCAATCCTCCTGCTCCTGTTCTTTCTCCCGCAGCAATTCGTCCTTTGCTCGCTCTGCATCCAACTTCTGGCTAGCCACGCGGAACTTTTCCCACTGCCCAAGTAAGATGAGCATCACGATTACGATAATGACGACGATGGCAAGCAGATGCAAGACTGCTGGCGTCCAACTGGGGAGCCAGTCTGGAAGGAATGCGAACGCATTCTGAAAATCAGTAATGATCACATCGACCCCAGCCACCGCCAGCAAGGCAGCCGCAATGCCAGCAACAGTGCTCAAATTACTGCCGCGCGCATCCACATCTTTCTGCATATCCTCAAGACGTTTTGCCCGCGCATCGGCCAGACGCTGCCGCTCGCGTTCCTTCCGATCCGCTTCCTGTGCCTCTTTCTCGGCTAGCTCGCGTTTCGTAATCTCTTGCAGGCGTTCTACCGAACTCGACAGGTTGTCGCGCTTCTGATTGACCCGGGCCATCGTCTCATCAAACAACTGTCGCAGGTTCATGATATCTAATTCATCAGTCATCGCCTGCATCAGCCGCGTCGTATCCGAATAGCGGGAAACGATGCGCAGCGTCAGCAGGTCCAGCGAGCGGCGCGCGTCAGAATCAAAATGCTCGCTGGCAGTTTGCCGGATGCGAATCTCTTCCAGCAGTTCATCCCGATCAGCGATGCCCTGTCTGTCTGGCTCAGCAATAACTCTGGCAGCCTTTTCCTCCAACTCGGCAAGCTCATCGAACTCTCGCTTCGAGCGGGCGACCATCGATGTTACCAGACAAT
Organism: Ktedonobacterales bacterium; assembly: GCA_035307385.1. GTDB lineage: Bacteria > Chloroflexota > Ktedonobacteria > Ktedonobacterales > DATBGS01 > DATBHW01. The sequence goes on along the minus strand of DATGID010000113.1, from coordinate 75,555 downwards.
AGAGGCGTGTTGCCGTCGCTACCAGTTCAACAAATTGCAACACATTGAAGTTGGGGTCATCGGGGAAATAGAGCAGCGCGGAGTGGGTCGAAACATAGAAAAGATCATCGGTATGAGAGGTAATCTCCGCCAGATTACGTTTTTCCGGCTTGCGCATGGCAAGCCAGTCGTGCAGCGACGCGCGTTTCTCGCGCAGGGGCAGCACCAGGCCCTGGAACTCCGGGAGGGTGTCAATGTCGAAACTCCCCAGCGGGCTGGGAAGCATCACCTTCTCGCCGGAGGGCGGATCAACCAACTGTGCGCGCGTCATCTCGCGGGGATTGGCGTAGGTATACCAGTTCAGATGCGGCAGATAAATCCAATTATTTTTGTCTCTGGCGTGGTCGCGCAGTTCCCCAAGTTTTCTGAGTTGCTCCTTCAGTCGGTCGAGCTTCGCAGTGGCATCGTCATCAAGCTCCGGATGGCCCAGTGCCCTGGTGGTCCGCTCAACCTCCCTGATCTCGCCCTGGACCTCCAGGATGTGGGAATGCAAATAGGACTTCACAGCCGTCTTCAAGCCGTTGAAGATATTTTCGGCCAGCGGTTCCAACTGCGATTCGTCGTGATGGGTAGCATGCACCGATTCGCTGCGTAGATGGCTCTCATACCAGGTAAACGTGGATTTATGCGCGAAGGGAGCAATCAGCGCCGAAACTTGCCGAAGCTGAAAGATATCCAGGTCCTGGCCCTCGATAGAAAACTCAATCGTGCAGATGCCATAGGCATAAATCTTGAGGGTCATCTCGATCTCATCGGCGGCGCTCTCGGTGGTGCTCTGGGCAACGTCGGCCAGCGAGACCAGATGCGTACGCACAGGCCGAAACATGATCGTACACGAGTGCATCTCATGTTCGCTAAAGCCGGTCTCCAGATAGTCTTCGTTGTCCTGAGCCTCGATATGCTCGATATGGGGCCGTTTCCAGCGGCGGTCTATATTCCCGCGCTTCCCCGCTACACTGCGATGCCAGATGCGGCGAAAGCGTTCATGCTCATTCGCCAGGGCCAGTTGTTGGGCCGCATCCTCAGCATCTTCTTCTTCCTGGACTTCCGCAGGAGCATCTTCTTTGGCAATCTCTTCCTGCTCCTCGTCTTCCTCGGAAATGTCCTCATCCTCGTCCTCATCCTCGCCATCGGTAGGGGCCAATTGCTCGCACAGCCACGAGGCCAGCGCGCGATCAATCTGAAAATTCAGCAGCCAGACAAGATGGGTATTGCGAAAATAGGGGGTACTGGTCGCCTTTTCGAGATACAGCCGCTGATGGCGCAGAAATTCCTTGTGCGCGCGCAAATCAGAGCAGGTCTCGAAGTGATCTCTGGTGTAGCGGTTGAGAATTTCGTCCAGGTGGCGTTCCACCTCACCAACGTTGGCAAGGAAATAGTCGCGGTTATAGGGGAAATGGATGAGGAGCCGGGCGTACTCTTTCGTGCCATTATTCACCGCGCGCCGCCACTCTATTTCACTGATAAAGAGGTTCACCGCGCGCAGCCAGGCGGGTTCTTTGGTCAAGAGGTCGTGAGCATTCTTCCACCGCAAGAGCGTATCGAGCGCGGCATCCAGCCCTTGTTCCAACTTCTGGCTGTGCTCGAACATGGGAACCGGGTCTGAGGCGATCATGCCATTCTCGATGTGTGTCCCCTCAATGACCAAGAGGGCCAACGCCGAAAGCCCGACAACAATGGCCTCGCGATCAGCTTCAGGAAAGTCGTTCCAATACTTCTCGCGCAGCGCGGCGCAGGCCCGTTCCTCACGATTACGAATCAGTTCATAATCATAGGTGATGATCCAGCGCACATACGCCGACGTATGCTCGAAGAAAAACACGCCCAGCGCGCGCGTGGCGGCATCCACGCGCATGTCGGCTTTCAACTCTTGCGCCTCATGGCGCAGCGTCTCATAATCTTCCTTCAGGTGCAAGCTGACGAGATATTCCAACCATTCCAGATACTTCGTGGACTGTTTTGCTACCTGGGACACGGCGCGTACCCTCCTGAGCGCAAACCCATTCTCTCCATCGAACCCGAGAGAAGCAGGTTGGGATGCCAAAGGCTCTATCATCGGATGCCTCTCCTGGGGAGAGGACGGTTGGTACGTAAGGCAAAACACCTTCATCAGCCATCGCTCTTCAGGCAATGGCTGATATGTTGAACCAGGGGATACGCGCAAAGATTATGGGAGTGGCTTCTTGAAGAAGTTGATGGCGGCCACCGGCTTGAGGCCCAGCCGCTTCCCAAAGAAAGCCATCGATTCGTGGTTGCTTTCCTCTACGTCGATCACAGCATAAGGCAGGTGCTGCTCGCGCATGGCGTTGAAGACCGTCTCGGCCAGTTTGGTTGCCACGCCACGCTGCTGATAGGCATGGTCGACGGCAATCCATTCCAGATGCCCCATGCGCTGGCCGTTATATTCGTTGGCCCCCAGCACGAAGCCGAGCACCTGCCCATCCGACTCGGCCACAAAGCACAGTTCGCCCCAATTGGAGAAATGGTCAACAATCTCATCCAGCGACCAATAGCTGTAGCTCAGTTCCTCGCCGCTGCCAAAATGCGGATTGCCAATGCGAAACACCTGGGGCAGGTCATCAAGCTTCATCTGTCTTACCACAACTGGGGATTCCGACATAGCTCTTTCCCTTCTGAGCACAGCGCGAGTCACTGCTTACAATGAGCCGCATTTTATTGGACGGCAGGCAAAAAGTCAAGGGGGCTGGTCACAAATCATGCCCGGCGCGGCAGGACATCAACTCATCCAGGGTGAAGGTATCATACTGATTGACCGGCACTTTGCGCAGCCGCTCCAGCGCGTGATAATCGAAATTTTCGCTGTCATATTGGGCGACAACCCAGTACCAGGCGGCTGGCGCTTCCACCTGGCGCAAGCGCTCGACGGCCTGCGTCTCGAAGTAAGCGCGATATTCCTGCCAGCGGGGATTCTGCACCGCATGCTTCCCCCAGCGATAGTTCAGGTGCATCAGCGGGCAATCAATCTCGTCGGCGAAAAAGCGCACGTCCAGATCAGGCGCGGCGTCTGTGCCGCCCACCTGCTCCACCTCAAAGACCACCGGATAGGCTTCGCACAGCACCGGCTTTACTTTCGAGTCGGCCAGCGTGCAATGGAAGCAGGAGTCAAGGAAGGCGCAGCCCGGCTTCAGCTTCAGCACATCCACCGTGCCGCGCGGCGTCACCAACTGGTCCAGATACCCGGCCTCCAGCGCCTCAACGGACATCTGCAACTGCGCGGCAATAAACGCTTTTTCGCCGGGCATCAGCGTGCCAACTTTATATTGTTCGCAGCGCCCGCCGCACTGCGCGCAAATATCCCACATGCCGTTGCCTTCGCCATCAAAAGACTGGTGGAACGCCAGAAAACGCTCGAAAGGAACGGGTTGGATTTCGCCGGGCATCGTTCGTTTTAACCTTTCCTCTATCGCCAGATGAGCTATGCCTTCACATCTCATCTTTTTATCTATCCTTGCTCTTGCGCCCATTATAGCACAGGCGCGCTGGCCTGCTCTTTCCACCAGTCCGTGGGGTAGATTTTTTTCTGGAGATTTTAACCCGCTACTCAGCTTCTTCTAAGGCTGATAGGCCATGCTACACTCACAAGGAAAGCGAAGAAAAGAGAGGACCAAGGGAGCATATCTCGGAGGACGGCTAATGTCTACCACTCACCCGTTGCATGACCCATCGCCGCTTGACGACGAGCAACCTACCCTGGTGCCAAACGCAGTCGAATCTTTTGGGCCAGGATTAGGCGGCGATCAGAACGACACCGATGCCTGGCTCAGACAAACCGGGCCAACCCAGATAAACCAGAGCCAGACGGCCAGCGCATACGGCGGCAGTCCCGTCTACAATGGGGCCAACAGCGCGCCCCCACGCTGGCGAGCGTCGAAACATGGCGGGCCGCGTGTCTCGCGGCGCACTTTGCTGGTGGGCGCGGGCATCGCGGGCGTCGCTACGGTTGCCGTCGCGGCGGGCGTTGGCATCCACAACCTGAGCAGCAGTCCGCAAAATACCCTCAGTGGTCCGCTGGGCAGCACTCAGCAAATCGCGCATCTGCTGCGGCGCGCAGGGTTTGGTGCGGCTCCTGGCGAGATCGAAACCTACAGCGCGCTGGGACTCAACGGCGCGGTTGATCGCCTCATCAACTTCCAGAACATCGCGAACACGGCCATGGACCAGCGCCTTGCCGCCGCCAACTTCGATTTCAGCAACGTGCAGGATACGCTGCGCTGGTGGCTGGCGCGCATGACCTACAGCGCCCATCCGTTGGAAGAAAAGATGACGCTCTTCTGGCATGGGCTGCTCACCAGCAGCTTTCGCAAAGTAGGTGGCAAGCGCGGCTTTCAATTCATCAAGCAAAATAACGACTTCCTGCGCCAGAACATCTTTGCGCGCTTCGATGATATTCTGGCGGGCATCACCATCAACCCGGCCATGCTGATCTGGCTGGACGGCAACAACAGCCGCGTCGGCGCGCCCAACGAGAACTTTGCGCGCGAAGAAATGGAACTCTTTTCGATGGGCGTCGGCAATTATTCACAGGCCGACATCGAGCAATCGGCGCGTGCCCTCACCGGCTGGCGCGTCAGCCCCTTGCTCGGCCAGGCCGTTTTTGTCCCCAGGCTGCACGACAACAGCCAGAAAACCTTCCTGGGGCAAACCGGAAACTTCGACTACAAAGACATCGCCCGCATCATTTGCGCGCAAGATGTCACGCCAAAATTCCTGGCGGCGCGGCTCTGGCGCTTCTTCGTCTATGAAAACCCCAGCGTGGCGGATATTCAGCCGTTGATTGACGCCTACCACAACAACAATCACAGCGTTGGCGCGATGGTGCGCGCCATGCTCACTTCGTCCGCGTTTTATTCGGCCCAGGCGTATCGGGCGCGCATCAAGGGTCCCATCGAATTTGTGGTGGGCGCGTTCCGCAACCTGGGCCTCAGCGGCATCGAGCAGAGTAAAGAACTGCTGGGCGCGCTGGAGGTCATGGGCCAGGCCCCCTACGACCCACCGAACGTGGCGGGCTGGCCTGGCGATCAATCCAGTGGCAACTGGATTAACACCGGAGCCTGGATGATGCGCGTCAACGCCATCAACACGCTGGTGGTCTATATGAACAACTCGCCCGATTTCATGCAGCGCTTGCAAAGCGATATCCAAAAGCTCAAGATCAGCACGCCCGACGGATTTGTAGACTACGTGCTGACGCAGTTGATTGACGGCCAGATCGACAGCCAGCGCCGCCAGATGCTCATTGACTATCTGAACAGTGACACCAACGGGAATGGCAACGGTGTGACGCTGGTGGGCGGCAAGTCTTTGTCAGGCGCGAGCGTGCGCGGCCTCTATTATCTGGTCATGTCCATGCCGGATTACCAACTCAGTTAGGAGGGCCTCTTCATGTTCAATATTTCTCGTCGGGCCATGATGAAAGATGGCCTGCTGGTGGTCACGGCGGGCATGTTGATGCCGTCGATCTTTGGGCGAGCCGTGCGCGCCGCCCATAACGCCGCGCAAGAAGGTGACCATCTGGCCTTCGACGCCCAGGGCCGCACGCTCATCGTCGTCCAGATGGCGGGCGGCAACGACGGACTCAACACCATCGTCCCCTACACCGACAGCCTCTACTATCAGGCGCGGCCCACCCTCGCCATCCAACAAAAGAATGTGCTCACGCTCAATGATCGGCTGGGCTTCAACCCCGCCTTGCAAGCGCTCAAGCCTTTCTGGGACCAGCAGAAGCTTGCCATCGTCGAGGGCGTTGGCTATCCTAACCCCAGCCTGTCGCACTTCCAGGCGATGGACATCTGGCAAAGCCTGGACCTGAACGGCCAGGGAACGGAGGGGTGGCTGGGCAAGTATGTTGCTGGCCTCGTGGACAAAGACGGCCATCCCTTCCAATCGCTGGATATTGGTGTACAGCTTCCGGCAGCACTGCGGGCCATCAATGCACAGGTTCCCACGCTCACCCAGGCCCAGAGCTATCAACTGCTGGCCGACCCCGCCAACAAAGCCGGTCTGGACGCCCGCACGCAGGCGCTCCTGCGCCTTTATGATTCGTATCCGAAAACAGCGCCATACGCCGCGCTGCTCGATGCCACCGCCCAGAACGCGCAGCAAGGGTCGAAAGCGCTGATCGAAGCGGACGCGGCGTACAAGCCCGCCGTCACCTATCCCACCGGCCCATTTGCCGATGGCTTGAAAGTGCTGGCCGAAGTGATCGTGCAGGGATTGGGGCTGCGCGTCGGCTACATCACGCTGGGCGGCTTCGACACACACGCCAACCAGGTCAACGACCAGACAACCCTCCTGCAAACGCTCGCCGAGGGCCTCGATGCCTTCTACAACGATCTGGTGGCGCATGGCAAAGCCGATGATGTCGTCATCATGACCTGGTCCGAGTTTGGCCGCCGCGTCCACGAAAATGGCAACGCGGGCACCGACCACGGCACCGCCGCGCCGCTCTTCGTGATGGGCAATGCCGTCACTGGCGGCTTCTATGGCGAGCCGCCCGACCTGGGCAACCTCGACCAGACCGGCAACCTCAAGTTCACCATCGACTTCCGCCAGGTCTACGCAACGGTGCTGGATCGCTGGCTGGGCGCGCCCAGCCAGGCTATTCTGGGCGGTTCGTTCGGCAATCAGAACTTTCTGCCCTTGGCTGGCTAGGAGGGACCAGCCATCGCTCTTTGGGAGGCTAATTTCCGAAAAAGCGCTGGGTGAAGGTGGCGATAAAACTGATCTCAATGGTCAGGCCAATAATCGCCTCAAACGCTGCCAGGACGGTGATCGGGTCATCCAGCACAATGCCTCCTGGGAAAAAGCCGCGCCCATGAAACGACGTGAGGCTAAAGACAAACGCCCCCAGCGGTGAAAGCTGGGGGCCGACTATCTGCCCCAGAACATAATAAATCGTGGCGAACATGGTAATGACAAAGAGGTACGAGATGGCGCTGCGGACGGGCTTATATCCATATCCGGCAAGCAGATCGAGAAAGAGGGAAAAGCCGTAAGCTCCTGGCTTGCCTCGCAGGTATGATACGGAGCGCGCAAGCTGCTGCGCGCGATACATGAACCCTACCGATTCCTCGTTAAGCCCTTGACTGCGCAGCGCCACCGCAAGCTGGCGATTGGCGCGCATGGCTTCTCGGCAATCGTTCAGGCGCGTTTCCACGTCCTTCTTCTTGCCGCTTGTATCGCTCCCCTGCCGCGCCTTGCGTTCATCCCCCAGCATGGTTACTTCCGACCAATCGATCACGCCGAGGTTAGCGTCCCCCCATTGCACATCGGCCAGCCGCACAAATCCGTATGCCTCAGACCCCAGGCAGACATTCCTCAGGTCTGTGGTCGTATCGAAAAAAGCCGCCCGGAGATCGGCAGGTGGCAAGAAGACGGGCAAGCCCTCATGCTGTTCCTTCTGCGCTGACCCTGCCGGTGTCAAAGACACGCCCTCCAGATGCGCCAGCCGCAAAGAAGCTCCCTCCAGATGGGCTTTGCGCAAAGAGGCTCCCTCTAGATGGGCCATGTACAGATCGGCTTTCTCCAGATGCGCCATATACAATTCGGCCCCCTCCAGATGCGCCCAACTCAGAATTGCGCCCTCCAGATGGACAGCGGCCATGCCTCGTCGTTCGGGCGTCCTATTGCGCTCCTTCCAATCGAGTCCGCCCAGCATATGGCTCAGCGGCAAATGGTGCAAATCTACCTGCTGGAGATCAGCGCCGCGCAAGTCGATGCCTCTGCGCCCACGCTGCCGCTCATCGTAGCAATCTACCGGACCTCGTCCGCCCTCATGTGTCGCCAGGAGCCATTCGACATCAGCCCGCTGTAACTTGATGTCTTTGAATGGATAAATGCCTTGATCAAGGTCTGGTGTAATGCTCAGGCGTGTAGTAAGATACGCCTGGCGTCCGGCATCGATTTCTGGCTCCGTGCGCCAGGGCTGCCCCTGAGCCTCCCAATAGGTCTGCCAGGCAGCGCTGGCTCGGGTCGCGGGAGGGGGCTGCAATTGAGCCTGTTCACTGCCACTCATAAGCGCATCCTTTCAGCCAATCAACCGACGTATCCCTTCTCATTGTAGCGTATTTTTGAGTTTCAGGCCACCTACTCGGGGCAGGCCCCTTCATCGCGTCGGCCTCTATTTTGCTGATAGTGGTTCAGCGCGTTTCGCTTCGTGCGCGCCTGTGTGGCAGATACAGACATACCGAGTGCAAGGAGGCATCTCATGATACAGGCAGTCGTCGATGAAACCTACCTATCTCTGGACAAAATACGCCAGGAAATCAGTCACCTCGCGCAGCAGCTCAGCGCCGATTGGTTTCGGCTGCATGATTTGCTGCCGCTCTTGGAGACGGCAGCAGCGCAACAGGAAGCCACGCGGCTGACACAGGCAACCGACCCCATCTTCCTGGCCTGCTTGAAGCTTCAGCAGGCTGAAGGCCGCGCAGCAGCCCTCCAGCAGCAATTGCACGAAGCCCAGGACTGGCTTCAGCAGGCGGAATTAAGTCTGGTCCGCTGGAAAAGCAGACCCGGCGAAACCACCGCAGCGCCGCTGCATATGATGCCCTCTGCCAGCGACTGAAGAAGAACCTCTCTGTAGGCCCGATTTATGCGTTAAGGAGCGGTAAGGGACAAGACTTCCTTCCCTAACGCATCATCCAATCAGGATTCGCGGGGATAAGGAGTCACGGGTCCAAGCAGGGAAGGGCTGCATCCAGAGGAACATCGTTGCCATGTCGAATATCTTAATTGTTGATGATGATGACGGCATCCGCTCCTTTCTCCATGCCTTGCTGGCAGAAGAAGGCTTCCAGGTGCGCACCGCTTGTAATGGCATAGAAGCGCTCAACATCCTTCAGTGTGAAGGGGATTGGGTTGTGCTGCTGGATATGCGCATGCCTGGCCTGGATGGGCGCGGCCTGCTGCGGGAGCTAGAAGCGAACCCGTGCCTGCATCATCACGCCAGAGTCGCGCTGATGTCCGCCGGGTGGGGATTGACCCAGCCATGCCCGGACCCCCGGCCAACGTTCGTAGAGGCCGTCCTCGACAAGCCGTTTGAACTGGATACCATCCTCGACGTGGTCACACAGCTCGCCAGCTAGTGAGCCAGGCGTATTCTCCTCAGCAACCAGGCATGATCTCTCGATAACATGGTATAATTAGAGAGGTCCAGACCTGCCCTCGTGGGCATAAGCACAGCCGTTTTTGCTCCATCTTTTCATGCCCTACAATGCCCTGGCTGTAAGGAACGTAGATATGCGCCGACCACATGTGTATACCACCGATGCGCTCATCATCAAACGCATGGATTATGGCGAGGCTGATCGCATTTTGACTCTCTTCACGCCAGGGCGCGGAAAGATCAAGGCCATCGCCAAGGGCGCGCGGCGCACCACCAGCCGCATCGCCGGGCATGTCGAGCTTTTCACACGCAGCCAGTTGCAGCTTTCGACTGGTCGCGACCTGGAGATCATCACCCAGGGCGAAAGCCGAGAACAGTTTCCCCACCTGCGCACCGAACTCTGGCACGCGACGACTGCCTATTATCTGGCCGAACTGATCGACAAATTCACCGAAGAACACAACGAATACGAAGACCTCTATACCTTGCTGATCGCAACCCTGCGGCGGCTCGATGAAGATGCCGCTGGCGTGGTCAGGCAGGCGAACAACGGACATAACAGCGCGCACGCGCTCCGCGAAACCCTGGCGGAGTATACCAGCCTGCCGGACGATGGCGCGGCCACCGCATCCGGCAACGGCCACACTGCCCCTCCATATCGCAGCCGCGCCTGGCAAATGCTGCGCTATTTCGAGATTCAACTGCTCGGTGATCTTGGCTATCGGCCCAGCCTGCACGAATGCGCTGCCTGTGGCGCCACGCTGCAACCAATCGAAAACGGCTTCAACCCCACCCTGGGCGGCGTCCTCTGCCCCAATTGCGCGCGCTTCTCGCAACGCCCAGTCTCCCTTGCCAGCCTGAAAGTGCTGCGCCTGCTCCAGACCAGCCCCTGGGAACAGATTCCGCGCCTGCGCCTGGAAAGCAGCCAGCAGAGCGAAATCGAGTATCTGCTTCAGGCGCTCATTCGCTTTCACCTGGAACGTGACCTCAAGTCGTGGGACTTCCTGCGCCACATCCAGCCGGTGAAGTGAAGTGATGAGCCGCCGACATTCTTGCTGGCATAGATGTTGCCACTAGAAACTCTCCAGCCCTGGCAGACGCTAGCCTGTTGGCATTGGTGGCAGCGATTTTCTGGCGCTGTCCATCTGTAGAGAATGCTGTCGGGGCCAGGTGAACAGCATGCGCGCAGTGCTTTGGGTTGGCGGAATCATCATCTTTGGCGTCATTATCTTTATCGTCGTGCCTGGGATCAATCTCCAGAACTCCGGCAGCGCCACACTGGTGCAGGTCAGCAGCGCGAACGTGCTGGGGACGGCCACGCTCTCACCGACTCAGGGAGGGCAGGCAACTATCATCAATGTGCAGGTCCAGCACCTGGTGCCAATGAGCAACTACGCCCTTTCCATCCATGCTGGCTCGTGCTACGGCGCGCTCCTGACAGCCCTGGAGCCTGTCACCACCGACAACAACGGCAGCGGCTCCAGCAGCACCACGCTGAGCGCGCAAATCCAAAGCACGTGGTTTATTGTGCTGCACAATGGCAGCAGTACCAGAGATGACGTGTTAGCCTGCGGTCAGGTGACCATCAATGCGGCCATTACCAACCCCACCCCTAACCCCTATGCCACGCCCATCATCTATCCCACCATGCCAGGCCAGTTCCCCAATACCGGCGGCGGCCCGCCGCAGCCATAAGCGCTCTCTTCAGAGCGGTGCCTGTTGAGCCGCTAGCCCGGCTGAAAAGGCGCAAAGACCTGCGCCTTCAAGGCCGCGCCGAGTTGTTGTATCTGGGTCAGCATGCTGGCGGTATCCGTCTGATACTGGGCGAGCGTCTTCTGCGCAGCGGTCAAATTAGGCGGCAGAGCAACTAGTTCGCTCTGGAGTTGCCCCGTTGCCTGAATATCTTTTGCTGCCAGGCTGCGGCAATCATCCAGCAGCGGCTGATACGTCGGGTCGGGTGTCGTCAGGGCATTCAGCGCTGCTTCATCACCTGGCAGCGCGGCCTCATCGCTGCGCAAAATAGCGACCACCCCCAGCGGGTCTTGTTGGAGCTTGCTGATTTCTGGCGGATTGCCATAGGGTTGCAACGATTGCGCCAGGCGCGCGCAGTGGTCCTGAATCGTCAGTGCAAACGTTCCCAACTGGGCGCGGGGATAGGAGACCAGACCCCCAAAAAGTAGTCCACCAATCAAGACAGCCGTTGAAAGGCCAACCAGCGTGACTGGCGCGGTGATACCCACCCCAAGGCTACGGCCACGCCGAGTTGCCAGCAGCGCGCCAAGCAGCCCCGGCAGCGCGACCGCGCCGCCAACCACCGGGCTAAGCAGGACCACCGTCAGCAGCGTTTGATTGATCGCCAGCGGGGTCAGCAGAGCAAGGCCAAGAAACATCCACGCCGTGGCCGCCAGAAAGAAACCTGGCAAGCCAAAGACCCAGGCAAGCCAGACCGGCCAACCCAGGGATGGAGAGCGTTGAACTGGCAAAGAACCGGTACCTCGCTGCTCGGCATATTCTGCCCGCAGTGCTTTCAGGGTCTCAGAATCACGCGAGTGGGGGCGCTCTTTCCGCACAGCCGTTTCCCTCCGCAATGCTTGCCGATGCGTCGCTCAGCAGGGAATGATCTCCCTCATCTATATGGAACGCTCTATGGCCCCTAAATAGCGCACTTTTTAGCAACCCAGAGCACATCGGACCGCCAGACAGAGAGAAACAGCCAGGCGAGGCAGCCCATCAGGAAAGTTCGCTGCGAATCTCGCGCAATTGTTCGGAACTGAGCATGCGGAAGAGGATCAGCAGGTTCTCGAGATCATATTCCATACCAATAGCGTGTAATTCTTGCTTGATGCGCCCAATCGACGCCACCTGGGCAGGCGACACCAGTCCCCGGCTCACCAGCAGCGCGGCCAGCAATTGATCGCGGGTGAGAAATTTGAAAGTAAGCAGCACCTCACCAAGCCGATAATCGATATCGACCCCGCGCAAGAGCCGCTGGATGCCCATCGCCACTTCGAGCCGCTGCTGGCTGACAAGTTGGCCTTCCACCAGCACATTGCCCAGCGAGCGCTCAATCTGGCCCGTCGCGGCAATCGGCGCGAGCATCTGATGCTGAGAGGCCGCTGGCTGGCTGGCTGCCATTGGCTCCCTCTCGTCTGGCAGCCGCCGCGACGCCGTTTCTGATGGGCGGTTGCCATTGTTCTGGACCGTGTTGACACGCTGTGCCCGCGCGTATTCATAATCATCCATCGTCCCTGCCAGTGTGCGGCTGCGGGTATCCTGTTGTGGTGAGGATTCTGGCCCTCTGCCCAGGTCAGCAAATGCCTGCTGGCCCATATAGAGCGTTTCTGCCGCGTTTCGCGCTGGCGGCTGACCGGCCTGCTGCATCTGATTCGCGCTGCCCGCGGAGCCAGCGGAATATCGCTCTTGAGACACGTCTGGCGGAGGGGCAACAGGATAGGTGTTACCGCCGCGCGCCATCGCGCTCATCTCCTGCATCGCGGACCGCTGCCCCTGGTTCCAGCGAACCGTCTCGTTACCGTCCATCTGCGCGCCGTTCATCTGGCTGGCTGACGCTGCGGCTGCCTGGGCCTGCTGATAGGCAGCCGCAGCCTGCTGATACCCAGCCGCGCCAGCAGCAGCCAGCGCGTTAATCGCATCGCTCAGCGCGGCCAGATCGCCCATAGGCACGGAAGGCTGAAACGACGCGCCATTCATCTGGCTGGCCCCTGGCGCTTCCATCGCTGGCGCTGGACTCGGCCAACCCGGCGCTCTGGATTCGGCGGGCAGAGCAGCAGGTGGCTCCGCGTGCCCATTCATCCACTGCGGCGGGCGTTGGTCAGCAGGCCCCTGGACTGGTGGCCCAACCGCTATGGGCGGGGTCCGGTTGACCTCTGCCTTCCAGCCACTTTCAGCAGGAGGCATCATCGACGCGCCAGGGCTGCCATTCAAGGGCATAAACTCGGGAGGCTGACCAGCCTGCACACCCCGGCTGAGGTTCAAGACCCCGGCAATGGACTGCTGACGCCCGGTATACTCGGGCAGGTTTCCGACCGGAGGCATGACAGGCATCTGCGGCTGCGCAATAGGCGAAGGCATCTGTGGCGGGGCAGCAGGCGGAGGTTGATTATCTGGCGCAAGGCCAGGGATTCTGGACCCCAACAAAAAACTGGAATCGAGCGCCGGAGGCGGCGGAGGCGGCAGTTTCGCGCGCACTGCCTCGATCAGCGTCTGCATCCCCTGTGGCCCGCGCACCTCCACATCAGGGCGTCCACTACCATCAGGCACATCAGGTTCGACACCTGGCACCACATAACGATAGGTAATCACCTGCACCCCGCGCCCCAACCGCTGCGCGTCCAGCGCCACCCAGAACTCGCGGCGGCTGGTAGCTGCCTGGCCCAGATTGACCAGCGCCAGGCGCACGGGATAGCGGGCAATCAGGTCAAATACCTCCACAGGCGTTCGAGCAGAGCGCCCCTCGTAGCCCTGGGCGCGCAACTGACCAAGCAGCAGCGCAGCCAGCGATTCGTCACGTTCAAAAATGACGATCAGCAGTTGCTGTGCTCCACGCGCTCCGCCTGGCGCGTGGGAGACTCGCGAGGGATTCCCCATGACCATCCTATCCCCCCATGTATAGTAGAAGACGGATTCGTGTCCGCCTGAAATCAGACGCTACCGGCTTGTGGACCAGTATAACATACCTCCGAGTGTTGCCAAGACCTGGGGACGGGCAACTAGGACTTTTTTGTGAGGGCGCGCTGCTGGCTCAACGGGAGGACACAGACACCGTATCATCGTTAGTGGTATACTGTTTTTATCTGCGACAGCAGGTAACGTGAATCAAGAGACCATCCCAAATAGAGTGAGCGCCAATCCAAAACCTGAAGGGCGAGCATGCTGATCTCCGAATACAAACTGCGGACCAACACAGCGCAACAGAAGGTAATAGATGCTGCTGCGCTCAGCTTGCCCAGGACTTCCCACAAGAACCTGCGCCTCGTGGCGCGGCGGCGGTCAACCGAGGAAGGAATATCACTATGTCTGCCTCCCAGTTTCAATCTGGTCCTGGTGGGCCTGGCGGACGACGTGGACGACGCGGCGGCGGGGGCGGCGCTGGGTCTCAAGGCCCGCGCGGCCCACGCGACCCCTACGCTTCTCAGGGTCCAGGCGGCGGCGGCGAATCACCAGAGGCACAACACGATATTGCCATTCGCATGTTGCAACGCGCGCTGGCAGAAAGCCAGGAACGCGGCGATAAAGCGGGCATGCTCACCAGTCATACCAGCCTGGCCGTGGCCCTGCTAGAGGCCAGCCATCCCCAGGAAGCGTTGGAACATAACCAGCGCGCGCTGGAACTGGCCGAAGAGATCAAAGACTCGGTAGCCCTGGCAACCACCCATATGCGCATGGGCCAGATTCAGAGCGACCTCAAAAACCATACGGAAGCCATCGTCTCCTATGAGCGCGCGCTCAAGCTCTTCCAGGAACTCGGCGACACGCCTGGCACTGCCGCCGTCTACAGCCGCATGGGCGAGGCGTATTACCGCGAGGGCAACTATGACCAGGCCATCAACCGCTTTCTGCAAGCCTTGCCGCTCTATCGTGAAGGGGACGATCAGGTCGCCATTGCCCTGACGCATAGCAACCTGGGCGCGGCGCGCTATCACCAGGGCCAGTATGACGCCGCCTTAGAGGAACACCGCGCGGCTCTGGCAATCTGGCAGCGCCTGAACAACGCCGGGGGACTGGCAACCACGTATAATTATCTGGCGGCCATTTATAACGCGCAGGGCCGCTATGACCTTGCCATGCTCAATTATGGCCTGGCAAGCGCGGCCCTGGTGCGCAAACACTAGAGGAACTCAGGAAACACGACGTCGCGCGCGGGGATGGCGGCTGCTTACCTCTGCCAACGAAGGAACCGCGCGAGCGCGCGCTGAGCGACGACGCGCTGGCCGCGCTTCTTCCTCTGGCTCGGCCACAGCAACGGCGCTGACGGCCTGCGGCTGCTGGGCAGCCGCGTCCGCATCATCAACCCCAACCAGAAAATAATTGCGCCGCAAGCTGGCATCCCCGCAGACGCGCAGCCGCCGATGCGCCAGCCCTTCAGCCTGCGCCGGATTCAGATGCACCAGCGTTGGCCGGACCCCAAAACGCTCCTCGTACCGTTCCGCTGCCTCATCCAGCTTTTCCACCACCTTCCGTTTCGCATCATCATCAAACCAGAGTAAACCCAACTTCATCATGAGTGGTCTCTCCTTGAGCAGCATAGATTTCATCAGCCTTCAGGCCGCTTTAGAAATTTTGTTCTATTCCAGTATACCGAATCGGTCCCTTTCTGTCAAGAGGTTTGGGCGCTTTTGGCAAGGTGCATCCAACGTTTCGGGGAGAGAGCGACGCGCCGCAAGCTTGCGGCGCGTCGCTCTCTCTATCACGATTCTCCACAGCCTTACGCTTCGGTTTCGGCCTCCACCGGCTCGGTAGATTCGACCACCACCGTCAGCTTTGGCTCTTTGCCCTTGGCAACATGCACCGGCACCTGATACGTGCCCACCGCGCGCAGCGGCTCCGCAAGCTCAATTGCCCGCCGATCTAGCGAGAGGCCATTTTGCTCGCGAACCGCCTCGGCAATATCCTGGTTGGTAATCGAGCCATACAGCCGTCCGCCCTTGCCCGCGCGCACACGGAACGTGAGTGTAATATCGCCCAACTGCGCGGCTAACGCCTGCTGCTCGGCTTCCAACTTCTCCTGCTTACGCCGCTCCGAAGCAATATGCTGCTTCAAATTGCCCAGCGCCGACGGTGTGGCCGTCGCCACCAATCCCTGCCGCAGCAGGAAGTTGCGGGCATAGCCTTCCGACACATCCTTCACGTCGCCGGTCTGGCCCAGCCCCGCAATGTCTTTTAACAAAATCACTTTCATGATAATCTTGGGCGCAGGCGCCCACCGCCCTTAGGCGTGGGAGAAAGCGCCCCTCCTTTCGCTTTCCGTTTGTATCTGCCTATGATAGAATAGACCCTGTGCAGGGCACTCTGGCGAGGCAGCTACCAGAGTAACGGTCACGCACGCTCTACCCACGCATAAGGGGTTCCGGCGAGTAGGCACCGTCGCCGGGTAAAACGCTGGCGGCATCTGCCTACACGGCTGATGTCAAGCAGCCGATAGTAACGATGGGGTCAAACCCTGTCAGTTACAAGCTCCTGCCTAAAGGCAGAGGTACTTGACGGCACCCTTTCCCCGATCTCTTTTCTCGCTCGCTCGCGTATCGCGTGTGCGGGCGTCTCGTTCTGCTGGCCCAGCACGCGACCATCACTGCTGGCAAGCGCATTCGCCCTGCGCGCCCGCACGTGTTCAATGCACAATGCACATCGCACGAAAGTATACACCGTTTGTTCTGCTGGCGCAACTTGACAGCGGGCATGCGTTGCTCATATTCTATAAGCCTATAATATGGCATGAAGCGCCTACAGCGCCCGAACACACCCATAATCCTGGCCTTGCGCTATCCACGGGAGGCAGATGCACGATGAGCGACGCACCGTTGGTACTCACCAATTTCCGTTTTGACCCGCCTGATCTTGAGAAAATCCGCGAGGCCGCCGGACCAGGTCAGGTTATCTTTACCCCTGACCGCGACGAATTTGACCGCACGCTCGCCAGGGCCGAGGTCGTCTGCGCCTTCCAGGTTCCCGAAGACATCCTGGAGCGCGCGCCCCATCTGCGTTGGTTCCAGTTCCCCGGCGCGGGCGTGGATAACCTTCAGCGCACCGGTCTGCTCAGCACCACAAGCTCCGTCGTCGTCACTTCTGTCGCAGGCATCCACGCCATCCCCATCAGTGAATACGTCTTTGCCAGCATGCTCATGTTCGCCCATCACTTCCCCGAAATGGTTCTGGAGCAGCAGCAGCGCGACTGGGCCATTGGCCGCCGCTGGAACGCCCTGCGCGGCAGCGAACTCGCCGGAAAAACGCTGGGAGTGATTGGCCTGGGCGGCATTGGCCGCCGCATCGCCCAGCTTGGGCGTGCCTTTGGCATGCGCGTGGTGGGGCTGCGCCGTTCGGCGAAAACCGAAACCAGCGACCCCGATGTCGATGACCTCTTTCCCCCCAACCGCCTGCGCGATCTGCTCGGTGCGTGCGATTATGTCGTGCTGGCTGTGCCCCTGACCACCGAAACCGAGCGGCTGATTGGCGAGCATGAATTGCTGGCGATGCGCCCCAATGCTTATCTGGTCAACATCTCGCGGGGGCGCGTCATCGATGAACAGGCGCTCATTCGCGCCCTGGAAAGCGGCTGGATTGCGGGCGCGGGGCTGGATGTCACCGTCGAAGAACCGCTGCCCCAGGACAGCCCGCTCTGGGACATGCCCAACGTCATCCTGACGCCACACATGTCCGGCCTGACCGATCAATACAGCGCCCGGCTTACCGAAATCTTTGCCGAAAATCTCCGCCGCTATCGCGCGGAGCAGCCCTTACTCCACATCGTAGACCCGGCCCTGGGCTATTGAAGCAAAAGGTCACACAACCCTCCGCGTGTGTAACTCCTCCTCCTCTTGAATCGTTCAGGTAGAATGGAGCCTATGGATGGGCAGCGCAGCCATCCGGCAAAAAGCCTTGCCACATCACGCGCTGCCACCTGTCACGAAAAGGGGGGAAGTATGTCCATACTCACCGATCACTGGTTAGATATTATTGCCGCCATTGTGCTGGTCGTCAGCATCTGGCATGGCTGGCGCACCGGCCTGCTGGTTGGCTTGTTCAACCTGTTGAGCATTCCTCTGGGCATCGTTGCCGCCTATTTCCTCGCCCCGCGTGTCGCCGCCGCCACCAACATCTCGCTCATCTACATGTACGCCATCATCTTCTTTGTCACCGTCATCGCCGTCCACATCGTCGGGAACGCGCTGCACCGGGGCATGCGCAAGCGCGTCAAGATCGCCGCCGACACCGATGCCCTGCTGGGCGCGGTTGTCGGCGCGGCCAAAGCCTGGATTCTGCTGGTGCTCTTCCTGGTCATCTGGGGCGCTGTGATCGGCTCCTCCACGGCGCGTGATGTTGCCTGCAACCTCTCGCTGGTCAATGCCAATGTCTCCAGCACCCTCGGCAACTGGGAAACCGAGTATAACCAGACAGTCAGCAACAGCATCTTTGCGCACATCAACAGCTTTGTCGTCGCCCAGCAGGTCAATGCCCAGGGCTGCGGCAGATAATCGCTGCTTGTGGAACGCAACACACGCTTCACAGGACCTTCTGGTGAGTGCAAGCCTGGCTATGGTATGATCTATGGGGCAGAAAGGAACAATGTCAACCCTCCTGCCAGGCATATGAAGAAAGAACCAATGGCAAATCTACTCGTAGCACCAGAACCCGCTTTGATATGTGAGGGGAGTTTTTTGTGGGGGCGCGTCGAAAACATCCAGCCGGGCAACATAGTACAGCCAAAGCCAGACGACCGATTGCCAACAACGCAGTGAGCATCAGCAACGGGAAAGCTGCTTCTGATAAGGCGTATCTGGAGCAAGAGAACGTGACAACAACTGAAGACAACAAGCAAGAAGAAGTGTCGGCCTCAACGCCTCAAGAGAAGCCGCACAGCACGCCAGCCGATACCGCTCATCAGGCAGAACAAGAAATCACCGCCATGCCAGTGGAAAAGATCGAGCAACCAACACCACCGCGCGTGCCTGGCAAACCCGTAAAGACCCGGGTGCTCCCAGAACGCCAGGCGGCAGATTCGCCCCCGTTGGCGGCTCATCATCCAGGCCAGGCAGCGCCCGCTGATCCAGCCGCCGGGCTGGCTGACTTGAACTGGATGCCTCCCGCTGAAGATCAGGTGGCCCGCTTCTTGAACGATGTCGCCGACATCGCGCCGCCTCCCACTCGCGAGCGCGATGAGGGCCGCATCCCTAATTTTATGGTGCCTGCGGCCACCTCGCCAGAAGCAGCAAAGCGCAAGAAAGCCAAAGCCGAACCGTTCTGGTCCCAGGTCGTCGCCACGCCCATGGAGCAGCCTGCGCTCCCGCCAGAAACGAGCAGATCACGGCACAGGGCACGCAATCGCTCGCGTCTGCCGTTGCGCTGGCTCATCGTGGCGGGCATCGTTGTGCTGCTGGTGATTGGCGCGCTGGCTGTGCTGGTGCTGACACACCATCTGCCGCTGAAAGGCATCTGATCAGCCTCCAGAAGAAAGCGAAAGAACGCCTGGCCGGTGGCAGCGTGCCTCCCCTGCTAGACGTTTGGTTTTGCACATGCTACAATGGGCCGGAATCAGCCCATCTCACAGCATCGTTGAGCAGGAGAAAACGTCATGGCACTACTGGAAGGCAAGACCGCGCTGGTCTCTGGCGTGGCAAATAAACGCAGCATTGGCTGGGCCATTGCCCAGGCCCTCTCAGACGCCGGAGCACGGCTGGCATTCACCTACCAGTCCCGCATGGAAAAGATGGTCCGCGACCTCGTGGATACCGTACCCAATAACCCGCTCTTGATTGAATGTGACGTGCAATCCGACGAAGAGCTAGATCGCGCCTTCAGTCAAACCGACGAGGCATTTGGCGGGCTGGATATTCTCGTGCACAGCGTTGCCTTCGCGCCGCCTGCCGAACTGGAGGGCCGCTTCATCGATACCTCCCGCGACGGCTTCAAAAATACGCTGGACATCAGCGCCTATTCGCTCGTTGCCATGTCCAAACGCGCTGAACCGCTGATGGTCAAACGCGGCGGCGGCAGCATTGTCTGCCTCACCTATATGGCGAGCGGGCGCGTTTTCCCCAAATATAACGTCATGGCCGTCGCCAAAGCCGCGCTGGAGTGCAGCACGCGCTATCTGGCCTACGAGCTTGGCCCCCAGAATATTCGCGTCAATGCCATTTCTGCTGGCCCGCTCAATACCCTGGCGGCGCGGGGCGTCAAAGGCTTCACCGACATGCTCACCCATCAAGAGCAAATCGCTCCGCTGCACCGCAACATCGAGCAATCCGATGTTGGTGAACTGGGCCTCTTCCTGTGCAGCCCGGCGGCGCGCAACATCACCGGCGGCGTACATTTCGTCGATGCAGGCTTCAACATCATGGGCATTTAAACGCCCAGCCAGCACAAAAGCGAGGCCCTGCCTGGTTTCCCAGGCAGGGCCTCGCTTCATGCGGAAGGAATCAGTTATCCCTGGCGATGCGCCTTGACAAACTCGGCATACCAGCGCCCGCTCTCCTTCAGGATGCGGCGTTGCGTGTCGAAATCGACATACACCACGCCAAAGCGCTTGCTATAGCCGTGGCCCCACTCGAAGTTATCCAGCAGCGACCAGAGCATATAGCCCCGCAGCGGCACCCCCTCGGCAATCGCCTGGGCCATCGCCTGAATATGCCCACGCACAAAGTCCAGCCGCTCCGGGTCGCTCACATGCCCATCGCCATCCCAGTGATCTTCAAACGCCGCGCCGTTTTCCGTCACCAGAATGGCAGGCGGCGCGTAGTCTTCCTTGAGCCGCACCAGCAGATCGGCCAGCCCCTGCGGATAGACTTCCCAGCCGGTCCCCATCTGCGTGTAACGTGCGCCTGGAATCGTATCCACTTCTTCATACGACGCTGGATTCCAGATGCCTCGCGTCGTTCCTGGCTCCAGGGCACGCACCACACGGCGCGAATAGTAATTCACGCCCAGGAAATCGGTTGGCAGCGAAATGGCCGCCATATCCCCCGCTTCCACTGGCGGCTCGGCAACACCCAGGTCCGCAAAGAGGCCGCTGGGATAATACCCAGAGTAGATGGGGTCGAGGAACCAGCGGTTGATAAAGGCATCCGCGCGCTGCAACGCCTCCGCCGTTTCAGGACGATCATCTGCCGAATACACCGGATAGAGGTTGAGCGTGATGCCCACCTGCGCCGTTGGGCGAACCTCGGCGCGCAGACGCGGCACCGCCAACCCATGCGAAAGCAAGAGATGATGCCCGGCCACCACAGCGGATTGCACATCGCGGATGCCCGGCGCGTGAACGCCAATGCCATAGCCCAGGTACGCCGCTACCCAGGGTTCATTCTGCGTAATCCACCACTCCACGCGATCCCCCAGCCGCTTGGCAACAATCTCGGCGTAATCGGCAAACGCATAGGCCGTCTGCCGGTTGAGCCAGCCCCCTTGTTCATGCAGCGGCAAGGGTAAATCCCAGTGATAGAGGGTGGCAGCAGGCGTAATGCCTTTAGCAAGCAATGCGTCAACCAGACGGTCGTAGAAATCCAGGCCGCGCTCGTTCACCTTCCCGGTTCCTGCGGGGAGAATACGCGGCCAGGCAATGGAAAAGCGATACGCGCCCAGACCCATCGCGGCCATCAAGTCCACATCCTCTTGCATGCGATGATAGTGATCGGCGGCGGTGTCGCCAGTCTGGCCTTGATAGACCGCGCCAGGGGTCGCGGCAAACTGATCCCAGATCGACGGCCCACGCCCGTCTTCATGGGTGGCCCCTTCGATCTGATAGGACGAAGTCGCCGCCCCCCAGAGGAACGCGGGGGGAAAGGCGCTGGCAATGGTGAGATCAGTCGCTAGGGCTGTGTTCGGCTGGTCGGTATGGCCCATTCGTTCTCCTTCAACAACAGTGGTTAGGTTGCGCTTTGGGTGGCAACGGCGGCGGGTTCCCCATAGAGATAACAGTGCGTCCAATGGCCCCCGCCCAGGTCGGTGCGCGGCGGAAACGCCGTGCGGCACACGGCCATGGCATAGGGGCAGCGTGGATGAAAGCGGCAGCCGCTCGGCGGGTTAATCAGGCTGGGCGGCTCGCCGCGCGCCACCAGGGACGACTCGGCATCCATCTGGCCCGTCAGCATACGATCAGGATCAGGAGCCGCTTGCAGCAAAAGCTGCGTGTAGGGATGCCTGGGTGATTGGGTGACCGCCTCGCTGGGACCACCCTCGACCATCTGCCCGGCGTACATCACCATCGTCTCATCGGCAAAATAGCGCGCGCTGGCAATATCATGGGTGATATAGAGCAGCGCCAGACGCTCTTTTTCTTTCAAACTCAGCAGCAAATTCAACACATCCAGCCGAATCGAGACATCCAACATCGACACTGGCTCATCGGCCAGCAGCACCTCCGGCTGGGCCGCCAGCGCGCGGGCGATAGCCACACGCTGACGCTGCCCGCCGCTGAGTTGGTGCGGAAACTTCTCCATAAACTGCTCGGCGGGCGTCAGATTCACCCGCTCCAGCAGGTGCCTGATCTGCTGGTCGGCCTCCGCCGCCGTGCGGGCGTGCCCGTGGATGCGCAGCGGGCGGCGCAGATGATACTTCACCGTATGGACGGGATTCAAGGACGAAAATGGGTCTTGAAAGATCAACTGCACATAGCGTCGATACTTCCGCAGCCCCACGGTCGTGCTGCGGCTGATATGTTGGCCCCGAAAGCGAATCTCCCCGGACGTATAACCATACAGCCGCGCCAGCAAACGCGCCACCGTCGTCTTGCCGCTGCCGCTTTCGCCGACCAGCGCCGTGCAGCGTCCCGGACGCAAGGCCAGCGACACATCTTCCACCGCCTTCACCCCGCGCTGTGTCCGCCAAAAGGCAAGCTGCCGCAGGGGAAACACTTTTCGCAGATTGACCGCCTCCAGCACCGGCTCATCCCAACCTGCCTGCACAGCGCTTTGCGCCGTTTTGCCGTTCACCCCAGGCGCGTGCCTGGCATCCACATCGGTCGAACGCTCCAACATGCTCATTGCACTTCCCCTTTGCGCAGCGCAAGCGGTGAATCATCAGGCTGTGCAGGCTCCGCGGCGCGGAGCTTGCTAGGAACCCCGTCGGGGTTCAAGCTGGCGTCGTACAAATGACAGGCCACCCGCTGCTCCGGCGCTTCTGAGGAGGGCGTCAAAAGTGCCGGAACTGCGGTCTGGCAGGCCCCGAAGGCAAAGGAACAGCGCGGATTGAAGGCGCAGCCGGGTGGCACCGCCCGCAGGTCGGGCGGTGAACCAGGAATGCCCAGCATGCTGCGGCGCGCACCATGCAGCGACGGGAAGGAATGGAGCAGGCCATACGTATAAGGATGGCGCGGATGGCGATACAGTTGCTCGCGCGTGGCCGTTTCCACAATGCGCCCGGCGTACATAATCGCCACCTGGTCGGCAATCTCCAGCAGCAGCGAAAGATCGTGCGTGATAAAGATCACCGAAAAGCCAAAATCCTTACGCAGGCCCATAATCTCGGCCAGAATCTCGCGCTGCACCACCACATCCAACGCCGTGGTTGGCTCGTCCATAATGATGATTTCGGGATTCAGCGCCAGCGCAATCGCAATCACCGCCCGTTGACGCATACCGCCGCTGAGTTCGTGCGGATAGGCATGCAGCCGAT
The DNA here is from genome assembly GCA_035307385.1 of Ktedonobacterales bacterium. Classification (GTDB taxonomy): domain Bacteria; phylum Chloroflexota; class Ktedonobacteria; order Ktedonobacterales; family DATBGS01; genus DATBHW01. The sequence continues at coordinate 52,052 of DATGID010000113.1, read as the reverse complement.
CTGGCGCAATGCCCACCATCCGCACCAGTTCTGCCGCCCGCGCTTTCTGGGCTTTGCGCGGCATCGACGGATTATGCGCTTGCAGCACGTCAACGATCTGTGTCTCAATGCTCAGCACCGGGTTCAGCGCGTTCATCGCGCTTTGAAAGACGATGGATAGCTTGCGCCAGCGAAAGTTGCGCAGTTCTGCCGGGGTCAGTTCCAACAAATCGATAGGCGAAAGGCTATCATCCTCATTCTTATCTTCCAGCCCTGGACGCGGATAATAGAGCATCTGCCCCTGCGTCACCACCGCAGGCGGACGCAGCAGCCGCGCCACCGCATAGGCCAGCGTCGATTTCCCGCTGCCGCTTTCCCCGGCCAGGCCCAGAATCTGCCCGCGTTTCAGATTGAAGCTGACATCATCCACCGCGTGTACGGCTCCTGACGCGCTCCCATAGTCCACGCTGACATGCTTGACTTCCAGCACGTTCTCCATTGCCATCGCTGCTCCCTCTCTAACTGCGCGAGGCATCGCGCAAGCGCGGGTTGGTAATTTCATCGATGCCAAAGTTGATGAAGGCCAGGCCCGCACCCAGGATCGCAATGCACAAGCCAGCCGGGGCAAACCACCACCACGCTTCCAAGAGCAGCGCATTGCCATTGGTGGCCCAAAAGAGGATATTGCCCCAACTTGTCGCGTAGACATCCGACAGGCCCAGGAACTCTAGCCCAATCTCTGCCAGGATGGCATACAGCACCGTAAAAATGAAGCTGGAGCAGACAATCGCAATCTCATTGGGCAGAATCTCGGCAAACACAACGCGCAGCGGGCTTTCGCCGCTGGCGCGGGCGGCCACCACGAAATCGCGCTGGCGCATCGAAAGCGTTTGCGCCCGCAGCACGCGCGCCCCCCAGGCCCAGCCGGTGATCGTCAGCACAATCGCCACCGAAACAGGACCGCGCACCGTCACATACCCCGACATCACAATCGCCAGCGGCAGCGCCGGAATCACCAGAACGACATTCATCAGCAGCGAAAGGATGTCATCCACCAGGCCACCGAAGTAGCCAGCGATCAGGCCGATCACCACCGAGACCGTGGTGGCAATCACGCCCACCGAAAACCCAACCAGCAGCGTCAGGCGGGTGCCATACACCAGTTGGGAAAACACATCCTGACCCGTCTGGGTCGTGCCCAGCCAATGGGCTGCTGAGGGCGGGTCCAGCGCGTCGGAGCTAAAGGCTTGTGGGTCTTGATGCGCAAGCAGCGGCGCAAAGATCGCCACCAGCACAAAGAAGCCAACAATGCCCAGCCCCACGCGAATCTTCCAGAAGCGCAGCGCGGAAAAGCCGGTCAGGCTGCTCCAGATCGGAATCCTTCTGGAAGCTTTCGCTGGCTGCCCACTCACCGCAAGTGCAGCCGCGCGCTGGTCATCCGCAATGAGGGAACGCTCACCCTTTTGTTTGACGGCCATCGGCGCTCATCCTTCCTGCCGCACACGCGGATCGAGCACAACATACAACAGATCGGCCAGGAAATTGGCAATCAACACAATCAAGGCAATTAACAGGAAAATGGCCTGCATCAGCGGATAATCTTCCGCTTGCACTGCGGAGAGCAAAATAAAGCCAATCCCAGGATAGGAGAAGATAATCTCGGTCAGCAAGGCGCCACCGATGACAAAGCCCAGCGAGATCGCAAAACCGGTGATATTGGGCAAAATCGCGTTGCGCGCCGCGTACGTGATCAAGACCCGGCGTTCCGAAAGCCCCTTGGCCTGAGCCATCAGCACATAATCTTCGGCCAGCGTCGTCAGCATGGCGTTACGCATGCCCAACATCCAGCCCGCCACCGAACTGATGACAATCGTAAAGGCAGGCAAAATAGCGTGATCTACAGCGGACAGAATAAAGTCAAAATTAAATCCGGGTGTGAGATCAATATCATAGCCAAAGCCCAGCGGGAACCAGCGCAGATCAAGGCCCAGCACATACAGCAGCAGCAGCGCCAGCCAGAAATAGGGAATCGCCTGGAAAAACGTCAGCAGCGGAGAAAACACCGTATCGAACCAGGAACCACGCTTCCAGGCGGCAAGCGCGCCCAGCATCGTGCCCACCACAAAACTGATCACCGCCGACGTGCCCACCAGCACCAGCGTCCAGGCCAGGCTAGTGCCAATCACGTCCGAGACCGGCGTGGGATAGTTACTGATCGAAATGCCAAAGTTCCCATGCGCCAGATCGTTCAGATAATTCAGATACTGCTGGAACAACGTCTGATTCGTATTCAACCCGAACTGAATGCGCAGCGCATCGATGGCGTGTGGGTCCACGCGGCCCTGAAGCCGGGCAACCAGCAAAAGTACCGGGTCGCCGGGCATGAGGCGCGGCAGCAGAAAGTTCACGGTAATAGCCACCCAGAGGGCTGCCAGGTAAAAGCCAATGCGGCGCAGCAGGTACTGCATCTGCGGCTCCTTTTGGATGGGTGGCCGGGAACTGGCCGACCTGGGAAGGGATCGACAGGCCAGCCAGTCCCCAGCAACCGGTGAGCGAAGATGGGGTCAGTTAGGCTTTATGGATGGTCAGCGCAACAACCTCAGAGTCGGGGTCCGTCCAGGGAGCGGGTTTCGCGTAGGGGTTGTTCGCATCGGGCCAGCCCACAAAGCGAGCCGTGGAATACTCGTACCAGGTCGCACCTTCCATCAAGGGGATAGCGGGCAACTGCTCGACCATGATCTTCTCAATGCCGGCAATGGCCTGCTGCTCGGTCGCCTGGTCAGGCGAGCTTGCGTACGTCGCCAGCAACTGATCGGTGGCTGGGTCATTCCAGCGCTCGTAGTTGGAGTTTGCTGGCTTACCCACCGGGGCTGTGTTGCTGCTTGCCAACAATGATTGGTACAGATAATACGGCGTGGGGCCGGGGTTTGTCCAGGAGATAGCCGTATCAAAGGTACCATTGGAAAGCGCCGCGATGTAGTCGTTGAAAGAGATCGCGTTGGCGGTCACTTTGAAGCCAGCCGCGTTCAGGTTCGTCGCCATGATCTGCACGGCGGTATCCCAATCGCTCCAGCCGGAGACGACGTTCATGTTGAATTTCAACTCAACGCCGCCCTTGGCATAGATGCCATTGGCGTCCTTCGTGTAACCGCCTGCCGTCAGAATCTGATCCGCCGTGGAGGCAGAAGCCGCGCCAAAGGTCGTGTTGGCATACGTCGAATCGAGCCAGCTCTGGTTGGCAGGCAGCACCAATCCGGTCGGGCTTGCCACCGGCTCATAGCCGAGTTCGGCTTGCGTGGAGATCGCCTGCCGATCAACGGCAGCGCTGATGGCCTTGCGCACGGTCAGGTCATTGAACGGAGCCTTCGCCAGGTTCAGGTAAAGCATGACCACGTTGCCCGGTGGGAACCAGTACTTGTTGTGCGCCGGATCGCGGTCAACATAGGTCTTCTGCAAATCGGAGCTAAAGACACCGGACCAGTCCAACTGCCCCGTCGAGAGCAGCAGGTCAGCGGCGGCATTGGCGTCATAGGCCGGGAAACGGATGCCGTCGATGTACGGCTTGCCAGCCTGCCAGTAGTGCGGGTTCTTGACCAGCGTGTACACCTGTGGGCTGAACGTGCCCAGCGTGAAGGGACCGGTGCCTACCGGGTTGGGGTTGGTCTCGGTGGTCGGGTCTTTGACATTCTGCCAGATGTGCTGCGGCACAATGTACGTCTGCCCGGCCAGATACCACAGGAGCGGCACGGCGGGTTTGCTGAAGTTGACCACGACGGTATGCGCGTCAGGGGTCGAGACATTCGAGATCAACTTCCACAGGCCGCCGCCATCCAGCGCGGGATATTGATGCAGCAGGTTCAGCGTGAAGGCCACATCAGCGCTGGTGAACGCCTGCCCATCCGTCCATTTGACATCCGTCCGCAGATTGAAGGTAAGTTGGGTGGCCTGGGTGTTCCATTGATAGCCCGAAGCCAGCCAGGGGCTGACCTTACCGCTGATCTGGTTGATGTAGAGCAGGGTTTCGTAGATGTCGCCACCCGTCCCACGGCGGTAGCTGTTGGGCAGGAACGGGTTAAAGTTCTTGGTAAACTGGCCGTAGGGCGATGGAGCGTCAGTCACGGTCCCGCCGTACTGACCGTTATTCGTCGTTGGCGTGCTGCCGCAGCCAGCCAGAATAAAAGTCAGCAAGACAAGCGCACCAAGGATCGCCATCCCATGGCGATATGAAGACCTCATAGTGGAGTCCTCCTCACAAGGATAAGATGAATCAAACGTTGATTCATAGGGCCGCCGAGGTCGCCAGGTTGCTACTGCTCGTGTCTCAGTTGCTGCTCGTATCCCCCCCTTCTGAACATACAGGTCGCACAGTGCTCCCATGAGTGATGAGATCACGACAATCGAAGTGTATGAATCGCGGTGAGCGCGCCGCTCTCTCCAACCACGGCACACGCGCCGACGATTTCACAAGTTGGGTAGAGGCGTCATTTGATGTGCGCCGCAGGATTCCCGGACAACCAGTTTGGTTTCCAGCAGAATGCGCATAGGCTCGTTATAAGCAGAAGGTAAGAAAGAAGATTTTAGAAAAGAGGTAGTACCAGAATACAGAGGTACATGACGTGGTGATTCCAACAGCCCCAGGAGCAGTTCCCCCGCGCGCAGGCCCATCTGATGGAACGGCTGCGACACCGTGGTGAGCGCGGGTCGCTTATGCACCGAGGTCGGCATATCGTCAAAGCCAACCACCGCAACATCCTCTGGCACCCGCAAGCCCAGGTTTTCCGCGACTTCCAACACGCCCCAGGCCATATGGTCATTGGCAGCAAAAATAGCAGTAGGTCGTTCGGAGCGAGCAAAGAGGGTCTGGGCTGCAATGCGTCCCGTGGGAATCTCAAAATCGCCCTGCATCACCAGCGTTGGATCAGGATGCAAGCCCGCTTCAGTCAGCGCCTGGCAATAGCCTTGATAGCGCTCCTGCGAGCATTGATAGCTCGCAGGCCCTTTGATATGCGCGATGCGCCGATGCCCCAGGCTAATCAAATGACGCACCGCCTGATAGGCCCCGATGCGATTATCAGCGCCCACCCAGGGCGCGCTGGTTGGCAAACCCTGGTCGTCGATCAGCACCACCGGAAAACCCTGCTCGTGTAACAGCGTCAGATGCTTTGCCGATGGGCCAGGCGTAATCGCCACCAGACCGGCAGTCAGGCGCGCGTCCAGAATGCGATCAACCGCCGCGCTGCGATCTCCCAGGTTCTTGCCATTTCCATTGCCGTTCCCGTTCCCCTCGCCAGGAGCATACGAGAGGCTATAGAGGATCAATTCATAGGAACTTTTCTCGATATACTCGGCAACGCCCTGCACGATTTCGGGGATAAAGGGCCAGATGAGGGAAGGAACCAGCACCCCAATGATGCGTGGCCGCCCACCTGCCAGCCCGGCAGCCGTGATACTGGGGACGAACCCTTGCTCCTGCATAATTCGCAAGATGCGCTCGCGCGTGGTGGGGTCGACATCCGGTTTGTGGTTCAAGACACGCGAGACGGTGGCCTTGGACACACCCGCCAGGCGAGCGATGTCCTGGATGGTCAACTTTCCGGCCATCTAGTCCCCCCTTGCAGGCGATCCTGCGAGCTACATTGCTATCCTCTCTACGGGCATCGTGAGGATAGGGGCTGAAAGCGGTTTCGTAATCGCTATCGGTATCGTTCTCGGAACCGGTTACAAACAAGTATACTGATACCACCTCAGCTTGTCAAGAGGTAATAGGCTCTTTTTTTCCATCGCCGATTTTTTCCTAAAAATCGTTGATTTTTCTAGCCGCGCCTTCCCTCGCAGACAAGCGCCGGGCCGGTGGAAATCAGCATTCCACCGGCCCGGCGCTCGCTTTTCCCGGCGCTTCCCAGGGGCGCGCTCAGGCGCGCAGTGTGCCGCCCACGGACTCCGCCACCTGCCCAATGATGCGGTTGCGCACCGCCGCCACCTCATCATCGGTCAGACTTTTTTCCAAACTCTGGTAGGTCAGCTTATACGCCAGCGATTTTTGCCCGGCTGGAATGGGCTGGCCCCGATACAGATCGAAGAGTTCCACATCGGTCAGCAAGCCATTCCCAGCCGCGCGAATCGCCTCCACCACCTGCTGCGCCGGAACGGCCTCCGCCACCACAAAGGCCAGGTCTTCCACCACCAGCGGATAGGCGCTGATGGGCTTCATCACCTCCAGGCTCCAACTCGGCTTGATGAGCGGCTCGACCCGTATTTCCACCAGGCAGATCGGCGCGGCAGGCACGTCAAACGCCTGGCGCACCCGCGCATCGACCACCCCCAGAATGCCCTCGACCTTGCCGCGAATCTTCAGTTCGGCGCAGTTCGGGCCGAAGGGCAGCTTGTTGGGCCACGGCGCGAACTCCACCTCTTCGGGTGCAACCCCCATGCGTTCCAGCAAGGCTTCGACCACGCCCTTGATGTCGAAGAAATCGACCGGCTCCGCGCCCACGGGGTCCGCGTGAAAGCCAACCTCGCGGCGCGGCCCGCTCAACAAGATGCTCACGCGCCGATCTTCCAGCGGCAGCACGCCATCGCCCCGCTCCGGCAGATAGACGCGCCCCACCTCAAAGGTTGCCAGCCGCGTGGTATAGCGGCTGTTGAACTCCAGGTTTTCCAGCGCGCTCACCATCAGCGAGCGGCGCATCGCCCGCCGTCGCACCGACAGCGGATTCTCCAGCGTAATGTACGGCGTCTGTTGTTCTCCCGCGCCTTCCTGGCCGAGCGTCAGCTTCTCATGCTGCTCCGGCGTCGTCAGCGCGTAGTTGATCGTCTCCTGCAAGCCGCAGCCGACCAGCACATCGCGTATCTTTTCCTCCGTCTCCAGCGCCAGGTTATGGCGCTGCGGCGGCAGCACGTCAGCCAGCAAAGTTGCCTCGATGCGCTCGTAGCCGATCACACGGGCCACCTCTTCGGTCAGATCGGCGGGAATCTGCAAGTCCAGCCGGTGCCAGGGCGGCAGAACACGCAGCAGCGGCTCGCCCGCCTCCCGATGCAGGGCAAAGGTCGCTTTGGCGGGTGCGTCCGTCGCCACGTCTGCCGCTGGCTCGACCACACAGTCAAGCTTTTGCAGCGCCGCGCCAATCTGCTCCAGGCTGATCTCCGTGCCCAGTTGGCGGCGAACCTCGCTCGCCGTGGTATAGATCACTGGCTGGGGTTGGTGTACCGGATAAGCGTCAACCATCCCCGGCACAATCTGCCCGCCCGCGTACAGGCGCATCAACTCGGCTGCCCGGCGCGTTGCGATGGGATTCAGGCTGGCGGGCACGCCGCGCGTGAAACGCTGGCTGGCCTCGCTGGGCAACTTCAGCTTCTGCGCCGTGCGCCGGTTGTTGATGCCCTCGAACGTCGCCGATTCCAGCAAGATCGTGCGCGTGCTCGCGCTGACCTCGGTTTCCTCGCCGCCCATCACGCCCGCCAGCGCAATTGGCCCCGCCGTATCGGTAATCAGCAGCATCGACTCATCCAGCGCGCGCTCGGCACCATCCAGGGTCGTCATCTTCTCGCCAGCCTGCGCGGTGCGCACGATCACGCGCGGTTTGACCGCTCCGCTTTTGGCAGCGCGCGCCGCCAGCACATCATAATCGAAGGCATGCAGCGGCTGGCCCCATTCCAGCATCACATAGTTGGTGATGTCTACCACGTTGCTGATCGGGCGCATACCCGCCTTGCGCAGCCGCTCCTGCATCCAGCGCGGCGAATCGCCTATCTGCACATTTTTAATAATCACGCCGGTATAGCGATTGCACAGTTCGGGCGCGGCAATCTCGATCTCGACGTAATCGGCAGCCGTCCCATCGCCGCCAGTCTGCCATTCATCCGCTGGCAGATGCAGCGGCGCGTCGCTCAGCGCGGCCACCTCGCGCGCCACACCAATCATGCTCAGGCAGCGCGCCATATCCGGCGTCAGGCCCAGTTCCAGCACCTCGTCGCCCAGATACTCGCGCAGCGACACGCCCACCGGCGCGTCCTCCGGCAGCAGCAGAATGCCCTCGTGCTCCTCGCTCAGCCCCAGTTCGCGCTCCGAACAGACCATGCCGTTGGACCATACGCCGCGAATCTTCGAGGGCTTCAACTCCTTCTTGGGTCGCGGCGTCTCCTCGCTGTAGGCGTCCAGCAGCACCGCGCCCACGCGGGCGAAGGGCGCTTTCAGCACCGGCAACTCTTCCGGTGGCGTATCCTTATACTGGAACAGGTTGGGCGCGCCCGTCACCACCTGTTCCGGCTCCTTGTTCCCAAACTTCACATCGACCAGCGTCAGCCGGTCCGCATTGGGGTGCTTCTTCACCGACAGAATCTGGCCGATGATGATCTTGTCAGTGTCCCACCACTCGCCCACGCGCTCGATCCCCTCAACCTCCATCCCCGCCAGCGTGATACGCTCGGCCAGCGCGTTGGTGGGCATGACCAGATCGACATATTCCTTCAGCCAGGAAAGCGGAACTAACATTGTTCAAACCTCCTTGGGAGGCCAGCGGTTGAAACCGGCCCCGGAGGCGCGACCCTCGTCCTAACCCGCGCAGGCGGGTTTAGTGGCCGCAGGCCCCTAGGCGCGATTTTAATCGCCAGCTTAGCCAATGCGTTCCAGGAAACGCACATCATTTGAATAGAAGTAGCGAATATCATCGATGCCTCGTTTCAGCAAGGTAGCGCGATCAGGCCCCATGCCGAAAGCGAAGCCGCTGTATTCCGTCGGGTCATAGCCACCGTTTTGCAGCACCACAGGATGCACCATGCCGCCGCCGGAAATCTCCAGCCAGCCGGTATACTTGCAGATTGGGCAGCCCGCGCCCTTACACAGCACACAGTCCACATCCACTTCTACGCTTGGTTCCGTGAATGGGAAGTAGCTCTTGCGGAAGCGCAGCCGACGCCCCGGCCCATACATCTGGTTGGCAAGGCTGACAAAGACGCCTTTCAGGTCGGGGAAGGTGATATGCTTGCCCACCGCCAGCCCTTCGACCTGATAGAACATCGATTCGGAGCGCGCCGATGTCTGCTCATAGCGATAGACCTTGCCAGGCAGAATAACCCTGATCGGCTCTGGCGCGAACTCGCGCATCACGCGAATCTGGCCGGGGCTGGTATGCGTGCGCAAGATCACATCGGGTGTCGTCGTATAGAACGTATCCCACATATCCCGCGCCGGATGGCCGGGCGGAATATTGAGCAACTGGAAGTTCAGATCATCCGTCTCCACCTCTGGCGAGTCGTAGACCTGGAAGCCCAGCGCGCCGAAAATCGCGTAAATCTCGCGCAGCGTCATCGTAATCGGGTGCAGCTTGCCCACGTTCGGCCTGCGTCCCGGCAGTGTCACATCCACGGCAGCGGCGCGCTGGGTAGCCTCGATCTCCGCCTGTGCGATAGCCGCCTGGCGCGCTTCAAACGCCGTCTCCAGCGCCAGCTTGATCTCGTTGGCCGCTTTGCCCATCTGCGCGCGTTCCTCAGCGGGCAGACTACCCAGGCCGCGTAGCGAAGCGGTCAGACGGCCCTTGCGCCCCAGAAACTCGGTATACCAATCTTTGATCGCCTCGCCCGTTCGCGTCTCTGCCAGACGCGCCTCTGCGTCCTGGCGCAGTTGCTCCAATGATTGCATGATGGCGCTCATCCGTTGTTTCCTCTCTCGCTCATCTGCGTGTGACGACATCCAATACGTGCAGCGCATACAAAAACCCCTCATCCCACTATGGGACGAGGGGTTAGACTCGCGGTACCACCCATGTTAGCGGCAGATAGCCGCTCACTTGCTCAGACCACGCCGGGCAGTCCTTAAAGAAGGTCAGCCAGCGTATCTGCCTCTCGGATAATGGTGAGAGTGACCAGCGGAGCCTACTGCCGGACGCAGCCGGGTTCAGCTATGCAGCTCCCAGGTGAATCGACGCCGGGAATCGTGCGAAACTTCCACCTTGCTTCGCTCTCTGGAACGGCCCCATACTGGCGTCTATGTTCCTGTTCGTCGCGCGTACACGATAGATTTTGATGCCCGTATGATACCACCCCCTGTTCCCATCTGCAAGTAGCCCTGCGGCAAGCGCCTCCAAAGAGCTTCACACAGCAGACTCAGGAGCAACTGGAAGCCTGACATGGAACATCGACCCTTCGCCCTCGACGCCAGAACTTTCCACCCAGATACGCCCGCCCATCGCTTCGGTGCAGATACGACACACGTACAGCCCCAAACCATTGCCCACCACCGTTGAAGCGAGATCGCGTGGCAGGCGCACAAAGCGTTGAAAGAGCAAAGGGATTTGTTCAGGAGGAATCCCAAAGCCCCAATCGCGCACCGTAATCTCTACCAGTTCGCGCTGCATATCAGCGGCCATACGCCTGCGCAGGAACGATGCGGGGTCGCGCTCGCGAACCACCCGCGCTGCCACCTCGATTGGTGTGCCAGGTGGCGAATACTTGGTCGCATTGGAAAGCAGGTTCGTCAAGATTTGTTGCAGGCGGATTGACTCCCCCCAAATGCTCAGATCGCCTGGCACCTTGAGGCGCAGTTCCCGCTCAGCCAGATTGCCTTCGTTCGGGTCGACCAGTTGTGTCGCGGCCTGAATTGCCTGAACCACTGAAACACGCTCTGGAGTAAACTCGCCTGGGCCTTGTTCCAGCCGACTGGCATCCAAAATGCTGGCGAGCAGCTTTCGCAGATTTTCGGCAGCCCGCACAGCGCCTTGCGTCGCCTTTTGCAAACGTTCGGGGCGGGCGCTCGCCAGGCTCATATCCAGAATATCCAAATGCCCCATCATCGCCATCACCGGATTGCGCAGTTCGTGATTCACACTGACAATAAACTGGTTCTTGAGGTCGTCCAGAGCGCTTGCGCGTTCATACGCGATACGCACATCGCTCAGTTCGCGCAGCGTGCGCCGGTATCCCTGTTGAAAGATCACCATCAGCGCGCCAGGCAGACTCAGAATCACGACGAACAACAGCGTAATCACAAACAGATTGTGCCCCAACACTGGCGCGTGAGCGTTGGCTACCAGCACAACACACCCACTGAGCACCAGCACCGTTGTGACCCCAACCAGCAATTGCGTGTTTCCCAGGATTCCCGAGATCACTATCACGATAGACAAAGCAAACAAGATGGTGAGCGAGAGGGCATTCAGTCCTGTGGTAACCAGTATATACCCTGCCAGGATTCCGACAGCGAGCAGCACCGCCCCACAGATAGACAGCGCCGCCAGGATGGCGTGGCCGCGTCTGGCTGCGACGTAACCCAGGCCATAGAATACGAGGTCTACCCAGGCTACTGCTGTAATAAGCAAGATGAAAGGGTCCAGGGGATGGAGGTGAAAAAGCAGATAGGTGGTGAGAATCAGGCCAGCCAGCCCAGCCGTTACGCCGCATACCAGCGCAATGAAACGCGCCAGACGGATACGGCGTTGGTCTTCATATTGCCGGTAGATTTCGCGCTCGTGCGGAGTCACAAAGGCAAGGTCACTCATTGATCTACTACTCCTCCTCTTCTTCTTCAACAAGCTGCTGATAGCGTTGCTGGCGTTCTTGCATGCTCAGCGCAACCACTTCTTGAATCACAGCGGCCAGTTCGCGTGGAGTGACCGGCTTGATTACATAGCGGTCCGTCCCGGCAGCCAGGCCAGCAAAGCGCTCGTAATCCTGGGCCAGCGCAGTCAACAGAATCAGCGGTATCTCAGCCGTCTCCGCGTCGCCCCGCAGGAGACGCACCAGTTGATAGCCGTTGAGTTGGGGCATTTTCACATCAATGACCAGGCAATCGGGGTGATGCGCCACACACGCCTCCAGCCCTTGCACCCCATCACTCGCGGTAATGACCGTAAATGGCCCTGCCAGTTCCAGTCCTTCAGCAAGCACCTCCAGGAGTTCTATATTGTCATCGATAACCAGAACAGTGATGGGATGTTCCATAAGCATGGCTCCTCGTCATCTTGTGTTAAGGGATGTTGAGAGGCCCTCCTTGGCAGCAGAAATTTTCCCCCATCTTAATAAGTCCTATCTTATCAGTGCTGTCTAGCTCTCCGATAAGCTGGAAAGATGGCGGCACCGAGTGGCAGCCGCAAGCTCTTGCTGAGAGCTTGAAAGCATGGTACACTGGTACGAAAGGTGAGCAGTCAACAGAGGCTTGTCGTCCAATCGCGTCAGGCTTCGCGCCAGGCCAAAAGTTGGGAGGAATGCAGTGCAGTCGTGGATTAACGCCCGTGATCGCGGGCTGGCTATCTTAATCTGGCTGGCCTTGACGTTCGTGGTCTTCTGGCTGTTCTCGCATATCGTCAACACCTTACTGCTCATCAGCCTGGCCGCCGTCCTGGCCTACGCCCTGACCCCAGCCGTCAAGCTGTTGGACCGCTGGATACCTCGCTCGCTGGCCGTCATTCTCGTCTACATCCTGGCGCTGAGCGCGCTCGCCGGTCTGGCCTACTTCGTGTTCAGCACCGCCGTCAATCAGTTCTCGGCGTTTGCCCAGCAGCTTCCAGGTCTGGTCAAAGCCAGCACCCCCCAGAACCCTTCAGGCATTGAGCAGCTTTTGAGGCCGCTGGGCGTCACCGATGATGATTTCAATCAGGCACGGCAGCAGGTGATTAATTGGGCCACATCTAACGCCGGACAGATCGCCACTCAAGCGGTCCCCATCCTCACCGGCGTTGCAGGTGCCGTCGTCGATCTGATTCTGGTGATTGTGCTCAGCATCTATCTGGTCATCGATGGACCCCGCGCCATTAGATGGCTGCGCCGCGCTGCCCCTATCCGGCAGCGCAGTCGCACGCTCTTCTTCCTGGACACGCTGGGGCACACCGTCGGCGGCTACATTCGCGGCGAACTCTTCATGGCCGCGCTGCTGGGCGTGCTGGTCGGCGCAGGCATGGCCGTCTTTGGCCTGCCCTATGCCCTGCTGCTGGGCGTGCTGGCCGCCATCTTCGAGTTTGTCCCCATTCTGGGCACGCTGGTATCCGGGGCCACCTGTGTCTTGATTGCCCTGCCCACCAGAGGCTGGTTTATCGCTGTGGTGGTGCTGGTCTATTTCATCTTTGTTCACATCCTTGAGGGCGACATCATCGGCCCGCGCATCATCGGGCGCGCGCTGGGTATCCATCCCGTCGTTGCCATCGGCGCGCTGCTTGCGGGCACCGAAATCTTTGGCCTGTGGGGGGCCATCTTCGCCGCGCCCCTCGCCGGATTGATTCAAGCCGTGCTCGTGGCCCTCTGGACGCAGTGGCACAAAGCCCACCCGGAAGAGTTCCTGCCTCCCACCGATGACGAAGTGGTGACCATCGCCAAGACCGTTGATGAAACCGTGGGCTAGCGCGCCCTATAGCTCAATCCAGTAGCACGCCAGCGTCTCTCCTGATTCCGACTCCTGGCGCTGCCATTCCAGCTTGCCGCCGTTCTTCTCGATTACCCGCGCCGAAGCCAGGTTCTCGCCCTCGATCGTCAGCATCACGCGCGGCAGCCCCTGCTCGCGGGCCTTCTCCAGCGCGAGCGCCAGCATGCGCGTCGCGTAACCATGGCCGCGTTGCGCTGGGCGCACGTTATAGCCAATGTGCCCATGGTGCTGCTCAAATGGCTCAGTCAAATGCGGGCGTAGGCGAATCTCGCCCAGCACTGCCGTGCCATCCTGCACCAGCCAATAGGTCTGCTGCGGCACCACATCGGGCGGCAGATCGATCCCCTGCGCCTCGTCCTCCAGTTCGCACACAAACGCCGCGAAATCCTCCAGCGCCAGCGGGAAATTCGTAAACCAGGCTTCATCAGTCTCCATGAATTCGCGCACCATCGCGGCATATGGCTCCGCCAGCGCCACCGTCGGCGCGACCAGCGTCAGCCCATCATCTAGCTGCATAGCCTTGCCCTCCTTCGCTCAGCCTGTGTGTGATTGGTCACATCTTCTTCCAAGAAAATCCTCATCTTGCCCTGCTACGCTTGCGACGCAAGCATGTCAATGGGCTGGAGGTTTTGTCGTGTATCGCTCTTCTGCGCAGATCAAACGCTTTCTGTTCAGCCGCGAAGGCGCGCTCTTTATCGTGCTCTTCATGGCCGCAATGCTCATTCGTATTCCGCTGATGACCTTTCGCGGCTATTATGCTGACCTCTCTACCTATCTCCGCTGGGGAGAAACCGTCACCCAGCATTTCACCAGCATCTATACCACAGCGGCCACCGGCAGCGGCTTCCCCGGCAACCCTGGTGGCGGCTTTCCTGGTGGCTTCGGCGGTCCTCCCGGCGGCCCTGGTGGCTTCCCCAGCGGCGGAAGCGGCGGCCTTCCCGGGGCATCCTTCAACAGCGCCATCAACTACCCGCCTGCCACACCCTACCTCTTTGGAGCCATAGTCTATCTGTACAATCAATTCTTGGAACCATCCTTCCATGCCTCGCTAAGCACCCTGGCCGCCACCAACGGCATCGGGCCGTTCCTGGCGAAGCTCCCGCTGCTGCTGGCTGACATCGCCGCCTTCGTCTATCTCTCTGTCCAGGCGCGCAAACGCCATTCAGCCGCCTTTGCCCTCATCGTCTCGGCCTCCTATGCGTTCTCGCCCGCGCTCCTCTATAACGGTGCCGTCTGGGGGCAGACAGATGGATTTGTCTCGTTTCCCCTGCTGGTCGCGCTCTTCTCGCTGCTCTCCGAAAGCTATGTCCTGGCTGGCATCAGCCTTGCCCTGGCAATCCTGCTCAAACCGCAGCCAGTCATCTTCGTGCCTTTGATATTGCTCTATCTCGCCCGCTGGACCGATTGGAAACGCCTCCTCAGATTCGCCGCAGCGGCCCTCTTGATGGTGCTGCTCTTCCTCTTGCCCATCCTCATCCCACATTTCCAACTGGTCGCTATGCTCAACAATATGCAGACGACATCGTACAGCGATAACGCGCTGCTCACCTCCAACGCTTTCAACTTCTGGTGGTTGATTGGCTACGCGCATCAATCCATCGGCAGCACCTTCCTGGGCATAAAAAGCGGCACTGTTGGCACCCTGCTCTTTGTCGGCGTCACATTGGTCAGCGCTATCCAGATTTGGCGGCATCGGCAGCCGCTCGCGCTGTGCCTGGGGCTGGCAGTGCAGGCGTTCGGGTTCTTTCTCTTCATGGGCGGCCAGCACGAACGCTATCTCTTCTTCTTCATCCCGCTGGCCCTTGCCAGTGTCATCCTCGCGCCCAGGAGCAGCAGGCCGCATCTGGTTGCGCTCTACATCCTGGGCACGCTGCTCTGCTTCCTCAATATGGGCGTGGGCGTGGGCGGCGGCAGTTTCGGCAACAGCCAGCCTATCCCTTTCGCCTCGCTGCCGTCACTGAGCAGCTACCTTTCGGCCAACTTCGATGCCGTGGGCCAATTCCTGGCCCTCCTGCATCTGATCACATTCTGTTATCTGCTCGCTGTGTATCTGACACAGCGCTATGAACCTGCCACGCGCTCAGGACCAGAGGAGACGCCAACGCTGGCTATTACAGGCAGCCAGGCTGGCAATGCGGCGCAGAGTAGCCCTGTTCTGCTATAGTATGAGGCAAAACCGTTCACGGCTTCTTCGGCTTCCCCTTTGATGCAAGCAAGCGCGCCGTTGATGAAGCCAGCCAGGCGCTGCGCGCTGCCTTCGCCGGAAAATAAGCGTCGAGCACAACGATTGCTCGCGTCGGCGTCTCTTGCGCGGCATCCTGGTTGATGGTATGATACGCCTGAAAAAACGAATACGAGAAGCGCGACGAACAGGAACATAGATGCCACGATGGGGCCGTTCCAGAGAGCGAAGCAAGGTGGAAGCTTCGCACGACTTCCGGCATCGATTCACCTGGGAGCTGCACGCTGAACCCGGCCTCGCCCGGCAGTAGGCTCCGCTGGTTCCTCTCACCATTATCCGAGAGCCGGATACGTCTAGCGGCGCGTCTGTTCCCGCGCTCTGGCCGTCGTCTGAGTGAGTGAGTAGCGCGTCGCTGCTAATATGGGTGGTACCACGAGTCCACGCCTCGTCCCATAAGAGGCGTGGACTCTTTTGTTTTCCGCACGAAATGAGGTACACCCATGCACCACCAGGACATCCAGATCATCACCCGGCAAAAAGAACAACTCATTGGCAGCCTGGGCGAGCAGCACGCGCTCTTGCTGCGCCTGAAAGAACTACGCCGTCAGGGCCAGCACGACGAGGCCCGCAGGCTCGCGCGCTACCTCGAACTGCTTGACCAGTCCGACAACTGGTCCATGCGCTATGGCATGTGAACATACCTGTGTAAAAGAGGCTCCTTGTGAGCGCCGCGCTTCAGGTGCTATGCTGTAGGCAGCCTACAATCAACTGGAGGGAACTACCTTATGGGCAACAGCATCAACAAAGCTCAACTTATCGATGATCTCAAGGCCGAACAGGCCAAATGGGAAGCGCTGCTTACCGACATTGGCGAAGCGCACATGACCCAGCCCGAGGTTGCCGGAGGCTGGTCGATCAAAGACATTGTGGCGCACCTGACGGGCTGGCGGCGTCGATCTGTGGCGCGCTTCCAGGCGGCGCTGCGCCACGAATCATCCTTTTCGCCACCCTGGCCGCCAAACCTGGAAACCGACGACGAGATCAACGCCTGGATTTACGCAGGCAATCATGACAAATCGCTGGCCGACGTGCTTCAGGAATCGCGCGACGTCTTTCAGCAGCTTGTAGATACCCTCAGCGCCTTTCCCGAAACAGCACTGCTGGACCCCCAGCGCTTCGGCTGGACAGATGACGACGCGCCAACTGGGGCAGCATTCTTTGCCCATTTCCACGAAGAACACGAGCCAGATATGCGCGCCTGGCTAGAGAAGATCAGGGCGGGAAGCTAAAAGGCAGCCCATTTCTCGCGCTCAAGGACGCATCCTCAAGGGCTTGTTGGCCTCTTGTGTGCATACGCATGCAGAAGATAAGAAGTGAATAGACGATAGGCTGGCTCCTGGACCTATCCAACGCAGCCATCCCTCAAGCACTCCGCTCTTCTGGAGGCAGGATTCATGAGGATCGACAAGCCTGTTCTCGGCCAGTATCGCCTGCTTGGGCGCATCGGCTATGGCGGCATGGCCGAAGTCTACTACGCCCAGCACCTGAACGACGAAAGCCAGGAAGTCGCCGTCAAAGCCATCCGCACCGACCTTACGGAAGACCCCAGCATAACTCGTCGGTTTCTGCGAGAAGTGCGAGCGCTCTCTCGTCTCTCTCATCCCCATATTCTCTCGCTCCTCGACTGGGGCGAGGAAGAAGAACGGATTTATCTGGTCCTACCCTGGATCAGCGGTGGCTCGTTGAGCCACCTGCTTCAGACGCGCGGCGGCTTTTTGCCCATCGAGCAAGCTGTACCACTCTTTGGGCAGCTCTGCTCAGCCGTGCAATACACGCACGAACACAACATTATCCACCGCGACATCAAGCCACAAAATGTGCTGATTCAACAGGGCAACCATGTCTTGCTCACCGACTTTGGCATCGCCAAAGACCCGACGGATACGAGGATGACCCTCACCGGCTGCGGCATGGGGTCGGTCAACTATATGGCCCCAGAGCAAGCGCTAGGGCAAGCTAGCAGCCGCAGCGATCTTTATAGCCTGGGCATCGTGCTCTATCAACTGCTCACCGGCGCTGTACCCTTTTCGGCTGAGTCGCCGCTGCAAGTGCTGCTCCAGCAGGCGCACGCGCCCCTGCCAGACCCTCGTCAGTTCCAGCCGACACTACCGCCAGGGCTGGTCGAGATACTGCAAACAGCCCTGGCCCAAGACCCTGACGCGCGTTTTCCCAGTGTTCACGACTTCTGGCTGGCCGTGCAGCCATTCGAGAACCCATCCTCTCTACCACATCCATCCGCTGATATAGCACTAGAAGGGCGGCCTGGTCGTCGCCCGCTCACCACAGGTCGCCCCGACTGGTATGAAGGATTAGAAATCCCAAACAGATCAGCTACGGAACCTGCATACGAGAACAGCAAGCATAGCCTTGCAAAGCAACCTACCGCGAAGCTCGCTGCTGCTCGCCAGAAAAAACCCTTCGCGCTGAACCTGAAGATGCACCAGCAGTCCTCTGCTTCCCGGCAGCGGCCCCATCTGACCAGGCAACAAAAAACGTTCCTGAGAGGCTCCATGGCAGTCGCCTTTCTGCTCCTGGTTGGTGTCGGCGTCTTGGGGTTCAGTCAACCGTTCCAGGCGAGCCAGCACGCCACCTCTGCCTCGCAGTCAGCCCCACAACCATCACCACCCAGGAAAACGGCTCCCACACCTCGCCCCTCACCGACGCCAGCACATCCAAGGTCGCCTCAGGCTGGCAATGGGGATGATGGCAATGGTCAGGGGGGCAATGGCGGACATAAGGGTGGGAATGGACATGATGGCGGCAGCGATGGAGGCGACAATTAAAACCACAGGCACGCTCGCCAGCTAAGCGCTCCAGGCGGCGCACTTGACCCTCCTCGCGTACAAATGGGGCGCGGGCATGCTGTCTTGAAACGCAGCATGCCCTTCTCCCTATTTGATGCGATACCCACCCTCGACGTGGTTGAAAATCCAGGAGACCACCTCGCCAATCGCCAGATCGTCGCTGGCCTCCCAGGTCGCGTCGTCGGTGAACTGGCGCGTAAAGTGCGAGCCGGTGCTGAAGTGATGTGCCTCCTGGTTCATCTGCTCGCCCAGTTGGCGCAGCCAGACTTGCCAGCGTTCCATCTCTGCCGGGCGCAGGTCCACCCAGCCCTCGTGCGCCCAGCGCTCCAGCCGCTCTGGCGTCAGTTCGGCTTTGGAGCCAGGCACCGCCGCCTGCGTGCCACACAGCAGCGTGCAGCCGTCGGCCAGCAAAATGGGAATACGCACCGAAATCATGCGGATGCGCGCCTCCTCCGACGCGCGCACAAACCCCTCCAGCCGCTCGCTCAACGCCTGGGACGTGCTGGCGACAACAGCACTCATGCCGCCATAGCACTGCTTCAGCAGCCAGCCCTCAAAGAGCAGCTTGGACAGGCGCGGCGGTCCCAGCATCTCAAAGGCCACGCTGGGCGCGTGGTGCTGCTTGCTCAGGTAATCCATATGCGCCAGCACGCGATTGCGCGCCTTGCCCGCGCGATACGTCGGGCCGACCACCGCGCCATCCAGCGCGGCCACCACATCGTGCCCGGTGTTCGCTCCGTGAATCTCGTGCAAGACAAGCTGCGCCACGTCTTCCGCCGTCACAAACTCCATCTGCTGATTCGAGGTAATCGCCGCAAACTCCTCGCGCGAAAAGAGACCGTTTTCGCCGGTATCGACGTACACATCCTCCAGCGGCTTCTCGATAGGCTGCCAGCCATGATGCGCGTCCAGATCGAAGATGCTGCCCATCTCCAGGCGCATGCCGCCTTCTGGCGGGCAATCCTGCTGCACAATCGGGCGATTGCGCCGGATGATCGGCCCAACATCCACGCGGCCCCAGGCGATCGCCGCCGCTGGCTTCACTTCTTTGATGATCGGCGCGTCGGGTGTGCGACCCATCAAAAAGAGCAGCATCGTATGCGCGCCCGCCACCGCCGACTTTGACAGCAGCACCCGCGAAGGCCGCTCCTCGCCGTGTGTGTAGGGGATATTGAAGCCCATGCCGCCCGTTCCCGTCGTGCCGACTTTCAGATAGATTTCAGCGCCCTGCTGATACGTCGAGCGCTGCGGGTCGCGGCGAATGGCCGCAAAAAGAATCTGCATATGGCGCACCAGCCCGGGGATATAAAGCGTCGCCAGATGCTTTTCGGCGGCGGCGCGCGCCAACTTCTGCCAGTCCTCGTGGCTGCCCTGTGGGGCATCCTGCCCGGCGGCAAAGGTCGCGCGCAGTTCTGCCGCGCTTTCATACACATTTAAATAGGCGAAAGCCGTCGCCGTATTGATGCAATCGATCAAAATATGCGGCTGGTGGCGCAGGATCATGCGGTAGAGCGTCGAATTCGCCAGAATCTCGGCATCCTCGTCCAGCGCCAGTTCGCCAAACAAATCATCCAGATACGTCTGGCGCAGCGCGGCATCGGCGCGAATCTGATCGGGGCTGAAGTCTTTTAACGACTCGCGCACAAAAATATTGCCCCACTCGGCCTCAATCGCCGTTTCGGGAAACTCCTGCTGCAACACGCGCAGCGTCTGCACTTCGCGCTCGTTATGCAGCGAGGATACTATCAGTTTTGCTGGCCGCTCTGCCAGCACCAGGCGAGAGATGGCGCTGCCCGCCAATCCAAACCCGCCAAAAATCAACACTGTTTTGCCCTGGATAACCGCCATTGCTTATCCCTCCAATCTGTGCGCCTGGCAGAAGCGTAGCATAGCCCACATACCCCTGTCAAACACAGTCCTGGCACAATTGCTGCCATCGACCTACTACGTTTTCGTGACAGCGCACACGGCAGGCACACGTTGCCGATAAGACGCCAGAAGGGATAGAAAGCATCATGGCTTCCAGTGGCGATTCAAAAATCTGCCCTCGTTGCAATAGCGTGCTTCCAGCGAGCGCGGCCTTTTGCGGCGACTGCGGCTATCATTTGGCCGAGCCGCCAGAGCCGCCACCTCAAGCAGCACCCAACCCCCTGGATGACGCCCCCACCCAGCGCATCCGACCCGACGCCGCTGGCGCGAATGCGGCCAGCCAATCCAACGAGCCACAGCAGGGGGATACGTTTCCTAACCAACCGGCAGGCTATGCCGCGCAGAACCAGTCGGATTATCCGCCAGCGCCGCCTCCACCACCAGAATATGCCGGGGCTATGGCGCGTCCTCCCGCCCGGAAAAACAGCGCCGCGAAATGGATTGGCGGTCTGCTGGCGTTAGTCATAGTGATTGGTGCGCTCGCAGCGGCCTGGGTGCTCTACCTCAGCCCAAGCCACACCGATAGCCCGTTTTTTGACCGCCACGGCTTACAAAGCAACGTCCCGCTGCCGGGCCAGAGCACTTTCATGGTGCAGAAATCGCTTTCCAGAACCGACCCGACCACCAACACCCTTGTCTCTGCCGACTCCTGGGCCTGGACAGTGACCGGCAGCAATCCCACTGCCGTCCAGCAGTTTTATCAGCAGAACCTTCCCAAAAATGGCTGGGGCAAGTTTCGCACCTTCACCGGCCAGAACGGAGAAAGCGATCTGACGGCCTGCCAGGGCAATCAAGTGCTGATTGTGGGCGTGGGCAAGAAGATCGTCGTCACCAACGAAAATGGCAAGGTCACCAATACCATCATCGCCCCCCATGGTGGCGCAGCCCTGGCAACCGAATTGAGCAGCAGCAAGGAATTGACCCAACTCTTCTGCTCCAACCAGTAGCCCCGGCTGCCTTCAGACTGCCTCTCTGGGACACCTGCGCCTTGCGCGGAGCCGTCCCTCTCTTGCGCAAGAGATAGACGGCTCCGCGCAAGGCTGGTATAATCTGCGCGAACCATCGCCCCACGTTCCAGGCATGCAATATGCGATAGCGCGCCACATGCATGAACGCAGCGCCATCGTTACCGGGGTCTGGCTTTCTCGTCTCCGCTCATAGGGACATTCACTGACGTAATATCACAGCGTAATAGATCGAAAGCACACATTGGACGCAGAAAGAAGAAAGAAGTATGCGCAAAAAGCCCGCTTCCCCGCCCGTTCCTGCCACGTTGGAGGAACTGCTTGCCCAGGTCCGTCTGGGCCACCTCTCGCGCCGCCGATTCCTCATCGGCGTAGCGGCAGCAGGAGCCTCGGCCACGGCAGTAGCAACGCTGGCCTCGGTCCTCAAGCACCAGGGCAGCGCGCCACCACCTACCCAACCGGCAGCGCCATCGGGAACGGAACAACAAAACCTGCAACTTCACCAGCAGCATATTTCCCAGCAATCGCAGCGCCCAAACGCGCCACACTCAGACGTGGCTCCGCATGGGCCGCTCGTCGCTGCCAGTTCCGCTGCGGCTTCCAATGCGCGCATCGAGCAGATGGTGCAGAAGCTTATGGAAGACTATCACGAGGATGCTGTCGTCGAAGATATGCTCATGGCGGCTCCCATCGTCGGGCGCGCAGCCATCGCTGACCGCAAGCGCGCCGAGTTCCTGGGCATCAGCAACGCCGCCATCGACATTCAGCAGCGTTTCGCCTTGGGCGATCAGGTGATTGCCGAATGGATTGTCACCGGAACTCATACCGGCGACCTCTGGGGCTATCCTGCTACCGGCCAGTCCATCCATATTCGCGGCTTGACCGCCGTCACTCGCCGCGATGGCAAGATCACAAAAGAATCGCTCTATTATGATGCCGACGACGTGCGCCGCCAACTGACGCGCGCCCGCTAGCAGCCAGAGCGAGCGCTCAGCCATTGTTCAACCCTGCCAGATAGCCGCTGCACAAGCAACACGGAAGGTGCGTCCATGACCGCTGAACCCACCCCTGCTGGACATCTCAACGAGCGTCTCCACCTGGTCGCGGACCAGTTCTCCTTTCCCACCAGCCTGACCTTCGACACGACAGGCCAGATATATGTCGCTGAATCGGGCCTGCCCTTTGGCGGCGCGCCACCAGGCGGGCGTGTCTGGCGGCTGGAGTCCAACGGAGCGCGCACCTTGCTGGCTGAAGGACTGCATCCTCCTGTCAACGGCTTAACCTATTATGACGGCGCACTCTATATCTCTGAAGGAGGAGATCCGGCGCAGATCACCCGCCTGGGCCTGGACGGACAGCGGACGATCATCTTGAAAGACTTACCAGGGCCGGGCAATTACCACACCAACATGGTCGCCTTTGGCCCCGACGGCTACCTCTACTTCAGCCAGGGAGCCATGACCAATACCGGCATCGTCGGCCTGGACGCCTATGAACTCGGCTGGCTGCGCCGCCTGCCGCACGCGCACGACCTACCCGGCATTGCCATTGAACTGGCGGGCGTCAACGTCACCACACCCAACCCGCTGGACGCCGCCCCCGATGCGCAGACCACCACCGGAGCCTTCGCGCCATTTGGCACAGCCACCACCGCCGGGCAGCGCATTGCGGCGCATCTGCCCTGCACAGCAGCAGTCATGCGCTGCCGACCCGATGGCAGCGGCCTGGAACTCGTCGCCTGGGGCTTGCGCAACGCCTACGGCCTGGGCTTTTTACCCGATGGGCGACTGCTGGCGCTCGACCAGGGCGCTGATGATCGGGGCAGCCGTCCCGTGGGCAATGTGCCCGACCTGCTCTATGAAGTGCGCCCTGGCGCGTGGTATGGCTGGCCGGACTTCATCGGCGGCGACCCCATCACTGATGAGCAGTATCAGCCGACTCGCGGACCAGCCCCCACCTTCGTGCTCGCCAACCATCACGAACTGCCGCCAGCCGAACGCCCCTTATTGCGCTTTTCGCCGCATGCCGCCGCCGTCAAATTCGACGTGGCCCCGGCAACGCTCTCCGCGTGGGCCGGAAACCTCTTTGTCGCCCTCTTCGGCGATGAAGCGCCCATGACCGCGCCCGTCGGCCCGCGTGTTGGCCGCGCAGTGGCGCGCATCGACCCCAGCGACTGGAGCCTGCATCCCTTCCTGGGCGAGCCGCTGCTGCGGCCTATGGATGTGCGCTTCGACGCAGCAGGCGCGGCGCTCTATATCCTCGACTTTGGGGACTTCGAAATGAGCGCGGCGGGCGTCGTTGCCAGAGCGCAGACTGGCAAACTGTGGCGGCTTGATCTCGGGTAAAGAACCTATCCAGCAGCCCCATTGACGGCTGCTTTTCCATCTCGCTATAATGCCCACAAGGCATCCCTCTACGAGCGGCTGTCCCCGCAGACAGCCACCCCACCTTCTCGAGCGCGAACGTGAGCAGCGCGCATCTGCAACGCCCTGATGCGCGCAGGAGGTCAGCGATGACAGAAACTG
This sequence comes from Ktedonobacterales bacterium, assembly GCA_035307385.1. GTDB lineage: Bacteria > Chloroflexota > Ktedonobacteria > Ktedonobacterales > DATBGS01 > DATBHW01. Next base: position 28,260 of record DATGID010000113.1, on the reverse strand, counting down.
AGCATGCCGTCAACGAGCAAGATCGCAGCGCGATTCAATGGAGTTATGTGAGCGGCACCAGCAATAAACCGCTTCTTGGCATGACCATCGGTGACGCCTTCGATCAAACCGTCGCCCGCTTCCCTGATCGCGAAGCGTTGGTCGTGCGCCAGCAGAACTTGCGCTACACCTGGGCACAGTTGCGCGACGAAGTGGACCGCTGCGCGCGCGGCCTCATGGCGCTGGGCATCCAGAAAGGCCAGCGCGTGGGCATCTGGGCACCCAACCGCGCCGAGTGGACGATTACGCAGTTCGCCACCGCCAAGATTGGCGCGATTCTGGTCAACATCAACCCATCCTACCGCAAACACGAACTGGAGTACGCGCTCAATCAATCGACCTGCGCGGCGCTGGTCCTCTCTCCCACCTTCCGCGCCACCAGCTACATTGAAATGATCGAAGCGCTGTGCCCGGAACTGGCGCGCAGCCAGCCAGGCCAGCTTAACGCGCATAGCCTTCCCCATCTGCGCCACGTCATCCGCATGGGTGACGAGCGCACCCCCGGCATGTGGAACTGGGGCGATGTGATGGCGAAAGCCAGCGAAGTTTCAGCATCGCAGTTGCTCGCCCGCCAGGCAGAGCAAGAGTTCGACGACCCGATCAATATCCAGTACACCAGCGGCACCACCGGCAACCCCAAAGGCGCGACGCTCAGCCACCATAACATCCTCAACAACGGCTACTTCGTCGCCGAATTGCAAGGTTTCACCGAACACGATAGGCTCTGTATCCCCGTTCCGCTCTACCATTGCTTTGGGATGGTGATGGGCAACCTCGGCTGCATGACGCACGGCGCAACGATGATCTATCCCGCCGAAGCGTTCGAGCCAGCCGCCGTGCTGGAAACCGTCCAGGCCGAACGCTGCACCTCGCTCTATGGCGTGCCTACCATGTTCATTGCCGAACTGGCACACCCTGACGTTGCCACCTACGATTTCACTTCGCTGCGCACAGGCGTCATGGCTGGTTCACCCTGCCCCGTGCAGGTGATGCGCCAGGTCATCGACCTGATGCACATGCAGGATGTCGAAATCTGCTATGGCATGACCGAAACCAGCCCGGTCTCCTTCCAGACGCACCTGGATGACCCGCTGGAAAAGCGCGTCGGCACGGTGGGGCAGATTCACCCCCATGTGGAGGTAAAGATCGTCGATCCCAACACCGGCCAGGTCGTGCCGCGCGGCGAAAAAGGCGAACTGTGCACGCGCGGCTATTCCGTCATGCTGGGCTATTGGGACAACGAAGACGCCACGCGGCGGTCTATCGATCAGGCGCGCTGGATGCACACCGGCGACCTTGCCACGATGGATGATGATGGCTATGTGAACATCGTCGGGCGCATCAAGGATATGGTCATTCGCGGCGGCGAAAACATCTATCCGCGTGAAATCGAAGAATTCCTCTACACCAACGCCAAGATTGCCGACGTGCAGGTGATCGGCATTCCCGACGCCAAATACGGCGAAGAATTGATGGCCTGGGTCAAGCTCAAGGAAGGGCAGACGGCCACTGGCGACGAACTGGCCGCCTTCTGCAAAGGCCAGATTGCCAGCTTCAAGATTCCGCGCTATTGGAAGTTTGTGGACGCCTTCCCCATGACCGTCACCGGCAAGATTCAAAAGTACCTCATGCGCGAGCAGTCGATTGAAGAACTCGGCTTGCGCGAGGCGGCCAACATCAAGACCGCCTGAGGCGCGCCAACCTTCGCATCCACAGCCCGGTGCGCGTGGCTGCTCTCATCGGAGCCACGCGCACCGGGCGTCTCTTTCTCGCGCTTGTTTTTGTGCTCAAGATTTTGCTACTGTAATCTAAGGGACAACAGTAATTCCCCAAACACCCCGGAAGGATTATTCCCTTCAGGACGACGCGCACCGCAGCGCGAGCACAGTAAGGAGACGTTACCAGCATGGCAAAAACGCAGGGCGCAGCAGTCAAGGGCAAGGTGCAGGTTGGCGACCAGGCCCCCGACTTTACCCTCACGTCGTCATCAGGCGAGCAAGTCAGCCTGAAAGACTTCATCGGCAAAAAGAACATCGTCCTCTACTTTTATCCAGCAGACAACACCGCTGGCTGCACCGCCGAAGCCTGCGCCTTCCGCGACAGCTACGAAGCGTTCAAGGACGCGGGCGCGGAAGTCATCGGCGTCAGTTCCAACTCAAAAGCATCGCACCAGCAGTTTGCCAGCAAGCACCAGCTTCCCTTTGTCTTGCTGAGCGACACACACGGCGCGGTGCGCAAACTCTATGGCGTGCGCACAACCATGGGCATCATCCCGGGCCGTGTCACCTACGTCATCGATAAGCAAGGCGTGGTGCGCCACATCTTCATCAACCAGTTTCAGGCCACCCAGCACATCCCCGAAGCCCTCAAGACGCTGGAAACCTTGCGCGTCGAGCAGGGCGTCTAGCGCCCCAGTACCACAATGAAAAAAGCAGCGGCCACGCAAGCATCTACCGCTTGTGTGGCCGCTTTCCCCTGACAAACCGTGCCGCGTCACCATTACCTTTGGTTAGTCTTTGTCGCCCAGCCTGCAATTCCTCCTGCCGTACACAAGAGCGCTGATAATGCGGGCGCACCCTCCAGCAAAGGCCCCGTGACTGTTTGTAGCTGCTCTATGCTGGCGAACTGCTGCATGGTATACTTTTGTTGGTTGACACAGACCAGTTTGACTGAAAAACACCCTATCCAGATACAGCATGGCAGATGTTTGCGTCTATGGAAAGACGCGGGCGCGCCGCAGGCAAGAGTGCCCAGAGCGCAGCCAGCACCAGCAAGGGGATACGCGATGCAGAACACACCACCCACGCCGGAAGATGACGAGATCAGCGCCTCAGATCAGCAGAACACCACCTCCGACGCCTCGCGTTCTTCATCGCCCTTCTCGGCGTCCAGGGCCACCCGCATTCGCCGCAACGGCGGGCCAAGAATATCGGGCGCTATCCCTGGCAGAGCGCCGCTGCCAGGCAGCGAGCCACCCACACCGGAGCCAGCGGCCAGCGCCGCCACCTTCAGCAGTCCGCGCGTCAACCGCCCCAGCGGACCGCGCACCTACGCCCACCTGCTGGCGGGGGTGTCTTATCTTGTGCCACCCATTGCGCCTGCCGTCATCCTCTTTCGCCCAACATCGCACCCGTTTGCCCGTTTCCACGCCCTGCAATCGCTGGCCCTCTTCATCATCGCCACCACCCTCAGCCTCCTGCTCAGCCTGTTCACGCCCACCAACATCATCCTGGACATTTTCTATATCATTCTGGTGCTCGCTGTCGCCGCCCTGCTGCTGCTATGGATAGCAGCAGCCATCGCCGCCTTCGAAGGGTTCGCCGTTGGCCTGCCGGTGCTTGACCGGCTGCTGCCACGCGCCGATGGCCTGGAAGAAGACCCGAATATGCGCAGCGTGAACCCGCGCGCCACCCTGGAGGTCGCTATCGCCGCCGGGGCCAGCGTGGTGCTGCTCATCCTGACCGTCTGGCTACCGCTGGGCGGCTGGTTCGGCAAACTTTCCAGCCAGAATCTGGCCGCGCTGGGGCTGAACACCGGCCTGCCCGCCTGGATGGTCGTCTCATCGCTGCTCTTCAGCTTCATCTTCGCCGCCCTGGGACTCACCACGCTGGCTGTGCTGGTGCTGGGCTTGCGCAAAGGCAAGTTCCTGCCCTCGCTGGCGAGCGGCGCAGCCGTCGCTGGCTCGGCGCTGACCGCCGCTGGCACTGGCTTGCTGATCGCCGATACCTTGCAGCGCTCGCTCTACAGCAAGCTGGAGCAGCAGTATCAAAGCATGGTCAACAACACCCCGCTGCCCAGGAACACGCCGGATACCAATGTTTTTGTGCAAACCATCAGCAAAGGCCGCGCGGCTCTCAGCGCCATCGATCCCACCCAGCATTCCTTGCTCATCCCTGGCGCGGTCCTGCTGCTGCTGGGCGTTGGCGTTCTGCTCTTCCTGCTCTCCCAGCTTTACTATAAGAAATGATTATCCGCTGCGCTACCTCACACCGCTGCTCTTTCCAGCAGCGCCCTCTGGAAGCGCCGCCGCTCGCGCGCTGGGGCTGGGCATCCCTTCGCCCCGTTTGCGCAGCGGCACATCTTTGAGGAAAAGCGTAATAATCAGGATAGCAACGCCCACCCCAAAGGTAACCAGAAAGGCATGCTGGATGCTCAGCGCCAGCGCCTGGCGCGCCGCCAGCGAAAGGCCGGTCGAGCTTCCACCAGTAGCCGAACGGGTGACAATCGCGCCCAGCACAGCCGTGCCCAGCAATGATCCCATCGCGCGCAGATAGTTTATGGCTCCTGTTCCAGCGCCCAGGCGCTCTAGTGGGATGGCATTTTGCCCGGCAATCGTGTAGATCGGCTGGAGAATGCCAAAGCCCACACCAACAACGATCATCTCCAGCGTGACCGCCCAGAACGCCGTGGCTGGGTCCAGGCGCGTCAGCAAGAACAGCCCGGCCAGCAAGATCAGCGCTCCCATCACCGCCAGCGCGTGATAGCGCCCGACTTTCGCAATTACCTGGCCGCCAAGCACAGCGCTGATGCCAAGCGGAATAAACATAGGCGCGAGGCTTGCGCCCGAATTGGTCGCGGTCTGGCTCAACACCCCCTGCATAAACAGCGGCAGATAGAAAATCATCGCGTAGGCCACCATGCCTCCGGCCAGCGCGAGCAGCACGCTGGCGGCAAACACCTGATTGCGGAAAAGATCGAGCGGCAGCAGCGGCTCGCGCACAAAGCGCTCGACAACGAGAAACGCCAGATAGAGCACCCCGGCAGCGACGAGCAGGCTAACCACCTGCGCCGACGCCCAGGGATAGGTTGTCCCGCCCCAGGTCAAGGCCAGCAAGAGGCAGACCGTGGCTGCTGCCGCCGTCAGCGCGCCAGCGAAATCGATGCGGCGCACAGCAGCCCACCCACGATAGACACTTTTGCGAACCGAGAGCGCGGCAGGAAGCCAGACGCCCAGAAACACCAGCGCCAGCGCGCCAAGCGGCAGATTGACATAGAAGACCCAGCGCCAGGTCGCGTGGTCGGTAATCGCGCCGCCGATGGCCGGCCCGACAATCAGCGCCAGAGAAAGCACACTGACAAAGACGCCTTGCCAGCGGGCGCGCTCCGCTGGCGGGAACAGATCGGCCACGACGGTAAAGGCCAGCGTCTGCATACAGCCCGCGCCCAACCCTTGCAGCCCGCGAAAGAGAATAAGCTGCGTCATCGTCTGGGAGGTTCCGGCAAGGGCCGACCCCAACAGGAAAAGCGCGATGCCCGCCAGCACAAACCCCTTGCGGCCAAACTGGTCGGACAGCTTGCCCACGATGGGCACCACCGTCGTCGAGGTAAGCAGATAGGCCGTCACCACCCAGAAATACTGGTCGAACCTATGCAAATCGCCAACGATGGTCGGCAGCGCTGTGCCGACGATGGTCGCGTCCAGCGCGGAAAGCGCCAGCGTGAGCAGCAGACCGGCCACCACGCAGATAAATTTCCAGCCGCGCGGGCGAAGCGCTTCACCTGCTGAAGCGGTATTGGGGATGAATGAACGGTCACTCATTGAAAACCTCCTCAAAGGTGTGCTCGCTCGCTGTTCTGCGAATGAATGAACAGTCACTCATTAGAAAATCCCTCGAAAATCCCCTCACCCTCCGCAATGGAAAGGATGGTGGTGAACGTCTCGATGAACATCGTCAGATGCGTCTCGTCCATCTCGTTCAGGATGGCATGCATACGTTTCTGCCCCGCGCGCTGGCGTCCCAGCAGCGCTTCGCCCACTGCGGTCAGGCGCACCAGCGCCCGGCGGCGATCAGCCGGATCGTCGGTCCGCTCGGCCAGGCCCGCTTGCACCACGCGATCTACCAGCAGGCTGGCCGCCGATTGACCGGTGTGCATATGCTCGGCAAGTTGGCCGATGGTCGCCGGACCAATGTGAGACAGGGCGATGAGCAAGCGAATCTGGGACAAGCTGAGTCCACGATCAGACCATTCCTGGGCCAGCCGCGCCATCGCGAGTTGAACAAAGCTCTGCAAAAGCGCGTGGGCCTGCTCGACGTGTTCTTCATGCGTTATAGCAGTTTCTCCTTTCATTAACAATATGAGTATAGCCAATATTATTATATTAGTCAATAATATTGATTACATCAATATTATTGAGAGGTAGGGTTGTAATTCTCCTCAACAACCTGTATGCTTGAGCCGTCTCCAGTGTGGATATGCGGTGGAAGGTCAAGTACACGAAAGGAGAGGCGCGGACTCTTCCCCTTCAGGGGAATGAGAGGAAGCCGCGCAACTTACATGGATTCCCACCTCACCGGGGCGCACCTGGACCCAGGCGCACCTCATCCGGTCCTGGCTATTTCCCAATCGCCTCGAAGTTCCTTCCCGGGACCCCTTGCTGCGATGCTCCTGGGCGTCGTCATTGTGGGGGCGCCGCTGTGGCTCGGCCTGTGGGCGCAGAACCAACTCAGCGCCCCCACCGCGCTGCCCTTTTCCCTGCTGACCGTTACACCCTTTACAGGTGGATTCGAAATTAACAGCGAGGCCAGGGTCCTCGAGGCGCGGCAGTATCCGATTCAATACGATCTGCTATACAATGATCCGACTTCTCCGACGTTCCTCGGGGTTCTCCCGTCCCTTCGGGCAGCGAATATGGGAATCATCGGCGGGTTCATATCCGCCGACTTGAATCACTACGAGTGTTGGCGCGCATGGTATGCCTTGCACAAGGCTGAAGCCGACTGGTGCAGCCAGTCGGCTGCAAGCATCTATAATACCCGTGGCCCGAATAATCTCAGCACGAACCCCCAGAACCCCCACTATGCCACCAGCCTCTATAAGATCGTAGGGGAGGGCTTGTCGACCATCCTCAGCGGCAATCTCGACCTCCAGCCGTTGGTGCAAGGATTCTGGGTGCTGGATGACCAACCGGGTTGGGAGACGCCAGGGTTTGCGCAACCCATCCTCCAGCACATCCACGCGCAGATTGCGAGCGCCTATGCCGCCTTCAAGCTTGCCGCGCCCCCAGCCATATGCGGTTTTAGTGGCTCCATCGGGAATCCAACGGCCAACCCGCCAACACAGGATGCCTTTCATGTCCCCCTGCTGCAAGATTATTCCCCCAGCGGCTGCGATATGGTGGCGTTCTATAATTACGCGGCAGGGTATTCGACCAAGATCAACCCTGGCGGCTTTGATTGGGGCATGACCCATCTGCTCGCGTGCTCCGATCCCAGCATGTGCGAACTCGCAGCGCTCCACCACGTCCTCCAGCACTACTGGCCTGGTACTCCCTTCCCCCCTCTGGTGGGGATCGCGCAAGCCTTTGGAGGCCAGGATCATACTTTGAAACACTCTTACTATGAAATCGAGCCCACCGCCGCAGAGTTAGCGCAGCAAAGCCTGGCCTATTGCCAGATGGGAGCACGCGGGCTGCTCTTTTATGCCTGGGATGATTCGCACTTTCACGACTTTCCCTGGAATAAAGAGAACTCGCTGGGCCAGGGGGTAGCGCAAGGCGTCCAAGCCTGCGACAATTACTGGTAGCGCGAGCACATCGGGTATGCCTGGAGAAGCCACTGCCAGCATGAGTCATCCCGAATTTTGAGAGGCGAGGCCGCGCCAGCGGTTGTAGAGTGGTAAGCGAGAGGAGGCCATTGGTAACGCCGCCATCCCTGGGGCCAAGCGCTTGGCCCCAGGGATGGCGGCGTTACCAGCAGGGGCGCCGTGTCGAGTTCTGGCAGGGATTCTCAGCGAGAAAATTAGCTTTGTTTCGGCGGATACGACACAAAGACCGTCTTGACCTCGCTGAACTCCTCAACAGCGCCAGAGCCAAGCTCGCGGTGGCCGTTGCCGCTGTTTTTCACGCCGCCAAAGGGCAGATGCGGTTCCGCGCCCGTGGTGGGGGCATTGAAGTAGATCAAGCCCGCCTGAATATCGCGCATCGCCCGAAAGACTTTGCGCATATCATCGCTGTACATGGCGCAGGATAGGCCGTATTCGGTGGAGTTGGCAACCTGAATCGCTTCTTCGTAGCTGTCCACCGGAATGACCGACAGCACCGGACCAAAAATCTCTTCGCGGGCGATGCGCATCTGCGGCGTGACCTCGCTAAAGACGGTCGGGGCGTAGTACGCGCCCTCGGCCAGCGGCCCATCCTGATAGGCATAGCCGCCGGTCAATAACTGCGCGCCCTCCTGCTTGCCAATCTCGATATACTCATGCACCGCGCCGACCCGCCCGCTGTTCACCAGCGGCCCCATCTCCGTCTCTGGCTCCAGGCCATCGCCCACGCGCAGCTTTTCTGCCGCCGCCACGATGCGCTCGTTGAACTCCTTCAGCACCCCGCGGTGGACAATCACGCGGCTGGTTGCCGTGCAGCGCTGGCCCGTTGTTCCGAAGGTCGCTGTTGCCACGCCCGCCGCCGCTTCTTCGAGGTTGGCGTCGTCCAGAATGATGATGGCGTTTTTGCCGCCCAGTTCCAGGCTGCACCGCCGCAGGTCGCGCCCGCAGAGTTCGGCCACATGCTTGCCGACCTCAGTTGAGCCAGTCAGCGAAATCATCGCCACGCGCGGGTCAGTTACCAGGGCATCGCCCAGCGTGCCGCCGGGGCCGGTCACCAGATTCAGCACGCCCGCTGGCACTCCGGCGTCCGTCAATATCTCCACCAGTTTGGTTGCCAGCAGCGGCGTATCGCTGGCGGGCTTGAGCACGATGGTATTTCCGGCGACCAGCGCGGGGAAAACCTTCCACGCGGGAATTGCCATCGGAAAGTTCCAGGGTGTGATGATGCCCACCACGCCCAGCGGCTGGCGGATGGTCAGGCAGAACTTGTCGGACATGGCAGACGGAACGGTTTCGCCCTCAGCACGGCGGCCCTCGCCAGCGACATATTTGCCGAAGATCACGGCGGTCTGAATGTCGCCGCGCGCCTCCTTCAGCACTTTGCCCATCTCCTGGGTCATCAGCCGGGAGAGCGTGTCCATATGAAATTCCAGGAGGTGCGCCGCCCGCAGGATGATCTCACCGCGCACCGGGGCTGGTACGGCGCGCCAGGCGGGCAGAGCCGCCGACGCGGCGGCAATCGCCGCGTCCATATCGGCGGCAGTAGATTTTTGGAACCGCCCAAGTGCCTGATTTGGGTGGGCAGGGTTGCTATCCAGAAACGTCTCGCCGGAGACCGACTCGCGCCATTCCCCGCCGATATAGTTTTTATAGAGAGGCGTCTCGGTGATTGTCGTATCCATAAACGTGTTCTCCTTTGAACCTGGGGGCAAACAAACAGCAAGCCACGCGCGGCGCTGCCAGCGCCGACTGGCACCGAAACAAATGGGCAGATGCCTTTCCATTATAACATGGGGTTGGGCCAGCGCCTACGCTTTGCATTCAGCGCCCGCATGCCCGCTCTTGCTTGACCCCCCTCTCAAGGCGTATAGTATGGGGGGAATAAGACACTACCCCTCACAACAGCAGAGCCATCGAAGATGGCAGACCACCTGCACGCACTTTGGATGCTTGAGCAAATCAGATGAGCGCTACGATGCCAGGGACTAGCGGAGGGAGAATGATTGTTTATGTCTATTCTTATCCCACGAGAGGATAAGTTCTATCGCCTGTTTGAGCAGGCGGCAGGAAACGTCTTGCGCGGCGCTCAGTTGCTCAGCGACCTGCTGAATAACTTTTCCGATGTCGCCACCAAGGTCAAGATGATTCAAGCGACAGAGCACGAGGGCGACACCATCACTCATGAAATCTTCGAGCAACTGAACCGCACGTTCGTCACACCTCTTGATCGCGAGGATATTGCCGCGATTGCCCACGCGCTCGACGACGTGCTGGACTACATCGAGGCGAGCGCCGATGCCTTCCAACTGTATGATATTGACGAGCCAACTTCGGCGGCCATTGAACTGGGCGAATTGATTTTGCAAGCCACACAGCAGGTGCAAAAAGGCATTGTGGCGATGCGTCATCGCAAGCAAGCCGAGCAAGTGCGCGACGCGGTAGTCGAGATCAATCGCATCGAGAACCTGGCCGATCAGGTCTATCGCGGGGCGATGAGCACGCTGTTCCGGCAAGCCGACCCTGTGCGCATGATCAAGTGGAAGCAGGTCTATGACTACCTCGAACAAGCGACCGATCTGTGCGAGGATGTTGGCGACGTGTTGCAGGGGGTGTTGCTGAAAAATGCCTAGCTTCTCGACGAGTGGCGCAGACACACAGCGACGGAGAGGAGCGTAGCATGCTGGTCCCACACAGCACAGGCGCGCTGGTGTTCTTAATTCTGACGATTCTGGTCGCCGTCGTGTTCGATTTCACCAACGGCTTTCACGATACCGCCAATGCCATCGCCACCAGCGTGTCTACGCGCGTGCTTTCGCCACGCATCGCCATCTTCATGGCGGCCATCCTCAATTTTGTTGGCGCGTTTGTCAGCACCAACGTTGCCAAGACGATTGGCAGCGATGTCGCCGACACAACCTCCCTGACCTCGGTGGTGGTGATGTCGGCGCTGCTGGCGGCTATCTTCTGGAACCTGCTCACCTGGTATTTCGCCCTGCCCAGCAGTTCTTCGCACGCGCTGATCGGCGGCATCATCGGCGCGGCAGTGGCCGGGTCGGCGACCCATTTCAGCGTCTTAAAAGTCGGCGGCATCATCAAGATCGTGCTGTCGCTGCTGCTTTCCCCTATCGCTGGCTTTGTGATTGCCTATCTGCTGATTTTGGGGTTGACGTGGCTCTTTCGCGGCTTTATGCCCGCGCAGGTGACCACCACCAGCCGCTGGCTCCAGCGGCTCAGCGCCGCCTTTGTGGCCTTCAGCCACGGCTCCAACGATGCCCAGAAAACGATGGGCGTCATCACCGCCGCCGTGCTGGCCTATCAGTATGGCTCGACCCCCACCAGCTTTAGCGTGCCCGACTGGGTGATTCTGCTCTGCGCTACGGCCATGGCGCTGGGCACCAGTTTTGGCGGTTGGCGCATCATCAAAACGATGGGCATGCACATTGCCAAGCTGCGCCCGCTAGATGGCTTTGCCGCCGAAAGCTCGTCGGCGCTGGTCATTATGATCGCCAGCGTGCTTGGCTTGCCGGTCAGCACCACGCATACCATCGCGGGGTCCATCATGGGTGTGGGCGCGCGCCAGCGGCTTTCTGCCGTGCGCTGGGGCGTGGCGGGCAACATGGTCTTCGCCTGGGTGCTGACCGGACCCATCACGGCGCTACTGGCTGCCGCGATCTATGCCGTCTTCCATCTTTTTGGCCTCTAGGCAAGGTGGCATTTAGCTGGAAGGAAGCAACCGTTCTCCAAAACCTACCCTTTTATGCCGAAGCATCCAAGGCGTTTGGTTCCTGCTTCGCCGAGGATAGTTTCACACGCTTCTTGCGAGGCGTGCCAGCGCTCTCCCCTCCACAGGCGTTTCGCGTGTCTGCCGAACTGGCAGCCAACTTTGCTAAGTTCATGGCCGCGTTCAAATCGCGGTCGAAGATCAGGCCACACGCCTGGCAATGAAAGGTGCGATCTGCCAGCGTCAGGTCTTCCTTCACCCAGCCACAGCCGGAACAGGTCTTGCTGGATGGTTCCCAACGGGACGCCAGCAGGACCGTCGCACCATACCACTGGGCTTTGTACACCAGTTGCCGTCGGAACTCGGAGAAGCCCACGTCGGCTATGGCTTGCGCCAGGTGATGATTCTGGAGCATGCCAGCTACGTTGAGGTCTTCAATCACGATCACTGACTTGGTTTTCGCCAGTGAAGTGGTCACCTGATGCAGCGTGTTTTGGCGCTGGTTGCTCACTTTGCGATACAGTTTCGCCAGCCGACTGGCGGCCTTCCTGCGGTTTTTTCCGCCTTTCTGCTTCCGCGAGACGGCGCGATGCAAGCGCTTGATCTTCTTGAGGCGTTGTTTCAAGTGGCGCGGGTTGGGAATGACGGTCCCATCCGAGAAGGTGGCAAGCGCTTTCACTCCCAAATCGACGCCCACCACTGGGCCAGTATTCTCAGGGATGGCCTGCTCTTGCTCCACCTGCACCGACACGTACCAATGCCCTGCTTGCTCCGAGACGGTAGCGGAAAGAACCTTCACGCCCGTTGTTGGCAGGTAGCCGCGTTCTTTCAAGCGCAGCCGCCCCAGGCGCGGTAATTGGATGGCATCGGCAAACACCCCAATGGAGCCGGTGAGGCGGAAGCTGCCCAGCCCCTGCTTCTTGCTCTTGAACCGGGGATAGCCCACCTTGCCCCGCAGTTGGCCTGCCTGCTTCAGTTGGCAGCGCCGGAAGAAGTGGGCAAAGGCGCTGTCTAAGTTCCTGAGCGCTTCCTGCGGCGCGCATTTAGAGGTGTCGTACATCCAGGGCAGCTCGGTCTTTTTGAGGGCGTTCAGTTCTCGATGCAATTCCACTGCGTAGGGGCTTTTGCCTGTCGCCTGGTATGCTTCCTGCTTGCGCTTCAAGCCCCAATTGTATGCCCAGCGCGCTGCCCCGGCGTGGCGTTTGCAGGCCGTCACCTGTTCATTATTCAGGTCTAGCTCGGTTTTGTAGGCGCGGGTGATTGTCATGTGTTAGCCTCGCTTTGCATGGCGTGTTCAATGCACGCCTTGATCTGTTCAGCGCGGCGTTTAGAGTTGCGGCGGCCATAGATACGCGCCGCCATACTGGTAATCACGGCCACAAAATCGTCTACCAAGTCATCCCCAGTATCGCTGGGAAAGATCGCCTCTACCCGGCGTCCCTGCTGCTCAAGTAGGGTGGCGATGTAGCCGTAGCCAAAGCGGGTCAGTCGGTCCCGATGCTCCACCACCAGTACACCAATGGAGGGCGTGGTGAGCAGTTTCTTGAGTTTGGGGCGGTCATCATTCAAGCCAGAAGCAATCTCCGTCACCTCTGCTGTTACCTGATAGCCTCGCGCTGCTGCGTATGCTCGCAAGCGCTCTAGTTGACGTATGGCATCGTCTTTTTGATCGGCAGAGGACACCCGCGCATAGAGCGCCACGCCGGAAGCTGTGGGATGGGCTTCACGGACAATGACGGTGCTGCTGGGCAACTGATAGGCGTCCAGTTGCCCAGCTTGCCACCACTTCCAAGCCGTCTTGTAGGTGACACCGACCTGTTTTGCGTACTCTGAAAGCTTCATGTGCATAGTATACCATAAAAGAGGATACTATACAACAAAATAAGGAATTGGTTAATACCCCGCCGGAATCAGCGAGGGCAGCCCAATGGTGTGGGCAAGTAGTTGGAGGAAGGCTTGATCGGCTTTCCGCACATCGGTTTGACTCAGGTACACCCACTGGCAGCCCAGGGGTTGCGCCTCCATCTGTTGCAGCGGGCTTGTCCCAACCAGAAAGGTCAACTGATATTTCAGCCCCATATCATTGGGACAAGGCAGCGGATACTGGCTGGGGCGTAGAAGCGCCAGCGCAGCCGCATACAGCTTTTGTACTGCGGCTGGATCGCTCACAGTCTTCTCGAAAGAAGGCAACGCCTGCTGCTGATATCCAACCAGGCTGGGCCGAACCACCTGGAGCACGTTCGGCTGAGCGCCGCCAGAGGGCGCTGTCGTCTGAGTACCAACACGGGTCGCTGTCGGCTGGAAGGCAGCCGCCGTTCCTCCGCACCCGGCCAGGAACAGCAACACGAGCAATCCTATCCCACTTGCTTTCACTTTCATCTTCGCCTGCTTTCTATCTATGTATCTCTGGAAGAGGCACATGTAATCTCTTTTTCAAAAGAAACGCTGGAGGCGCGCGCTTTGTTCCCAGGTGGTGATGAAAACGGAAGAGCCGCTATGTTATAATCATAGAACAGATTTTCTGTTCGTGAGGTGGCGCTATCGCTAAGGTCTCGCAGACGTTCTATGATCAGCCCACGCTGGAGCTTGCCCGCTCCCTGATCGGCATGACGCTGCTGCGCGCCACGCCGGAGGGTGTGAGCGGCGGCGTAATCGTCGAAACCGAAGGCTATCTTTCGGCCATTGATCCGGCGGCCCATGGCTACCTGCGGCAGACGCCGCGCACCAGAATCATGTACGGCCCGCCTGGGTTCGCCTACATTTATTTCAGCTATGGTATGCACTGCTGTCTGAATATCAGCACAGAGCCGGAAGGCGTCGGCGCGGCGGTGCTGATTCGCGCCATCCAGCCGACCATCGGCCTGGACCTGATACGCCAGCGCCGGGGCGCAGCGCTGCCACTGCGCGACCTGGCGCGTGGGCCGGGGAGGGTCTGCGCCGCGCTGGGCCTGACGCTGGATGAAAACGGCCTGCCGCTCGTCGGCGAGACGCTCTGGCTGGACGATCAGCCGACGCTCGCGCCCGATGCGGTGATTGGCAACTCGACCCGCGTCGGCATCAGCGTCGGCACGGAACTGCCCTGGCGCTGGTATCTGGCGGGTAGCCCGTTTGTTTCAGGCCCGCGTGCCTTCAATACCCCTGGCCGGGAGGCTGCGCATGTCCATTCACCTGCTGCCGACTGATGTCGCCGCCAAGATTGCCGCCGGAGAAGTGGTCGAGCGGCCTGCTTCGGTGGTCAAAGAACTGCTGGAGAACGCCATCGACGCCGGGGCTACGAGCGTCCGCGTCGATCTGCAAGATGGTGGGCTGCGGCTAATTCGTGTCAGCGACAACGGGCAGGGCATCCCAGCCGATGAACTGGCGCTGGCCCTGGCGCGCCATGCCACCAGCAAAATCCAGGCGTTGGGCGATCTGGAGCGCATCCAGACGTTGGGCTTTCGCGGCGAAGCGCTGGCAAGCATCGCTGCCGTCTCGCAGTTCACGCTCACCAGCCGCCCGGCAGCCAGCGAGATTGCTGCCACCGTGACGGCTGACAACGGCGCGCTGGGCCAGGTCGGCAAAGCTGGCGCGCCCGTGGGCACGACGGTCAGCGTGCGCGACCTCTTCGCCAGCGTCCCGGCGCGCCTGAAGTTTCTGAAGAGCCGCGCCACCGAAACCGGCCACTGCCTGCATCTGCTGCAACAATACGCGCTGGCCTACCCGGAAGTGCGTTTCCAGGCCACGAGCGAAGGCCGCCAGGTCTTCAGCAGCGCGGGCGACGGCAAGCTCTTGGGCGCGCTGGTCGCCGTCTATGGCCTGGAGGTAGCCGATCAGATGATCGAGGCGCACAGCCAGGAACGCGAGCCAGCCGACGACGCCACCTCTCCGCCGCGCGTCTCCGGCTACATCAGCCGCCCAAGCTGCTACAAATCCAGCCGCCAGTATCTCTCTTTCTTCGTCAACCGGCGCTGGGTGCAGAGCCGCATGCTCAACTTTGCCGTCGAGGAAGCGTATCACTCGCTCTTATTGGCTGGGCGGCATCCCATCGCTGTGCTGGATATGCGCCTGGACCCCGCGCTGCTGGATGTCAACGTGCATCCGGCCAAAACCGAGGTCAAGTTTCTGCGCGAGCGCCAGGTCTATGCCACAGTGCAGCGCGCCGTGCGCGCCGCCCTGCTGGAGATCACCGAAGCGCCACAGATGACCGACCGCGCGTTCTCCCCATCTGCCTGGCCGGAAGCGCTGGCGGCCAGCGATGCGGATACATCTGGCGCGCCAGAGGATACGCTATGCGCTGCCAGCACGCCAGAAGCCACCAATGATGCCGCGTTGGGCCGTCCACCAGCGCAGCCGACCTTTGCGCAGGGGCCGCTCTGGGGAACAATGCCCAGAGCGTGGCCCGGCGAGCACGCCAGAGGCAGCGCCGCGGGCTTTCATGTGCCCGCGCCTGCGGCGCGTGTGCCCACGCCCGGCGCGCACGAGCAGTTTCAGACGACGGGCCGCCTTCCGGCGCTGCGCGTGTTGGGTCAGCTTGCCCAGAGCTACATCATCACCGAAGGCCCCGACGGCATGTATCTGATCGACCAGCACGCTGCCCACGAGCGCGTGCTGCTGGAAGAGATGGTCGCCAGCCTGAAAGCCCAGCAGGCGACGGCACAACTCTTGCTCAGCCCGCTACCACTGGATTGCGCACCCCGCGAGCGCGAGGCTATCGAAGATCGGCTGGAAACGCTGCGCGCGATTGGCTTTGATCTGGAACCCTTCGGCCCGGCGACACTGCTGGTGCGCGCGCTGCCGGGTCCGCTTGCCAGGCAGGCGCGCGCCAACGTCGACGACCTGCGCGAACTGCTGCTGGAACTGGCGGGCTATCGGGAAAGCGGCGGCGGCCACAGCGAAACCTGGGAAGAACACGCCCTGGCAAACGTCGCCTGCAAAGCCGCCATCAAGGCAGGCCACAGCCTTTCGCCCGAAGAGATGCGCGCGCTGATCGGCCAGTTGGAACAGGTGGATGCGCGCTATAGCTGCTGTCATGGCCGCCCGACGATGGTGCATCTCAGCCTGGCAGCGCTGGATCGCCAGTTTGACCGACGCTAGTACCAAAGCTGGTTTCTTGTGTTATCTCTATGCTACTTCTTTTATGTCGCCTTGTAACATTTGGTCAGGGAAACAGTCAGTTACGGAAGAATAACTATCTCATCTCAATTCCGGGCTGGTGTGTAAAAAGCAGTATTGCGCTCTTGCTATTGCGTCTTTGAGAGCATCTGGAGAAATTCCCTCTTATGCAGCTTCTCTCTCTGAAAACCGCCATTCAAGGCATTCTGGCGCTGGCCGATCAACAGAAAAGCCAGAACGAACGCCAGCTTTTCTATCTGCATACCTGCCAGGCGTTGACTCTGCTGTTGGAGGCTCCTGGCGAATCCGGCCCTGGCTGGCCCAGAGCAGCGCTGGCGCTGCTGCGCCCGCTGGCGGAGCGGCAATCTGGCCCGCTCGCCGCCACTACCCGCGCCCTTACCAGCCGCCAACTCAGCCGCCCGCTGGTGGAGGTGATGCCCTCTGCATCACTGCCGGAAACCCAGGAACACCTGCTGACCGTGCTGGAACTTCCGGAGATTGTCAGCATCGACTCGTTGGCCGACGTGCAAGCAATGATCGAAAACGCCATTGCGGTTGGCGCGCCGCGCTATAATCGGGGCGACATTGCTGGCTGCGCCCGGCTGTATCTTGCCACCGCGCTCACACTGGTCAACGCGCAGATCAATCGCGGCTTTTCCGGCCAGGCACGCGCGCTGGACACCCTGAAGAAAGGGCTGGCCGAGGCGCAGATGCTGCCCAGCGTCGATGAACGCGCCTGGGCGCTGCGCCACGCCTTTGATCGCGTGTTGAAGTGAAGAAAGCGCGTGGCAATGGGCGAGGCTGGCGAAAATGGTTGAGGAAGAGTAAGATAAGGGTCCAACGCTTCATCTGCCGCTTCACCTCATGCTTTTGCAAAGGAGCCATAGCCTAATGGACGTGAAACAGGAGATTGCCCAACGCCACGCGACCCTGATCGAACTGCGCCGCGACTTTCACCAGCACCCCGAACTGGCGATGGAGGAGACGCGCACCGCCGGAATCATCGCCGAGCGCCTGCGCGCCAGCGGGCTGGAGGTGCGCTCTGGCATTGGCAAGACCGGCGTGGTCGGCATTTTGCGCGGCAGCCAGCCCGGCAAAACGCTTGCCATTCGCGCCGATATTGATGCCCTGCCCATCCAGGAAGAGAGCGATTTCCCTTTTAAATCGCAAACGCCGGGCAAGATGCACGCCTGCGGCCACGACGGCCACACCGCCATTGGCCTGACGGTGGCCGATATTCTGGCAAGCCACCGCGACCACCTGCGCGGCAACGTCACCTTCCTCTTTCAACCGGCAGAAGAGCGTATCGGCGGCGCGGAGCCGATGATTGCCGATGGCGCGCTGAAGAATCCCGATGTCGATGCCGTGATCGGGCTGCACCTCTTGAGCGGGCTGCCCGTTGGGCAGGTGGGCGTGCGCGCCGGGGCCACCTTTGCCAGCGCCGACATGTTCACGCTGCGCGTGCGCGGACGCGGCGGGCACGGCGCGATGCCCAATCTCTCGGTGGACCCGGTGCTGGTCGCCTCGCACATTGTTGTCACGCTGCAATCGCTCGTCAGCCGCGAAATCTCACCCTTCAATCCCGCCGTCGTCACCATCGGCAGCATTCACGGCGGCACCGCCTTCAACATCATCCCCGATGTGGTCGAGCTTCAGGGCACCTTCCGCGCCTACTCAGCGGAGGACCGCGCCCATATCGAAGCGCGCATCAAAGAAGTCGCCAACAACGTGGCGGCGGCCATGCGCGCTTCCGTCGAGGTGGAAATGTCGAGCGGCTGCCCACCCTGCGTCAGCGATGAAGGCATGGCGCAGTTGATTCAGCGGGCCGCTGCCGAGGCGGTGGGCGGGCAGAATATCCGCAGCGACCAGTTGACCACCGGCAGCGACGACATGGCATTTTTCCTGAACGCCGTCCCCGGCTGCTATTTTATTGTTGGCGTGCAGAATACGGCCAGGGGCTTCGACGCGCCGCATCACAGCCCGCGCTTCAAGATCGACGAAGACGGCCTGAGCGTTGGCGTCGAAGTCATGGTGCGCGCCGCGCTGGACTATCTGCAACAGTAACAAGCTGTTCTTCTCTGGCCGAGCCTAGAGCGGTTCCCAGATTTGCACTGTGGTATCAATGCTGCCGGAGGCGACGCGGTTGTTCTTCGGGGACCAGTCCACCGAGGTTACCGGCGCGGTATGGCCGCGATAGATGAACACATTGCCTCCCGTGGCAGCGTCCCACAGATGGACGGTGGTGTCGCTGCTGGCGGAAGCAATGCGTTTCCCATCGGGCGACCAGACCACACTGGAGACAAGGCTGGCGTGGCCTGAGTACACAGTGATGGGCGTGCCATTGTTGATGCTCCAGACGCGAACGGTATTATCAAGGCTGCCAGAGGCGAAGAATTGCCCATCTGGCGACCAGGCCAGCGTGCTCACGCCGCCCAGATGCCCTGCGTAGGACGCCAGCATGGCTCCGGCTTGCGTGTCCCAAAGGTAGACCGTGTTATTCGGATTGCCGCTTCCAGAAAGGATTCTCACGCCATCCGGGTGCCACGCCAGCGCCAACACGCCGTTGGTCGAACCGCCAAAGTTGATGAGTTGATTGCCATTCAAGGCGTCCCAGATATGAATCACACCGGGGTCGTCAGAGGCGGCGAGCAGGCGGCTATTTGACGACCAGGCCAGCGCCGGAAGATTGTCCTGGGCCTGGATGGGATAGCTGAGCAGGTTGCCGCCGTTGGCTGCCTGCCAGATCAGTATTTCCTCATCGGGGCTGCCAGATGTGGCGAGATACTGCCCATTGGGGGACCAGGCCAGCCTGGTCGCCGCGCCAGAATGAGCCACGAGCACACGCAGCGAGGTGGCATTCCAGATTTGGGTTGTGGGATCACTGCTGGCCGAAGCAATCGAGGCCCCATCCAGCGGCGACCAGGCCAGCGCCAGAACTGGCTGATTATTCCCCCGATAGATGTGGTAGACCGTCGTGCCGGAGGCAATGGGCGTGGGCGGTGGTGTAGGCGGCGGGGTCGGGGTCGCGACGGACGTTTCGGCGAAGGTTGGCGCGCTGGTGGGGGCCACGCTCGCGGGCGGCTGAGGCGCAGAGCTATTATGCACCAGCGCCCAGAAGACGCCTCCAGCCAGCACGGCCCCTAAGCCGATGGCGACGCTGCGGCGCGACACCACTATCCGGCCTTGCGAGGCTGGAAGCGTCGGCAGGCCAGGGGTTCCCGCGACAGAAACGAAGCGCGGCGGCTCGGCTGCTGCCTCTGTTGCCGGGCGCGGTGCTGCCGGGCCAGGCATGGTCAAGACAGTGGTTGGCGGAGCAAACGCGCTGCCTTGCTCGATCTGTTGCAGACGCTCTTGCACCTCGGCCATAGTGGCAGGCCGGTCTCGTTCATCCATCTGCACCATGCTGGCAATCAGCGCTTGCAGCGGCGCGGGAACCGGCAGTTGGAGCGGCGCAAAGGAAAAGGGGCGATCAGTGGGGTCAGTGCCGCTGAGCACATGATGGAGCGTGGCCCCAAGGCTGTAGATGTCGGAGCGCGGGGTGGTTTGCGCTTTGCCATAGCCTTCCGGCGCGAGATAGCCAGGCGTGCCGATAATCAAGGTATCTTTGGCCTGGCCTGGCTTGAAGAGACGGGCGATGCCAAAATCGATCAGATAGGCGTGGGTGGTGGCCGTCAGCATGACATTGGGCGGCTTCAGGTCACGAAAGATGATGGGTGGCTGCTGCGTGTGCAGATAGCCCAACACGTTGGTCAGTTGCAAGCCGATCTTCAGGGCCACGTTGACCGGCAAGCGCCTCGCTGGCACCTGTGCCAAAAACGCTTCAAGCGTCTGCCCCTCGATGAACTCCATCACCAGATACCAACGCCCACCTTCCTGGAAATGGTCATAGATGGCGGGCAGATTGGGATGGTTCAGACCGGCCAGCAAATACGCCTCGCGCTGGAAGGCTTCGGTGGCTTCGGCTCGCTCGGTCGGTTTGAGGCCGCTCCGGGTCATCTCCTTGATAGCGACCATCCGGCGGCCCAGGGTGGTATCTTCGGCGCGATAAACGGCCCCGAAGCCGCCTGTGCCTAATCGGGCGAGCAGACGATAGCGCCCCATGATCAGCGGCCTGGCGGGCAGATCAGTCGCCAGGAAATCGGCCTCAGAGAGCGGCTGGTCGCAGGCCAGGCAGAGGGGAAGGTCAGTGGGGTTGGCTGCGCCGCAGTGAGCGCAGTAGCGTGTGGATAGGTTCATAAGGCGGCTGGCTCCTTCTTCTCGTACTCGGTGGTCAGCCCAACACACACGCCGAGCTTCTGTGCCCGCGTCATGCGCCCCCGTTTGGTGACCATATCAATCAGTTGGTCAAGGAAGCAAACACTAACTGTCTGCCTAATATACGTTTGCGACAGTCGAAAACTCTCCTGCCAGAGAGAACGCATAACATCTCTTATCTGCATGCTTTTCTGGCACGCTTTTTGCCAGAGGAGCGTTGGATTTCCGAGTGATTGGTGCTCCTCGCCAGGCTGCTTTTGGATGGCGCAGCTTCTCTGGGAGCGCCTGGAATAATTGCTTGACCAAAGAACCACGCATCTACGTTTGCGGCAAGGAAGCCATATGAAAGTGGAGTATTTCTATGGCGCTCCCCTATGCCATGCCGCATGTGTTCCCGGGTCTTGTTGCACCTGGCATCGAAAGACAAGATCATCTGGAACTCCTCTGGAATTGCTACGAACGAGCCTGCACCTGGCAGACCAGTGTGGCGCTGGTGGTCGGGGAACCGGGAATCGGTAAAACGCACCTGGTAACACGGCTTACTGCCCGCGCGGCGCAAGAGGGCGCAACCGTCTTAGAGGGCTATGCTTCAGCCACCCAAGGCATGCCACCTTATCTGCCGTTTTTGGAGGCGTTGGGACGCTATGTTCACACCGCGCCACTGGAACAGTTGCGGGCGCAAGTGGCCCTGGCGCACGAAGCGCTTGCCAGCCTGTTGCCAGAACTCACCGGTCGGTTAGGCGCACCTTCGGCTTGCTACGCAGGGTGCCCAGAGCAATGGAAGCTGCGTCTCTATGAAGCGGTTGGCTCCTTCCTGGAGGCGATCAGCATGGCCCATCCGCTGCTCCTGCTGCTTGATGATGTACACCTTGCAGATAGCGAGAGCCTGGCTCTGCTGTGCTATATTGCGCGTCGTTATCCGCATGCCCGCTTGCTCGTCATCGGCACTGCTCGCGCAGGCGAATATTGGCAGACCCCGGCATTTGCCCACGCCTTGACCGAACTGACCCGGCGCCGGATGCTCATCACGCTTCAGGCAAAACCGCTTTCACTGCTCAAGACGGAGGCGCTTGCGCTGAGCCATCTGGGCGGCGCCATCGCGCCTGCCGTCACGCTGGCGCTCTACACGAAGAGCGAAGGCAATCCACTCTTCGCTGAGGAACTGGTGCAGTGCTGGGTAGAGGCGCGTGTTCTTACCCAAGCACACAATCAATGGGTGCTCGCGGCCCCGGTTGATGATCTGCTGCCTTCAGGGATCGTCAATACCCTCCGGCAGCAGTTGGCACAGCTTTGCCCGAAGACGCTGGAGCAGCTTCGCGTGGCTGCCATCTTCGGCAGTCATTTTGACGTTTCCCTGCTTTCTGCTCTGGAAGGCCAGGAGGTTGAAGCAGTGGAAGCCTGTCTTCAGGAGGCCGTGCACGCTCGCCTGATCGTTCCTGGGCGGGCAGGAGATTTCCGGTTCGGCTATTGCGCTCTGCGCGATTACCTCTATCAGAACCTGGCTGGCTCGCTGCGACGACGCTTGCATGGACAGGCGGCTCTGGCACTGGAGGCACGCTGCGAGCAGAAGCCGCCCAAGCACAGCAAGACCCTTGCCGAACTGGCTCACCACTTCACCCGGAGCGGTGATCGCGCGCGTGGAATCTTGTATGCCCAACGCGCTGCCGCGCGAGCACTGCGCGCATACGTCTTTCAAGCATTTGAAGCGCCTCTCCACTCTGAAAGAGTCGATACATTGGTATCGCTTGTCAGTGATCTGGAGGCAGCGGCCCACGCTGCACAGGAGCTAGACCTGGTGGAGTGGCAGCAGGAAGCACTGCAAGCGGCACGAGCAGCGCTTGAACAGGTCCTAACCCTGGCGGAAAAAAGCCCATCCCCGGCAGCGCTAGACCTCTTGGGAGAACTCGTCATGCCCCTGGTAGGCAGCAACGGATGCCCGTCTGAGGGCCAGCAATACGCGCAGCGCTTGTTGCAGCTTTCTCATTGCCTGGCGGACGGTCAGACAGCAGCTACTTCCCATCCTTTGGTAGATGAAACATGTTTATCACCTCTAACACGATAGCGCTTGAGCGCCTGCGCGCCCTGGAACGAGTGCTCACACTCATCGAGACCTGCGATCAGCCCGAGGAGGCAGTCGAGCGCTGGACCTATCTGGCAAGCGCCTACTATTGGATGGCCGATTTCAGACATTCGTACGATGTGGCCCTTCGCCGGGCGCAGCAGGGCGAACAGGCCCACCAACCGCATCAACTAGCGATGGCGCTGGCCTGGCTGGCCTGGATTCACGCTTCGCAAGGGTCGCTGTCGGCGTCTGAGCAGGCGCTGGAGCAAGCTATAGGCGCGCGCACAGACACAGCCGACACAGCCCTCTCGGACCTGATAGACTACGTTCGGGCATTACTTGCTGCCGAGCGGGAGCATGACAGTGATGCCGAGCAAACGCTTCAAACGCTGCTGGCGCATCCGCAAAACCGAGATGACAACTGCATCACCTGCGCCCCCCTGCTCAGTGTCGTCTTCCTCAAGCTGGAAAAACGCGATGAGGCGCGGCGCTTCGAGCTACAATTGCAGAGCCTTCTGGCGAAAGTGCCGCCAGGAACGCTGCCAACCCTCCCCATCATGCTGGCGCTGGCGTTCCTGGCGCTGGCCCGTAGCGAGCAAGCGCTGGCGCTGGAACTCTATCAACATTTGCTCGCCTTCCATGGGTACTACTGCTGGTTCCTGGTTGATCGGGTGCTGGGCCTGCTTGCGACCAACGCTGGCAATTGGGATGCTGCCGCAGCGCACCTCGCCAGCGCAGAGGCCACCGCACGCCGCGAAAGACTCTTGCCAGAATTGGCGCGAACGCTCATCGCGCGGGCCGATCTGGAAGAAGCGCGAGGCAACCAGGATAGCTTGCTTCAGGCCAGCACCTTTCTTGGCGAAGCGCTGGACCTCGCTGAGAAGCTGGCAATGCCCAAAGCAGCGCGCGAACTCCGTTCCCGGCTGGGTCTGCGTCCGTGCCAACCAGAGAAACGGAGGGGAGTGCCTCTGCCTGCCGGGCTGACTGCGCGGGAGGTTGATGTCCTGCGGCTGGTGGCCGCGGGAAAAAGCAATGGGCAGATTGCCAAAGCGCTGAGTCTGAGCGAGAAAACAGTGGGCAATCACCTGACGACCATTTTTCACAAGACCATCAGTGAAAATCGAGCGGCAGCGGCGGCATTTGCCATACGGCATGGCTTAGCCTGAACCTCTTTCTATCTCCTCACAATCCGCGCCTGCTGGCAGTAGGGATTTCTTCCTTTTCTCCAGCGGCTCCCCCTCGCGTAAATTCAGGAACTTCCCCTCATGTTGTCAGGAGGACCGGCACGATATAGTTCTGCCGGGCAACAGCCTGGAAATGGATAGAGTTTGGAAATGAATTGGGAATATGACATGGAAGACCATCTTCTCTCTCAGCAGCACACAACCACCTCGCACCTGAAGCGAACCTCGCTGAAGTTCTCTCCTGACGGAACGAATACAGATCATCTGGCTCACTATGCCGCCTGGCTCACCAGGGATGCCCAGCGCCACAGCCTGGCAAGTTCCCAGGAACGGATCGCCAGATATCTCGATGACGCCCTGCGCGCGGTGATCGTCAAGGGGCGGCAAATCAGAACCTTCGCGCCCTTCCGCCAGCAGCATTCGGCGTTTCAAACGCTGACCCCTTGGCAGGGCGCCGCCGCGATTGGTTTGCTGCTCGCCGGAGTGCTGGGGCTGATTACGCTGGGGATGAACATGGTGGTAGCCGTCATGGCTGTCATCACGGTGTTCTATCTCGGCGATCTCCTCCTCAGTTTTTTGCTCGCCGTGCGCACCCTCAGCCAGCCTGCTGAAGAGCACATCGATGATACGCTGGTCCACGCGCTGACAGAGGCAGACTGGCCGCGCTATACCATCCTATGCCCGCTCTATAAAGAGACCGCGATACTGCCCCAATTTGTGCAGTCGATGCAGGCAATCGATTACCCTCCCGATAAACTGCAAATCCTTTTGCTCACCGAGGAGAATGACCACCAGATGCGCCAGGCCATCGAGGCGATGCGCCTGCCCGCGCATTTCACAACTCTGACCGTCCCGGCTGGCACGCCCCAAACCAAACCGCGCGCCTGTAACTTTGGTTTACTGCACACGACCGGCGCATATGTGGTGATCTATGACGCTGAGGATATTCCCGATCCCTTGCAGCTTAAAAAAGCCGTTCTGACCTTCGCGCATCATGGGCCAGACCTGGCCTGCGTCCAGGGCAAACTGAACTTCTATAACCCCGAACAGAATCTGCTGACGCGCTGGTTCACCGCCGAATATTCCTCCTGGTTTGATTTGATGTTGCCAGCCTTGCAGCAGGGACGGCTTCCGCTGCCTCTGGGCGGCACATCCAACCACTTCCGGACGGAAATCTTGCAAGCGCTGGGGGCCTGGGATGCCTTCAACGTTACCGAGGATTGCGACCTGGGCCTGCGCCTGACTCGTTATCGGCTGCGCACGGTCGTGCTGGATTCAACCACCTATGAGGAGGCCAACCCACGCCTGAAGAACTGGCTGCGGCAGCGCTCGCGCTGGATCAAAGGCTATATGCAATCCTATCTGATCCATATGCGTCGCCCCTGGCGCTATTTTCATAAGAGACGCCTGCGCGAGTTCTTCTGGCTGCAAATCTTGCTGGGTGGCAAGACAGCCGTGCTCTTTATTAATCCGCTCATGTGGCTGCTGACGCTGGCGTATATCCTGGCCCACGCTGTCGTGGGCGGCATCTACAGAATGCTGTTTCCGGCACCCGTCTTCTACATGGGCGTGCTCTGCCTGGTCTTCGGCAACTTTTTCTATGTCTACACGTACCTGATCGGCTGCCTCAAGCGCCACCAGCACAGCCTCGTCAAGTGGGCGCTGTTCATCCCGATCTATTGGGCGCTGATGAGTATCTCGGCCTTTATGGCGCTGTATCAACTCATCTTCAAGCCGCACTATTGGGAAAAGACCCAGCATGGCTTCAATCTGCACAGACCGGGGATGCCCACCAGCCAGAGCGCAGAGGGTGCCGGGGCGATTGGCTCCGTGGCACTGGTGCAGGCGTCCCCCTGCCAGGGCAGCGAAGACGCTCCGGCAGGGTGCTTCCCACCTGCGACAAGCAAGCGCTGGCGGGCTGATGTTGGGTCACCGGGACCGCTTGTCGTTTCAACGCTGGTCAGCCTGGCATTCTGGCAGGCACTCGTTCGGAAACGCGACACACAGCAGCGCCTCTCCCGGTTCACCGGCGTCCTGTTCCTGGGCCTGTGCGCAACGCTGCTCGGCCTGACGCCGCTGCTGGCTTTTTCGCGACGCCCCACCAGGCCACCCTTTCGCAAGCGTCCCCAACAGGGTTGGAGCAGCGCACGCGCTTCCAACGTCACCTCGGTCACTGACGCGCTCAAGCTGCTCGATATTGCTGCCGCGTCGGCGCAGAGCAAAACCGCGCGGCGCTCCCTGCGTCATCCAAGGCAGCTTCTGGCCCGGCTGGTTCATCCGGCAGACCCCTGGCTGGCGGCGACGCTCGTCTGCGCGGGCATTGCCAGTCTCGCCTCCTTCTGGTACTTCTTCCAACACCATGATCTGCTGCTCTATGGCGATGCCTACTCGCATATGCTCATCGCGCGCCGTATCTTCGACAATGCCACGCCAGGGCTGGCGCAGCTAGGTGGTGTCTGGCTGCCATTGCCGCATCTGCTCATCGTCCCTTTCGTGTGGAACGACACGCTCTGGCGCACAGGGGCAGCGGGCAGCATTCCAGCCATGACCTGTTATGTCATTGCGACGGTATACCTCTTTCTTTCGGCCCGCCGCCTGACATACAACAGCCCGGCCAGCTTTGTAGGGGCGCTGGTGTTCATTGTCAACCCGAACATCCTCTACCTTCAGACGACCCCGCTGAGCGAGTTAATTCTAATCGCAACGCTAGTAAGCGCCTCCTACTACTTCATTGCCTGGGCGCAGGACGATCAGCCCAAGCAACTGGTCTGGGCAGCAGCGGCAGCCTTTCTGGCCGCGCTGGCGCGCTATGACGGCTGGCTTTTGTTTGTGGCGATGTTCAGCTTGATTGCGCTCATTGGATGGCGCAAGCATCATCCCTGGAAACGGATTGAAGGCAACCTGCTGGTCTTCGGCACATTCGGTGGTTTTGCCATCGCGCTGTGGTTTCTCTGGTGCGGCGTGATCTTCGGCAATCCCCTCTATTTTCAAAATGGCCCATTTTCGTCTCAGGCGCAGCAGCAAGCCCTGCTGCAAGCTCACATCCTCTATACCTATCACAACCTCTGGCAGTCGGCGCGCTATTACGTGATCGCTTCGGCTGAAACGGTGGGACCTATCCTCTTTGTGCTGGGTTTCATCGGTGTGGTGGTGTTTGCCTTTCGCCAACGGCTCTCGCCCGGGATGCTGGCGTCACTGACCTTTTTGGTGCCCTTTGCCTTCTATGTGCTCTCGCTCTATGGCGGGCAAGCCGCCCTCTACGTGCCCGGGGCCGTGCCCGCCAACGCGCCCCATGCGTTTTACAACGCTCGCTATGGTTCCGAGGCTGTCGCGCCGGTTGCCCTGTTCGTGGCGACGCTGGTCAGTTACGGTGTCACACTGCTGCCAGCCTGGCGCGCCTTCATGCAGGTCGCGGTTGTGATCGCCACCGTGGCCCAGATGATCTTCACCGCTTCGGGTGGCATCATCGCGCTGCAAGATGGGCAGGTTGGACTCGATTGCACTCCCGCGCACGCGACTGTCGCCTATCTCGCGCAGCACTACGCCGGGGGACGGATTCTCGAAGACCTCTATACCTCGAAGCTGGATGCATTGGAGCCGGAAGCTGGCATTAATTTTAAGGATGTCGTTTACGAAGGCTCTGGCGCTTTGTGGCAGAAGGCTCTGAATAATCCTGCCGCCATCGTGGACTGGATCATCGCCAATCCCCAGGACCGAAATGATCTGGTCGCCCGGCATCTGGCGCTGGGCAGTGCCGCGTTTCTCACCCAATTTATGCCCGTCATTCAGGAGTCTGACGGAATTACGCTCTATCATCGAACCGGCTTACCACCCCTGCCAACCCGATCGCTCACATCGACCTATCTCGCCGACCACCGTCTCTGCGGAACTGACTCCGCTGGACCAAAAGCGCGCCTGCTCAGCAGGCCATCTCTGCTGCTCGCCGAAACAAGCAAACAACAGCCGATTCAGGTTTAACCCTACGCGCCGCGACACTGACTACTTCTCAACACGTCTGCAAGCATCTGATATGGAAGTACCCTAGAAAAGGTGAACGTCCTTGGCAACGAATGCTGATCTGCACGTCGCAGATAACCCGCTCATGGAAGAACAAAGCACGGAAAGCGCGCCAGCAGGCTCCAGGCCATCCGCTGTCGTCTGGCAAGTCATGCGTTTCGGCCTGGTGGGCGTGCTGAACACCTGCATTGATCTGCTAGCCCTCAATATCCTGTTCTGGCTCTTTCCCACGCGCAGTGTGGGCCTGCTGCTCCTCGAAAACTCCCTTGCCTACAGCTTTGGAGCCGTCAACAGCTTTCTCTTCAATAAATATTGGACCTTTCGCTGCCTCGGGCGCGTCGAAGGGCGCG